>JBNJKW010000004.1:0-531160 GCA_051751385.1 Actinomycetota bacterium | reverse complement strand
GACGAAGCACCGGCTGAAGAGGCACCCGCCGACGAAGCACCGGCTGAAGAGGCACCCGCACTTGGTTGGAAGTCCGTCAAGGCCGAAGCAGATGCTGAATGGAAGGCCGCTAAGGCACAGGGCCAGGCTGACTGGAAGGAAATCAAGGCCGCAGGTAAGGCTGATTGGAAGGCCGCCAAGGCCATCGAAAAGGCTGGCCTCCAGGGCAACTGACCCCTCGGTTCTGCCCGCTAGGGGCGGCCTCCCATCCAGGGAGGCCGCCTCTTGGCGTGTGATGGGCGGCTCGTTGCCTTACCGGTCCCGTTGCGGCGTGCCTCTCAGGGTGACGCCAGCGGTCCACGATCTAGGATGGGGCGAAGACAGGGAGAAGAGGGGTGTGCAGACTTGGGTAGGGTATCGACCTCAGGGGCATCCGGCATTGGCTTCTTAATGCTTATCCTCGGTCTGACCTGTGCCTTTTTCTCCTGGCTCGGCTTCGACGGAATCAGTGAGGCCAACGACGGCATCCGGCCCTCTGCATTCCGGATTGGTGTCACCCTCGGATTTGTAGGACTAGCGGCCTTGGGCTTGTCCTTGGTGTTGGTTTTTACCCTGCGAGCGCTCTGGCTGACATTCCGCAGCCGCTAGGACGTATAACGTTCTCCCTTCCGCTTCACTCCGCACGGCACCACAGCAGACCTGCAGTGACACCAACCGCCACAAATTCGGCAGCGGAAGAGGAATCTACCTGCCCCGTTCCTCAGGGGGATGGCAGCCTGGCGGTATGCCTAGGTCAGATGTAATTGCCGACCGGAGCTCACGATCCACCCGCGCCCGTCAGGACTCACAGCCGACCCCGTCGCCGTCGCGGTCGAACTTGGTGTCCCAGCCCGGATCGCCGGCCCTGATGGGTGCCGCGCCGGCATCCTTCACGGCGGTGCAGTTTTGGTAGAAGACATTGCCGCCGGCCGGGGCTCGCGCGGGAGCCTCCTTGACCGGGGCGGGCTTGGGCTTTTGTGCCGGGGCCGGAGCTACGGCGACCGGCACAGCCGCTCCCCCGCCGGCCGGGACGGGCTGGTCCGGGCACGAGGTGCTGAGGATGTTCTTGATCGCCTGCCGCTCCGCCTTGGTCATCCACAGCTGGTACTTGGCTTTCACCGCGGTCTGCAGTGCCACATACTCGCAACGGAACGCTTTGTTCGGCGGCAGCCAGGTGGCCGCATCGGAGTCCGACTTGGATCCGTTGGTGGGCCCGTCGACGGCCAGCAGGTTCAGCGGGTCGTTCGCGAACGCCTCGCGCTGGTTCGGGGCCAACTGCTGTGCCCCCTTCTGCCAGGCATCCGAAAGCGGCACGACGTGGTCGATCTGCACCGCGGTGGAGGTCTTGTTGCCGCGGATGAAGTTGATGGTCGTGGCGGTAAACGGATCGGCCAGCTTACCCGAGAGGACCACGCAGCCGCCGGCCTTGAGCACCTCGTTGGTCAGATCACGGGCCAGGATGTCGTTGCGGGCGTCGCAGCCGTTGCGGTCAGGGTCTTTCCAGCCGTTGCCGAACTGGTCTCGGGAGTACCCCGTCTTCGGGGCCCGGCCCTTGACCTCAATGGTGGCCAACTGCTCCAGCGCCGTGCCGGCAGCGGGTCCCTGTTCAGCTTTGGGCTCGGGCGCTTCGGACTTCTCTTGGATACTGGGCTCCGGCGCCACCGCCGATGCGGTGCCAGAGGGTGATTCGGGGACAACGGGGGCTTCAAGGACCGGGGTGCTGCAAGCAGTCAGTCCCGTCAGCAGCACAGCGGCGAGGGCAAGGCGGATACGTTTCATGTCCCTTCATGTGTACGGCAAGTCAAGGCCCCTTTGCTGGCGGACACACCGTTGTGCCGACCACATGCCAGCCGTCGGCCCGTGCGCGATCAGGGTTCTCGTCGCCGCCCAGGTCCGCAGGGGTTATGATCCGAGTTTCAGGCCGTTCCAGCCGCCGAGGCCAACGGTGACACGCTTCTGGATCTTCTTTGAGGAGACCGGGTAGAAGTGCAGGTTGCCCTTCTTGTCGCGGGCCAGGATGCCGGGCTGACCGGCGGCCAGATGCCCTTCGGCCGCGGACAAGTGCGTCATGGACTTCCAGGTTGAACCGCCGACCACCTTGCGGGCCTCTTTGATGAGCTGGCCCTTGCCGTTAGAGCGGTAGAGCTTCAGCTGCCCGGCAGCACTGCGAGCGACCAGATCCATCTTGGTGTCGCCGTCGAAGTCCATGGCCATCACATCCGAGCGCTTCCAGTTGCCCGAGCTGAGCAGTTTCCGCGGCGCTGGCTTTGCGCCGTCGTTGTTTGCGTAGAAGTACAGCTTCCCGTTGCGGTTCTTGGCAATGATGCCGGGGAACTTATCCGCGGTCTTCCAATGGGCGACGAGGATGGTGTTGCGCTGCCAGCCGCTAGTGCCCAGAGTGGAGCGTTTGAAGCCGCCGTGCTTCAGTCCGTAGTCGACGGTGAGCCGACCGTCCTTCCAGTTGGCGATCAAGTCTTGGACGCCGTCGGCGTTCCAGTCGGCGATCTCCACTGTCAGGGATGTTCCCCAGCCGGCGGAAACGTAGCGGCGTTTGTTCAGGTCCCTGCCCCTGGCAGAGGGGTAGATGTACAGCTTGCCGGCGGAGTCCACAGCAACGACGTCGCCTGATTTCGCCTTGGGCGGGGCGATGGCGGCCGGCATGGCTTTCAGGTCGTTGGCCAGCAGTTTCGGCATGTCATAGGTGTAATGAGTAACGCCCGGTAGGATCGTGATCTTTGTGCCGGTGAACCCGAGGGCCTTGTATTTTTTCTCGGCGCGTTTGGCGGTACCCAAGGCAGACCAGGTCTTCAGGCTGGTGCCGCCCTTTCCGTCGCGACTGCCGCTGATCCAGTGAAGCTTCATTTTCTTCACGGCCGCAGGGGGTGCTGTCTGCATGCCGTCGTATCCGCCGCCGCCGACGATGGTGGCGCCGCCGCCCTTGATCCATTCCTGGCGGTCCGCGAGGAGCTCATAGGTGATGAACTCGGCACCGCCAGAGTAGCCGTGGAGCCAGATACGGCGGGAATCGAGCTTGTATTTGGCGATCAAGCTCGTCGCCAATGAGCGGAACCAGTCCCCGTTGCGGTCGGCGTCCTCCCACCAGGTGATGCCGCCCTTCTTGTCCGGGGTGATGACCGGGACCATGATCATGTTCTTCTTGGCGGCCTCAGCCGCCATCTTCTTCATGACGGACCCCTTGGGGTGGTGGACGTAGGACTGGTCGGGGCGGGAGTAGTCGCCGTGGAAGACGAACAGGACGCCGACGGGCTTCTTCGTATCGATACCGTTGGCGTAGAGGTGGTATTTGCTGCTGAGACCGTTGGGCGCGGTATAGGTCTGATAGGTCGCGCTGTACGGTGCCGCGGCCTGGGCCGGGACGCTGAGAACCAGTGCTGACGCGAGCAGGGTCGATCCGAGGGCAGCTCCGAGGAGTGCGCGGATGAGGGACTTCATCAAACTGGATCCGTTCGTCGAGCTGCCGTCTGAGCGAATGCGGGCAACGGTGCTAAGGGATGCAATCGACGTGAGGAGCCCATGCGTTAGCGAATCTCCGGAAAACTTCACAGGTCCCAACGGGTGGGCTGCCTTAGCTGGGTGAGTCAGGGCCTAGGTGGCGAAGCGGCAGGAATCCCGGGGCACGCAAAAGCCGACCGTGGTGCCGAGGCTAAATGTCAAGGAAGCAAAAGGCCCCTACTTCCCTTTGTTACAAGGAAGTAGGGGCCTTTCGCGTACTGGAGCTTAGGGGAATCGAACCCCTGACTTTTTCATGGAACGGCTGCTGTGTCGCAAAAGCCGACCAGAACCGCTCCGTCCTGTCGGCAGCGGTCCGGACGGCAATATCCTGCCTCGCTGCGAAACACTCAGGCCCGCCCCTTCAGGATCAAGTGCCAGTAAATCTGCGGGAAGATCCGCCGGTCCATCACCCACTGCCAGCGCCGTTCCTTGGCCATCCTGAGGACCGGGTAGCTCGGCTGGGGGCGGTATTGGTCGTCGAACTCAGCAAAAAATCCGGTGCGGCGACTCAGCGTGAAGGGGCAGACCGAGTAGCCGTTGTAACGCGCCTTTGGCGTGCGCCCGGCCAAAACAGCGGTGAGGTTCTTCGCCAGTACCGTGGTCTGTTTGCGGAGCGCCCCGCCTGACTTGGAGTTCCGGGTGCCTGCGGCGTCGCCGAGGGACCAGACGTTGGGAAATCGCGGGTGGCGGAGAATCTCTGGATCCACCTCGACAAAGCCGCCAGTGCTCCCCCTCGGCGGCAGGGAAGTGGCTTTCAGCCAGTCCGGCGCCGACTGCGGCGGAACCGCGTGCAGCAGGTCGTACCGGACCTCCCGATCCCCCGAGGAGCGGTGCAGCACCAGTGTCTGTGCTTCAGGATTGACCGAGGCTACGGTGGTGGAGGTCCACAGCGTGATCCCGTACTCGCGGATCTTGCGCTCCAACTCCCGGTCCACCTCCTGCATCCCGAAGACGGTAGGCGTGGGCACGACCAAGTGCACGTTGATATGCCGCAGCACGCCCTGTTCGCGCCAGTAGTCGCAGGCCATGTAGGCAATTTTTTGGGCGGCACCTGCGCACTTTGCGGGCCCGGGCGGCTGTGTGAACACGGCGGTGCCGTCCTGCAGCCCTCGCACCAGGTCCCAGGTCTTGGGAACCAGTTCCGCGTCGTAATTGGACGAGCCGTGCGGCGAGGCCATCGCCTCGGCCAGCCCGGGAACGGCGTCCCAGTCCAACTGCAGGCCCGGGCAGACCACCAAGTGCTCGTAACCAACGCGTTCGCCTCCGGCCAGGACGACGACGTTCTCCTCCGGCCGCACGTCGGCCGCCTCCCCGCGGATCCAGTCAACCCCCTGCGGCATGACATCCGCCTGGGAGCGGACTGCTTCGGCCATTCGTGCAGCCCCGGCTCCTATGTGGGAGAACAGCGGCTGGAAGTAGTGCTGGTCCCGAGGCTCGATGATTGCGATGTCCTTAACCTTCCACCGGCGAAGCCGCGCTGCCAGCGAAATTCCCGCATTGCCGCCGCCGACAACCACTACCTGATGGTGCTTGTCCATGTTTCGGCCTTCCGTCATAGGCGGCCGCGCCCCAGCGGCTCCCGCGTCCGCCCAGTCCACAACGCCCGGGCCCTTCCGTCAAGGCAGGAGCGTGCGAGGACCGGCTCAGTGGAGCTTAGGGGAATCGAACCCCTGACCTTTTTTGCGACTACCGATTCACGGCAGTTCACGAAAACTTCCTGGGGAACCGCTTTGACAAGCCAAAGCGCCAATTTTCGACCAACTGCAATGCACGGTTCACGCCGGTTCACGGCCATAGTGTGACGGAAAGTGTGACATCCAGCTGCATCGCGGCCGTGGTCGAAAACAATGACACCGGCCCCCGCCGTCTCCGGCATAGCCCCTGCATGACATCTGCAATGACAAGTGCACAGACCCGTAGACCGCCTCCAGAGGCTCCTGCCCCAGTTCCTGACCCGGGCCGAAGTAGCGGCGCTCCTCCGCAGGTCCCCTGGTACCCTCGCGAACTGGGCGTCGCAGCGGGGCCCTGACTGTTTCCGGCTCGAGGACGGCCAGGTCCTGTCCTCCGTGGAGCAGCTGACCGCATGGCTGAAGAAGCAGGAAGTCAAGGCGGTGGCTCCATAATGGCAACGTCGAAATTCCCGCCGGATCCTGAGGGCGCATCCCCCGGCCAAACGTCAGGCCGACGGCAGGTACAAGGCCAGCGGCCGTTTCGAGACCCATGACGGGCGGCTGATCCAGCGGAACCGGTTCGGTACGACGGCACGGAAGGCTGAGGAAGCACTGCTGTCTCATTTCAGCAGAAGGCGGCGGAGGGCAAGGAGCCAATGGAGGCGGAGACGTCTTTCGCCGAAATCGTCGAAGAGTGGATTTCCTTCGCCGAGTCCGACACCGCACGATTCCGGGTGAGCACCTCGTACGAATATGCCCGGATCGCCCGTCGCGATCTGGTGCAGCCTTGGGAAGAAGCCAATCGGCAAAATCGACGTCAAGGCATGCGCCGAATACCTCAACAGCATTGTGAAGGACGGCAAAGGCTACGCGAAGGCACAGCAGAACCAGGCCGTGTTCTCCAACATCCTGACCTGGGCCGCCGGGCACCGGCCTTATTCCAGGCATTTCGTCCGGCAGGTCGCAGCCCTGCCAAGCCGGCCAGCTTTCCTCGTACGATGCGACGGGCGACGCGATTGCGGCAAGCTACATCGCGGGATCCGACTCCGGCAGCAGCTACTCGTCAAGCAGCTCCTCCAGCTCCTTCGATTCCGCGGCGGCCAGTGCCAGCGTTATCCACCGGAGACTGCCTTACCCCGTGAACTCTGCGGCCAAAAGGGGGTTGATACGTTGAGGCCAGCCCCACCCCGGTCGGGAAATCGAGTATTACAGTGGGTGCATGGCTGCCAGCCGCAATCCGCTCGACGACCTGCGCGAAACCATCGGTCATCTGGCCGATCAGCTCAAGCTGCACGGTTCGGAGCGCGTCGACGACCTGGTCGGCGAATTCATCGGTGCGAGGCCTGGGCCGGCCCGGCCGCTGTCCGAGGTGCAGGCCGAGCTCGACGCGCTGGTCGGACTGGAGACCGTGAAGGAACAGGTGCGGGCCCTCGTCGCACTGCTCCAGGTCCAGGCCCGCCGTAAGATGCACGGCCTGCCGGAGGTGGCCACATCACAGCATCTGGTGTTCCTCGGAAACCCGGGCACGGGCAAGACCACCGTGGCGCGGCTCCTGGCCGAGATGTACCGCGTGGTCGGTCTGCTGCAGAAAGGCCATCTGGTCGAGGTCGACCGTTCGGGCCTGGTGGGGCAGTACGTCGGCGCGACCGCCATCAAGACGGACCGGGTGATCCGGCGTGCGCTGGACGGCGTCTTGTTCATCGACGAGGCCTACGCGCTGGCCCCGGAGGACGGCCGGGCGGACTTCGGCCCCGAGGCGATCGAGGTCCTGCTCAAGCGGATGGAGGACCACCGCCACCGCCTGGTCGTGATCGTGGCCGGGTACCCGCGGCTGATGGAGTCCTTCCTGCTCTCGAACCCCGGACTGCGCTCCCGGTTCGCCCGCGAGATCACGTTCCCCGATTACTCCGTCGACGAACTCCAGACGATCTTCCATCAGATGCTGGCCCAGCACGAGTACACGCTGGAGCCGGGTGCGGACCAGATGCTGCGCCGCATCTTCAACGGGCTCCACGCGGGCGAGGACTCCGGCAACGCACGGTTCGCCCGTACCCTGTTCGAGCAGGCGCTCAACCGCCAGGCGCTGCGGCTGTCGCTCGACGGGGAACAAAGTCTCGAGGCGCTCGATCGTGAGGCCGTCATGACGCTCACTGCGGACGACATCGTCGAGGCCGCGCTGGCTTTGGGCGAGGAGCCGGAGCCGGAACCGGAGCAGTCACGCTGGTGGCGCTGGCTGTCCTAACCGGATCTGCGACGGCTGTCAGGCGAATGCTGCGTTCGCAGCGGCTGGTCTGCAAGGTCCGACGGAAGAAGCGATACAACTCTTACCGGGGCGAGCAGGGCATCGTTGCGCCGAACCTGCTGAACCGGCAGTTTGATGCCGGCCGGAGAAGGTTAAGGGCCGCGCACTCGGCCAGGCCTCGGCGCCGCCGGTGCAAGATAAGGCCCCGACTTCCCTTAGTTTACAAGGAAGTAGGGGCCTTTCGTGTAGTGGAGCTTAGGGGAATCGAACCCCTGACCTTTTCATTGCGAACGAAACGCTCTACCAACTGAGCTAAAGCCCCGTGCCACTGCGTTCGATCATAAGTCCGCGGCGCGTCGATCGCCAAGCTGAAAGGATGCAGTGTTGCGCGGCAGACACGCTTCTGTGGCGCCCAGCACCACCAGCGTCCCGCCCCAGCCCCACGCCCAGTTCGCCCATTCTGGTAACGAATGTGCAGCGCTCACGGGCGTCCGCGCAGGCAAGTGGACCCGCGCCATAAACTCTGCCCATGGACAACAAAGTTCTCAAGGCCGTCTATACGGTCTTTTTGGGGGTCATCATCGCGCTCTTCGTCGGGCTCGGCATCCGAACGTTTTACGCACCGCCGGAGGTGCCGGAGTATCCGGTGGAGATGATTATCGAAAAGAACAATCCCACGGATGAGGAGCTCGCACAGCAGCGGGAACTTCAGCTACAGCATGAGACCGCCTTCCGCGAGTACGAGGAAGCAACCGATATCTACAACCGCAATGTCACCATCGCAGCTCTGATCAGCTCGGTTGTTCTACTCGGTCTTAGCCTGTTGGTCGAGAGGCGCAACCGCGTCTTGGCCAACGGTGTCATGCTTGGCAGCCTGTTCACGCTGATCTACAGCATCACACGCAGCTTTGTGTCCGGGAGCACCACACTCTCGTTCATCGTGGTGACCGTGGGCCTGGCCATCGTGCTCTTCCTCGGCTACAAGCGGTTCTTTCAACCACGCGAGAAGCAGAACACGCCCCCGCTCAACGGCGATGCTCCGGCGAATGCCGCCTAAGCCTGGCTTATTGAGCCCAGTAGCAACCACGTCTTGACCCCATGACCAGTGGGCCGGTCATCGTGCTCTTTCGCCGTTCATAGCATTTCTTCCAACGCGAGAACAACCCGTCCGTGCTCGGGTTTCAGGGAACCAATATAAGTCGCATAACTCGATGAGCGCATGCACTCATCGGCTGAGCTCTTCCAAATTTGGGGGAGAATAGAGATTCGCAGTTTGCAAAAAAATCAATAATCGTTGGGGAAAAGTGGCACCTGTGGGCACAACCATGTCAACTGTTTGGCAGGCAATCACAAGTACAGTCATCGGGAAAACGGCGGTAGCCGCTGTATCCGTGGTTGGAATAGCAGCTGGCAGCCTGGCGGTTGCCGGCGCAGTCACTCAAGATCGTGGCGAAGTCGTCCGAATTATAGACGGCGACACCCTCGTCATAAATTACAAGCATCAAGATGCCACCGTACGGCTACTGAATATAGACACTCCGGAGACCAAGGATCCGAATAAGCCTGTGGAATGCCTTGGCACAGAAGCAACCCATAGCCTCGAAACCATTGTTCCTCCCGGAACCAAGGTCCGGCTCGCCTTCGACATCGAGCGGGAGGACCGATACGGACGAACACTAGCCGCTGTCTTCGTCGGCGACTCATTAGTAAACGCAGAAATTGCCCGGCGCGGCCTCGGCCATGCTGTCTACTACGAGCCCAACAAGAAATACCTAAGTCAGGTTCGCGAGGCTCAGGCACAAGCAGAGGCGTCGGATTTGGGTATGTACGACCCTTCCATCGGCTGTACGATTCCCGGACAAGTTGAGGAAGCCATTTACCAGGTCGAGACGGCGATGACTACAACGTCAGACAATACCTCCGAGGCAACTGCCGAGACGCTCACGGCTCTGGCCGCTGCCCTCGCCGCCGCGAAGTCTATCGAATCCAGTCTCCATGCGGTCACGAACACCGCCGATGCAATACTTTGGGCGGCTCTAGCGGCGCCTGATCGTAGTCGACTGACCTCCCAAATTGGTGCCACCATCAAGTCCGGAGAAGTGAAACATGAGCAGCTAACAGAGCGGCGCGACAAGCTGAAAGCGGCCGAAGAGAAGGCTGCTGCAGAAAAGAAGGCCGCCGAGAAAAAGCGCAAAGCAGAAGCGAAGGCCAAAGCTGAACGCCTGGCAGCAGAAAAGAAGGCTGCCAAGGAACGCGCAGCCGCTGAACGGTTCGCAGCGGAACAGGCTGCCGAGGCAGCCAGACAAGCTCAAGTTGCCGACGCAGAGCGTCAGCGCCTGCTACAACAGCAACAGCAGGCGCCAGCTCCGGCTCCCCCGGCTTCTAATCCCTACCCCGGTTACACAGGACCGCGTTGTTACGCCCCGGGCGGGCAGTCCTGGAGGCCTTGCCCTTAGCCGCTCCTGAGCCATAAGCAGCAAGACCCCTGGCGGTCCGGAATCCGGACTGGCAGGGGTCTTCGGCTGTGTGAACAACAAGGTCCGGGCTTCGCGGGCCCGCAAACACTGTCCCGGCGTCGTGAGCTTGGACTGTGCACCTCAGCGGGCTACGGCTTGTGGCTAGGCCCGTTCTGATGATCATTCCAACAGCTTGGCTACAATCCGTGCAAGAGGCTGCCCTATACTTGATCAGACTGTTCAAGCACTCGGCGAGCAATCGACAGGAAGTGGTCAAATTGCAGCAACTGGACGCCACCGACCGGAGGATACTGCTCGCGCTGGACGAGGACCCGCGGGTCCCGGTGATGATGTTGGCGCAACGGCTCGGCTTGGCGCGCGGCACCGTCCACTCCAGGCTGGAACGTCTCGCGGCCTCGGGGTGTCTACGCACCCACTCGGCCCGGGTGCTTCCGCAGGCTTTGGACCGCGGGGTGATGGCGATGGTGAGCGCAGAACTGGACCAAAGCAAGCTCAATGATGCGGTGGAAGCGCTGCGCAAGATTCCGGAAGTGCTCGAATGCCATGCCCCGGCCGGCGATACCGACCTGTTGATCCGCGTGGTGGCGCACAGCCCGGACGACCTGTACCGGGTAAGCGAGGAGATCCGGTTCTGCCCGGGCATCACACGCACGTCCACGCAGATGTTCCTGCGCGAGGTCATCCCCTACCGGACCACCGGGCTGCTCAAGCAGGACTGATTTCTAGACGAACTGCACCAGCACGCCGACCACCCAGACCGCCCCGGCCGCGAACGCACAGCCCAACTCCACCAGCATGCCGAGGCCCACGGCCTTCAGCGCCGCCCAACTGGCCCCGACCGCCTGGCCGAAGTGCCGCCGTCGGGCGTATTCGCTGAGCAGCAGGCCAGCCGCAAACCCGATGAACAGCCCCACCACTGGAATCACGAACATCCCGACCACGCCCGTCAGCACGGCAACCAGGATGGACCAGTTGGGCACCTGCCGCTGCTTCAGTCGCCGGCCGGTCAGCACCAGACTGGCCAGCATGCCGGCGGCCACGAACACCATGCCGATGGCGAAGACCACCCAGCCCACGGTGTTCTGCAGGGCAATGGCCCATACCAGCAGGCTGATGCCGATGGTGATGGTGCCGGGCAAAACGGGCACGACGATGCCGGCAATGCCGACGGCGATGAGCAGACCGCAGACGACGGTCGCAAGAATCTGTGCTTCCACCCACCCAACACTAATAGGGATGTCCCGGCTTTCGGCGGTCGGGCGGTGGTCTGGCACTGCCGAGCCCGGTCGCAGACTAGGCCGGTCCCGTGCGCTCCAGCTGCTGACGCTCCCGCGGACCGCGCCCCGGGGTCTTGACGGCTGCGCCCGGCAAGGTTGTAGACTGCGCCCACGTTCTGGAAGGGCTCTAGGCGATCCGGTGCGGCGGTGCCGGGAATCGGAGGTGGGTGCCATGGAATCGTTTTGGGACACTATTTGGTGGTTCTTTTGGGCGTTCGCTTTCATTGCCTACCTCTTCGTGCTGTTCGGAATCATCACGGACCTGTTCCGGGACAGGTCTCTGAACGGGTGGCTGAAGGCAGTATGGCTGATCTTTCTGATTTTCCTGCCCTTCCTGACCTCGCTGATTTATCTGATTGCTCGCGGCAAGGGAATGGCCGAGCGCAGCCACGCAGCGTCTCAAGCGATGCGCATGGATACCGAGTCGTACATCCGCGGGGTGGCCGGCGCGAGTCCGAGTGCAGAGATCGCCAAAGCCAAGGAACTGCTGGACTCCGGCGCGATCAACCAGCAAGAGTTCGAACACGTCAAGGCGCGGGCACTCAGGTTTGAGCAGCCGAGCACGCCGGGCGGAGCACCGGCCACACCGGGCGGAGCACCGGCGAATCCAGGTGCTGACTGGTAGCTCGGACTTGTCGCCTACCCGCCGACGGGGCCGCTGCCGGAGGGGCGGCCGTCACCGGATGCTGGTCCGTCTGTTTCAACGGGGCGGCCGTCGCCACCCGGTGCAGGACCGCCCGCATCATTCTGGCTAGCGCGACTTTCCTCGGCGTTCCTGAGGCCAATCTGCACCGCGCCCAGGAAAGCCTTGATCACCAGACCAAGAAGTATCAGCCCGGTGACCATCTGCACGGTGACTACGATCCGTGCAGGTTGCGATACCGGGGCGATATCACCGAACCCCACCGTGGCCAACGTAGTGATTGTGAAGTACAAACTGTCGGTTCGGTCAATCGGCTCTGTGAAGGCTGCCCGGTCCCAATAGGACATGGTGGCGTGTGAGAACGCGAACAGGACAATGTAAAGCGGGATCGCCGTGGCCAACGACTCCGCGGCACGCAGCCACGGCGACGGCGACGTCATCACTGCCCGGATCTGCCAAGCGACCAGTGCGGCCAGCGCGACGAGGCCGATGAAAAGCCCTGGCACGGAGCCATGCCCCGGCCGGTCGAGGGGAAGCGTGAAGTAAACCACCAACAGGGCAACGCCGGTCAGGGCCGGACGCAGCAGCACCCACAGGCGCTGCCCACGCCGCCGAACGGAAGGACGGGGGACCATGCTCATTGCGCCCCATTATCCTCCGCGCGCAGATTTGGGCCATCGCCCGCAGCGGGTGACGCCTAGCCGGGGAAAGCCTTTTGCGGCTCGACTGGACCTTCCGGCCCAACCGGAGCACCGCCGTCGTCCGCCGCCGCCTGATTGCGCCGGGCGCGCCGCCTCCGCTTTAGCAACAGAAGTACGACGACGGTGATCGCCACCGCTGCGCCTGCCGCCGCCCACGGGGACGCGAGGATGAGGGCGAACCAGGCCGCGATCGCGGCCAGCCCGACCGTGGCGTAGACAACGGCCCACATGAGGCTGCCGGCGATGACGGCGGGCAGGAAGCGGCGCAGCGGCATGCGGGCGATGCCCGAACTGCCGATCACGGCAGTCTGCAGGCCGACGGTCAGGAAGCACAGCGTCACCGCGAACGGACCGAACCTGGCTGTCATCGCTTCCGCCCGGCGCATCAGCGGCCCGTCCAGATGCTTCTCCAGTCGGGTGTGACGGCAGCCAGCGGCAACCCCGCGGCCCAGCCAGTACGTGGCGTTGGACCGGATCATCGCACCGCCGAAGAGCGCGGCGATCGCCCACCCCAGCGGCAGCCCGAGGAAGAAGTCCATGAACGTCCTTTCACTGGCGAGCGGACCGGACTAGTCAATTCTACGCTCTGTAGAAACAGTTGTGCCGTCGGGGATGACATCTGGATCGCACTCGCCCGGCTTCTGGGCATCCTCGTCGCCGCCTACGCGATCGCGCTGGCCATCTACCGTCGCAAAATCAGCTGAGGCCGTCCGCCGCTGACGCTTCCTACGGTGGATGACGCCAGGACCTGTCACCGGGTGGCCGCGTTCAAGGCAAGCGACTTTACGGAGTTCCTACGAATTACGCTTCACTTCGCGAAGCGATTCCGCATGGCGCATGACGAGCGACGCGGAGATGAGCGCCGCTGAAAACGGCAAAAAAGTAGCCGTTACGAGCAGATGGACCGTTGATACCGCCATGGCGACGGGCGCATCTGCAACAACGGTTGTTGTTCCAAAGTTGCCGAGTATCAGTGGGCTGAACGCGATGAGCAGCACGGCAATGACGCCCAACAAAACGCCGGCCCGCATCGTAGTCTTCAGCATCCTTGACGCGTGCATGTTGCCCTCTCTGCGATGTGGGCCGATTGTGTCAGCCAAACACCGAATGACTGAGGTAGCAACCAGGCAAGACCATTTCTTAACGAGGCCGACGCTTCCGCCCGGGCTGAGGCCCATCAGGTGTCCCCGGCATTTCGGCACTACAGCTCTGTGTATTGGCATACCGCCAACCTTCCTCGGGGCGCCATAGCGGCCCCGCGAGTTATCGACGGCAGGACCGCGGCACCGAAACTGTTAACTCCCGGCGAAGCCGAGTTACCAGCAGGCGGCGCGGACATCGCTCCCCGGTCGTTGGCCGTTCATTGGCATGGGCAACAGTTGGCGGTGCCGGCCACTCTGAACGGCCGGCAACCACTCGACCGGAGGTCCGTTTCATGCACTCGTCCCCCACTCCACAAGCAACCCGGCTGTCCCGGCCGCTGCGCCTGACCGTCGGCGCGCTGGCTCTGCTGGCCGCCGGCACGATGGTTGGTCCCGCCGCCACCGCGGCGCCCGCCCCGGCCGAAAACGACTGGGCCGCCGCCGCCTACCGAGGAGAAGTCGACGTCGTTGATGGTCCGGATGCAGACCAGCAGACCCTCGATGGCACCGTCTTCAATGACAAGAACAAGAACTCCAAGCAGGACGTCAACGAGCCCGGCCTGCGCGGCGTCACCGTCTCCAACGGCCGCGACGTCGTTAATACGGACAGCCACGGCCGCTACCAGCTGCCGGCCTTCGATAACATGACCGTCTTCGTCACCCAGCCGCGCGGCTACCAGGTGCCGGTGGACGATGACAACGTCGCCCAGTTCTTCTACAACCACTTGCCCGAAGGCTCACCGAAGCTGAAGTACGGCGGCATCGCCCCGACCGGAGCGCTGCCTGACCAGGTGAACTTCCCGCTGGCCAAGAGCCAGCTCACCCAGTCGCCGGAGCAGCACTGCGCCTTCGGCGCCGACGTCCAGACTTACAACCAGAAAGAGGTGGAGTTCGCGCGTAACGGCGTCTTCACCGATCTGGCCGCACGCACCGACTATGCCGGCTGCGGCGCCCTGTTCATCGGTGACATTGTGGGCGACGACCTGTCCCTCTTCGGGCAGACCCGGGAACTGACGGCCATGCTCAACGGTCCGGCCCGTTTCCTCCCGGGCAACCATGACCTTGACTTCGACGCCCTCGACGGCGAGCACGAGTTCGACACCTACCGCAGCCAGTTCGGCCCGGAGTACTACTCGTACGACGCCGGCAAGGCCCACGTCGTCGCCCTGAGCAACATCGAATATCCGACGACGATCCCCGCGAAGAAGAGCAACTACACCTACGCCCTCGGCGAGCGTCAGCTCGAGTGGCTCCGCGCGGACATCGCGAAGGTCCCCAAGGACCGCGTGATCGTGCTGGCCGGCCACAGCCCGCTGCTTGAGTTCTTCTACAGCGATTCCCACACCGTGAAGCAGCTGCAGGAGATCTACGGGATCCTGGAGGGCCGCGAAGTCGTTTCCCTCGGCGGGCACACCCACATGTCGGAGAACCTGCGCGAAGGCGACCTCATGGCCGGCTGGCGCGACGAGGTCGGCGACGCTGGCCTGCCGTTCACGCACCTGACCGTCCCGGCCGTATCGGGCCACTGGTACGGCGGACGCGTCACCGAGGAGGGCTACCCCACCTCGGTGCAGCGTGACGGCACCCCTCCCGGCGTCCTGACTTTGGACATCAAGAACACCGAGGTCAAGGAACGCTTCAGCATCCGCGGCGGCGACGAAACCGAGCAGATGGCCCTGGGCCTGAACACCCCGGCCTACCGCACCTGGTACTCCGAAAACATCACCAAGCCGCGCGGCACAGCTCCAGCCCTCGAGAATCCGCTGCAAGTCTCGCGCGACGATCTGGCCGGCCAGACCTGGCTGACCACCAACTTCTGGATGGGCAGCACCGGGTCCACCGTCAAGGTCACGCTGGACGGCAGCGACGCCACCGAGGCCGTCCGCACCCAGCAAATGCAGGGCGAGACTCCGCTCATCGGCGCCGAGTGGTCAGACCCTGCAGCCATCCAAGAGCAGTTCGTTCACGGCGGCGGCCTGGCCGACCGCTCCATGCACCTCTGGCGGCTTGAGCTGCCCGTTGACCTCGCCGTCGGCGAGCACACCGCCGAGGTCGCCGCCACCGACGTCTACGGCCGCGAGTTCACCAAAACACTGACCTTCGAAGTCGTGGAGTAACCCGGTCTCCTCAGCCAGCACGGGCCCGGCGGTTCGCTCCGCCGGGCCCGTGCTGGCCTACGTGGGGATTGGGTTACGGCATCACGTCCCCGCTGTTCGGGCCCAGAGTCTGCCCGGTGTAGAGGTCTCCGCCGGGCGAGGAAGCTAGCAGCAAGGCCGTGGGCGCTACCTCGTGGACGTGTCCGAAGCGGCCGATAGGAAGCTCCGCCTGTTTGGCGGCCTTCCACTCCTCGGAGAGTCCCTCGATCAACGGAGTAAAGATAGGCCCGGGGGCGATCGCATTGACGAGGATGTGGTGCTCGGCCAACTCCAGTGCCATGGCTTTGGTCATGCCGATCACCCCTGCCTTGGCCGCCACGTAGTGAGTCAAGCCGACCCCGCCCTTGAGCCCGAGCTGCGAGGCGATGTTGATGATCCGGCCTCCGCCGCGCTCCACCATGTGGGGCGCGGCCCAACGCGCAGCCAGGAACACGCCCTTGAGGTCCACGGCGAGGGTCTTGTCGAACGTCGCTTCGCTCATTTCCAGCAGCGGCGTCTCGTCGAGAATGCCAGCGGCGCTGACTAGGATGTCAATGCCGCCGAACGTTGCAGCGACGTGGTCCATTACCCGCCGCACCGCTTCGCCGTCGGTGACGTCCACAGCAAGGGCTGCGGTGCGGCCGCCGAAGGTGCCGGCCTCGGCGGATACGGCCGCGGCGCTCTGTTCGTCCCGGTCCAGCAGCACCACATCCGCGCCCTCCTGGGCAAAGAGCAGAGCGATGGCCGCACCGATCCCGCTGCCACCGCCGGAAATGACGGCGACCTTGTCTAAGAGCTGCCGTTCCATCTCAACTCCTGTCCGACACTCAGCTCGGCCAGCGGACGGTCAGCCCGCCGTCGACAATGAGCTGTTGTCCCGTGATGTAAGCCGAGTCGTCACTGGTGAGGAAGCGGATTGCGCGGGCGGCCTCGTCGACGTCGCCTACCCGCCCCCACGGGATGATGGATCCGGCGGCGTCGAGGCCTTCCCGGCCCAGCGAGTTCACCGGGTCCAGGGACTGCGGGCTTTCGATGAGCCCCGGGATAATGGCGTTGACCCGGATGCGGCGCGGGGCCAGCTCCACAGCCAAGGACCGGCACAGGCCAAGCAGGCCGGATTTGGCCGCGGCATAGTGGCTGTGCTCTTCCCAACCGTAAACGCCGCCGGCGATCGAGGACGTGGCGACCATCGCCCCGCCGCCGTCCATCCGCATGCTGCAGGAGCGGAAGACCCGCAGGACGCCGGAGAGGTCGACGGCCATCATGTCGTCCCACGCCTCGTCGGTCATGTCGGCCAGTGGCGCCCGGCGCAGGATGCCGGCCGCGGCCACCGAGATGTCCAGCCGGCCGAACTCGTCCAGCGCGGCCTGGGCTAGTTTCTCCGTGTCCTCGAAACGGCGAACATCCATCGGGACGGCGACGCAGCGACCGGCGGCATCCTCGACGGCACGGACCGTGTCCTTCGCGTCGTGGGGATCAGAAGGGAGGTAGCCGATCACACTGTGGGCGCCAGCCCGGGCGTAGGCTACGGCCAGCGCCCGACCAATCCCGCTGCCACCGCCGGAGATCACGGCAACCTTGCCCTCGAGTCCGTCGTCGCGGTTCACCACGGCACCGTCCTTCTATTGTTCTTGCAGTTGGCCTCGTTGGTAGTCATGCGATCACCGTCGTCCTCTGATGGGCATCGTGGATGGTACGCGTGCCGGCCATGCACAGTGCCGAGATGAACAGCCCGCCAGTGCCGGTGATGATCGCCGCCCAGCCGGTATCCACTCCGGCGGCGAGCAGGATGGATAACAGACCGGAGCCGGCGATGCCACCGACCGGCGCCATCACGTGGGCCACGTTGGTGCCCATGCCCCGGACATGGGCGGGGAAGGACTCGCCCATGTAGAACAGCAGCGCCGCGTAGGGGCCGGTGAGGAAGAAGAGGGTCAGCGCGTACAGCGGGATGATGATTCCCTGGACGGCCGGGCCCAGCAGCATGATCAGGCTGACGATGCCGCCGGCCA
The DNA here is from genome assembly GCA_051751385.1 of Actinomycetota bacterium. GTDB lineage: Bacteria > Actinomycetota > Actinomycetes > Actinomycetales > Micrococcaceae > Crystallibacter. Next base: position 513,330 of record JBNJKW010000004.1, on the reverse strand, counting down.
GCCAGCCGAGGACGACGGTGAGCTTCCGGGTGATTTTGTCACCAAGCCAGCCGTGGAAGACGTAGCCAATGAAACCGACCGCGTTGGCCAGGACCAGAATGACCAGGGCGTTGTCGAAGGAAACCCCCTTGGCCTCGACCAGAATCGTGGTGCCAAGGACGGAGAAGATCATGATGGAGAACCAGTTAAAGAACCATGCCAGGGACAGCAGGATGGTGTGCCTGCGCAACTCCGGGGTGAAGACATCCTTAACGCCGGTGGCATGGTGGGCTGCCTCCTCGAGGTCGTGTTCGTCTGCAAGCCCGTGGGCGCCGTCGAGGTCGCCGCTGGCACGGCGGCGTTTGACCTCCTGCATGGCGGCGAAGGTGGGCGATTCGGGAAGCCGGAGGGCCATGGCCACCACTATCAGGGACAGGACAGCTGCCACCACGAAGGTCCAGCGCCAGCCGATGATTGGCAGCAGCAGTGCCGAGAGGCCCGCAGAGATAAGGGCGCCGACCGGCCAGCCGCCCTGGACCAGGGAGTACATCAGGCCCCGGCTTTTGGCCTCTTTGTAGATCTCGTTTAGGTAGACCGCGTTGACGACTTCTTCGGACATGGAGAACCCGGTCAAGGAGCGGATGATGACAATGCTGATGGCGCCGGCCGCGAGGCCGGTCAGGCCGGAAGCCACCGCGCCGCCGAGCATGAGGATGATGAGGGCTCTTTTGCGGCCCATCCGGTCCAGGATGGTGCCTACGAGCAGGGAAACGACGAAAACGCCGATCGTTGCGAAGGTGTTGATGGCAGTGGATTGCGCGGTGGTCCAGCCGAACTCCTCGGCGATGACCGGCAGCAGGGTGCCAAAGAGGGTGTAGTCATAGACCGAGGCGACCCAGGCGATAAAGCAGACGACTGAGACCTGCGTGATTGTCTTTTTGGTGATGGGGACATTCCATGGCTCGACGGAGCGGCCGCCGGGGGAACGAAGCGATGACATGGCACTTGCTTTCCTTGTCGCAAGGACTCTCAGGAGTCCTTTCGGGGCTGGCGGGCGGCGAAGTCCCGCGCGAGGTCTTCCATGACGGCGAATTCAATGCCGTCATGCTCTTGGATGTGGTCGAACAGCCGCTCGAGCATGAGCAGGTTCTGCGGCTTGCCAGAGACATCGGGGTGGATGGTGATGGGGAAGACGGCGTAGTCCATCTCCCGGTGCACCCAGTCAAACTGGTCTTTCCAGAGCTGCTCGATGTCCCAAGGGCTGACGAAGCCGTGGCTGTTGGGGCTGGACTTGATGAACATCATCGGCGGCAGATCATCGAGATACCACGACGCCGGCACTTCAATGAGATCGCTCTCCCGGCCTCGTACCAGCGGCTTCATCCATTCCCGGGCGGACTCGGCTTCGTAGTCGATCTTGGTCCAGCTGTCCCCAACCCGCACGTAGTACGGAGTGAAGTCGTTGTGCATCAACGAGTGGTCGTAGAGAAACCCGCGCTCAAGAAGAATTTCATTGGTCACCGCAGAGAACTCCCACCAAGGAGCCACATAGCCAACTGGCTTGCGCCCGGATCGCTGCTCGATCAGGTCGGTGCAGTAGTCAAGAACCTCGGTCTCCTGCTTCCGGGACATGGCGATGGGGTTTTCATGGCTATAGCCATGCACCCCGATCTCGTGCCCGGCAGCAACCACGGCGTCGAACTGCTCTGGAAACGTCTCAATGGAGTGTCCCGGCCAGAACCAGGTCACTGGCATCTGACGGCGCTGGGCGAGCTGAAGCAGCCGCGGAACACCGACCTCGCCGGCGAATAGCCCGCGGGAGATGTCACCCGGGGAGTCCTCGCCCCCGTAGGAACCCAACCAACCGCCGACAGCGTCGACATCGATACCGACCGAGACGTAAATTTTCTTGGGCATATTGTCTCCTCTGGTGGCGGTGGATGTACTTAGAGGTAACTTTCGAACATTGCTGGGAATTCTTCTGGCGGTTCGCCGTAGGAAAGCAGGACGGCGGTGAGGATGCGCGCCTGGAAGGGGTTGAGGTCCATCGAGGGGATGGCTCCGGCTTCTACCAAATCGATGCCGCCGCCATCGCCATAGGTCGGGACCACAGGTCCCTGCGGCGCTCGAGTGCTAAGCACGACCTTGCAGCCGTTCCCCGTCGCCCGCTTTACAGCCTCGGCGAACCCCGGCCCTGCGTTACCGACCCCCGTACCGGCCAGCACGACGGCGCGGCTCCCGAGCTGCACGGCGTGGTCCAACAACTCTGGAGTCGCGCCGGGGTAGGCGGTGATGATTTCCACCCGGGTGTTATCGAACGCGGTAGACGGAGTCGGCAGCGGCGGGTAGCGGCGGGGCGTTGCTGTCACCACGAGCTGGCCACCCGCCATGTGCGCCACTTCCGTGCCACCGCCGAATGGGCTGCCCGCCGTGGTGTGTACCTTGCGGGCACCCCGAGCGGAACGGACTGTTCCGTTAAAGCAGATCAGCGCTCCAGCCCCGCGCAAATGCTCGGAAGCTGCTGCGCGGACCGCTTCGGCGACGTTGCGTGGCCCATCCGCGTCGGGGCTGTCGGCAGTTCGTTGGGCGCCGGTGACCACCACTGGCTTGGGCGAAGCATGCACGAGGTCGAGCAGGAAAGCCGTTTCCTCCAGCGTGTCCGTTCCGTGGGTGACCACCACGCCGTCGGTGCCTGGATCCACGATGGCCTGTCCGACCGCCTCAGCAATCCGGCGCAGATCTGACAGATCCAGCCGGTAGCTGCCGATGGTCAGTACGTCGCGGGCGCGGACCGTGATTTCGCCGTACTTCGTGTCGACCAGCGCTGACGAAGCGTCGCTAGCGACTGCTCCCCGCGCGCCGTGGCTGCGCGAGGCGATAGTACCGCCGGTGCCCAGCAATTGGATATGGGCCACCGTGCGCCTCCTTCTCGAGCGAGAAGCCGGCTCCGAAGGGTCGGGCTATCGATGAAAAAGCAAGCTGCAACGGCTCCAGAATATGACGCACATGACACAAAGAAAAGGCAAGAGGGGATCGATGGCGGCGGATTTGGGTTCATCGCCGGGTTTCTGCCGCCTATGACCTCTCCGACCCAGGCGGTCACGGCGACGAAGTTGGGCGCAATTGAAGCCCCGCAGATTCCCTGCGGAGCTTCAATGGTTATGCTCGGTCTTCGGCTACAACGCCCGGTGCCTGGCCGGTTCGTCGGCTGGGGACTTATCCAGGAAAGCCTTCACCTCGGAGTCATCGGACTTCGTCCAGGTCTGGCCCTTGGTGTCTTGGTCTTCCGGACGGGTTTCCGGCGTGCGCTCGTCTTCCTTTCTGAAGCGCCAACCGAAATCCCTGTTCGAGGAGTAGCACATCACAAACCTCCTTCACCTCGATCCTTTAATCGTCCTCCGGTGAACGGCGGAAGCCAAGGGTCCTGGATGATCCTTCTCCTACCGGGTACGGCAAGAGCGTCGGGTTGGGGCTCAGCTGGCTTCTGGACAAGCACTGCGTTCTGTAGTTGCGGGCACCTGGCGGAACTCCCGCGGGTCCGAACAAGGGCGACACCGCCTCCAAACACACATGTGGGGTCCCGCCCATTTGGAGGGGACCCCACATATCAACAGATCTGTTTGTTAGGACTGGTCGTAGCGTGCGACCAAGCGTCCTGAGACGCCGCCCTGGGCAAGGCGGTTGAGGCCGTCAGGAATGTCGTTGAAGCCCACATTCGAAGCCACGATTTCCAACTGCCCCGAGTCGATCATCTCCAGCACAGCCTTCAGATGCTCAGGGTTTCCGACGGGAGTCGAGCCCTGCAGGGTGATGGCTCTGGTGATGAAGCCGAACGACTCGAAATCGAAGGTGGTCTTGCCCAGTCCAACCAGAACGACCTTGCCTCCATCCTTGACGGCTTCGAATGCGCCGACAGTGGTGGTGCCGAAACCGGCAAAGTCGACCACGACATCCAGGTTTTCACCCTTCAGTTCGCCGATGTCCTTGACCACGCGGGACACGCCGCGGTCCTTGGCGGATTGCCAGACTTCTTCGCGGGGTTCGATTCCGATGACCTCGGCACCCTTGATGACGGCGATGCGGGCGCCGGTCAGTCCTAGGCCGCCCAGTCCGAGGATGCCGACGCGCATCCCCTTTTCAATTCCGCCATGGACAACAACGCCACTGTAGGAGGTGACTCCGGCATCGGTTGCTGCGGCTGCCTGGGACCACTCGACGTTGCTGGGCTTGTGAACGAGACTGTCGACCTTGCCGATGACGTATTCCCCGAAGCCGCCGTCCCTGGTGACTCCAGGTGCGTCCGTGGCGACGACTCCTTGAGCTACTTCATCGCCCACCTTGAACGCGGTGACGCCTTCCCCAACTTCCTGTACAACCCCTGCCACTTCGTGCCCCAGAACGATGGGCAGGTCGACGATGATCGGGATTTCGCCTTCCACGTATCCCACGTCGCTATGACAAATGCCGGCGGCGGTGACCTTGATCAAAACCTCGCCCGGCCCCGGTGACGGCCGGTCCAAGTCCTGAAGCTTCAGATCCTGGTTGATGCCTTCCATAACCCATGCCTGCATGATTCCTCCTTGCGCAGCGCACGCACAACGATTTATATGCGTATGCATTAACTCCATGCTTTTACATATATTCAGCAAATCCAGCGACCGTGATACTACCCACTTCACCGCATGCGCAAAGACGATGACGCCAGCGCCGGCCGCGAAGAATGCGATCTGATTGACCGCTTCCGGCACGATGGTCTACTTTCCCTGGCACGATCTGGGACCCCTTGGCGTGACGGCATGGCGATCTCCGTGAAGCCGGTCATCGTGCGCAGTGAGACGAGGTCCGGCCTATGGCCTTGCAGCGATCCGATCGGCGACGTCGAGCGCCGCTGCCTTTCCTGTGCGGAGTGCCCCTTCCATGAGGCATGTAAATTCAGCATCTACATACTCACCGACCAAATAAAGGCCGTCTTCGCTCGACTGAATGACGTCATCGTCCTTCGCGGTCCAGCCGGGCGCGTGCGAAGAGAACCCACCGCGCGCCCACTCATCCTCAGACCAAACCGTGAGATATCTTCCGAGTTCGAGATCAAGATCAAGATCGGGCCGGATCGCCTTGAGCTTTGATAGCCACAGTTCATCCCCCTTCTTTGCGCCGATCTCGTCAATACCCGGGAGCGTGGCGACCAGGCTATGAACTACTGGTGCGACAGACCCGCTTGAGTCGACCGCGGTCCATGTCCAAAAGCGGCCAGGCACCGACAGCACTGCGCTAGTCGGGGGCACTTGACCGAGTGGAATGTGCAGTTTCGCTGCGTGTCCTTGCACCAGCTTCTTGAGGGACTCACGCTTCTCATCTGAAAGCGGAAGGGAGATCAGGTCTTCATTCCGAACGAACGAGAGGGGCAGCGCGACGATCACGTAGTCAAACTCCGCTCGCCCCGATCGCTCGGCGCTCACCGCAAAGCGATCTCCGAGCCGTTCCACGGAACGGACAGGGTCTTCGAAGAGAATGCGCGGACCCACCTTGTCAGCAAGATGGAACGCAATCTGCTGGTTCCCGTTTCCAACCCGCCAGCTGGGCTTTGGAGCAAAAGCGGCAGTGTGGCGCAGGGTGACTGCACTCACGGATCCAGCTTCACAAGCAGTGGAGATCTCGATTCTTGTCTTGAGGCCAGCCTTAACCTCCGGCTTTACGTCGAGCTTGTCCAGAACTTCCGCAACGGAGGGCTCATAATCGAAGTCATCGAGCAGTTTTGTTGCCACCCCACCCGCCGCCGCGATTTCATTCGTGGAGATGTGGGGAGTCTCCGCAAGCTCCCGAACGTAGTAGCTCATTCCGGTGTCGACGAGTTCAAGGCCTGCCTCAGCGGCGATGACACGCAGCTCGTCGTATCCTTCGAGAACGAACTCCGCCCCCCGCTCCACGACGGAGTCGCCGGTGCTGGTCTTCAAGGGACGCGACCAGACACGACCGCCAACGCGATCCCTCGCCTCGTAGACGGTGACATCCGCGCCTCGGTCGACGAGAGTGCGCGCTGCCGAGAGACCGGAGAATCCAGCCCCAAGGACGGCCACCCGGACCTCATTCTTGAAAGTCATTGCGTTCCCTTCTTTTGCTTAGACCAGGAATATGCAGAACTAATATCATCGAAATCGCTCACAAAAGCGCCTTCGTGGTTATGCCTGGTGAAACTTGATCGGGAAATAGTGGCACCCCTTTTCATCCCGAAACAAAGCAGGTCGGAAGATCATAGCTGACATGCCGGGCATTCCTGAGGTAATAACATGCGATTACATCTCTGGCGACTTCAACCTTCTCATCACGAAGACTCGGCGGCCATCAACATGTATCCCCGTCAGGGCCGACCGGGATCTGAAAGCCAGCGGGAACATACCCGCTGCAATGCGCCGGCGCCAAAGGACAGGAGCAACTCGGTGGAGTCCAAATTTGCCACCCCTACCCTTCCCTGTCAGCAGATCGCCTACGGGGTCCGCGCCTGAAACCACTGTGTGGCAGAACCGCAGCCTAGGGGGCTACTCGGGCCAGGCGGAGCCGCGGGTTGTGGAAGGTGACGGCGAAGCGACGTCGCGGACCAGCCCTGTCGCCTCTTGGGCCATCGAACTGTCTGGAATCTGAATGCCTGCAATGCGCACCACGGGAAGGATCCGTCGGGTCGACAGAAAAGTTGACACTTCAACTAAAGAGGATATAATAAATGCATCTGCATGCATTTGTTGTAGCAACAGTTGCGCGCCGCAAGCGCAAGCACCCGTCCGGGACTCACTGCGGGACGCTGCGCCCGCCTGTCTTCGACTGCACTGCAGCCGTCCGGGACAGGCCCGGATATTTCACCAATCAAAGCGCAGAGGAGTATGGCGTGGCGACAGGATTAGCAAGGACAGGACTGCCGGCATCAGGTGCGGTCTTTGACGGCAGGTTCCAATTGGAGGGAGTCCTGGGGAGCGGCTCCGAAGCCGTCGTTTACCAAGCCATGGACCGCCGTGGGGGAAGGCCGGTCGCCCTGAAAGTCTTTCGCAAGCCGGGAGACCAGGGCGGACAGCGGCGTGAAATCCTCATCCAGCGCAAGATCCACCATCGGGGCATCGTGGCCCTGCTGGACTACGCGGACCACGCCGGCGCGGAGGACCGGCCGGAGTTTGCCGTCTTGGAGCTTGTGGAGGGCTCGAGCCTCAAGAAAATCCTGTCCGTCGGTGCCGCCGACCCCATACTTGTCATGTCGTGGGCCGAGAGCCTACTGAAGTCCCTGGCATATATTCACGGTCGGGGAATCATGCACCATGACATCAAGCCATCGAACATCCTGATCCCCCAGCTTCCGGCCGGCCAGTTTTCGACGGAGGCCAAGCTGACCGATTTCGGCATAGCGAGCAGCCCCGCCATCCCTTGCACGTCATCCGGCTATGGGACGGCGCACTACATGAGCCCGGAGCAAGCAGCCGGCGGCGTGGCAGGGTCAGCAGGAGACATTTATTCGCTCGGACTAGTACTCATCGAGAGCCTGACCGGCACCAGACCGTTTCCCGGCGGCGCGATTGAATCCTTGCTGGCACGAACCCTTCGCCGCCCCACCATCCCCGCTGTCCTGGGCAGGCGATGGGTCGCCCTCCTCGCGGCCATGACGGCCGTAGAGCCCTCGGAGCGCGTAACTGCACGGCAGGCCCTACCCCTTCTCCGCCGCGTCCAGCACGCGCATTTCCGCGGCCGCCTGCCGGACAACGTGTGCGATATAGGGCAGGAACGTCGTCGGCGCGCGCTTGCACCTCACGGACCGACGGTCACTGAAACCCTCGCTGCCTGAATCTTGGACCATCCCGCGCCCGGGCTAGCGCACGCCCTTGATCTTGACCACGAAGACCGCACCTAGCAGGCCGATGACGGCGGACAGGGCGAACAGTGCTGTGTACCCGCCGAGGTAGAGCACTGTGGGTGCAGCAATCAGCGGGGCAATGACCTGCGGCGACGAAGCCGCGATGTTGATGACGCCCATGTCCTTGCCGCGGTCGGCGGCGCTGGGCAGGACCTCCGTCAGCAGGGCGAAGTCCACGGCCAGGAACATGCCGAAGCCTGCACCGAGGACCATCGCCGCCGCGATCACCGCCGGCCATGCAGGAGTCACTGCCACGACGACGGAGGCGGTCGCGATGGTCACCGAGGAGGCGATCACGAATGGCTTCCGCCGCCCTACCCGGTCGCTCAGCGGTCCGCCTACCAAGGCCATCAATACCACCATGGCGGCGTAGAGGCCGGTCAGCAGGAGGACTCCGGCGGCGGGGTTCGGATGCCCCACGGCGTCTTGGAGGAAGAAAAACAGGTAGAGGGTGAAGATGTTGTTGCCCAGGTTGACCAGGAACCGGGTCAGCCACGCCCAGCCGAAATCGGGATGCTTGGCAGGGGAAATCCAAAAGCCCTTCAGGAAAGTGGACCAGGCGAAGGCCGGGCGGTCTTTCTTCTCCAGCGGCGTATCCCGGCCGGCAATCACGAACGGAACGATGCTGGCCAGCAGGAACAGTGCGCAGTAAATGTAACCGGCGGCAAAGCCGCCAGCAAGATTTGCCAACACGGCGCCCATCACGATGCCCAGCGTCTGCCCGATGGCGGCCAACCCGCCGATCCGGCCGCGCTGCCGCCGGGGCACGCGGTCCGGGATGCTGGCGGTGACGGCCGCGTAAGCTCCGTTGCAACCGGCCTGCACCAGGCACCAGCTGATCACCATCACGGCGATGTTGGGCGCGCCGGACAGCAGCAGCAGTGCCGCGAAGCCCAGGATGCCGCCGGCGAGCGCCCACGGCACCCGTCGCCCGAACCGGGAAGTGGTGCGGTCGCTCAGCGCGCCGAAAATCGGATTCGCGACCAGTGACACCGCGGCGCCGAATCCGGTGGCCAGCGCGAGGACGGCTTCCTTGTTCACCGCATCGAACGTCTGCGATTGCTGAGCCAGCAAGACCTGCAGCGGGCCAAAGAACGCTGCGTTAATGCCAAGATTGGTGAGCACGACGGCGGTCACCCAACCGGGGCGGACCTTGGCGATAGGCTCCTGGAACGCCGCCGGAACAGCGAGCGCCGGCACCGGCTCGCGCGGTTCCTGGACTGTCATGGCGGCAGCCTCCTTACCCCCGACGATGCGGCATCGGCCGCAGGCCTCTATCGTGGCAACAGCGTACAACCGCAGCCGAGCAAGCAGGCACAACCATTCCGTCCATGTCTACCTAGTCGGCAAACGGCGGGTCTGGAGCGGCAACCGGTGCGCTCTGTGCGCTCATCAGCCGGCCGACGCGGCAGAACGCTCCCTGGCAAGCTTCTTCAAACCGCGCGCGACGCGTACCGGCTCCGGCCAGCGCGGCGGCAGGTTGTCTCCCAGGGTGACGCCCTTGAACTTTCGCCCGAACATCGGGATCACCCACTCCTGCAACCAATCGCGTTCGCGACGCACCGCCTGCCGCCACCCGGCTGGCACTAGGGGCTCGGGCTGCTTCAGCCGGAGCGTGTGGTCGACGCCGAGGGCCTCGAGCACACGGGCGGCCATATATCTGTGACCCAGCGAGGACATGTGCAGCCGGTCTGTGTCCCACATCCGGCGATCCTGGTATCGATCGAACGCCCAATGGTCCACCAGCACGGCATCGTAGCGGCGGGATAGTTCCCGGACTGCCTCGTTGAACGCCCAGTTTCGACGCCTCATTGGTTCCAGCACCGGCGGCAGCATTACCTCGAACCCGGTGAAAAGGATCAATCTCGCGCCGGTTTCGGACAGTTGCCTGATCGCCGATTCGTACTCGGCCAGGAGCTCCGGCATGCTGCGCTTGAACTCCAGGATGTCGTTGCCGCCGGCGTAGAAGGAGACGAGTGTAGGCTCCATGGCGATGGCCGGTTCCAGCTGGTCGGCAATGATCTGGTGCAACCGCTTGCTGCGCACTGCAAGGTTGGCGTAGCGGAAGTCCGGATCCTGCTTGCCCAGTTGCTTGGCCACCCGGTCCGCCCAACCGCGGACCCCGTTCGGGAAGTTCGGGTTGCAGTCTCCAACGCCCTCCGTGAAGCTGTCCCCCAGCGCCACAAATAGTCCAGCCATGCTCCCAAGCTAGCCGGTCCGGGGAAAGCCCGGGCAAACGCCGCATGAAGGTCGAGAGCGTTGTATGGATAGGGCCCGCGGGCGAACCCCGCTGAAGGCATACCCGATGAAGGCATAACTATCAGGCGGTGTGGCGGGCGGAGAGTCATCCCCGGGAGAGTGCCACCTGCGGGGGGTCGAAGATCCACGGCTCCAGCGGCAGCGCATCCGGTCGGAAGCCGGCGGCCAGCTGGTCCAGCGGCGCGTCCGGCAGGCGCAGCGACTCCAGCAGCATCCGGCGCACCACAGCGGCGTTGAGCCCCGCCATCGCCAGGGCACCCAGTGTCACCGCACCGTCGCGCTTAGCCAGGCGCCGCCGTCGTTCATTGAGGACCAGCGGCACGTGGGCGTATTCCACCGCCGGCAACCCCAGTAGCTGCGCAAGATACGCCTGCCGTGGTGCGGAGGACAGCAGATCGTCGCCGCGCACCACCTGGTCCACACCCTGGGCCGCGTCGTCCACCACCACCGCGAGGTTGTAGGCGGGCACGCCGTCGTTGCGCCGCAGCACGAAGTCGTCCACCAAACCGGTGTAGTCACCGTGCAGCCGGTCGGCAACCGTGTAACTGGCGGTGTCCGCGCGCAGCCGGAGCGCGGCGGGACGGTCCTGGCGCCGCTCCTCGCGTTCGGCGTCGGTCAGGTTGCGGCAGGTCCCGGGGTAGGCGCCTTCCGGGGCGTGCGGAGCGCTGGGCGCTTCCGCAATTTCCCGCCGGGTACAGAAGCATTCATAGACCCGGCCGGCCTCGGCCAGCTGCTCGAGGGCACGCTGGTAGATCGGCCCGCGCTCGGTTTGCCGTACCACCTCGCCGTCCCAGTCGAGTCCGATGGCGGCCAGGTCATCGAGCTGCTGGGCCTCGAAACCGGCGCGCGCCCGGTCCAAGTCCTCGACCCGGATGAGGAAGCGGCGGCCACTGCTCCGCGCGAAGAGCCATGCCAGTACGGCGGTGCGCAGGTTGCCGATGTGCAGTTCACCGGAGGGGCTGGGCGCGAACCGACCGGCGGCAACCAGCGGACCCGCGGGACTCTGGACTGCTGGCACGTCCCCACGGTAGCAGGCCGGAAGCGGGCCGGCCGGTGGGCCGCAACTTTCGGCCGGCTGGTAAGGAAGGTGACAGCGGCGGTCCGGCCGGCTCGCCTGCCGGGTGTTGCCGCGGGCTAATATGCTGTAGCCATGAGCGCACCCGACTCCCCCGCGGAAACCCCTATTGCCATCACCGGATCCACTGGCCAACTGGGCGGGATGGTGGCCAGCATGCTGGCGGAGCAGAACCTGCCGCTGCGGCTGATCCTTCGCGATCCCTCTCGAGCGCCGCAACTGCCGGGAACGACGACGGCGCGCGCCAGCTACGGCGACAAGGCCGCCGTGGCGGCGGCGCTGGAGGGCGTCGAGACCCTCTTCATGGTCTCCGCGGCCGAAGCCGAGGACCGGCTGCAGCAGCACTTCACCTTCATCGACGCCGCGATCGACGCCGGTGTGGAGCACATTGTCTACACCTCGTTCATCGGCGCGGCCGAGGACGCCACCTTCACGCTGGCACGCGACCACTTCGCCACCGAGGAGAAACTGCGCGGATCCGGCCTGAAGCACACCCTGCTGCGCAACAACTTCTACGCGGACATCCTGCCGCTCTTCGCCGACGAGGCCGGCGTGATCCGCGGGCCGGCTGGCGACGGCAAGGCGGGGTTTGTGGCCCGCGAAGACGTGGCCCGGGCGGCGGCGGCGATCCTCGCCGAACCGATGCCGCACGCGGGCTTCAGCTACGAGCTGACCGGTCCGGAATCGGTGACCCTGGCCGAAGCGGCAGCGGCCATTGCTGAGGCAACGGGCCGGCCGACGTCGTTCCTCAACGAAACGGTGGAGGAGGCGTACGCCAGCCGGGCCCACTACGGCGCCCCGGACTGGCAGGTGGACGCCTGGGTCAGCACCTACACGGCAATCGCCGCCGGGGAGCTGGACCGGGTCACCCACGACGTGGACCTGCTCACCGGGCGGCCGGCGCTGAGCCTGCGCGAGCTGTTCGCCCGGGACTGACCCGGGCTTAGTGCTTTACGCGTTCCAGAGGCCGTAGGAATCCGCCAGCGAGGAGATCTTCTCGGCGCGGGCCAGCCGCGGCAGGTAGGAGCCATCGCCCACCACGGCACCGGCCGCGTGCGCGTCCAGCAGCTCGTGCGCCCACTTGATCTCCGAGTCGCTGGGCGAAAGCCCCTTGTTGATGGTGTCCGCGGCATCCGCGAGCAGGCAGAGCTTGCCGGTCATGCCCATGGACGCGGTCACCTTGCAGGCTTCGAGCAGTTCCTCGCCGAGTGCGCCGACCGTCGGGCCGTCGATCGGGCCGGGCAGCTGCCCCACTCGGGAAGCGACAACCAGCCGGGAGCGGGCGTAGGCCAGTGCCATCGGTGAATCGCTGGCGCCGGTGTCGCGGCGGAAGTCGCCCACGCCGAAGGCCAGCCGGAAGGTGCCCGGCGCGCGGGCGATGTCGGTGGCGTTCTCGATGCCGATGGCGGATTCGATCAGCGCCAGGACCGGGGTGCCGGCCTGCAGGCGCATGGCGGTGTGCGTGACCTGCTCGGGCTTCTCCGTCATCGCCAGCATGACGCCGCGCAGCCCCGGCGCCTTGGACAGGGCGGCCAGGTCGTCGGCCCAGTATTCGGTTTCAATGCCGTTCACGCGGACCCAGGCAGTCATGCCGGTGGACAGCGCCTCCACCACGCGTTCGCGGGCCTCGGCCTTGCCCGCGGCGGGTACGGCGTCTTCCATGTCGAAAATAACCGAGTCTGCTTCAGAGGCGAGCGCCGGCCCGAAATTCGCTGTGTCCGCCGCCGAGGCCAGCAGCCAGGAGCGGGAAAGTTTGGCGGGGAGGGCAGCGGCACGACGGTTTCTGAAAGCGGGCATACCCCTAGCCTAATGTTTCCGCTGCCGGAGCCACCAACGGCGGGAGGAATACCGGCTGAGGCGTCTGCCACGTGGTCCGTGCCGACGGCCCCGGCGCTTCAGGCGGAGGCCTGGTCCCGCTGCCGGCGACGCCTGGCCAGCACGATTCCGACCGCCACCGCAACCGCCAGCAGCACCACGACGGCGATCCCCACCGGGGAGCCTGCGGTCGCGGCCAGCCAGGCTTCCAGCGCCGCCAGTCCGACGGTGGCATAGAGCACCGCCCACAACACCGAGCCGATCACCACGGCCGGCAGATACCGGCGCAGCGGCATCCGACCCAACCCCGCGGTGGCATTGACCGCCGTCTGGATGCCCACGGTGAGGAAACACAGCGCGACGGCGGGGGCTCCCCAGCGCGCGATGATCGCCTCCGCTCGGCGCATCGGCGGTGAATCCAACTGGCGCGCCAGCCGGGTGTGCCTGCCGCCCGCGGCCACGGCCCGGCCGGCCCAATAGGTGGCGTTGGCGCGCAGCATCACGATGCCAAACAGGGTGAGCACCGCGAGCCCGAACGGGAGACTGGCAATCTGCTCCATCAGGCCGCGGGCTCCAACGTGCTCCTCCGCTGCCCCGGAGCTGCGACGCGGGCACCTTCCGCCCGGCGGTGCTCGGAGGCAGCGGTCCGGCTCAGCGAGCAAGTCTGCCGCACGATGTCCTCCTGTGGGTGGGCGGATGGCGGCATGAGGAGGCGATTCCATGCCGGAAGGGGATTCTAGGAGCACCTAACATCACCGCCGGAAGGAATGTCAACGCTTGCCGGAGTATACGTCAAAGCCTGACGACGACGGCGGGGCATACCTTCCGCCGTCGGGCGGGGGAAGTGTCCTACGCTATGTTCATGGCCCAGCTGACGCCCCGCACCGCCGACGCCCTTCCCGCTGCCCAGGCGCAGCGGCTGCAGCGCGCGCTCGACGAAAGCGCCGATGTCACCGTGTTCGTCAATGGCACGGCGGTGAAGCTGCCCGCCCAGGCTGCGGACGCCGTCGTCGACATGCTCCGGAGGTTTGCCCACGGTGACGCGGTGATGGTCAGCTCCTCGGTGGAACTGCTGAACACGTCGCAGGCCGCCGAAGTGGCCGGCGTCTCGCTGACCTACATGCGGCGCTTAACCGATGCGGGCACCATTCCGGTCCAGTACCGCGGGACGCACCGGCGGATCCGGCTCTCGGATGTGCTGGCCTGGCTGGAGACCCGCACCGCGGCTCCGGACGCGGGTACGCCGGAAGCATCCGGCGATTCATCTCCCGCCCGCCGGTAGGACAGCACAACTCTCTGCCACTTCCGGCACGGCCAGCCGCTGCCGGGGTGCACAGCCGACGCGATCGCCCTTAGGCTGGGTGCCACTGGCCCGGAGGTCGGGCCGGAAGGACAACCAGAGGAGACTCTCATCGTGGCCGACCTGCTTGCTCCGCTCGTGACCCTGCGCAATGGGGCCAAAATGCCGTTGCTCGGGCTGGGAACATGGCCGCTGGACAATGCGGAAGTTGCCCAGACGGTCGAAACGGCGCTCGGACTGGGCTACCGGCTGATCGACACGGCGGAGAACTACCAGAACGAAGAGGGCGTCGGCGAAGGGTTGCGGCGCAGCGGACTGGACCGGTCCGACGTCTTCATCACCACCAAGTTCAACAAAGAGTGGCACAGCGTCGACGGCGCGCGGGCGGCTTTCGAGGCCAGCGCCCTGCGGCTGGGCGTTGACTACGTGGATTTGCTGCTGATCCACTGGCCGAATCCCGCACAGGACCGCTACGTGGAGGCGTTCCAGGGACTGGCCCGGCTGCTGGCAGAAGGGAGCGTGCGGGCCATCGGCACGTCCAACTTCAAGCCCGCGCACCTGCAGCGGCTGTTCGACGCCGGGCTGGTACCCGAGGTCAACCAGATCCAGTTGGATCCGCGGCACACCCGCAGCGATCTGGTGGAGATCCACCGCGAACACGGAATCGTGACGGAGTCGTGGAGCCCGCTGGGACGCGGCGGGGACTTGCTCCGCGAACCTGCGGTCCAGTCGCTGGCCGAGAAATACGGCAAGACTCCGGCGCAGGTGGTGCTTCGTTGGCACACCCAGTTGGGGCACGTGCCGATCCCCAAGTCTTCGCATCCGGAACGGCTGGCCGAGAATTTAGCCATTTTCGACTTCATGATGGAGGCCGAAGATTTGGACCAGCTTTCGGCCATGGACCGCGGCACCAAGGACATCGCCGACGCCGACGTCTTCGGACATTAGGCCGCAGGTTCGGCCCTTGCTGGGCCATCGCCGGTCCATGCTGCCGGGCCGGGCCTGTCCAAACGCGCAGCGGGCGCCCTCCGGTGGGAGGAGCGCCCGCCATGGCAATTCGGGTCCTAGCGGCTTGCGGTCAGGGCTTCCGGTTGCTCGGCTTCCGGTTGCGCTACGGCGGCCGGGGCCACCGGCGAAGCGGGCTTGCGCAGCACCATCAGGGCAACGGCACCCAGCACCAGCGGCAGCACGAACACAAAGTAGATGTTGCCCGGGATCCAGCCGGCATCCACCAGCGCTCCGGCCAGGATCGGCGAGATGATCCCGCCGCAGCGGCCGATGCCGCCGATCAGCCCCACCGCAGTGGCGCGCATCGAGGCATCATAGTAGACCGGGCCGATGGTGAACATTCCGGCGATGGACGCATTAGTTAGCATGCCCAGCAACACCGCCCCCATGAGCGCCGGGTTCAGGGTGTCGGCCAGCAGAGTGAAGACGGCAAAGGACGCGGCGGCCATGATGAAGAAGACGGCCAGCGTGCGCTTGAGCTCGAAGCGGGCGCCGGCCCAGGCGAAGACCAGCGCTCCGATGATGGCGCCGACGCTGAACAGCACGCCGGCCGTGATGCCCTGGTTTGCCGAAAATCCGGATTCGGTCAGCAGGCGCGGGGTCCAGGAGTTGGCGAAGTAGAAGCTGCCCATGATCATCATGAAGGCGAAGGCAAGCAGCAGCGTCTTCTTGGCCTGGCCGTTGGCGAAGACCGCCACTAGGTTGTTCTTCGGCCGCCCGGTGCTGACCGGAACGGCAGGAAGCGCCTCGAGCTTGGGCTGCTCCAGCCGGACCAGGATCTTGTTAATCTCCTCCAAGGCGTTCGCCGGCCGCTTGGCATTGAGGTAGTCGATGGACTCGGGCAGCCACTTGATCACAATGGGGAGCATGGCCATCGTGATCACGCCGCCGAAAATGAACCCGGCTTGCCATTCGAAGCGGGTCAGGAGCGCGGCCACGATGATGCCGCCGATCACGCCGCCGATCGGCTGGCCGGCGGCGTAGATGCTCACCGCGGTGGCCCGGCGCCGGGCATTGGCGTATTCGGCCACCATCACGTTCAGGCTGGTCTGCATGGTGCCTACCGCGATGCCGGTGATGATGCGCAGCACCAACAGGACCTCATAGGACGGCGCCATGGCGGAGGCAAACATGCCGAGTGTGATCACCGAGGTGGACAGCATGATGGTCTTCCGGCGGCCGATCTTGTCCGCGATCTGTGCCACGAAGATCGCGCCGATGGTCATGCCGGCCAGCGCGGAGCTGAGCAGGATGCCCAGATCCGAACCGCTCAGCCCCCAGGCTTCGGTGATCGCCGTTGCGCTGAAGGCCAAGACCAGGACGTCATAACCGTCAATGAAGTTCAGTGCGAGACAGATGGCAACGATGCCCACCTGCGCCTTCGTCATGGGAGACGCTTCGATGCGTGCCTTGATGTCCATACTGCCCACTTCTCTTGGATCTCGTGCCAGGAGCGCCTGCTTCCAACCCCGACGGCGGTGTGAGGCTTCGCTGCACCCCGCACCGACCGAACGTTCGGAAACTTCGTCCGTATACGGAGGAAAAGCTTACGCGGCCTCGGGCGCGGATAACAATTTGACCTTCGTCACACATTAAGCAATTGATGTAGACGTGAACCTGTCCCCTGCCACCCTGACGCCCGCCGCGGATTCCTTGGACCGCGAGCGCTACCGCAGCTTCCAGCTCCGGCGCGCCTTGCAGTTCCATGGCGCCTTGTGGCAGCGGGAAGTGTCCACCGAGGTGTCTTCGGTGGCCTACGGAGTGCTGCTCGTGCTGAGGCAGGCGCCCGGCATCGGACAACGCGAATTGGGCCAGCTTGCGCAGCTGGATAAGTCCACCCTGGCCGAGCTGCTGAAACGCCTGGAGCTGTTGGGCTTGATCAGCACCAGCCGGGACGAAGCCGACCGGCGGCGCAAGTGCGTGACCTTGGAGGATGCCGGCGTGGACCTGCTCCAAGAATTGATGCCTGGCGCCCTGCGCGTCAACGAACTGTTGGCGGAAGGGCTGGCTCCGGACGAAGCGGCACAACTGGATGCCCTGCTGGACAAACTGCTGGCCGCACCCGCAGCGGGAACCACTACCGGCGGCTGAGATGCGCTGCACTCCTTCTGCGTTCGTTGCTTCAGCCATCGGTGCTGTTGCCCTGCTTCTCGGCGGATGCAGCGGGCCTCACGGGCCGCTTCCCGAACCGGGCAACCACATGTACAGCGGAACGCCGCCGGGGTCGGCCTCGGAGCTACAGGAGCCCGACCCCCTGGCAAATCCCGAATCCACTATCCAGGTGGTTCTCCTCGAGGGCGGCGCCGAATTCGCCGTCGTTATTTATGGGTCATCGTCGTGCCCGGTGGTCAGTACCGGCAGTACGGTCTTGTCGCCGAACCACGTCGCCATCGACGCCGTCGATACCTATGACGATCCACGCTCACCGTCCTGCACGGACGATCTTGCGCCCATGACGCACGTTTTCGACGTCCCGTCGGACATCGATCGCCGAAAGCCGCTGACCATATCCATTCTGGGGCAGGACCGGCGGCTCGCCTGGAACGAGGCCAGCCCAGGAGCCCCACGAAAGCAGGTCTCCCAAAAGAAGGATCAGGCCGGAGCGTTGGGGGGAGGCTCCGGCCTGATCCTATGGGGGGAGGATGGCTTGGTAGCCGGCGTTTGCCGGCGGCTTTTTCTCTTATTGCCAGGCCTGGTCTGCCCACGCGGCGTCACGCAAATAATTGCTGCCGGTGAGGTCCCAGAGATCGTCATCCTGACCGTGCGCACCCAGTACGCCGATCTGGTCCAAATCAGATGGTGTTCTTTCGTTCGGGACTTCCGGCACCCTGGATTCGGGTCCGATCGACGAGAAACCGAACGGGCTCATTTTGTCCTCTTTTCCAACAGTGAGGATTCGACCTCAGGCGACCATGCTCTGGCATAGACGCCCAGTGCGGCTTCCTCCCAGGTAGTAAAGCCCAGCCGGTTCATCAACAGGTGGGCCTGGCAGAACGTCAGTTGCTGGGCGCTGCGGCTCACGCGGGCCCGATCAGCCCGGTAGAGGTACGAGTCAAGGGTCCTGATCCAGCGGCGACGCCAGTTCTGTACGCTGCTCTCGTCCGCGGTGGCTGCCATCAATCGGTGCATTGGTGCTGTGCGGGCGACTAGCCCGGCGGTGAGGCTATGCCGTGCCTTCGGTGCCGAGCGGCCCAACTCGGCCGTGGATACCCTCAGGTGGTTGTCCCAGCAGTATTCCCAGGAAAGCCTGCTGCGGTCCGGCCACTGCTGCGCTTTCGGCCCGTACATCATGGCCCAGGCTGCATCGCAGAGGAGCAACGAGGCCAGCGCCGAACGGCCTTGCGACTTACTGAAGCGCTGCGTGGCCCACATGGCCAGCTCGGAGGAGAGTTCGAACACCTCCTCCGCCAATTCCAACCCGTCCGGTCCGCCGAAGCGATCCAGGTCGGCTTCCGGCACGGGGACAACTGCGTCGCCCGGGGAAGTCTGGATGAAGTCCTCGCTGCCGCAAGGCAGGACGAAGTTCTCCTGGGTCGTCACGTCGGGGAGGATGTCGAGGACCCGGTCCCGGGCCGCCAGCTCAAACCTTTGGAGGCTATCGAGGATTGGACGACGGCCCAGGAACCGGACCTTCAAGTGAGGCCCCATCTGGTCGGCGCTGTGGCTGAAGTACCAGCGGCCCACGCCTTCGCGGCGAGCGTGGGCGACCAGCGGCGTAACCAGTTCTCCTATGACGGCGTCGACCACGTCCTGCCTACCCGTGTAAATAGACAGAACCCACCAGTACGGTTTGACGTTCACCGAACTTGTCGGGCGGATGGCTGTCAGCTGGCTCATGCGCTTCTCCTGGTTCGATGTTCTGGTGGTTTGGGGAGGGATAGTCGTCGTCATCCTGGTTACGTATTCAGCTCAGTGCCGATGAGATGGGGCGGCTTTTTACCAGTCCCAAATGAGGGCGGAAGTGGAGACGGTGACTGACTTTGTGGACTGCGGAACCGGACCTAGATCGGCGGCTACTGCCGGGGTGGCAGCGGAGACCGCCCCCAATGCAACCAGCAGCCCTGCCGCGACGCTTGCGATCTTCTTGAACATGTCATTCCCTTCACATGGCTTCGGTTCGTACGGTGGCTAATCCAGCCGATCTGCTCGGCCCGACAACTCCAAGAGTTCCGTGCTACTGCTCCGCCTGTCCAGCCAATCCACTTGCAACATCCGGACATGCCCTGATCGTGCCTCGGGGCTTGCGCTGACAGGTTCCGGACACAGCAGGCAGGGCACGCTTCTCCCCGTGAAACCGCGGAAATCGAGCGGTTGAACGGTTGGCCGGACAAACACCGGGAGCGGGTGGCATAATGTGGCCATGGCAGCAAGTAGCCGTCTCCGAACAGCGCAAGATCGACCCAAGAAGTGCCCTAGACTGACCAAAGAGCCGCCGAAAGGCGGGTGAAATAGCAAGCCCTGCGTGATACATAAATGGATCAACCGGAGGAGCGCCCCATGCTGAGCGGGACGGCATTCGAGGTCTATGAGTTCGCTGTGGCCCATCCAGGCTGGACCAAGGAGACCGTGTCCACGGCCCTTGGCTACACCATCCGCGACCTCAATATCGCCATCGGGGAGCTGGTCAGCCGGCAGCTGCTGCAACAGCCGGCACCGGATGTAGAGTCCTATGTTGCCATCTCCCCCGACGTTGCGCTGTCCCAATTGGTGGACTCCGACGAGCGGTTGCTGATCGACCTGCGCACCAAGATCAGCGGACACCGCGCTGACATGGCCGCCCTGGTTCCCACGTACCTGGCTGCCCGTAAACGCGTCTCGCTCGATTCCTCCGTAGAGGTCCTCGAAGACCCCGGCGTGATCCGCAAACTGCTGGTGGATTATGGCCGGGACGTCGCCGAGCAAGTTCTCATCAGCCAGCCCGGCTCCGGCTCCTCGGCCGATGTCCATGAAGAGGGCATCCAGAAGGACCTCGAACTGCTCAATCGCGGGGTGGTCCGCAAAAACATCAGCCACGCCAGCACCCTGGACCACGTACCCACGCGCAAAGCGGTCGCCGCAATTTCCCCGGCCGGCGGCGAGTACCGCACTTTGCCCTACGTGCCGCTGAAGATCATGATCTTCGACCGGAACCTCGCCTTGATCGGCCGCCAACTGCACCCGGAAGACCGCGGCGCCCTGGTGGTTCGCGACTTCAACCTCATTCAGGTCTTCATCAACCTGTTCCACGTCGCGTGGGATCTGGCGGATCCCTATGTGCTCGACGGGCAGGACGGGAACGCGTCTGCCCTCAACGGCATCCAGCATTCCATCCTCAATGCCATGGCAGCCGGGTACTCCGATGAAGTCATTGCCCGGAGACTGGACATCAGCGTCCGCACCTGCAGGCGGCACATCGCCTGGATGCTGGAACAGCTTGGCGCGGACAGCCGTTTTCAGGCCGCGCTGAGGGCCCGCGACGCCGGCTGGCTCTGAGCCGAAGCAGCACCAATAGAAAACTTCTGTTTCCTGTTCTGTAACTTGTCGCGTTATCCTATGTGAGTGACTTCACAGGATGCAGACCTCGCGGCCCTGCCAGCCGAAACGGAAGTGGCGCTGGAACGCGCGACGGCGGCGCACCAGCACCAACATCTCTTCTCGCAGCGGGCGGCCAACATCAAGCAATCGGCCGTCCGCGACGTCTTCGACGTCTCGATGCGGCCCGGCCTGGTCTCGCTGGCGGGCGGCAACCCTTACCTACAGTCCCTGCCGCTGGAGAAGATCGCCGGCATGGCCCAGCGACTGATCGCCGAGCATGGGATGGCCGCCCTCCAGTACGGCGGCGGACAGGGCACCGAGGAGCTGCGACGGGCGATCTGCGATGTGATGGCGCACGAAGGCATCACGGGCGCAGACCCGGCGAATGTGGTGATCACGGCCGGATCCCAGTCTGCCCAGGATGTGGCCGCCAAGGTCTTCTGCAATCCCGGGGACGTGGTGCTGTGCGAGGATCCGACGTACGTGGGTGCGCTCAACACTTTTGAGACCTACGAGGTCCAGGTGGAACCGGTGGCCATGGACGAGCACGGCCTTATCCCGTCCGAACTCCAGCGCCGCATCGAAGAGCTGCAGGGCGAAGGCCGCAGCATCAAGTTCCTGTACACCATTCCCAGTTTCAACAATCCCTCCGGCATCACGCTGGCTGCCGAGCGCCGGCAGCACGTCGTGGACATCTGCCGCGAGGCAGGCATTTTGGTCCTCGAAGACAACCCCTACGGCCTGCTGCGCTTCGACGGCCGGCCGCTCCGGCCGCTGCGTGCGGACAACCCCGACGACGTGATTTATTTGGGCTCGTTCTCCAAGATCTTGGCCCCGGGCCTGCGGATCGGCTGGGCTCTGCTGCCCGACCACCTGCAGCGGAATTTCTATCTGGCCAACGAGGCGGTCACCCTGTGTCCGCCCACGCTGAACCAGATGCTGATCACCACGTACCTGGCCGAACATGACTGGCTGGGCCAGATCAATACCTACCGGCAGCTGTACGCCCAGCGATGCGCCGCCATGCTGGCCGCCTTAAAGGAGTTCATGCCGGTCGGGGCCAGCTGGACCAAACCAGAGGGTGGATTCTTCATCTGGGTGACCCTGCCGGAGGGCGTGGACACCTACCCGCTGCTCTACGACGCGATCGATGCCGGAGTGGTCTTCATCCCCGGGGCGGCGTTCAGCCCCTCGGATGAGCCGTCGAATCAGCTGCGGCTGGCCTTCAGCGCCGTGCCTGAGGAGGCCATCCGCGAGGGCGTGCGAAGACTTGCCCCGGTCCTTGCGAAAGCTATGGCCGGCGCCCGTTCTTGATGTAGCGGTAGTAGGCGTAGCGGCCAGCGAAATACAGCCCGATCACAATGATAATGCGCAGGATCGGATGCAGTCCGGGCACCAGCCAGATCATCACATAGCTGAGCAGGAAGACGGCAGCCATGGCCCACAGCGTGCCCTTCCAGTCGATCCGGGGCACCCCTGAGTCATTGCGCCGACCCGAGGGCCTGTTGTTACTCATGCGCCCAGTCTTTCACAGGCCGTTCGCTCCCGCGTCTTCCCAGGACAGGTCGGGCCGATTCCTCAGGAAGCGCTGGAAACTTCACTCATACCGTCCCGGTCAGGCGTCCACCAGGATGCCGTCCAGGTCCGCGTGGACCATGGCGCCCGGCCGGAACACCACTCCCCCGATCTCGACGGGCAGGTCCGTTTCGCCGCTGCCCTCCTTGGCGCTCTTGCGCGGGTTGCTGCCGAGGGCCTTGACACCGAGCGGCAGCTGCGCGAGGGCAGCCCGGTCCCGGATCGCGCCGTTGATGATCACGCCGGACCAGCCATTGGCCACGGCGGCGGCGGCAATCATGTCCCCCATCAGCGCCGTCTCCAGCGAGCCTTGGCCATCGACCACCAGCACGGCGCCGTCCCCCGAGGAATTGAGCACCGATTTAACCAGTCCATTGTCTTGGAAACACCTGATGGTCCGAACGGGTCCGCTGAAGGCGTCACGGCCGCCGAAGTTGCCGAACTGGAGCGGCACCGAGGCTAAGTCGTCACCGCGTTCGTCATACAGGTCGGCCGTGGGCGTCACTGCGGGCTCGACGGCGGTGCTTGCCTCGACGGCGGTGCTTGCCTGGGCATTGCCTGCTGGATTGGTCACGTGATGGTGCTCCTCCTCGCCACACCGCGATCCTAGCAAGCGCGGTGCGGTGGGCATCAGCGTGCCGCGGCCAAACAGTTCGCCGCCGCGGCCCCAGCGTCAGTCGAGCAGCAGCGCCGGTTCTTCCATGATGGCGGCGACGTCGGCCATGAACCGGGCGGAGAGGTCTCCGTCCACCACGCGGTGGTCGAATGATCCGCCCAGCGTGGTGATCCAGCGCGGGATGACTTCGCCGGACACCACCCAGGGCTTCTGCCGGATGGTGCCGAAGGCGACGATGGCGACCTCGCCCGGGTTGATGATCGGCGTGCCGATATCGATGCCGAGGGCACCGATGTTGGTGATGGACAGGGTGCCGTGCTGCATGTCCGCGGGCTTGGTCTTGCCGGCGCGGGCCGTGGTGGCCAGTTCGTTGAGGGCGACCGCGAGTTCCTTGAGCGAGAGGTTCTGCGCGTCCTTGATGTTCGGGACCAGCAGGCCGCGCGGGGTGGCGGCGGCAATGCCCAGGTTCATGAAGTGCTTGACGTGGATCTCGTCGCCGGACTCCGTCTCCACCCAGCTGGCGTTGACACTGGGGTTGCGGGCGGCTGCCCAAATGACCGCTTTGGCCAGGATGAGCAGCGGGGACACCTTGACGCCTTCGAAGTCACGGGACTTCTTCAGCCGCTGCACAAACTCCATGGTCCGAGAGGCGTCCACGTCCACGAAGATGCTCACGTGCGGGGCGCTGAAGGCGGACTCGACCATCGCCTTGGCGGTGGCCTTGCGTACGCCCTTGACCGGGATGCGTTCGATCCGGTTGTCTAGGAGGCCCTTCCGCGGCGTCCAGAACGTGGGGGCGGCCGCTTGTTCCGCCTCGCGCTGGGCCTGGTAGCTGAGCAGGTCCTGCTTGGTCACCTCGCCGCCCTTGCCGGTGGGGGTGATGTCGGCCAGGTTGATGCCCAGATCCTTGGCGGCCTTGCGGACCGGAGGCTTGGCCAGCACCCGTGTCAGCAGCCGGGAGACGGCGGCCTGCACTGCTTCGCCCCGGTGTCCGCTGGGGACCGAACCGGGAACGGCTGCGTCGTCGTCGGTGGGGACCGGGGGCACGTGCTGTGCCTGACCCTGCGGTTCGGGCAGGTGCATGGGGGCGGCAGGCGGGGCCCCCTTGCCGGACGGAGCCGCGGAGCCGCGCCCCGCCGTCGTCGTTGTTCCGGCCGTTGAATCGGCGCTGCCGCGCCGCAGCCGGCGCCGGACCGGATCAGCCTTGGGGCCGGAACCGACCAGCGGGCCGGCCTCGGGGGTAGCATTCGGCACCGGCTGCTCCGGCGCCGACGTATCGGCGGAGCCGCCGGCGGCGGGCTGCGGAGATGCGGCCTCGGGCTGGGCGCCTTCGGGTGCTACGGCGATGATCGGAGTGCCGACTTCCACGGTCTTGCCCTCCGGCACCAGCAGTTCCGACACCACGCCGGCGTACGGGCTGGGCAGCTCGACCAGGGACTTAGCGGTCTCGATCTCGACGATGACGTCGTTGACCGCCACGGTTTCTCCCGGCTTGACCTTCCAAGACACGATCTCGGCTTCGACCAGTCCCTCGCCGACATCGGGGAGGTTGAAAATCTGCGTGTTCGACATGGAATCTCCGATATCAGTAGGCGAGCGAACGGTCGAGGGCCTCGAGCAGGCGGTCGATGTCCGGCAGGTACTGTTCCTCCACCTTGGCCACCGGGTAAGGCATGTGGAAGCCGCCGACGCGCAGCACCGGGGCTTCCAGGCTAAGGAAGGCGCGTTCGCCGACCCGGGCGGCGATTTCGCCGCCGATGCCACCGAAGGTCGGGGCCTCGTGCGCGACGATCAGCCGGCCGGTTTTCTCAACCGATGCCGTGACGGTGTCGAAATCGATCGGCGAGATGGAGCGCAGGTCGATCACCTCAACGCTGTTGCCGTCCTCTTCGGCCGCCTTCGCGGCGGCCAGGGCGACGGGGACCAGCGGGCCGTAGGCCACAATGGTGGCGTCCGTCCCCTCCCGGACCACCTGCGCGCTGAAAGCATCGCGGCCGGCCGACTCGGTGTCCACCTCGCCCTTGAGCCAGTAGCGGCGTTTGGGCTCGAAGATAATCACCGGGTCTTGGCTGGCCACGGCCTGCTGGGTCATCCAGTAGGCGTCATGCGCGTTGGAGGGGGTGATGATGCGCAGTCCGGGGGTGTGCGCGAAGAGCGCTTCCGGGGACTCCGAATGGTGCTCGATGGATCCGATGCCGCCGCCGTAGGGAATGCGGATGACGACGGGGGCGGACAGCATGCCGGAGCTGCGGGTGCGGATCTTGGCCAACTGCGTGGTGATCTGGTTGAACGCCGGGAAAACGAACCCGTCGAACTGGATCTCGCAGATGGGCCGGTAGCCGCGGAAGCACAACCCGATCGCGGTGCCGAGGATGCCCGACTCGGCCAGCGGGGTGTCGACCACCCGGTCGGCACCGAATTCGGCCTGCAGCCCCTCGGTCACGCGGTAGACACCGCCAAGCTTGCCGATGTCCTCGCCCATGATCAGCGTCTTCGGGTCGTCGGCCAGGACGGCGCGGAGGCCGCTGGTGATCGCCTTGGCAATGGTCATGGTGGCCATCAGCGTGCCTCCCCTTCAGCCTGTCCGGCGTTGTCCTCGGCGAAGCCGGCCTGGTACTGCCGGTGCCACGCCAGCTCCTCTTGGACCAAGGGGTGCGGATCTCCGTAGACGTTGGCGAAGTGGTCCTCGAAGTCCGGGGCCTCCATCGCCAGCACATCGGCGCGCGTGCTTGCCGCGAGCTTGTCCGCTTCCACGGTGACTTGGTCGAAGAAGTCCTGCCCGGCGGTGTTGGTGCTGCGCAGATACCGTTCCAGCCGCAGCAGCGGATCGCGTTCGCGCCACTGCTCTTCTTCGGCGGCCTCGCGGTATTTGGTCGGATCGTCAGCGGTGGTGTGAGCGCTCATCCGGTAAGTAAACGCCTCAATCAGCACCGGGCCCTTGCCCAAACGTGCCCGCTCCAGCGCCCAGCGGGTCACCGCGTGGACGGCCACAACGTCGTTGCCGTCCACCCGGATGCCCGGGAAGCCGTAGCCGGAGGCACGGTTGGACAGCGGTATCCGCGACTGGACCTCCGAGGGAACGGAGATGGCCCAGTGGTTGTTCTGGCAGAAAAAGACCACCGGCGACTGGTTGGAGGCGGCAAACACCATCGACTCGTGGATATCACCTTCCGAACTGGCCCCGTCGCCGAAGTATGCGACCGCCACCGCATCGTCGCCGTCGCGCTGGACGCCCATGGCGTAGCCCACCGCGTGCAGCGATTGGGCGGCCAGCACCAGCGTGTAGAGGTGGAAGTTGCATTCCCGCGGGTCCCAGCCACCATTGCTGACGCCGCGGAAGAGCCGCAGCACCTTGGACAGTTCCAACCCGCGGGTGAGCGCAACTCCGTGCTCGCGGTAGGTCGGGAACACGTAGTCCTGGGGTTGCAGCGCGCTGCCCGAGCCGATTTGAGCCGCCTCCTGCCCCAGCAGGGGCGGCCACAGGAGCAGTTGGCCCTGCCGCTGCAGCGCGGTGGCCTCCTGGTCGAACCGGCGGACCAGGGCCATGTCCCGGTACATGGCACGGAGCGCGTCGCCGTCCAGGTGGGCCGCATAGTGGCCGTACTTGGCATCCTCGCGGACGCTGCCGTCGGGCGCTATCAGCTGCACCAGCGGTGGCGCGGCAGCGGGGTCGCCGGTCACCAAGGACTGCTCGAGTTCTTCGATATCGAATTCCGAGGCGGGCAAGTGCTCAGCGCCCATATGAACTCCTCGCCGATCCGCCGGGCATCCGGCGATCTTCGCTGTTCATATATGCCGGGTCGGGAATGCATTCCAGACCCGGCATATATCGGTCGTTTGTCTCGTCCTAGCCTAACGGCAGCGGCCTCGGGGACCCGTGCTAATACCGTCAGGAAACGCCGGGGCCGTTTGTATAGTTCTCACAGAGCGCCAGGAAACGGGTGTTGGCCTCGACCTCGCCGATACTGACCCGGACGCCCTCGCCGGCGAAGGCCCTGACGGACAGCGCTTGCTGTCCAGCCAGTTCGGCAAACTCCTGCGCCTTCTCGCCCAGCGGCAGCCAGACGAAATTGCCCTGGGTCTGCGGAATCTTCCAACCCAGCATGGCGAGTCCGGCGACCACACGGTCGCGTTCGTCGACCAGGCTTTGTACCCTTTCTACAACTTCGTCGTAGTGGCGCAACGACGTGATGGCCGCATGCTCGGCCAGGCTCGAGACCGCAAACGGCGTTGCCGCTACACGCAGGTGCTGGGTGATCTGCGGCTGCGAGATCGAATAGCCCACACGCAGGCCGGCCAGGCCGTGCGCCTTGGAGAAGGTTCGCAGCACCACCACGTTTGGGTACTTCCGGTACATCCTGACACCATCGACCACCTCTGGGTCGCGGACGAACTCCGTGTAGGCCTCGTCGATGACCACGATGATGTCGTCCCGGATTGCGCGGACAAAGTTTTCCACGTCGGCTGCCTTTAGGGCCGGGCCCGTCGGGTTGTTCGGCGTGCACAGCAGTATGACTTTGGTCCGCTCCGTCACGGCATCCAGCATGGCTTCGAGGTCGTGCGTACCGTCGGAGCGGTTGGGGATCTGGACGCTCCGGGCACCGGAGAGCCCCACCATGATCGGGTAGGCCTCGAACGACCGCCAGGGGTAGACGACTTCGTCTTCGCTGCCGTCCTCGTGCTGTCCGGCAAACGTCTGCAGGATCTGCACCAGCGCGCCCAGGCTTCCCGCACCGGTGACAATGTCGTCGGCCGGGACGTCCAGGAAGCGGCCCAGTTCGGTCCGCAGCGCGGTGCACAGCGGGTCGGGGTAGCGCATGATGTCCGTTTGGGCGTTCACGGCTTCCAGCACGGCAGGCAGCGGCGGCAAGGGGTTTTCGTTGGAGGACAATTTGTAGGACTGCAGTCCCTCGGCCGCTGTCGGCGGTTTGCCGGCGGCATACTTAGGCAGCCTGTCCAGGACCGGACGCGGGTGTATCCGGGCCGGCGTTCCTGCTGCCTGAACCGCAGCTTCCTTGATGGGGTTCTCAGGAGAAATCATGCCTTTAAGGATACGTGCGCCCCGGCACATCTCATTCAGCGTGGCGACGGCGGGGGTGTGGCAGCATAAGCGCATGGGAAAGTTCGTGGTGCGGGTCATCATCAATGCGCTGGCGCTCTGGGTGGCCAACTGGGTCCTGCCCGGCATGGACATCCACGGATCCGCCGCGGCCGACGCGGTCGGCAATGAAATGGCCGGCACGGTGCTGGGTTATCTCTTCATCGGGCTGGTCTTTGGCTTGGTCAACGCGATCGTCCGTCCGGTTGTTTCCTTCCTTTCGATTCCCGTGACGATCCTGACGCTGGGCCTGTTCACCATTGTGATCAATGCGCTGATGCTGGTGCTGACCGCTTGGCTGTCCAGCTTCACCCCGGTGGAGTTCGTCGTCGATTCGTTCTTCTGGACCGCGATCCTCGGCTCGCTGATCATCAGCGTGGTTTCGCTGGTTGCCGGCACCTTGACCCGCAGCCGCTGAGTCAGGGCCGTGCTGCCCGGTGCCCGCCGGCGCTGGCCGGCTGCTGCGCCGTGCGGCCGGCCGGTAAACCCGTCCGGGGCGGCCGTCCGCCATCCGGCAAGGAACGGCGGAGCGCAAACAGATGTTGCCGGGCGGTGCCGCCGGCGAGCGCTGCGCCCAGGTACGCTGCCGCATCCCGCACTGAAGGATCCGCACTCGCATCCATCGCCCGGGCACCCTGCACGTAGTTCTGCAGATCGTGGCCGGGCCCCAGCCCGACGCCTGCGCCCGCAGGCGTGGCCACGGGATCGGTCAGCGTCACGGTGACCTGTTCGCGCCGGTCCGGATTGGGGCCGGCATCCGCCCCGGGAACCCAGTCCTGGACATGCTCCAGGTGGACGCTGCGGACACCGGGGCCGGCCGCGATGCCGGCCACCGGCGCTCCGGCCGTTAGCACGAACCCCACATTGTGCTCGGCCAGGAAAGCGGGATCCGCGGCGAGGTTCATGGCGTGGATGCCGCCCTGGCTGTAGCCGGTCAGCACCACCAGATCGTCCGCGTCGGCGCCCGCCTCCCGGAGTGCTCGCGACACGGCGTCCGCAACAAACGGGCTGCCCGCGGTGACCGCTTCGGCAACCCCGGACTCGTCGAAGGGATTCGCCGTCGGCCGGGCCGTGCCCTCGGCCTGCGTGCCCGGCAGCGCGACCACCCAGCGCTTCTGGCCACCGGACTCCATCTCAAGGACCTCCACGGTTCCGTTACCGGCCTCAGCGGCGATGGCGGTCCGTTCCAGCAGCCCCGCCAGCGAGGCCGGTGCCGGTTCGATTTCTTCGGCTACCGCGTCCACGCGCTCGACCGCGATGCGCGAACCGTGCAGCAGGCCGGCGCGGTGGGTTGCCGCGCCCAGCAAAACCGCCAAGTGCCGGCTCACGGGCTGGTTCCCCAGGCCGCCGCGCCGGCCGTCCCGCAGCAGCACTCCCGCCGCCGGCCCGCCCAGCGCCCCGGCGAGCGCGGCCGACCCCTGGTTCAGCAGCCGCTCGCCTCCGGCCAGCGTGGGCCTGCCCTCGTTGGCAGCCATGCCGACGGGGACCGTGAACCACCACGTCGCCGCCTCAACAGCCTGCATCCCGCTGGAGGCAGCCTGCTCCGCGGCCCGGTAGGTGCCGTGAGCCAGCCGCACCTTTGCCGCCAGGCCACCGCAGGCGTCGGCGAGGTCGGCCAGCGATGCGGCAGCGGCCTGCACGGCTGCTTCGGCCGCCATACGCTCCGGCAGCAGCGCCCAGCGCGGATCGGCCAGCAGCAGCTGCACTCCAAGCACCTGCCGCCATAGGTGGCCGATGGTTGAAGCAGCAGCTTCGAGTCCGGCCGCGGCCGACGCCAGCTCCTGCCATTCAAACGCAATGCCGCCGATGCCGCCGGCCACCCGGTAGCCGTCATAGCTGCGGTACCGGGCCCCGCCTTCCCACCACCGGGCTCCCCCGGGCAGCCAGCCTGCCTGAGCCACTGTCGCCGATCGGGGCAGCCGGTCCGCCTCAGCCACCTGAGGCAGTCCGGCCGAAGAAGAAGAGTTTTCCGGTCATCACGGGAGGCGGCCGTAGAGCACAGCGGTCTGCGCAGCCACGTCGGCTGCATTGACGGCACTCGCGGCGTCGCGCAGCAGTTCTGCCGCCTCGGACATGCGGCAGCGGTGCTCGTACAGCCGCTCCCTGAAGGCCCTGCCGGCCGGCGAGACCCACGCCTGAGCGGACGCCGCCAGATCCGCGCGCACACCCAGCAGTTCCTGCTCACAGGAAAGGAGCCGCCCGGAAGCCGGCCCCCATCCCGGGCCGGGCGGCCCGCCCCACCCGGCCTCCGCCGTCGTTGTTTGCCAAAACATCTCCCAGACCTCCTTTGCGCCTCCACCATCGACGCTAGGGCGGGCTGCATCCTCGGCGGCCGAGGCAATCGGGCGTTGTGCACGGCGTCGGACGGAGCACCGCTGTGGAGGCGAAGTCACGCAGGAAACGGCGACGTTGAACATGGAAGAATAAGGGCCATGGCTGAAACTCCCCGTGTCCCCTTGGCAGAAGTCACCCCCGCTATCGCGCTCGGTCCGCTGGACGGGCGGTACCACCACGCGGTCGCGCCGCTGGTGGACTACCTCTCGGAAGCGGCGCTGAACCGCGACCGGGTCCATGTCGAGGTGGAATGGCTGATCCACCTGACCAGCCAGTCCGTGCTGCCCGGTGCGGGACCGCTGACCGAGGACCAGCAGGCGGCGCTGCGCAAGATCGTCACCGACTTCGACGGCAATGCCGTGCGCGAGCTGGCGGAGATCGAAGCGGTCACCGTCCATGATGTGAAGGCCGTGGAGTACTTCATCGGCCGCCGGCTCGGCGGGATCGGCATCGAGCACCTCACCGCGATGGTGCACTTCGGCTGCACCTCCGAGGACATTAACAACCTGTCCTACGCGGTGGGCGTCAAGGGAGCCGTGGAGCAGGTCTGGCTGCCCGCTGCCCGCGCCCTGGTGGAGCAGTTCGCGGCGATGGCCCGCGAGCACCGCGATGTGCCGATGCTCTCACGTACCCACGGACAGCCCGCCACCCCGACCACGTTGGGCAAGGAGCTGGCGGTCATGACGCACCGCCTGAACCGCCAGCTGGACCGGATCGCCAGGACCGAGTACCTGGGCAAGATCAACGGCGCCACCGGCACCTACGCGGCGCACTACGCCTCGGTGCCGTCGGCCGACTGGCAGGCCGTGTCCAGGTCCTTCATCGAGGGCCTCGGACTGACCTGGAACCCGCTGACCACGCAAATCGAATCGCACGATTGGCAGGCCGAGCTGTATGCGGACATGGCCCGCTTCAACCGGATCCTGCACAACGCCTGCACCGACATCTGGAGCTACATCTCCATCGGCTACTTCGCGCAGATCCCCGTGGAGGGCGCCACCGGCTCGTCCACCATGCCGCACAAGGTGAACCCGATCCGTTTCGAGAACGCCGAGGCCAACCTGGAGATCTCCAACGGGCTGCTGGACACGCTGGCCGCCACCCTGGTCACCTCCCGCTGGCAGCGCGACCTGACGGACTCGTCGTCGCAGCGCAACATCGGCGTGGCCTTCGGGCACTCGCTGCTGGCCATCTCCAATGTGGCCAAGGGGCTGGACCGGCTCAGCGTGCCGGCCGACGTGCTGGCCGCCGACCTGGACCAGAACTGGGAGGTGCTCGGCGAGGCCATCCAGATGGTCATGCGCGCCGAGGCCATCGCGGGCGTGGAAGGCATGGAGAACCCGTACGAGCGGCTCAAGGAACTCACCCGCGGCCACCGGGTGGACGCCGAGCGAATGAAGGAGTTTGTCTCCGGTCTGGGACTCTCCCCCGACGCCGAAGCCCGCCTGCTGGCGCTGACCCCGGGCAACTACAACGGCATCGCCGGCAAGCTGGTTGACCACCTTAACTAGTCCTCCACAGGTTCTGCCGACGACGGCGGCTGCGCACCTTCCACGGGGAAGGCGCCCGGCCGCCGTCGCGCTTTAAAGACAGAGGTTTTGGACGCTGGCGGTGACGCGCCTCACCAAATTCGTCGTTTGCTCACTTGGGGGTCTAGAGTCATTACTACGCCGCGGGGTGGAGCAGTTCGGTAGCTCGCCGGGCTCATAACCCGGAGGTCGTAGGTTCAAATCCTACCCCCGCAACTCCACTGAAGAATCCCGTCCCGGGTCACCGGGTCGGGATTCTTTTTTGCGCGTGCTGCCTGCAGCGGACTGCCCATCGGCATCGACCGACAGCGATGCGACGAGGCCACACAGCCTGTGGCGCAGGTCGATGAGCAGGCCCGAGAGTGCTGAACATGCACCGTCAGGCTTCCTCGCTCCGGCATGTCTGGAGCGCCGGCCAAGGTCCGAGTACCGTGCCTTTAACGGGGCCGGCACGCCCGACCCGTGATAGAAGGAGATCGTTATGGCTAAGGCCGAAGACGCATCCACACCGGAGAATGAGACTCCGAAGCCGCTGGTTGAACGCAGTCGCTTCGGCGCGGTGGAACGACGCAAACCCGTGGACGCCGAGGTTGAGGCCAGGCGTCCGCCGATTTCCAGCACTGAGCTGAGCAAAGGGCCCACCGAACTAGCCGAGCACCGCGGCCCGCGGGTCAACTGGCGGGTGTTCATCATTTCCTCCGCCATCATCCTGGCGTTCTCCGTCTGGGCGATGATCGCCCCTGGCAACGCGGCCGGCGCCATGCATACCGCCGTCATCTGGATCGCCACCAACCTTGGCTGGTTCTACGTTGTGACCGTCACGTTGGTCATTCTCTTCGTGCTCTGGGTGGCCTTCTCCAGGGAGGGCAGCGTCCGGCTGGGTCCCGATCATTCACGCCCCCAGTACAACCTGTTCACCTGGGTCGCCATGCTGTTCGCCGCCGGCGTGGGCATCGACATGCTCTTCTACTCCGTGACCGGCCCGATCACGCAATACATCTCTCCCCCAACCGCCACCCCGGAATCCGCTGAAGCAGCCCAGGACGCGGTGGTCTGGACCATGTTCCACTACGGTGTGGCCGGCTGGTCTATGTATGCGCTGCTGGGCATGGCGATGGGCTACTTCGCCTACCGGTGGGGAATGCCGCTGTCCATCCGGGCCGCCCTCTACCCACTGCTGGGCAAGCGGGTGCGCGGGGCAACCGGCGACGTGATCGACATTTTTGCCCTGGTGGGCACGGTCTTCGGCGTAGCCACCTCGATGGGAATCGGCGTTGTGCTGCTCAACGTCGGCTTCAGTTGGCTGTTTGGTTTGCCGGAGGGGCTGGCCCTGCAGATCGCCCTCGTGCTGGTCGCCGTGGTGATGACGGTCGCCGCCTGCACCTCCGGGGTGGACAGGGGGATCCGGTGGATTTCCGAACTCAACCTGTGGTCGGCCGGTGCGATGATGCTCTACATCCTCATCACGGGCAAGACGTCCTTCTTGCTTAATGCCATGGTCGAGAACATCGGCCGCTTCCTCTTCACCTTGCCGGAGCGCACCCTGCAGACGCTGGCCTACGAAGAGGACGGATCATCGTGGATGGCGGGCTGGACACTCTTCTTCTGGGCCTTCTGGCTGGCGTGGGGACCGTTCGTCGGACTCTTTCTGGCACGGATCTCGCGCGGCAGAACGCTGCGCGAATTCGTGATCGCGGCCATCACCGCCCCGGTTCTCTGCGACTTCTTCATCGTCTCGCTCTTCGGCAACAGCGCCATGAGCGAGGTGCTCGGCGGGAATACGGAATTCGCACAGCTCGCCGTCGACAGCCCCGAGCATGGCTGGTACGCATTGCTGGAGATGTTCCCGGGCGCGCCGTTCCTGATCGGGCTCGCCACGCTTTCAGGCTTGCTGTTCTATCTCACCAGTGCCAACTCCGGCGCGATGGTGATGTCCAACTTCTCCTCCTCGATCCCCGATCCGGCGATGGACGGGGCCAAGTGGCTGCGCATCTTCTGGGCGCTCGTCACCGCATTCCTCACGGTCGCCATGCTGGTGGCCGGCGGCGTGACCACGATGGAATATGCCACCTTGATCTTCGCCCTGCCGGTCACGATCATCGCCTATTTGGTGATGGCCTCGTTCTCGAAAGTACTCCGAATGGAGCGTGCGGAGCGGGAAGGCCAGGTGCGGCGCAGGCGTTCGACTGCTGCGCACGGCGGCCAGGTCCCGGAAAAGACCTGGCGGCAACGCTTGGCCCGACTGCGCTCCTACCCGACGAAGAAGGCTGTGGCGCAATTCGCCGAACGGACCGTGCTGCCTGCCCTGCAGGACGTGGCCAAGGAGTTCACCAGCCTCGGCTACGAGGCAGAGCTGACGACCACACCGAACGAGGAAACCGGCATCGACGAATACACGCTGGTGGTGAACATGGACGACCACCGCAACTTCCACTACCAAGTGGCCGCGGTTGAGGCACCGGTGCCGACGTTTGGCGGCCGCAGCATGCCGCGGGAGATCGACACCTACTATCGGCTGGAAGTGTTTACCCAAACGGGGACCGAGGGTTATGACCTTATGGGCCTGACCCAGCAACAGGTCATCAACGATGTGCTCGACCGGTACGAGGCGCATCTGGGCTTCCTCAACTACTCCAGTGAACACGACTATGCTTCGATACTCACGCCCCGGGTGCCGCCAACAACCGAATCCATACCGCTGGTCCCCAAGAAGGCGGACGACGTCCAGAAAGTCGACGAGTAACCGCGCTGCGGCACATGTCCTGGGATAGCCGCTTCATCTCGGGCATGGGCCGCGCACGTCGGCTAGTGTCGTTTCCATGGAGAACGGCGACATCACGTTCCACACCCGTAAGTGGGTGCGGCCCGAAGACCTCAATGCCAATGGCACATTGTTCGGCGGCAGCCTGCTGCGCTGGATCGATGAAGAGGCGGCCATCTACGCCATCGTCCAGCTGGGCAATGGCATGGCGGTGACCAAGTACATGTCGGAGATCAATTTCGTCAGCTCCGCGCAGCAGGGCGACCTGATCGAGATGGGGCTGACGGCGACCCACTTCGGCCGCACCTCGCTGACCATGCGCGCCGAGGTGCGGAACATGTTCACTCGTCAGTCCATCCTGACCATCGAGAAGATCGTCTTCGTCAACCTGGGCGAGGACGGCCAGCCTGCTCCGCACGGCTACACCGAAATCACCTACAGCCGGGACCGGGTGCCGAGGCAACACTTGGATGCTGTCCGCCGCGCCGCCGAGTAACGGTTGCGCGGACATGGAGTGTCCGGGAGAGCGCACGGGATCACGAGTAGCGCGGCCTACGAAGCCACAGGCAGCATGGTTGAGAAGAACCCCGGCGGACGGCGTGGCATACCGGCATCGGCTCCATGATGAACTCGCCGTCCTCGTCCACGCCGAAATACCGGGGATGCGGCTGGTAAGCATTCATGAAGATTTCGCACTCGCAGCAGCAGCCGCCCATCCGGGAGAGCCTGCGCAACAACGCAGTGGCCCGGGGCGCCATCAGGCGTTGGTACCGCCGGGTGAAATCGTGCCGACGACAACCGAACTCCAGCATCCGGTAGAGATAGCAGAGCAGGCATTCGCCGGGTATCGGGGTGGTCAAGTCGTCCGCGAGCCCCCGCAACTCCGCCTCTAGTTCTTCCACTTCCGATAGCGCCATCGCGTCCTCCTGGTCCGGGCGGGCCCAACCGCCCGCCCGATCAGGATGCCGCCGCGGGCGCCAGCATTGACTCACCGGTCAGCGGCATGTGGGCCGGGAACAGCCCGGAGGCGCTTGTGGAGGTCAGGTCCCGTCCAGGTCCTCCACGCGCACGCTGGCGCTCGCTTGGTCGATCACCGGTGCGTGCTGGCGCTGGCGCTCGCTTGGTCGACCACCGGCGTGGATCCGTCGTCGTTGTCTGAGGGAGGTTACTCTGCCGCCGCGAGCTGGCCGCAGGCGCCGTCGATCTCCTTGCCGCGGGTGTCGCGCAGCGTGGTGGGGATGCCGGCGTCGTTCAACCGGTTGACGAACTCGCGGGTGACGTCCGGATCGGACGAGGTCCAGATGGAGCCGGGCGTCGGGTTCAGCGGGATCGGGTTGACGTGCACCCAGCCACGGCCGCGCTTGTTGAGCTTCTTGGCCAGCAGGTCGGCCCGCCAGGCGTGGTCGTTCATGTCTTTGATCAGGGCATATTCAATGGACACGCGGCGCCCGGTCGCCTGGAAGTAGCCGTAGGCGGCGTCGAGGGCCTCGTCCACCTTCCAGCGGGAGTTCACCGGGATCAGCTCGTCGCGCAGCTCGTCGTCAGGGGCGTGCAGGCTGAGCGCGAAGGTGAAGGGCAGGTTCTCGCCGGCCAGCTTGTTGATCGCCGGCACCAGGCCAACAGTCGAGACGGTGATGCCGCGGGCGCTCATGCCCAGGCCCTCGGGGGCCTCGTCCACCATCCGGTGCACGGCGTTCATCACGCGCTTGTAGTTGGCCAGCGGCTCGCCCATGCCCATGAAGACGATGTTGGTGACGCGTTCGGCGTCGTGGCCGGCGTCCTTGCGCTTGCCACCCAGACCGCCCTCGGCGATCACGCGGTTGGCCTGGACAATCTGGTCCAGGATCTCCGCGGTGGACATGTTGCGGGTCAGCCCGGCCTGACCGGTGGCGCAGAACGGGCAGTTCATGCCGCAGCCGCACTGGCTGGAAACGCAGAGCGTGATCCGGCCGGGGTAGCGCATCAGCACCGACTCGACCAGCGAGCCGTCGAAGAGCCGCCAGAGGAACTTGATCGTGTCGCCGTTGTCCGTCTGCAGCCGCTTGACCTCGGTCAACAGAGTGGGGAAGAAGGTCTCCGCCAACTCCGCACGGCGCTCCTTGGGCAGGTCGCTCATCCGCTCGGGATCGGTGGTGTAGTGCTGGAAGTAGTGCGTGGAGAGCTGCTTGGCGCGGAACGCCGGCAGCCCCAGCTCCTTCATCTTTTCCTGCCGCTCGGCCAGCGTCATGTCCGCCAGATGCACCGGCGGCTGCTTGACCCGCGGGGACTTGAACTGCAGCAGCGGCCGCCCCTCGGTGGTGACGGCTTGATCCCAGCCCTCGGCGGCGGGGCGCACCTGGGGCCGGTCGGAAGTTTTTTGGGGGGAAGAAATCTGTGAAGACATTGCCACCCATTGTCGCACAGACAAGATATAGTTCTCCCTTCGCCGGCGAACTGCCCGTCCGGGCGCCGCGCGGGCTCCTTTATTGGTTCCGCCGCAGCATCCGTCCGGGAGGCCGGTGTGTGCCTATTCTGGATCAATGCGTATCTGGAGCCTGCACCCCCGGTTGCTCGACGGCAAAGGCCTGGTGGCGTGCTGGCGGGAGACTTTGCTGGCCCAGAAGGTGCTCGGCGGGGAGACCAAGGGCTACCGGAACCACCCGCAGCTTCAGCGCTTCCGTGCCACTCCGGACCCGATGGCCGCCATCGGCGCCTATCTCTGCGGTGTGGAAGCCGAGGCGCTGAACCGCGGATACGCGTTCAATGCCAGCCTGATCCGGGTGAGACCCGAGCTGGTCGAGGGGTGTGCGCCCGGCACGCTGGCCCCTCCCCTACCGGTCACCACGGGACAGCTCCGCTACGAATTCGAGCACCTGATGGTCAAGGTGGCCATCAGGGACCCTGCTCATGCGCTGGTCCTGACTGGCGGAACAGAGTTGCCCCGAATCACCTCGGATCCGGCGTACGTCCCGGAGCCGCATCCCCTGTTCACCGTGGTCGACGGGCCGGTGGAGGCCTGGGAGCGGGCGGCCTGACTTTCCGGAGGTCAGTCCTTCACGGCGCGGTTCGCCTGGAACCGGATGATCCGTTCCACGGCTGCGGCCACGGCCTCCGCGCCGGCGGCGAAGGACAGCCGGACGGAGCGGGTGCCGTTGACCGCGTCGAAATCGGCGCCGGGCACCAGTGCCACACCCTCTTCTTCCAGCAGCGCCCGGCAGTAGTCGGCCGAATCAGCGAAGCCTTTCAGCTGGTCCCCGAGGTCGGCGTACAGGTAGAACGCGCCGTCGGCCGGTGCCGCCGTTCCCCACTGCAGCCGGTCCAGGTTCTGCAGCAGCACCGAGCGCACCTCGGCGAAGGCGGCCACCGCAGCATCGGCCTGCTCGTATGATTCCTCGCTGAACGCCGCCAGCGCAGCCAGCTGGGCAGGCGCCGGCGGGCACAGCGCCACGTTCCCGGCGAGCGCCTCGATCGCCGGGGCGAGGTCGGCGGGCATCAGCGCCCAGCCCAGCCGCCATCCCGTCATCCCCCAGTACTTGGAAAAAGAGGAAATAACGACGCCGGTGCGGTCCAGTTCCCAGGCGCAGGTCCCGCGGGCATCGGGTTCCACGGGGTCGGCCGGATAGGTGATGCCGTGATAGATTTCGTCGCTGACCAGCCGGACGCCGTGCTCGGCGCACCAGGCGGAGAGG
The DNA here is from genome assembly GCA_051751385.1 of Actinomycetota bacterium. GTDB lineage: Bacteria > Actinomycetota > Actinomycetes > Actinomycetales > Micrococcaceae > Crystallibacter. The sequence continues at coordinate 474,908 of JBNJKW010000004.1, read as the reverse complement.
GCGGCCAGTTCGCTGCGCGACACCATAGTGCCGGTGGGGTTGGCGGGCGAGGCCAGCACCAGTCCCGACAGCGGCCCATGGGCGGCAGCCGCAGTGTTCAGCAGTTCGGGCGTGGGCTGGTAGCGGACCTCTGGCCCGCAGTCGATCTCCACTACCTCGCAACCGAGCGCGCGCAGGATGTTCCGGTAGGCCGGGTAACCGGGCCGTGCCAGCGCCACCCGGTCCCCCGGGTTGAACGCGGAAAGGAACGCCAGCAGGAAGCCGCCGGACGATCCGGTGGTCACGGCCACTTCCTCCGGCGCCACGTCCAGCCCGTACCAGCGCCGGTAGTGCCCGGCGATCGCCGTCCGCAGCTCGCGGATGCCCAACGCGCTGGTGTAGGTCAGCGCCCGGCCGGAGGCATGAATCTGGGCGGCCTGCTCGGACACGGCCTGCGGAGCGCCGCCCGAGGGCTCGCCGGCGCACAGCGAGATCACGTCCCGGCCGGCACCGCGCATCTGCGCCACCCGGTCCAGGATGTTCATCACCTGGAACGGCGGAACCTGGGCCCGGCCGGATACCTGCAGTTCACTCACGTCTCGGTGCCAGCTAAGCGGTCTTGGCGATGTACACGTCGCAGGCCGCCTTGTGCGTGACCGAGCTGGCCACACTGCCGAGCACCCGGCCCAGCCCCTGCATCCCGACGTTGCCGACCACGATCAGGCGGGCGTTGACCCGTTCGGCCTCGGCCACCAGCGCGTCCTGGGGCTTGCCGAGCACGGCAGTGAAACTGGTCCGCAGCCCTTCCGCGCCCAGCTCCGTCGCGACGTCGCGGGCAACCTTTTCGGCCTTTTCCGACTCGTGGATGAACCACTTGTCGTTGCCGATCTCCACGACTTCGGTCGTATCGGACTCGTGGGCGGTAACCACGCGGAGCTCGGCGCCCATGGACGCGGCGAGCTTCGCCGCCGTGCGCGCCGCCTTCATGGCGGTTTCGCTGCCGTCTACTCCTACGATGATGATTCCGGCCATCGGGCCACCCCTTCGAGCACGTCGTCTGGCGGCCACGTGGGCCGTTTCACACCAACTTACCCGCCCCGGCGGCGATCCGCCGGGAGCCGCGGGTCGCCGTCGTCGTTATCAGTCAACGAACTCCGACTGGGTCTCGATGAACTCCCAGTCCTCTTCCGGCAGCGTGGCCTCCTTCAGGTCCGGCCCGCCGGCCTCGTAGACCGCCGCGGCCGCATCCGGATCCACCGCGTCGGCGCGCAGGTTCTCCCGGAACCACTGCTTAGGCCCCGTCGGCAGTTTCATCCACCACTGTTCAATCCGCAATTCCGCCATTTCACGCATCCTTTACCTCGCCCTACTCCCACCGTAGGTCGGCCGGTCGCGGCGGACAAGGGACGTTCCGTCCGGGGTCGGGGGCGGACGCGCGGACGCCGCGCATGCCAACGAACACCGCGGACAACTATCTCCGCCGATAGCCGTTGGCGGGAACGCGCTGGGGTGCCAAGGTGGACATCGTCCGCGAACTTCCACCCGCGCCGCCAACAGATCCGGCGGCCGACTTCCGAGAAGGACTACCTATGGACCGCATGGTTTTCATCAACCTCCCCGTCAGCGACCTGAAGAAGTCCACCGACTTCTACACCGGCCTGGGCTACACGCTGAATCCGGACTTCTCCTCGCCGGACGGCTCGTCGCTGGTCATCTCCGACACGATCGTGGTGATGCTGCTGACCCGGGAGCATTTCGGCAAGTTCCTGCGCAACGGCACACCGCATCTGGGCTCGGATGCCAAGGAAGTGCTGGTGGCCCTCAGCGCAGACTCGACCGAGGAAGTGGACCGGTTCGTGGCCAGCGCGACGTCCGGCGGCGGCACCGTCTACCGGCCGGCCGAAGAAGAGATGCCGGGCATGTACGGGGCCGCCATCGCCGATCCGGACGGCCACGTCTGGGAGATCATGCACATGTCGCCGGAGGCGCTGCAAGGGGTAGCGGAGGAAAACGCCGCCGCCACGGACACCGGCGCCGGCATCTAGTTCCCCGCGTTATCTAGTTCCGAAGCAGACCGGTGACGTGGCGGTCGCCGCCGCTTTCGGCGCGCCACGATCCGAGGCTAGCGGCCGGTCAGTTCCCGGTGCAGGCCGCGCACCCTGGCGGCGATCTGGTCGCGGACCAGGCGCATCCGCTCCTCGCCGTGGATTCCGCGCAGGCTCGGTTCCTCGATCTCCCAGCGCTCGTACCGGGTGCCGGGAAGTTCCTCCAGCTGCGCGTTGCTGCCCAAGATGACCACGACGTCGGCGCTTTGCTGCGCTTCGTCGGTCACCGCCGTCGGGACTTGGCTGGAGATGTCGATGCCCAGTTCCGCGAGGGAGGCCGCGGACTCCGGGTTGACGGTTTCGCCCGGCTTCGTGCCGCAGGAGTGGACGTCGACCGAGCCGGCCGCGGCGGCTTCCATCAGCCCGGCGGCCATCGGCGATTTCCCGCTGTTGCTGGAGCAGACGAACAGGACGCTGGGCTTCTCGGCTTTGTACCTCATGCTTGCCATTATCGCTGGCGCACCCTATGGGTCTGTCCGAACTTCTGGCACAGTGAAGGGAGCAGCCGGCGCCGGCAGCGGTGGCCGGGAGCCGATCGACGCGAAGGGCCCCCATGACCGACGCAACTCCGGGCACCGTCCGTCCAACAGTCCTGTTCGTGAGCGTGCGCGACGCCGGCCGCTCCCAAATGGCCGCCGCCTACCTGTCCCAGCTCGCCGACGGATCTATCAACGCCCGCTCGGCCGGAACCCGGCCCGCCAAACGGCTTGACTCCACCGTGATTGAGGCGATGGCCGAAGTCGGCATCGACCTGTCCTCCGCTCAGCCGGCGGAAGTGACAGTCGAGTCCATCAACAGTGCACAGATGGTGGTGACCTTGGGCTCCGGCGACGAATGCCCGGTGATTCCCGGCCGCCGCTACGAGGACTGGGACGTGGACGACCCCGCCGGCCAGCACCCGGACGGTGTCCGCGCGGTCCGCGACGACATCAAGCACCGCGTGCAGCAATTGATGTCCGAGCTGCAGCCGGCCCTGCACCCGGACGCACAGTAGGACCCTGCCCGTGCCTGAGGAGCGCAGCATGAACAGCGAAAAGCTCATCATTGTCGGTTCCGGCCCGGCCGGCTACACCGCGGCCATCTACGCCGCGCGGGCCGGACTGGCGCCGCGGGTCCTGGCCGGCTCGGTCACCGCCGGCGGCGCGCTGATGAACACCACGGACGTGGAAAACTTCCCCGGTTTCCCGGACGGGGTCCAGGGGCCGGACCTTATGGAGCAACTCCGGAAGCAGGCGGAAAAATTCGGCGCAGCGGTGGAGTACGACGACGTTGCCTCCGTTGAACTCTCGGGCCACTTCAAGAGCGTGGTCACGATGGCCGGCGACGAATACCAGGCACCGGCCGTCATCCTCGCCACCGGCTCGGCTTACAAGGAACTCGGACTGCTGGACGAAAAGCGGCTGTCCGGCCACGGCGTGTCCTGGTGCGCCACCTGCGACGGGTTCTTCTTCCGCGAACAGGACATTATCGTCGTCGGCGGTGGCGATTCGGCGATGGAAGAGGCGCTCTTCCTGACCCGCTTCGGAAAGTCCGTGACCGTCGTCGTCCGCCGGGAGACGCTCCGTGCCTCCAAGATCATGGCCCAGCGGGCCAAGGACAACCCCAAGATCCGGTTCGAGTGGAACAGCACCGTCACCGAGATCCACGGCGACGCCAAAGTCACCGGCGTAACCCTCGCGGACACCGCCACCGGCCGGACCCGCGAACTGCCCGCCGCCGGCATCTTCGTAGCCATCGGCCACCTGCCGCGCACCGAACTGGTCAAGGGACAGGTGGATCTCGACGACGCGGGCTATATCAAGGTGGATTCACCCACCACCGTGACCAACATCCGCGGGGTGTTTGCCTGCGGCGATGCGGTGGACCACCGCTACCGCCAGGCCGTCACCGCCGCGGGCACCGGCTGCTCCGCCGCGCTGGACGCCGAACGCTACCTGGGCGCACTGGAGGATTCGGACAGCATCGCCACCGCCCTGGTGGAAGACGAGACGCACGGTTGATCCGAGGAGCCCTGGGCTATGAGGCCTCCGGCGCCCCTGTCGACCGCGTATAGGTCGCCGAGACGCGGCGGTAGACCGGGGTCAGGAAGGCGAGCAGCGCGGCCACGATCATGATGATTCCGGCCACTAGGAACACCAGCGCGATGCCGCGGGAGGTGCCCTCGCCCAGCAGCGGGGCCAGCTGGGCTGCGCCGTCGGCGGACCGCGCGTACGGGATGATCCAGACTTGGGCGATCGGGGCGATCAGGAACGCGGTGATCGGTGCCGCGGCCGACTCAAACGCCATGGCGAAACCGAACACCCGGCCCTGCCGCGGCAGAGGCACCACCTGCTGGATGACCGTCTGTTCGGCGGCCTCTACGAAAGGCACCAGGACCAGGTACAGCCAGATCCCGGCGATGTACAGCCAGGCCCACTCCCGCAGCGTGAACACCGCTCCGAGGACGCCCATCACGATCACGGCGATGAGCATGGTCCGCAGCGGGTTGCGCCCCAGTCCGAACTTGCTGATCAGCCAGCCGCCCACGATGAACCCGGTGGCGCCGAGCGCGAAAAACGTCCCCCACAGCTCCACGGGAAACATCTCCAGACCGTACGGATCCATCAGTGCCATGTAGACGCCACCGATGAAGTTGTTGAACGTGGAGAACAGGATCAGCGCGAACAGGCCGGTAATGGCCATCACGGCCGCGATGGAGCCGCGCAGGTCAAATCCGCCGTGCGCGTCAGTGGCGGCCGCGCGCACCTCCTCGGGCATGCGCAGGGTGAGCAGGTGCGCGAAGGCCAGCGCCGTAAGCACCAGCGCGACGACGATCGTCCCGCCCATGCCGAGCAGCCCCACCGAGAGGCCTGAGAGCACCGAGGTGACGATGAACATCAGTCCCTGCACCATGCCCACCAGCCCGTTGGCATTGGCCCGCCGGTCCGGTTCGATCAGGATGGTGACCGTGGTGGATAGCGCGATGTTGCGCATGTTCTCCACCACTGCGCCGACCAGGATGATCACGGCGAAAATCCAGAACCACGGCTGGATTAGGTCCACCAGCGAGGCCTCGGGTGTCAGCAGGAACATGACCCCGGACAAGAGGAACATCACCATGGTGAAGCTGGCCGCGAAGCGCATCACCGCCAGCTTGCGGTAGCGGTCCACGTAGGTGCCGAAGCTGATGCTGGAAAGCGCGATCAGCAGCATGTACGCCCCGCCGATCACCCCGGTAGCAATCACGTTGCGCGTCTCCAGGTACACCCAGAACGTCAGGGCGAACCACAGGTAGCTGGTGGTGATGTTGGCTAATGCCGTGTTCACCAGGATTCCCATGAACGTGCGGGAGCGCTGCGCAGGAGTGCGCAAGGACGTGTCGACGGCGTCCGGATCGGCCAGGCCCAAGGCGGCGCCGTCCTCGACCGGCGCCTGCGCGGCCGCCGTGTCCGCAGGGAAACCCGCGCCGCCGTCGTACGCCGCTGCGGCCCTGGGCTGGACCGGTTCCTGCTCGGTCATGCGCCCCAGTTTACTGAGATCGCGCGGGCGACACACGGGTTCCTAGGTCGGGAACCCGTTGCCCCTCATCGGGCGGCTGCGGAGTACCAGGACTCCGGCTGTCTCCTCACGCGTTGACGTGAAACTTCCGATTCGAGCGCAGCCGGTGTCAGCCCTGAACTCGAAGTCTCCATCGGCACGGTCCGGACGACCTGAACTGGGCTTTCCCGGTAGGGAGCCGCTTTTCCACAGCGTGTGGAAGAAACGTTGATTTCTCCTCACGTTGCCTCTCGATCGGTCGCAGTAGGCGGCATCGGAAACAAGCGGTCTCTGGCGGGGCCTGCCCCACGGTCCTAGCATGGGCGGTAGGTGCTTTCGGGCGTAGGTTCCGACGCAGGAAAGGAGCCAGGATGGGTCCAAAGAGGCAGGACGCTACGCCTCCAAGCCTCGCCGCCGCCTTCCGCGACGCGTTCTCCGGCCATCCCGCAGGCGTAGCGATCGTCACCGCATCGGGGCCGGATGGACCGGCAGGAATTACCGCGTCTTCGGTGATTTCGGTGTCTGCGGAGCCTCCAGTGCTCGCGGTTTCCATCAGCCGCGGCACCGAATCCGGCGCCGCCCTGCTGGCGGGTGCGACGCTTGCCGTTCACCTGCTCACAACTGCCAACCGCCGGCTTGCGGAGCTTTTTGCACGGCCCGGTTCGCACCGCTTCGGGTTCGACATGGACTGGTACGCCTCGCCGACTGGCGAGCCGATCATCCGCGGAGTCGGGCCAGTGCTCCGGTGCAAGCCCCTTGACCGGATGTCCGCCGGATCTGGCGTTATTCTGGCCGCTCAGGTTCTTCAGGTGCTCGACGGCGGCTCGTTAGCTCCGCCACTGGTATACCAACGCCGGATTTATTACGCCCTAGATGCATGGTCCGCTCTGCGCGCTCGGACGTGATCTTGGCTCACGGCAACAGCGCGAGGCATGGAGCCAGGCATTCGGAATCAGCGGTCGCCCTCCTCTCAGCGGATTGCATCAGGAGGAGACTTCGCAGCTGATTGGACGTCTCGCCCCAGCACAACGACAGCAACCGTCCGAAACTCGGGTTTGTTCGTCCGGCTCAGGGGGAGCCAGCTTCTTTGCCGCTCTATGGCGGCGGGAATTCTTTGGAGGCGGAATCGGGCGGGACATCGGTAAGCCCCGTGACTCTCCCGCCCCGCCGGCGTGCGGAGCGGATCAGGATGCTGACGCCCAGGGCCGCGATCCATAACCCCCAGCCGGTGCTGCCGAGCAAGCCGGCCATGTCCCAGATGGGGAAGCCGGTGACGGCGGTGGCGAGAATATCGCCCTGATTTAGAAAGTAGATGATGCTGACGAGTAGCCCGGCGGCCCCGAGCCAGCGCGGAAGGACTCCTCGGCGCAGGATGATCAGGCTAAGGGTGACCGACCAGCCGATAACGAGCACTTGGCCCAGATGTTCTCCCAGGAGCGCGCCGCCAAACTGGTGCTGCGCTGTCCAGGCAGCGTCGATAGCCGCCTTGGTGGTGGCATCACCAGTGATGTAAGAGCCGGCAAGGGGCGGGACGACGAACACCCAGCGCAGGAACCCGATGAGAGAGAACACTACCGAGGCCGCTCCCGCGTAGGTAGCGACCCGTAGGGCCGGATGGTCGCGGAGTCCAAGCGCCGCGGGCAGCAGCAGAATCGGCACTGCCAGGAGCCCGTATGCCCATGCTGTCGCCAACCAGATCCAGACCAGCCCGGACGCGCCGGCTGAGAAGGCCGGCAGGACAACGCCGGCCGGTTCCCGCAGGATGTCCGGCCAGTCAAAAGTCACCGACAGGATAGTGGCCGCAGCGGCGAACGCGAGGGCACTGACGACGAACAATGCGCCAGTGGCCCGCTGAAGGCCGACGTCTGGATCAGGTGAGCTCATAACCATAGCGAGCCTCGAATTCTGCACGCCCGGCAACGGGAGCACGCTGAAAATACTGGACGCCGCGCTGAGGGCTGTCAAGAAGGGAGGCGAGTTCTGATCGCACGCAAATCCAGCAAGCAAACACCTTCGGGGTCCGGCCTCCTCGCTGCTCGCGGCTCATGCCCCTTGCCTGTGATCTTGTCGCGGTGGGACTCGAAGTGCTCCATTGGACGGACTGTAGGGAAACGGTGAAGCTAGGATTCCTTATTCGGCACAGAGTCCAGGGCTGCGGGGATTCGAAGCGCTGCTGGGAACCCCGGGTTTCGATTCGCCTTTAGCTGTTTCCGGATTCGTTTTCTATCGCATCCGAGTCCGCGTCCTCGTCGATGGAATTGGCGATGAGGTCCATTCGATCGGCCGGTGTAAGCTCCTTATCCTGCTGGATCTCATTGATGTCACCGCTATCGATGCTCTCTTCCGGGTTCTCGGGATTGCCGTTCACTATTGGCTCCTTTCTGCTCAAATCCGGTGCAGGTTCGTAAGAATGTCGAACCGGACCTTGGGGAATCGATGAGTCCGGCCACCGCGCCGGCTGCTGGCTGCCCTGCGGCAAGTCGCTGAGCGGGCAGTGCCGGTATTCCGGAATTCCGGAATTCCTCCAGCTTTCCACTCTGCCCGCGCAGCGATGTCAGCGCGTCACTCCTTCTCCCCGGCGCCTGCGCTGTCAACTGTCAACGGTGAGTTTTCCATAGGCAACAAGGTTGTCTTCGAACCTGCCGTTCTGCACGTTATACCCATCGCAGGTGATGAGCCGGATCTCTGCCCGCTTGGTATTTCCGTAAACCTGAAGGGCAGGGAAGCTGTCTTTGGCATAGCGTTTAATGGCCGTCAGCCGGAAGACTGCGGTGGTCCCGTCGTCACGCTCTATCCTGACTTCGTCTCCGGGGACCAGTTCATTCAGCCTGGCGAAAACGCCCGGGCCGCCGCCCAGAGCGTTGACATGCCCAAGCAGGATTGAAGGCCCCCTTTCCCCCGGTGCCGGAGAATTGACGTACCACCCTGCCGGAGAGCCGGCCTCTCCCGGCGGCACCTCCAAAGTGCGATCCTCCCGTTGAGCCAGACCCATAATGTCGCTGCGAAGATCAATTCGGGGAATGCTCAAAGCTGTGGGTCTGGCCTTCTCCATAACGGGTGAACTGCCACCGGTGGCGGCCACAGGTGCTTTGGATGCCGCCTTGCGATGGTCAGCCTGTTCCGGGCTGTGCCCCGGTTCGTGTCCTTGGCCCGGGCCGGGAGCCTGCTCGACGGCGGTGCTCGACGGCGCGGCGGACGGGGGCGCCCCCACGCCGGAGGGGGCAGCGCAGGCGGCATTCAGGGCCAGGACAAGGGCAAGCCCCGCGAAAAAGGGTACCCCTGCCCTGGACGTGCTCACGCCAATCAATCCTTGGAAGCAGAGCGCCGGCGGACGGCGGCCGCTGCTGTGCCCGCGGCCAGCAGAACTCCCAGACCCGCGACGACGGATATTGCGTTTCCATCTGTTTGCGCAGGAGTCTCGATGCCCGTGTCAGGGGCCTCGCCAGGCATCGGCCCGGCTATCTGGGAATGTACCAGAGTTCCGCAAGCTGCAGGGAGTGTGGCGGCCAGCGGCAACCCCGGGGCTTCCGGACTCACTTCATTCTGGGCAGCCGGAGGGAGCTTATTCGGGTCAACGCCGTGGACTTCCACCGTTGCGGTTCCAGCCTGAATCGCCTGTATTGTTGCCGGATCCAGGGTCAAAGTCCGTTCGTAGGTGTAGGCACCGCCGGCCGGGAAGCGGTCCGTTGCCACCGTCGAAGCCGGGCTGGTGTCCCCTTGGACGGTCAGGGAGGTACTGACGGCACCGGCATAAGGCTCGCCCTCGGGCGAACTGACAACGCCGTCGCCGTTGGTGTCTGCTGCCGGGCCTGGGCATACCCCCTGGCCGCCGATGTGAATATGCTGGCCGTGAGGGAACGGCGCGTTCATCCAGATTTCCGCGGCGCCCGAGACGTTCATGCTGACCGTTGCCTGCTGCCCATGTATCTCGATCATCGCCTGTCCGGCGGTTCCGCTGTTGTTAGCCGGCGCAAGGTCAGCCTGCCACATGCCGTCCTGGGCTACGGCCGGCCCGGCCGCAAAAGCCATCGCGCCAAGCGCGACAGCAGGGGCAATGAGAAGAGTCTGCGGCTTCATGATGTAGGCCTCTCAGAAATAGTAAGGTTACTTACGGTATCTACCGTGCGTGACACCCTATTGCACCGCCCGCAATCTGAAAAGGCTTTTTTCGGAAATTTGCCCACTCCCGGCCTGAAAAGGGAGCCACCCCTCCGCACAACGCGGACTGCACCTCCAAGTGAGCCGCTGGCTGCTTCGCACTGTCCGCTGGTACTCGACGACGAGCGGTTCCATGAGGCCGCGCTGACTTTCGCACCGGCGGTGCATTGCCCGCTTAGAGGTCTGCGATCAGTGCGTGCAAGGCGTCCAAGTGGCTGCGCAGCGCCTCTCGTCCGGGTTCGGTCAGGCTGAGCCAGGTGCGGGGCCGCTTTCCCACATAGCCTTTCCTGACGTTGATGTACCCGGCCTGTTCCAGGATTCCGGCCTGTTTGCTCAGCACCGGGTCGCTGGCCTCGATGGCCTCGCGGACTGCCGCGAACTCCGCATCATCGACCCGGGCGAGGGCTGCTACGATACTCAGCCGGACCGGGAGGCTCAGGTATTCGTCCAGCCGGAGCCGCGGATGGGGTGGGGCGCCGTTGGCGCTCACCGGGTGTTCCGCATCGGCAGCCGGCGGGCCGGGGCAAACACTCTTGGTCACAGTACTGTCCGCCCGCCCGCTGCCCGGGGATCCGAGTGCAGACGATCGGAGACCCCCGCCAGAAGCGGCAGTCCGGTCGCCACGTCGTATGGGATCCATAGCCATGCCTCGCGCACGTCCGTCAGCTCCAGCAGTACCATCCCTAGGCCAAAGAGCAGGACGCTCAAGGCGAAACCGAGCGAATACCGTTTGCTCCAGCCCCGGCCCGATGCCCTCCGACGGAGCGAGTAGCTGACACAGGTGCCGACCATGCCAACAACGAAAACTGCGGTGGCGGTGATGTCCAGCCAGAGCACGTTCTGCGGGTAGACGTAGACGACCACCAGGAGGTACAGCCCTATCAGGCTGGCCATCACGGCCGCGTAGCGGCCCCCGGCCAGGTCTGCCGAGCGTGCGAGCCGTGCACCGCCGATTCCGCCGGCCTGGGCTGCCCGTAATTGCTCGTCCAAATCGGGGCGGGATTCCTGAGAGTGGTTAGTCGACATTCGGGTCTCCTTTGACTGGTGCGCGTCCGTCCATATGGGCTGTCAGTAACGGCACAGCAAGTACATTCCACCTGGAAAGTAGTTATCGGAAATCTTTTTTGACTTCTAGTGATCGTGGCCTCTCGGACGGCCAGCTTTAGTGTGATTAAGTTTGTTGAACCGTTACATCACCCAGGGGAAGCGAAGATGCATCCGACAGTGAAGAAGTGCGTTCAGTGGGCAGTCGCGTTGTTGGTGATCGGCTCGGTCTTGATCGTGGCCATACCAGCCATCTTTGTCGCGATATCCGAAGCCAGTGGACCAGGAGCCTCAATAGGACTTGGGGCGGTCGACATCATCCTCACCCTGGTCCGTGGACAATGATTCCAGTGGCGGCCTCGCTCATTGGGGCGGCAGTAGTGATACAAGCCCTTGCTCCGGCAAGGGAACCCGCAGACGACAGCGGCGTCCAGTAAACAGAGCAGCAATACGGTGCGGCTGAACCAGGAACGCCTCGCCAGTTGAAGGCGAAGTATTTCGCGAAAGAACCAATCAAAGTGGATGACGGTGCCCACTAGGGGACGAGCGGCCCTCGCTGGCCGGCAAGCCGTTCAACCCATTGACTCCGGTGTCAGATGACGGCGACGCATGGCCCGCGAGAGAATACTCGTAGAAGAACTGGAGGAACCTTTCGGGTCCTCCGAATGCCGCGAGCGGAGGAGTCTGGATTGTCGGACACGACCGACCCATTGAGAACAGTGCAGGAAGCGCCTGGGCGGATCCTGCTCGTCGGCTGCGGGAAGCTCGGCACGCGCCTGGGTGAGCGCCTTGTAAGCACCGGGGCGGAGGTGTTCGCGCTCCGCCGCAACACGGCCGTCCTCCCTGCCGCATTCTCCGCCCTGCCCGTCGACCTCCGGGAACCGGTCCCTCGTGAATTGCCGAGCGTGGATGCGATGGTGGTCACCCTCACTCCCGATATCCAAGAGGCTTCTGACAAGCCGGATGGTTACCTCGCCGCGCTCAGGAACCTCGCCACGGCGCTGCCGAGTAGGCCGCGACGAGTAGTGTTTGTCTCCTCGACCAGGGTCTTCGAAGGGCGAACAGATGATCGGGCGCTCACAGAAGTGGATACACCCGCTCCGGTGACTCCACGAGGCAGGAGCCTTCGCGACGGAGAACTTCTCGCGTCTGAGCTCTTCAATGCACATATCGTCAGGCCTGCAGGGATCTACGGGCCAGGGAGGGAGATGCTTCTGAGGAAAGTCATCGAGGGCACACCGGTCCAGTACGCGAAGCGCACGAACCGTATCCACGAGACCGACTTGGTCCGCACCCTGCAAACACAGCTGTTAGCGGAGAATCCGCCATCTATCCTGCACGCCGTCGATCAGGCCCCCGCTAGCCTGGGCGAGGTCGTCACACACATCGCGCACCGGCTGGGCCTCCAACCACCCCCAAAGATCGAGCCCGACGTGGCCAGCGGGACCATCCTCAGCGGCGCGCTGCTCCTCTCGCTACTTGGAACCTTGCAGTATCCAACGTTCGAAGCAGGGTACGACCACGTCATTGCCACACGGCTGCGACCTTTCGGATCAGCAGGAACGTGAGCACGCAGCGGTCAGAGCGACCGAGGAAAGCCCGACTCCGCCACCCCATCAAGGGCCCGCGACGGCGCACGACGATCCTCGGGCTGGAAGTCATGAGTTGCGCTTGCCGGAGTGGAAACCGCTCATCGAATCCCTCAGGGCATGGACGAGAGTGCAATCGCCCTCGGTCGCATAGGGATTTCCTTGCCATTACGCAGCCACGGGTACAATTAATGGGCTCTGAAAAAGGCTCACGGAGGACCTCCAAAGTCTCCCAGGCACTTTTTCGAAGAAGGTAGGTGCGAGGTTCGTACGTTTGGTTGAGCGTGACCATGCCCGCGGTCCCAACGTGCGGTAGCTTCCGTTGCCGTCGAACTTGAGCGCTCGCGGACCACGAACATGGCCCTTTTTCCAACTGCGTTTACAGGAATTGAGTAGAAAATTCGCGGTGGACAACCCACCTGCCAAGGAGTTGCGGCAGACCCCTAACCGCCAGCTCAGAGGATAACCTTGTCATCATCTCCACAGCTCCACGACCCGCGATCAATCTTGGCGTCATTGGCCAGTGCCATGCACCGATGAGGTGTCGATCAGTCTTCAGCGCCGCAATTCCATTTCAATTATGGTGATTCCCACCGAGCTGATCTGACACAACTAGGGATAGCTGTCCGTTCCTGCATCGCTAATCCACGAAGTCAGATAACACCGCATGGCTAAGTGTCGGCACCAACTGCTATTACTCTGTTACTAATGATTGCCCGAGTCGTTTCTTCACTCGTTTGCGACACCAGTCGGGTATCAATACATCAAGAGGGGGAACATTGCATAAGCAAAGAATGTGGCCTGCGATCTTAGCCGCCACAGCCATCGCCGTCGGACTGATCCTGCCGGCGGCACCCGTGGCCGTCGCGGCTGATCGGCCGGTGGACGTCACGAAGTACTCAGTCCCGGACTATGTGTTCGACCGCGGTGGGTGCAAAAAAGAGACCGTGAAGGTAGCCCGGAGTGTCAGTCCGGACGTTGAATATTTGTCGCTGGGCGCGGATGTAACATTCAGGGGCTCCATTGTGAGCTGGGTTTACTTTTCGGGTGATACGACGTCGACACGATTGCAGATCTGTCCATTCGAGGAGCGGGGTGCCTACAAGATTGGTCCAACCGAGGTCAGCGTCTCTACCCTAGACGGCGAATACTTCGATTACTTGGACAGCACATCGAAGACCTTTTACGTCCGGGGCCAGGCAAAGGCCTACCTCAAGGCTTCACGCAGTGGCAGCAAGGTGACGTTGACGGCGACGGCGAAGTACTTCAACCCGAACACCTACGACTACAGCAAGTACTCGCCCCAGAAAGCGAAGTTCCAGGTCAAGTCCGGCTCGAAGTGGAAGACCATCAAGACCGTGAACTTCAAGTCCGGCAAGGCGAGCTACACCCTCAAGAAGTCGTCGAAGGCCACCTACCGGGTCACGTTCAGCAAGACGTCGAAGGTGACCGCTGCGACGTCGTCCTCCGTTCGGAAGTAACTTGGGGCCGGCGGTGCACGCCTCCCGCGCGGGAATCGCCAACTAGCTATGAAACCAAGAGCCGGTGCGGCCCCGCGAAGGGGTTGCACCGGCTCCTGGCCAAGGGGCTGGGAAGGTCAGCTGCAGGTGTAGGTGACGCCGTCTTCGAAGTGGGTGCCTGGTCCGAGGTCGCCACAGACCTCCACCATGTAGGCGATGCCTGCGATCGTGATGATGGTGAACAGGATCAGCAGCACGGTGCCCACGGCACCGATGATGATGCCGGCCAGTGCGAAGCCGTTTTTGGCGTTGGCGCGCTTGGACTGCACCATGCCGATGATGCTGACGATCAGGCCGGCCACGGTCAGCGGACCGAGCAGTGACAGGACAAAACCGACAATTCCCATGGTCTTGCCGGGAACCGACTGCCCGGGGACGGGCTGCTCCGGGTAGCCGTACGGGGCGTTCTGCTGCGGGTACGCCTGCTGGCCGGGCCCTTGCTGTGGGTAACCTGGGTAGGTGCCCTGCGGCGCCTGCGGCAGTCCGGATGTGGTGGGTTCGGGGTATTCCCCGGGGCCGTTAGGGGTTGACATGGGTTCCTCTCATCGTGCGGTGCGGTGCATGATTATACGGTTCATCCTGTCGCACGGAACCAGCTAAGCCTAAACGAGGGCACGAATCAGCCCCGCCCCACCAACGCATCGACCTGTTGTAGCAGGGCTTCCATCTCTCCGTCGGCCATCTGGTTCTGCTGCGCATCCGGCGAAAAGAACGTCGCGCTGAAGTACAGGCCGTCGCCGATCAGCTTCACGGCCTGTGCCACCGGCCGACTGCCGAGGGCCAACTCGAGCGTGTCCAGCCAGAGTTCCTGGATCTGCGCGAACGTCCGGGCGGCGGCTGGGTGGCCCTGCTGAACCAGCCGGGCCAGGGCTACGATCGCGCGGTCCAGGGGTGAGTCGACGTAGTTGGAGGTACGCACGTAGTAGCGGGCCGCGCCCTCCGGCGCACTGCTGATCCGCTCCGCGTCCTCGGCCGACAGTTCAGCGAGCCGGTCGCACAGCCCCTGAACCATCGCCTCCTTGGAGGGGAAGTGGTAGAGCAGCCCGCCTTTGGACACTCCGGCCGCCGCCGCGACGGCATCCATGGTGGCGGCTCGCTCGCCCTCTTTGATCAGGATGTCCTCGAAGTTGTCGAGGATCCGGTCTTTCGCACTGGCCATCCAACCATCCTAGGACGCAGTCCTGCCGCTGCACGGGCTTTCCGTAGCCAGATTGCTCGTATACCGTCCAGACGGTACAGTTGCAGGATCACCCAATCACCTGTTTCCGAAAGATGCACCATGCTTACCATCACCCAGCGCGCCGGCCGCAAGGAATGGACCGCCCTGGCCGTGTTGATGCTGCCGGTCCTGCTCGTCGCCGTCGACAACACCGTGCTGAGTTTTGCCGTGCCGGCCATTTCGCTGGCCTTCAGCACCAGCGGCACCACGCTCCTGTGGATCATCGACATCTACCCGCTGGTGCTCGCCGGACTGCTGGTGGCGATGGGCAGCCTGGGCGACCGCTTCGGCCGTCGCAGGATGCTGATGATCGGCGCCGCGGGCTTCGCGGCAGTCTCCGCCCTGGCCGCATTCTCGCCGAGCGCGGAGCTGCTAGTTGCCGCCCGCGCCGGGCTGGGCATCTTCGGCGCCATGCTCATGCCGGCCACGCTGTCTCTGCTCCGGAACATCTTCACCGACCGGACCCAGCGGCGCCTGGCGGTGGCGATCTGGGCCGCCGGCTTCTCGGCCGGTGCCGCACTGGGCCCACTGCTGGGCGGCGTACTGCTGGAGCACTTCTGGTGGGGTTCGGTCTTCCTGCTGGCGGTTCCCATGCTGCTGCCGATGCTGGTGCTGACACCGATGTTTGTGCCGGAGTCCCGCGACCCTGAGCCGGGACCGGTGGACGTGGCCAGCATCCTGCTTTCGGTCGCCGCGCTCTTGCCGGTGGTGTTCGCCATCAAACAGCTGGCCGCAGGTGGAGACCTGCCTGCCATCGCGGCGGCCGCCTCGGTCGGCATCTTGGCCGGCTGGCTGTTTGTCCGCCGCCAGCTGCGGCGCTCGAATCCCATGCTGGATGTCCGGCTGTTCCGCTACCGCCCGTTCACCGGCGCTGTGCTGGTCAACCTCCTGGCTGTTTTCTCCCTGGTGGGGTTCCTGTACTTCGTCTCCCAGCACCTCCAGCTGGTCCTCGGGCTCAGCCCGCTGCGGGCTGGCTTGGTACTGCTGCCCGGCCTGCTGGTCACGATCGCCGCCGGACTGCTAGCGGTGCCGCTGGTGCGCCGGGTTGCCCCGCACCTGGTGGTGGCGGGGGCCCTGCTGTTGTCCGCGGCGGCGTACTGGTTAGCGGCCTCCACCCCGGACGCGTCGGCAATGACGTTGATGGCTGCTTTCGCACTGCTTGGCGCGGGCGTCGGCGCGTCGGAAACGCTCTCGAACGACCTGATCCTCTCCAGCGTCCCGGCCGCCAAGGCCGGTGCGGCCTCCGCCGTGTCGGAGACCGCCTACGAAGTGGGCTCGGTTTTTGGTACCGCAGTGCTGGGCAGCATCCTGGTCGGGGCCTACCGGCAGCACATCGACCTACCCTCAGGCCTGACCGCGGAGCAGCAGCACGCCGCCGGCGAGACCTTGGGCGGCGCCATCACCGTCGCGGACCAGTTGCCGGAACGCACCGCGGCCGCCTTGCTCGATTCCGCAGTCCACGCTTTCGACAGCGGCGTTACCGTCACCGCCGGGCTGGCCGCCGCCCTGATGGTGGCGTCCGCATGGCTGGCCTTCCGGACCCTGCGCGCGCCGCAGCACCAGTAAGCCCGCGGGTGCCCGGCTCTGGCACCCGCGGGACGGATGGCCGGACCGCCGGGCGCCCGGATGGCCGGACGGCCGGACCGACTCTGGCCCGTCACACCCTTCCCCGTGGCGGCGGCACCGCCGTCGCCACCGCCCCGCCATGGCATCCATCACAAGCCCTTGCGCCATACCCCTAGGGGGTATATGTTGTTCATGTAGTCCCCGGAATGAGGAAGCCATGAACCACACCGTCCAGACCAGCGTCACTGACCCTGCCGCCGCCGACGAGCATATCGGCCACGCCTACACCTCGGACAAGGACGCCTATCTGCGCCGCCTGAAGCGCGTCGAAGGCCAAGTCCGCGGTATCGCCCGCATGGTGGAAGAGGACAAGTACTGCATCGACATCCTCACCCAAGTGGCTGCCGTCAACAAGGCCCTGCATGCAGTGAGTGTCGGCCTGCTCGAAGACCACATCGGACATTGCGTGGTCGGTGCAGCCAAGGAATCCGAGCTCAACGACGATCCGCGGATCGTGCAGGACAAGGTCAAGGAAGCCTCGGACGCCATCGGACGGCTCCTGCGCTAACGCCACCTCCCCGAACCCCCCAGGAGATTTTTATGAGCACCACCACCATCAGCATCGACGGCATGACCTGCAGCCACTGCGTGGACGCCGTGACCGAAGAGCTCAAGGCCCTCGCCGGGGTACAGGAGGTCAGGATCCACCTGAACAAGGGCGGTATTTCCACCGCCACGGTCAGCTCTGAGGCCCAACTGGACCCGGCTCAGATCGGCGAGGCAGTCGCCGAAGCCGGCTACACCGTCATCGCAAACATCGCTTAACGCGTACGACGGCGGTGCCTCCCGCCGCTGTCAGCCACCTTTAAGTGCCAACCAACTGGTGCGCCGCGTCCACCCGCGGCCCGCCCACCAAGAATGGAGATGACCCTCCGATGGCCTCCCATCCAACCACCCAGGACCCAGCAGTCAAGCCGGCCCCGGACAGGACCGTAGAGCTGGCGATCGAGGGCATGACCTGCGCCTCCTGTGTGAATCGCGTGGAACGCAAGCTCGGCAAGATCGAGGGAGTCCAGGCCAGCGTGAACCTGCCGCTGGAATCCGCCGTCGTCAACGTCCCGCACGGTGTCACCGACCAGCAGTTGGTGGAGACGGTGAACGCCACCGGCTACAAGGCGCGGGTGAAGCAACAGCCGGGTTACGGCCATGCGCCGACGCACGGGCATGACGGAACCGGTCGCGGTGGGCATGACGAAACCGGTCACGGCGGGCATGCTGCAACGGATCACCCAGCCGGCCACGCGGAAAACGATCAGCACGGCGGGCCGGCGGAAGGCCACTCCGGGGCCGGAGGGCACGGCGACCACGAGGACCACATGGCGCATGGCGGCACCGCCGACGAGCTGCGGCCCCGCCTGTGGACGGCCGCCGTCCTCACCGTCCCGGTCTTCGACATCTCGATGATCCCCGGCGCGCAGTTCCCGCACTGGGGCTGGGTGGCCTTCGCCCTGAGCATCCCGGTGGTGTTCTGGGCGGCCTGGCCGTTCCACCGCGCCGCGGCGATCAACGCCCGGCATTTTGCCTCCACCATGGACACGCTGGTGTCCCTCGGTGTGCTGGCTGCCTTCTTCTTCTCCGCGTGGCAGCTGGTGATGGACCCGATGATGACGCAGCACGTGCACGGCAATATGGCGGAGCACGCTCTGTACTTCGAGGTGGCCGTCGTCGTGGTCACCTTCCTGCTGCTGGGCCGCTATCTGGAAGCCAACGCCAAGCAGCGGGCCGGCGACGCGCTGAAGTCCCTGCTTAATCTGGGCGCGAAGGACGCTACCGTACTGCGGGACGGCACCGAGGTGAAAGTGGCGGCCGCCGACCTGGTGCCGGGCGACATGATGGTGGTCCGGCCGGGCGAAAAGATCCCCACCGACGGCTATGTGGTGGATGGGCACTCCGCCGTCGACACGTCCCTGCTCACCGGTGAATCCGTGCCAGTAGAAGTGGATGTGGACGACACCGTCACCGGTGCCACCATCAACACCTCCGGCCGGCTGCTGGTCCGCGCCACCCGGGTCGGCTCGGACACCACGCTGGCGCAAATGGGCCGCCTGGTCAGCCAGGCGCAGGCAGGCAAGGCTCCGATTGCCCGGCTGGCGGACCGGATCAGCTCCGTCTTCGTCCCCATCGTGCTGGTCATCGCCGTCGTCACGTTCACCCTCTGGATGGTCTTCACCGGCGACCTGCAGGCGGCGTTCACCGCGGCCGTGACCGTGCTAGTGATTGCCTGCCCCTGCGCGCTCGGGCTCGCCACGCCGACCGCGCTGCTCACCGGCACCGGCCGTGCCTCGCAGCTGGGCATCCTGATCAAGGGGCCGCAGATCTTGGAGGACACCCGCCACGTGGACACCATAGTGCTGGACAAGACCGGCACCGTGACCACCGGCCGGCAGGCCGTCGAGGGAGTTGTGGCCCTGGCGGACCGTAGTGAAGACGACGTCCTGCTGCTGGCCGGCGCCGTCGAGGCCGGTTCGGAGCACCCGATCGCCTTGGCCATTGTGGAGGCGGCCCGGGAAACAGCGGCACGATTGGCTGCCCCCGCCGGAATTTCGGCTGCGCGCGTCGACCATCGGCCGGCAGCGCTGCCGTCCCTCTCGGACTTCCACAGCACGGCGGGCGGCGGCGTCCGCGGCACCATCACCGAATTTGACGGCAGCACCAGCACAGTAGTGGTGGGCCGCAATAACTGGATGGACGAAAACGGCATCGCCCTCTCCGATGACCATCGGCGCATCCTGCTGGAGCAGCAGCAAGCCGGTTCCACCGCAGTGTGGGTCGCCGTCGGCGGAACGGTCGCCGGGATCGTCAACCTGCAGGACACCGTCAAGGAGCACTCGGCAGCTGCGATCGCCCGGTTCAAGGACCTGGGCCTGCACCCCATCCTGCTCACCGGCGACAATGCCGCCGTCGCAGCCGAGGTAGCGGCCGAAGTGGGCATCGCGCCCCAGGACGTCTTCGCCGATGTGCTCCCGGAGGACAAGGTAGCCGCGATCAAGCGGCTGCAAGCACAGGGCAAGACCGTGGCCATGGTGGGCGACGGCGTAAACGATGCCGCCGCGCTGGCCCAAGCCGATCTGGGCATCGCCATGGGCGCCGGCACCGACGTGGCCATCGAAGCCGCCGACCTGACCGTGATGGGCAGCGACCTTGTCCAGGTGGTGCAGTCGATCGAGCTGAGCCGCAAGACCCTCTCCACCATCAAGACGAACCTGTTCTGGGCCTTCGCCTACAACACGCTGGGCATCCCGGTGGCGGCCTTCGGCCTGCTCAACCCGATGATCGCCGGCGCCGCGATGGCCGCCAGTTCGGTGCTGGTAGTGGCCAACTCGCTGCGGCTGCGCCGCTTCGGCCGGTAGCCGGTTCGGGCCGGACCTCCCCCGCTTCGGGTGGTAAAGCCCGGGCCGGCCCTGCGCCCCCCTAAACGGCCGTGCCGTAGCGCACGGCTGCGCGGGCCCGGGCCTTGGCTGCTTCTTCCTCGCGGTTCTTCGGCGGCGCCACCGTCACCAGGTCGTCGAGCAGATGGGCGGTAATGTGCGCGATTTCGTGCACCGCCTGGTTGAACGCTTCCTCGTTGGCCTTCGACGGCTTGTTGCTGCCGCTGACCTTGCGCACGTATTGCAGCGCGGCGGCCTCGATTTCGGCATTCGTCGCTGCGGGTTCGAAATTGTGGAGCTGGCGGATATTCCGGCACATGGCGGGGCCTCCGGTGTGGGTCTGGATGCTGGCTGGTTCTAGTCTGCTCCCCCGCCGCTGCATCGCACCACCCCTCCACCCTGCTGCCTCAGTGCGCGCCCACGATCTCCACGAGGCCGAATGAGAGACCGAAACCCACGGCGATGGCGATGCCCGTTGCGGCGCCCGCATCCTGGATCCCCTCCGGCACCATGCGGACCGTCACGTTCGTCAGGACGCCGCCGCCGGCGAAGGCGAGCACGAAGGCAACCACCTCAGGCGGCGCAGGTCCGAGCAGCAGTGTAAACACGGCCACGGACACGCCGCACAGCAGCGTCATGATTGACCAAGCGGTCATGACGTGGCGGCTGGTCAGACCGTACTTGCGGAGCGGTCCGGTATCGGCCATGGCCTCGGGAACGCCGCAGAGGAAGACCGCGGCAAGCACGGCGGCACTGATCCCATAGCCGCTGATCAGGCCGCCGGCAATGACGATGGATTCGGCGACCACGGACAGCCCGATCACCAGGAATCGGGGCTCGTGGAGCGGGGGTGCGGACAACCGCGTGTCCCGTCTGGCCCCGGTCACCACCCAGGACGTCGCCACCGCCCCGCCGACCAGCCCCGCGCCGACGAAACCGCTCCCGCCGGCCAGTCGGCCGGCTTCGTCAATCAGTTTGTAGGCGACGGCCGACAAGAGGGCGCCGGCACCAAGACCCGTCAGGACACCGAGCAGCACGCTGTTGACCCGCCACCGCAGGGCAAGCAATCCGCCCAGGAAGTAGGAGGAACCAGCAAGCAGGCCCCAGCCAAATGCCTGCAGCATCGGCGTCCCTTTCGGCTTAGGCGCTAAAGCACCGCGCCTAGGCATCATCCCGGAACCGGCCGGGCGGTGGCAAGGGCTACGCGCCTGACAGGCCACCTGCGCACAGTACGACGGCGGGGCTCGGCACTGTGCCGAGCCCCGCCGTCGTTATGGGGTTCTGAGAGAGGACCGCAGGTGGCTAGTGCTTGCCGGCCGGTTCCTGCTCGCGGGCCGCTTCGCCGTCGGGGGCGACCGATGCCAGCACCGGCTTGCCCAGCATCGAGATCACCACGGCGCCGATCAGCATGGGGATGATGAACAGGAAGTACAGGTCGGTGGGCTGCCAGCCGCCGTCCATCAGCGCGCCGGCGATGATCGGCGAGGCGATGGCGCCGACGCGGCCCATACCGATGACCAGGCCCAGCGCGGTGCCGCGCACGTCGGAGGTGTAGTAGGTGGGGCTGATGGCCAGCATGCCCGCGATCGGTGCATTGGAGCCGAAGCCGACCAGTGCGGCGGCGAACAGCGCGCCGGCCAGCGATCCGGTGGAGAGCGAGAACGCGCCGAAGGTCAGGCCGCCGATCACGAAGAACACCGCGAGGACCTTGCGCATCGGGAAGCGCGCACCGAAGGCGCCCAGCACGACGGCGCCGATGATCGCGCCGACGCTGAAGAGCACGCCGGCGGTGATGCCGTCCTGCTGGCTGAAGCCGCTGGCGGTGACCAGCTTGGGGGTCCAGGAGTTGGCGAAGTAGAAGCTGGCCATCAGGATGAAGTACGCCAGCGAGATCAGGATGGTGCGGCGGGCGTTGACGCCGGTCAGCACGTCTGCAAAGCGGGACTTTTTCTTGGCCGGGGCCTCGGGCAGCTCGGGCAGTTCGGCGACTGCCGGCTGGTCGATCCGGCGCAGCACCTTGTTGATGCGCTGCAGGGCGTTCTCCGGGCGGCGCACCAGCAGGAAGTCGACCGACTCGGGGACGGCCTTCCAGATGAACGGGATCATTACCACGGTGATGACGGCGCCGAAGAGGAAGGCCGAGCGCCAGCCGAACGCGGTGATCAGGGCGCCGGTCGCCATGCCGCCCAGCACTCCGCCGATCGGCTGCCCGATGCTGACCAAGGCCAGCGCGGTGGAGCGCCGCTTGGCATTGGAGAACTCGGACGCCAGCACGTTGGCGGTCGCCTGCAAGGTACCCACGGCCAGGCCAGTGATGAAGCGCAGCACCACCAGCACTCCGTAGCTGGGTGCGAAGGCGGAGACAAGCATGCCCACGGCAACGATGGCGGCGCCGATCACCAGGGTCTTCTGCCGGCCAATCACGTCCGCGACGCTGGACACGAAGATGGATCCAATCGCCATGCCGATCAGCGCGGAGCTCAGCAGCACGCCCAGCTGGCTGGCGCTCAGGCCCCAGTCCTCCATCACGGCGTTGGCGCTGAACGCCATCACCAGGACGTCGAAACCGTCGATCATGTAGAGCGCCATGCAGATGGCGATGACGCCAACCTGCGTGCGCTTCATGGGAGCCGCCTCGATGCGGGCCTTGATATCCATAGCGGGGGCCTAACTTGTTGCTGGCGCGGCCGCTGCGAGCGGCCTGATGTCTAACTGAACGTCCGGTAAGTTCGTTGAGCCATCAACTATATGACCTGCGCTACCCGACCCTGTGCCACACGCCATAGATATGTGAGCAAGCTCTCGTGGCGGGGGTTACAGCGTCTGTGCCCTGGCATTCTCATCCGGGCTGGTCTGCCTCCTGCGAAGGCGTCCAGGTCCCGACCGGCGCTGCCTGTTGAATTCATCCAGGGGCTGGCCTTAGAGTCGCATAAATAATCCTCGCCCGTCCGGTGATGGGGTCAATGATGGATAGCGCAGAGCAGGCTGCACCGCGTCCACTGGGCATCGTCATGGACCTGGCCGACATAGATGCGGGCATGTTGCCGGACGTCGGGGGCAAGGCTGCCAATCTCGGCGTGCTCCTGTCGGCAGGATTCCCCATCCCGGACGGCTTCTGCGTCCGCACCGCGGCCTACCGGCTGGCAGCGACCGCTGCGGGGCTGGGCCCGGTCCTCGCCACCCTGCAGGCGTCCTCCGACAGGCCGGGCGCCGAAGCCGGACGGACAGCATCCAATGCGGGAGAACCGGACCTGGCCGGACTCGCGGATCAGATGCGCAGCAGACTCGAAGCCGCCCCCGTACCCGAGGACATCGCCGAAGCCATCCTTGCCGCCTACGCCCATCTGGGCGAGGACACACCAGTGGCCGTGCGGTCCTCCTCCACGGCGGAGGACCTCCCCGAAGCCAGCTTCGCCGGCCAGCTGGACACCTACCTCAATGTCATCGGCCCGGACGCGCTCTTGGCCGCGGTCCGCCGATGCTGGGGGTCCCTGTGGACGGAACGGGCCGTGGCCTATCGCGCGGATCACGGGATGACACAGGATTCTGTCGGCATCGCCGTCGTTGTTCAGAAAATGGTCGACGCCGCCGTGTCCGGGGTGCTGTTCACGGCCAACCCGCTGACCGGCCGGCGCAAGGAGACCGTGGTCGACGCGGCGCCCGGACTCGGCGAGGCACTGGTCAGCGGGGCCGTGAACCCGGACCAGTTCAGGGTCGATGCCGCTACTGGTGAGATCCTCGAGCACAGGCTGGGAGACAAACGCCTCGAAATCCGGCCCACCCCTGGCGGCGGCACCCGGCGCCTGCAGCTGCCGGACGGTCGGCGGCAGCCGTGCCTGACCGACGACCAGGTCCTAGCCCTGGCCAGGCTCGGCACCCTCGCGGAGGAACACTTTGGCGACCCGCAGGATCTGGAGTGGGCCATCGAATCTGACGGCGAAATTTGGGTGGTGCAATCCCGCCCGATCACCACGCTGTATCCGCTGCCCGAGCCATACGACCGCGACGACGGTGCCCGCGCCTATCTGTGTGCCAGCCTGCTCCAAGGGCTGACCCGACCGCTGACGCCCATGGGTATGGCATCCGTGGATCTGATGGCGGGTCGGGCCGCGTGGACAAGCGATGGCGAGGCTGTCTACCGGTTTTCCCAAGTCGGAATGCGCATTTATCTCGACGTCACCCCGCTGTTGCGCAGCAAGGGCGGCCGCAGCGGCATACTGCGCTTGATGAAAGCGGCTGATGCCAGGTCCGTGGATGTGTTGAGGCACCTGGCTGCCGACCCCCGGTTCTCGCTCGTCAAGGAGTCCCGACTGACGTCGCTGAAAACAACCTTCCGCGCCTTCCCCCAACTGCGCCTGCTTCCGCACGTCCTGCGTGCGATGGCCAATCCCGCTGCCGCGATGGAACGGGTTAGGGAGTCGCGCGAAGCGTTCGAACGGATGCTCGTGCTGCAGGAGCCAGCCTCCGGTGCCCGGCGTCTGGACTTCGTGGAACGCGTCCTCGGCAAAGACGTCACCTCCGTTCTGGTGCGGGAAGTGCCGCCGCCTGCTGCCGGGTACGCCTGGCTGGGTCTGGCCCGTTTGGTGCTGGGCCGGCTGGTGCAGCCCGGCGACCTTCAGACGGTACTGCGCGGCCTCCCGCACAATGTGACCACGGAGATGGATCTGGACCTCTGGCGCACCGCCAGTTTGATTCGCGAGGACCCCCAGTCAGTCCGCACCCTCACGGAGGAAGACCCCCAGTTACTGGCCCGCCGCTATCTTGAGGGCGGGCTGCCCGCCGTCTGCCAGAGCGGACTGCGCGCTTTCCTCGCCACCTATGGTCACCGCTCCGTGGCCGAGATTGACCTCGGCGTCCCCCGATGGTCTCAGGACCCGGCCCATATCATCAACGTTCTGGCCAACTATATGAAACTGACGAACCCGGAGCTCGCGCCGGACCGGCTCTTCAAGCGAGCCGCAGAAACGGCCGAAGCCAAAGCAGCCGAGCTGGCCGCACGGGCCCGCGGCAAATCCAGACTGCGCGGAGCTATCGTGGCCCACAGCCTACGACGTGCCCGCGCAACCGCCGGCATGCGCGAGTCCCCCAAGTTCCGACTCATCGCCACCTTCGCTGCCCTCCGCCGGCAGATTCGACTGGTGGGCGAGGAACTCGCCGACGCCGACCGCATCACTGCACCCGACGACATCTTCTTCCTCGACTTCACGGAAGCCCGCGTCGGCCTGCGCGGCGCGGACCTGCGCGGACCCATCGCCGAACGCCGCCGAAACTATCAGCGCGAAATGCGGCGCGGGCACATCCCCCGGCTGCTGGTTTCCGACGGCACCGACGTCGAAGCCGCGATGGCTGCCCAAACCTGTGCGGCATCGCCGGCGGACGGGCAGCTGCGCCCGGGAACCCTGATCGGGGCGCCGGCCTCCGCCGGCACGGTGACAGGCAAAGCCAGAGTCATCCTGGACCCGGTCAGCGCACGGCTGGAACCGGGCGAAATCCTCGTAGCCCCGTCTACCGACCCGGGATGGACGCCCCTGTTCATGACCGCCGGGGCACTGGTGATGGAAATGGGAGGACCCATTTCCCACGGAGCCGTCGTCGCCCGCGAGTATGGAATACCCGCCGTCGTCGGAGTCCCCGATGCAACCACGCGAATCAGGACTGGTGACACCCTCTCCGTGGACGGCGCCGCGGGAACGATCGTCGTGGAAGCATGACCAGGGGGGTTCAGTGCCCCTTAACAGGCTTCAGTGCCCGTTCACCGGTGGTGCAGGCTGCCGACGTCGCCTCGCCAGTCTGGGGCCGCGAAGTTCGTCGGAGCGGACCAGGACCACGCCGGCCACGATCAGGACGCCGCCGAGCAGCTGGATGACGGCGGGGAGCTCGCCCAGCAGCAGCCAGGCCCAGATCACGGCGAAGAGCACCTCGGTCAGCGAGACGAAGGAGGCCACCTTAGAGCCGAGCGCCCTGGCGGCCATGATGCCGGTGACATAGGACAACACCGTGGACAGCAGCACCAGCCCGGCCAGCGGAACCCACCACTGGGTATCCCAGCCGGCGAACTGCACGTCGGCCGTGCTGAAGGCCATCGGCAGGATCTGTACCGCGCCGAGGACCACGATGGCGGCACCGCCCACCAGCAGGCCGCCGGCGGCCAGGACCAGCGGCGGCAGCGAATCATTCTGCTTGGCGGTGATGAAGAAGTAGACCACCAAACACACCGCCGCGCCGAGCCCCCAGAGCACGCCGGCCGGATCGAGCTTCACCGGCCCGAAGACATCCAGGACCAGCATCAGCCCGGCCACGGCGACGACGGTACCGGCGATGGTCGCCGGGCGGGGCATCCGGCGGCTGGTCAGCCACAGCCAAAGGACAATCAGTACGGGGGCCAGGAACTCCAGCAGCAGCGCGACGCCCACGGACAGGGTGGCCACGGCGTTGAAGTAGAAAAGCTGGCAGCCGGCCACGCCGATCAACCCGAAGAGCACAATGGTCTTCCAATTCTGCCGCAGCTGGTGCCACCGGCCGCGCAGCATGAACGCGGCGGGCAGGGACAACACCAGCGCCGCGGCCACCATGCGCATCGCCACCGCAGAGCCGGGCGTCCAGCCGGATTCCAGCAGGGCCTTGGCAAAGGAT
Organism: Actinomycetota bacterium; assembly: GCA_051751385.1. Classification (GTDB taxonomy): domain Bacteria; phylum Actinomycetota; class Actinomycetes; order Actinomycetales; family Micrococcaceae; genus Crystallibacter. The sequence goes on along the minus strand of JBNJKW010000004.1, from coordinate 448,151 downwards.
CCCGAGAGCCCAAATACCGCCGAGGAAGCCAAGGCGATGCCGACGCCGGCCACGGCGGAACCGGGGTGCGGCGGTGCTGTCTGGATGCGCTGCTCGGCGGTGGTGGAAGCCATGGGGGTCCTTCAAGGATGTGCGGTTCGCTCCCGGCGCAGCGTGCGCCTGTCAGGAGTCATAAGAGGTATACTCCTGACAATAGTACTGCCAAGGTTCAGGAGTCAAGATGGTGTTTGCTCATGACACCGAGCATTCGCTGGTGGACGCGGCACGGCTGGTCAACACGGCCGAAGTTCATCCAGATAGCTTGAGCAGCGTGGCGGATCTGGACGCGCTGGTAGCCGACTTCGGCTACACCGGATCGCGCACGTATTCCGACGAGGAACTTCAGGCGGTCCGCTCCCTGCGCCCCGTGCTGAAGGAGGTCTGGACCGCGCCGGAGGACCGCGCCGTCGTCATGGTGAATAAGATTCTGGCCGACGCCGGTGCCATCCCGCAGCTGATCAAGCACGACCAGTGGGACTACCACCTGCACGCCACCAGCCCGGATGCGCCGCTGGACGCGCGCATGGCGGTGGACGCCGCGATGGCGCTGGTGGACGTGATCCGCGAGAAGCAGCTGGACCGGCTCCGGACCTGCGCCGCCGACGACTGCTCGGCGGTACTCGTGGACCTGTCGAAGAACCGGTCGAAGCGCTTCTGCGATACCGGCAACTGCGCCAACCGCACGCACGTGGCCGCCTACCGGGCGCGGAAGTCGGCTGCCGCCAGCTGACCAGCTGGGCTATCGGTTGCCGGCCGAGTAGGGCGTGCCGGGGTCCAGATCGATCACCGTCCGCAGCGGCGGCAGCAGCGAATCTTCCCAGGTGGCGGTGAACTTCATCCCTTCCGGGCCGTTCAGCTGGGCCTTGGACTGGATCACCGGCCCGTGCTCGTACAGGTAGGCCGCTACGTTGAAGGCCAGTTCCACCAGCACGTTCGGGTCTATGTCCCGGAAGTGCACCTGCACGTCCGGCAGGCCCAGCTGGTACATGCCCAGGCTGTCCACCACCATGGCGCCTTCGTCGTTGCTGACCAGGAAGAACCGCATGTTGACCGGGCCGGCCAGCGGATGGGCAGCGTCCAGCTCGTCCGGGCTGCGCCAGTGGGAGTTGTGCAGCCAGCGGATGGCGGCCGGGCCGGTCTCCGCGGCCAGCAAGCGCAGCACCCGCTGGAAGGACTCCACGCGCGGCTTGGGTTCGAAGCCGCTGGCCAACACTTCCGTGACCAGGATCCGGTGGGTGCAGCCGGGTACTTCCTCCCCGGCATCCGGCCAGGACCAGCTTTGGTCGGTGGGCGTGGCTTCCAGTGCTTCCGCGGAGGACAGCGGCGCGCGCGGAACGGCCAGACCTGTGCTCAGGTGGACGGTCCGCACACCGGCGGAGCCGTTGATGCCGAAAGAATGCTCCGCGTGCGGCAGCAGGGCCACACCGTCGGAAAACGTGGCGCCGGGAAATTCGGCCGACAGCCGGTCCTGGAGCTCATCGCTGAAGAGTCCGGGATCGGAGCGGTACCACAGCTCCGCCGCCAAGGTGGTCTTCGCTTCCGGGGCTTGCTCGGAGTCCGCGGCGGCGGTGTCGCCGGGGGTGGCCGGGAAGGGATGGTGCGCCGAAGGGTCGCCGGAAGTCATGCTGCCAGCTTGTCAGGCTCGGGCGGGCCGGCGCCAGCGCATCAGCGGGCGCCGTCGCCGTCGTCGTTACCCGACAGACGGTTGGTGCCCTGGTCAGGATTCTCGCGGGCTTCCGCTGCCTGCTGCTCTTCCACCTGCGCCCGGCTTTGCGGCGTGCCCGGGGCCGGCACGGTGCCCGCGCCGCCGGGGATCTTCGACGAGACCCGATGGATCCCGGAGCCTTCGCTGAGGTGGCTGGGGTTCTCCTTGGTGGACATGGTCAGCACCGCCACCACCAGCAGGGAGGCGATGAAGGCAATGCCTGCAGCTGTCACGCCGAGGTCCCAGCGCAGCAGGTTGCCGGACCCGCCGGTGGCGAAGACCATGGTGAGGAAACCGGCGATGACGGCCAGCACCGCCGAAAAGATCAGCGGGCCCTTGACGGACATCCTCCGTTCGTCCGGACGTCCAGACGCGTTCTTGCCCACGATGATTCCTCCTGCTGACGGGGTAGAGCCATACCCAGTCTACCGGCCGTAGAAGTTGTCGGTGTGGTGCCGGTGGCCGGCGCCACACTGGTGCCGGCCAGGCAGCGCCCTCTCAGCCGGCCGCGGGTTGCCGGGCGTCGTGGCGCAGGCTCAACGCGGCGATCAGCAGCACGACGGCGATGATGATCGCCGCCCCGCCCAGCACACCCAGCAAGGCGTGCGGGCCAAGGTACGCAAAGAACGGCAGGGCAAGGCCGAAGCCCACCGACACCGCACCGGTGATCAGCCAGTCGCGGGCCAGCACCGAGCCGGCGGCACCGGGAGCGGATGCGGAGCCGGTCGCGGAAGCGGAGCCGGCGCCTGCTGCCCGCCGGCCCTTCGCCGCACCGGGCGGCCGGTTGCTCCAGCCGAGCATCAGCTCCGCGCCGCCGGAGACCAGCAGCGCCGCGGTGGCCAGCACGGTGAACATCGGCACGGTCTGGAACACGCAGGCCAGGACACCGGTCACGGCCAGCACAGCGGCCTGCAGGAGCAAAAGCTGGCGGTGCGCCGCGGCGGCCGGCTGGCGCGCCAACAGCCAGACCGCTCCGCCGCTGAACAGCAGGAAGAGTCCGCCGGCCAAGGCCATCACGGTTCGGCCGGGCTCTTGCCAGAAGATGGTGATGGCGCCGAAGGCTGCAGCCACCAGGGCACGGATCAGGACCGGCCGCCAGAACGCGGCGGCCTGGGTAGTACTCGGGATCGTCACGGCTTCCAGCCTAATGCGCCCCGGTGATCATCCACGCATCGTTGCGCACCCGCCAGCCCAGCGTCGCGGCGCGCGCCGCCGTGTAGCCGAGCGCGAACGCCGCCCACAGCCAGAGCAGACCCTCGGTGCCGGTCAGCCCGGCCCGGTCCACCCACACCAGCAGCGGCGCATAGACGGCCAGATTCACGACGCCGGCGATCGCCAAATACCGTGCGTCACCGGCCCCGATCAGCACGCCGTCCAGCACAAACACAAACCCGCAGATCGGCTGGCTCAAGGCCAGCACCCAGATCGCCGCGGTGAAGGCCTGGTGCACGGCGGGATCGGACGTGAAGACCCAGCCGAGCACCGGAGCAACCGCGGCCAGCAGCAGGCCGGTCACCGCGCCGAACCCGATGCCCCAGACGATCATCCGTCGGGTCAGCGAGTGGGCCAGCGCCTTGTTGGACGCGCCCAGTTCCTTGCCGATCAGGGCCTGGGCGGCGATCGCGATGGCATCCAGCGCAAAGGCCAGGAAGCTGTACATGGTCATCACGAGCTGATGCCCGGCCAGGCTGACCGGGCCCTGCGAGGTGGCCACAAACACGGTGGCGAGCAGCGCGATCCGCATGCTCAGGGTCCGGAGCATCAACCAGGACCCCACGTGCGTGGTGGCCTTCAGCCCCGCCCAGGTGGGCCGCAAGGGCACGGAGTATTTGACCGCCCCGCGGTAGACGATGACCAGATAGACCGCCGCCATGCCCCACTGCACCAGGCTGGTGCCCATCGCCGAACCGGCCACGGAAAGTCCCATGCCGTAGACCAGCAGGAAGTTCAGGCCGATGTTGAGCAGGAAGCCGATGCCGGCCACCAGCAGCGGGGTCTTGGTGTCCTGCAAGCCGCGCAGCACGCCGGTGGCCGCCAGCACAACCAGCATGCCCGGCAGTCCCGGCATCGACCAGCGCAAATAGTCCACGGCAAAGTCCTGCACCGCTCCGGTGGCGCCCATCGCGGCGAGCAGGTCGGGCGCGGCCATCCAGCCGGCAACGGCCATCACCACGCCGACGGCGAGCGCCAGCCAGATGCCGTCACGGCCGACGCCGTAGGCCTCCGCCAGCCGGCCCGCGCCCAGCAGCCGTGCCACCGCGGGCGTGGTGGAGTAGGCCAGGAAGATCATCAGTCCGACGACGGTCTGCACCACGGTTGCGGCCAGCCCCATGCCGGCCAGTTCCGCCACGCCCAGGTGTCCCACGATGGCCGAATCGGCCGCGAGGAACAGCGGCTCGGCGATCAAGGCCCCGAACGCGGGGATGGCCAGCGCAAGGATGCGCCGGTTCAGGCCCTGTCCCTGCTGCCGCGCAGCCGTCTTCTCCGGATTCACGCCTTCCAGCTTAGGCCTCGGACCGCCCGGGTCCGGAATGATGAACGGCCGCGGCCGGGTAGCCTCCTCAACACGGCCACCGGGCTCCCTTTGCTGCGGCTGCCGGCCGCCCTTACGCCCCGGCGCCGCGACGGCGCAGGGCGAGCATCGCCGTCGTGCCCGCGATGACGGCGAGCGCGGCAGTGAAGGTGACGACGCCGGTCCAGCCGAACCGGCCGAAGAACAGGCCGCCGGCCCAGCCGAACAGGCTGGAGCCGGCGTAGTAGAACAGGTTGTAGAGGCTGGAGGCCTGGGCCGCGCCTACCGTGGCGAGCCGCGGTGTCCAGCCGGACGCGATCGAATGGGCGGCGAAGAATCCCGCCGTGAAGAGCAGCAGCCCGAGCAGGATCAGCGGCAGCGAATCGGCCAGCGTGACCGCCAGCCCGGCAAGGCTGACCACGATCCCGCCCAGCAGCACCGGCAGGCGGCCGGTCCGCACCGTCAGCCCGCCGGCCAGCCGGGAACTCACCGTGCCGGCCAGGTAAGCGAGGAAGACCAGTGACGCCAGCGAAGCGGGCAGGAGAAACGGCGGCGCTTCCAGCCGGAAGCCCAGGTAGTTGTAGATGGCCACGAAGCCGCCCATGAGCAGGAACCCCTGCGCGTACCGCGCCAGCAAGGGCGCCGAGCGCAGGTTGGCCAGGATCCGCTGCCCGAGCCCGGGGCCCTGTCCGCGCGCCAGGGGACGGAATCCGCGCGGGGCCGGAGCCAACCGGACGAACAGCACCGCGGCCAACCCGGCCGCGAGGCTGACCGCCAGCACGCCCGCGCGCCAGTCGGCCCACTCCCCCACCGGTCCGGCGATCAGGCGCCCGGCCAGGCCGCCGACGGTGGTGCCGGCCACGTAGGTGCCGGCGGCCACCGCCGCGTGCAGCCGCTGCACCTCCTCATTCAGATAGACCAGTGCGACGGCGGGGATCCCGCCCAGCGCCGCACCCTCCAGAAAGCGCAGCGCCAGCAGGGCCGGGAAGTTCGGCGCCAGCGGAAGCAGCAGGCCCAGCACCACGGCGGCACTGATCGCCCAGGTCATGGTGCGCTTGCGGCCGGCACGGTCTGCCACCGCCGACCAGGGAATCACCGCGAGCGCCAGGCCGAGGGTGGCGGCGGAGAGGCTGAGAGCTGCGTCGGCCGGGCTGACCGTGAAGCTCCGGGCGATGCCAGGCAGGACGGCCTGAACGGAGTACAGCTGGGCGAACGTGGCGAAACCGGCGAACAATAAGGCCAGCAGCATGTTGCGGTAGCCCCGGCTGCCTTTCGGGTGGCCCGCCCAGGGTTGCTCCGCATTACTCACGGATCCGATGCTAGGCCAGAAGCCACCGCCGGCCGGAATTGGGCGGCTCAGACGCTGCCGGCCGGAATTGCCTGGCCGCCGCTGACACCGCGGTTCCGGCGTCGGCCTCCTCAGTCCGGGCCGCGCCGCAGCAGTTGCCCGCGGGGCACGTCATCGGTAACCGGGACGCCGCGCAGGAAGGTGCGCCGGATGACCCCCGTGAGGGTCTTGCCGTCGTAGGGGCAGACCGGGTTCTTGTGCTTCAGCGCTGCCGCGTCCACGACGAAGGTTTCCTCGTCGGCGAAGACGGCGAAATCGGCGTCTTCGCCGACCTCGATCCGGCCCTTCTTCGCCAGGCCAGCAATGGCGGCCGGCCGGGCGGACATCCAGTCCACCACCCGTTCTAGTGCCACGCCGCGTCTGCGCGCCTCGGTCCAGACCAGCGGCAGGCCCAGTTGCAGCGAAGCGACCCCGCCCCACGCGCTGCCGAAGTCCCCATGCTCCAGGTCCTTCAGGAACAGGGGGCTGGGCGAGTGGTCGGAGACCACGCAGTCGATCGTCCCGTCGGCCAGGCCGGCCCAGAGCAGCTCACGGTTGGCTTCCCCGCGGATGGGCGGACAGCATTTGAACGCGGTGGCTCCGTCCGGGATGTCTTCGGCCGTCAGCGTCAGGTAGTGCGGGCAGGTCTCGACGGTCAGCCGGGTACCTGCAGCCTTGGCCTCGGCGATCTCCGCCAGCGCGTCGGCGGACGACAGATGCACTATGTGGACGCGTGCCCCGGTGCTGCGGGCCAGGTCGATCACCTCCGCTATCGCCAGGGTTTCCGCGCTGCCCGGCCGAGAGGCCAGAAACGACGCATAGCTGGTCCCGGCCGGATGCGGCGCCCGGTCGATGGTCGCCGCATCCTCGGCGTGCACCAGCATCAGCGAGCCGAAGGCTGCCAGTTCGGCCAGATCCTTCTCCAGCTCCGCCGGGCCCAGCGGCGGGAACTCGTCCACGCCGGATTGGATCAGGAAGCACTTAAAGCCGAAGACCCCCGCGTCATGGAGCGGCCGCAGGTCCGTGCTGTTGCCCGGCACCGCGCCGCCCCAGAAACCCACGTCGACGAAGGCCTGGCCGACGGCGGCGGCTCGTTTCTGCTCCAGCGCCGGTACGGTCACAGTGGGCGGGATGCTGTTCAGCGGCATGTCCAGAATGGTGGTCACACCCCCGGCCGCCGCCGCGCGGGTGGCGGAGGCAAACCCTTCCCACTCGGTGCGTCCCGGCTCATTGACGTGGACGTGTGTGTCCACCAGGCCGGGGATCAGCATTTCGTCGGCTGCAAGTTCGTGCGTGCTGGCGCCCCGCAGCCCTGAACCCAGCGGCGCAACAGCCACAATGGTCCCGGCCCGAACACCGATCTCCCATGGCCCTGTGCCCTCAGGAGTCATGACCCGGCCGCCCCGCACCACAAGGTCGTAGACTTGTTCCTCGTCGTCGGCCAATGGGCTTGCTCCTGTCTCGAACTCCGGCCGCATTCCGCCCCTAGAGCATGATCTGCCGGTTGACATCCTTGTACAGCAGGTAACGAAAATTGCTCGGACCGCCGGCGTAGCAAGCCTGCGGGCAGAAGGCCCGGAGCGACAGGTAGTCGCCTTCCTGCACCTCCACCCAGTCGCCGTTGAGCCGGTACACCCCCTTGCCTTCGAGCACGTAAAGGCCGTGTTCCATCACGTGCGTTTCGGTGAAGGGAATCGTGCCGCCCGGCTCGAACGTGACCACGTTGACGTGCATGTCGTAGGCCAGGTCATCCGCGGGCAGCATCCGGGTAGTGCGCCATCTGTTGTCCGTATCCGGCATCGGCACGGGCTCAATGTCCTGCTCGTTGCCGAAGACCGGCTTCGGGCTATGGCCCTCCAGCGGCTGGTAGGCCTTGCGGATCCAGTTGAATTGCACGGGCGCATCGCCGTCGTTCATCACTGCCCACGGGGCACCCGGCGGGGCGTAGGCAAATCCGCCCGGGAGCAACTGGCGGCGCTCGCCGTCGATCGTCACGGACAGCTCGCCGCTGACCACGAAGATGAAACCCTGCACGGTCGGTTGCTCTTCCGGCCGCCCCGATCCGCCGCCGGGGTCTATCTCCATCAGGTACTGCGCGAACGTGCTGGCGCCTCCCGGGACCGGCCGATTGAGCACCCAAGTGCGCGTGCCGGTCCAGCCGGGCAGCGCGCTGGTCACGATGTCGCGGAGCACGCCGCGCGGGATCACCGTGTAGGCCTCGGTGACGATAGCGCGGTCGGTGAGCAAGTCGGTTTGCGGCGGCAGTCCGGCGGGATTCGCGTAGTAGTGCGGTGTGGTCATGGTGTTCCCTCCGGTGCGGAGCCTCTGGGTGGGTAAGCCAGCGATCGGAGCCGCACCACGGGGACGTCCGCCAGGCGAATGAACTCGGACTCCTCCACGGCGCCGCAGGTCAGGGCGCGGTCGATGAAGCGGGCGAGGGCGCGAACGGTGGCGGGCTCATCCAGGATTGTTCCCTCAATCCCCTGCAAGTAGTTCCTCAGCCGCGTGGCCGCCGCCTGCAGCCCGTTGCGGTAGAACGCATAGGTGGCCAGATAGCGGGTGGCCAGCTGGGCCGGGTGCAGGTCCCAGCCTTGATAGATGCCTCGTTCCAGGTGCCGGCGGACCAGCCTGGCGTGGAGCGCCCAGGCCGCCCTGACGTTCCCGGGTTCGCCGACCGGAAGGATGTTCGTCGAACCGTCGGAGAGGCGTACGCCGGTTCCCGCCACGGCAACCTGCATCACACTCTTGGCGTGGTCGGCCGCCGGATGCTCCATCGATTGGTAGCCAGCGGCGATTCCCAGCGAGGCACTGTAGTCGTAGGTTCCGTAGTGCAGGGCCGACACCCGCCCGGCGCCCTCGTGAATCAACCGGGCCACCGGCACCGTGCCGTTCGCGGCGAGGATCAGCTGGGGCGTCTCCACCTGGACTTCTAAGCGCAGCCGCCCCGGCGTGAGGCCGTGCTCTCGCTCCAGTTGCTCGCAGGCGTACACCATGGCCCGGACCTGGTCCACGGTGCTGACCTTGGGCAGGGTGAGAACCAGCCCGTCGGGCAGGCCGCGTCCGCCGGCACGTTCGGTCAGGGACGAGAGGAACAGATCCAGCGTGCGCAGTCCGCGGGCGCGGGTGGCCGCCTCCAGACTCTTGAACCGGATGCCGATAAAAGGCGGAGCGGTGCCTTCGGCGGCCGCCCGGGCCACCAGCTCGCCGGCCCGCAGCACCGCGGCGTCTTCCTCCTCGTCGTCGCGCTGGGCGTAGCCGTCCTCGAAGTCCAGACGCAGGTCTTCGATCGGCTCGGTCTCCAGTTTGCGCCGGACCAGCTCCGCCAACCGGCCCGGTTCCCCCAGTTCCAGGGACACCGCGAGCTGTTCCATCCCGCCGTGGGCTGTGGTAGCCGCCAGCGCCTCGGCCCCCCACCGAGCGCACAGCTCTGGAACGTATGCGTCGGCGGGAATATAGACGGTGTGGACGGGCTGGCGGTCCGCGGTCTCGCCCGGATAATGGGTGGCGAGAACGCGGTCGGTGGCGGCGAGCTCGGCGTCGATTTGGGCCAGCGCGTCCGGCCCCAATGCCAGGCGGGCCATCAGGACACCAGCTCGTAGGCCGGCAGGGTCAGGAAGTCCACAAACTCCGCACCGGTTGCCAGCTCGCCGATGAGCCTGCTGGCAGGCAGGTAGTGGCGCTCAAAGTCTTCGGGAGCCACTTCCCCGCGCAGCCGCTCGGTTTCTTCGGCCAGCAGCTTGTCCACCAGCTCGGCGGTGACCGTGTTTCCGGTGTCGGCCAGCACCACCTTGTTGTGCAGCTGCTGCCAGATCTGCGAGCGCGAGATCTCGGCGGTGGCGGCGTCCTCCATCAGGTTGTGGATGGCCACCGCCCCGTTGCCGGACAGCCAGACGGCGGTGTAGGCCACCGCCACGTAGAGGTTCAGCCGGAGCCCGGCCTCGGTGACCTCGCCGCCGGCGGACGGAATGTCCAGCAGTTGGTCCGGCGTGACCTGTACGTCCTCGCGCAGCCGGTCCAGCTGGTTCGGCCTGTCGCCCAGCACGGCATCGAACACTTCCTGGCAGATCGGCACCAGGTCCGGGTGCGCCACCCAGGAGCCATCGAAGCCGTCGGCGGCCTCCCGGGTCTTGTCCGCGCGGACCTTCTCCACCGCCCGGGCGGTGGTGTCCGGTTCGCGCCGGTTGGGGATGAACGCGGCCATGCCGCCCATCGCGAAGGCGCCCCGGCGGTGGCACGTCTTGACCAGCAGTTCGGTGTAGGCCCGCATGAACGGGGCCGTCATCGACACGCTCGCTCGGTCCGGCAGGACAAAGTCCGCGCCCGCGTCGCGGAAGTACTTGATGATGCTGAACAGGTAGTCCCAGCGGCCGGCGTTCAGGCCGGAGGCATGCTCGCGGAGTTCGTAGAGGATCTCATCCATCTGAAAGGCCGCCGGGATGGTCTCGATCAGCACCGTGGCCCGCACGGTCCCGCGAGGGATGCCCAGCGCGTCCTGCGCGGCAAGGAACACCTCGTTCCAGAGCCGCGCCTCCAGGTGGCTCTCCATCTTGGGCAGGTAGTAGAACGGACCCTGGCCGGTGGCGGCCAGGTGTGCCGCGTTGTGGAAGAAGTGCAGGCCGAAGTCCACCAGCGCGCCGACGGCGGACGCGCCGTCGATCAGCAGGTGCTTTTCCGGCAGGTGCCAGCCGCGCGGGCGGACCACCACGGTGGCCAGCGGCGCGTCGGTCCGCAGTGTGTACTCTTTGCCCTCGGCGGAGGTGTGTGACAGCTCGCCCCGGGCGGCGCCGTAGAGGTTGAGCTGGGCATCAATCACGTTGTGCCAGGTCGGCGCGCAGGCATCTTCGAGGTCCGCCAGCCAGACCTTGGCACCCGAGTTCAGCGCGTTGATCGCCATCTTGGTGGGCGACGCCGGCCCGGTCATCTCCACCCTGCGGTCCTGCAAGGCCGGCGGAGCCGCGGCAACGCTCCAGTCGCCGGTGCGGACGTGTCCGGTTTCCGGCAGGAAATCCAGCCGGCCGGATTGCGCTGCGGCGCGGCGGTGCTGGGCGCGGGCGGCCAGCAGCGCGTCCCGGGTGCCGGCGAACCTGCGGTGCAGCTCCTCGATGAAGGCCAGGGCCTCCGGCGTCAGGATCTTTTCGGCGCCGGTCACCGGCGGCTGGTCCGTTATTGCGGTCGTCATCGTGTTCCTCCCTGGGGGATCGGTCCTGGGGGTCGGTCTTTGGGTGGGCCGCCGCCGTCGGGCTAGCAGAATCCCGGCATGGTGGCCCAAATCTTGTGGCTGGCCGGGCTCCCCTCGCGCTGGATGGCCGCTTCGATCAGCCCGTACGGCCGGTCGGCGGCGAAGAACACCTCGTTCGGGTTGTCCAGCCCAAACGGCTGCAGGTCCACGGCGAAGTGGTGCTTGTTGGGCAGCGACATCCTGATCTCCTCGATCTCCGGCTGCGCTTCCAAGACCAGCCGTCCCATCTGGAACATGGTCTGCTGCAGGGCCAACGAGTGGGTCTCGGCGAAGCCCTTGAGCAGCAGCGACCGGACACTGGCGTAGACGGCATCGAAGTCCGCCTCCGCGCTCCGGTAGCGCCAGCGCGCCGTGACGTCGGTGGCCAGGATGCGGTCGGTGGTGTCCTGCAGCGTGGTGTATCTGTCCCGCGGGAAACCGTGGAACTCGCTGCCGGTGGACTTGAGCACCGTCAGGCCCTGAAGACCGGCCACCACGGTGGCCCCCCTTTCCGAGATACCGACGACGGCGGTGCGCACCTCGCTCTTATTGCGCGAGAAGGCGTGGTCATGGTCATTGATCCGGTCCCAGAAGTACTGCTCGGCCGACCAACGTCCTCCGGTGACCCAGTCGAACCTGCCGGTGAAATACCGTCCCAGCCGGAGCAGGAAATCCTCGGGTGTTTTCACCCCGTCCCGGGCGAAGGCGTAGACGGTGTTCTTCTGGGTATCCGTGGCGACCACGTGGGAGTTGTCGCCGGCGACGTGTGCCTGCTCGAAGTCTCCGTGCAGTTGGGAGGTGATGTTGAGGTCCTGGATCTGGTGCCGGTCCGTATCACGGGTGATTTTGACCAGGCGGACTTCCGCCTTGCCGTACTGGTTCGGCCCCAGGACTACCCGGGTGGACGCTCCGGTGCTGGCGGTTGTGCTCATCCTGGCTAGCTCCCTCGGTAGGTTGAGTAAGCAAACGGGCTGATCAGAAGCGGCACATGGTAATGCTGCGCCAGGTCCTTGATCTCGAAGGTCACCTCCACGGCCGGAAAGAAGGTCTCCGTTCCCGCCGCCGCGAAGTAGGGCCCTGTCTCAAACCTGATCCGGTAGACGCCGGCGTCGACTGCCCCCGGACCAAGGTCCTTGATCCGGCCATCGCCGTCGGTCTGTCCCGCGGCAACTTCCTGCCAGCCGGACGCCGATTGGGCCTCCAGCACGGCATTGATACCGACGGCCGGCCTCCCGGAGCCGGTGTCGAGGACATGAGTGGTGATGTGGCTGGTGTTCACGGTTCGATCACTCCCTCCAGCCGCAGCAACGCGATCTCACGCAACTGCCGGCCGACCTCCACGATCTCCTCCTCCGGCGAGTTATCCAGCCGGCTGTTGAGCTGCTTGAGGATGTCTTCCGTGCTGCGGCCCGCGGCACGGATCAGGAAGACGCGGCCGAACTTTTCCTCGTAGGCGCGATTCCGTCGGCGCAACTCCGCCTGAACTGCGGCGTCACCCGACACCCCGGCCTGTTCACCGCGCGACATGTCAGCTTCGGCGCTAGTGCCCTCCGCACGTTCGCCGATGCGCGGATGCCGGGCCAGCGCGGCGTCGATCTCGGCCTCGCTCCAAGGCTCCGCCGCGGTTGCTGCCGCGGCCAGCAGCTGTTCCTTGCCACCGAAAGGCCGGGCAGCAACCAGCTCCGCCACCCAGCGGGAATTGTCCACGCACGGACGCAGCAGCGCGGCCGCCTCGGAAGCCGGAAGGGAGTTGAAGGAAGATAACTTCATGGCAGGCGTCAGCTCTTTCGTCAGTTTCCACCCCAGCGCTGAACACCCTTGACCATCGCCATAAGCGACTTGATTCGATGTTTAAATGGTGGAACTCGTCAGGTGCGCCTCAGTCTAGGCCAAGCCGCCACCCTTGTGAATATCACCAACGCGGCGCTTGCCGCTGCACCGACTGGCCGAGACTTATACAAGCTCTGCTGAGCCGAAACCGTTCCTGTTAGACCTACTCGACGGAGAATTTCTCGGGGCAAGCGCTACCGACCTCCGCATGGTCTGTGCCAACTGGCCCATTCGGCACTACTACAGCGAACTGCCTCCGGTGACATAGAAGAGTTCATGCAGAGGATTCTGAGGATGGCCCTACTCGAGCGGCCTCGGTGGCGGTCTAGGAATGGTCACCTTGAGCCTCTTCTCCAGGGGTATCAGCCTTATGATGCTGCACTAACAGCTCGTGCAATTGGTGGAGCAAGAATTCATGGCGGTAGTGAAGACCAACCCAGGGAGATGCAGAAAGTTCGTCGATGTTGATGGTTTGTCGGGGTGCTGGTGCTTCGTCTGTGTTGGGAGCCCCATCCGGCACGCTTGAGGGCCGTGCCTTCTGAACAAAGCCATGGCGAAGAAATAGACGTCTGGGCATTGGTCTCTCCTCTCGTTAGAAAGCGCGGAGGATGTCCTCGACGCGTTGTTTGGCGTCGCCGAAGAGCATCTGGGAGTTGTCGCGGAAGAACAGGGGGTTTTGGACGCCCGCGTAGCCGGCGGCCATGGAGCGCTTGAACACCACGACGTTCTCTGCCTCCCAGACGCGCAGCACGGGCATGCCGGCGATGGGGCTACCGGGATCCTCGGCCGCGGCAGGGTTGACCGTGTCGTTGGCCCCGATCACCAGGACCACCGTGGTCCCGCCCAGGTCCTCGTTTATTTCGTCCATTTCCAGGACGATGTCGTAGGGGACTTTCGCCTCGGCCAGGAGCACGTTCATGTGCCCGGGCAGCCGTCCGGCGACCGGGTGGATGCCGAACCTCACGTCGACACCGCGTTCGCGCAGCTGGTGGGCGAGCTCGGCGACGGGGTACTGGGCCTGGGCGACTGCCATGCCGTAACCCGGGGTGATCACCACGCTGGTGGCGTTGGCGAGCAGTTCGGCGGTGGCCTGGGCGGTGATTTCCCGGTGCTCGCCGTGGTCGGTGTCAGCCCCGGAAGGGGCGGCGATGCCGAACCCGCCGGCGATCACCGAGATGAAGGACCGGTTCATGGCCTTGCACATGATGTAGGACAGGTACGCGCCGGAGGAGCCGACCAGGGCACCGGTGATGATGAGCAGGTCGTTGTTGAGCAGGAAGCCAGCGGCGGCCGCGGCCCAACCGGAATAGCTGTTGAGCATGGACACGACCACGGGCATGTCCCCGCCGCCGATGGAGGCCACCAGGTGCCAGCCCAGTCCCAAGGCCAGGGCGGTGACGACGACCAGCAGCTCCAGCCGGGAGTCGTTGACGTACCAGACCGTCAGGGCGACGAAAACGGCGAGGGCGCCGAGGTTGATCACGTTCTTGCCCGGCAGCATCAGCGGTGAGGACTTCATCCGGGCCGAGAGTTTCAGGAACGCCACGATGGATCCGGTGAAGGTCACCGCGCCGATGAAGACGCCGATGAACACCTCGGCATGATGGATCGCCAGCAGGTCCCCGGGCAGGTCGGGGGCCTGCAGGTGCCCGTTCCAGCCGACCAGCACCGCGGCCAGGCCCACGAAGCTGTGCAGCAGGGCGATCAGCTCGGGCATCCCGGTCATTTCCACCACGCGGGCGCGCCACAGCCCGATGGCCCCGCCGACCAGCACCGCGGCCACGAGCAGGACCAAGCCGGTGAGACCGGCGCCCGTGCCCCAGGCATCCTGCAGGGTCAGCCAGATGGTGGCCCCCAGGGCGATCACCATGCCGGCAATGCCGTAGATGACCCCTGCCCGTGCCTTCTCGTGCCTGCTCAGGCCAGCGAGGCTGAGGATAAACAGCAGGGCCGCGACGATGTAGGCCGCCCCCGCGATGGATTCCGCGGTCAGGGGACCGGAGACAGTGTCGGACACGGTAAGGCTCCTCGTTAGAATTCCGGCTGCTTCGGGTAGGGCGCTCATGAACGTGCCTTGTCTCCGCGGGAGAACATCGCGAGCATGCGCCGTGTGACGGCGAAGCCGCCGAAGATGTTGATGCTGGCCAGCAGGACCGCGACGGCGGCGGCGACCTGCATGACGAGGTTGTCGGAGGTGACCTGCAGCAGCGCTCCGACGACGATGATCCCCGAGATGGCGTTGGTCACGGACATCAGCGGGGTGTGCAGGGCATGGTGGACCTTCCCGATGACGTAGAAGCCGACCACGATGGAGAGCATGAGCACGGTGAAGTGCTGCGGCAGCGGCGCCGGGGCGACGGCGTTGATCCCGAAGAGGACCGCGATGCCCGCGGCAATTAGCCCGGCCTTACCGGCCGTGCTCAGCCCGGCCTTCTGCGCCGCGGCGTCGGCCGCTGACCTCCCCGCACGCGTGGCCTCAGCCTGTACCAGGGGTGTGGCAGAGACCTGCACCGGCGGCGGCGGCCAGGTCGTCTCGCCGTTGCGCACCACCGTCACCGCGCGCTGCACCACGTCGTCGAAGTCGATGCTGAGCACACCGTCCTTGCCCGGGGTGAGCAGCTTGAGCAGGTTCAGCAGGTTTGTTCCGTACAGCTGGGACGCCTGGGTAGGCAATCGAGCCGGGAGATCGGTGTAGCCCAGGATCACGACGCCGTTATCCGTGACCATCCGTTCGCCGGCGACGGAGCCTTCCACGTTGCCGCCCTGGCCGGCAGCCATGTCAACGATGACGCTGCCCGGTTTCATACCGGCCACATCCTCAGCCGTGAGTAGCTTCGGTGCCGGACGCCCCGGAATGAGCGCCGTAGTGATGATGATGTCCACGTCCCGGGCCTGTTCGGAGTACATTTCCGCGGCGCGCCGGTCGTACGCCTCGGACGTGGCCTTGGCATACCCGTCGGAGGATCTCATCTCCTCCTCGACTTCAACCTTGAGGTAAGTTCCACCGATGGACTTCACCTGATCAGCTACCTCGGGCCGAGGGTCTGTCGCACGCACGATTGCGCCCAGGCTGCTCGCCGCGCCGATTGCCGCCAGCCCGGCGACGCCGGCCCCCGCCACCAAGACTTTCGCCGGGGGAACCTTGCCCGCCGCAGTTACCTGCCCGGTGAAGAAACGGCCGAATTCGTGGGCTGCCTCAATGACTGCCCGGTAGCCGGCAATGTTGGCCATGGAGCTGAGCACGTCCATGGACTGTGCCCGGGAGATGCGCGGCACAGCATCCAGCGCCAGAGCCGTGATCGGACGCGCCGCCAGCGCCTCCACCAGTTCAGGCCGCAGCGCCGGGGACAGCGTCCCGATCAGGGTGGCCCCGTCGGCCAGACGGCCGATCTCCTCCTCGGTGGGCGGATTTATCCTCAGCACCACCTGGCTGCCCCACGCCTCGTCGGCACCCACAATCACCGCGCCCGCCTCGACATAGGCGTCGTCAGGGAAGGACGCAGGCTCCCCCGCACCCTTTTCCACCACAACCTGGTAACCCAACCCCAACAACTGCTTCGCAGTCGTAGGCGTCGCGGCCACCCTTGCCTCGGAGCCTAATTCGGCTACGATCCCAATACGTGTCACTTTTGCTCACTTTCATAGACCTAACGTCCCTGCGGGAACAACCGACGTCCGTTCGTTTCTCTTAGAAGCCGCAGCCCTCAAATTAGGAGACATTCTCACTCCGCACTTTCAGAGGGTCGGACGGGAAACACTCCGCACGGAGCGGACAGATGGAACCGGTTATGACCAGCCTCGGCCGGCAGTTGCCCCGCCGTCCACGATTAGGTCATGACCGGTTACATAGACAGATTCATCGGATGCCAGGAATACAGCCCCGTTTCCCATCAGGCGCGGATGCGCCGCGTACCCGACTGGCTGCAGACCGTGGAGCATCTTCTCCATTTCTGCGTCTGGGTCCCCAATCATTTTTGACAGCATAGTTCCGGGTGACAGCGTATTTACCCGCACCCCATGGGGCGCAAGTTCGATCGCTGCCGATTTTGACATCGCGATGATGGCACCTTTGGTACCGCAGTAGATGGCCATTCCTGAGGTAGGTAGACTTCCGCCATTAGAAGCAGTATTGATGATAGATCCAAAGCCTTGTTCCACCATCACCTTGCCTGCTGCACGCAGTCCGTGGAATACTCCGGAAAAATTCACGCCAATTACTCGTGAAAACTCGTCGTCCGTGGTGTCAATAGCCTGCTTACCTAGGAATATGCCAGCGTTGTTGAACATTACGTCCAAACGGCCGAACTGATTAACAACGCCTGAGACCAGATCATCCACCGCCGACGAATTGCTGACATCTGTCGGCACAAACTTGCCGCCAACTCCCTGAACTGCTGCCACAGCGTCCGGAGATTCCAGATCCGCCACCACTACTGTGGCCCCTTCATTGATAAAAAGTTCGGCGGTAGCCAGACCCAACCCAGCCCCACCCCCTGTTATGATTGCGATCTTATTGGCAAGACGACCTGAGGGCATTGTTTCTCCTAGAGAAGGTTGTTGCGAAATATCTTATGAAGTTCCGTCAATGTGAGCTTCGATGCCCATCTAAGGAATTTCGTTCAGGTTTCGGCTCACAGAAGAACCGATCATAATTGCTATGTGTATCGCGGCTTTTAATTCGATGCGCCTATTGGATAACGTTGAGAACTCGGCGAAGCCGCTGCGCTCATGTCTTTCAGAGGTTCGTTGTGGACCACGTCGGCATTGTTCGCCAGCATTGTGACAGTGCCGAAGGCGGCCCTGTGTTTCTTCCCCTGCCCAAACCCAGGAGTCCTCCTGCGCTACGACCACCGCCACGAAACGAGCGTGTTCCCCAATTCGGAGACAAGGAGACGTCCCTCGTGTTCATGCAACTCAGCGCTAGCGACCGCGTGACCCTTGCGCACGAGTTTGCGGACCGTGGCCTCTCCGATGCCACTGGCTCCTCCTGTCACCGGGGCTACTGACTTTAGTTCTGTGTTTTTCACGGGAGTTGCATTTCCTTCGTGTCTTGGTTGCCGGGTTCTAGAACATGGTTCCGGCGGTGATTCCGCCGTCGATGACGTATTCCGATCCGGTGACGAACGACGCCTCGTCGCTTGCCAGAAAGACCAATAATCCCGAGATTTCCTCCGGGCGGGCGAACCGTTTGAGAGTGCTGCCTTCGAAGTCGGAATCGCTGATTTGTTTGAATTGTTCGATCAACGGCGTGGCTACGGCCCCGGGGTGGACGGAATTCACGCGAATCCCGCGATCCGCCAGTTCCAAGGCGGCTGACCGAGTCAGGCCGCGCAGTCCCCACTTGGAAGCGCTGTAACCGAGTTGTTTCGTGTACCCCTCGATGCCCGCCGTGGACGAGATATTAATGATTGACCCGGGGGAAGCTGCCGCCAAGTGTGTCACCGCGGCCTTCATGCCGAGGAACGCACCTTTGAGGTTGACCGCGAGGGTCTCGTCCCAGGTTTCCTCCGAGTAGTCCTCAAGACTTCCGGTCGTAAAGATGCCTGCATTGTTCACCAAGGTGTCGAGCTTGCCAAAACGCTCGAGGGTGGTTTCAACCGCGTTTGCCCAGCTCATGGATTCGGTGACATTCAGCTCCACGAACGCCGCCTTCTCACCGAGCTCGTCCGCAAGGGCCTGTCCTTGGTCTTTGGCCATGTCGGCGATGAGTACCTGTGCCCCTTCCGCGATGAAGGCCCTGGCGTGGGCAGCGCCCATACCCATCGCGGCACCGGTAATGAGTGCAGTCTTTCCCTCAAGCCGGCCGCTCATGCGCTCACCTTGCTCAACGTGGTGGCATCCAGCTCCCGACCATCGACGCGGAAGCCCCGGTAGCCATACTCGGCGGCTTCGTCGCACCTACGACGGTATTCGTCGAGTCCGCCGGTATAGGCGAGAAATTGCGAGGGTTTACCCTGAATATTGCTGCCGTTATACCAGGATTTGGCCTTCAAATAGAGGGTGTCCTGTACGGCCTGTTCGACTTGATCATTCCACATGCTCTCAGCCTGTGCGGTTGCCTCGATCTCCTCGAAGCCGGACCTTGTGAGGTAGTCGATGCAATTAACTATCCATTCCACATGCTGTTCAATGGCGGCAAACATATTAACCAGCACGGAGGGGCTCTGCGGCCCGGTAATTGTGAACAGATTCGGAAAACCTGCCGAAGCCAGCCCGAGGTAGGTGTGAACCCCGGAGGACCACGAGTCCTTCAGCGACATGCCGTCTCGTCCGCGGATGTCGATACGGGTCAACGAGCCGGTCAAACTGTCGTAGCCGGTGGCTGCGATGATGATGTCGATCTGGTACTCATGGTCCCTGGTCGTGATGGAATTTTCCGTGATATCCGTAATCGGTTCCTCAAGCACGCTGACGAGCTTAACGTTTGGTCGGTTGAACGAGGCCCAGTAATTTGTATCCGTGATAATGCGCTTGCTACCGATAGGGTAACTGCTGGGGGTGAGCTTGCGTGCTATCTCAGGGTCATCGACGATATTGTGCAGCTTGTTGCGAACAAATTCGGCCATTATCCCGTTCGCCTCGAGGTCGTAATGCACATCATTGAAAGCAGCAATGAACATGTTTCCGCCGAGTTTCCAGTTCTTCTCCAGCAGGTTCGTTCGTTTGGGCTCAGGCATGTCCAGAAGCGTGTCTCCTGTCATTGGAAAATTGATGCCCGAATGGCTCCGTCGCGTGCTCTCCGTCAATTCCTCATGGTTGCGACGCCGGTTGATCACCTCGTCGTCGTAAAGCGGCCGGTTCCTAGCTGGCACTGTGTAGGCGGGGGTGCGTTGAAAGACAACCAGCTCATCGGCCTGCTTGGCGACTTCGGGAATCAACTGGACGGACGAGGAACCTACACCGATAACTGCAACCCGCTTACCGGCAAAGTCGACACCCTCAGCCGGCCAGTGACCAGGGTGGTATACCTTTCCGGAGAAATTCTCGATACCGGGGAAATCGGCATAAGAGGCGGCGGAGAGGGATCCACCGGCCGAGACCAAATAGCGTGCGCGGGTGCGTTGGCCGTCACTGGTAAGGATGTCCCACGAGTGATTTAGCTCATCGTAGATTGCCTCCAGCACCTTAGTCTCAAATATGATGTCCTTTCTCAAATCAAGTTCATCCGCAACCCATGATGCGTAGGCGAGGATCTCGGGCTGCGGTGCATAACGTTCACTCCAGGTCCACCCGTCGACGAGTTTCCGGCTGAACGAATACTGGTAGTCAAGGCTTTCCACGTCGCACCTCGCCCCTGGGTAACGGTTCCAGAACCAGGTTCCGCCGACATTGTCTCCGGATTCAAAAGCCTTAGTCCTAAGGCCCCTTTCTCGCAGCGCATGCAAGGCATACATTCCCCCGAATCCCGCCCCGATGACCACCACATCCAAATCCAAATCTTGGTTGTTCATTTTTCGTTCCCCTCAAAGGCTCTCTTAATTGCCAAGACAAGGTCGGCGTTCTGGCGCTGGGACACCGACGCAGCCGCCGCAATGCCAGAGGATCCGTGGAAGGTTCCTGCATACATGTGCAATTCCGTAGGCACACTGGCCTGGGCCAGGCGTTGGGCGAACTCGATTCCCTCATCGCGCAGTGGGTCGAATTGGTTGACGGTAATGAAGGTGGGTGGCATCCCCTGCAACGACTCTGCCCGCATAGGTGCGGCGTAAGCAGGGGTATCGCCGGAGTCGTCACCGAGGTATGCCTGCCAGCTGAGGAGCGCGTTGCGTGTGTTCCAGACCAGTCCATCCGAGTACGCAGTGGCGGACTCGGACTGGACCGCATCATCGGTAACGGGAATATCGAGTAGCTGGAAGATGAAACCTGGGAGGCCCTCATCACGCACGCGTAGCACCAGTCCGGCGGCGTTCGCGCCACCGGCGCTTTGGCCGCCAACTGCGATGCGTTCAGGGTCCACCCCTAGCGATTGCGAATTGTTCCTGATCCACGTCAGAGCAGCCATCCCTTCGTCAATGGGTGCTGGGTATCGGGCCTCCGGCGCAAGGCTGTACTGGATCGAAAAGGCTGCGGCACCTGTTGCTCTGACGACGGATTCCAGAAACGGGAGGGATTCCCGGGCGTCTCCGAGAACAAAGCCCCCACCGTGGAACCAAAACAGAGCGGGGAGCTTGTTGCCGACCGCAGCGCTGGAAGGCGTCACAGAGAACAGGTCCACCGGTGGTGCGCCGGCGCTTCCGTCCGCTTCAAGATGCATAACCCGAACCTCCGCATGAGGTTCATAGGGAGGGAGGTCGGCGGTCGCGGCCGATAGCATTTCGCGTGTCGCCGCAATGTCGGTCAGATCAATGGCTGGCGCGTAGGGGACGAAGGCCTGCACCTCGGGATCATAGGGGTATGACATGTGGCACCTTCTTGTGTGGAGGGGACCCGGAGGCCGTCTTGTGTGTGAGGCAAGTCTCAGTCATCTGACGGAGACCTTTTCAGGCTCCTGGCCGTCGCCGGCCACGAGTGTCTTGGCGACTCCAAGGGCTTCGATCTCCGACTCGACTGCCGCCGTGCGTTCGGCCTCACGGCGTTTGAGCAGGGTCGCTGCCACGACGACGAGGCCCACGGCGGCCAGAATGCCCACAAAGAGGAACGCGTTAGTAATGGCCTCATTGTTGTACATGTATCCGCCATTGGGATTGGTCGCAGTTGGCTGGACGACGATCATTCCGCCAGCCATGAGAGCCGTCGTAATCACCGGTGTCGCGGACCCTAGCAGGGAACCGGCCACCATGGTGAGACTTGCCATCTGGGCTTGGAGACGAATCGGCACGGCGTGAAGCACCAGCAAGGCAACACAGGCCAGGGCGATGCCCGACCCGATGCCCTCGAGGATCATCCAGAAGATCACAAGTTCGAGAACCTGGTGGGAAAGCGCCAGACCGATGAATCCGACGGCGATGAACGCACACCCCGTCATGGAGAGATAGACAGGGCGAATCTTTCGGGATAGCTTGCCTGCCGCAATGCCGCCGGCGATCGCAAAGACAGCCTGCGGGGCCAAGACTGCGGTATATCCGGCGGTCGACATGCCGAGGCCATAACCCAATCCAGCCGCGGGATCCATCTGCACCACCATCGGAAGAACAAAGACGTAGGTTGAGATAGACCCCATAATGCAGGCTGTGCTGAGGCAGATCCCAAGCATTGACCCGGACTTGACAAAGCGTATATCGATGAACGGGTCCGACTGTTTCAGCGAGTAAACGATCCACAGGAGAAGGATGACGGCTCCGGCGCCGAAAAGCCCGAGAATTCCCGGACTGGTCCAGCCCCATGCGCTGCCGTAGCTAATTCCCAGCAGAATCGCAGTGATCCAGCTAATCGTCATGGCGACACCGCCCAAGTCAATCTTGCTGGGGGTGCGAACTGTGGTTTCCGGCGTGCTGAGCAACACGAGCACTATCGAGAGCATTGTCATGGCGGCCAGCACCCATAGCAGTGAGCGAAAGCCCAGTGATGTGGCCAGCAGGTACGAGGCAATTAGCGGAAACGGTATGGAGAAGAACGCTGTCCCGGCACTGGAGATTGAGACACCGAGGTTCAAGGTTCTGGCCGGGAATATGTCTCTCATCAGCGAATATCCCAGGAAAATCGTTGACGAAAGCGGGCCGGCCATCGCCCGGCCCAAGACAAAGAGACCAAATGTGGGCGCCACCGCGGAGAGGATAAATCCTGCCAGCGCCAGCCCGCAGACAATTATGAACAGCTTTCTCTTGCCGTAAGCGTCGGCCAACTTGCCCACAACAGGCGCAAAGGCCCCTCCGGCCAGAGCCGTGGCGGTCAGAACCCACGCGACTTGTTCCGTTTCAAAATTGGAGGCCATAAGGGGGAAAGCGAGTCCGAGCATTACATAGCTGACTGTCACCGCTTCAATGGCCAGCATCATGCCCACGAAGGAGACGACCCAGCGAAAACTCCACCCCCCCTCAGCCGCGGAGGGAACTGCCCGGGTGTTCGTCGATCCGTTTTTAGGATGAAAAGTACCAGCCATTGCAGCAATTGCCTCTCGCTAGAACGTCGGCTAAGCACAGCACTGTGCTTAGCCATGGATTTTCAAAGATGGTGACCGAAGGATGGATTTACTCCCACTGCCGCCCTCGCCCGTCACGCCGAGATGAGCACCGTCTCCCCACCATCATGGTTCGTCGAGGTAAATGATCACCCGCCGCTGGTCGGACTCTCCCGTACATCGGACATGGGAATTTTCTCCGCGCGTCCGCGTATCAAAACTCGATCTCCACCGCAGCCGAGACCGGGTGCGCCT
Source organism: Actinomycetota bacterium (assembly GCA_051751385.1). GTDB lineage: Bacteria > Actinomycetota > Actinomycetes > Actinomycetales > Micrococcaceae > Crystallibacter. The sequence goes on along the minus strand of JBNJKW010000004.1, from coordinate 425,208 downwards.
GGCATCCTAGAATGTAGCCGCTGAGGATGTCCTCCTCGTCGAGGATGTCGGACCTGTCCATCGCCACCTCCCCCCTGACCACGGTGCATGCACACGATCCGCATTCTCCCGACCGGCACGAGTACGGCACCTCCACGCCGCGCTCGAGCAGAACTTCGACGAGGTTTCGTTCGCGCGGCCAAGGGAAGCGCAACGACTCCCCTGCGATCCGGACCACTGTGTCCGCGACATCCCCGGACTCGGCGGCCGGCGTGCTCGCGGTGGCGGCCTGGTTCTCGGGGGCCGTTACGGCCTCGACGGAGAACGGATCCCCGGTCAGGGAACTGAAGACCTCTCGGTGCACCGACTCACGAGGCACTCCGGCGTTCCGCAGTCCCTCCACCACGGTATTCATGAAAGGCGCCGGCCCGCAGATGTAGACCTGTGAGTCGAGGTTGGAGCGAGCCTCGTCGCTCACCCGTTCAACTGTGGGGAATCCGTGTTCCGCGTCGAGCCAGTGGCGGACGATGATTCGGTCGGCATATCGCGCTGCCAGATCAGCGAGCTCGTCATTGAAGATCACCGACGTGGAGTCCTTGTTGGCGTACACCAGATGGATCCGAGCGGTCCCCGTCGCCAATGCGGTCTTGATGATCGAGATCACCGGAGTGATGCCGCTTCCGGCTGCGAACAGTAAAAGGTCGTCGTTTAGATCCTCAGGCGTGAAACGTCCCGATGGCGGCAGTACCGTTACGGTGTCACCGGCGGCGACGTTCTCGCAGAGCCAGTTAGATGCGTATCCTCCATCGGTCCGCTTCACTGTCACTTTGAGCGACTTGTCGAGACCCGGGGCGCTGGATAAAGAGTACGAGCGTGCGACCGCACCGCGCTCTTCGCTGGGCACTCGTATCGTGAGGAACTGCCCCGGCAGATAGCGCAGGCGAGCCTCCTCGTGTTCGGGGATCTCGAACACGAGGGAGCACGCATCGGGCGTCTCGGCGATCACGTCCAGCACCGTGAGGTCGATCGCGCTGCCCACAGCCGTCACCGCTGGCTCACCGAGCTCAGTGCGGCCAACTGCTCGGCGTGTGTGCCCGCAGGTTCCAGATGGAAGTCCGACAGCTTGGGGTTAGCCGACATCGCGAACAGTTCCTCTCCCGTGAAGGGCACCGTGACCTGCAGGCGCCCGGCGTCGTTGACGTAATAGTTTCGTTTCAGCACTGAAGTGGGCGCCGTGTAGATGAGTCGGCCGGCTTCCTTGTCGAGGAGGGCGTTGTATTCGTCATAGATTTCCTGGCGCACCTCAATCGCCCGGTCACCGCGTTCGATCATCGAGATCAACGCGAGCGCGATGTACCGCGACCAGATCTCGAACCACCCGGGAAGGCCGTTACCGCTGGCGACCGGCTGGGAGTTCGGCCCATAAAGCATGAACAGGTTCGGGAACCCGGGCACCGTCATGCCGAGATAGGCCTTTGCCCCCTCCGCGGCCCACGGCTCCTCCAGACTGACACCGCCGCGACCGTAGTATCGGGTCGGCGCCAGGTAGCGCTGGGCGTCGAAGCCGACCGCCGCGATGACGATATCGACCTCAAGGTGCCTTCCGTCCGCCATCTCGATGCCATCTGCATAGAAGGCACCGACGGCCTCGGGAACCAACTCAACGTTGTCGCGGGTCAGCGCGGCATACCATCCATTGTCCACAACTGGGCGACGAGTCATCGGCGGATAGTCGGGGACGAGGTGCTCGATGAGTGCACGGTCCCCGCCCACCTGCGCGGCGATGTACTCTTCCAGCCCTTTGCGCAGAGCATCATTGCGCTCGTTCACAGATCCACCGCTGCGGATCCATTCGTCGTCTATGAGCAGCATCTCACGTAGATCGGTCTGGCCCATGCCGGCCACGTACTTGTTCCAGTTCCAGTAGTACGGCATTGCTCCGATGAGCCAGCGCAGCTCATCCTCGATCGGAGTTCCGTAGTTGGCACGCGGCGTGATCCACTGAGGGGTGCGCTGACAGACGTACACCTGGTCCGCGACCGCGGCAATACTCGAGAGCAATTGCACGCCAGTCGACCCGTTCCCGACGATAGCTACCTTCTTGCCCGTGAAATCGACGTCGCCCCACCGCGCCGTGTGCATGACCTCGCCCTCGAAGCGATCGCGGCCCGGCAGGTCGAGGTCGCGTGGCGTGGCGAAGAGTCCGCTGGCGGTGACTACCACAGACGCGGTGTGGTTAATTGTCGAGCCATTCGCGGTTGTGATCGTGAGATCCCACTGAGCACGATCCTCATTGAAGTGGGCTTCGGTCACGTCTTGGTGGAAGCCGATGTTCGGCCACACGCCGTGTCTCTTGGCGATATGCTCGAGGTAGCCGCGAACCTCACTCTGGCGTGCGAAATGCTGGGTCCAGGGATAGTTCTTCTCGAAGCCGAACTGGTAGATCGCACTCAGGGTGTCCACTCGAGCGTCCGGGTATGTGTTGATGCTCCATACGCCGCCGACCTCGTGGCGCCGCTCGAACACTCGATACGGTATGCCGAGACGTTCCAATTGGACCGCCATCGCCAGGCCCGCGAATCCGCCGCCGATGATCGCGACCGAGAAACCCTCCGGTGCACGGTTACCCCCGCTCCACCGTGCCTCGTGGGGAAACGCACCAAAGCTGGGTAGCAGCCTGCGCATCTCGAGGTCGAATGCCGAAAGCCGGCGTCCCTCGGCCATCTGCACGAGCTCATCAAGCTCGTCGGTAGAAATCTCCTGACGCGCCTCGGGAGCGATTTCAGAGGCAAGAAGCTCGACTGCCTTGCGGCGGATGAGCGCTTCGTCGGCAGGGTCGATCACCACGTTCTCGAACCCGCCCGTCATGACACGCCGGACCGGTATCGCTTGGATCTCGGGGTCACGGGTGGCTTGGAACAGCGCCATGCGCAGCGCGTTGACATTCGCGAGCGACACAGCGCGCTCGATGTAGCTCAGATCCGGCATGATTGGGCTCCAATTTCCTTACTGCGGATGAATGCGGGCTCTTCAGCCACGAGTAGTCGTCATCTCCGGGCTCTGCGGCATCGCCGCATCCGCGAACAAGACTCGAAGGTCCTGCTTGCGGATCTTCATGGTCGGTGTCTTCGGCAGCGCCTCGACCACCTTCACCTGCTCGGGAGCCTTGAACGGTGCGAGCCCCTGGTCGATGCAGTACGACCGCAACTCAGCAGCTGTCGGCACCACTGCGCCCTCGTGCAACTGCAGAACGGCGCAGATCCGCTCTCCTCGCACCGCGTCAGCCAGGCCTATGACCGCAGCGTCGGCCACACCGGGGTGCTGGATGATCACTTCCTCGATCTCCATGGGGCTGATCGACTCACCTTTGCGGATGATGAGGTCCTTTGACCGTCCCACGAGCACCAGGTGCTTGTCGGGCCGCAGGTAGCCGAGGTCGCCCGTGGCGAACCATCCGTCGTCTCGCGGATCGACTACCTCGCCATCGACGAGGTAGTGCGAAAGCAACATCGGGCCGCGTACCCACACGTGACCTTGCACAGCGGCGGCAAGAGGGGCACCGTCGTCGTCACGTATCTCCACCTCGCACCCCCGGACGGGCCGTCCGACGGTCGATGCGAGTCGCTCGGGACCGTCATCAGCGCTGCCCTGGGTGATCATCGGGCACTCCGTCATGCCGTAGCCGTGCAGCACCGGAATCCCCATCTCGTCGCGCACCTGGTGGAAAACGTACTCGGACATCGGGGCACCGCCGCCCGTCAGTGCCCGCAGCGAAGGCACCATTGGTTGTCCTGGATTCTTGCGCTGCTCCTGCAGGAACATCGTGTAGAAAGCTGTCCCACCGCCCGAAAGCGTGGCGCCGTTTCGCCGTAGAAGCGGTACGGCTCGCTCGGGGTCGAACGCTTCCATCAGCACAATGGGGATGCCCGCCACGAGGCCCGTGATGAGCATGTCGGGTCCACCGATGTGGGCGTACGGGAACAGAATGGTGCCGACATCGTCCGCGCGAACATCGAGTGCGGATGCGAGTCCGACACCGCCGGCGATGAGGCTGGCGTCGGTGTGGCAAACCCCCTTGGGAGCGGATGTCGTGCCCGATGTCGTGTAGATCCAGCGCACTTGGTCACCGCGATGGGGCGGCTGCGGCAGGGTGGCTGGATCACCGGTAGGCAGATCGCCGTCGATGATCAGCGTCCGCAGCTTGCCGTCCAGGCTTTGGCCCAGTTCAACGGCCATCGCCCGGTGGTCGTATCCGCGGAATGTGTCGACCGTGATCAACCATTCGGCACCGCACTGCCTGACCATCGCCCCGACCTCGCGGATGCGGTAGATGGGGATGATCGGGTTTTGCACGACCGCGAGACGCGAGAGAGCGAGGCTCAGGACGATCGTGTCGATACGTGTCGGGAGTTGCCAGCTGACCGTGGCCCCTGGTTCTATGCCCAGGGCGAGCAGACCAGCAGCGACGCGCTCAGCTTCGAGGACGGTCTCGGCGAAGGTGAGACGCCGATCGTGCTCGTCGATCAGCATCGTGCCGTGGGGGGACGCAGTGGCGCGATCAGCGAGCATCGACCACAGCACCGTTGCATCGACGAAGTCGGTTTCGGCAGTTGTCACGTTTGCTTTCCCCCTGCGCTACGGGCTGCGAGCGGCTCACTCTGCAGCAACGGATAGCCGGTACGCAGGAGCGCGTTCGCGTGGCCGGACCAGTGGATTTCGAAGGCGGCCTGCAGCGCGGAGTGCTGCCCCATGATGTCCAGGGTCTGATTCACCGCACGCTTGGCCTGAGCGAGTGCCCACGCATCCATTTGCTCGATCTCGTGAGCCAGTTCCATGACCCGTGCGTCGAGTTCGGCGACGGGCACCACCCGGTTGACCATCCCCGCTTCGCGGGCCTCCTCCGCGGAAATAGAACGTGCTGTGAACAGCATCTCCTTCGCCTTACGAGCTCCGAGCTCCCAGGTGTGAGCGTGGTACTCTACTCCGCCGATTCCGAAGCGCGCTACGGGGTCGCTGAAGTAGGTGTCGTCGGCGGCCACGATGAGGTCGCATGGCCAGATGACGTTGAGCGCACCGGCCACGCACGCGCCCTTGACCGCTGCGATCGACGGCTTGGGGATGTCGCGCCAACGGCGGCCGAACCCGAGGTAGTGTTCGGCTTCCCAGGCGAACCCCGAGGCCACGGCTCCCACATCGGGCTTGGTGAATCCGGGCGCTTGGGAACGCAAATCATGGCCAGCGGAGAAGTGGTCGCCGTTCGCCCGCAACACGATGACCTTGACGCCGTCGTCGCCGGCCGCTTGATGCCAACGGGCATCGAGGTCGCGCAGCATCGCCTGGTCTTGCGCGTTGCGCTTCTCAGGTCTGTCGAGACTGATGATGGCTACCGCCCCGTCGACCTCGTAGGTGACAGTGCTCATACTCGTTCCTCCGCCATTTGGTCCAGCCACGTCATTTGATCCAGCCACTCCGCGATGTCGCGGTCGTGGATCTCGTCCGCCCCGAGCGCGAACTGCCAGTGGCGCGCCGCCTTCGTGAACAGGTGAATGTTCGACTCGACCATGAAGCCCAGGCCGGCATGCACTTCATGAGCGGCGTGCACCATCTCCTGCGCTGTGCGCGCGGCCTGCTTTCGCATGAGAGCAACATGCAACTCTGCGTCGCGGTCCTGATCGACGGCCCGGGCCGCGTTGCGGGTGAACGCGGACGTAAGGTGGGTGCCGATGGCGATGTCGGTGCACAGGTATTGAACGGCTTGGAAGCGGCCGATCGGGCCTCCGAATTGATGGCGTTCCTTCGCGAAGCTGACCGTCGCATCCAGCAGGCGAGTGCCCGCTCCGTGAACCTGCGCGGCTACAAGCACCGAGGAGCGGCGCTGAGCCACGCCGATCGCCCGATCCGCCTCTTCTCCCCGTGCGAGGACAGCGTCGGCGGCTACCGGAACTGCCCGAAAGCCGAGCGCGAACAGAGGACGCTGGCCGAGATTGGGCATCGACTCGAGGGTGACGTCTGCGGCGTCGATGATCGCCACGACCGTCGTCTCTCCGTCAACGGCCTCAACGACGAAGGCGTCCGCATCCTCCCCGAAGGGCACCGCCACGGCCTCCCCGGTGAGCAGCCCCTCCTCGAGACGCGGCCGAGCAACGCCCCATGCCGGATCGTGCAGTACGGGAATGACACGTCGAGTGCCGATCCCGATGGTCTCGGCTAGCTCGAGGGCCGTGTCAGTTCCGACCAGCAGGGCGACGTCGCGGGAAGTAGTCAGCGGCAGCAATGGGCTCTCGACCAAGGAGCTCCCCATCTCGACGAACACCCCGGCGATACTCGCCAGGTCGGCGGCGTCGATGGCGTCGGGCCTCGGATCGCCTAACTCCAGCCAGCCCAACTGCGCCAGCTGCCGGACCTGGGAGTCAAAGTCGGTTGTGCGATCACGGTGCTGCAGCGGCGACTCCTCGCCGAACACGGCGCGGGCAATCTCGGCGAGGACGTCGTAGTCCTCGCCCCATGTCAGTTCCACTATATTTCCTCCGTCGGTGCCGCCGGGGTCTGGCCGCGCCTCATCGGGGCAGCCCGAGGCCGCGGGTGGCCAGAATCATTCGTTTCAGTTGGGGGGTGCCGCCTGCGTGGTTCGCGAAGGACTGGCGGTACCACGCCTCTGGTGCGCCGTTCAGCAGCGCGAACCGCGAATCGGCCGTCAGTTGGCTCCTGGGCCCCAGCACGCGGTCGTAGACCTGCGCGAACATCGGCTCGTATTCCTTGGCAATGACCTGCTGGACTCCACCGCCATAGCCGTGGCGGCGGCGTGCGACGTTGTTGCCGACGGCCTCATACGCGAGGAGCCGCTGGGCCTGCACCATTCGGGTCAGCTCGCCGAGACCGCCCGCAATCGCCTTGTCCTGCAGAGCGCCCGGCGTTTCGCGGCAGAGAGAGACGAGCGCCTCGAGCCGCTTCTCCTGGCTTGCGTAGATCGGCTCTACGATGCCGGAGGCATAAAAAGCGTTCATGATGTACCGCCAGCCCTTGCCTTCCTCGCCGATGAGCGCATCCGAGGGGACACGGACGTTGTCGAGAAACGTGGTCGACTGAACCCCACCCCCGAAGTTCCGCATCGGGTGCAGGGTGACTCCCGGACTGCGTAGGTCCACCATGAAGATGCTGACTCCATCGGCCGCGCCTCCGTCCCCGGTGCGAGCGGCGACATAGAGGACATGCGACATCGGTCCCCACGAGGTGTAGGCCTTTTGACCGGTGATCACCCAGTCGCCCCCATCGCGAACCGCTCGCGTGCGCAGCGAGCCGAGGTCAGAGCCCGCCTCCGGCTCGGTCAGGCCCTCGGCCCATAGCGTGCTCATGGAAGCGACGGCCGGCAGCAACGATTTCTTCTGCTCCTCGGACCCCGCCGCGAGGATCGTGCCTGCTGCAAGGAAGATACCGACCGAGTTGACCATTGGCGCGTCCGCTGCCGCCAACTCTTCGAGAAGGATCTGGTTGTCGATGGGTGTGCGGCCGGCACCGCCATATTCGACGGGCCAAGTTAGGCCGATCCAGCCCTTGTTGGCGACCTTCTTGCTGAACTCCAGTGCATACTCCCACTGGTCGGGTGCATCATCGAACTCGGTGTTGAACGCCTTGTCGGCAGGCAATTCGGCGCGAAGGAAGTCGCGCACTTCTCGGCGCCACGACTCCTGCTGGTCGGTTAGGGGTGGACGCATCACAGGCTGCCCACTGCGTCGGTTGCGGCGAGCTGATCGGTTTCGGCGTGGCCGAGATGGCCTTCCGGGTAGAAGCGGCGTGCCCACTGCCTGATGTCGCGGAAGCCGGCAGCCTCGGCAGTTGCCAGGCCGGGGGGCTCCGTATAGCGCTGGTGTTTCCAAATGGCCAGATCAGCCTTGAGCTGGTTGATCGCGCTGCGCCGTCGATCGGGGAGCATCACCTCGTCGTTGCTCTCCTTGCTGGGCCAAGCCGTGAACCACAGGACGGATGTCTCGTCGTCGACCGGGGTGACAGCGGTAATACTGCAGATCTCGCCGACGCCCCATGCCCAGGAGTAGCCGAGGCCGACGCCGAGGATGTAGGTCTCGACGCCACCATCGACGGTCTCGAACTGGCCGTCCGGCAACTTACGCTTGTACTTCATGGCCAGTGCAGATGTGAAATTGTGCTCGCCGAATTCGCGTCGTACGACCTCGGGAATCTCGTCTGCTCGGTGAACGTATTTGAAGTGGGCGAAGTCCACGCCGTTCTCGATGACGTACTGTGGGTGCACCGGCAGCGCCTCGGAGGCAAAGGTTCCATCGGGGTAGGCCGGGTGGTAGCGCTCGCTCGGGCCCGAACCCTCGAAGAGTTCGAAGATGCTGGGCACCGGGTAGGCGGGCGGCTCCTTCTGGGCATGGTGCCACAGATACATCACGCCGTCTTGCTCAGCAGTCGGCCACGATCCGATGCGACGCACGCGATTGACGGCGTCCTGGTACGGGATGCAGGTGTTCTTGCCGTTCGGGCCCCAGCGCCAACCGTGGAACGGACACTGGATATCCCGTCCGTGGACGGAGCCACCGTATGCCATGTTGGCACCCAGGTGTTCGCAGTAGGCATCAAGAACGACGAGTTCGCCGTCCTCGGTGCGGTAGGCGACGAGCTCGCGGCCGAAGTAGCGCATCGGCTTCACCTCGCCAACCGCCAACTGCCCAGACCAACCGATCTGGAACCACCCGGTCGGTTTCATTGATAGAGCCATCGACGGCATAGCTTCCTCCTCCAGACTCACCTGCGAGCCGAGCATTGATTGTGTGGTCGAGCGCCAAGCCTGCTGGCTCGGGGCCACCTGACAGGAATATGCAGCGAAGCCAGTCCGTTTTGGCCGTGCCCGCTCCGTGACATCAGTCACTGTAGCCAATGGCTACAGTGACGTCAACCACTTCAGTCGAAAAAGTTGACGTCCCCATGAGGAGCTTTATCGTGGTGCTGGAAAATCCACACACCAACCAGAATCTGGAAGTAACCCGAGCCTGATTGTTGACGCTACTGTAGCCGAAGGCTACAGTGACGGAGGTCATAAAAACCGCATGACTGTCAACGTGAATACCAACTGGTGGACCGGTGGGTTCGTCTCTGTTGCTTCACGCCACCATCGCAAGGAGACCCGGTGCGTTCTATCATCTTTGACGGCCAAGACATTCAGATTGCCGACGACGTCGAACTCCCTAACCCGGCCCCCGGTGAGATTATTGTCCGCGTACACGCGAGTGGCCTGTGCCAGAGCGACCTGAGCGTCATGAACGGAAAGATCCCTTTCCCCCTTCCGGTCATTCTCGGGCATGAGGGTGCAGGCGTGGTTGAGGAGGTGGGCGCTGGCGTCGCCTCTCCCAAGGTCGGCGACCACGTGGTGTTGTCCACGTTGGCAAACTGCGGACGCTGCGCATACTGCGTGGCCGGGCACCCTACGATGTGTCGGCAATCCTATGGCGCACCGGCTGCACGGTTCCGCTGGCGCGGGCAGGACGTCCACAGCTTCGCCGCCCTCTCGACCTTCAGTGAGCGCATCCTCGTTCAGGCAGGCCAGGCGACGGTCATACCCCAGGACATACCGATGACCTCTGCGAGTCTCATCGGTTGCGCTGTCCTCACCGGAGCGGGCGCGGTGCTCAACCGAGCCCGCGTCCTGCCCGGCGACCGGGTGGTCGTCATCGGCGCCGGCGGCATCGGACTCAACTGCATCCAAGCTGCGCGAATCGCCGGGGCGACGACGATCATCGCCGTTGACACCAATAGCCACAAACGTCAGCAAGCTACGCGTTTCGGTGCGACGGCGTTCGTCAACCCGGTGGACGGCGACGTCGTGACCGCCGTTCGCGACCTCAGCGCCGGGGGCGTGGACCACGTGTTCGAGTGTGTAGGCAGCGCCACGGTCATCCGTCAAGCGAGCGAGATGCTCGACTGGGGTGGCCAACTCGTGCTGCTGGGGGTCCCGGCCGCCGGCACCGAGATGAGCATTCCCATCGACCGCCTGTATCTAGATCGATCCATCCTGGGTTGTCGCTACGGCAGCTCGCGACCGGCGGCGGACATCCCGCGCTACATCGATCTGTATCGGTCCGGCCAGCTGCTCCTCGACGAGCTCGTGACCCGCGCCTACCCCCTTGCCGACTTCCGTCAGCTCTTCGACGACGCCCGCGCTGGTTCTCTCGACCGCGGCGTCCTTCAGCTCGCATGACCGGTACCGGCAGTTCAGCGCACCCCGCTCCTTACACCTCCCCTGCGAGCCCGAATTCCTCGGCCGTGGCGGCGTTGGTTGCCCAGGCAGACCAGATCGACAACATCGCTGCACGATTCCGACTCGACGGACGGCGCATCGTCGTGCTCGGCGGCGGTCGCGGAATGGGAAGACATACCGCGCATTCGCTCGGCCAACTCGGTGCGCAGGTCGCGGTCGTCGACAGCGAGCAGGAGCGTGCCGAAGAGGTCGCAGCCGAGATCGATGATGCAACCGCACATTCGGTCGATGCGACCGATGACGCCGCTATGGCGGACCTCTCGAAAGAGCTGGGTCCCGTCGATGGGGTCGTAGACGTCATCGGCATGGCTAGCTATCAGTCGCTCCTCCAAATATCGGAGGAGACGTGGCAGTGGGAGCACGACATCGTGCTTCGTCATGCATGGCTCGCGGTGCGTCACTTCGGACCCGTGCTCGCGGAGCAGGGTTTTGGCTCGCTGACGTTCGTCGCGTCGGTTTCCGGCATAAGCAGTTCGCCGTGGCACGGCGCTTACGGTGTTTTCAAGGCCGGATTGATCTCTCTCGTGCGCACAGCCGCCGTGGAACTGGGCCCTCAAGGCGTCCGTGTCAACGCTATCGCACCGGGCTTCGTGCTGACGCCGCGTGTGGCCGGCGTGCTCGATGAGAGACAACTCGACCGGGCGCGAGCCGCCGCACCGCTGCCACGGCTGACTGAGCCCAAGGACGTGGCCGCCGGGTTGACCTTCCTGGTCAGCGACCTCGCCGCCGCGGTGACCGGTCAGACCCTGGTGATGGATGCCGGTGCCACCTCGACCTATCCCTATCAGATGAACGATCCCACGTCGTGACCCGGCACCTATCGAAAACAGCACGAGCACATCAGGAGATTCGATGACCGCCATAAGCATTGCCCTCCCTCCGGAACGCCCAGGGCATCCGGCTGATGCCTCCCTTCAGGAGAAGCGATCGCGATTCACCGCTCCCGCCTACGAGGGCGAGATCCCACTCGCCCACCGCGAGCTTGGTGGGGTTCCGTGCCGGGTGCTGTCCGGGGGCGACAGCGCGACCGTGCTGTACCTGCATGGCGGCGGGTACCGCATGGGTAGTGCCGCCACATACACCGCCTACGGAGCTCGCCTGGCGGCCGCCGCTCACGCGCAGGTCGTGCTGGTCGACTATCGATTGGCACCAGAATCACCCTTCCCTGCTGCTCTCCACGACGCGGTCTCGGTATACGAGGCTGTCCGGGCCGAACGGCCCGACCGGCACGTCGTGGCGGCCGGTGACTCCGCGGGAGGCGGTCTCGCTGCGAGCCTGTCCGTCGCGGCTGCGGCGGTAGGTGCGAAGGGACCGGATAGCCTCGCCTTGCTCTCGCCATGGCTCGACCTGCGCTGCGACTCCTCGTATTACCGCACGGCGACCGACGCCCTCTTCGACCAAAGCACCGCCTTGAGCGCGCGCGAGGCATACCTCCAAGGCCACGACGTCGAGGACTCGTTTGTTTCGCCCCTACGTGTCGACGGTGCCGTGTTCCCATCGACCTTGGTCCAGATCGGCACCGCGGAGTCACTCCTCGGCGATGCCCTCGCCTTCGCAGAGAAGTTGAGCAGCGCCGGGGTCAGCTGCCGCCTCGAGGCTGTCGCCAGACGGGGGCATACTTGGCCGCTGACAGAACCCGACCACCCGGACTCGCACGCCGCTATCACAAATTTCGGGCGCTTCGTTCGCGATGTCGCTTCAATACCCCATCCTGCAGCCGCAGTGTGAACCGTCTGTCCTCGCCGACCACTCGGCCGTCCTAGCCATCTCGCAAAGGAGCGTCATGTCAACAACCATTGTTCAGGCACCATCTCGGGACGTCGTTCGCAAAGCAGCGACCGCGGGCTTCCTCGGTACCGCAGTCGAGGCTTACGACTTTTTCGTCTTTACCTTTCTAATTGCCTATATTGCTCCCCAGTTCTTCCCCAGCGGCGACCCGACGGTTGGAATACTTCAGACACTCCTCGTTCTGGGGACCGGTTTCCTCGCACGACCGATCGGCGGAATCATCTTCGGTCGCATGGGGGACCGCCACGGACGGCGCATCACACTTGTCGTCACGATCGCCGGCATGGGCATCGCCACATGCCTGATGGGCCTGCTACCCACCCACGCGTCCGTCGGAGTCTGGGCACCCATCATGCTCGTACTCGTCCGACTGCTGCAGGGTCTCGCCGCTGGCGGAGAGCAGATGGGCTCGGCGACGTTCGTCACCGAGCACGCAAGCCTCAAGAACCACGGGATCCTGAGTGCGATGACTCCTATGGGGTTCGCCCTGGGCACCGCGCTCGCTCCCGGCGCGGTCGCCCTCGTCGCTGCTTTGACCTCGGAGGAATTTATGCATGGCTGGGGCTGGCGCATTCCACTGCTGCTCTCGCTGCCGCTGGCGTTTATTGCTCTATACCTGCGCAACAGCCTCGAGGAATCGCCGGAGTTCCGTCGCCTCGCCGACCTCCGCGAGGTGCGCAACTCCCCGATACGGGACCTCTTCCGGGGCCACTTGGGCGACCTGTTCAAGGTGATCGCGATCAGCGCTGCAGTGCTGGCAATGGGCTACGTCATCAGCGGCTACTTGCCGCTCTTCTTGCAGCAGGAGGTTGGGCTACTCACCGGCACCACCGCAGGGATCGCCAGTATCGCAGCGTTCGTAGCCATCGCTCTCGCTCTAAGCGCCGGCTTCATCATCGACCGCATTGGCCGTAGGGCGACCCTGATTCTGATATTCGCACTGCTAGGCATCCTGATCTTTCCTGCTATGTGGATGATGAACAATAGCGGGGCCAACGTGGTCGTCATCGCCGCGCTGCAGACGATCCTCGTAAGTATGGCCGGAGCAGTTGCGGTTCCTGCATACGCAGCATTCACATCGATCTTCCCGCCATCGGTCCGGTACACAGGTGCTGCGATCGGTTTCGGAGTCGGATCCGCCATCGGTGGCGGGTTCGGGCCGTACCTCGCGGGCCAGGCAACCGCGATCACTGGCAGCCCCTACGCCCCGGCAATTGTCATCGCCTTGGCTGCGGTCATCGGTATCGCCATCGCCGCGACCATCGCTCCGCACGCAGTCGCCCAAGACGCCCAAGACGCCCACACGTCCGAGGCCGTGCCGCACGAGTAGCCCAACAAGGCTGAGACGACCTGATCTCTGAACCGACGCTTCTTCAACGAGCATCCGACCAGCCCGAACACGTCGGCCGGCTGGTCGATCGGCGCGCTCACTGGTCTCCGGCTACGCGCGCGAAGTAGAGTACGCGAAGTAGAGTAGTGGGACGGCCCCACAATGTCGCTGGTCATTATCGCCGTGAGTGCGACTTAATTGTAGGAGGGAGCCTCGCCTAGAGATGAACAAGCCGCCACGGACCGAACCGGTGCGTCCCGATGATTGGACGACGTCTCAAGTCGCCGCATCCCTTGGAATCAGCCGGCAAGCAGTCAGCAAGCGAGTACAGACGCGAACCCTGCTGGGCTACCGAGCCGGGCGCACGTCGCGCTTCCCTACGTGGCAGTTCGATCCTGAGACGCGCCAACCGCGACCGGAGATATCAGCCCTTCTCCACGCAGTGGGCGGCGATGCGGACCCCCGGGCTGTGGCCGAATGGATGATCTCGTGGCATCTCGAGCTCGGCGGCACGCCGGCCAGGCAACTCGTCGAACCCGAGACTCGCCAAGCGGTACTCGAACTCGCACATCGGTCTCGCGACGAGATGCGTGTGGCGGACGGCGAAGAATCCGTTCTCGCGCGCAGCGGAGTGCTCGAGCTCCTTCGGGGGCAGCGTGCCGACGAGCACAACGCTCAGACCGCAATCCTTCTGGTTGCGGCTGAATTGTTCTCCCGGCACGGACCCGCGAAGGTGTCGCTGCGATCGGTTGCGGCAGCCGCCGGAGTGCCGTACAGCCTGATCTACCGGTTCTACCGCACCAAGGAGAAGCTGCTCTTGAGCGTCATGGAGTTGCTCGTGCGTTCAGGAGGTCGTTCCCTGTCCGAGGAGCCTGACGCATACACGGCGATCGCCAATACCTTCGACGCTGACGCCGGCCAATGGGACCGTATGGTCTCGTGGGCGATTCTCGAGGGCACGAATCCGACCGACCTCTTCAGCGGAGGATTTGAGGCTGGTGGATATCGCAAACACATCGAACACCTGTGGGATGCACCCCACCCTCCGGCGGTCCGCGAGCGATTCAACTCACGGGTTGTTGCGTCCCTCATCATGATGGTGAGCGGAGCCTGGGCCTCGCACGAGCCGTACCTCACGGCAGTTTCCGGCGAGGGCATGCCCGATGCGGCGGCGCAAAAGGCAGAGATCATCGAGCTTTTGCAGCTGCTCGTCTGGGCGGCTCGGCCGGGGGCCAGATCGTCGGTGACAGCACTCCCGGCCCAGGATGACGCCGATGAGCGGCACGTTTCCGGTCGCCGCGATCATGTCGAGGCCCCGCCGAAGAAGCCCGTAGCCGCTCGTACTGACAGCTCCGGCTAGCGGGAAGAAGCCGAGCTCGCCAGTTTTGGCCTGTATTGGCCAGGATCAGGGAACCACCTGATGGGCCGGTCATGCGTCAGACGCGCCTCGCCGGATGTTGTGTGGCGCCTTGTTGGATCGTCGCGATGGCATTGTCGACGCGGAGGTCGAACGGGGTTGGGGTACAGGGAGGTCAGCGTGGTTGAAATCAGAGAAGTACTTCAGGGCCTGGCTGTCACGTGCCAGGCTGCCGACCGTTGCCGAGCGTACCCGGCGTCGGTCATGAGACAGCCCGGCACTGTGTCAAACAGACTGATGGTTTCGGCGGCTGCGATCGGCATAGAGGGTCTCGCTCCGCTTTTTCAATGCCACAGCGGAGTCATCGAATGCACGTTTCACCCAAGCGCCGCTTTCGGCCATGATTTCTTGCGCGGCTTCGCCAAGGAACGCGTCCGTAGAATAGTACAAACAACGAGTTTCAGCGATGTGCTCGATAACTTGGTCACGTCGGGCGGCCTGTGGCGAAACCTCGGTAGCTCGCAGTTCCCACGACAGCAAGCGCTCCGGCACGACGGCGCAAACATACTCGATGTACTGGAAGGTCTCCGTCCCGCCGGAGTAGTCGGTCAAGGTCATCTCTACGGGCGCACCGATTTCCAGTGTTGATCTCGCCGATACGCAGAAGGGGTTCCAATGCGAATAATTGTCGAGGTCGGTGAGGACCTGCCACACGACTCGCGCAGGCGCCTCGATCTCGACCGCTATGGATCGAACAAGTGTGGCCGGGTCATAACTTGGGATAGGCAATTCAGACATACAACCTCCAGCAGTGAGAGACGCGGCACTCAGCAGTCCGCCATCATCAGGGTAGGAATAGAAATAGTGCTCGTCGCTGCACACTGCGACGTTTGGCAAGGGTCTCGAACGCACCGAGAGTGTCTGAGACATGCTGGGTCGCGTTCGTCATGAACGACCACACGGTGCCCAGATCGACGCCAATCAAGTGAACGGCGATGTAGATTCGGTCATCGGTGCGAGTCCTTCCTGCTATGCGTCGTTAAACGGCGCTCCCGGAAATTGTCGTTGGCGGCTGGTCAGCGGCAGCCCAGGTGCCCGATGGGTCTGAGGAGCACCGTCCCTGTCGGCACGATCGACAAAAGTCCTGTAGCGACAGTTGGTGCTCCTGCAGATTCACACGGTCGCCGGCTTATATTCTGGATAGTCGAGGTACCCCTCTACGCCACCGCCGTAGTAGGAGTTTGGATCAGGTGTTGTCAGAGGCCACCCGCTCTGCATTCGTCCGACGAGATCTGGGTTGGCGATGAACGGTTGTCCGAATGCGGCGAGGTCGATCAGGTTCTTCCGCATCAGTTCCTCTGCGAGTTCTTGGTTCATTCCACCGGCGAGAATGATCGTTCCTTGGTAATTAGCTCGGAACGTGGTGAGGAACTCGGCATCGATGATGCGATTGCCTGAGGGAAGTTGATCGATGAGGTGCACATAGGCAAGGTCTCGTCGAGACAGTTCTGCCGCCAGGTGCAGGTAGGTTTCGGCGGCTTCGCTGTAGGCAGGCATGTCGAACAGTTGGCTGAACGGCGAGAGTCGAATTCCGACGCGGGTGGAACCGATCGCCTCGATCACACCGTCAACCGTCTCCAACAGGAACCGAGCGCGATTTTGGATCGAACCACCATACTGATCAGCTCTCGTGTTGGTCGCGGGATTGAGGAACTGTTCGAACAGGTAACCGTTGGCCCCGTGCAATTCGACACCGTCGAAGCCAGCGGCGGTCGCGTTGGTTGCGGCGTACACGAAGTCATGAGTCACGCGACCGACTTCTTGTGTGGACAAGGGGCGAGGAAGGCTGACATCGACGAAGCCGACGCTGCCGTCGTCGGTGAATGCGAAGGTCTTACCTGCGTGGGCTGGTACGGCGCCGGCACTGACGGGTCGCTGCCGCCCGGGTTGGAGAGAGGTGTGCGACAACCGGCCGACGTGCCAGAGTTGAACAAAGATTCGACCTTCCTGGTTGTGGACTGCATCGGTTACCGTTCGCCATCCGGAGACTTGATCTTTGGACCAGATGCCGGGGATATGCGCATATCCTTGCCCTTCCGGGGAGATCGGCGTGCCTTCGGTGATGATCAATCCGGCAGTCGCCCGCTGACGGTAATACTCCGCTGTTTCTGAGTTCGCTGCGGTGTCGACGCAGCGTGCCCGAGTCATCGGCGCCATGACCACGCGGTTCCTTAGGACGAGCTCACCGAGTCGATAATCGTCGAACAACCGAGTCATTAGATACCCCTTTCTGAAGGGTGGTTCATGTGAATAGTTGAGGCGCGATACTCGATCAGGCCCTGGCGCCTGGACTGTCGTCGAGTCATCCCGTTCTGCCCGAACCGGTCGCGGCCGATCCGGGCCGACGGACACTGTCAAAGCCGTCAGTGGTCTTTGGGGACGATCTGCTGGCAAGACTGATCCGACGCTGATGGCCGGAACACCGGTCAGCTTCTTCCCCCACGCCGCGAAGGACACCGTGCTAGAAATTGATGAGCCGCCATGCCGGACATAGACTCCCGGGAGAATGTCTCGAGACTCAGTCCGGGTCTTTCTCAGGAAAGCGCGACGATTCTATCCGGGTGACGTGCGGCTACAGTGCGGCGTATACCTTCGCGCCAATCCACCGTGCATGGGCCCGTGATGGACAAGCGACGAGTGGTGTCGGCGATCGATCCACGGAGGGTGTTTGCGATCGGAACGACGTTGACCCTCGCTTCCACTCCCAGGAGACGCGCAGCGTAGGCAATCCATTCCTGCGCGCTGACCTGTTCGTCACCCGCCCAGTTGACGATAGTAGCCGGCACGGAAGCTGCGCCCAGGAGTGCGCTGACCTGCATGTTGATATCGTCTTCATAAATTGGGCTGTACATGCACGGATTCTGACGCATGGTGATTTCTTGGCCCGCGGCGAGTGCGTCGATGTGGAGCGCAGGTAAGCCGCCGTTCGGTCCGTAGGACGCATTCATTCGTGCGATCGTGACAGGCAAGTCGAAGGTCCTTGCACAGAACCGCGCAACTGCCTCTTGCCCAATCTTGGACACTGAGTACGTCGGCGCCCAGGTGCTGTTGCAGTCCCCGAGTGGAGCAGCCTCCGTAAACAGATACATCGGATCGTCCTGAGGCTTGTACACCGAGTGAGTCGACATGACGAGAGCAGCGCGGGCCGATCGACAATGCTGCAACAGCAGACCGGTCCCTTCTGCGTTGTTACGGATGGCGGAGTCGTAGTCCAAATCTGGCACCATACTCGCTGCGAGGTGGATTACGTACGTGAAATCGTTTGGAACACCGGTGAAATCACCCGAACCAAGATCACACACAACCGGGGTGACGCCTGCCTCGATGACACGCTGCGTGTCGCTGGGATTGCGAAACCGCGCCAAGCCCCAGACCTCGTTGTCAGCTGCGAGCATGCGTGCAATCGGTAAGGCGATCTGGCCGGTAGCACCGGTTACCAGGATCTTCTCGCCACTTAACATATCCATCTAATCCTCTTTCAATCGCACTTGTGATGATTCCTTAGTGCCAGAAGGTACAAATGTGGCCGCATTCCGCACCCACGTCCATACCGAAACTGGCCACTTCTTGAGAACGAGACCTCCGGCCGACAACGAACGTCGAAAGCCGGGGCTCGGCGGAACCAGCCCGCCATAAGCGTGACGGGCCGGAACCGAGGCAGGACCAATCACGGCCTGCTTGCGGGAATCACCACAACTGATCTGTGTATTTGTCCGTGCCGACCTCAGTTGGAATGAATGGCGCAGCAAAGGTTACCCGTCCAGCACCCGACTGCTCGACCTCATCGGCATAGGCGATGAAATGCTGCCAGCTTTCGGCGGGGTTGCCTTCGAGGAAACAGAGTTGCAGGATGCGATCGGGAGATCCACCATCGTTACCCATCTTCATGGGCGGGTTGTGGCCGGCAGGCCATGGCTTCATCCCCCACATGCTCACAAGATCGACCGCTCCGGTATCGAGTAGTGTGCGGACCGGGCCCGCGGTGAGCTTGTCGATGACCGTTGAACGTGCGACTTCCGCGGCCGGTTCCACTGCAACGACCACGAGGCCGCCATAGTTGTGATCGAGTGCGAGCTCGAGGGGAACGCCATCGTCCTGCGCCGAAGCGTTCATGTCCGGAACATAGATGCCCGTGTGCACATGTTCACGGTCAGGGAAACCGCGACCGTCAGCATAGAGTTTAGCCACCTGCTCTCTTGCCCAGTTTTCGGCACTATCCATCTCGGGTTCGTGCACCCAGTACACCGCTAGATAGGAACCGGCATCGACCGGTTCCGCCACCGGGCTGGTCTCCGGGAATCGGAGGTCCTTGAGGCTTCGAGTCGCGACCCACCTTCTGCCGGCAAACCATCCCGGCCCGATCATGCAACCCGCGTAAAGGTGATCTCGCTCGTACCACCGGTTGTATGCAACTTCGTGACCGTGCTTCGGATCCACCATAGTGAAAAGCATTTGACCGATCTTGACCGGAGCTTCTTGCATCTCCGCCTCCTTCATTCGTTGCGGGCACCTTGCTAGTTGTTGAAACTTTGGCCGCCGGTAAACCCCTGGTATAAATCCACGTATTGTCTGCTTTATGGGCGGACATTCTGATCCGCCCAGTGGCGGTAGTTACTCGCCGCATTCAGCTCAACGAGTCACGACGAGGCCTTCGAAGTCGTCGTTGTCCCGCCACTGCTTGAGTAGCTCGAAGAACTCATAGCCGGGCATGTAGACGCCCCCAACCAGCGGATTTCGACTGTCGTCGATTTTTCCTTCGTTGTTGTAATGACCCGGCGTGCACGTTGTCAACCAATCGACTCGTGTGGCGGTCTGCTCGCGCATGACCTGGTTCCATTCGTCCTCGGCTTCACGCGAGGGCTCAATGGAGCGAATTCCGGACTTCAAGCACTTGGCAATGATATGAACCATGTGATCTGCCTGGTGATCGATCAGGTGAGCAACGTTCGTAACCGCAGCGGTCTGTGTGAAGCCGAGGAAGAAAAGGTTCGGAAAGTCTTGAGAGAGGATCCCGTGGAGGGTACTGAGGCCGTCTGCGAACTTCTTCGAGAGTCGATTCCCATCGCGGCCCAGCACATCGTATCCGGCCTTGTCAGTCCACGACCGTCCGTGCTCGAAACCGGTTGCGTAGATGATCAGGTCCAGTTCGTACTCACGCTCTCCCACGACGATCCCGCGTTCGTTGATGCGATCGATCGGTGTAGACGACGTGTCCACGATCTCGACGGTCTCCTTGTTGAAGGCCGGCAAGTAGACGTCACTGAATCCTGGACGCTTGCACATCGTGCGGTAGTAAGCCTTCAGCTTTTCCGCCTTCGACCCGTCCGCCACTATGGTGTTGACACGTTCACGCAACATCTCGTTCCACTCGTAGTCGGAACGTTCCATCGCGTCCATCATCTCTTCGAGGCTGGGATTCCCATCGCCTGCGGCGGCCACGGCAGCCATCTGATACTTGGCGAACCGAACCCATCCGTCGTCGACGTCACAATCAGCCGTGGCTCGGTCCATCACGCACTTATCGAATGCGGCCCGACGCTCCTTGTGCCAGCCCTCGGGGAGGGACTTGAACCATTCAACGTCAGTCGGAGCGTTCTCACGCGGCATGACCTGGGTTGGCGTGCGCTGGAAGACGACAAGCGACTTTGAGTACTCCGCAAGCTGCGGGATCACCTGGAGACCCGTCGCTCCCGTACCGACAATGGCGACCCGCTTGTCCCGAAGCCGATCCAAGTTGCCGGTACTGTCGCCCCCGGTGTAGTCGTAGTCCCATCGGCTCGTATGGAAGCTGTGACCCGAGAAGCTCTCGATACCGGGGATGCCGGGGAGATGGGGGCGGACGAAGAGACCGCTCTGCGTGGCGACAAACCGCGCCGAGAAGACGTCTCCGCCGTCAGTCTCCACGGTCCACCGCGATGAGTCCTCATCCCATTCCATGCTGGTCACGCGGGTCTGGAACAGACTGTGGTCGTAGAGGTCGAACTGCCTGGCGAGAAGGCGACAGTATTCGAAAATTTCACTTCCCGTACTGTAGCGCTCTTTGGGAATGTATCCGGTCTCTTCCAGCATCGGAAAATAGATGTACGACTCGACGTCGCAACGGACTCCCGGGTAGCGATTCCAATACCAGGTTCCTCCGAAATCTGCGGCGACGTCGAGGATCTTGATGTTTGATATCCCCGCTTTCTTCAGCCCAATGGCCGCGGTCATGCCCATGAACCCGGCACCGACAATAAGGACGTCAACCTCGGCGATGATCGGTTCAACCACCCGCGGGCCGCTGGCATAAGGGTCGGCGTCAAACTCGGAGTACTTTCCCTCAAATTCTATCGCCAGGTATTGCTCAGACCCGGACTTTGTCAGGCGTTTGTCTCGCTCAGCGGCATATTTTTCCCTGAGCGCTTCCAGTTCATCCACCTTTCGCGGAGGAACGAAAGAATGTGGGTCGTGTGGGTATGAGCCGGTGGAGTTCATGGTTTTCCTTCGGAATTGTGTTTGGGTTCAGTATTGAGATTGATGAGTTGGGCTGCTTCGTCACGCGGTTGCCTGCATATAGACGAGGGATACTGCGTTTGTGGTACGGCGTAACCTGACTTCAGGGCTGTGCCAGGCAGGCCCATCGAGACCAAAGTGGCCGTTGCGATGCAGGCTCGGCGGAGGGCCCAGAGCTTAAACCGCGAATCTCGTTGTCGTGCAGATCTTGGTTGAAATAGCCCCGTACTTGTCTGTTTACTGAAGGCGGAAGAGCTTCAACCCGCGCCAGTTGAGGATGCTGCGACTTGCCGTCATGCTGTCAATCACCACAGAGTTCCGCCAGGAACATGCATGACTTCAACACGGTTTCCGTCAGGGTCGGAAACGAAAAGGATCTGGGGTGCACTCGGATCGTCCTGTCCCATGCGTGTCTCGGGCAGGAGTTGTCCGCCGTGGGCGCATAGAGCGGCGGCGGCGGATTCGACGTCGTCAACTATGAACGACAGGTGTGTGAATCCCACATGATTCCTCCGTGTCGGAGGAGCACCAATCACTCCCGGAGAGCGGTAGGCGAGTAGCTCCAACCGGAGGCCATTCTTTTCAATAAAGGTGGATGTGAGGTTACACGGCGCATCGACTTCGGGTATTTCATAATCGATATCGAACTCGGTAATCTTGACAAACTTGAGCCCGTCACAGTAAAAACGCAGGCTTTTTGACAGATCGCGAACGCACAACCCTATATGAGAAGTACGGAACTCCGGTTCAGTGATATTGGCATTCTGATCCATCTTGGGAGTGGCCCTTTCAGTACAGAAGAGAGGAAAATGTAGGAGTGTATTCGGCGGTCCTCCATGCAGGGTCAAGGGACTGCCTCGGGGTTTTGATCAGCCGATTGCAACGGGTGTAACGGGACTCGCGGTTCCGCCGGTGATCTTGAGCGCGCCGATGGTAAGCAAGAACTCGTAACATTTATCTTCGGACAATTCCCGCAGGTTCAAGTTCTCGACGAGATGGATGCCATTCTCGACGAGGAGAACGATGTGACTACCCAGATAGACATCTTTGTCAAAAGGGATTGCCTCGATGGCGGAATTGTCTGCCCCCACCAGTGCCACATCTTGTTCGGCAAGGAACTCGGCGGCATCCAGACCAATGCCAGGCTGAGGCATGGTCTCCCCAGGGTTGTCCATGAACGACTCGATCCACCCCGTACGAATAAGAACCATGTCGCCAGGAGCCAACTCGAGCGACTGTTTGGTGAGTGCCAGTCGGAGTTCATCGGGGCTGATGATGTGACCGGAGGTAAGAGAATTCAGTCCCAACGCAGCCGGGACATCAATCAGGACGCCCCGTCCGGCGATTCCGCCTACCTTGTCGATACTGCATTTAGCAGCACCCGAATACGAACTGACCGAATCATGTGAATATCCGTTGTAGATCTTGTTCTCGGAGTACACATGGCACAGAGCATCCATGTGTGTGGAGGTGTGGGAAGGCATGATCAGTTGGTCTTCGTTCGCGCCGACTCCGGGAACGCCGCCATTGGCCAGGGCCATGTCCTCGTCGCTGTGGTTGACCATCGTGAGACGCTGTGGTGTTCCGCGGTATTCGAGGTTTGGTACGCCCGAACGCTGTATCGGGATACTCAGTCCATACGTCTTTCCCGTTCTCGGTATGCGCATCGCTGCCAAAACGAGGTCTGGCGTCAGGAGATTGAGTGCGCCCAACTCATCCGACTCGCCCCAACGGCCCCAATTCGACTTGCGTGCACTCACATTCGCTCCTCATCGTATCGATTTAGCTTGCGGAGGTCTCCGCACACTGTTCGGACTCTGGTACGCAGTCCGTCGTCGCCCAGCAGGCCAGCCAGTACTTGTCTGAAGTCGTCCAGTAGCTCGACTTTGTCAACCCACTGACCGCCACCCGGAACGGATGGAATTCGGCCTCAGCGCGTGCTGGACGAGGCGAAGTGTCACCTCTGAGACCTCAAACAACGTGACCCTCATCACTGTAGCCATTGGCTACTACTCCGTCAACAAGATTTTTTTCCTTCGCCCAGGCGGGGCGTGCGTCCTGCCACCATGACGCCGAGAACATGGGTAAGTCTCCCCTTTTGTCCGTGAGAAGAATGATCACCGGAGGTCGTGCTTGATGCCGTCCATGTCAACGCACACAGCGATGCGAGCGGCCTGGTTTCACGTCCAGCACTTCGTCGGTGATTTTGGAGATCGTCTCGTTCGATGGTGGAGTTCAGGTGGTACTGGATATCGCGGATGGTCATTTCGCCGGCGTAGGCGGGGCCTTCGGCAAAACCTATGCGGGCCGAGCCGCGCGATCGTTTGGCGGTACTCCGTGCGGACTGCCGCCGGCAGCGATCTTGGCTGCTCACGAATGCGGTGCACGTACGGGTGCGCCGCAAAGCAGGTCACGGCCGAGCCCAGCGGATGACCACACGACAGTCAGTGAGCATTGTTATTGGCCGGCTTCTCCTTGTCCGTCAGCTGTACCGATGGAAACCGCGCCCTGTCTTTCGTCCCAGATGTCCCGCTTCCACTCGGCGCCGGAGATTGTTCGGCACCACCATGGCCGGATCGTGGGTTTCCGAATGGACCGCATCCGCAACATGGCAAACGATGTCCAAACCGATAAAGTCCGCCAGTTCCAGGGGCCCCATGGGATGGGCGCAGGCCAGCCGCATGCCGGAATCGATGTCCTCCGCCGAGGCATAACCGGTGTCCTGCATCCGTGCTGCCGCAAGGATGTACGGGATCAGCAGCGCATTGACGACAAACCCCGGACGGTCGTCGATCGTCAACGTCGTCTTCTGCAGTCCGCTACGGGCGAAGTCCCGGGCCGTTTCCAAGGCCCGGTCGCCCGTGAGCACCGTCGGAATGACCTCGACCAGGCCCATCCGGGGCACCGGGTTGAAGAAGTGCAGCCCCAAGAACCGGGACGGATCCTGCAGCGCCACGGCCAGCTTGGTGATGGGAAGAGAGGAGGTGTTGCTGGCGATGACGGCATCGGCGGCCGCGTGCTGCTCGATGCGGCTCAGGACCTCGGTCTTGATGGTCAGAAGTTCCGGTACCGCTTCAATGATGAGCTCGCAGCGGTGCAGTTCCGCCTGCTCCTGGGAAACGGTCAGCCCGGACAGCAACGATGGTGCCTCGGCGGTTGTCAGCTCGGCCTTGGCCACCGAGCGCTGCAGCGAGGCCTCCAGCTGCTGCCGGGCCTGCTCCAAGGCTGCGGCGGAGGTATCCTGCAGCACGACGGCGTAGCCGTTCCGCAGGCTGCTTTCGGCGATTCCCCTGCCCATGGCACCTGCGCCGACGACGCCGACTGTCCTGATCAGGCCGGCCTCGATACCTGCGCTCATGCTTCATACCGCCTGAACAGCGCGGCCAGTGCCTGGCCGCCGCCGATGCACATGGTCACGATGCCGTACTCAAGTTGCCGACGCTGCAGCTCCTTGGCCACCCGCAGCGACAAAATGGCCCCGGTGGCGCCCACCGGATGGCCCAGCGCGATGGCGCCGCCGTAGGGGTTGGTCCGCTCCCGATCCAGCCCGGCGTCCCTGATGACCGCGACAGCCTGGGCGGCAAAGGCTTCATTCAGTTCTACGATGCCGATGTCCGCGGGACTCAGACCTGTTTCGCGGAAGAGCTCCCGCAGGGCAAGAGTCGGGGCGTAGCCCATCAGCTCCGGTTCGATGCCGGCCCTTGCGACGTACTCCAGACTCGCCAGTGCCGTCAACTCCCTGCGCCGCAGGGTGTCTTCCCTCATCAGCACCACTGCCGCGGCGCCGTCGTTAATCCCCGAGGAATTACCGGCGGTCACCGTCCCGCCGGCCTCGAAGACCGGCTTCAGCCGCTCCAGGTCCTCCGGCCGTGTCTGCGGCCGGGGGTGTTCGTCACGGGTGATTTCCTGGGAATTCTTGCCCGGTGTGGTGACCGGGACGATTTCCTCGGCGAAAACTTCCCGGGCAACGGCACTGGCAGCCCGCCGCTGGCTTTCGAGCGCAAATTCATCCTGTTCTCGGCGGGAAACACCGTACTTCGTGGCGACCCGTTCCGCGGTAATGCCCATGTGGGCATTAAGGAAGGGATCGGTCAGCATGGCCACTGTCCCGTCCGTCATGGTGCGGTCCCCCAGCCGGTTGCCGCTGCGGGCGGCAAAATCGTAGAAGGGCATACGTGACATGGATTCATTCCCGCCGGCCAGCACGGTTTCGGCCCCGCCCCAAGCCAGCTGCATGGCGCCAGACCAGATGGCCTGCAGACCGCTGCCACAGAGACGGTTGACCGTGTAGGCAGGAGTTCGGGCGGGCAGGCCTGCCGTCAGGGCGACCCGGCGCGCGTTGTAGGCGTCGGGGCCTACCTGGCCGATACAGCCCATGATGACTTCGTCAACGCTGTCTGGCTCGATCCCGCTTCTGGACATTGCCGCCGCGGCGGCCCTGGCGCCGAGCTCATGGGCCGGCAGCCCGGCGAGGGCTCCGCCGTAGCTTCCGACTGCTGTGCGTGCCCCGTCAACGACGAGGATTTTCTCTTGTTGCATCATGTCCTGTCCACTTATCCTCTGAAATTGATCCGGGCGGCCCCAGTCTTCAGGCCGGCTGTCCGTGAACGGCTCCACCGAGGTGATCGCGGCATTGTTCACCACGATGTCAACCACCCGAAAGTCTTCTCCCAATTCCCGGACCAGCCGGGTCAACGCTGCCGGGATCCTCCAGGTCTACCTGGAGGATCCCGCCTCCGATAGGCCGCTCGCCACCCTCGCAGCCCCTCTGCATCACGGTCCGCAATCACAACGCGGGCCCCATACGAGGCCAATTCGGCGCGATGGCGGCGCCGATCGCCCCTGCCCCTCCGGTCACCAGTGCCACGCTGCCGGCCAGCGCACTCCTGCCCCCGGCCGTCACGGCACTCCGCCCTCAGATGCAGCCATGCAGCCCACCGCCACACGCGCCCACGGTCAGGACAGCCTCTCGAGAACAAGCGACATGCCCTGGCCGCCGGCGGCACACATGGTCTCCACACCAATGCTTCCGCCGGTCCGCTGCAGCCCATTGAGAAGGGTTGTGGCCATCCGGGCGCCGGTCATCCCGAAGGGGTGGCCCAGCGCGATGGCGCCGCCGTAGATATTGACCTTGTCGATATCGGCCTTAAGGTCCTCCACTGAGGGCAGCACCTGGGCTGCAAAAGCCTCATTGATTTCCAGCAGATCTACGTCGTCAATGGTCATCCCCGCCCGCTTCAGTGCCTGCCGCGTCGATTCGACGGGACCCAGCCCCATGATCTCCGGGCTCAGGGCCGAGACACCGGTGGAGACGATGCGCGCCAGCGGGGTAACGCCCAGCGCTTTGGCCTTGGCGTCCGACATGATCAGCAGCGCGGCCGCCCCGTCATTGAGCGGGCAGCAGTTGCCGGCCGTCACGGTCCCGTCCGGATGGAAGGCCGGCGTCAGTCCCGCCAAGGACTCGACGGAGACGCCCGGACGTGGACAGTCATCCTGGTCCACCACGGTTCCGTCCGCGAGTCTGAACGGCGTAATTTCTGAGGCAAAGATACCTGCCGCCACTGCGCGCTCGGCCCGGTTCTGGCTCAGCGCAGCGTATTCATCCTGGGCCTGCCGGCTGACCGACCGGAGTGCTGCGACATTTTCCGCCGTAATGCCCATGGCAATGTACGGGTCCGGCAGGCCACCATCCCGGCGCGGATCGGTCCAGGACAGGTCCCCGTTCACCGGCCAGCCGGCGGTACGCTCTATGGCTCTTGCATAGCGGGGATTCTTCGTCTCCGGCATACCATCGGACTTGCCGCGCAGATAGCCAGAGACCGACTCGGTGCCCACGGAGAGGAATACGTCGCCCTCCCCCGCCTTGATCGCATGGAACGCCATCCGCGTCGTCTGCAGACTTGACGCGCAGTAGCGCTGCACGGTCGTTCCCGGCACCGCGTCCAGCCCTAGGCCGACCGCCACCAGGCGGGCCAGGCCGTAGCCCTGCTCGCCTGCCGGCTGGGCGCAGCCGAGCAGCACGTCGTCGATATTTGCCGGATTCAGTTCGGGTACCTTGGCCAGCACCGCCGCACAGGCGGCGGTGGCCAGATCATCCGCCCGAGCCTCCCGCAGGGAGCCCTTCTTGGCACGCCCAATGGCCGTGCGTGTGGCGGCCACGATTACTGCTTCAACCATGATCTCCCTCTCCGGAGAATGCGATGTGCTTCCCTTTTCAACCAACCAAGCGCTTGCTACGATAGCTCAAACGCCTAGGATTGTGAAGGAAATATGCGAAACGTGATTGCCCGAAATGCCTACATCATCGATGCGGTACGCACCCCCGTTACCCGCCGGGGCGGCGCTCTGGCGAATGTTCATTCAGCCGATCTCGGCGCGCACGTGCTGCGGGAGCTGATGCAGCGCACCGGCATCGACCCCGGAGCCGTGGAGGATGTGATCTTCGGCTGCGTGGACACCATCGGCCCCCAGGCCGGCGACATTGCCCGCACCGCCTGGCTGGCCGCCGGATTGCCGGACCACGTTCCGGGCGTGACGGTGGACCGCCAGTGCGGCTCTTCACAGCAGGCGATTCACTTCGCAGCCCAGGCGATCCTCAGCGGAACCGCCGATCTCGTGGTGGCCGGCGGCGTGCAGAATATGAGCAGCATTCCCATCTCGGCCGCCATGACAGCCGGCCAGCACTATGGCTTTCCGGATCCCTTCACCGGATCCGAGGGGTGGCGCGCCCGCTATGGCGATCAGGAAGTCAGCCAGTTCCGCTCGGCCGAGATGATCGCCGGCCATTGGGATCTCGACAGGTCGCAGCTTGAGGAATTCGCCTACCAGAGCCATCAGTCGGCCATCCAAGCGATCGATGCGGGCCGCTTCAGCCGCGAAATCGCGCCCTATGGCTCGGTGGCCACCGATAGCTGCCCGCGCCGCGACACCTCGCGTGACAAGATGGCCCAACTGGAACCCCTGCTGCCGGGCGGAAGGGTGACGGCGGCAGCAGCGAGCCAGATTAGCGACGCCTCGGCCGCCTTACTTCTGGCATCGGAACAGGCCGTCGCAGACCACGGGCTGACCCCGCGCGCCCGCATCCACACCATAGCCTGCCGTGCCGCGGACCCGGTCTGGATGCTCACGGCTCCCATCCCGGCCACTGCCTATGCTCTGGAACGCGCCGGCTTGAGCATCGACGACATCGACCTCGTGGAGATCAACGAGGCCTTCGCGCCCGTGGTCCTGGCCTGGCTGAAAGACACCGGCTGCGACCCTGCGAGAGTCAATGTCAACGGGGGCGGCATCGCCCTTGGCCATCCGCTGGGCGCCACCGGGGCTCGGATGATGACAACGCTGCTGCACGAACTTGAACGCACGGGTGGCCGCTACGGGCTGCAGACCATGTGTGAGGGCGGCGGTCAGGCCAACGTCACCATCATCGAGAGGATCTAGCTGTGGCACAGGACTTTGCAGGGCGCTCGGTGCTGGTCACCGGCGGTACCCGCGGCATCGGCCGCGTCATCGCGGACCGGTATCTGGAACATGGTGCCCGGGTCATGGTGTGCGGACGCAAGGAGCCGGAGCCGTGGACGGGAGAGCTGCGGCCGTCTTTCCTGGAAGCAGATGTCCGGGATCCGGATCAGGCCGCGGCCGTCGTGGACGCAACCGCCACGGAATTCGGCAGCATCGACATCGTCATCAACAATGCCGGCGGCTCCCCTGAGGTGCCCGCTGCCGAATCGAGCCCGCGGCTGGCACGCGCCGTCGCCGAGCTGAATCTGCTGGCACCGTTCTATGTGGCCCAGCGGGCGCAGGCGCTGATGACCCATCAGCCGGAGGGCGGCCTGATCATCAACATCGGCAGCGTCGCTGGCCTGAATCCTGCGCCGGGAACGGCCATTTACGCCGCAGCGAAGGCCGGCGTCACCGTGCTCACCAAGGCGCTCGCCCGGGAGTGGGCACCGAGGGTCCGGGTCAACCAGGTCACCGTCGGACTGATGCAGAACGAATTCGCCCACCTCGTCTACGGAGAAGGGGAGCCGACTGGCGAAAAGGAGACCTCGATTCCGATGGGCCGGATGGCCTCTCCCCAGGACATCGCCGCCGCGTGCCTGTTGCTGTCTTCGCCGCAAGCGGCCTACATCAACGGCACTGATCTGCTGGTAGACGGCGGAGGTGAATTGCCGGCCTGGTTTGTCAACAAGCCCGCCGGCTGACCTAAGCGCCGCTGAGGGTGATACCGGGACACCGCGGCTCGCAGATTGTCCACCCAGCGCAGGAGGCGCGAAGAACCCCAGGGGCCCTCGAATCCTCATAAACCTCGCAAGCCTCCTCCTGGATGTAGGATTATCCACGCCCAAGCGCTTGGTTGGTTGCTACAATCTGTTCCAGACCGCTGAAGTCACTGCGCCTCACGCGTGATGGAGTGGCTCAAACAAGAAAGAGTGAGCATGGCCGGAAAGACAGCGCCTGATCGGCGGACCGCTATTCTCGACAGCGCAGCCAAACTCTTTGCCGCGCAAGGGGTAGCAAGGACAACGGTCCGGGACATCTCGGACTCAGTAGGCATTCTCTCCGGCAGCCTCTACCACCATTTTCTGTCCAAGGATGAAATGGTTGAGGAGATACTCGGGAGCTTTCTCCACGACCTGCAGGGCCGCTACCGGGATGTGATCGACCGTGGGCTCGATCCTCGCGGCACTCTCGAAAGCCTCATCCGGGCTACCCTCGAGATCATCCGGGATCAGCCGTATGCTACGCAGATATACCAGAGTGAAGTCGCCTATATTCAGAAGCTTCCGAAAGCCACAGGAACCAGGGCGATCAGTAGTGATATCGCCCAGACTTGGGTTCACGCCATAGAAAACGGCATCGCCGCCGGCGTTTTCAAGAAGGATCTTGATGCGCGAGTTGTCCACCGGCTGCTGCGTGATTCCCTATGGCTTACTGCCCAGTGGTTTAAGCCGTCACCGACATACTCCTTCGACCGATTGACCCGGGACTGCATAACGCTGTTTCTCGATGGGTTGATGGCCTAGCCCGCACCGCGAACAGACAGCCGTCCTGCTGTGCGCGTTGCGGGCGAACTCCGTGGAGGCACACGCAGGGGTGCTGCGCGATGCACCTATACGGCACCGCTGCGGACTGCCGCCTTGGCCAGATTTGCGGCGACACCCCCGATGAGCAGCTGGCTGGACTTGGCCCGCTTGAGGAAAAGGTGGACGTCGTGTTCCCAGGTAAAGCCAATCCCGCCGTGCAGCTGCAGCGCTTCACCCGCGGTCCGGACGAAGGCCTCCACGGAGAGGCCGGCGGCCAGCGGAGCGAGGATCCCCACCGAGTCCGGTTCCTCCGCTACCGCCCAGACGGCGTGGTCCACCGTGGACTTGGCCGCCTCGATTGCCACGAACAGGTCCGCCACCCGGTGCTTCAGCGCCTGGAAGGTACCCAGCGGCCGGCCAAACTGCTCCCTGACCTGCAAATAGGCGACCGTCTGCTCCAGCAGGGCGCTGGCGGCACCGTAGGATTCAACGGCCAGCAGCACTAGCTGAACGTCCCGGATGCGCTCCGGGTCCGCTCCCGGCAGCACGGTGCCCGGGGCCGCATTCAGGGACAGGGTCGCCTGGCGTCGGGTCTGGTCCAGCGTCATGGGGCTGCGGACCTCCACCTGCGAGGCGTCCACGACATACAGCCGCTCGCCCCCAGCGCCGCGGGCGGCCACCAGGAAGGTGCCGGCTGCCGGTCCGTCCAACACGTGGGAGACAGTCCCGGTCAGGCTGGCGCCGTCGTCCTGGCCCTCCGCCCTCACCCCAGGTCCGAGCGCGACGACGGCGAGATGGTCCCCGGGCGCCACGCGGGCGGCGAGTTCGGCCGCCGCCGGTGAGCCGGCAGCGGCGCGCAGCGCCGCCTGGACGACGACGGCGCTGAGCATCGGCACGGGAGCCAGCACTGCTCCCAGCTCCTCCACCACCACTGCCGCCTCCAGAAAGCTGGCTCCGGCGCCGCCGTCGTCCTCGGCCAGCATCAGGCCGGCTAGGCCGATCTCGGTGCTGAGCTGTTTCCAGGCCTGATGGTCCATGCCGTTGGCGGCGGCCTCGCGGACCTGCGCGGAGGAGAAAAGGTCTGCGCGCACGTCGCGCAGCAGCTCGCGCAGCGACGACTGTTCATCCGTAGCTAGGAAATCCATGATTGCTCCTTTTGGTCCCGCCGCGCTGCGGTCAGGACCGTGGCAGGCCGAGGACGCGCTCGGCGATAATGTTGCGCTGGATCTCGTTGGATCCGCCGTAGATGGTGTCCGCGCGGGTGTACAGGTAGAGGCGCTGGCTGAAGTTCAGTTCATAGGGTTCGCCCTCGGCGAGTGTGGCTTCGCTGCCCAGGACATCCACGGCCAGTTCGCCCAGGTCCCGGTGGAAGGGGGCCCACAGCAGTTTGAGGACAGGTCCGGCCATCTGGACCAGGTCCGGGCTGCCGAGCATCCGCAGCGCGGTGTGCCGCAGGTTCACCAGCGCGGCCCAGGTGCGCTCGATGCGCGCACGCAGCAGCGGGTCGTCGAACGCGCCGTTGGCCTTGGCCCGGGCGACGATGCCGTCGAACTCGCGCTGGAAGGCCAGCTGCTGGTCCAAAGTGGAGACCCCGCGCTCAGCCTCGAGAGTTCCCAGCGCCACCCGCCAGCCGTCCCCCGGCTCGCCCACCACGTTCGCGGCCGGGGTCCGGGCATCATCGAAGAAAACCTCATTGAATTCCGAGGTGCCGGTGAGCTGGGTGATGGGCACTACCTGGACTCCTGGCTGGTCCATCGGGACCAGCAAATAGGACAGTCCGCGGTGCCGCTCTGATCCGGCTTCGGTGCGGGCCAAGACGAAGCACCATTCGGACAGGTGCGCCAGCGAGGTCCAGATCTTCTGCCCCTGGACGTGCCATTCGCCGTCCCGCAGCTCCGCACGAGTCTTGACCCCTGCCAGGTCCGATCCCGCCCCCGGCTCCGAGTAGCCCTGGCACCAGAGGGTCTCGCCGCTGCGGATTGCCGGCAGGAACCGCTCACACTGGTCCTTGCTGCCCGCCGCGATCAGGGTGGGGGCGAGCAGGTGTTCGCCAATGTGGTCCAGCCGCGCAGGCCCACCGGCCCGGGCATACTCCTCGTGGAAGATCAGCTGCTGGGTCAGGCTCGCTCCGCAACCGCCGTGTTCCTCGGGCCAGGCCAGTCCGATCCAGCCGTGCAGGCCCAGGTGCCGCTCCCAGTCGCGGCGCAGCTCGACGTACTCGTGTTCGCTGCCGGGACCGCCGGTGCCGATCAGGGGGGCGAACCTGCCGGTCAGGTGGGTCCGGAGCCAGTCGCGGATTTCAGCGCGGAACTGCTCGTCGGCGGCGCTGTGTCGCAGATCCATCTCAGGCCCCCGCCGGAACGGACTCCGCGGGGGCGCCGTAGACCGGTGCCGCGGGCGGCGCCTCGGCGATCAGCCGGTCCACCACCGGGCCAAGTTCCGCCGGGCTCCAGCGCGACCCCTTGCGGGCCGGGACCCCGTGCTGCCAGCCGGTTGCGACTGCCACCTCGTCGCCGGCGACTTCGAAGACCCGCCCGTTCACCCGGGCGTCCGCGCTGCAGAGCCAGACGACCAGCGGGGAGACATTGGCCGGATCCATGGCGTCGAAGCCCGTTTCCGGTGCCCGCATGGCCTCGGCCATCGCCGTCTCAGTCATAGTTGTGCGGGCGGCGGGGGCGATGGCGTTGACGAGTATGCCGTAGGGTGCCAGTTCGGCGGCGCCCACTTGGGTCAGGGCGGCGACACCGGCCTTGGCAGCTGCGTAGTTGCCCTGACCGACGCTGCCCTGCAGCCCTGCCCCGGAGGTTGTATTCACGATCCGCGCGTCCACGGTCCGGCCAGCCTTGGCCTGGTTCCGCCAATAGGCCGCGGCGTGGCGCATCGGCGCGAAGGTTCCCTTCAGGTTCACCTTGAGCACCAGGTCCCATTCCTCTTCGCTGGTGGAGACAATCATGCGGTCACGCACCAGGCCGGCGTTGTTCACCAGCGCATCAAGCCGCCCGAATTCCTCCACCGCACGGTTGACCAGCCCTTCGGCCTGCTGCCAGTCGGAGACGTCGCACGGGTGGGCGACGGCTGTGCCGCCGGCCGCGTCGACCTCCGCCGCCACCGCTGCGGCCAGGCCGCCAATGTCGTTGACCACCACCTGGGCGCCGCAGCGGCCCAGCAGCAGCGCATGTTCACGCCCCAGGCCGGAGCCTGCGCCGGTGACGATCACGGCACGGCCCGCCAGCAGCGCCGGGTCCGCGTTCCCGGCCACCGGGACCGCGCCGCCCCCGTGGCCGGCATTGGCTGTAGCGTCCATGTCCTTCTCCCTCTCACAGCGGATTTGTCGAAATACCTCTGTGAGGAATTGAACAACATACTGGCTCTTGTAGCAAGCGCTTGGTAGGGTGAGGACTGCGGCCGGTCCCCCGGGGCCTGCGGTCGCAGCCGTTATCCGCCCCTGCAGGACGAGGGAGTTCATTCCATGCTGGAAAACGAGGAGCCGCAGATCATCGCGGGCGCCCCGGCCATGCCGGCAGCTGATCTCATGCCCTCGCTATCCCACCCGGGACGGCCTTTCCAGCGGGCCGAAGGGGGCCGTCGAGGCGCTGGCCCGCGCGCTGGCCGTTGAGGAGGGACGCTACGGTGTGAGGGTGAACTGTGTGGGGCCGGGCATGCTCACCGATGGCATGGCACAGCGGCTGATGGCATCGGGGGATTTCGACCAGGGGGCCCAGGCAGCGGCCACGGCCAACATCCCGCTGCGTCGCTACGGCTCGGCGGCGGATATCGCTGCCTCCGTGTGCTTCCTGGCCTCGCCGCAAGCGGGGTTCATCAGCGGACAAAAGCTCGACGTCGACGGCGGGTACGGCGCTTGAAGCGAGCCTTCGCAGAGGCAACAGTGCATGATCAAGAAGAAAGGCAAATAATGCAGGATAGGGCAGAGCCAAGGACAATTCCGGAACTGGTTCGATTCAGCGCTCAGAACTATGCCAGCCGTGAGGCCGTCGTCGATGGCCAAGTGCGCCTGACCTTCGACGGCCTGCAGGAACAGGTGGCCCTGGCCGCCCGCGGGCTCATGTCCCTTGGCGTCGAGCGCGGCGACCGAGTGGCGCTCTGGGCACCCAACACCTTTCGCTGGGTGATCGGCTCCTTGGCCGCGGCCTCCGTGGGTGCGGCCGTCGTGCCCTTGAATACCCGGTACCGCGGAATCGAGGCCCATGAAATCCTGCGCCGGGCACGGGCGACGGTACTCATGGCGGCAGAGAGCTTCCTGAAGACCGACTATCTCGAACTGCTTGCCGATGCTGCTGCGGAACTGGGCTATTCAGGCCCTGCCCCGCTCATCCCCGGCTTGCCGGCCCTCCGGACGGTGGTGCTGCTGCCCTCGGCCGAAGGACTCCCGGACCGGACCAGGACCGGGCTGCTGACCTGGACGGAACTGCTGGCGCGGGCCGACAACGTTTCTGCCACGGATTTCCAGGAGCGTGCCGGCTCGGTGGAACCGGACGATGTCGCCGACATCGTGTTCACTTCGGGAACCACCGGCCGAAGCAAAGGGGTACTCTCCGCGCACCGCCAAACCCTCGGCGTGGCCACCTCCTGGGCCGGCAACGCACAGGTCCGTTCCGATGACCGTTATCTGATCATCAGCCCGTTCTCGCATACCTTCGGATACAAGGTGGGCATCCTGGTCTGCCTTGGCAGCGGCGCCACCATTTACCCGATGGCCACCTTTGACCTGGACGAAACACTCAGGCTGCTGCGCGAGGAAGGCATCACCGTGCTGCCCGGGGCTCCCACCATCCACCAGTCCATCCTGGACCACCCGGACCGTCCGGACGCCGCCGAACTTAGCTGGCGGGTGGCGGTACTCGGCTCCGCCATGGTTCCGGAGCGTCTGCTGCATCGGCTGCGGGGAGAACTCAAGGTCGACCATGTGATCACCGCCTACGGGCTGTCCGAGGCTGTGGTGGTCACCATGTGCAGGCCGGGCGACTCCGTCGAAACGGTGAGCAGCACGGCGGGCCTGCCTACGGCGGCCTGCGACGTTAAAATCGCGGACACGGACGGACAGGAACTGCCAGCCAACGTGGCCGGCGAGGTGCTGGTCCGCGGGCCGAACGTCATGCTGGGCTATCTGGATGATCCGGCAGCCACCTCTGCGGCCATCGACGCCGACGGCTGGCTGCACACCGGGGACATTGGCATCCTCAATGAGGACGGCTACCTGAGCATCGTGGACCGGATTAAGGACATGTTCACCGTGGGTGGGTTCAACGTGTATCCCGCCGAGGTGGAGAACACCATTTCCGGCATCGAGGGCGTGGTGGCCTGCGCGGTGGTGGGCGTGCCCGATGACCGGATGGGTGAGGTGGCCAAGGCCTACGTGGAAACCCTCCCCGAGGCGGGCTTGACCGCCGAGCAGGTCGTGGCACATTGTCGACGCTGGCTGGCCAACTACAAGGTCCCGCGCTCCGTTGAAATCACCGGCCGGCTACCCCGCAACGCCATGGGCAAGATTCTCAAGCGGGAGCTGCAAACTATCAGCGCACCTACGGAGGAAGCCCATGCCTAGCCTCAACACAGAGCACGGAGTCGCTGTCCTGGACCTGGGCAGCGGCGAGAACCGTTTCACCTTAGCCTGGCTGGAGGAGCTGGACCAGCTGCTCGACAAGGTCCTGGCCGATCCGCCCCCTGCCATGGTCACCACCGGTACCGGCAAGTTCTACTCGAACGGGCTCGACGTTGCAGAGTCCGAGGGGCCGGTGGTGCTGGAAGCGGATTACGTCCGGGCGGTCCAGGAGCTGTACAGCCGGATCCTGACCCTGCCGCTGCCCACCGCTGCCGCCATCAACGGGCATGCCTTCGGAGCCGGGGCGTTGCTGGCAATGGCGCATGACTACCGGGTGATGCGCGCGGACCGCGGCTTCTTCTGCTTCCCCGAGGTGCACGTCGGCATTCCCTTCCCCCCCGGGATGGCGGCCCTGGCCCAGTGCAAGCTGGATCCCCTGACCGCCCGGAACGCCATGCTCACCGGCCGACGCTTCGGGGGTGAGGAGGCTGCTGAAGCGGGACTGGCCGACGCCGCCGTCGGACAGGAGGAGCTGATCGGGTACGCGGCCGCGCTGGCCGCAGCACACTTGCCCGGGCATCCTGCCACCCTGGGCACCGTGAAAGCCGTGATGTACGCCGAGGCCGTCCAGGCGCTGGCCCTGCCCCACCAGCCGTAGCTGCGGGGCACGGCCAGCGATCCTCGGCGGCCTGTGCTGCCGACACAGGCCGACCGGTTAGGGCGCGTTTGGGCCGGCCGCCGTCGGTAGTAACTGTGCGGCGTGCCGGGGCTGCTTCCGCCGCCCGGGTACGACCTGCAGTGCCCAGCTCCGGCGGGCGGCGCCCCGGCGCAGCCGTACCCGATCACCAACACGTCGGTCTCGTGGTCAAATACGGCGAGATTGCGGCCGTCCACCGGTCCCGCCGATTCCTGTGCACTCATCATCGAGCCCTCCGTTTGCCGATTGGCAGGGCTATTCAGGCACGGTCACAAGTCCCGGCGCGGTCCCGGCCATCGGGGCCGGGAGGAATCAGCGGCGACGCCGGCACCAGCAGCTCCGGCAGCGGCTTCGCCCAGCGTCAGGTCCAGCCGCACAGGTTTCGCAGGTGCGGCTCAGCCGGATGAGCCGCACCGACTCCACCGATTCAGGCCCTCAGCGCGTCACGGAGCCCGTCAGTGCCGCGATGGGTCTTAGGATGATTGGCCTCGCTGCGATCCAAGCGATCACCATCACCACCAATGAGGCTGCGAAGATCCAGAAACCGACCCAGCTGCCGTCGTCGCGCGCCGCGTACATGTGGTTCAGGTTGCGCAGTGCACCGGTCGCAAGGACGAGCGTGACGTGGATGATGATGAAGAGCACGAAATAGAACATGACCGGAAGATGGATGGCCCTGGCCACTTCGATCGGATACATCTTGTTCAGCTTTGCCGCAGACTTCGGCCACGCGTTGGACATCCTCAGGCCTGTGATCAGCGCGAGCGGAGCGGCAATGAACACCGTCGTGAAATAGGCCAGGAGCTGGAGGCTGTTGTAGTTGACCCAGCCGTTCTCCGTCGGCCAGTCCAGCGAGACGTACTGGATAAGAGTCGAGACTGCATTCGGTACCACGTCCCAGCTGGTCGGAACCAGACGCATCCACTGTCCGGTGACAAAGAGCAGGACATAGAAGACGATTCCGTTCAGCACCCACAGGGCGTCCAACGACAGATGGAACCACAAGTCGAGGCTTATCTTCGCCGGCGGATTCTTTGTCCGAATCAAGCCCTTGTTATTCCGGGTCCAGTGCGCCTTGGGTCGGGTGGTGGTACGGACCAGCCACCCGGACCTGATGATCAAGAGCATGAAGAACGCGTTCAAGAAGTGCTGCCAGCCGAGCCAGGCAGGCAGTCCGACAGGTGCATTCTCCGGCAGGTGCGACTGCCCCGGGTAGTCCGTCATGAAGGACTGCACAGCGGGCAGTTCCCGCAGCCACCGGGCCAGCAGGACCACGGCCAGCAGGACCACCAGCACCAGCGGGATGATCCAGACCAGCTTGAACCACTTGTTGGCGTTGGCAATCGGCTTGGTTTTCGTTGAGGTAGACATCAGGTACTACTTAGCTCGCGCTTCGATTGCTTCGATCAACTGCGGCACGACGGTGAAGACGTCGCCGACAACCCCGAAGTCCGCGACCTCGAAGATCGGCGCATCACCATCCTTGTTGATTGCCACAATGGTCTTCGCGGTCTGCATTCCTGCCCGATGTTGGATCGCGCCGGAAATGCCAAGTGCCACGTAGAGCTGCGGCGAAACAGTCACCCCGGTCTGGCCGACCTGTGATGTCTGGGGCACGTAGCCGGCGTCGACGGCGGCGCGCGAGGCGCCCACGGCGGCGCCGAGCGCATCCGCCAGTTGCTCGACGAGCGCAAAGTTCTCCTTGGAACCCAGCCCCCGGCCCCCGGACACAACTGTCGTGGCACCGCGCAGTTCCGGCCTTCCGGAAACCACTGTGGATGCCTCGACGCCGTCGATCACCGCAGCAGAGCCGGCATCGATTTCCAGCGACTCCTTGGTGACCTCCGGCGTGGTGGCCGGTGCCCGGTCCTCGATGGCCCCCTGGCGGACGGTCACGATTGCCAGACCACCCTCGACGGTAGATTCAACGGCGTAGGCGCCGCCGAAGACGGAATGCGTCGCCACGATCCGCCCACCGTCCAAACGGACATCGACGGCATCGGCAATGAGCCCGGCACCCGCACGTACGGCGAAGCGGGCGGCGATGCTGCGGCTTTCGGCGGAATTGGCAGCGAGAATGGCAGCCGGCTGAAACGCCAGTGCGGCGGCCGAGAGTGCCTCCAGCTGCGGCGCCATGAGCAGTGTGCCGACCTGATCGCTTTCGACGAGGTAGACGTGTTCTGCCCCGAGCGCGCCCAGCTCGTCGACCAGTCCGTTGCCCTGGCCGGGAGATGCGGCGACTACTGCCACCGGGGTTCCAAGTTTTGTAGCTGCGCCGAGCAGCATCGGGGTGGCACTGTTGATCCCGCCCGTGCTCGAAATTTCAACTAATACCAGAATGTTGGGCATTGTCAGTTCCTCCCTAGATCAGACGGTCGGCGACCAGGAACTCGGCGAGTTGGACGCCGGCGTTTCCTTCATCGAAGATCTTTGTGCCTGCAGTACGCGGCGGACGTTCACTTGTGCTCACCACAACCGAACGTCCCGACGCCGCCAATGACGACGAATCGATGTCGAGTTCGGCAAGCGGGACAACTGCCAGCGGCTTCCGCTTGGCGGTCATGATGCCCTTGAAATTGGGGAACCGGGCCTCCGGCAGGCGCTCCGTGATCGAGATGACCGC
The DNA here is from genome assembly GCA_051751385.1 of Actinomycetota bacterium. Classification (GTDB taxonomy): domain Bacteria; phylum Actinomycetota; class Actinomycetes; order Actinomycetales; family Micrococcaceae; genus Crystallibacter. The sequence continues at coordinate 386,026 of JBNJKW010000004.1, read as the reverse complement.
AGGCAGCGAGGCACGCACGCTCAAGGTTTCGTTCTCGGACCCGCACTGTCCGTCCACCGAACCTTCCGAGATTCCGACCGAAGTCAGCGAACCCAGGTACGGCAGGCCCAGGTGCTCGGCGACCATGGCCGGCACCACTCCGGCGCGGCCGTCAGTGGACTCGTTGCCGGCGATGATGAGGTCGAACCCCTGGTCCTTCAGCGCAGCGGCGAGGACAGTCGAGGTCCGGCCGACGTCTGAACCGGCCAGTGCAGCATCCTGGACGTGGACCGCCGAATCCGCGCCCAGTGACAAAGCCCTGCGCAGGGCCTCCTTCGTCGAGGCCGGCCCCATCGACAGCGCGACGACCTCTGTCCCCTTGTGCGAGTCCTTGTACGTCAGCGCCGCCTCGAGCGCCCGCTCATTGATCTCGTCGATGATCCTGTCACAGGCCTCGCGGTCCAGAGCACCGGTTACCGGATCCAGCTTTCGTTCTTCTTCGGTGTCCGGCACCTGCTTCACCAGGACGATAATTTTCATTGTTCACTCCCTCTGTCAGATACTTGCTGCTGTTTCATCGACCGGGCATCGTGCCCGGCCAGGGAGCCCTGTCCGATTTCGGCGTTGTGGGCGTGTGCTGTGTGGTGCAGTCCGAAGACGGAATCCATGCCGGCGCGCATCCCCATCAGGTCCTCGGCCTGGTTGACAGCACGCTTGGACAGGGCCAGGCCAAAGCGCGGCATCGCCGCGATCCGCGCGGCCAGCGCGGTGGTTTCCTCCTCCAGCGCGGCGCGGGCGACCAGCCGGTTGAGCATGCCCAACTCGTAGGCCCGCCGGGCCGGGATCCGGTCCCCGGTGAAGAGCATTTCCTTGGCGAAGCGCGGCCCGACCATCCAGGGGTGGGCAAAGTATTCAACGCCCGGGATGCCCATCCGGACCACCGGGTCGGCGAAGAAGGCATCCTCGGAGGCGACGATGAGGTCCGCGCTCCAGGCGAGCATGAGTCCGCCTGCTACGCAGGCACCCTGCACCATGGCGATCATGGGCTTGGGCAGTTCACGCCACCGGCGGCACATGCCCAGGTAGACCTCGGACTCGCGGGCGTAGCGGCTCTCGGCGCCTTCCTTGCCGGTATGGTCCCACCACAGTCCGGCGCGGCGCTCGAAACTCTTGTCGATGTCCCGGCCGGGGCTGCCGATGTCGTGTCCGGCGGAAAAGTGCTCGCCGGCGCCGGCGAGCACCACCACCTTGACGTCGTCGTCGTTCGCGGCACGGTAGAAGGCATCGTCGAGCGCATAGGTCATGGCCGAATTCTGCGCGTTGCGGTACTTTGGCCGGTTCATCACCACCCAGGCCGCTTCGTCGCGAACCGTGTAGGTGACCACGGGCTCGTCCATGCCAGCCGGGGCCACGGCCGGCGCTGTGTCAGTCATTGCTTGTTCCTTTCCGGTTGCGGGTGCCCGTGCCGACGCCCAGCAGGGTGGCGACGGTGCTGCGGTGTTCATTTGCGGAGCCCCAGGCATGCTTCAGCGCCCAGGCGCGCTTGGCGTAGACGTGCAGACTGTATTCGGTGGTGTAGCCCATGGCGCCGTGGACCTGGATGGCCGTCCTGGCACTCTTGGCCGCTGCATCGGAAGCCGCGGCCTTGGCCATGGCCACGTTCATTTCCTCGCGGCCGTCCCCGGCGGCCATGCTGTAGCCTGCCAGCTGCACCAGCGGCGCCGCGAACTCGATGGCCAGCTTTACGTCGGCCAGCTGGTGCTTGACGGCCTGGAAGGAACCGATCGGGGCCCCGAACTGGCGCCGCTCCGCCACGTAAGCCACGGAGAGATCCAGCATCCGCCGGGACAGCCCGATCAGCTGTGCGGCGGTGGCCAGGATGCCCGTGCGCCGGTAGGTGCCGACGGCATTCGCGGAGACTTCGAGCGGGCGCCGGGTGCCGCCGCCGTACCGGCCCGGGGCGCGGCTGGGGTCCATGGCCGGCAGGGGCGTGACCGTGTAGCCCTCGCCGAGCGTCACGGTGCCTGCCCCATTCCAGCCGCCGACCAGGAGGGCCGCGGAGCCCTGCAGGTAAGCTGCCTGGCCGCTTTGCGCAGGATCGGCGGCCAGCGTGTCCGTCCCGGCAAGGACGCCCTTGAGCAGCGCCTGCGCGGACGGGTCGGCAGAGAGCAGGCGGGAACCCGCGAGGGTTTCGGCCAGGGGGCCGGGCATCGCGACGTAGCCTGCCTGTTCCATCACCGCAACCAGATAGGTCTCGTCCACGCCCAGCCCGTCCAGGTCCTCGCCGACCAGCAGTCCGGCGGCGCCGGTTTCGGTGAAGACCCGCCAAATACCGGCACGGACCTCTGGATCCGCGCTGCAGGCGGTTTCCGGAGTGCATTCTTCGCCCAGTACCTCGCGGAGCATCTGTGCGAGCTCGGCTTGTTCAGCCCCTACGGCGAATCTCATGGGTTCACTTCCTTGGCAGGCCGAGCAGGCGCTCGGCCACTATGGTTCGTTGGACTTCATTGGTTCCGGCGTAGATGGGCCCGCTGAGGGAGAAGAGGAAGCCGCGGTTCCAGGGGCCGTCCAGCTCGGCCTCGGGCCCCAGCAGTTCGAGCGCAGTCTCGTGCAGGCTGATGTCCAGGGTGGACCAGAAGAGCTTGTTCAGGCTGGATTCGGAGCCCGGCTCGCGTCCCTCGGCCATATCCGTGACCTGGCGGAGCGTGAAGTGCTGATAGGCCTGGGCGTCGATCCAAGACTGGGCGATCCGCTGCCGGATGGCCTCGGAGGCCGCGGCCTGCGGCTTCTGTCCCGCCAGGTCGACCAGCCGGGAGGCAGCGGAGAGGAAGCGCCCCGGCGACCGCAGGCTCAGACCCCGCTCGGAGCCAGTGGTGGCCATGGCCACCTGCCATCCCTGGCCCACTTCGCCCAGCACGTCGGCGTCGGGCACGAACACCTCGTCGAAGAAGACCTCGGCGAAGCCTTCGTCGCCGTCCAGCCGGTTGAATCCGCGCACGGTGACGCCGTCGGCGTCCAGCGGGATCAGCAGGTAGGTCAGTCCGCGGTGGCGTTCGGAGTCCGGATCGGTGCGGAACAGACCGAACAGGTGCGTGCAGAAGGCTCCTCGGGTAGTCCAGGTCTTCTGGCCGGAGACCCGCCAGCCGCCGGCTGCCTCGTCCCGGACGGCACGGCTGGTGATCCCGGCCAGGTCGCTGCCTGCTCCCGGTTCGGACCAGCCCTGGCACCACAGCTGCTCGGCGGCAGCCAGGGCCGGCAGGATGCGGTCGCGCTGTTCCCTGGTCCCGAAGGTGAAGAGGGTGGGGGCCAGGAGGAAGATGCCGTTCTGCGTCACGCGCTGCGGGGCGCCGGCCCGGTAGTATTCCTCCTCGAAGATCAGCCACTCCCAGATGCTGGCGTCCCTGCCCCCGTATTCGGCCGGCCAGGAGACCACCGACCAGCGGGCCTCGAAGAGTTTCTTCTCCCACAGCAGGTGCTCGGCGAAGCCTTCGGCGGTGTCGCCAGAGGGCAGGGGTTCGGCGGGGGCGTTCGCCTCCAGCCAGGCACGTGCTTCGGCCCGGAATGCTTCTTCCGCTGCGGAGTAGGTCAGGTCCATGTTCAGGCCCGCTCTTCGGCGCCGAAAGAGGCGCGCAGTTCGTCGGAGACGCCGGAGAGGTTCAATTCGAAGGTGAAGCCCTGCTCATAGCGGTAGCTGCGGTCCACGTCCCAGAGATCGATGCCGTTGAGGCATTCCTTGGCGGCCCGGATCACCCGCGGGCTCTTGGCGGCAATATCCACTGCCAGTTCCCGCGCCGCTTCCTCCAGCGCATCTGCAGCAACCACCTTGAGCACCGATCCGTAGCCGTGCAGCTGCGCGGCGGTGACGGTTTCGGAGGTGTAGACCATGGCGCGCATCTTGTGCTGGGGTACCAGGCGGGACAGATGGGTGGCCGCTCCCAGTGCCCCGCGGTCCACCTCGGGGAGGCCGAAGGTGGCATCTTCGCTGGCGATGATGACGTCCGCGTTGCCCACCAGACCGATTCCGCCGCCGAGGCAGAAGCCGTGGACCGCCGCGATCACCGGCACGGGGCAGTCATAGACCGCCTTGAAGGCGGCGAAGCAGCCGCGGTTGGCCTGGATCAAGCTCTCGTGTCCGCTGTCCCGCTGGATTTCCTTGATGTCGACGCCGGCGTTGAAGCCGCGGCCGCGGGCGCGCAGGATCACCGCTTTGGTCCGCGGATCGGCACCTGCCTCCTGGATGGCGCGGGCGAGGTCAAACCAGCCGGCGGCAGGCAGGGCGTTGACCGGCGGGTTGTCGACGATGACTTCCACGATCCCGGGGGCCGGTGTCTGTGTGTGTATCACGGGATGTCCAACTTTCCTTGGTCTGGGCTGCGGCTAGGCGTGCTGCGAGCTGACGGAAACCACTTCGCCGGTCATGTAGCCGGTGTAGCCGCTAGCCAGCATGATGATCACGTTGGCGATCTCCCACGGCTCCGCGCCGCGGCCGAACATTTCCTGACGTCCGAGCTGCTCGATCAGTTCAGGGCTGGAGCCCTTGGCCAGGAACGGATGCAGGGCGATGCTGGGCGCCACGGCATTCACCCGTACGCCGAGGTCGGCGGCGTCGGCGGCCGCGCAGCGGGTCAGGGCCATGACGCCTGCCTTGGCGGCGGCGTAGTGGGCCTGTCCGCGCTGGGCCCGCCAGCCCAGCACCGACGCGTTGTTGACGATGACGCCTGCGCGGCCGGCTTCACTGAAGTAGCGCAGGGCGGCGCGGGTGCAGCGGAACGTGCCGTTGAGGGTTACGTCCAGCACTCGGAACCACTGTTCGTCGGTCATCTCCAGTAGGGAGACTTCCCCGCCCAAGCCGGCGTTGTTCACCGCGACGTCGATCCGGCCCCAGGCTTCGGCGGCGTGCCGGTACAGGGCGGTGACGTCCTCTTCCCGGGTGACATCGCAGACCGCGGAGGTGACCCGTCCGGGGAAATCGGCTGAGAGTTTCTGCTCGGTTTCGGCAAGCCGCGCCACATGCCAGTCACTGATGGTGACCACTGCCCCTTCCTCGAGGGCGCGGCGGGCAGTGCTCTGTCCGATGCCGGTGCCAGCGGCCGCCGTGACGACCACCGACTGGTCGGCGAGCAGATTGTGTCCGGGGACTGGACGGGCGGGATTGGCCATCTTTTGCTCCTACGTTCCTGTGCTCATTAAAAGTTACCAAGCAAGCGCTTGGTTGTCGATGCTGGGGGAGGAATTGCTCCCGGGGGCCGCGAAACGGGCGCGGCCACGGTCAATGACCGGCTGGCCGTCGACAGCGACTTCGAATCCGAGGTTCGCCGGGCCTTCACCGGTCGCGCTGACGTGCAGCGTCCGGCCGGGGAGCACGGGGGCGCTAAAGCGAGCCTCCAGGTGGCGCAGATCGCAGGGATGTACATTGGCAGCACCGGCAAGGCCCAGCGCGGCGGTGGCCAGGGTGCACAACCCGTGCATGATCGGGGCGGGCTGGCCGATCCTGCGGGCGGCCTCGGGATCTATGTGGATCAGGTGGCGGTCTCCGGAAAGCCGGTAGAGGGCCGGCTGCCAGCGGTGGGTAGGAACTGAGGTATGCAGGAATTCGGGGCCGGGGCCGGAGTCCTCGGCGCGCGGCCCCCGGTCTCCACCAAAGCCGCCGGCGCCGGGGGCGAACACCGAATAAACAGACTCGAACCACCTGCACCGCACGGCAATCTCGAACACCGCAGCCGTGCCCTTGTCCCAGACATGAAGCACTTCCCCTTCCAGGTCGAACTCGCCCTCGGGCGGAAGCTCGCCGTGCAGGGTGAGCCGGTGGCTGCCGTGCAGGGCCCGTCCGACGTCGAAAACCCCTGCACTGCCCAGGACGTCCGGGGCCCACTGCCCCAGGGTCAGGGCGAAGGTGGGCAGCACGCGCAGCTCCCGTTCCAGCACCAGGTCCAGCTGCGCCGGATCGGCACCCACGGCCAGGGCGTAGCTGATGACGTCGTCGGCCCCATAGCGCATCCGCCGGGACCCCAGTGCCCGCCCTTCCCATTCATGCGCTGCCATCTGTCCTGCCTTCCGTCAGCGCGCCCAGAATCCCTGAGGCGTCGGCCATAATGCGTTCGATGAGTTCCGCCACGGGCGGCAGGTCCTCGATTAGTCCCACTACCTGTCCGGTGGCCAGCACGCCCCGCTCCGGGGTGCCGTCGATGAGCCCGGCCCGGTAGAGCATGGGCGAGTTCGCCGCCATGAGCAGCTGGCCCAGGGACTTGTCCTGGCCGCGCCGCATGGCCGCTGCTTCGCGGAGCATGGCGGGAACGGACAGGCCCGTCAGTTTCTTCAGTTCCCATGCGTTCCGAACCGACCCCACGGCCCGGCGCAGCCGGGGCTGGCGGATGAGCCGCCGGACCAGCCCGGTGTCGATGACCCGCTGCGGCATGCCGTCCACCTGATCGGTCAGCACTGTGCCGTCCAGCGGCGTGCCCAGATACAGCCGTTTGATCTCGTCCGCAACAGGGCTTTCCCGGGTCAGCAGGAAGCGGGTTCCCATGGCGGCGCCGACGGCGCCCATGCTCAGGGCGGTGACCAGGCTGCGTCCGTCGTGGAAGCCCCCGGCGGCAATCACCGGCAGGTCGACGGCTGCGGCAATCTGGGGCACCAGGAACATCGTGGGTATGCTCCCGGTGTGCCCGCCGCCCTCACCGCCCTGGACGATGACGGCGTCGACCCCCAGGTCGGCCACCTTCCTGGCGTGCCGGAGGGCACCGACGGTGGGTACCACCACTGCCTCCGCGTCCTTGAGCTGCTTCATCAGCTCGGGAGTGGGCGCACCGGCGAAGGAGACGATGCGCACTCCCGCTTCCAGGGCGGTCTCCACCATGGCGTGCACATCATCCTGGCCGGCGCGGATGTTGACGCCAAAGGGCTTTTCGGTCAGGCCGGCCACATTGGCCAGGGCATCGGCGAGCTGGCTGCGTGTAAGCAGCACGGCCGCCAGGAAACCCATGGCTCCTGCCTCCACGGTTGCTGCGGTGAGGCAGGCGTCGGAAACGTTGCCCATGCCTGTCTGCACCAAGGGGTAGCGGGTGCCGAAGAGCCGGCACAACGGCGTGGCCAGCGCCGGATGCAGCGTCGCCGTCATCTACCGGACCTCTTTGTTACGCAGGCCGGAGGGGTCCAGGACGGTGCGGATCAGGTCGAGTTCGTGCTCGTCCGGTAGCCGGGTGGTGGGGACCTCGCCCTCGATCACCAGGTCGAAGCCGGTCTCCTGCTGGACTTCCTCGACCGTGGCACCGGGATGCACCGAGGCCAGGCGCATCTGCCCGGAGCCCGCGAAGTCCAGCACGGCCAGGTTGGTTACCACGCGGCGCAGTTCGTGCCGGGCGGCACTGGCCTTGGGCAGTTCCGCGGCACGGTCGTTGCCGATACCGGAGACCGTGTCCACCGCAGGCACGAAGACCCGCCGACTGTGCCGGGGGATCCAGTAGCTGGTGGTGTGGCTGATGGTGTTTCCGGGAGCACCGCGCACGCCGAGCAGCTGGCGGGTCGGCCGGTCATAGCTGCCGATGGCGGAGATGTTGGTGTTTCCGTACCTGTCGATCTGGCTGGCGCCCATCATGACATGCCGGCGTCCGGCCCAGGCGAGATCGAAGATGCGGCGGAAGGGCACCCAGCCTTCAACCTGTTCGGGATCGGCCTTGGACCCCACGGCCCAGTTGCCTTCAATGAAAAGTGTTTCCCCGTCGGAGAGCAGCAGGTCAGGGGCAAAGGTCGCCCGGGCCAGCCGGGCGCCGACCAGCGGAACCAGGCCCATCGGGCTGGCAGCGATTTCCCCGTCCCCACGCCAGGCATCGGCCACCGCCGCGACGCATACTTCTGCCCTGGTGATCTCGCTCATGCTGCGTTCTCCGTCTTCTTCCGTGCTGTCACTGCCTGCTGATAGTCCTTCTCGCTTCCGGCCAGATAGCGGAGGTGGAAGCCCTCCCATGCCTCCGGGTCCGCCGATGCCGCGGCGTACTCGGCCTGGAAGGATTCGTCCCTGTCATAGTCCGGGACGCAGGACGTGAAGTGGGCGCCGTTGGGGGCTTCCACCACGCCTGCTGTCATCCACCGCGAGATCACCAGGCTGGCCGGGTGTCCCTGGCCGAGCTCGGCGGTGGGGACCACCTTTTCGCAGGAGACGTAGGCACGCTCTGCGGCCATGCAGTAGAGGTCGTCGAAATAGGGATCCGGGCCCAGATACTGGGCATTGCCGCGGGCATCGGCGCGGTTCATGTGCACGAAGGCGGCATCGAGCTTCAGCGCCGGAACCGCCACCAGCTCCTCCCCGTTGTAGGGGTCCGCCACCAGCTTCAGCTCCGGATTCACCCGCGTCACGTCCGAGCCCAGTCCGGCCCGCGTGGGCAGGAACGGCAGATTGATTCCCGCGGCATAGAGCCCCCACTGCAGCATGCCCTCGTCGTATTCGGTGAGGGTGAACCCCCCTGTCTCCCGGGCGCGGCGGAACTGGGGTTCGAGCGGGATCGAATCCAGGGAGACAAAGCTGGTCACCAGGTGCCGGATCTTCCCCGCCGCGGCCAGCAGGCCGATGTCAGGGCCGCCATAGGAGACCACTGTCAGATCAGTGATGTCGGAGCGCAGCAAGGCGCGCACCAGCGACATCGGCTTGCGGCGCGAGCCCCAGCCGCCGATACCCAGCGTCATGCCGGAACTGAGCTGGGAGATGACCTCGTCCTCGCTCATTCGTTTATCTGCCACGTTTTCCACCAACTTCTTCGAGGTTTTCCAAGGATTTGCACCGCGGGCGCCGGCAAGTGGGCCGGGTAGCGCCACGGTGATTTCCCGAGTGTAGCAAGCGCTTGGTTGGTAAGGTAGTCTGCGGGTTGGAGGCACGGGAACCGGCTGTCTCTCTCTATCGCGACATGAGCCGAGCAGGTGAGCAGGATGAGTGAAAAAACGCCCGGGCACACAGGGCAGGACCGGCGTACCGTCATCCTCGACAGCGCGGCAGCGCTTTTCGCTGCCCGCGGCGTGGCGGGCACCTCAGTGCGCGAGATCGCGGATGCCGTCGGCATCCTCTCCGGCAGCCTCTACCACCATTTCGTTTCCAAGGACGAGATCGTGGCCGAGATCCTGCGCAGCTACCTGGAAGATCTGCACGGACGATACCAGCGGGTGCTCCAGGAACGTCAGGATCCGAGGGCCGCGGTGGAGAGCCTGATAAGGGTCTCCCTCGAGATCATCCGGGACCATCCCAGCGCCACTCAGGTCTACCAGAACGAGGCAGCCCTCATCTCCACGCTGGCCGGCGCCGAGGACATTCGTCAGGCAGGCTCGGACATCGCCCGCATCTGGGTGGATACGCTTGGGCGCGGCATCCTGGAGGGCGTGTTCGGGAAGGAGCTGGACCCCAAGGTGGTGCACCGGCTAATGCGCGACTCGATTTGGCTGACCGGCCGATGGTTCCGCCCCTCCACCGAATACACCTACGAGGACCTCTCCGGAGACACAGCCATCATCTTGCTGGACGGGCTGGCACGGAAGGGGGAGGACGCCGGAGCCTAGCCGGTGCCCTCCCCGTCCCGGCCCCCAGCGCCATACGCTGTCAAGCCACCTCTTCCATCCATTGCCCGCAGTACAAAACAATCTGATTCGAAATCACTGGAGACTCACATTTAGAAAGCAGTTTCTTATGAAGAAGACCTCGCAACTGCCTGCAATGAAGCCAATAAAAGTTGAGGAATGGGCCGCACTCGAAGGCGTTAGCATCGATGTCCGCTTGAACGGCAGAACAATCTGTTCAGGCATTGTGGACGCGGTGACAAAGGACGGGTCCGTTCTTTGGGTGCACCCTGCCGGGTCCGAAAGAAGGCTCTTCGAAAGGAGGAGTTCATATGAAGTTTGGACCGATGAGCAATCTGCCCCATTCACATACAGGATCTCGGGGAAATCGAAATTTTAGCCTTGAAACGAATGGTTTGGCCGACGAAGTCTGCCGGGCAATGAGAAGGAGCAACCATGAGTTCAGCCGTCTTCGGGCGCCAGGGTGTTTTGGCCGACGCCCTCGTCTCCAGCACCGCCCTGGCCAACACCGCGCTGGTTATCGGCGGCGCCGGCCTGACCGCTGTGATGGCGCAACTGGCCGTGCCGCTGTGGCCGGTCCCTCGCCTCCCAGGGAAACAAACGGGAGCACCGACCCCATGAGAGTTCTGCAGGAAGTGCTGGCGCGCTTTCGGCTATCTTCAGAATCCTTGGGATTCGCCGGCACAATTGCCTGTTGAAGGTTCAGCTGCCTGGCTATGGGTGATTGCTTATGCGTTGCGAGTGGATGCGCCTCTGAAGATCTGGTTCTTAGTCATCCGGTAGCGAAGGCCGTCGGGCAGTTCCTGCGGCGTGACCCACACCTGGTGTCCCTGGGATGCTTCAAACATTTGGCGCGGGCCATCGGCGTCCGCGGCGATCCAGAGTACGGAAGAGTCAGGCATGGCGTCTTCGACGACGCCAGTTCTGATGACTTGGCCGTCGTGCCGGATTTCTACCAGTGCGTTGATCAGCAGGCTCCATGCGCCGTGTTTGCTGAGCGTTGCTCGGTTGAGTGTCGTCGAGTGGCTTACGGGGGCGTGGGCGGCAGCGGCTGCGCCCGTTTGGGCCGGCAGCCGCCACTGCCTGGGGGTAAGAGGTTCGGCTGTGAACCGTCGGTCCAATGCGGCGCCTTCGGATCGTCGCCTCTGATCTCTCACGACCAAAATTCCTCGTCAGCACCCATGGCCCAGGAACGCGCGCTGGCCACGTCGTCCCTGATCTGGGTTACCAGTTCATCGGTTCCGTGGAATCTGCGCTGGGGGCGTATGTAAACGTGCAGACTCACCATAACGTTGCGACCGTACAAGTCACCGGTGTAGTCCAGAAGGTGGGCTTCGAGCAGGCGCGTTCCTTTGCGGTAATACGTCGGGCGGCGCCCCACCGAGACAGCGGCAGCATATGTCTCGCCCAGCCCTTCCGGCCCAAGGCAGACAGTGCCCGCCCAGACGCCGTCCCGGATCTTCGCGTTAGGCATGGAGATGTTGGCCGTGGGATAACCAAGCTCGCGGCCGCGGGCATCACCATGCTCAACTACGCCTTCAAGCCGGACGGCGGCGCCGATTTGAGGCACAACGACGGCGCCCGGCACTGGGTGACTACCGACAGAAGAGGCGCTCACTTCGGTAATGGCTTTCATTGACTCACTCGCTGATCTAGCTGTTTTATGTTGGTCCGTGGCTGTGCTGCCGGGACGGTAACGGGGCAATGGCCGGTTGCGTCGAGCACTTCGTCCAGCCAGGCGACCCGATTAGTAAAGCGCTTTGCCTTGTGCGGGGCAGTCCACCGGTATGAGTCGTGTTCCCAGTTGGTTCTTAATCGTCGGCGGGATGTCAGGGCAGTAAAGGTGTGAACCAGCCAGGGAGCTCCCGAGCCATCGGTGACCACCAGAACCGGTCCCTGCCGGAGGTCAAGGAGGTCTTTGGCCTGCAGCCCAGTTTCTTCAAACAACTCTTCAAGAGCCTGCTGTTCGGGCGTTGCCCCGGCTTCCACAAATCCCGTGATGCAGTGCCAAAGGCCACTGTCGTGGCCAACCTGACGGCTCCTTCTGAACAAGGCAATCCTGCCCCGCCATTGGACGACGGCAGCGACGACGACGTGGGCCGCAGGGATGCCATTTTCAGCGTCAGAGAAACACCTGACACCAAGGGATCGGTTGATCGTGCTCATTTCCTCTCCTCACACTGGGAACGCTTCCTTGGCGGTAAACCGGCAGGCGTTCGGCCGGCCGAGGGTACAAGGCTGGCCCTTCGCATTGCCGATCGCGACCGACGCCTGATCGGTCGAGGCCACTCACACTTTCGCAAGTGCGCTCCGCCCTTCTCTTGAGTGAGAAGGGCGGAGCCACACCCGCCAACGCGCGAGCCCTCTTACTCGGCCAAGCGTCCGCCGTCGACGACCAGTTCGCTGCCGGTTATGTAGGAAGCCTCGTCGGATGCGAGGAACAGCACCGCGTACGAGACCTCCCGCGGATCGGCGAACCGGCGGATCGGGAGCGTCTGAGCGATCTCGTCCAGCGTCTCGGCGTCGTTCAGATTCTTCGCCATCGGTGTGAGGATCGCGCCGGGGTGAACCGAGTTGACGCGCACATTGTGCGGCCCGTATTCGATCGCGGTGGCCTTGGTCATGCCCCGGACGGCTGCCTTGGCACCCGTGTACGCCACGTTGGGCGTCCCCGGCAAGTGCGCCATCGCCGCTGCAGATGAGATGTTGACGATCGAGCCGCCACCAGCCTCGATCATGCCGGGCAGCACAGCGCGCATTCCCAGGAACACCCCGGTCTGATCGACCGCGACGACCTTGCTGAACGTCTCCGGGTCGAGGTCCGCTGTGAACGCGTTGGGGCCCGAGAGCCCGGCGTTGTTCACGAGTACCGTGACGGGACCGAACTTCTCGGCAGTTGCCGCCACGACAGCTGCCCACGAGTCGGCATCGGCGACGTTGTGACTCACGAAGAACGCGTTCTCGCCAAGTTCCTCCGCGAGGGCAGCACCGTCCTTCTCGTTGAGGTCGGTGATGACGACCTTCGCGCCTTCCTCCACGAACAAGCGTGCGTGTTCGGCGCCCATCCCGACTGCTGCGCCCGTAACAATGGCGACCTTATTGTCCAAACGGCCCATGGGTACCTCTTTCTTCCGGTGCACCGACGATGCGGCGCGGAGTTGATGGGATCGATTCCGTTACGCGGCGCGGGCTGCAGGAGGATCCGCGAGCTCGCGGAACGTTGAACCGTGCCAGACGAGCGGCTCGTTCTCACCGGCACCGAGCCGGTGCGCTTCGAGCAGTACCATCCAGTGATCGCCGGCTTCCGAGACCGAGGAGATCGAGCAGTCGAGCCACAGCGCCGCCCCGTCGATGAAGACAGCTCCGTCGTCGCTGGCCTCGATGGCGACCTGCTCGAACCGCGCGGCGCGATTCTTGCTGGCGAGCTGTCGAGTGAGCCCGCCCTGCCCCTTCCCGAAGATTGAGACGCCGAGGCGGCTGGCCTTCGAGATGTGCTCCCATGTCTCGGACGTCTTCTGCACCGCGACGGCGACAAGGCACGGTTCGAGGGACACACCGACCATGAAGGACGATGCGACGAGCGCGTGCTTCGCGCCGTCGATATCGGCTGCAAGTGCCGCAACGCCCGAAGGGAACTGCGCGAACGTTTGACGCACGATCATCGGATCGGCATCGAAACCGCGCAACCTGTTCTGAATCATGACTAGTCCTTCCTTCTCTGCCACAGACATCGCGGTCACCTCGACACGTCCGCTGCGTCGGCGGGGAGCACCGCGTCGAGCTCGGGCGCCAGATACACCATCTGGTCGCGGAACGACTCGCTCGCGTTGCGGAACTGACGCAGTTCGCCGTCCTTCATGAGCGCATCCCCGCTGTCGGCCCACGCCTCTGGCGTGGGCACCTCGACCTTCATTCGCGGCATGCCGGCAATTGCCACGCGGCCGGCTGCGACCCCGGCGATCTCGAACGTCTCGCCGTACACTGTGGTGTCCTGATGAGCCAGCCACGTCACGAAGGCAGATACAGCGCTGGGTGGAACCGTGGTGCGCATGGCGTCTTGGATGACCGGGTTCGGGAACGCGTCCTCGGTCATCGGCGTCAACGCAACCGGCATCAGTGTGGTTACCTGGACCCCGACTTCTCGCGCCTCGGCGGCGAGGCTGATGCTCAGCCCCCAGATCGCGGCCTTCGCAGCGTTGTAGGCGGTGTCTGTCGGCACTCCCATGACCCCGTTGGACGAGATGTTGATCAGGCGTCCGCTGCCCGAGGCGATCAGGTGCGGCATCGCGGCACGCGTCACCTCCACCACACCCTTCACGGCGACGTCGAAGATGCGCCACCACGTGTCGGAGTCCATCTCCCAGAAGCGACCGAAGGCGTTGATGCCGGCGTTGTTCACGACGATGTCCAGCTGCCCGAATGCATCGAGCGCCGTCTGGACGATGTCGGACGCGCCGGTGACGACGTTATGGGTGTCAACCACCGCTGTGCCGCCGGCTTCGATGATCTCGGCTACCGCCTCGGCAGCATTGGCCGCGTTGAGGTCGTTGACGACGACGCGCGCCCCGCGGGAGGCAAGCATTTTGGCATGCTCGCGCCCCATCCCCTGCCCTGCGCCGGTGACGATCGCCACCCGGTCCTTAAATTCAAGCTGTTCACTCATCAGTAGCTCTCTCCCACGTGGACACTGTTGTCATAGTCACGGCGCGAGTCCTGCGGAAGGAACTTCTCTTCCGTCTCACGCACGTAGTCGGTCGAGGGTCGACCGAACATCGCACCCCAGCCGATGCCGTCGGTGTCCTCGGTCATACGGTCGATGTACTCGGCGACCGGCGTCGCCTCGCCGGACTCCTTCACCTGCATAAGAAGTCGCCACACCTCGTTGATGCCGGGCAGCACAAAGGGCACGGGCTGGATGGCCTGACCGATGGCGGTCATCTCGGCGACGGTCTTGCGCCCGATCATCGGAACCCCGATGGCGTATGCGGGCCCGGGAGTCTCCTTTAGCGCGAGTTCTGTCTGCTCCCATGTGTGGAAGCCCTCGAAGAAGATCACGTCGGCGCCGGTCTCGGCCTTGTACAGCTGTGCCCGGCGAATCGCTTCGTCAATTCCGCCGCCGGCCGCGCCGTATCCGTCGGTGCGCGCGACGATCACGAAGTCTTCATCGTGTTTGTCGCGTGCGTCGACCGCGGCATTGAGGCGACCGATCGCCTCGGCGTCCGAGACCAGCTCGATCCCCGCGATGCCGCCTGACTTCTTCGGCTCGCGCTGATCCTCGATATGGATGCCGCCGACGCCAGCATCGATGAACTCCATAACGGTGCGCTGCACGTTGATCGGCGCTCCGAAGCCGGTGTCGGCGTCGCAGTAAATGGGAATGTCCACAGCGCGGGCCGTGCGTTTCGCGTGTTCGACGACCTCGGTCATGGTGAGCCAGCCCGTGTCGGAAACGCCCTGCCACCAGGCGGACATGCCACCCGAGAGCTGGAACGCGCCGAAGCCGGCGTGCTCCGCCATTTGCGCATGGATCGGCAGGGCACCGAACGGCATCAGCGCCGTCTCTTTGCTCTCAAAGACAGCCCTCAGCGCCTTGCCGGGTGAAGTCGAGCTCACGACGTCGCCTCCGGGGTGTTGAAGCCGACCGTTACAACGATGTAGACGCAGTCCTCGTCGTACGGGTTTTTCCAGGCGTGGGGGACGCCCGCCATCACCAGCAGGTCGCCCGGCACAAGCGTGCGCTTCTTGCCGCCGGGGAGCACGAGGTCGACCTTGCCCGAGATCACGACCTCGTAGTCGATCGTGTCGCTGGCATGCATGCCGGCGTCTCCATCGTCTTCGGTGGCGGTCATGCTCTCATCGAGCGTCGCCGCATCGACCTCTCCAGAGGAGTGCGCGGGGAAACTACTCACCCCGAAGGTGGATCCATTGGGTCCGGCCAGCGCGACCTTGCTGGGCGGAGCGCCGAAGTTTTCCTTGCTGTGGCCGCCGTCGACGGCCCAGTAGAACGCGCCCGCGGACACGCCGGGGAAGTCGAACTCGGCGGCAGGGCCTGGCTCGATGAAGTCGGTCTCGCCCGACTCGGTCGTGCCCGCCACGACGAGACGGAACTTCTTTGGGTCAGGAAATGTCATCTGAAGTCTCTCCTCCGTAAATGGCCAGTCGTCGTCAGGCGCGCAGGCCGGCTTCGCGCATCAGCGGGAAGATCTGCTCGTTCATCCGGTCCAGGCCCTCGTCGTAGTCGACGAGTCCGGTGCAGACGCCGGTGATGCCCGAGTCCTGCAGTTTCTGCAGACCCTCGACGATCATCTCCGGCGTGCCAACGAGCGGAACGAGGCCGGCGCGGAAGAACGTCTTGATCGTCTCGTCCTGCTTCGGGTCCTCAGACTTCTTGTAGTGGTCCCAGCTCCAGCCGCGTGAGTCGCCGTTCATGATGATGTGCTTGTACTTGAGCGCGGCCTCATAGTCACCGTTCTCCTCGACGTACTCGAGGTACTGGCGCGCCTCCTTCTCGGTGTCCTTGCAGATGATGTGGACACCGGACCACAGCCCGAGGTCCTCGCGGCCCGCCGCGTTGGCGTTCGCCCGCAGCTTCGGTGTGACCTCAGCGCTGTGCGCAACACTCGTGATTGCCGCGAAGAGGATGTTCGCGTGCTTGAACGCGAACTGCTGGCCGGCGGGGCTCGAGCCTGCGCTCATCACCATGGGACCCGGCGTCTGCACCGGCTTCGGGTGCGACTGCGCACCCTCCAGTTGGAAGAATTCTCCGTCGAAGTCGAACTCGATCTCGTCGTTCGACCAGAGCCGCTCAACGATGGTCATCCACTCGTCGGCGAGCTCGTAGCGTACGTCGTGCTCGGGCACCGGCACGCCGAACATGGCGTACTCGGGCTTGAAATAGCCAGCCGTCGCGTTCAGGCCCATCCGTCCGCCGCTGATGTGGTCGACCGTGGCCATCATCTTCGCGGCCATGATCGGGTGGATGAACGGGATGAGGCAGGTGGCGAAGATCTGGATGTTCTTCGTCGCCGCCGCCAGGCCCGCCGCCCAGGTGAACGTCTCGAACTGGCGGCCCCAAGGACCTTCAGGGCCCGTGAGTCCCATCCACCGGGCGATCGGGATGAATCCGTCGACGCCGTAGCGGTCTGCCTTCTGCGCAAGCTGCTCGACCTCGGCCCAGTTGCCCAGCTTGATCGTGTTCTCGGCCAGGTTCAGCCCTCCCTGGCCTGTCGTCACGTTCGCCCCGAAGACCGCGACCTTGAACGCGTTATCGCCGCCGATCATCGGGCTCTTATCGCGTTCGACGGTGTGATCGGCGACGAAGTCACGTTCTGCTGTGGTTGTCGTAGTTGCCATGTCGGTCATTGGTGTACTCCCATTCATTGCGTTGGTGAGTGCCTTCGAGCGCGCTGTAGGCGGGCGTGCGATTGCACGACCGCATCGATTTGCCGGATCCGAGGTCTCTCGGGAAACGGCATCTCAACGCGGGGGGCCTGCCAGTGGATCCGACCCGTGGGTCGGAGCTCTTCGACTCTCTCCCGTGATGTCCATCCGCCAGCGCCTCTGCTTGCGGCGGTTCATGTCAATGCTATGAGCCAGCTCACTAGATTGGCCCGTCAAATAACGCCAACTAACCGGGAATCTACGCCACAGGGTAGAGTCGTGATCTGGAGCACCGCCACCGTGCCTGCGGCAATCACACGTCCTGCAACGGGTCGCCCCATAACGTTGCGTCACCCTGTAGCGATAATCCTGACGACGAGGAGTGAAGCGATGAAGTTGAACTCTTACCAGAACCTGCGCGTGCCGAACTTCAGCGTCCACAACCTGCGCGATCTGCTCAGGGATTCTGGTCTGGACTGGCGTGCCGCGCTGGCGCGCGCCGACATCGCGCCCTACGCCGTCGACCGACCGGGAGGCACCATTCCCGCCAAGAAGGAGCTGGCGTTCCAGCAGCAGTTCGTGGCGCTCACGCACGATCGTGTCGATCTCTGGATCCGAGCCGCGCGTGCCTACACGACGAGTACGACCGGTGCCCGCGGAATGGCCCTCGCTACAGCGCCGACCGTCGCAGCATGGCTGGAGGCCGCCACCGCGGTGGACTACGCACCGGGACTCCTGCAGATCATCCCTCTGCGGACACCGGAAGGGACAATCACCGGAATGGAGTACTCCTACCCTGAGACCCCGGTAGACCTGATACCGTTCAGCGTCTACCGCGAGCTCTGCGTCACCTCACGCTCCCTTGACTGGCTGTATGGTGAACCATTCCCCTTCACACGGGTTGAATTCCCCCTCGCGGAGATCTCCCCAGAGGCCACAACGTACGTTTCCTGCGATGTCGACTGCGGCTCCGAGGCATTGCGCCTGTGGTGGGATCCCGCGATGTCGAGCTACGAACTCCCCTACGGAAACGCTTTCCAGCACGCGGCCTGGGTGCGAGCCGACAAGGAGGTGCTCGATTCGTTCCGCGCCACGGGAGACTGGCCCGCGACCGTCGCACAAGCCATCAAGGCCGCGCCCAAACTCAACCGGAAGCTGGCTAATGCGGCCGCGGCGCTGCGTGTATCCCCACGAACTCTTCAGCGCAAGCTGGAGCACACTGGCCATGACTTCGTCCGGGTTCGGGATGAGACCCTAAACGAACTCGCGTCCGACATGCTCTCGAATACAAGTCACTCCATCGCCCAGATCTCCCGCACGCTGGGCTACACCGACCCTGACAGCTTCACCGTGGCGTTCAAGCGATGGACCGGCGTGCCTCCGTCGACGTTCCGAGAAGCCGCTCGTGGCGAGGAGTGACGCGAACCTCGAGGACCGAACGGCGCACCAACCCGTGATGAACGCCCCGCGTTCTCAACGGAAGCACAACGCCTTCTCAAACAACTCGCCGGCCGAGCCGCCCGACGGCCGACGGCCGACGGCCGACCGCCCAGGGACTCCTGAGAATCAGGGGATGCCAAAGTCCCTCCCTACGCATCGCGCGGTGTCGCCCGCTGTTTGCCACCTGGCAGTTGCATGAAGTTGGGCCGAGGAACTCGGTCTTACCAGCCGGTCCCCCACCACGTCATAGATGAGCGAGAGCTAATGAAGTACGTGAATAGCCAGTAGGCGATGGAATTCGTGTCCGATCAGGGCTCATTACTGTCCGTTTGAGGATCCTCCAACACTCCACTCCCTCGATGTCAGTCTCCGCTCAGCAACGGGCCCCGGTCGACATACCCATGGTTATCGGCCAATTTTGGCCGCCTATGCCCATTCCGTCTGCTCCGCGTCCGCTTCTTTGGCGGCGCGATCGGCGATCTGGTCGGCGCCGGCCCAAGTGCGGCATCGGAAATCAGGGACGTGGCAGCGCTTAGGAGCGCGGAGGAGTTGCCGGCCCTCGGCAGCTCCTCCGCAACCAGGTCATGGGTGAGCTGGTCGGCTAGATCCCATCCTGCATGTCCACAGCCATGCGTCCCTGCACCTTGCCCTGTGTCAGAAGGTCCAGTCCTTCATTGATCTTGTCGAATGTCGTGGTAGTGATGCTCGGGTCAAGCCCGCCAGATGCCATCATCTCGTAAACACCGCTGAGGTCCTCGACGCCTCCGCCCATCTTCCTTGACTTCTGCGGCGTAGACCTCGGCACCTCTGAGAACAGCGATGCGCGCGCCGATCTGACCAAGCCCGCCGACTCCGATGATGCCTACCTTTTGACCGGCCTTGACTCCTCCTCGAGTGACGACTGCGTGATGCGCCACGTTACCGGCGTCCGTTCCGGAAGCGGCGCGAACGAAGTCAAGCCCTTCCGGAATTTTGACTACCTCAGTGGCAATGGCGGTGGTTTATCGGCGTAGCCACCGTCGCGGAAGTAACCATTGACGTTCGGCGGGCCGGATGGGATTCCCACTCGGTCACCGACCCGGAGCTCTGTGACGCCCTCACCCATCTCCGTCACGATCCCAGCCGGCTCGTGACCGAGCACGACGGGAAGGTCCCCGAAGTTGACCCGCCAATTCGGGTCGGCCAGCGCCGACACATCCGAATGGCACAGGCCACTCGCTTTGACGTCGATCACGATTTCGCCGGTTTTAGCGGTGGGCTCGGGTACCTGTGTGAGTTCGAGGGGATTGCCTGCGCCATTGAATACCCATGAAGTCCGCGCGCATCACTCCCTTGCCGGCCAGGACGGTGGACCTGCTCCGCCGCCGCCATGAACGGCTGAAGGAGTTCACCACGCTTCTATTCCCGACGCCGCTAATGCGCCTGCTTGACAGAACTCACCATGCTCGGCCATCTCCAGTGTGGGGCAGCGCCAGGAGTGCCGGATCTGCCCGTTCCGCGCGGACGCAACCTCGACAGCCAGCCCCAAAACCTTCCGGCGCGGACTCCGGCCGGTCTGGCGTAACCAGGAAGATTTGCCGCTCTTTAGCTTCAAAGCCAACCACCGCGCCCATCAAACCCTGAGACTGGAATCGGCTCACCGCCTCCGATGCAACTGCAGCCCCTCGAGCAGCGTATTGACGCCGAAGAGGAACGCTTCGCCGTCAGTGTCGGAGTCAGGGCCGGGTTCCAGCAGGCCGGATCGGGCAAGCTCGGCCCGGGTCTGCTCCTCTGCCACCGCGCCGAGGATGTAGTGCGTCAGGCTCTTCGCCCCCCAGTGCGCATGCAGTTCGCTCAGTCCGCTCTCGGTCAAGAGCGCGGCCAGTCCAGACAGCGGGGTGAGGGACTCCGGCGCCAGGGCTTGCGCGAGGGAGACGACGTCGGAGCCGTCGCGCACGGCAAGCAGGGCAGCGCGCAGATCCTGCGCGGACCGCCGGACGGCGCTGTCCGGGTCGCCGCCTGCGTCGCCCACTTTCACGGGCTCCAGGATTCGCTCAGCCAGCACCACCAGCAGTTCCTGCTTGTTCTTGACATGCCAATACAGCGCACCGGGCTGAACGCCAAGATCCCGCGCAAGCCTGCGCATCGAGAGGTCGGCCAGGCCGTACGAGCGCAAGATTTCCAAGGCCGTATCGACAATTTTCTGGCGCGTCAGGGCCACGTCGGGCTCCGTCCTCTCCGTCTCCGGCCGATGTCATATACCGCTTCCATCATGCACCATCCTTGACAAGCACTCCGGCCCCACCGACTATTGAACGGTGTTCAATAACTTTCATGACCTGGCCGACCGGCAGCTGACCGGCGGCACCCTGACCCGTGACGATGCGCGTGCCATCCTCGCTTCCGAAGATTCGCAATTGCTGGAACTAACGGCGGCAGCAGCGACGCTGCGGCGGGCCCACTTCGGCAACACCGTCAAGGTGAACTATCTGGTGAACCTCAAGTCGGGCCTCTGCCCGGAGGACTGCACCTACTGCTCGCAGCGCCTAGGGTCGGCCGCCGAAATCCTCAAGTACACCTGGCTCAAACCTGAAGAAGCCGCCGAACAGGCCGCCAGCGGGATCCGCGCCGGCGCCTCCCGCGTTTGCCTGGTGGCCAGCGGCAAGGGCCCGACGGACCGGGACGTGGATCGAGTGGCCAACATGGTCGCCGGGCTCAAGGACGAGCACCCGCAGGTGGAGGTCTGCGCCTGCCTGGGCATCCTCAAGGACGGGCAGGCGGAAAAGCTCAAGATCGCCGGTGTGGACGCCTACAACCACAACCTCAATACCAGTGAATCCAACTACGCCGACATCTGCACCACCCATGAATACTCCGACCGCGTGCGCACCGTCAGTCATGCCAAGGACGCCGGCCTCTCCCCCTGCTCGGGCCTGATTGTAGGCATGGGCGAGAGCGACGAAGAGCTGATCGACGCGGTCTTCGCCCTGCGCGAGTTGGAGACTGACTCGATCCCGGTCAACTTCCTGATGCCCTTCGAGGGCACCCCGCTGGAGGACACCTGGCTGCTCACGCCGGCGCACTGCCTGCGGATCCTGGCGCTGGTGCGCTTCGCCTGCCCTTCCACCGAACTGCGGATGGCCGGCGGCCGCGAGATGCACCTGCGCTCCCTGCAGCCGCTGGCCCTCCACGTGGCCAACTCGCTCTTCCTCGGCGACTACCTGACCAGTGAGGGCCAGGCCGCGAAGGCGGACCTGGAGATGATTGCCGATGCCGGCTTCACTGTCCTGGCGCCCGCCGGTCCGGTAACTTCTGCGGCCGCGGACGACGACGGCGCACCGTCACCGATTTCCATCCGGCGTCGCGGCGCGGGGACGGAGCTTGCCCCCAATGCCTGAGACAGTGCTGTCCGGAAGTGCGCTGCTTGCGCGCGACCGCGGCCTGCTCTGGCATCCGTATGCCCCGCTGGACGGGCCGGCGCCCTATGCGGTTACGGCGGCGGACGGCGTGCGGCTGCAGCTGGAAGCCGCGGACGGGGTGCGCTTCGAGGCGGTCGATGCCATGAGCTCCTGGTGGTCCGCCATCCACGGCTACCGGCATCCCGTCCTTGATCACGCGGTAGGCCGCCAGGTGGAGCGGTTCAGCCACGTGATGTTCGGCGGGCTCACACATGAGCCCGCCGTCCGGCTGGCCGAGCAGCTGGTGGAGCTGGCCCCCGACCCGCTGCGGCACGTGTTCTTCGCGGATTCCGGTTCGGTCTCGGTGGAGGTCGCGCTGAAGCTGGCTATCCAGTACCAGGCCGCTGCAGGGCGGCCGGGCCGGCACGCGTTTCTGGCCCTGCGCGGCGGTTACCACGGGGACACCTTCGGTGCGATGAGCGTGTGTGATCCGCTGGACGGCATGCATTCGGCCTTCCCATCCCTGCCCGTCCAGCATTTCCTCCCCCGGCCGCCGGCCGCGCGGCTAGACGGCGGCGGCAGCTTGGTCTCCGACGGCGCAGCGGTTGCCGCCTGGACCGCGGAGCTGGAGGCCGCCGTCGCAAGGCACGGGCACGAGCTGGCCGGGATCATTGTGGAACCGGTGCTGCAGGGCGCCGGCGGAATGTACGCCTACTCGCCCGAATGCCTGCAGGCCCTGCGCCGGATGGCCGACGCGCACGGGCTGCTGCTCATCTTCGACGAAATCGCCACCGGCTTCGGCCGCACCGGCAAGTTCTTCGCCGGCGAATGGGCAGGAGTGGTCCCGGACGTCATGTGCGTGGGCAAGGCCCTAACCGGCGGCTACCTGACCCTGGCGGCGGTGCTGTGCTCCGCGACCGTTGCGGAAGTCATCACCGCCTCCGAGTTCCGGGCCCTCCTGCACGGGCCGACCTTCATGGCGAACCCGCTGGCCTGCGCGGTGGCCTCGGCCTCGCTACAGCTGTTGGAAACCGCCGAATGGCAGGAGCAGGTGCGGGGCATCGAAGCCGGACTGCGCGCGTCCCTGGCCCCAGCGTCCGGGCTCGGATCCGTCCGGGACGTGCGGGTGCTCGGTGCCGTCGGCGTTGTCGAGCTCCACTACGCGGTGGACATCCCTGCGGTGACCCGCGCGGCCCTGGGTCAAGGGGTCTGGGTGCGCCCGTTCCGCAACCTCGTCTACACCATGCCGCCATATATCTGCACGCCGGCTGACGTGGCGACGATCGGCGCCGGCATCAGTGCTGCCGTTGCTGAGGTGCACGGCTGATGGGTTCCATGCAGGACTGGCTCGCCGCTCAGGCCCGAGTGCGCGCGCAACGCGGCATCATCCGGCGCACGGTACCGCGGGCAGGCGCCGTACTGGACCTGGCCTCGAATGATTATCTGGGCCTGGCCACAGACCCCCGACTGCAGGCCGCCGCCGTCGTCGCGCTGGAACGTCACGGCACCGGTGCCCGCGCTTCCCGCGTGGTGACCGGCACGCACGCCGTGCACGAGGAACTCGAAGCCGAACTGTGCGCCCTCACCGGCCGCCCCGCGGCGCTGGCCTTCTCCAGCGGCTACGCCGCGAACTTGGGTCTCCTCACCGCACTCGGCGGCCCCGGCACCCTGATGCTGACCGACGAACATATTCACGCCTCGCTCATCGACGCCGCCCGGCTCTCCCGTTCCCCGTCCGAGGTGATCCCACACGGCGACCTGGCTGTTCTGGAACAGCGGTTGGCCGCGCGCAGCCAGCCGCGCGCCGTCGTCGTCATCGAATCGATCTATTCGGTGTTCGGTGACGCCGCGGACGTGTCCGCCGTTGCGCGGCTGTGCGCCGAACACGACGCGCTGCTGGTGGTTGACGAGGCGCACGGGATCGGCGTTGCCGGCCACGGCCGCGGTGCCGTCTACGCCGCGGGACTGGCCAGCGCGGAGCATGTGGCGGTGACCGCCACACTGTCCAAGGCCCTGGGCAGTCAGGGCGGGGCCGTGCTCGGCTCCCCCGCGCTGCGCGAGCATCTGGTCAATACCGCGCGGAGCTTCATTTTCGACACCGGGCTGGCTCCTGCCGCGGCCGCTGCCGCCGCGCAGGCCTGCCGCACCATCGCCGACGAGCCGGAGCGCGTGGCCGCCGTCGCACGCAACGCGGCGCTGCTTGCCGCCGGTTTGGGCATCGAGCAGGCTGCGGGTGCGGTGCAGTCGGTACCCGTCGGCTCGCCGCAGCTCGCCGCGGAACTTGCCGCCAGGCTGGAGGATGCCGGGGTATTGGTGGGCTGCTTCCGTCCGCCGAGCGTGCCGGACGGGATCTCGCGGCTGCGGCTGACCGCCCGCGCGGATCTGACCCCGGAGCAGTTGCGGTACGCCACCGGCCTTATTAACACGATGCTTTCCCGAACGGAGGTGCCCGCATGAACCAGGGCACGAGCTATCAGGTCATCAGTGAACCCGAGCAGGTCCGCCAGGTGCTGCGCCGGGTGGACGACTTCCTGCCCACCAACGCACTGACCTCTGTGGTGCCGCTGAGTCCGGCGGCCCTGCGGATCCTGAGCCGCAGCCGCTTCGCCCTGCCGCCGGTGCTGGCCTCGGCCACCGGGGAGCTGCACCGCACGGTGCGTTCGGTGGTGGCAGGCTTCTTCACCCCCGCCAAGGTCGCCGCCATCGGCCCGCGGGTGCGCGAACTGACCCGCAAACATGCCCAAGCCGCCGCCGCGGAGCTCGCACACGGCCCGGTGGACCTCACCCAGTCCGTTGCCGCCCATATCCCGCCGGTGATCATGCAGGAACTGACCGGCTTCGAGCTGCCGGACCCGGCAGTACTGAAGCGCTGGAGCCGGGATTCGCTGGAGCTTTTCTGGGGCTGGCCGGATCCGCAGCGCCAGGTGGAACTCGCCGAAACCGCCGCCGAGTTCTACACCTGGCTGCGGGCCGAGGTCACCGCCAGCCACGGGCGCGACAACCTCTTCGGCGCACTGCACGCGGCCGGGCTTCGGACCGCCGAGGTCTGCTCGCTGGGCTATTTCCTGCTCATCGCCGGGCAGGAAACCACCGCGCTGCTGATCGGCACCGCCTTGTACCGGGCGCTGCAGGATCCCGCTTGCTGGCAATCGCTGGCCTCCGGCGACACCGGCTCAACCCTGGTGCGCCGGGTGCTGGCCGAGGAACCGTCCGTGCACACCTGGCGCCGGGCCGTCCCGCGCGATACCGTCCTGGACGGCACGGCGCTGCCCGCCGGATCCGAAATCCTGCTGGAACTGGCCGGCCACCACCCGCCCGATGCTGGCCCCACGGCCTACTCGCTGTCCTTCGGCTACGGGCTGCACCGCTGTCTGGGGGCGAGGTTGGCCGAACTCGAAACCGTCCTGGCCCTGGAGGAAACTGCCCGTGCCCTGCCTGATATACGGCTGATTGGGCCGGAACCGGACTGGCTGCGGCTGCTGTCCTTCCAGGCGCCCCTGTCCGTCACGGTGGAAGCCGCGGCACCGGAAGGGAGCAAAGGGTGAGGCACCCTGACGCGGGCCTGTCCGCCCTGCCCCGGATCCTGTTCGTGACCGGCACTGATACCGGCGTGGGCAAGACGATGACGACGGCGGCGCTTGCCGCGGCGCTGTCGGCGGGCTCCCGCGCGGCCTCCGCCTGCAGCGGCCGCCCCTCGGTCTCGGTCTATAAACCCGTCCAAACGGGCGTTCTGGCTGAGGAGGCCGGGGACATCGATGAGGTCCGCCGGCTGGCCGGGATCGACCACGTCTTGGAAGGCGCCCGGCTCCGGTTACCCATGGCCCCGGTCGCCGCAGCCGCCCGGGAGGGCGCTTCCCTCCCAAGACGTGTGAAGCATACCGAAACCATCCGGAGGCTAGCCGAGGATTTCGATCACGTGCTGGTGGAGGGGGCCGGCGGACTGCTCGTCGAACTCGAGCCGGGTTTTAGCCTCGCGGATCTGGCTGCTGGCTTCATCGACGGGACAACGACGGCTGGCATTGTCGTCGTGTGCCGCAGCGGGCTCGGGACGTTGAACCACACCCTGCTCACGCTCGAGGCACTTCAACGCCGCTCCCTTCCCGTCGCGGGGCTGGTAATTGGTGCTTGGCCGCAACAGCCCACCGACATTGAGCTGGACAACCAGCGGTACCTGAGCGATCTTCCCGCTCCGTTCCTGGGTATGGTGCCTGCGGAAGCCTCGGCCCTGCATCCGCAAGACTTCCGCGCCCTAGCTTCCGGATGGTTCAGCGAACCGGAAAGGGGCTAAACACAACGGCTGGGCTGCCCTGTACTGCCGCGCAGGATTTCCTGTTCGACCAGGCAGCCGGCCTGCCGCGCCTTGATTGGCCGCCCCGCCGATGAATCTGCGACCGGAGAAGTCGCAAGCCTGCTTTCTGGCGGGAAGAATCCCAATAGGTCCGGATCTGGGATGGAACACCGCCTGGTGCATCACCTAGGCCTGCGCCCTCGAGAAGGGTCCGCGGGCGGATACGGCAACTAAGTCAACGTTGACTGGGCATCATCAACGCGCACCTAGCTACCCCCACCGTGGTAAACATATACCGCCCTAATTCACCGTCGTGATCAAGACCGCCGCGGTGGATCGTTCCGCGGCTACCAACGCGCTCCGTGAAGAGCTGCCCGAGGCCATTACCGTCCTTGATGCGTTTCACGTCTTAAAGCTTGCCAACGCCGCCGTGGAAGAGGTTCGCCGCCGCGTTTAGGGAACCCTGAGCCACTGCGGAAGAAAGGGGGGTCCACTCTACGAGATCCGGCGCACCCTGCAGAGCGGGGCTGAGCACCTGAGCGAGAAGCAAGTCGCACGCCTGAACGCCAAGCTGGCCGCCGCGCGATTCCCGGCGCGAGGTCCGCCTCGCCTGTCAACGCTACCAACAGGTTTAAGCGCGTTTTCCCGCTGGCAGCAATGCTCAGCCTCGTGGCGCCATCGATCACCTCGGCCTCCTCTCTCCGGGAACGTCGATGTTGTGGGCCTTCATCATGGGGGTGGGTGGCGGAGCCTTCCCGCTGGTGATCACGATGTTCAACCGGCGGACCCGCACCGCCGCTGGCCCGGCGTCCCTGGCCGGGTTCGCCATGGGCGTGGGCTACCTCTTCGGCACCCTGGGACCCTAGCTCGGCGGCGCCGTGTTCTCCGCCATCGGCGGCTGGACCGCCGCCCTGCTGGTCTTCGCAGCCGCGGGCCTGCTCATGCTGGCCGGCGGTGGATGGTGACACCGAAGGACAGCTTCCTCGAGGACAAGTTCATCCCAGATGCTACGCAGACCCGGATCCGATGGCACCGGCTTAAACGGGCACCGCATTCGGCAGGAAGGCCGCCTACGCCGTCGGCCACACCGGACTCGGCGTCGGTTCCAGCCGCTTCGCAGCGGACACCATGCTAGATTTGCTGGCCGGAGAACGCACGGAACGGATCGCGCTGCAAATGGTGCGGCGCCCTGCCGTTCCCTTCCCACCCGAACCGGTGCGCGCCGCCGGCATCCACACGCGGGATGCACGAATCGGATCCGGGGAACCGTTTATGGTCATGTCCGGCAGCGCCACCGTGCAATTTCATGACGAAGACGATCAGGGCCCTGTCGGACGGGTGGCGCGGTTAGGCCCCGGGACCCTGTTGAAGCTTTCCGCAGGCATGCGTACATGGTCGGTGCACGAGAGCTTGCGCAAGATCTACCTCACGCCCTGCACCCCGGCTGGTTTTGCGCCGACCGCTCCCTAAGGTTTCAGAACCACTGAGACAAGGCAGATGCCGCAGCTCGGCGCCCTATAGCATGTGAGGTCCACAGACAACCCACAGCGAACCCAGAACCAAGTTCCGACATAATCCAGCTATCGGCGCTTAACCTACGGTAGGTCAGGCCGCTGTTGGACCGTTTCATCGATTTCAGCGCCGGGGAGATCACCCGGGTAACCTTCGACGAGCAGCCCGACTCACGCACCCGCGAAGACGTCCGTGGCCTGCTTTCAGAACATTGGGGTGCTCCCCGACGGGACCAACTCCGAACGCGCTATACTAGGTGGCTGACACAAGCTCTCGAGCGAGTAAACGACATCCAGAACCGCGAGCTCATCCGCCGATACATCCGCTCGCACCACCAACGACGGACGCATCCTATGGATGAGGTCAAGCTAGGGAGCCTCTCTGTGTGGCTGTCGATACAAACGGTACGCGTCAGGCTCCTAGTCAAGGGCGCGCCGACGAAAGCCCCAGCCCAACCGGCCGTCCGCAAGCAATAAGGGAGTATGCTCCCATTCGGGGTTGCATCGGGTCAGAGGGCATAGCAGCGCCCCGATGGGCACGTTCTATAACTGCGCCCTTAAGGCCTGTCTGGTGAGGTTGAGGAATTCCTCGATCAGTTCCTCGACGCTGCGGTCGCGAAAGGCTTGCCCAGTCCAAGTGCGCAGTCCGCCCAAAGACCCCTGAATGTATCGGGTCAGAATTCGCGCGTCAGTAGTGCTACGAATCGACTCATCCTTCTGGGCCGCTTCAATCAGCCTGCGGAGCCGCTTGTCGTACTCACGACCCCATGCCTTCATCTGCTCGAATCGCTCGCCGGTCAGGTGCCGACCCTCAGTATAGTAGATGTTTGCCCGGTCCTGGTTTGTCAGGTACCATTCTGCCTCCCGGCGCAGGTACTCGCACAGCTCCCCCAACGGGGCGAGCCCCAGGTCAGCGGCCTCTTGGGCCGAGCTGTCTGCCTGCCGGTAGGATTCCTCGATTATCCGGAAGAGCAATTCTTCTTTTGACGAGAAATAGTGGTAAAGGCTCCCCTTGAGCACCCCCACCGCGTCGGCAACCTCCTGCACAGACATCGCCGAATAGCCCTTTGCCGCCATGATGGCTACGGCGGCTTCGATTACCTCGCTGTCCCGGTTGCGCCGCTCGACCATCCGGCCTGACGGTGCCCGCAGGCTAACACTTCCATTGGACCGGGTCATCGTTCTTCCTTACTGCCTTGCAACCCTGTGGCTGCATGAATTACATCGGCCGCGTATCGTCGGATGCATCTGCACAGCCCACTTGCTATTGTACCATTGAAACAACCGACTGGTTGCTTGTCAGCCGCTACTGCCCGGAAAAGGACATTTTCAGCAGATCACCCTTGGCGAGGAAAGTCCGCAGTGCTTCCTGATGATCCTCAGTAGAGTACAACAGGCATTGCCCTAACATCTCCTTATCGAGGGCATCGGAAAGCTGGCCGTCTGCGGCCCTATTGGTCAGGAGCTTGGTTAGTCCCAGCGCCACCGGCGCCCCTTGGGCCAGTGCGGCACAGTAGTCGATCGATTCCCGGTCAAAATCGTCCTCGATTACCCGGGAGACAAACCCTAGGGCCGCGGCTTCCTCCGCGCCGATCTTCCTGCCCGTCAAGAGCACCTCCTTTGCCCGGTACCGGCCGATCTGCCGGGTCAGGAAATATGTGCCACCCATATCGGGCATCAAACCCAGCTTGGCGAAGGACTGCTGGAACCAAGCCTTCCGGTCGGCCAGAATGATGTCTGCGGCCAAGGCAAGATTGAAACCCGCTCCCGAGGCGATGCCATTGACTGCGGCAATGACTGGTTTCTGCATTCCGCTGATAACCTCAACGATCTGCTGACCCTTCCTCAAGACGCGCTGACTCGCCTTCAGCGACCTTCCGGCCATATTTCGGACGTCACCGCCAGCGCTGAACGCCTTGCCCTGGCCAGTCAGCAGCACGACCCGGGCTTCCGGGTCGGTTGCGGCGGATTCCAGCGCATCCAGCAGCCGCTCACGCGCCGAGTCATCCAACGCATTTAACGTTTCGGGGCCGTTCATGAGGATGCGGAGCACTCCCCCAACAGGCCTGTCAATGTTGATTTCAGTCATGCTGATGTTTTCTCTTTCCTTAGCTGTGGTGCCACTAGGCCCTTGACACCCACGCACCGTGAGGCAATTGCCTCCCTCGCTGCGTACCGGCGCCAGTAGCCCCAGGCGAGGGAGATGCGGATCGCATTGCAGCTGCCCGACCGACATTCCGACGGTCGAAAGTAGCCTTGATGGCAGTGTCGTGGCATGCCTCTGCCCCATGCGGCTCCTGCAGGTCTGTTTTCCCCGGATGCCGGAATCACGGTCCATGGTCCTGTTAGGAGTACTCGACGTGAAGGCGCACCTTTCCGTCGCCGTCAGTCCAGCCAGACTTTTCCGCATACGCGAGCATCTCCTGGAAGCTCTGGTGCCAAGCTTGGTCAATGTCCGTGGTCTCCTTGGCCGATCGAACCAGCAGCGCGGGATCGACCCAGACATGGTTTTTTCCTTCCCATCGCCCTAGGTCGCCGCCTACGGGTCCCGCGGGGAATGAGTCCGGCGAGCCATTCGAGACGACTGCCTTGAGCGCATGGAAGTTTGCCGGCTCGTGGAGCCGTGGTCCCGCATTCGGCACTGATGCGTCCAGAACCAATATCATTTCGATGGATCCTCTCCTTACCTTGGACAGCGGGCCGCATTGGCCAGACGCTGCAAGCTTTTTCAATGGTGTTTGATTAGGCAGTGGGCATCTCCCAGCGCCTATTCATCAGAGCAGGACTGCTCCCGCCCTGCGACGAGAACTCCACCGCTTCATAGCCTGGACAGACACCTCTCTCCTCTCGGTTTACCCCGCCATATCCGGCGCAGACAGCTGTACCGCTTTGGCCAGCCGATGCCGCAAGACTTTGCCGCTGGCATTAAGCGGAAAGTGGTCGACGACGCGGATCCAAGCGGGGCGTTTAAATCCGGCCAGCATCTGATGGCAGTACGCCTCAAGGTCTCTCTCCCGCGGACGCGGATCTCCGGCGAGCACGAAGGCCGCGGGCACCTGTCCCCAGCGCTCATGGGGCACTGCCACAACGACGGCGTCCCTCACGCCGGCCACCTGACACAGCACCTGTTCAAGTTCACTGGGATAGATGTTCATCCCGCCGCTGTTGATCAGATCGTTCCGGCGGTCGACGATCCTGATAAAACCTCCGTCGTCGATAGTGCCCAGGTCACCGGTGAAATACCAGCCGTCACGGAAGGCGGCGGCGGAAGCCTCGGGACGTCCCCAGTAGCCGCGCGCCAAGGCAGCCGAGCGGGCCACCAGCTGGCCGACCGAACGCCCGTCTTGGGGCAATGGGGCTCCCGCTTCGTCGAGGACCGCTACTTCGGTGCCGGGCACCGCCCGGCCCACGGTTGTCCAGACCCCGCGGCCCGAGGTCTGGAAGTCGCGGGCGGAGATAGCGGTCAACAATCCACCGGAATTTTCGGTCATCCCCCAGCCTTCAATCAGCTTGGCCCCGATGGCACGGTATAACTGCTCCAGATCGCTCGCGGGCACTTTGGAGGCGGAGTGTAGCACCGAAACCAGGGAGGCCACGCGTTCCGGCTGACGGGAGACGGCCTGCGCGAACTCCGCCACCACCGGGCTGGGAACGATGAGGAAGGTGGCCGCGTGCTCCTGCACCGCGGCGATCACCCGTTCGGTGTCCCATCTGCTCAGCAGTACGGTGGTGCCGCCCACGTACAGGTGCGGCAGAATATGTGCCGGTACGGTCGCAGAAAAAGACAGGGACATCCCGAAGACCTGAACACTGCCGAGCACGTAGCGGCAGGCCAAGGCGTTGCTGCGGCCAAGGTGCGCCACGCTTCGGTGGGTCAGCATGGCACCCTTGGGCGTGCCGGTCGTGCCGCTGGTGTAGCCCAGAACGAACAGGTCATCGCCCTGCGCGTCGATCCGCTGCAACGACTCCGTTCCCGTCAGCAGTGCGTCCATCGCTTCGCTGGCGGGCTCCCGCGACTCGTCGAAGGAGACCCTGAGCCTGACGTCCGTGCCGGCGCATGCTTCGTCGACGTACTGTTCCACGTCGGCGGAGTAGAAGAGCGCCACCGCCCCGGAGTCGGCGAGGATCACCGAGGCTTCCCGCCCTTTGAAACGCGCGTTCACGGGAGCCACCACCAGACCTGCCTGCGCGCAGGCGATGTAGACATCCAGGTAGTCGAGCCGCGTGTCGGACCAGATGGCTACGCGGTCTCCCTTGATCAGACCCCGGGACAGGAGCGCCCCCGCGATCCGGGCGCTCCGTTCGGCCAGTTCCGCATATGTCCGTACCGCGCCACCCTGCACCGCCAAGGCCGGGCGGTGCGGGTGGGTGCGGGCCCCGAGCTGCACCGAGGTCGCGATATTATCCGTCACCTCACCTGCTACTGGCAGCATGGTTTACTACACCCGTTCGACGATCATAGCCATGCCCTGTCCGCCGGCCACGCACATGGTAACCAGGCCGAACTGCTGGTCGTGCCACTGCAGGGAGTTGAGCAGGGTGGTCGTGATCCGGGCGCCCGTCATCCCGTAGGGGTGGCCCAACGCGATGGCGCCGCCGTTGACGTTGACCTTGTCGGCGTCGAAACCGAGCTGGCGGTAGCTGGGAATGACCTGCGCCGCGAAGGCCTCGTTGATTTCGACCTGATCGATGTCCGCGGCGGTCAGCCCCGCCTGGGCCAGCGCCTTGCGACTGGCCTCGACCGGCCCCAGCCCCATGATTTCCGGCGAGAGCCCGGAGACTGCGGTGGAGCGGATCTTCGCCAGGGGCCGGATTCCCAGCTCCCTGGCACGGTCGCTGCTCATGATGACCAAGGCGGCAGCGCCGTCGTTAATCCCGCAGCAGTTGCCCGCGGTGATCCGGCCGTCTTCCCGGAACACCGGCGCCAGATCGGCCAGGCCCTCGGCGGTGGTCGACGGACGGGGGCCGTCGTCGGTCTTGACCGATGTGCCGTCGGGGAGCTGGACCGGTGTAATGTCGACGTCCCAGAATCCCTCCTGCCGGCGCTGCTCGGTGAGCTGCTGGCTGCGGAGGGCAAAGTCGTCCATCTCCTCGCGGGTGATCCCGCAGACGTCGGCGACATTTTCGGCGGTGGTGCCCATGTCCTGGTAAATGTTGGGCACGCCCCCGGTTGCCCGGGGGTCCTGCCACGGGCCCGACAGTCGGTCTGTTGGAGCGAAGATGGCGTTTTTGGCCTCTTCTGGCCCGTCGGGCACCCCGGGAAGGGTCCGGGAGACCACCTCCACCCCCGCTGAGATAAAGACGTCCCCGGCGCCGGCCAGGATGGCGTGGTGGGCCATCCGGGTGGTCTGCACGCTGGAGGCGCAGTAGCGGTTGACCGTCAGCCCGGGCACGCCGTCCAGGCCAAGCATGACCGGCACGACGCGGCCGATGTTAAAGCCCTGTTCGCCGCCGGGCAGGCCGCAGCCCATGAACAGCTCGTCCACGGTGGCCGGGTCGAGTTCGGGCACCTTGGCCAGCGCAGCCGAGACCATCTGGGCGGCGAGGTCGTCGGGCCGGATGGAGACCAGCGATCCCTTGTAGGCCTTGCCGATGGGTGAACGGGTCGCGGAGACAATGACTGCTTCAGCCACGGCGCGCCAACCCATCAACCATTTCGCGCAGGCTCAGCACGTGCCGCAGGTAGAAGTGGATGCCCATCTCCCACGTGAATCCCAGGCCGCCGTGGACCTGGATGGCCAGCTCGATCGCCCGAACCGCCTGGCTGATGCCGTGGTGGGCGACGCCGAGCGCCTTCTCCGGTTCGATACCCGCCCAGATGGCAGCGGTCTCTGCTTGCTCCGCCGCGATGTGCGCGTTGGCCAGATGGTGCTTGACCGCCTGGAACGATCCGATGGGTTTGCCGAACTGGGTGCGTTCGGACACGAAGGCTACGGCGTCGCGGACAACCTTGGCGGCCGCCCCGCCTGCCTCCGCCGCGAGAACCGCGGCGTAGGCATTAGCCGCTTCCGGAGAAAATTCGGTCACTACCGGTACTTCCACCGCGAGCAGGCTGGGCGCGAAATCGGCCTTCACCCCTTCCGGAATGGAGACCAGCGCATCAGCGCCGCTCCCAAGCCCGGTGGCAAGGCTGATTCCGGGCACCTGGCCGAAGACGGCCACGCCCCAGCCCGGCCGGGATACCGCCGTCGGAACACTGACCGTTACCGGGCCGTCTGCCTCGCGGGCAGACTCGGAGTAGCGCTTGGCCAGCAGGCTGGAGATCAGCGGCAGCTGCAGGCAACTCTCGCCCCACGCACGGGCGATCTCGGCCAGGTCCAGCACGCTGGCTGAATCTTCGTCTTCGATGACGCCCGCCAGATCCCAGCCGCCCTCGGCGAAAACGTCCCAGGAAACCGGGGAGTCGGATTCAATGTACATGGAGATGTTGTCGGTGCCCACGGCCTTGGCCGCGATTTCACGGACTGCCGCGGCCCCGGCCAACCCGATTTCACCTGCAGTCGTCAGCTTCATTGTCATCGCGGCAACCCCAGCACTCGTTCGCTAATAATATTCCGTTGGATCTCGGAGGTTCCCGAGTAGATGGTCGAGGAGCGGGTCTCCAGGTACTGGAAACGCCAGTGATCGCGGTCCTGGGGCACTCCTGCCTCGAGCCCGAGGGAGGTGATCTCCTGCCACAGTTCGCTCCACAGCACCTTCAGGACCGAGGTGGCCCGGAAAAACAAGGCCTCATCCTCCTGCCGGTCCACGGCCTTGGAGATTTGCCAGCGTACCAGCTCCACCCGGGTATCCAGCTCGGCCAGCTTCCGCCGGTACTCCGGGCGATCACCGCAGGAGGAGAGCAGCAGGTCCATGTCAGCCCTGATCTCCACGTACCGGGTTGCGGCCTCGACGCCTCCGCGCTCGTTGGCGAGGACGGTCATGGCCACGCGCCAGCCGTCGCCCTCCCCGGCCACCCGGTCGTCGTCGGGCACAAAGACATCGTTGAATTGCACCTCGGCGAAATGGGTGATGCCCGAGATTTGCCGGATGGGGCTGATTTCCACACCGGGTTGCCGGATGTCGGCCAGGAACATGGTGAGGTTCTTGTGGCGCGGCGCGTCGGGGTCCGTCTTGGCCAGCAGCAGGCACCGGTCGGCATGCTCGACGAAGCTGGTCCAGATCTTCCGCCCGTTGATCAGATAGCCGCCCTCGACCTTGGTGGCGCGGCACGAGACGCCCGCCAGGTCGGATCCCGCTGATGGCTCGGAAAAGCCCTGGCACCAGATCTCGTCACCGTTGAGGATCTTCGGCAGGAACCGTTCCCGCTGTTCATCAGTGCCGTGTGCGATCAGCGTCGGCGCGGTGAGGATTTTACCGATGCGTGCCAGCCCGTCTGGCGCCTGGGCGCGCGCGGCGAGTTCGTGGAACACGACCTCCTCGGCCAGACCCAGGCCCTGTCCGCCGAACTCGCGCGGCATGGACAATCCCGCGTAGCCGCCGCGATACAGCTGCCGGTCCCACTCGCGCCGGATCTGGACAACCTCGTCTTCATCCAGTGCCCCGCGGTGTTCCCGCCAGCGCGGCGAGACGTTTTCCTGCAGCCAGGCCTCTGCCTCTTCGGCAAAGCCGGCCAGGCTGTCTGTAGCCTCGGTAACCATCAATTCCTCAATCCTAAAAGCTCCCAAACGATTGGTAGATAGATTACGGCGGCCGCAAGGGCGTGTCAATAGCGCAGGAGCAACCAGAACGGGGAGATAGCCTCCTCAGGACGTTCAAGAACGCTGGTCAAACGCCCCAAGACATCATGCTCCCCTCCTGCACCATTTGGAATCGCTCGTCGGCCCCTCCCGAAGGGAAGTTCAAGAGCGGGCGTGCCGCCCGAACTGGTGCTGCACAAGAACCCGGTTGCCTTCAGCGAGAATTCCACGGCGCCCGGAGAACTGTCGGTTGGGATCAAGTGTGGTGCGCCCTCGAAGAGCTGCACAAGTGCATCCCTGCCGATACAAGCGATTCCGACGTTGTGATGAACCCGCTCGAGTCTTCCGCCACGCAACGGGCAAGGCGCTCAAGACCGGAGGCGTTGTAAGCCTCGGAAAATTCGTTCACGACTTCCAGCGCCGCTGACTCAACCATCTTGGTTCTTCCTTTCGAATGACTCGCCTGTTGAGGCCGTGAAACGTAGTGGATGCGACCGGTTTGAACTGCACAAGACCGTTGTCACTTGAGCTGCATGGCATGTCCGACGCAGGTTATTAACGACGATCTGCCTGGAAAGGATTGACCGTGACCGGCGTCCCGCTCCCTCTGATGCCGGCTGCGACTAGGCCGATCGGAATTGACTGGTCTTCGTCCCAGACAGCGGGGAGTTTTTCGACGACCGACTCCGGAGACCCTCTTGGGTCAAGCTGGACGCCCTTGGTCTGGGCCATGTACAGACGGCTAACATGGCCTCCCGCTGCTCCGATCACCTCACCAGTGAATGGGACCGAGCGATGCGCGAGGGCCACGACTACGGGGGCAACTCGGTTCGCTTGGAACTGCTCCTCCAGCATTTTCCTGCGTTCCGGCGTCACGTCCGGGGCACGCGAGTACAGCGGGGTCCATGCAGTGGGAGAAATGGCGTTGACCTTGATGCCGTGAGGTTCCCCTTCGACGGCGAGTGCCCGCGTGAGACCGTACACAGCCCCCTTGCTCGATGCATAGGCGGCACCCTGAGGATCACCAAAGAAAGCCCCACGAGAAACCGTATTCACTATCCGCCCATAACTCTTCTCGCGAAAATGAGGCCAAGCAGCCTGAGTAATGTGCCATGTGGATTCGAACTGTATGGACAGCATTTCTCTGAACTCTTCAATGGGGTAGGTCTCGAACTGTTGGAAATGCACAATACCGGCATTGTTAATGAGGATGTCAATTTTGCCGAAAGCGTCCAAAGCGCCCTCAATGACGGAGACCGCCCCTGCCCGGGTGCTGATGTCAGCGGTGTTCGCCACGGCGATTCCGCCGTCGCGACGGATCTCACTAGCTGCGACCTCCGCAACGGGGACTTCGTGCTCGGTCCCTTTGCGAACTCTGTTGTTCACTAATACTTGCGCGCCTCTCGCGGCGAGTAGATCCGCATAAGCACGCCCCAACCCCCGGCCGGCACCCGTGACGACGGCAACTTGATTTTCGAGCCGAACAGCGTTGTCCATAAGTCTCTCCTTGTAAATGCAGTGCGACATATCCTTGTGCTGCCGCGCGCCTGGCCGCGGTTTGTAACGTAGACGCTCATGCGGCGCACCCCAGCTGAGCGTTCTGAGGCACAGCAGTCCGAGATTGGGAAATCAAGTCGCACCAGCGCTCCTCTGTGGTGCCATTCGTCCTTACTCGTTTGCCGCGGCTGTCAGAAAGTAACGAGGACTTTCAAAGCTTCCCTACGTGCCATGGCCTCGTAACCGGCGGGCACGCCCTCGATTGTGACGGAGCGGTCGAAGACCCGGCCCGGATTGATTTCACCCGCCAAGACCTGCTGGATCGCAGGCTCTATGTAGGCGCGGACTGGCGCCGGGCCACCGGTGAGGGTCGCGTTCTTACCGAACAGCGACTCGAAGCCGATGGGTGCCTCCTCATACTGGGGAACGCCCACGCGCGAGATCACCCCGCCGGGGCGGACGATGCCGCAGGCCTGTTCGTAGGCGGGCCTGTAGCCCACGGCTTCCAAGACGACGTGGCTCCCCTCCCCCTTGGTCAGCTCCATGACCCTCTCGATGCCCTCGTCTCCGCGCTCGGCAACGACGTCGGTCGCTCCGAATTCAAGGCCCAGGTCGGTACGCGTCCGATGCCGGCCCATCAGAATGATGCGTTCGGCGCCGAACCGCTTGGCCGCCAGGACAGCGGAAAGGCCCACCGCGCCGTCGCCAATCACGGTTACCGTCTTTCCTACCTCCACCCTGCCCGTGTAAGCGGCGTGGTAGCCCGTCAGGTAGACATCCGACAGCGCCAGCAGCGAGGGAAGCAGCTCGCTAGTCTCATCGACGCCGGGCACGACGACCAGGCTGCCATCGGCCAGCGGGATGCGGGCCAATTCGGCTTGAAGGCCCACGGAATCCGGACGGCCGTACCAGCCCCCGTGGAGGCAGGAGGTGTGGATGCCTTCACGGCAGAACACGCAGGTATTGTCCTGGAAGCCGAAGGGGGCGATGACGAAGTCGCCCTCCTTCAGGGTGGAGACGGCCGAGCCGATCTCCTCGACGACGCCGATGAGCTCGTGGCCCATCGGTGTGCCGGTCCCCGCAGCGGTCATGGAGTTGTAGCGGTGCAGGTCGGAACCGCAGACGCATGAGCGCACGGCCCTCACGATGGCGTCGGTCGGCTCGCGGAGGACCGGATCGGGAACGGTCTCAACCCTGACGTCGCCTGCGCCGTAGATAAAGGTGGCTTTCATCGACCCTCCTGGGGTCATGGGGCCGGCCGAGGGGGCCGTACCACGACCCCCCTCGGAGGCTCGGTCGGTCTAGCGGGGAAGGCTCAGGGCCTCGGTGGCGTCCCGCAGGGGCAATCCCACCATTTCCTGCAGTGCGGCGAAATCGACGTCGTGGTCGAAGATTTCCAGGACCCGCACCTCGCCGTCGCCGATCTCGAACAGCGCGACGTCGGTGTAGACCCGCTCAACAACGTGTTCCCCGGTCAACGGGTAGGTGCAGGACTCCACCAGCTTGCACTCCCCCGTCTTCGTGAACAGGTCCATGATGACGTAGACGTGCTTTGCGCCCACGGCCAGATCCATCGCTCCCCCGACACCCGGAATTCCGCTCTTGGAGTTGGTGCGCCAATTGGCCAGGTCTCCGGTCGCCGACACCTGAAAGGCGCCCATGACGCAGTAGTCCAGGTGCCCACCGCGCATCATGGCGAACGAGTCGGCGTGGTGGAAGTACGCGGCGCCGTCCTGTTCGGTCACATAAATCTTGCCGGCGTTGATCAGGTCCGGGTCGGTGTCCGCCTCATCGGCGGCCGATCCCATGCCCAGCATCCCGTTTTCCGTGTGCAGCACGATCTCTTTGTCTGCGGGCAGGAAGTCCGCAATAAGCGTCGGCACCCCAATGCCCAGGTTGACGTAGGCGCCGTCCGGGATGTCCTGGGCAACCCTGGCCGCGATGTCCTGACGACTAAGCCTCATTTGCCAGCCCCTTTTCTGTGTCCAGTCCGGATGTTGAAATGAACCTGTCGACGTAAATTCCCGGCGTGACGACTGATTCCGGGTCGAGATTGCCCAGCGGCAGGACGTTGTCCACTTCCGCGATAGTCGTCTCGGCGGCCGTGGCCATGATCGGCCCGAAATTTCGCGCCGTCTTGCGGTAGATCAGGTTACCCCAGCGGTCCGCGGCATGCGCCTTGATGAGCGCAAAGTCCGCCTTGAGCGGGGTTTCCAGAACGTAGCGGAGCCCGTCGAACTCCCTCACTTCCTTGCCTTCGGTCAGCTCCGTGCTCACGCCCGTGCGGGTAAAGAAGCCGGCGATCCCGGCTCCCGCGGCGCGGATCCGTTCGGCGAGGCTGCCCTGCGGAACCAACTCGAGCTCGATTTTGCCCGCGAGGTACAGCTCATCGAACACCGTCGAACCAATGGCCTTGGGAAAGGAGCAAATGACCTTTCGGACGCGTTCCAGTTCGAAGAGCCTGGAAATCGCGTCACCGCCGGCACACGCGTTGTTGTTGATGACCGTGAGGTCTCCCACTCCCCGCTCCACGAGCGCGTCGATCAGGTGAGTGGGCTGCCCGGGAGGGCCGAAACCGCTGATGAGGAGAGTGGCGCCGTCTTGGATGCCGTCGACGGCAGCGGCGGCATCACCGACCTGCTTGTTAATCATCGTCATTTCCTTTTCAGAATGGGTGGGATGTATAGGCCTTTGAGGGGACTGCTATCGCGTGACTGAACCCGTCAGCGCGGCGATGGGCCGGAGGAAGAGCGGCTTGGCCAGGACCCAGAGCACAACCATGACCACAACCGACGCAGCGAAGATCCAGAAGCCGGCCCACGATGCGCTGTCCTGGGCGGCGTACATGTGGTTGAGATTGCTCAGCACCCCTGTGGTGGCGACCAGGGCGACGTGGACAATGATGAAGACCACGAAGTAGATCATCACCGGGAAATGCACGGCCCTGGCCAGTTCGATCGGATAGATCTTGTTGATCCGGGCGGCCTTGGGCCAGGCCCCGGACATCCGCAGACCGGTGATTATGGCCAGCGGGGCCGCCACGAAGACCGTCAGGAAGTAGGCCATCACCTGCAGGCTGTTGTAATTGACCCAGCCGTTCTCCATCGGCCAGTCGAGCGACGCGTACTGAATCGCAGCCGAGACGGCATTCGGAAAGGCGTCCCAGCTGGTGGGAACAATCCGCATCCACTGACCCGTGGTGAAGAGCAGCACATAGAAGACAAGCCCGTTGATCACCCACAGGGCGTCCATGGTCAGGTGGAACCACAGGTCGAGGCTGATCTTCGTTGGCCGGCCCTTGGTCTTGAACAGGCCCGAGTTGTTCCGGGTCCAGTGCGCGGCGGGCCGCGCCACCGTGCGCACCTGAATGCCCGATCGGATGATGAGCAGGATAAACAGCGAGTTCAAGAAGTGCTGCCAGGAAAGCCACGCCGGGATTCCCACCGGCGCGCTACCCGGCAACTCGCTGTGACCCGGAAACTGCACCATGAAGGACTGGACGTCGGGCAGGGTGCGCAGCCACTGGGCCAGGAGCACCAAGCCCGCCAGCACCAGCAGGCTGAGCGGGACAGCCCACGCCAGCGTGGCCCATTTGCCGCGCTGCTGCTTCTCGGATCGTTGCGGTCTAGCCAGCGTCTTCATCACCGATCAGCCGCGCCTGGACTCGATGGCCTTGATCAGCTGCGGAACCACGGTAAACACGTCTCCGACAATACCGAAGTCTGCGATATCAAAGATCGGAGCGTCTTCATCCTTGTTCACGGCGACGATCGTCTTCGAGGTCTGCATGCCGGCCCGGTGCTGGATGGCACCCGAGATTCCGAGCGCAATGTACACCTGGGGCGATACGGTGACGCCGGTCTGCCCCACCTGGTAGGTCTGCGGCCGGTAGCCGGCATCCACCGCTGCGCGGGACGCACCGACGGCGGCGCCGAGCGTGTCGGCGAGCTGCTCAACCAGTTCAAAGTTCTCCGGGGAGCCGAGTCCGCGGCCGCCCGAGACGACAATGTCGGCGCCGCGCAGCGGTGGGCGATCGGTACCGGCCTCGGACTGCTGCACGCTTCGGATCGTGGCCGCGGCAGCAAATTCGAGGGCGAGATCGGCCGCG
Source organism: Actinomycetota bacterium (assembly GCA_051751385.1). Classification (GTDB taxonomy): domain Bacteria; phylum Actinomycetota; class Actinomycetes; order Actinomycetales; family Micrococcaceae; genus Crystallibacter. Next base: position 345,209 of record JBNJKW010000004.1, on the reverse strand, counting down.
ACCACCCGTGGTGATGCCACCGGTGCCGCGGGCTCCGCGGCGGCATCCTGAAGGATGACGACGGCGGTTCCCGCCGCTGCGGCTGACTCGACGTCGTAGGCGCCGCCGAAGACCGAATGCGCCGCGACGATGCGCCCGTCCTCGGTGCGTACGTCGACGGCGTCGACCAGCAGTCCGGCGCGCAGCTGGACTGCTGCCCGGGCGGCAGCCTCGCGGCTCTCGATACTGCCGCCGGCAAGGACGGCAGACGGACTGTACCGTTCCACCGCAGCCATGACCGATGCAACTTGGGCGGTAACCAGGAGTTCCGAAACCCTCGCTGACTGGCCAATGAAGATTTCTGCCGCGCCGGCTGCCCCGAGTTGCTCGGTGAGGGAGCTGCCGGCGTCGCTGCTTGCCGCCACCACGGCCACGGGGGTCCCCAGCTTCGCGGCGGCAGCCAGCAGCATCGGGGTGCTGTCATGGATCCGGCCATTCTGGGTGACTTCGGCCAAGACTAGAATGTTCGACATTTTTTGTTCCCTTCCTCGGGTCAGATCAGGCGGCCGGCGGCCAGGAACTCGGCGAGCTGCTCACCCGCGTTGCCCTCATCGAATATCTTTGTGCCGCCGGTCCGGGCCGGGCGCCCTGTCACCGACACCATCTGCGTGCGGACGCCTTCCAGCAGGACCGAACCGAGGTTGAGGTCGGCCGCACTGAGCTGAGTGAGCGGCTTCTTCTTCGCCATCATGGTGCCCTTGAACCCCGGGAACCGCGCCTCAGGCGTCCGTTCCGTCACGGAGATCACGGCCGGCAGCGCCACCTCCGCCACGAGGGTCCCGCCGTCGATGCCCCGCTCCCCGGCGACGCCCTGAGGCGTCATTTCGACGGAGTCCAAGTAGGTCAGGTGCGGCACGGCAAGGTGTTCGGCGACCATTGCGGGAATGACGCCGCCGCCTCCGTCGGTGGATGCGTTCCCGGCAATGACCAAGTCGTACCCGCAGTCCTGCACGGCCGCCGCAAGGACGGCCGAAGTCTGGAGCAGATCCGAACCGGCCAAAGAGTCATCCAGAACATGCACGGCAGAAGTGGCTCCCATGGCCAGAGCCTTCCGTAGGGCCTTCGTCACCGTTTCCGGCCCCATGGCCGCGGCGACGATCTCCGTGTCCTTGTTGGAATCCTTGTAGGTCAGGGCAACTTCCAGGGCTCGCTCGCTGATCTCATCGATCACGGCGTCGCTGGCCTCGCGGTCGACATACCCCGTATCAAGGTCCAACTTCCGTTCCCCGTAGGTATCGGGAACCTCTTTTACCAGAACTACTATCTTCACGGATTTGCTCCTTGTGACTTCTACTACGGCGCCTCATTTCCAAATCCAGTACAACATGGGACACGAAAATAATCAACCATCCGTTTGATTGATTACCCCCCAGCTTCCGGATCGGGCGCAGCAGTCATCGGAGCCCCGTCCTGGAAGTAGATCCGCTCCCGAGCGACGAAGGAGAATCGCCGCTCAGGAGCGAACAGGTCCCCGGCGATCTTAGCGACGGCGCTATCGGCAAAGCTTTCACAGGCTGACTCCAGCCCCGCACGATCGGCGAACCGGAACTCCTCCAAGACACCGGTCGAAGGAAAATTCACAACCGCTTCTCCGGTGAGGGAGGTGACAGGACCGACGATGAAGCCCGCCGTCCAACCGCCGACGTGCCGCGAAAATGTGCCCGTGCCCTGTAGCGCCGCCGCGTAACGGGTGAGGTACTGTCTGCGGAACTCATCAGGAGGCACGTCGTCGCGGCAGGCAGACATGACAATGAGCTTGGCCGGGCCGGCTCCGGTGATGACCACCTCATCCGCGAGCGCCAGTGCCACGCTGGCTTCCCGGTCGAGGAATGCCTGCTCGTCGGGAAGAATGCGGTGCTGGAACTCGGGAGTATCGACAAAATTGCCCGCTGCATCAGCCGCTGCGGGCAGACGGACTTCCGCCAGACCGGAGTAACGCGTGGCAGATCCGATCGGCCCCTCCCCGACTACGGAGCTTTGCGCATAGAACGTCCGGTATTTCCCGTAGCCGGGAGTGGAGGCGACCAGCGGTCCGTGTTGGTGCTTCCAGTAGTGCTCGAAGGATTCATGACTCATGCCCGGTTTGGGGACCAGCAGAGCCGCTCGGCGCATTTCAGGCACTGATCAGGCCTCCCGCTTCTCGACGTGGTACCGCTACAGGGTCAGGCCGCCGTCGACAGTGATGACCTGTCCCTGCACCATGGCGAACTCTTGGCGGCACAGGAGTTCCACGACTCCCGCGACGTCGTCGAACTCAAGGCCGCGCCCGCTGGGATTGGCGCTACTTTGGGCGGCGAGACGTGCTTCCCAGGTGTCCGGGAACATCTGGCGGCGCGCCTCAGTATCAAGGGGCCCAGGCGAGACGCAGTTAACCCGGACTCCCTCGGCTGCCAACTCAATGGCCAAGTAGCGGGCAAAGTGCTCCGCCAGGGCCTTGGGTGCACCGAGCGCACCGTAATCCTTCAGCGCGCGAGAAGAACCAGCGCTGGTCACGAAGACAATGTTGGAGCCTTGGCCGTACAGATGCCTGGTCTCGCGCACCAAGTGGACGAGGGACGTGCCGTTCGTGGCGACGGCCTGGTCAAGGACGTCTGCGGACATGTCCATGAGGCTTCCGGGCGCAGCCATCGCCGCGGCGTGCACCATCGCTGTCAGGTGGTCCGTGACCGAAGATATTTCCTGCGCAAGATGCTGAACTCCGGCCACGGTACCCACGTCCGCTTGAATTAGGTGGGGTATTGCGCCAAGGTCTTCGATGCTCTTCGCCGCTTCCTTGGCTGCCACTTCATTGGATCGATAGTTAAGGAATACATCGGCACCCGGTCGAGCCAACCGTTCAGCGATGGCCCGCCCGATCCCGCCGGTTCCACCGGTCACGCAAACTGACATCTCCTGGTCCTTTCCAAATATGCCCGTGGAGGGCGCATACTCTCCGAATGTTCGGGCAAAGGTTTATGTAGGGCTTTCCGTAACTCATCACACTGTCGGCACGGGGCTCCACTTATCGGGAGTCATCCAGGCATCACTAAGTATTGAGCCGCCTGTCGTGGGACCAATTCGGCTAGCTCACCCCTGCATCAAGGTCGGCAGCCAGTCCACCAGCTCCGGGAAGCCCGCGAGCAGGAAGACGACGGCAAGAGCGGCCGGGACGAACCATAGGGCGCCTTGGAAGACATCCCACAGACCCACCTTCTGGCCCACGTTGACGTCCTTGTCCTGCGCGATACGGTGCACCAAGAAGGACAGCATGCCAACCGGCGGCGTGAGGAGCCCGATCTCGCCCATCAGGACGACGAACACGCCGAACCAGATCGCACTGAATCCCATCTCCATGACCACCGGAAGCAGGATCGGCACGACTATCAGGATCGTCGCCATGGGCTCCATGAACATGCCCAGGACCAGGAAAACCAGCACCAACAGCACCACGAATCCGACAAGGCCTAAGCCAGCGTCCGAAATTTGGTCAGCGAACCACCGAGCCAGGCCGGTGAGGGCCAGCATCCGATTCAGCAGCGCCGCGCCGATGAGCAAGAACATGATCGCTCCGACCGATGCGAGGGTGTCACGCAGCGCCTGGCCGACCGATGGGAGAAAGTCCTTCTTGTTCTGGCGCCATGCGGCCAGGATCAGGGCGCCGAGGGCGCCGACTGAGCCCGCCTCCGTCGGAGTGAATAACCCCAGATACATGCCGCCGATCACCACAAGGATCAGCGCGATGAGCGGCCAGATGCGGCCGAGGCTGATCCACCGCTCCCCCCAGCTCGCCCGTTCGCCCCTCGCGGGGCGCGGCGCCAGGCGCGGGCGGACGACGGCGATGCCAAGGACCAGCAGGATGTAGGCCAGCGTCAGCAACAACCCGGGAATGATCCCCGCCATAAGCTGCGGTCCGACCGGGATCTCGGCAAAGCTGGCGTACACCACCAGCAGGATGCTGGGTGGAATGAGCTGCCCGATCGTCCCGGCTGAAGCAACCGCGCCCGTGGCCAGCCGCTTGTCGTAACCCGCTTTCAGCATTTCCGGAATGCCGATGCGGCCCACAGCATAGGTGATGCCCATCGTGGAGCCGCTGGCCGCCCCGAGGCCCGCCCCGGCCATGTTGGTGGTGATGGCCAACCCTCCGGGTAGCCAACCCAGCCAGCACTTGGCCGCGTGGTAGAGATCCGTTGTCACCCCGGAACGCCAGAGCAGCAGCCCCATCAGTACAAACATGGGCAGCACACTCAGCATGAACGAGGCTGTGTTCCCGAACGGCACTTCGGTCATCATGTTGACCAGTCCCGGCGTACCGGCGATCAGCCAGATGCCCAGCAGCCCCGGAATTGCCATGGCGACGCCGATATTGATGTTGAGCAACAGCATCACCAGCATCAAACCGAGCAACATCGCGCCTTTCGCGACATTGGGGACCGGCTGGTTCACGCCCCAGACAAGTGCGACGATGGCAACCGCGCAGGCGATCAGGAGAAAAGGTCCGACTTTCCTGGTCTTCTGTGGAACCGGCGGCATCACGGCCGGCTCCGCAGTGCTCTTGATTTCGGCAGTTGACGCGTTCCGGATCATCGTGCATCCGTTTCTGGAAGTATGTCGTCAGCGAGGACCGCCGACGGGGTTCGGATGTATTGGACGGTTTGCGCTGCCAGGGTGAGGAAAAACGCCCCCAGCGTCACAGGCACAACGAAGCGCATGGGCCACACCGGGACCGCCGTCGCTCCGCTGAACTCGCCCAGCGCAGCCTGGTGAAGTGCGCCTTCCAGCCCGAACCAGACAAACGCGGCGAGTAGAACCATGGTGATGATGTTTCCGCCGATGGCGGCGACCGCCTGAGACTTCAGCCCCAGGCGTTCGGTCACCAAGCTGACGGAAATATGCTCCTTGCGTTGCTGCGCCAGCCACATGCCGATGAAGGAGATCAGCACGATGTACCAATACGTCACCATCTCCAACGTGCCGGCAATGGGCATATTGAAGAAGGAACGAAGTGACACTTCAGCCACGACGTGGAGCATCATAACGACGATGGATGCCATGCCGACCCATTCGATCAGCCGTGCTAACCATCCGACGCCGATGGCGGCCCTTGGGCCGACGCCTGGGTTTTTTTCCATGGTTCTACTCACCGTTACTCTGCTAGCTGGGCATGTTCGGGGCGAGGATCTTCTCGGTCACGGCGTCCAACCAGGGCTGCAGATCCGGAATGTCCTTGCCGTTTGTCTCCACGTGGTCCGCCCAAGACTGCGCATCAGCCGGGTAGCCGAGCTCGTCGACCGCGCTCGTCAGCCATTCCTTATGGTTGGCTTCCATGGCGCCGAGGGTGGCACCTGGATCAGCGATGACGCCAGGTGCGGACTCCACGAGCTGCTCATCGAGTCCAGCGTGGTAGTCAGCGATCTTCTGCGACATAGCTTCGTCCGGGACCACGTAGTTCATACCCTCGAGATCGAGCGCCTTGATGTTCTGCTCGAAATTGCCCGTGATCATGGCCTCTAGATAGGCAGGGATTTCGCCCCAGATGGCGTCCTTGGCTTCCTGGGGCAGACGGTCCCAGGTATTGGCGGACATTCCCAGGACCATGCTGCTGAAACCCATCAGGCCGGCAGCGTTGTAGTACTTCGCGTGGTCCTGAAGGCTCAGGGCCATCATGTCCGGCGGCTGGGTCCAGGAGCAATCCAAGACGCCCTGTTGGAAGGCCGAGTAGGTCTCCGCTCCGGTCACGGAGGTGGGGACCATGCTCAACATTTCGGCCTCGCCGGTCGCCGCGGCGCTGCCCACGCGGGCCCGCTTGCCCTGGACCTCGTCAAGCGTCGAGTTTTCGCTGGAGCAGAGGATGCCGTACTTGTGATGCGCCAGGAGCCGCGGGACAAGCGGCGTAATCCCCTGGGACGTCAATTCGTCCATGTACTCGTCCGTCTCGAAGGCCCACTCCATCGTGGCCGCCGCGCCCTGCAGGGCGCCGGCAACAGGACTGTTGTCCGCCATGTACGCCAGGCTCGAAGCCCACTCATCCATCGGGAAGGCGGCCGGGGTGTAGACGGGCACGAAGGTGGCAAAGTCGATAATGCCGTCCTTCAGTCCACCGGCCAGCTCGTCCGAGCCCAGGAGGCTGTCGCCATAGAAGTACTCGAAGGTGATCTTCCCGTCGGTCGCCTCAGTGACTCCGTCGGTGAACGATTCCATAGCAGCGGTCTGCCAGTTTTCGGGGCCATACATCGTGCCGACCTTGAGTGTCATTTCCTCAAGTGCGCCGCCGCTGCCGGAATCGGAGCCGGCGCTAGAGCCGCCTCCGCCACAACCGGAGATGAGAAGCGCAGATCCTGTCACAAAGGCGACAACCCCTGCCCTCCCTAACCCTTTTCGCGGCTTACTGGTCCAAGACATGGGGTTCCTTTCTCACTGCACCTACACGGCGATGCATCCGCATTTGACCATACGTCTGGTTGGTTAGACGTGTGAGTCTAACGCGGACATCGGTAATGCGTCAAGGATCACAAGTGACATTGACTACCAAGCGATCGGTTGGTAGCGTGCCCGAGAGGATCGCCCGTTCCACTGACGAGAGACGAGGTCCCGAGACGGCCGCAGGCACAACAGGAAGGTGTCAGAGAATGTCCTTATCACGGCAGGTTTCTGTGTCAGCACCGCCGAGCGGCCAGGTGACGGAAATCGGGTCTGGACTGTGGTGGACCCGGATACCCTTGCCGTTCGACCCCTTCCACGTGAACGTCTACTTCATTGAGGGCCCGGAAGGATGGACCGTATTTGACGCGGGGCTCGACGACGAGGCTGGTCGAAACACCTGGCTGAAGCTGCTCGCCGGACCGCTTTCCAAAAGCACTGTGACTGACATCGTCGTGACACATTGGCACAGCGATCACTTGGGACTGGCCGGCTGGTTGGCTGAGCTGACCGGGGCCCGCCTCCTCATGCACCCGGAGGAACACGCCCGGGGGCTATTGCAAACCTCGATCCGGCCCGGGACCCACCGGGACAACGCCGTCGATCTGTTCGGCCGCCACGGAATCCCCAAATGGCAACTAGCCGAGTGGCTGGTTTCCGGTCTGGGCTATACGACGCTGATCTCTCCCGTCCCCCGAGTGTACAAAGAGCTCTCGGAGGGAGACCCGTTGGAGCTCAACGGAAGAACGGGCCGCATCACTGTCATGGGAGGCCATACTCCGGCCTCGGTGGGGCTGAGGGTCGACGATGGCTCTGTCTTCCTTTGCGGCGACCAGTTGTCTGTTCCCATCTTTCCCGCCATCAGCGTTACGGCCGACGCGCCGGACGCCGACCTGCTCAATGACTACCTGGAGTCCATGCAGCAGATGCTGTCGTTCCTGACTCCGCAGACCCTGGTCCTGCCCGGGCACGGCGAACCGTTCACCGATGCGCCTGGCGTCATCCGGCGGACCGTTGACTACCACCGCAAGTCGCTGGACAGGATCATCAGGAGGCTCCAAGCGGGCGCCCTCCCCGTGTCTGGCCTGCTCCCAGAACTGACCAGAGGCGATCCCGGACCGGTCTGGCGCGGATTCGTTGCCGGCCGGGCGTTGGCTTACATGAACTATCTGGAGGCCGGGGGCCATGTGCGGCGGTCGCAGCAACAGGGCGGCTTCGTGTACGAGGCCACGGGAAAGTCCGCTCCAACGGTCACCTCCATGGGCTTCCCCCAGTGGGAACAGGGCAGGTAGAACCGGAAATTAGCTGAGAGGCGGACTCGTTCCGCCCCAACGAAAGGATAGATATGCTCGAGCCGCGTTCCAGGGTTTTCCATGAGATCCTGTCGCAGCGTGCGGAGGAAACTCCAGACAAGCCATTCCTTGTAACCCACGGCAGGTCCGTGACTTACCTCGAAGCGGATTGTGCCAGCAACAGCGTTGCCCATGCTCTCAGGGCCGAGGGCATCCACGCGGGCGATCGGGTCGCGCTGATGCTGCCAAGCGGCATAGACTTCATCATCTACTGGCTGGGTATCTGCAAGGTCGGAGCGATGCCCGTGCCGTTCAATGAAGCCTATCTCGGACAGATGCTCGCCCGCCAAGCAGTGGAGGTCGAAGCGAAAACGGCCCTGATCGCGCGCAAGTACCTTTCCCGTTGGGCCGACGTGTCGGCGCAACTTGAGTCCCTCGACTCCGTCTACATCTTCGAGGACGGGGCCGGCACAGATCTACCCGACCTTCCGGCAAACTGGCGCATGCATCCAGCCGAAAAGCTCTACGAAAACTCCACTGATGCTCTCGCCCCCGTTGCCAGCTACTGCGACACGATGGCGATCCTCTACACATCGGGCACCACCGGCGCCTCCAAGGGCGTGATGTACGGCTACGGTCACGCCTACGCCACGGCCCGCCCGCTGGCGCTGATGTGCAAGCCGGACGACATTTTCTACATGTTCCTGCCCATGTTCCATACCGGGCTGCCGCACGTACTAGGCACCGTTCTTATCTCCGGATCCACCATGGCCATCAGGGAGAAGTTCAGCCGCACGCGCTTCTGGTCCGACGTCAGGGCATTCAATGCCACTGTAACCCTGCTCATTTCAACAATGACCAGCTACCTGCTCTCCAACCCGCCCTCCGGCGAGGACACAGGTCACAGTTTGGAACGCGTCTTCATGGCTCCCCTGCATCCGGACCTGAAGCACTTCAAGGAGCGCTTCGGGTGTCACCAGGTGGCCACGCTGTTCAACATGACCGAGGCCGCCACTCCGCTCATTACCGGCTTCGATACCGATGATCCTTCCACCTGCGGGCGGGCCCGTCCGGGCATAGTGGCCAGGCTGGTTGACGAGCACGACGAACCGGTGCCGGTCGGAACGGTGGGCGAACTGGTCCTGAGAGCAGAAGAACCCTGGGAAATGAATCTGGGGTATTGGAGAAACGCCGAAGCAACCGCCCATGCCTGGCGGAACCAATGGCTTCATACCGGCGATCTGCTTAGCTGCGACGCCGACGGGAACTTCCGTTTCCATGACCGCCTGAAGGATGTCATCCGGCGGCGGGGAGAGAATGTTTCCGCGTACGAACTTGAACTCTTCGTGAACGACCACCCACAGGTAGAAGAATCGGCCGCCGTTGCCGTCAAGTCCGAGATGGGCGACGACGAAATCAAGATCGTGGTCCGCCGGTCGGCCAACAGCGGTCTGGAAGCCGGAGCGCTGGCCCGCTACCTGGAGGAACGGCTGCCGGCCTATATGGTTCCGAGGTTCATCCGCGTCCAAGACCAGGAACTGGAGAAAACTCCGACCGGGAAAATCACCAAGGTCGGCCTCCAGGCAGAGGGCCGCAACAGTTGCTGGGACCGGGAAGCCCGTTCCTCGTTCTCGGCTGCGGGCAAGGCTGTCTTCCCGTGATCCGGACCATGCGAGGCTTTGTGGTAAAAGAGCTTGGAGCACCGTCCCAGCTCGTCGAGCGCCGCGTTCCCGTCCCGGAACTCGCCCCGCATCAGGTCAGGATCCGCGCCCATGCGGCCGGTCTGAACTTCGCCGATACGCTCGTCATTGCGGGTGAGTACCAGGTGCGCCGGGAACTGCCGTTCATCCCGGGTTCGGAGTGCAGCGGCGTCGTCCTGGAGACAGGCGATGAAGTTGACGGGCTGGTGGCCGGAGACCATGTTGTCGCGGCCCCGCTCAGCGGCTGCTTCGCAGAAGAAGTCGTGGCCGATGCTCACGTGGTGGCTAAGGTCCCCGGCGCGGTCCCCCACGATCAAGCCGCCGGCATCCCCATCGCTTATGGGACTGCGTGGCATACCCTTGTCGATCGGGGCGGTATCAAGCCGAACGAGTGGGTCCTCGTGCTCGGTGCCGGCGGCGGCGTCGGACTGGCCGCCATTGACGTTGCCCGCTCCGAGGGCGCCCGTGTAGTGGCCATGGTCAGCTCCGCCGCGAAGGCCGATGCAGCCGCATCGATGGGCGCGGAACGCGTCATCACCGACGCCGCAGAGTTGGGGTCCACCGTCGCCGAACTCACCGAGGGCCGCGGGCTGGACGTCGTCGTCGATCCCGTCGGCGGCGAAGGCTTCGATGTCGCCTTTCGTTCACTGGCCTGGCGCGGACGTTATCTCGTCGTCGGGTTTGCGTCCGGAACGATCCCCACTCTGTCGCTCAATCGGGCGCTGTTCAGGGGTTGCGACGTGCGCGGTGTTTATTGGGGGCGCAGCGCCGAAGAAGAGCCGGTCCGATTCCAAAGCCAGTTGGCGGCAGTGATGGAACGGATAGCGGGCGGACAGTTCCGCGGCATGCCGATCCACGGTGTCCGCCCGAACGAACTCGTCTCCACGCTGGAGGCGCTCAAGTCCCGCACGGCCGCGGGAAAGTACGTTCTGCGCCTGGCCGGCTGAATCGATAAGCACGCGTGGCGGACGCTGCCAGCGCGTCACAGGGTCCCCGAGTCATCTGCCTCGGAGGAGGGAAGACAATGGCGAAATTCAATGATTTCTCTGTCCTGATCACCGGCGGCGCCGGCGAAATCGGCGCGGCCGCAGCAGAGTTGTTTCTTGCGGCGGGGGCCAGGGTGACTCTGGTGGATATCGATGGGAATGCCCTCGACGAGCGAATCGAGGAACTTGCCCCGATCGGGGACGTACGCGCGATTCGCGCCGACGTCACCGATGAGACTGAGACGAAAAACTACGTCAGTAGATCACTGCAGGACCGGGGAGGCATCGACGTCTTCTTCAATAACGCCGGTATGGAAGGGGCTGTGGCCCCGCTGGTAGAAACAGGAGTCGATGCATTTGATAAGGTCATGGCGGTCAACGTACGAGGCGCCTTTCTCGGCCTGAAGCACGTCCTGCCGGCCATGACGGCAGCACGACGCGGGAGCATCATCAATTCGTCCTCGACCGCAGGTCTCGCAGGCAGCCCCGGGGTGGTTTCGTACGTGGCGTCCAAGCATGCTCTCGTGGGGTTGACGAAGGTTGCGGCGCTGGAGGCCGCGCCCTTCGGGGTGCGCGTCAACTCCATCCATCCCTCCCCCGTCGATTCACGAATGATGCGGGCGCTGGAGGCCGGATATGATTCCAGCGACGCCGATTCGGTCCGTGAAACGATGGCCGCAGGCATCCCGCTGGCCCGCTACGCTACCCCGCATGAGGTGGCGCGGCTCGTGGTGTTCCTCGGCTCGAATGACAGCTCTTTCATCACGGGGGCGCAGTATCGTATCGACGGCGGAAAGGGCGCCCTGTAGGACTACGCTGACCGACCGCGAGGCGCGGGTCCGGGATGACAGTCGAGGAAGAGGGAATTAGATACTCCCTCCTTCACCATGCCCCGATTGGAGCGACCTCCACCGCATTGTTGAAGGATGCGTCGCCAGGGCAGTGACGGTGATGTCAGCATGAGGGAAGAGTGGAAGTCCGGATAAGAGGGCGTGCAACTCGTCGTGGTCCATGGCATCCCAGACGCTGACGGCTGCATATTTCCCCGCAACCCGCCAAATGTCGATAAGCTTCCCTGTTCGCCGAGCCCGGATACCGTAGTCACTCTCGGCTTGCGTAAGGCGCTTCCATTCCTCCGGATCCATTGTCCCGGGCGGATTTACGTGCGATTGGACAAGGTACAGCACGGTCGTCCTCCTGTTCGTAGTTTGAGCCGCTCATCACATGCATTCCACACGGCGCTGGTGGTCCCCACCGTACCCGCGCCCCACGTTACCGGCCTGCAACGGTAGACCGACCGACGGACACGATTCTCGCCGCGATGCTGCCCTAATATGCCGCTCAACCACCTCACACCGATAACCGAGGCGTCGTAACCAAGCGAGATCACGCAGCGTCAAAATCACGTAGACCTCGGTGCCCGAGCCGGAGATTCGTGCGAGAAAACTACTACAACGAAGCCAACGCTATCGGGCGAATCGGTGATCCGGTGCCTCCGCCGATCCGCAGGGGAATGGCGATGAACGTGAAGTCGGTGACGCCGTGCTCCGCAATGCCTTCCAGGTCCATGCTCTCCATGATCGATATGCCGCTTTCGACGAGGTTGTGCACGTGCACCGGAAGGTTGATGATCTGCGACGAGGGTTTGTGTTCGTAGTTCATAGTGTCAGAGCCCGTGGCCACGATTCCACGTTCGCTCAGCCACTTTGCCCCGTCCAATGTCACTCCGGGTAGGCCCGTGGACAGACCGATGTATTTTTCCGGGTCGTTCCAATGCTGCATCCAACCGGTGCGCAGCAGAACGATCGAGCCGGGGCCAGGCTGCGTCTTGTCGGCAAACCAGGCCTCGAATTCTTTCGGCCCGAATCCATCAGCCGGGGTGAGGTCTCGGCCCATCAACTTCGGGCCGTCGATCAGGTGTCCGGGACCGATGAGGGGTCCGGTTTCTTCGATGCTACCGGCGTTCAGGCCGCTCATGCAGTCGAGGCCTTGCGCCACGTCCCGGCTGCCGTAGGTCTTCCCGTCCTTGATCACATGCCCCAGTGCATCGACATGGGTGCCGACATGGGCACCCATGGCGATCATTTCCATCGCGGCGGATACGCCGCCCTTGTAGCCGAACCCGCCATGGGTCTTGGCCATGGCGAAGGCGTACGGCGGGTGGTGTGGGTGGCGTGCCATCCCGTTCTCCAGCCGGACCGCAAGGTCGAAGATCCGGGTCGGACCGCCGATCTTCGCTTGAATATCTGTGTCAAAATGTCCGCCGGACCAGTCCACCATCTGTCTTCCTCCAATAGTCAAAGTCATTGCCGCCCCAATTCCGCGGCGCCTCCAGCTCGAATCCCGTCGGCGCGGGCAATTCAGAGGATTGCCACCGCGTTGGATGTCGAGCTGACGCCTCCGGTGATGGGAAGCGGCACAGCGACGAAAAGGAAGTCATACTTCCCCGTCTCACGGCAATTGACAGCCAGCCGATCCAGATCAAGCAGCTCTGCCATCGGGAGTCCCAGTCCCGGCAGCAGGCGGCGATGCAGCGAACCCACGCGAGGATCTCCCGGAGCGCTCTCCACCGCAGGGTTGTCGGAGCAGACGGCCGCCATGCGGCTGTCCCAGAGCCAGGCCGCCATTTCATGGCCTGATTCCAAGCCGATGAAGGCATCACCGGCGTCCACGAGGTCCCGCCCCGATTCCCGGCGGCTCCTGTATTCCTCCAGCCAGCCAGTTCGGACGCATAGGATATCGCCGGACCGGAATTCAACGCCGTGTGCGGCTGCCACCTCGCCCAGCTCGGCCGGACCGATGGTTTCCTCCTGGAACGGGTCCCTCCCCAGTCCGCGCGCAGCGCGATACCCTGCTACATCCAGCAGGACGCCGCGGCCAACAATCCCGCGCTCTGCCCAGTGGTGCATGCCCAGTGTCGCGCGGGCTTCCTGGTCGTCGGTGATGCCGCCGTAGTATCCAAATTCCCGGGCACGGATATGCGTGAGCCCGTCCCATTGGGATGAGGCCTGCGGGTTGAAATCGTTGAGGACGTCCTCGTTGATGTTGCGGGCACTTTCCAGGAGATCGTGCCGCACCGCCGGGCGGCCGAACAAGGCGGGAGAAAACGTGTCCATCGGAGCGTTGAGGGAGATTGTCTGGCCGGTTGCCGCTTCGCGCGTGGCCGTCAGGACACGCTCCGGGGTCAGATGGGCCAGAGTGCCCAGCGAAGCGGGCAACAGCCCCCAGGACTGCTTGACGTCCAACGTCCCGATACGGGGAAGCTCGTCGTACTTCGGCAAGTCATCGAAGCGGCCCTCCGTCATGCTTCCTCCCCGTTGAAGATCCGGATCGCGCCCTTCAGCCCGTTGTCCTTGATGGACTGCTGCAGCTCCTGGATCTCCGGAGTCAGATGCAACAGCGCATCGGTTTCCGCACCCATGCGGCCGATCAGCTCGAGACCCTGCAACTCCGCGACCCGGTTGACACCCTCCTTCTTCAGCTTGAGGATCGACGCCGGCGTCCGGGCGATCGACTCCGCGGTGCGGCGGACATGCTCCCATAGTTCCGCTTCCGGCACCGATTCCGTGGCCCAGCCCCAAGCCGCAGCAGTCTTGCCGTCGATCCGATGGCCGGCGTCGAACGACATCAGTTTGGCTCGCTTGGGGCCGACCAGGGTGGACCACAGGGGCGAGATGAATCCTCCGCCTATGGGAATCGCCGGGGAGGCGGCGATCACGGCTTCATCGGCCACGATCGTGATGTCACTGAACACACACATCTGCGTGGCGCCAGCCATGCAGTAGCCATGGACGGCGGTGATCACCGGGACCGGGTGGCGCCAAATCTTCATGTAGCGCTCGATGTTGGAGAGCTGGCGGTCACGGTCCTCAACCGGGTCTCGCTCGTCCGCGTATCCGATCTCGGCCGAGTCGCTCGAGACGTCGTACCCGGCTGAGAACGCGCGGCCGGCTCCGTGGATGACGACGACGCGGTTGTCGGTCCGGGCCAGGTTCTCGAGGGCGTCCTCCAGTTCGGCGAGTAACTGGTCATTGAGAGAGTTGAGCTTCTCCGGCCGGTTCAGTGTTATCCACGTGACGTAGCCCTCCCGCTTAACGAGCAGTGTTTCGTAGTTATCCGTCATGGCGTCCTTACCTTGTCCTGCGGGCGAGCCTGACCCGCATTTCCGGCGTTGTGAGTGAGAGGCTGGTCGCACTGCCTCGCGTCGCAACCAGCTCCTGGATGTGGTTCAAAATAGCGTTGGCACTGTACCGGGGGTCGGTCTGAATGGGGCCGGCGGCGAGCATCGCATCCACTTCCACCTCGTTGGTCATGTAACGGAGCAGCAGCTCCTCGTCGCTGATCCCCGGGGAGAAACGCTTGCGGATACTTGCCAGACTTTCGCTCGGTTTTTCCCATGACTCGAAGGCCTTCGCCCGGGGGTTTGAAAGGATCTTGTCGCGGACGTTCTCATTGAGCTTGCCGTGGATGGGGCCGTAGTGGCCCATGATGTAATGAAAAACCTCGTCCGGGATAATGGTGTAGGGGTCTCCGGTGACGACGTTGAGCACGGCCTGGATCCCGACGAACTGCGAGAACGGGGTGGCCATGATCGGCTCACCAAAATCCAAGCGCACCTGCGGAATGGCCTCCAGAACCTCCGGCAGCCGGTGCTCCATCCCGTGCTTGGCCAGCTGTGCGCGCAACGACCCCGTCATTCCGCCCGGCAGTTGATGATCGTAAACCCGCGGATCATGCTCAACCGGCTGGCCGGTCCGGTACCCGCCGGCGGCGGCCTGTCGGATGAAGTTCTCCGCTACCGGCCCCAACTGTGAGGTATCCAGCGAATGCGTACCGCCAAGGTATTCGACGATGCCGATCATGCTTTCGGTCGACGGCAGGGACACCCCGTTGGCCATCGGGCGGGAGGCCGTGTGAACCCGATCGAAGCCGGCCTGGATGCCGATCATGTAGTTGTGCTCTGCCATCGCCGCATTGTTGTGGCAATGCAATTCCAGCGGCAGGCCCTGGACGGCCTGGCGGATCGCCGGCAACAAAGTCTTGGCCCGGTCCGGCTTGAGGATGCCGGGGGCGTCTTCAACCTCGATGGCGTCCACACCGTCCCAAGAGGCCATTTCCGCTGCGCGGGCGGCGAAGAAGGCGTCGTCGTGCACGGCAGTCAGTCCGTACATGACTGTAGGCACCGACTGACCGCCCTCGCTGACGATGTAGTCGGACAATCGCTTCATGGTAGGCATGTCATAGGCGCAGTCGTAGATCCAGAAGCTGGTGACCCCGTGCTTGATCAGGGTGCGCACCCACAAGTCGATGATCGATTCGGGCGCCCGCTGGAAGCCGATAACGCTGTGCGTGCGCATGCCCGCGCGCAACTGGTTCCCGGCCAGGCCCCGGGCCATGAAGTCAGTAGTCGCCCACGGATCGTCGTGGAAATCGCGGGTCAATACCTGGAACATGCCAGGACCGGTCAGGTCGATGGTCCGAAAGCCTGTGTCACGCAGGTGTGGCAGCGCATCGGCTGCGTCGTAGGCGCGCATCTTCAGACCCCAGTGGCTCTGCTGCCCGTCGCGTAGGGTCTGGTCGACAAAATCAATGTGCATCCGAGTCTCCTAAAATTCTGTGTCTGTGCGGCGCCGGTGCTATGAAGGCTCCGTCGGTGGGGATTCGCGTCGTTTTCCTACCCGCGCTGGGGCAGGAACACCTCTTCAAGCCACTTCGTGGTGATCGGCTCCGTCCGGAAGTATTCGTCGGCCATGATGTCCTGGTGCAGGTCGATCGTGGTGCTGATACCGCTGACGCGCGTCTTCGCGAGGACCCGGGACATCAGGTCGATGGCGCCCTGGCGGTCTTCGGCATGGACGATGATCTTGGCGATCAGGGAGTCGTAGAACGGCGGGACCTTCGCGCCGTCGTGGGCGTAGGTGTCCACGCGGATTCCCTGCCCCTGGGGCACTTTCCACTCCGCCAGCGTGCCGGGGGTCGGCAGGAAGCCGTTGCGTGAATCCTCGGCGTTGATGCGGCACTCGATGGCGTGGCCGGAGACGGTGACTTCTTCCTGGGAGAAGGAGAGCGTCTCCCCGCGGGCGATGCGGATTTGTTCCCGGACAATATCGACGCCGGTGACTTCCTCAGTGATTGGATGCTCGACCTGGACGCGGGCGTTCACTTCAAGGAATACGAAGGTCAGCCGCTGGGCATCGACGAGGAATTCCACCGTTCCCGCGCCGACGTAATCGAGGGCCTTGGCCAAGTCCACGGCCGACTGGCGTATCTGCGCAACCAGGTCTTCCGGCAGTCCAACGCTTGGGGCTTCTTCAATGAGTTTCTGGTAGCGGCGCTGTGCCGAGCAGTCACGCTCGCCCAGATGGCGGATGTTGCCGAGCTGGTCAGCCAGAATCTGCACCTCGATGTGCCGTGCCTTCTCGATGTAGGGCTCGAGGTAGATCGTGCCGTCCCCGAAGGCCCGCTCCGCTTCGTTGCTTGCCCGGCTGAATTCGCGACGGACTTCTTCTGCATTCCTCACAACAGTCATGCCCCGACCGCCGCCGCCGGCCGACGCCTTCAGGATGAACGGATAGGTGTTGATCTCTTCGGCCGCCACGACCGCGGCCTCGGGATCGGTCAGCCCGTGGGTCCCGCTGCCCACGGGAATGCCAATGGATTCCGCCATGGCACGAGCGCGAAGTTTATCCCCGGAGCGCTCCATCACATCAGCCGGCGGGCCGATGAACGTGATCCCGTTCTCCTGGCAGGCTTCGACCAATTCCGTCCGTTCCGACAGGAACCCGTAGCCGGGATGCAGCGCATCGCAGCCGGCGAACTTGGCGGCAGCTACGACGCGGTCCACGGAGAGGTAGCTGTCCGTGGCAGCCGCGGGACCGATGGCTACAGTCCGATCCGCCAGCCGGGCAGCCAGCGAATCGCGGTCGGCTTCGGAGACCGCCAGCACGCTCTCGATGCCTTCGTCAAAACAGGCCCGGATGATTCGAACCGCTATCTCACCGCGGTTGGCAACGAGGATACTGCGCACTGCCTAGCCTTTCGCCGGAATGATCGTGAACAACGGCGTGCCGAACTCCACGTTCTGGCCGTTCTCGCTGTGAACTGCCGCGATCTCGCCGCTGGCGTCCGCCACCACGTTGTTCATCAGCTTCATAATCTCCACGATGCACAGCGTGTCGCCGACCTGGACTGAGTCCCCAACCTCAACGAAGGGCTTGGCCCCGGGTTCGGGTGAACGCCAGAAGACACCCACGCTGGGAGCCGTGACCACTTGGCCGTCTTCGATCGGACGTTCGGCAACAGCAACCGGCGATGGGCTTGCCGCCGCCTGGGCCGGTGCGGCCTGTGCCGTGGGGGCGGGCTGGGGCTCGGGAACAGCCTGTGCCGCCGGCGTGGCAACAGTGGCCGGCTGCGGTCCCTGACTGCCTCCGTCCAATTGTGCGCCGTTACGGGCGACCGCTATGCGGACATCACCGACCTCGATGACTGCTTCGTCCCATTCGGACTTCTGCAGTGCATCGACGATGCTGTTGATTTCGTTCGACGTCAAGCTCAAGGGAATGCTCCTTCTTTCAATGTAACGGGAGAATCAGGCACGGTGGCAGGCGGCACTCGTTCCGATGGTCAGCTGACCCGCTTCTCCTGACGGGCTGCAAACATGCCGTATTGGCCTCGGTGGAAAACCAGCGGCTCAGCGTCCTCACGGGCTTCAAATCCTGTGACCCGCCCCAGCGCCAATACGTGATCGCCTGCTTCGGCCTGCGAGTGAAGGTCGCAGTCTATCCACGCGACAGCTTCCGCCAAGCCTGGGCCGGACGCGCGCTCTGACCATTCAACTCCAGCAAACCGGTCTTCATTCCTTCGGGAGAAGGCGCGCGACAATTCGTCATGATGGCTGGCCAGGATATTAACGCAGAACTTGCCGGAGTCCCGGATACCGGGCCAGGTCGAAGAGCTCAGGGCGGGGAAAAATCCAACGAGGGGAGGCTGCAACGACACCGAGGTAAATGAGTTGCAGGACATGCCGATGGGCTGCCTATCAGTCAGCGCGGTGATGACGACCACGCCGGTGGGGAGGTGCCCTAGCACCTTGCGGAAATCAGCGTCATCAAAAGTTACCGAAGTCATAATAATGTCCTCGTCCTTTCACGGCCGCCCCCGGCTGACGCCTTGAAGTAGCCCTGCTTCAATACTGGATCTCGGGAACCAACCAATCGGTTGGCAGGAAAAGTATATGTGAGCAGCTTCATAATCGTCAACAGTCGGGCTTCACGCTCTGGCTTCTGCCGGCTCCCCTGCACGTTGGTGTTGCTCGACCCCGTCTCGGTGCAGCACAGCAGCCACCTCCGCCGGGACTTCTCCCCGGGAGGCCGGTTCCGCGATGGCGTAGGTCAGTGGGCATGAGTCATAGACGGCAGCAAGGCCCTCCACAAGCCACGAGGTCGGCATGGATGAGGCATAGCGCAGCGGACCGCCCCTCCACTTGGGAAACGCGAAGCCCTCCGTCATGACCACATCGACAGCGGCTGAGTCGCGGGCAATGCCGTCGCGGACAGCCTCCGCTGCGGCACACATGATGGCGGAGATCACCCGCTGGACAATACGGTCGGGCGCCTCCGCACGGGCGATGATGCCCTTGGCCACCCGCTCGGCAGCAGCAATGGCTTCAACCTCCGGATCGACGGCGCCCCGAGGATTGTCCCGGTAGGAGTACCAGCCGCTGCCGGTCTTGCGGCCCAGTCGGCCCGCTTCGCAGAGGCGGTCCGGGATGCTGACATAACGCTGCCCCTGGGGCATGAGGGGACGCAGACGCCGCCGTCGAGCCCAGGCGATGTCCAGCCCGGACAGGTCGGCAACGGCGAAGGGGCCCATCGGAAAGCCGAACGCCTTCAAGGCTCCGTCGATGTCCTGCACGGTTGAACCTTCTTCCAGCAGGAATTCACACTGCGTCCGGTAGGAGGCATAGATCCGGTTCCCGATGAACCCTTCACCGACCCGGGCATGCACGGCGGTCTTGCCGAGCTTCCGCGCCAGCTTACCGAGGGTGGCCACCACCCCTGCCTGTGTAGCGTCAGTCTGCACAACTTCCAAAAGCGGGTTCTTCCCGGCCGGGACAAAGAAGTGGAACCCGGCGAAGCGTTCCGGGTGGCGCAGCAGGGCTCCGAGTGCATTCAGGTCCAGGTATGACGTGTTGCTGGCTATGATCGTGCTCGACGGCATCACCTGCTCAAGCTGGGCAAACAGGATGGATTTGACTTCCACGTCTTCGAAAACGGCGTCAATCACGACATCCGCCTGAAGTTGTTCCAGCGACGCGACCGCCCGGATGGCTCCCCCGGTCGGCGCCTCAGGCTGGTTCTCGACGACGCGGCGCACCGCATCTTCATTGGTATCGAACAGTGCGACCTCGAAACCTGCCGAACTGGCGAGGGCTGCGATGGACGCCCCCATGGTACCGGCGCCCACCACGCCCAGCCTCCGAACCTCCCGGGCCGGGCCGAATCCACGGAGGTGGGACGCGCTTGCGGCCTTGGCGAAGAAGAGGTATCTGAGGTTTCGTGCTTCGTCACCCGTTCGGAGTTCATGGAAGCAGGCGCGCTCGGCCGTGAGGGCTTCAGCGGGGTCTTTCGTCAGTGAAGAGGACACCAACTCCATCGCCCGGGTAACATTCGGTCTGGCCCTGCCGCCCTTGCCCAGCCGCTCGATCGCCGCTTCAAGCTCAGAGTCTGCGACTGCGGGTACATCCCGGTGCAGCACAGGGGACTTCATTGTCAGGGACCGCGCCATACCCAGGGCGCTTTCGAGCAGTTTGCCCTCGGGCGCGATGCGGTCAATCAGACCAATGGCGAAAGCCTTCTCCGCGGTCACAGGCTTTCCGGAGGCAATCATTTCCAGTGCCGTCACCGTGCCGACCAGCCGGGGCAGCCGGACGGTCCCGCCCGCCCCCGGGATAATTCCAAGCGTTACCTCTGGCAGTCCGAGCCGGGCCGACGCGTCCGAAATCCGGGCATCGCATCCCAGGGCCAGCTCAAGTCCGCCGCCTAGCGCCAGGCCTGAGATGGCGGCGACAACCGGGATACCAAGCTCCTCGACGGCCGAGATCACCTCCGGGAGCTGGGGCTGCAGGAGCGGCCCGTCAAATTCCCTAATGTCGGAACCCGCATAGAAGTTCCGCTCCCCAATGATGACCGCCGCATCGATGTCCGCCCCATCTAGGGACTGGATGACCGTGAGAAGATCGGCCCGCAGCCCGCTGCTACCCACGTTCAAGGGGGGATTGTTCATCGTCAGCACCGCACAGCGCTCACGGATAGTAATGGAAACCTTGTCCAATTCGCCCTCTTCCTATTTCCTTGGCGGAGCATCTGCGCCAGCCCAGTGCCTCAAAGCACTATCGACCAATTGTTTGGTTGATGCTAGTCTAAATGCCACTTCCGGCTTCGTCACCTTGCCGGAGGACCTACTCTTCACTACATCACCAGGAGGCATGATGAGTTCCATTGCAGTGGCGGACAGCCCCAGGGTATTCGCCGACGTTTTCATTTCTACCAATGCGGCCGCCAGTACCGCTGCCGTGGTTGGCGGGGCGGCGTTGACTGCGGTCATGGCCCAATTGGCGGTGCCGCTGTGGCCGGTTCCGATCACCGGCCAGACTTTGGCCGTCCTGCTGGTGGGTAGCACCCTGGGCCCAGTTCGGGGGATGCTCTCGATGGCCCTGTATTGGGTGGCCGGCGTGGCAGGGGTGCCGGTGTTCAGCGACGCCTCGTCCGGCCTGGCAGCCGCAGTCGGGCCCACCGGCGGATATCTGTTGGGTTTCATCGCGGCCGCTGGCCTGACCGGCTGGCTGGCCAAGCGCAACTGGGACAAAAAGTTCCTGGGCGCCACGGCCTCCTTCTTCGCCGGCACCGTGATCACCTTCGTCTTCGGCATGGCCTGGCTGTCCATCTCGCTGGGCGCCGATCTGCAGCAGACGCTCGAGTGGGGCCTGTACCCGTTCATCATCGGCGGCATCGTGAAGTCCCTGATCGCTGCGGCTGTCATGCCCGCCGCTTGGAAGCTGGCGGGCAAGAGCCGCCGCTGAATCCACCGGGGCGCCGCAAGTTCCCCTGCCCCTGGTTTGTTTACCCACGACTGCCGCCGACCGGAGACCCCCGGCCGGCGGCAGTTTTCTGCCGAGTCGGGCATCGTCGAGTGAGGAGCGCCAGGATCCGGCCGGCCGGGAAGTCCGGGCACCCCTAAAGAGGGACAAAGATGTGCCTCACAGCAGGGCCGGTCTGAGATCGGCCGCGAACCAGAGCCATCTAGGCTGCGCGCTGGGCTGCCGACCGAGGGCGTGACCGGCGTGCACCTGAATGTTCCGCCCTCACAACCGGAATCCCGACCCAGTCGCCGGTGCCCTGGCTCAGCCACCGCTACTGGTCCGTGACGGTACGCACGGACGATCCGCCGGAGGGAGTGCCGGTGGCGTTGCTGGTCACGATGGAGTCCAGGTCTTCGTGGGTGAAGCGCTGGTGCACCGCCGCGGCTTTGAGTGATACGGCGCCTTTCCCTGCGACCTCCCGATGCTGCGCATTCGGGACTCTCCGGTCCAATTCCCTCGACCGGGTCTGCCTGGAAGAAAGGACCGGGGCGGTGATCTCTTTCAGGGGCCATGACGCCCAGCCGTAAACCGTAGACTCCCCGGTCTCTCCCAAGGTCACCGTAGACGACGACCCGCCCCGTCAAAAGGGGCTACTTAAGAGACGCAATCCCCTAGGCTCCAGACTGCATGGTTTTCGCCCCACCCACGGATCTCATCGGTACTCCACTTCCGCATGCCCGAGATCCGATTGGGTCGAGGAGACTCAACTCGGGTCTCTGGATGACGCGACTGCACATTACCTGGCGCGCAAGAACCACGAGACCGCACCACCTAGCTTGGCTTTCGAGTCGAACAAGCACAGGCTGTTCGTAGATGGTGCCGGCAGACGTCCGACTAACTATGCCAGGACAACGCATCGACGACATGCACCTGCACTCCGACGCGCATCTTTCTCATTCAGCGAGCGAGAAAGACCCTGCGCTCAGAAAGGGGCAATCTGAGATAGTTGTCGAGTACGGTTACCGCGTTGGAGCCGAACTTCACTCGCAGGCTCGCTCCGGAATCGAGATCCAGTGCGACGCCGAGCGGCGCCTCGCGGCCGGCCTGCATCGCGCGCTTCGCGGAAACCACTGCAAGCCTATTATTCCGCAGCATCTCGCCGATGAGTGCGCGAGATCTCTCAAGGGCGTTATCCGCAAGTTCCGTGATCATGCCAAGTTCCAACGCTCTCTGGGGCGGAACGACTGAGCCACTCAGCACGAGACTGAGTGCACGGTCGTAGCCGATAAGCCGACTTAGTCGCTGCATGCCGCCGGACCCGGGAACAATACCCAGCCGAGTCTCGGGAAGCCCGTATAGGAACTCACCCTTCTCACCAATGCGAACATCGCACGCCAGCGCCAGCTCGTAGCCAAAACCCATGGTGTCGCCGTTGAGTGCGCAAACAACCGGGTACGGCGCAGCGGAGATCAGATTGAACAGTCGATTGACGCGATCGTTGCGCGCCGGGCCTAGCATCGCGAGAGTATCAGTGCCTTCGATCCCTGCGCGGATTTCGTCAGGGGAGAAATGGGTGATGAAGGACCCGTTTCCTCGACCGCCGAGGATTAGCCCCGCAATCTGAGCTCCGCTCCACTCGAGCGTGAGCGCCTCCAGCTCGCTTACCGCCGCATCCGTGCAATAGCCGCTCGGTGGGTTCGAGAACGTCGCTGTGACAATCCCGCTCTCATCAGTGTTTAGCGACCAGCAACCCATCTTGATCTCCTAACGTTAGATTCATTCGATATCGAAATTGGGGCTGCTGCCTGAGAACTCGGTCGAAGGTGGAGCGGATCAGGTACGCCAAGTCCAACACGTTCTCGACGACAGCCTTCGACGAACGCCGCGGGTCCTTCCGCACCGGCCCGTTCCTGAGTGCTTTCTCTACCGCCTTTTGTGAGCACAGGTAGCGCAGAAGCAGTTCTTCATTGGACATCCCGGGGCGAACTTCAATCGAATCCTCCTGATCGAAGGATCCGGTCGCTCGCATTGGCGATCACCTCAGGTTCATTTCGGCATACGAGTCGGACCAGTTCATTGTCGTCCTCCAAGTATTGCTTGCCGTGCGTCTCATCGTCAGGTCAACCATGAGGATGCTGCGGGTTGTTCGCGGCTTTTTGCTAACCGAACAACCCGCAGCTCAGAAACTCTTCTCTCCCCGTGGCAGAGCCTCGCTACTTAGTCATCACCAGGCCCTGGGCGGTCTGTTCAATCGTGCTCTTCTGGATGCGGAGGTTCTGGTGCATATCGGTGCCGGTTATGAACTCCGCGACCTTTTCGATCGTAAGGTCAGGATCGGTCTGCCCTTGCGTGGTTCCCATAAGAATGTCGGCGACAAGCCCCGCGGCAGAGAACAACGTGTGACCGGTGAACGGTACCGATTCATGCACCAGGTACGCAGCAGTTGGGCCAACGAGCTCCGGCTTTGCGGACTGAACGGATGCTAGAATTTCCGGCTGCTTGACGTTATCGACAAGCATCGGGGTAAGCGCAGCAGGGGCAAGGATGTTCACCTTAATGCCAGCTGCCCTTCCTTCAAGCGCTAGCGAACGACCGAGGCTAAGATTCGCGGCCTTCGCTGCTGCGTATCCGGCCCAGCCTTCCATCCCAAAGATGTTTGCCGAGGTAATGTTCAGAATGCGACCATAGCCGGCCTTCTCCATTACTGGCCAGACAGCGCGGGTCATGTTGACTGTCCCGAAGTAGTGAACCTCCATGAGGAGGCGGAGGTCCTCCATGCTGTCCTCCATGAATGGACGCTCCCAACCGACGCCCGCATTATTGATGAGGCCATCAAGACTGCCGAAATTCGATAGCGCTGCCTCTACAGCAGCTTTCCCTGTGCTTTCATCCGACACGCTCCCGATGACGGCAACGGCCTTGCCGCCATCGGCATTGATCGATGCGGTAGCCTTTTCGGCATTTTCGCCGAGATCGACGATCACGACTGCGGCTCCGCGGCTAGCGAGCAGCTTTGCGTACACTTCACCGAGGCCGCTACCGGCACCAGTCACGATAATAGTTCGGTTATCAAAACGAAGGGTCATTGCTTTTCCTGTTCTGGTATTAGTTCATGCATAACGTGTTGTACAGCGTTAAATCCGGTATGTGCTGGGTCTGGTGAGTGCTCCTTTCTCGCCGGCAGAGGCATCCTGACCAGCGGAATGAAGTAGCAGCGGCAGAGCTATCTGTTCGGCCGTGACCGGGTGGGCAGGCTGGTGCGCCAGGCCGGATTGCCGGTGCCGTGCGATGTCGGCACTGCACGGTGACGACTAGGCAGGACAAGGGAGCTTTTCGTCACCCAGGCCGGGTCAACCGCGGCTGGGAAACCAAGGAGCCGAACACCGGGTGGGTGGCCGGCTTCGGCTGCGTCTGCACCTAGGCCGGGTTCTGCGACGTCTCCTTCATCGCTGACGTCACCTCCCGCGACTCTCTACGAAAGCCAGGCTCGTTCAAGTACTCCTCGACGTACAGACCGATGTCCTGCCCAAACGAGCTTAGGGTAACGGCTGTTGCACCACCGTCCACAGGGATGGTCACGCCATTCACGTGGGCTGAAAGATCGGATGCAAGAAACACGGCAACCTTCGCTATGTCTGGTGCAAAGCCGACGCGCCCCGAGGGCATGGTGCCGCCGAGCCGTTCTGCAAGAAACTCCGCGAACTCCTCCGCCTGGTCAAGCGGAACCGCGTAGCTTTTCGCCATGATCGGCGTCATCACCACGCCGGGAGCAATGGCATTCGACCGAATCCCTTTTCGAGCCAATTCGGCAGCGGCCTGCCGAACGATCCCGACCACAGCGTGTTTGGCTGCCGTGTACCCAACGGTGCTCCAGCCTCCCTCGAGCCCGGCTGCGCTAGCAGTCGAAATGATTGAGCCGCCACTGCTCTGCTTCACGAATTGCCGAGCTGCGTACTTATGTCCCAGCAGCACTGAGGTGCTCAGGAGTTCAAACGCTCGGCCGGCACCATCAGAGCCAATCTCGACGATGGGCGACGAGTCACCTTGCGCACCAGCGTTATTGAAGAAGACATCGAGCTTGCCGTACTTCTCGACAGCGAAATCGACAGAGGCCGCAATATCGGATTCCTGCGTGACATCCACATGAAGGTAGGCCGCCTGCTCGCCGAGCTCCTGAGAGATCTGATCGCCGATCTCGTCCTGGATATCTGCAATGACAACACTGGCGCCCTCGGCAATGAAGTGCTGCACAGCCGCGAGACCGATGCCGCTCGTACCCCCGGTAACGACGGCGACCTTATTAGCCAGTAATCCGCTCATGGTTTCCCAACTTTCCGTTTCAGGTATGTGCCGTTCGCGCCGAACGCGGAATCGATGCCGCACATCAATTGATCCGTACTTTCTGTCGACGGAACACCCTCCGCCAGGGCACAACTCTCACCGTTGATGCGACTGCTATCGCAATCGCATCTACCAGAAGCCTGACCGATTCGGGAGCCCCGAGGGTCAGCACCATCTGCAACACCTGGGAAAGGAAGAGTGCCGCGATAGCTGAGGCCACAACGCTGCCGCGCCCTCCTGAGAGCACTGCTCCACCCACAATCACCGCTGAAATAATAGGGAAGAGGTATGGTGTGCCGATCGATATCGATGACTTGCCCAAGTACGCGACGAGCAGCACTCCGGCAAGTCCCGCGAAGAATCCGGAGGCTACATAACTGCCAACGATATAGCGGTTGACCTTGACGCCGGTCGCCCGCGCTGTTGCCGGGTTAGCACCCACACCCACAAACCTTCGTCCGGTCGAGGACTTCGACATGAAGATTGCGGTCGCGGCAACGAGCAAAACGGCGAGCCAAACGATAAGTGGCAGCCCTAACAAAGAGTTTTTGGCGAACCAGGTTACTTCCGGCGGCGCGTTGAAGGCGCTTCCTGCCGAAACCGTCCACATCGCGCCGAATAAAAGTGAATTCAGTGCGAGAGAAGAGATGATCGGTGTGACATTGAGCTTCGTGACGAAAAACCCGTTGAGCAGTCCGGCCAACATGGAAACGACCAGTGCAAACACAACCGAGACGGCACCGGACGCGCCGAGTCTCTCCGGGACGAATACGACAATGGTTGCGGCCAAAGTGATATAACCGGGCGCTGCTAGATCAATGCCCTTCTGCTGCACCACGAGTGTCTGCCCGACCGCTGCGACAGCAAGCACCGCCGCCGGCACAATCATCGCGAGAAGTGACGCTTGGAGCAAAGACCTGGGCGCGAGTATCGCGGATACCACGAATATCAGAACGGTTGCAATGACGACCGGCGTCGCTTGCTTGTTCCCTATCCGCTGCCAAGCGCTTCCACTCTGCTTGCTCTTTACACGATCCCCGAATCGCTCTTCCGGTGGCGACTGAATTTGATTGAGTGTCATGGCTTCTAGTCCTTAATGGCCGACCGCTGCTTTTTTACGAGCAATTGAATACAGTGCGACTGACGCGATAGTCATGGCACCGATGAGGTAGTACTGCCAGTCCGGTGTGAGCCCAAGGAAGACGGACATCGTGTTCACTACATTGATCAGAATCGCACCGAGGATCACACCCAGGAAGGAGCCTCTCCCACCAAACAGGCTTGCCCCTCCGAGGACCGCAGCCGTGATACCGAGCAAGGTGTATGAAACACCTGCCTGTGGGTCACCCGTTCCGTTCTGGGACATCAAGAGCACGCCTGCCAGGAATGCCAACAGACTTGAGGCCAGATAGGCCGCGAAGCGGGTTGCCTTTGGATTGAGACCATTCACCCGCGCAGACTCTTCGAATGAACCTACCGCGCGAATAGCAATGCCTTGGCGGGAGTACTTGAGGAAGTAGCCCAGGATTAGCGCGATGATCAAAGCCACAATGAATGCCAAAGGAATAAATCCGATTGTCGCTTTCAACGGGTCCATAACCGCATAGCTGATCCGGCCCCCGCGGGTGGGTCGTAACGTGAAGGAGACGGCCTGTACTGCGATATAAGTGATGAGCGTCGCGATAATGGGGCTCATCTTGAGCAAGTCAATGAACGCCCAGTTGATCGATCCGACGGCTATCGCCACCAACAGCATGTATATCCAGCCCATGGCCTGCGAGGACCCAGTCACACCATCTACCAAATAGAACGAAGCGATGACCGGCACCAAGCCCATCAAGGGCCCAGTTGAGAGGTCTATTCCTCCGGTAAGGAGAACGAACAGTTGACCCATCGCGATGAGTGCCAGCGGGGCTGCGAGAATCAGGATTCCAGATACGTTCGTCGCTCCAAGGAATCGGGAATTCGCGATGAAGCTGATGAGTGTTAACACCACGATCAGTCCGCCGACGACAGCGAGTGGGGCCGTGTCCCCGGCAAGCCAACCCGCGCGTCTTCTTTGGCTCTGCACGGCACGAACCCGTTGGGTATCCGCTTTGAGTGCTGATCCAGTGATCGCCTCTTCCGTGATCCCCTCGCCGGCAAGCTCGTTGATGACGTGCCCTCGAGACATGACCAGGACACGATCTGCAACGCCCTCCAGCTCCAGCGCGCTGGAGGAGTGGATAATAACGATGGCACCTCGCGCCGCTGCGTCCCGAAGTAGCTGGTAAATCTCGCTTTTCGCACCCACGTCTACACCCTGCGTGGGTTCTTCAACGAGGAAAATGGTCGGCTCAGTTGCGAGAGCGCTACCGAGCAAGGCCTTCTGTTGATTTCCACCGGAGAGAGACTCGATTGGTATATCGAGCGTCGGAGTCTTCACGTTGAAGTCTCGGATCACTTTCGCCGCATATTCCCGCAGTGTCTTGTCGCGAACCCAACCGCGTTGGCTCAATGACCGTAAGTTACGGAAGACCGTGTTCTCACCCACTGAGAGCCCGGTCAACACCCCTTCATTGTGGCGGTCACCAGTCAGATAGGTGATTCCGTTGACCGTTGCGGAGTGCTGGTCGCTAAGTTGTAACGCCTTCCCCCCGATCGAAACAGAACCGCTTGCGTGCTCGAGGCCTGCCAGCACTCGAAGCAGATTCTTTTGGCCGTTGCCTTCGATGCCAGCTAGCCCGATAACCTCGCCACGCTTTACCTCAAATGAAACCTGGTTGAGGTTTTGATTCGACAGGTTTGAGATGCTGAGAAGAGGACCATCCTCGCCGCCTCGGTAGGCAATTTTTTCTGGGAAAAACACATCAAGTTCGCGGCCGATGATTAGCTGCACAATTTGATCCTCGGTGAGATCAGCAGCTTCATGAGTGCCAATGCTCTTACCGTTTCGCAACACCGTGATGCGGTCAGCAATCTCCTTCACCTCATTAAGGCGATGTGAGATATACACGACGGCTGTGCCTTCTGCTACCAGTCGGCGAATGTGGCGGAAGAGCACATCAACCTCTTCAGCGACGAGATGCTCAGTTGGTTCGTCGAGAATCAACACCCGCGGTTTCTGTGCGAGCGCGCGACAGATATCCACAACAAAGCGGTTCTGGGGGCCAAGCTGCTCGACGCGGTCCCGGACGTCGATCGAGGTTGCGCCCCATGCCGAGAGTACCTGTTCCGCCCAAGGCATCAATGAGCGCACTGGCGGACGGTATTCCGCCGTGACTCCAAGGTAGAGGTTCTCGGCTACGGTCAGATCGGGCATAAGCGCTGGTTCTTGGCGGACGATCGTTATGCCGCGCTTTCGTGCAGTCTGAGGATCGGCCTCGTCGAGCGTCTCGTCAAGAATAGTAACTGTGCCGGAATCTGATGGAAGTGCACCTGAGGTGATTGCCATCAGCGTCGATTTACCGGCACCGTTCTCTCCAACAACACCGTGGACCTCACCGGTACGGACCTCGAGGTTTACATTATCCAAGGCGCGAACGCCCGGAAATTCTTTCGTAATTCCCTTCAGGGAGAGAGCAATATTTGAGGTTTCGGTGTCGGTTGATATCCCAGCAACAGACATAGTGGCGTGACCTTTCGAATAGCAACTTTAAGCTGTGCAACTCATCGAGCAAGCTGCTTGCAAAGCATTTCTTTTGGCAGGGTCGAGTTAGGTCTCACTCCACGGACGTTTCAGAATGAGACCCAACTTCAGACTCTGGTCTGGACTACCCGAAAATCTGCTTCACGCGCTCGTCCGAGAGCGAGGTCGTCCAGTCGATGTCAGGCGAAACGGAAGAATCACACTTCGGTTCCATTCCCGAAGTTAGGGTGTCAACGACTGCCCAAGGGGCAATCGTGAGCGACTGGTCAAACTCCACGCCGTTGATCTCGGCCAGGACCCGGCGCAAGGAAGAGATGGAACCCATGTGGTTGCCATCAGTTGAAAAGTAAGGGAAATCCTTGCGATCTTCCCACGCGCAGTTCAGGCCGTTTGTTGCAGCGGATACCGCGAACGCCGGCGGTTCAAAACCTGAGGCATCGTAAGCTTCGATGACGGTATTGACGACTCCACCGTTGTCAGCAATTACGCCGTTAATTCGCCCGTGCTTTGCGAGAAGGGCAGACATCACGGTGCGTGCCTCCGCGGCGTCGTTGCTGATCGGTTGGAATTCCTCCTCAACCAGGGTCAAGCCGGGGTATTGCTTGAGGTTGTCCTTGATCGCTTCCATGTTGGAAATGCTAGAAGGCTGGCCGGGGCCGCCGCCGAGGAAGACGATGGTCCCCTCACCCTCGAGTGCCCGATTCATGAAGTCGGCCCAAATCACCCCGTTACCCGGTGTATAAACCTCCCCGACAGCGGTAACTTCTTTACCTTCTGTCGCGCCGGCTGAGGAAACATAGGTGGCAATCGGGATTCCAGCATCTTTAACGGCCTGCATTGCTGGGAGCATAGCCTCGCCGAACAGCGGATCGATGACGACGCCGTCCACTCCTTGGGCAACAAGCGAGTTGAGATCTGAATTGGCTTTGGCAGGATCTGCTTGCGCATCAGTCGCTACCAATTTGACGTTTGGGCAGAACTGCTCAAGGTGATTCTCGAGAATGGCGTCCTGTGTGAGCAGCCAGCCAACACCGAGCCCGCGTGGGTGCGCGATCACCAGCTCTTCATCACCGCAGAGCTTGGAGGTGTCAAAGGAGTCCACCAATTCCTGAGCGGATTTGAAGGTTGTGGCTTCACCTGTAACCGCATACGAGTTTTCGCCCTGCGCTGCAGTCGCTGTACCGTCATCGGTGGTAGTAGGCGCACATGCTACGACCGATACCGCGAGCCCAAATGCCGCCCCCGCAGTACCGATTCTAATTAATTTCCTCATCGAAATTGCCTCACTATGACTCAATGCGCTTCCGCAGCGCATCGATAGCTAATTCCACGCTCTGACTAGAAGGAGCGCTGATACCGGTCCGTATCTGCAGCAAGTGAACACTGTGATCTGCGTCATGTCAACCAGTCGTTTGGTATGATGTCCGTGCTCCCGGACTCTCCGGTTGCCCACTAACGCGCGATCATGCGGCAATCGGGCGCCGCGGTTTGGACCCGTCATCCTTCACGCAGGGAGCGATGCAGCCAGTCACGGTCTGTCATGACTGTGCATGAAAACATCCGACAGGCTCGACGTTTCAAGGAGCATGGCTTCGAACTGATCGACGGCCGATGAGAGGAACTCAAAAAACCGGTCACTTCAGGGGAGTGTGCCCTATCAGCGCTCACTCGCGCAGACGGCGAAGCATGAGGTCCACGTAAGGATCAACTCCGTTGGCTGATAGTGCACCATCATCCCCGAGAATTACCTGGCGGTGACTTGCACTCGCAGGCTATCGGTCGGTTCGCGGGCCCTGAATGGGCTGCCGCCTTCCCATGAAAGGCCCGACCACAACGAGCTGAGAAGAAGTCAAAAACTTGTTGTCGACCAAACGCACGGTAGGCGTTATGCTTGGTCAGCAAGTGCGCTATCTCACAAGCAACGGCACTGAGTTCGATCGGGATCGAACACCCGAGCTGCACTTATTTCGATACAAGAGGTTCATAACCAAGAGGTAAGGAATGTTTCATGGAGTTCACTAAGAAGGACAAGCTCAAGTTCGGCATCTTCATCGGTCCGTACCACAAGCCCGGCATCAATCCAACCCTCACCCTCCAACAGGATCTCGAGATCATCGAGCAGATGGATCGCCTCGGCTTTGACGAGGCCTGGGTCGGGGAGCACCATTCCGGCGGTGTCGAGCTTGTAGATGACCCAATGCTGCTGATCGCCGCCGCGGCGGAGCGCACTAAGCGTATAAAGTTCGGCACCGGCGCGGTAACCCTCCCGTGGCACCACCCGTTCCAGATCGCCGCTCGCATCGTTCAGCTCTCCCATCAGACCCGGGGGCGTGTGCACCTCGGTGTTGCGCCAGGACAGCTCGTGCAGGACGCGATGATGATGGGCACCGATGTAAAGCAGCACCGCCTCATGATGGAGGAATCGCTGAGCTGCATCATCCGGCTTCTGAAGGGTGAGGTCGTTACCCACAAGACTGATTGGTTCACCCTTGAGAACGCTGAACTCCAGTTGCTGCCCTACAACGACTTCGATGTTCAAATCGTGAGCGCAATCTCGCCAAATGCGCCGTATGCAGCGGGCAAGAACGGCGCCAACATCATCTCAGTTGCCGCGACCGATCCGGCCGGCTTCAAGATCCTTGATACTCAGTGGGCACTTATGGAGAAAACGGCCGCAGAATTCAACCAACCCGCTCCGGAGCGTTCAAAGTGGCGGCTCATGGGACCGATGCACTTGGCCCCGACCCTGGAGCAGGCTATCGAAGAGATTCGTTGGGGCATGCCGATTACCGAGACCTACCGTGCGAATATTCACAAGCAGGCTCAGGGACTCGACTACCACGACGTTGAGGCCGCCGTAGAGATTTTCAATGAGACCGGCGCCGCGATCGTTGGCACGCCCGAGATGGCCCGTGCTCAGATCCAAAGGCTCTTGGACAAGACCGGCGGCTTCGGCACCTACTTGCTGATGGGCGTGGATTGGGCAGACCACGATGCGACCCTGCGCAGTCACCGCCTGTTCGCCCAAGAAGTTATGCCCTATTTCGATGGCACAATCGATCAGCCGCTGAAATCATATGACATGGTCATGAACGACGGTGGCGTTGGTGCAGATTTGACCTGGGAGGCTCAGCAGTTGATCGTGGATCAACTCGGTTTGGAAAAGAGTGACACCGCTATCGCCTAGTAGCCTGCTACGAATGAACTGGTCCCCGAAAGTTGGACCGGCTAAGTAAGAGCCTAGGTGCATTGACCATGGACGTTGGTGACGTCCGGTGTGGGTGCGTGACATGAGGAAGACCTCCGGGTGAGGTGGTGCTTGCGATAGTCATCACGCCATACCGGAGGTCTTCCATGTCCCATGCTAATGCCGTCCTGACCCCGAAGGGCAGGCTTCGCCTAGCCAGATGCGTGGTCGAGGAGGGGTGGTCCCTGGCCCGGGCTGCCGAGCGTTTCCAGGTCTCGGTGCCCACGGCCGCCCGCTGGGCGGCCGGTACCGCGAACACGGCGAAGCCGGGATGCAGGACCGTTCCAGCCGCCCGCGCCGGTCTCCCAATCGCACGCC
Source organism: Actinomycetota bacterium (assembly GCA_051751385.1). Lineage (GTDB taxonomy): Bacteria > Actinomycetota > Actinomycetes > Actinomycetales > Micrococcaceae > Crystallibacter. The sequence continues at coordinate 312,182 of JBNJKW010000004.1, read as the reverse complement.
GGCCAGGCGGGAGCGGCGGATTATTGGGCTGCGGGTCAACCGGCGGTGGGGCCCGGCGAGGATCGGCTACAAACTCGGCATCCACCCCTCCACCGTGCACCGGGTGTTCTCCCGCTACGGGCTGGCGCGTCTGGCTTGGCTGGACCGGGTCACCGGGCGGGTGATCCGCCGCTACGAGCATGCCGCGCCCGGGGAACTGGTCCATGTGGACATCAAGAAGCTCGGCCGGATCCCCGACGGCGGCGGCCATCGAGTAATGGACCGCGGTGCCGGCAAAACGGAACAAGACCGGCACCACGGCGAACCGCCGGCCCGGCTACGCGTTCCTGCACAACGCGGTCGACGACCACTTGCGGCTGGCCTACTCCGAGATCCTGGCCGACTAAAGGAAGGAGACCGCCGCCGGCTTCTGGGAACGCGCGAAAGCGTTCTTCGCATCCTGCGGCATCAGCGTCAAGCGCGTGCTGACGGACAACGGCTCCTGCTACCGCTCCCGCGACTTTGCCAAGGCGCTGGGCCCGGGAATCGAACACAAGCGCACCCGCCCGTACCGGCCCCAGACCAACGGCAAGGTGGAGCGCTACAACCGCACCATGCTGGAAGAATGGGCCTACGCCAAACCGTATCGGTCCGAAGCCGAGCGTATGGACGCCTTCCCGGCCTGGCTCCACGGCTACAATCATCACCGCGGGCATACCTCGCTCAAGGGTCTGCCACCGGCCAGCCGCGTCACCAACCTCTCAGGTCAATACACCTAGGCTGCGAGGGCCTGAGCACGGTATCGCACCGGGCTCAGGCCCTTGAGCTTTGTTGAGATTCTTTCGTTTTCGTACCGGCATATGTACGCGTGCAGTGCTGCTTTCAGCGAGCCAGCGTTGAGGAACCGGACGTGGTGGAAGAGTTCCTCCTTGAGGTGACCGAAGAAGTTCTCCCACGGCGTTGTCGAAGCAGTTGCCTTTGCGGGACTCGACTGGACGGCGCCGGCGTTCTGCAGAAGATGCCGCCATGAGAGGTGCTGGTACTGGAAGTCTTGGTCGGAATGAACGAGCGGTCTCTGCCCGCACTTTAGCGTTGCCAGAGCCTGACGCAGAGAGGTGTTGGTGAGCTCCAGATTCGGGGACGTGCCGATTATGTTGGAGATGCTTGATAGGAGTTGTAGCGCTTCCTGCGCCGGACTTCGAAAACCAGCCGCAGGGAGCGCATTAGTTTCAGCACGGTCTTCTTCGCGATTGACCACCCTGGTTTGACCACCTCGGTGCGGATGCGGCGATGCCCGTATCTGCCGTGATTCTTTTCGAAGAACTCCGTCACCGCGGCCTTGAGTGCCTCCTTCGGATCCGGAGACCCACCGGCACGACCTTCGCGCTCTGGGATCAACTATAAATCGGTTATCCTGATGAGCAGCGCCGCCAGGACGGCGGCATGACACCCAGTCTCAGCGGTCCCCCACAATCCGCGAAGAGCCGCGTTCGCTGCTTCTTCCCGGAGCCTGCCGGTGGTGCGGGAGAACCGCGGGACCGGGGGCGTGGATTCAAAGAACGACAGACGAGCGCACGCCGGCTCGTCGCAAATCCACGGTACCTGGACCAGAACACTTCCACCGGCCCGGCCACCCGGATATCCCGCAGCCGTTGCGGGCGCCACTCCTTGCGCCGGGTCGCCACCACACCGCAGGAGGGGCAGCCCGGCGGCAGACCAGTGGACACTACCGTGCGGCGCTGACCGAAGGGAAATGCCCCCGGTTCAGTTGACTCCTGACTTGTGAGGATTCATTCCTTGCAGGAAGGATGTTCCTGTGCCCAACCCCCACCCCGCCGAGTTCCGCCGCAATGTCGTCGCCGTTGCGCGGAAGCATGAAGCCCCGCTGGCGCAGATCGCCAAGGACTACGGCATCTCCGAGGCGACCCTGCATAACTGGCTAAAGAAGGCCGATGTCGAGGACGGCGTCAGCCCTGGCGTGACGGAGAAGGAAGCCGCGGAGCTGCGGGACGCGAAGAAACGGATCCGGCTGCTGGAGCAGGAGAACGAGATCCTGCGCCGGGCCGCGGCGTTCTTCGCGAGGGAACTGCCCCCAAAATGAAATTCCCGCTGGTCCTCGACCTTGCCGCCGACGGAATTCCCGTCGCGGTGACCTGCTTAGGTGCTGGGCTTCTCCAAGCAGGCCTTCTACAAATGGAAGGCCAACCCCGTCTCCGACCGGGACTGGGCTGATGCCCATCCGATCAACGCCGCCCTGGATATTCATGCCGATGATCCGGCATTCGGGTGCCGGTTCATCGCCTTGGGCATCAACGCCGGGGGAGAACCGGGTGCAGCGACTGTGCAGCAGCCAGCGCATCTGGTCCGTCTTTGCCAAGAAGCGGGGACTTACCCGCAAGGCCGGCCCGCCGGTCGTCGACGATCTGGTCGGCCGGAACTTCACCGCTTCCGCCCCGAATGAGCTGTGGCTGACCGACATCACCGAACACCGCACCGACGAGGGAAAGCTCTACCTCTGCGCGATCAAGGAGGTCTACTCCAACCGGATCGTCGGCTATTCCATCGTCTCCCGGATGAAGGCCTCCTTGGACGTCTCCGCGCTGCGCAAAGCGGTCGCTTTAAGATCACCGCAAGGAACTGTGGCGCACAGCGACCGCGGCTCCCAGTTCCGCTCCACAGTGTTCGTGCGGACACTCAAGAGCAGCGGACTGATCGGATCGATGGGACGGGTCGGCGCCTGCGGCGACAATGCCGCCATGGAATCGTTCTTCGCCCTGCTGCAGAAGAACGTCCTGGACCGGCGGCGCTGGTCCACCAGGCAGGAACTGCGCCTGGCCATCGTTACCCGGATCGAGAAGACCTACCACCGCCGGCGCCGTCAGCGGACCCTCGGCCGCCTCACACCCCTCGAATTTGAGACAATCGAAACCGGCCCGTAAGCCGCCTGAAAACCATCAACCCCGAGAGTCAACGGAACCCGGGGCATTCCCGAACGCCGCGACAGCGACGGGAAATGACACGGAAATTGGGCAGGTTGAACAATACGATGGCAGCACCGACTGCCACCCGGATAGGCTCTATCAAGGCTCGAGGTTCCTGTTCCGGAATGGTTGCTAGACACATCCATCCCAGCAGGACCACGGGCCGTTTGCCTAACTTCGGGACTAGATCAATTTCCCACGAACCTCGAAGAGCCCCTTAACATTCGGTCGGTTACAAACTGGCGCCACCCCTCCCCCTTTTACAGCTCGTCTTCCTCGCCGAGTGGCGCCAAGATCACGGCGCCCCTACAGCTCGAATGCAGGCAAAAGGAGCGCCGTCATCCAGACTTCACGAGTCCACGACCGCCATGGATGCTATTTGTTTGAGGTTACGAGGTCGTCATCTAAGGCTGGAACCGCCGTTGGACTGTGAGTCGAAGGAAGAAATCCGTCCATTCCCAGGGCCCGATAGTGGAACCAGAAGCGTTGACGCTCCGGCAACAAAGAGAACTCCGGATCCGCCCCAAGCTTGTGCGCTGCATCAATTGGCCAGTTCGGATTGTATATCGCCTCCCGGCCAATAGCGATCGTGTCGGCTTGGCCTCTCGAGATGATCTCTTCAGCATGCTGTGCGTGGACGATAAGACCCACCGCGTTAGTCATGATCTTCGCTTCACGTCGGACTGTTTCTGCCAACGACGCCTGATAAGCGTAGGAACTTCTACGGTCTGTGCCTATGTCCTTTTTAACCCCGCCCATGGAGCAGTCGATCATCTCTACACCGAGGTTCTTCAGGACTCTCGCCAAACGGACGGTGTCGTCCAATGACCATGTGGACCCATCAACAGCTGAGACACGAACGAGCAAAGGCTTGTAATCCGGGAGCACTGCACGAACACCCTCGACGATCTCGCAAAGAAACCGAATTCGATTCTCGAAGCTGCCGCCATAGGAGTCTGTGCGGAAGTTAGACGCCTCGTTCAAGAAGAGGTTGACGAGGTACCCATGACCAGCATGGATTTCGACCACCTCGTAGCCAGCTTTGTCGGCTCGAACGGCAGCCGCAACAAAAGCCGCGACTACATCCTCGATGTCCTGTGTCGTCATTTCCCGTGGTAAAGGAAATGACGGCGCATCCGCAGTCGGCACAGCACTGACGGTCTGAGCCAAGGGGCTCGGGGCCATCCGATCCCATTCGTGAGGGTCCAGATCCCGCAACTCGTCCTCGCTCAAGAGGGTTCCGTTGCCCCATTTCCAAGGGGCTCGTTCCATTACTTTCCGACCGCAGTGCATCAGTTGGATACCTGGGACCCCGCCATTTTGTTTGACGAGATTGACTATACGCTGCAGACCGGGAATAAAGTGGTCATCCCAGATGCCTAGATCACCGTGGGTGCCGCGTCCACGTTTTTCTACGGTGGTCCCCTCCTGCATGACCAGACCAGCACCTCCTTCAGCAAACCGTCCGTAATGCATCAGGTGATAATCAGTCGGATTACCATGCTGGCCGCAATACTGCCACATGGGAGAAATCAAAACTCGGTTCTTGAGAGTCACCCCGCGCAGTTCAACCGGGGTAAAAAGCTGGGAAACTGCCATTATCCATCCTCCTTGACGGTCCTGCAATTAATTCCAAGCATGTGAGCGCTAGACGAGTAGTTAGCGGCCTACATATTCGTAAGCATAGGTCACCTTATCTACCAAACGCTTGGCAAGCAAGGGTTCGCGATAACTCATCAAAGATGCCGCGTAGCTGCTATCGAAGAGTCATTTGAGCATGCCCGCGTATCGGCGCGTCTACCTGGCCGGTGGCCATCGGCTCGACATGCTGAGTCGTGGAGCTTTCCATGAGCGAACGCAGAGCTGCCACGAAGACCACTGCCCGCCGGTATGCCGGCTCATCAACTTTTAGCGTGTCGTCCCCAAATTGAAGGGGCTCGTTGTGCTGCGAGCATAGGTTTTGTCGAGATCGCCAGCAGGGACCGCATCACTTCCTCAAACGAGCCCAATGGGACTGTACGGGTTGGTCCCTATCGGGGCAGAATCGGTATCCCAGCCGCTGGGAGGCGAGCATTATTCGAGCCAGGACCGTTCCTGAGTCCTATTCTAAGATCCTGCCCCTGCTGGTGAGTGAGGGTGGGCGATAGCGCTGGTCGGATGTCGTGCCGGATGAGCACAGATCATTACGGTACTCTTCCCTTGGTGGGGAGCCGGTATTTATCAAGGGATTTGAGGCCAGTCGGTGTTAGGCCGTCTGTTCCCGGTTCGGTTTTTTCGGGCGTGTCAAAATGAAGTGTGTAAGGGACCAGCTGTTTTTCCGTTCTGCCGGATGGTCAGATCGGAAGCCTGTTAGGGAATTGGATAGCGAAAGCATTCAGGGCTTGGTTCCACCCTTGAGTGCCGGTTCCCAGTTCGCCGCCGCGGATAGTCTCAATGTTCCTGATCCCGAGATAGACCAGTTTGATGGCCGCTTCATCGGACGGAAACGAGCCTTTGGTCTTGGTGATTTTCCGCAGCTGGTAGTTGATTGATTCGATCTGATTCGTCGTGTAGATGACCTTCCGGATCTCGGGGGTGAACGCCAGGAACGGGGTGAAGCCCTCCCACGCATTGGGCCAGGCCATCACGGCACCCGGGGCCTTCGAGAAGTGCTCCATGGCCAGCCGGGCGGCCTCTACGGTCGCTGCCGTGTAGATCGGCCGCCTGTCCTTGGCCATCGTCTTACGGTCCTTGTAGGAGGCGTACTTCATCGCCGAGCGCAGCAGGTGCACCACGCAGGTCTGCACGACGGTTTCGGCGTAGATGCTGTTGACCGCGGCCGGCAGCCCGGTCTGTCCGTCGCAGCACAGGATCAGGATGTCCTTGACGCCGCGGTTGCGGATCTGACGAGCAAGAATCGGGGTTGCTGGCCTGTCGGCCCCGGCATGATTTAGTCCCCCAGTCGACCATGATCCGAATCTTCTATATCTGTCAAGCGACTTGCGGAGGCTTGATCGCGTTGGCGTGATGCGCGTTGAGCATGCGGAAGAGGCGGCGGGCAAGGTAGCGCTTGAGGCAGCGGCGGATCTCACGCGAGGTCCTGCCTTCGGCCTTCCTGCGCTCTGCATAGGCTCGAGTTGCTGGGTCATGGACCATTCTGACGACGGTGGCCATGTGCAGGGCGCTGTTCAGGCGCCTGTCGCCGCCCCGATTCAGCCGGTGCCGTACCGTGTTCCCTGACGAGGCGGGGATGGGATTTACACCGGCGAGGGCGGCGAACGCGGCCTCGGAACGGACCCGACCCAAATGGGACCATGCCGTGTAGACCACTGCGGCGGTGATCGGGCCGACCCCGGTCTCCTCCAGCAAGGCTGCTGCGGGACTGGCCCCCCAGGAGCTCGGTAGTACGTGTCACGTTACCCTTTAGTTCGGCGTCGAGGACAATGATGCGCTTGGCGAGACGGACGGCCTCCGTGCATGCGGTCGCTTTGGCCAGGTCCTAACAACAGTGGCCCCAGGTCGCGGAGGTTTCAGCCAGAGCTCCTGGCGCCGGTACCGAAGAGCCGTCCCAGGCAGCCTGTGGCCGGGGTCCTCGTGCCCGGAGGCCATTCCACCGAAAGGGATCTCCACAACAAGGAAGGGCCTGAGCCGGTGCAATACCGTGCTCAGGCCCTCGCGGCTTGGCTCTTGGTCAGTCGGTCACTTTCCGGGACTACCGGCCCTGCTCGTACACCGATTGCTCACCTGACGGTGTAGCCGCCATCTACGGGCAGGTACGCACCAGTAATAAAGGATGCTGCCGGAGACACCATATACGCTACAGCGTCCGCGATCTCCTCCGACTTCGCGATTCGGCCGATCGGGTGCCGGCCCTCGATCTCCTGGCGCACCTCGGCTGGCTGGCCAGCGAGGCGACCGACGAGCATTGGCGTCTCAACGTATCCTGGGCCGATAGCATTCACCCGGATCCTGGCGGGAGCATAGTCAAGCGCCGCAGCTTTCGTGAGGCCAACTACTCCGTGCTTACTCGCCACATATGCACCAGCTCCACGAGTTGCCACCACACCCATGACTGAGGAGATGTTGACGATCGATCCGCCCCCGGATTTCTCCATCTGCTTCGCCTGCGCAGACACAGACAAGAACACCCCGTCAAGGTTGACGGCCATGATTCGGCGCCACTCTTCGAGCCCAAGATCTCCAACTAAGCTGGAATCCCGGTTTCCGGTCCCGGCATTGTTCACTGCGAAATCGAGCCTGCCGAAGTGTTCAACGGTACGCTGAACCATTCTGAAGCAATCCTGCTCGCTGGTGACATCAACCTGAACGGCGATCGCACGATCTCCCAGCTCGTCGGCTAGCTGTTGAGCGTGCTCGAGGGCGTAATCAGCGATTACTATGGAGTGCCCCGACTCAGCCAAGCGTCGGACGCACGCCTCCCCGATTCCAGAACCGCCTCCGGTGACAATCCCGACGAGCTGCCCGTCAAGGCTCCCCATACTAGTTGCCCTGATCGAATTCTGCGGTGACCTCATCAACGAATTTGCGGGCTGCGGCGTTCACTTGGTCTGCATGGGAAAGGTTGATCGCGTGGGGTCCGTTTTCAATCAGCACGGTCCCGCGTGAGTCGGGGACGTGGTCTCCCACGTATTGGGCAAGCTCGAGCGGGGTAGACACATCTGCAAGGCCATGAATTACGAGAGTCGGCGCCTTCACATTCTGCAACTGATCCTGCACCGATTCGGCGTCGTAAAGCGCATAAGTCGCATCATGGAGTTGCTTGGCAGTCATCGTGCTCCAATAATTCATCCAGAAGCCCTCATCGACGCCTTCACCGAGAATCAGCCAACGAAGAAAATCCTTGGTCTCTTCGGTGAGCCCGTCTTCAGCCCACTTGTTAATCTTTTCCTTGAAGGCTGCGACTGCGTCGCCTGAGAGTCCGCTAGCGTGAGTCGAGCACTGAATCAGGCCGACAAACCGCTCCGGGTACTTAACCGCTGCACGCAGAGCTAAGAGGCCGCCCTGGCTGAATCCGAAATGGATGAACTTGTCGATCCCGAGATGATCAGCCAGAGCAGTGAGATCATCAGCCGAATCATAATAAGTGAAATCGCCTTCCCAAATCGTCTTTCCGTGAGCGCGCTCGTCCCAAATGATGCAGCGGTGATCCTTTGAGAATTCCTCGAGCTGCGGCCCGAACATGTCACGAGTCATGAAGAGACCGTGGCTGAAGATGATCGGGACGCCTGAACCGCCCGTGTCCTCAAAATAGATTTCCGGCCCATTCTCGATCTTGAATGACGGCATTGTCTCTCCTCGAATCCACAGTAGGTTCTAGTTCAGCCACATAACCAAACGGTTGTTTGCGACTATAGGAGAACTGAACCCAGCAGTCAATAGCGTGACGAGACTAGCCTAAGTTGCTAGCATAATGGGGTGCGGGCCTCCTTTGGGTTTTGCTCGCGAAATGCTAGTCATCGTTTGAGGGCTCCCGGTGTGCTGGTGGGATGGGCTCGGAGTTGTCGATGTCGACCAAACGTGAGATCACAAAGCAGTACGCGGGCAAGTGTATGCGGTCATGAAAAACTACTCATACGTGGCCACGGAATTGCCCGCTGACGGCCACAGGGTCTGCCGGGTATGGCCTGAAAACTGCCCACTTGCAGCCGGTGCTATAGACAATTGGGGAGGAACTTCATGCCGGTTGAACTGCTCCCCGAGAATTAGACCTGAATTCTCGGTCCACCTCTTGGTGACCAGTTCACTGTGGCTGTCTCCCCCTTTTCGCGAGCATCGTGTTTCTAGATGGCATGTGTCCGTGCGTCTGGGAACCATCCCTCCGGTGCTTGTGCTCACGCCCTTGCATAAGAACAGTCTTAACCACCAAACCCGCAAGTCCAGCAGGAACGACTTAAACCTCGACATTACCAACCCAATTGTTCAGCGCACTCCTAGTCGAAGGCGCGTGGCCGCTGGGCATGTTCCCCGCGCTCTCGGACATGTCCGGAGCTATTGATTGACGGTCGCGGGCACTCACGAACTGGTCCCGTCGCAGCGCCTTCGTACGCTCCAAACGATTGCAGGACGCCGCCTATAAGCAAATCCATGCGAGTCGAAACATCACGTGCGGGTGACTTCCTCCAGCAGTTCCAGTACGTGCTTGTAGTCCTGGCCGGTGGCGCGCGTCATGCCGAGCTCGCAGGTTCGGTTGCAGGAGGCGTGGGCTGAGGCGCCGAGGGCGACGGCTTCAGCTGCCTGCTTGTCGGTGGCGGAAGCGGTCAGCTCGGGGTGGAGCATGCCTCGGTCACCGGCGAAGGCGCAACAGCCCCAGTTGTCGGGAATGTCGACGCGTTCGGCGACTGCTTCTGCCACCGTTTTCAGTGCCGGGTTCAATCCCAACCGTGTGGAGGAACAGGTGGGATGCAGGGCCAGAGAGTCGAGCTTGTCGTGCTCCGGGAGTACCGGCAGGATGTGCTCGGCGGCGAAATCGACCGCGTCCACGATCCGCAGGGGCTGCTGCCCGACCAGCGGTTCATCGGATTCGACGGCTTGGCGCAGTCCTTCCGTACAGGACGAGGCGTCGCAGATAATGGGTAGCTCCCCGTTCCGGGTCGCTTGCCTCAGCGCTGCCACGGTCTTTTCCTGCATGGTGTTCTGGCCGGCCGTCATGCCTTTGGAGGACCACGGCGTACCGCAGCAGAGGCCGTCTATTCCCTCCGGCACGAGCAACTCGACGCCCGCACGCTGCGCAAGCTGCTCAAAGCTGAACTGCACCCCGGCGCCCGGGGCCGCGCCGTCGTCGTTGTTCGCGGATCCGGCCGGACCGAACATGGTTCCCACACACGCCGGGAAGTAGACGGCTGCCGGCTCGCCTATAGGCGCGGGCCGCTTGCGCGGGGAGCCGCCACCGGGTAGTTCCGGCGAATACAGCGGCACCCGGTCCTTGCCCGCGACCAGCCGCGCGGCCTTGTTGGCCGGCAGCACGGCACCGGCAGGAAGCTTCGCTACGGCGTCGAGTGCCAGCCCCGCACCACGAGTCACGGAGCCCCAGTTTTTGGCGACAAGGTTCCACATGGCGTTCTCGGCGGCACCGGCATCGACGCGGCGCAGCTGTTTCACCAGCAGCCCGGTGTTGATGTCGACCGGGCAGGCGGTCTGGCACATGCCGTCCACGGCGCAGGTCTGGACCGACTCGTAGTCGTAGTCTTTCTCCAGCTCCGCCACCAGCTTTGTGTTTCCGGACAGGCGCGCCGCTTCGATCTCGCGGAGGGTAACGATGCGTTGCCGCGGGGTCAGGGTCAGGTCCTTGCTCGGGCACACCGGCTCGCAGTAGCCGCAGGAGACGCAGCGGTCCACTTCCTCGGCGACCGGCGGCGCGGTCTTGATGTGGCGCAGATGCGCCTGCGGGTCGTCATTGAGCAGCACGCCCGGGTTGAGGACGCCAGCCGGATCGAAGAGCTCCTTGAGCTGGCGCATCACGTCGTAGAGCTCGTCGCCGTACTGGCGCCGCACGTAGGGTGCCATGACCCTGCCGGTTCCGTGTTCGGCCTTCAGCGACCCGCCCTCGCCCAACACCAGGTCGACCATGTCCTCCGTAAAGGCACTATAGCGTTCCAGCTCGGCGCCGCTGGTGAATCCGTCGGTCAGCATGAAGTGCACGTTGCCGTCCTTGGCATGGCCGAAGATCACGCTGTTCTGGTAGCCGTACTTGTCGAAGAGCCGGATGAGTTCGCGGCAGGTTCGTCCGAGCACCGGCACGGGAACCACAATGTCTTCCAACAGCGCGGTGGTGCCCTGCGGCCTCGCTCCGGCCACCGAGGCATAGAGGCCCTTGCGCAGGTGCCACAGCGCGGCACGGGTAGCGGCATCAGAGGTGAAGCCCGACGGCGACGCGAGCCCCATTCCCGTCAGCGCGGCAGCACCCCGATGCTGCAGGTGCTCCAGCCGCTCCGGATCCTGGGCGGAATATTCCACCAGCAGGGCCGTGTGCTCGCGCACCGCCAGATCACTAACGACGGCGGGGCTCCCCTTCAAAGTTTGACCCACCTTGAGCGACAGGGAATCCAGCAGTTCAACAGTCGCTGCGCCGGTCTCCACGATGGCGGGCAGGGCCGCGTTGGCCGCTTCCAAATCCGTGAAGACCAGCAGGCCGGTCGCTGTGTGGGTGGGACGCTCAACCGTGCGGAAGACCGCTTCGGCGACGAAACCCAGCGTTCCCTCGCTGCCGATGATCAGGTGCGCCAGCATATCCACCGGACGGTCGAAATCCAGCAGTGAGTTCAGCCCGTAGCCCATCGTGTTCTTCATCGAGAACTGGCGGCGGACGGTCTCCGCCGAGTCCGGGTTCTCCCTAATGCGCCGGGCTAGCCGGTCCAGGCCTTCGTAGAGCGCCGGTTCCAGCTGGCGCAGCCTCTCGTCCGCGTCCCGGGCACCGGTATCGACAACCGTCCCGGACGGCAGCACCACGGTGAGCGACTCGAGTGTCCTGTAGGCGTTCTCCGTGGTTCCGCAGTTCATTCCGGAGGAGTTATTGGCCACGACGCCGCCGATAGTGCAGGCTGACTCACTCGCCGGATCCGGCCCGAACTTCCGCCCGTAGCGTGCAAGGCGGGCGTTTAAGGCGCGGACGGTGACGCCCGGCTGCACGCGGACCCGCCGGCCGTCGTCCAGCACCTCGATGTCCCGGAAGTTGCGGCGCACGTCGACCAGGACGCCGTCCGTCACGGCCTGCCCGCTCAGGCTGGTGCCTCCCGACCTGAAGGTAAGCGGCATGCCCTGCCCGGCACTCGCGCTCATCAATGCGCCGACCTCCCCCGCGTTGCCTGCGACGACCACGGCCTGCGGGACCAGCAGGAAATGGGACGCATCATGTGCGTTGGCATGGAGGTCGATGGCGCGGGTTTTCACCTGGGTGGGATCAGCTACTGCAGCACGCAAGGTCGCCAGCATGACCAACCGCCTTTCTCAAAGACAATTTCGGAACGGCCCTCAGCGTACGGTGCCCTGGCGGGGAAAATCTGCCGTTGTTATCACCAAGCGATAAAGCCCTTTGGCTGCCGGTGTAGGGACAGGCCAGACTCGAAGAACAGGCAAAAACGCAAACCCTGGAAGGACAAATCCCATGATTTTCATCGTCGTCAAATTCCACGTCAAGCCCGACTGGTCCGACCGCTGGCTGGAAATGACCCGCGAGTACACCGAGGCCACCCGACGTGAGCCCGGCAACCTGTGGTTCGACTGGTCCCGCAGCGTCGACAACCCCAACGAGTTCGTACTGGTGGAAGCTTTCGAGGATGACGCCGCGGGCGACCATGTGAACAGTGAGCACTTCAAGCAGGCGATGAAGGAGATGCCCGAGGCCCTCATGGAGACGCCCAAGATCATCAGCCGCCAGATCGAAGGCAGCGACTGGGACCGGATGGGCGAGCTCACCGTCGTCTAGCAGCCGCTGCCCGACAGAACTTTTTCACAAACGACGACGGCGATCGGCTCCCTTCCCCCGGAAAGGCAACGGATCGCCGTCGTCCTTAGTATTTGGTTTGTCCCGCTGGCGTGGGACAAACTCGTGACATGGGACGCAATGATGTACTGGCCGGAATGGCATCGGTCCGGAAGGCCTTCGCGCTGCTTGATGTAGTCGCATCCAACAACCGGGGCATGTCTGCCAAGGAAATTGCCGCCGCCCTGGACATGCCGTTGCCCACGGTCTACCGGCTGCTGAAGACGCTGGTAGTTTCCGAGCACCTGGTCCATCTCAAGGACGAGAGCCGCTACGGGCTCGGCTACAAACTGCACACGCTGGACACCTCGCTACGGCGCCAGGTCGGCACGCCGCCGTCCGTGGCGCGGCTCGTCCGGGACCTGCACGTCCGCGCCGAGGCCGCCGCCTACTATGCCGTGCACCGCGGTGACGATATCGTCGTCGCACACGTGGTGGACTCCCCTGCCCGTCCGCGCATCACTCCCATGGGTTTTGGATTCAACGATGCCGCCCATGCCACGGCATTCGGCAAGGTGCTGCTGGCGGCCATGGACCCGGACCAGCGATGCGTCTACCTGGAGCGACACGGCCTGCCGGAAATGACCGACCAGACCATCTGCAGCATGAGCGAGCTTGAAACCGAACTGCGCGCCGTCAGCGAGGACGGGATTGCCGTTGAGCGGGAAGAATTCATCCGCGGAGCCTCCTGCATGGCCGCGCCGGTCACCAATGCCGCTGGCCAGACCATCGGATCGGTGGCGGTCTCGATGGATCCCGTGGATTTTGCCGCACACTTTGGAACGACCGGACCGCTGCTGCGCGATACTGCGGACAAAGTGAGCCGGGCGCTGCGCGGAACGCCGATGCTGCAACGCTAGGACTTTAACGCCCAGGAGGGGCAGGCTCAGTACGCCTGCCCCTCCCCTGTAGCTGTGTTTACAGTGCCGCAGATGCCATCTGCTCCGCGATGTACTCGGCCTGCCGGATGGCCAGCGCCACGATAGTGAGCGTGGGATTGGCCGCCGCGCCGGTGGTGAACTGCGAACCGTCCGAGATGAAGAGGTTGGGGACGTCGTGGGTTTGACCGAAGGCGTTGACGACGCCGTCTTCCGGACGTTCGCTCATCCGTGCGGTCCCCAGGTTGTGGGTCGAGGGATAGGGCGGGGTGCGGTGCGTGGACAGCGCGCCGACTGCTTCGTACAGCAGCGTGCCCTGCTCGTAGCCGTGCTCGCGCATGGCCACGTCGTTTGCATGGTCGCTGAAGTGGACGTTGGGGACCGGCAATCCCGCCTTGTCCTGCACGGTCGTGTTCAGCGTGACCCGGTTGTCCGACTGCGGCATGTCCTCCCCGACAATCCACAGACCCGCCGTGTTGGCATAGCCGTCCAACAGCGCCGTGAAGCCCGGTCCCCACGCGCCGGGATCCACGAAGCTGGCCAGAAACGCCGGGCCCAGCGAGATGGTCTCCAGGTAGTAGCCGCCGGCGAAGCCCCGGTCCACGTCGTGGCGGGATTCGTCGGCGATCAGGCCTGCCATGGTTTCCCCGCGGTACATGTTGACCGGCATGTCAAACTGCGCGTAGACCGAGCCGGTGGTGTGGCGCATGTAGTTACGGCCGAGCTGTCCGGAGGAGTTGGCGAGGCCGTCGGGGAAGAGCGGCGATGCGGAGAGCATCAGCAGCCGCGGCGTCTCGATGGCGTTGCCGGCCACCGCGACAAGGCGCGCCTTCTGCCGCTGGAGGTTCCCCTCGCCGTCGATATAGAGCACGCTGTCTGCCATGCCCTCGGGCGTGTGGGTGATCTGCACTGCCTGGCTGTCCGGCCTCAGGTCCAGCTTGCCGGTGCGCAGCGCCTTGGGAATTTCGGAGACCATGATCGACCATTTGGACTTGTTCTTGTCGCCCTGAAAGTTGAAGCCGTCCTGGATGGAGGCCGGCCTGCCGTCATAGGGCTCAGCGTTGGTGGCGTACGGACCTGTGGCGTAGTGCTGGTAGCCGAGCCGCTCGGCGCCATTGGCCAGGACCTTGTAGTTGTTGTTGGCCGGCAGCGGCGGACGGCCATGCCGGTGCGTGCTGCCCATCTTCTGCTCCGCCCGGTCGTAGTACCGGGCCAGATCCTCAAGCGCGATGGGCCAGTCCAGCAGGTTCGCGCCGTCGATCCGGCCATAGGTGGAACGCGCCTTGAACTCGTGGGCCTTGAACCTCGGGGTTGCCCCGGACCAATGCGTGGTGGTGCCGCCTACGGCTTTCACGATCCAGGCCGGCAGGTTGGGGAAGTCACGCGCAATCCGCCACGATCCCGACGTGGTGCGTGGGTCGAGCCACGCCATCTGGTTGAAGGCCTCCCACTCGTTGTTCTCGTAGTCCTCATTGGTCAGGTGCGGCCCCGCCTCCAGCAGGACAACCTTAATTCCCTTCTCCACGAGTTCGTGGGCGAGCGTACCGCCACCGGCGCCAGACCCCACGATGACGACCACTGAATCGTCGTCGTGATCAAAACGTGCAGATTCATCCTGAATGTTCACAGCGACTGTGCTCCTTCGACCTTGTCGGCGCCCTTGAAGAGGTCTTCCACGGATTCGATGCCCTCCGACAGCGGCTTGAGCGCCAACTGGTATGGCAAGGGGCCGACCTCCGTCAGGGTTTCTTCGCTCTCTTCGATCCGCGGATCCGGCAGCCAGGCCAGATCGTTGAAGCCGCGGTTGATGTAACCGCCCTTGGAGAAGGACTCGCCTTCGTAGCCCAAGGCTTCGCACACCTCCGGGTCCTCATAGAAGTTCAGGACCGTGGTTCGGCGGATGAAGCCGAAGAACTCGAGATCAGCAATGCGCTTGAGCACCGCCAGGGCCCTGTCCTCCGGAAGCTCCAGGAAGTGCTCTTCGGTCAAAGTGTCTAGGGTCATCAGTCCCTGCGTGAGCGCCATCCGGAACCATCGCGATTCTTCCGAAACCTCAATGATCTTCTGAGTCATCCGCTCGTAGGGTCCATCCGGGATCTTGGGATGCGGGAAAGCTACCCGGATGATCCGTGTCAGGACCTGCCGGGCTTCCTCAGACAGCTCAAGCGCGTTGAGTTCTGAGTATTTTGCGGGAAACACCATCGTTGTCACCTCTGGTCGTAACGGGCATCTGCCAGGCTCGTCAACTGGGCTGGCCCCGAGGCCTGCACCGCTAGAACGAAAGCCGGTTCCAGCAGTCTCTCCGGCCACCCCTGCCCGAGCCAACGCCCATTATCGGTTTGTGAGAATCCATTTCCTGACGCTTGAAAGCTAATAGGCTGGCGCCATGATTGACCTCCCAGAGATCACCATCCGCAGCATCGCCGTCAGCGAGATGGACAACAACGTGTACTTGCTGACCTCGAAGAAGACCGGACAACAGGTACTCATCGATGCAGCCGACGACGCCGACGCGATCAAATCGATGCTCAAGGAAGCCCGCCCGGATTCGGCTCAGGAGACGCGCGTGGTCTACGTCGCCACTACGCATTCCCACTGGGACCACGTCCGGGCACTTAAGGAAATCGCCGACCACACCGGGGCCAGGACCGCGGCCGGAACCGAGGACGCCCCCGATATAGAGGCGCGGACGGATGTGCTGCTCGACCAAGGCGAGTTACCGGATCTGGACGGATTCAGCCTCGAAGTCATCAAGCTCCGCGGCCACACCCCGGGCTCCGTAGCGCTCCTCTACCGCGATCCGAACGGGCCGGCGCACCTGTTCAGCGGAGACTCGCTCTTCCCCGGAGGCCTCGGAAATACCTTCAACGATCCGGATAAATTCCAGCGGCTCTTCACCGACGTGGTCGAGCGGATCTTCGACAAACTTCCCGATGACACCATCGTTCACCCTGGGCACGGCACGGGAACCACCTTGGGCGCCGAACGGCCCCACTTGGTCGAGTGGGAAGGCCGCGGCTGGTAGTTACCAGTCCCAGCCTCGATTCCGAGTTTCCGCCGAACACCGAGGCGACGAAACGACCAATGGTCCGGACCACTCCGGGCGCGCACCGCCACGGACTATCCCCAGGCAAAACCTGCGTCAGATTGAAGTACGGCGCCGATCCTTGAAATGAGATCAGCCCCGCTGAGCTCTGGGTGAACGTATCGCGTCGCTATCGTGGACCGATCCCGCACACGGTCATCGGCCCAATGGAGGCGTAACCGCCGCTGCACTGCGCGGCGACCCAACTCACCTCGGATCTCGATACCCAGTTGGAGTACACCTCAACCTGACGTCAGCAGGTATCCGAAAAGATGTCCATATAGGGTTGAGTTTGCAATTTATTGACACAACTTGGTGAAAGTCTTAGATTTCAACCTGACACTTTGAGGGTTTGCGGGTCAGCACCTTGGATCAGAATGAGCAGCGGCAGCTTGAGGGCCAGGTACTGGACCGAGTGTTCACAGACAAAGCCTCGGGCCGGGACACTGCCCGTCCCCAGTTGACCGAACTGGTCCGCTTTGCTCGAGACGGGGACACCGTCGTAGTTCACAGCATGGACCGCCTGGCCAGGAATCTGGACGACCTGCGCTCCTTGGTCCAAAAGCTGACCCACAAGGGAGCGAGGGTGGAGTTCATGAAAGAAGGACTCGTCTTCACCGGTGAGGACTCCCCCATGTCGAATCTAATGCTTTCGGTCATGGGCGCCTTCGCCGAGTTCGAACGCTCCCTTATTAAGGAGCGTCAGCGCGAAGGCATCGTCCTGGCCCAAAAACGAGGCGCCTACCGCGGACGAAAAAGGACCCTTACTGCCGAACAAGCGGCCGAGCTCGCCCGTCGCGCAGCCACTGGCATTCCGAAAACGACTCTGGCCCGCGACTACGGGATCAGCCGGGAGACCGTGTACCAGTACCTGCGCCAAGCCGCAGCAGTGACAGCCGATGGAGCTTCTCCGGCCTCCGCAGCCGGCTCTTCCCTGCCTGGAGCATGATCGGATCAGTCAAAACTCGTCTCATGCCGATTTTGTCCGAATGACATTTCGCCACGCCCGGGGGACGGGGTGGTTCTAATGATCGTTCTTGCGGGGCCAAAAGAGCGGACATAGTCAGAGCCGGTTGCTCGACTGACTGTGCCGCTCAGAAATGGTTGAAACTCAGAAGGAGAGGATGGATGAGAGCAGTGTCGTGTCTGTCCCGGTTCCTTCTAATCTGGGACTGCTAAATGGGGGCGGGCACCTCCAGAGGCGGGGCATAAAATGCTGCTGTAAAGTCTTTATGGAAGGGGGGAACAGCATGACAGCTGACAGTTTCGAAACGCTCAAGCGAGTAGTGGAATCAGAATCGGTGGCCAGCGACTTTTTCAAAGCCGTTCTTGAGTGGAATGTCGTGGAACTGGAAGAACACCCCACAGCGGACGGTGAGTGTGTCTGCGGCCAACAGAACTTGGTCAAGATGTTCACCATCAGGAATCACCGCAACGGAGCTGAGCTATTCCCAATCGGCAGCCACTGTGTGAATCACTTCGGCCGCGAGGATCTGAACCTTCAAGTTACAGTGTTCAGCGACCTCCTGTCTCTTCGTAAGTCCATTCTTTCAGGGAAAGGCATCGCCCTTACGTCTGAATATTTCTCACGTGCGATGCTGAGATGGTTTTTTGATGAAGGTGCCTTCCCGCCAGACCAATGGAATGGATACGACGGCGAGAACGATTATCTGTTCCTACTCGACATGTTCAACAAGCGGAACAAGGATGCACTTAGCCGGAAGCAAGAGGCAAAGATTTACCAGATACTAAAGTTGAAGGTAATCCCCTTCGTCCGTGATCATAAAGCTCTAGGCTAGTCGCGTCAGATGGGCTTACGGCAGCGGCATACGTGTAGAGGGTTACCGCTAAGGTCCGATGCAGCGGACAGAGCACCGTTCACTCTGTGATGGATATAGGCTCATGGTGACTGCTGACCAGTGAGAATTAGAGATGTGGCGCCAAAGGGGGCCGCTGGTGGGACGAGGGAGACGCCATAGCGCCGCGACATAACTGGTGGCACACGATGAGGGAAGCACGCCGGCAAGCATGTGTGGCTGTCGATTTCTACAATAGGCCGGGTGAGCGCCAGAGCCTCGCGGATTTTGTAGTACATATGCACTTGGCGTGGCAGAACCTCATGCACGCTCACCTGATGAAGAAAAAGACCAACATCTACTTCCGCATGAAGAAGGGCAGCCGCCTCTACAAGCGCGACAAGTACGGGCAAAAGCAGTCCTGGGACCTCCAGACCTGTCTGGACACGGTCTATGCGCCCGAGGATCCCATCAGGGTCAACATCGAGTTCTTCATTGACTTTCGCAATTCCGTGGAGCACAGGTATGACCGGAGCCTCGTACTCGCCACGGCGGCCCTCGCCCATGCATACGTGATTAACTTCGAGGCGGAGTTAACGCGATTGTTCGGGTCCGATGAAACACTCGCGGAGGAACTCCGCTTTCCAGTCTTTGTTCAGTCGCTATCTCCGGAAGGGATGGAAGCTCAGCGGGCGCTCCGAAAGGGGCTGCCACTAGAGGCGCAGACCTATATCACCGAGTTTGAAGCACGTCTTCCCGATAACGTGCGTGACGACCCGCGCTACGAATACAGAATCCAGCTGCAACCGCTCCTCGGACCGAAGTCCGAGGCGGACCTCGCATTCAAGTTCATCAATGCCAAGGACCTCTCACCCGAAGAACTTGAAGAGAAACACGCTGAGGGCCGACAGGGCAAAATCTTCATCATCGAAAAGCTCAAAGCGAGCGGCTTTTCCGACGAGATGCTGCCGAAAAGTGCAGCTGTCGCGATTGAAGAACAGACCAAGTTCAGGTTCTCAATCAACGACTTCACGAAGATGCGCCACAGGGACGGCGTCGGACCGAAGAAGGGCGAGGGTCCATCGGCTGAGTACGCCGACGGCTCGCGGTGCATCTACAGCAAGGCGCACCACAACCATGTCTACACGCAGGCCTACGTTGCCGCGCTGATCCAGGAACTCCGCGATCCTGCCCGGCACGAAGCCGCCTTAAGAAGGGCGCCCGAGGAACCTGGTTCCCCGCCTAAGAAGAAGCCACATCCCCTAGCGAAACAAAACTAGTAACTACCCCAACGACAGGTTTCAGTGATAGTTGTTGGAACACTCGAGCGGGGTGTGTAAGGGGCAGGGTAGGCCGAAGCCGGCAGTCCCTTGGGGCGAAGGAACGAGGAGGTCAGCTCGTGGGAGACGTGGGGTTCGGGATGGCGTGACGCGGGGCCCGCCTCTTGTGGGACTCTGACTGCCGCAGTAAGCCCCGCTACGGAATCCAGCACCGCATATGGGAATGTCTTATGGAACATCCCTCAGCGCGACGCCTAACTGTCCCATCAAAGGACCAGACCCCTATTGCTGAGAATGACATGGGTGAGACGCATTGCTGAGACAGTGCAGCCCGAAACTAACCGCGAATGCATGGCACTCTCGGTGGACCGGCACCCAGTCCTGATAACCGGTCGTTTGACAAGAGCCCTCAACTCCAGGCGACGACGAGGAGCAACAGCTCCGGCTAATGCGTCATCTGCCTCAAGCAAGTGAGACACCAGAGCATGCACACATACTGACGTATACGCCGTTATGGGCGCCGGCATATGGAACTTACGGGAGTCTTTACGGAGGGCTGCGGCTATAGCGCGATTGATGCCATGGCGTAGAGGTCGGCTATTTTCTCTGGATTGTCCAGGTCACGGCCAATGGGAAGCCTGATAATTTTCCTGCCGGAGGCGATGGTGCCTCCTTCCACACTGCCGGCGGCTACACCATGTGAGGCGAGGACCAGCAGGGCCTGCTGCTCGTTGAGTACCGGTACCCACAGACTGAGGCCGTCATTGTTTTCGACTGCCACACCGCGTTCCAGGAGCAGGCCGGCCATCTTTTGACGTCGTAGTGCATAGACTTCCCGTGCACGCTGCACAGTGGTTTGTGTGTCTGGGTCTGTCAGCATCCATGCCAGCGCGTTCTGCAACAGGCGGCTGGTCCAGCCTGCACCGAACTGCCGGTAAACCCGGGCACGTTCCAAGGCTTCGGTTGCACCGCCCATTACTGCCAGCCGTAGATCAGGGCCGTGGGATTTTGCATAGCTGCGGACCAGAACCGACTGGGTGGAAAAGACGGAGCCGAGACCCACGTATGGCGTATTAGCGAGTTCGCCCAGACCGTCATCTTCGATGATGAGAACAGGTGAACCTTTTAGGACCTCTGCGAGCTGATCCCGTCGGGCGGGTGAAAGTGAGGTTCCTGAGCGTGATCCGGCCCTCGGTTCGTAGATGAAGGCAACGGGTTGTTTGGCAAGCGCACGTTGGAGGGGATCCGGTAACGGTCCGTCGGCGTCGGACTCGACGGGCAGGACGTGAACGCCAACCAGTTCCAGGATGTCGAGGATGCGCGGGGTCGTCGGGTCGGCTACGGCCACTGTCTGACCGGGAACAAAACCCGACACGGCGAGCAGCATGAGGCCTTCGTATCCGCCGTTAACGGCCATCCAGGCTTCAGGCTGCCAGGGCCATGTGGGTTCCACCGCCTGCTTTAAGGCCTGGGTGATGCTGGGGCGCCGGTACGAGTTCAATTCCGTGTCAGGGGCGGCATTCCTAAGTGCAATCGATGGGTCCGGCAGCAGCAGGGGGTCGGGGGCGGCCAGGGTCAGATCGAGGATGTCTCCCTGCCAGAACCGGGAGACATTTTCGAAACGTTGCGGCGCGAGAAGGACCGGATGGTCCAATACCCAGGTTCCTTGCCTTCCGCTGCCCTCGATTACTCTCTGCCTGCGCAGGGTGTTCCACGCGGCCGACACGGTTGCCGGGCTGACACCCAGCCGTGCCGCAAGTGCCCGGACTGTCGGCAGCTGGCTACCGGGGGTGATTGTCCCGGCTCGAATTAGCCGGCTGACGGCGGCTGCTATGCCGGAAGCGGTCGGATCATCTATCCGGACGCTGAGCCATGCAGCTGTTACTTGAACGCGCTGCATTTCCGGGGTCCCTACGTCACTCGGCATAAAAGCTCCTCTCGATTGTTCAGTAACATACCACGTATTGTGCTGCTCATCACCTGAACATAAGCTGATTCCTAATTCGTACACAGCTTGGACTAATCCGCATGAGAGGCAGTCTCCGTGACACAAATCCAGCTAGCCGCCCGAAACTGGGATCACGTGCTTCCTATCGCTTTGGGAGATCTGCCCAGATACAGGGATTACCGCCTGGAGCGCAGGGAAATTACTCCCGACCTCTGGAGTGAGCCCGAGCTGAACGGCGGCGAGACATCGTTCAGCCGCTACATCCGCGCGCGGGCCGCACGGGATTTCTCGGTCACTGCCCTGCCGGTCTTCATCATGAGGGGATTTCGCCACCGCTGCATCATTACGCGTAAAGACTCCCCGCTGGAAAGGGCGGCGGATCTGCGGGGAAAACGCATCGGAGTCACCGGATGGGCTGATACGGGGAATACTTGGACCCGCGCGGTTTTGCGTCGTGAAAACGTGGAAGTGGCCGATGCGGAATGGCGGGTGGGACGGCTGACCGCTTCCCACCCTGTTCAGGACCGCATCGGCAATATCGCGGTGCCGGAGAACGTGCTCACCTGTGATAACGAGGAACCCATGGTGGAGATGCTGCTCCGCGGCGTCCTGGACGCGGTGATGACTCCCTTTATGCCCCCGGGATTCAATGATTCGGACTCACCATTCAGGACGCTTTTCCGTAACTCCCGCGAATCTGAGGCACAGTACTACGCGGAAACCGGGTACATCCCCGGCATCCATGTGCTGGCGGTGCAGTCCCAACTCCTTGTTGACCGCCCGGCGCGCGCCCAGGAACTAGTGGACCTCTTCGAAGATTCCAGACTGTTGAGCGATCAGCGCCGTTCCAAGCTTCAAGACGTAACGCCGTGGCAGAACGAAGCACTGGCTGAAAGCGTCCAGACATTCGGCACCGACTGGATGGCGTCAGGGTGGGAGCGGAACAAAACGATGATCAACGACCTCCAGACCGAGATGATTGCCCAAGACTTGCTGGCCGACAGAGTGCCGTTGGATGACCTGTTCCCTTACCGGCCCGAACCGGCTGCAGTCCTGGTCTGATCCGAACTTATCCCGCTTAAAAAAACAGCCCGGACCGGCAACGTAGCCGTCCGGCCAGCCAAACGAGAAAAGAGAGCACCATGAAGAAACTGAAATCAGCTACCGCTGCCATGTCGCTGCTTGCACTGGGCCTGACCGGCTGCGCCGTAGATTCCGGGGGGACCGAATCGGCCGCCGCCACCGGGGTCGAAGCCCAGACCCTTAACCAGGAACTGCACGACGCCCTTCCCACCGACATTAAGGAGGCAGGAAAGATCGTCGCCGTCAACAACGGATCATTCCCTCCCTACACGGTTGTTGCCGCTAATGGCGAGCTCGAAGGTGCCACCGCTGACCTCTCCGTGGCTCTGGGCGAACTGCTGGGAGTCGAGATTGAACACACGACCGTTGATGGACTGGCGAGCGTTCTGAGCGGCATGGACGCCAACCGCTACGATCTCGACCTTGGCCCGGTGGGCGACTTCAAAGAACGCCAGGAACAGGGCACCTTCGTCGACTGGGTCCAGGAATTCGTGGTCTTCGCAGTCCCGGCCGGGAACCCTGCCGGCATCACGGATCTGGATTCCACCTGCGGGAAACGAATCGCCGTCATGGCCAGCGGATCTGCCGAGCAGGTCATTAAGGAGCAGTCTGAAAAGTGCGTCGAGGGAGGTAACTCCGCCGTCGATGTTCAGTCCTATAAGGACCAGCCAAGTTCCGTCCTTGCTGTCCAGTCAGAGCGCGCTGACGCCTTCTTCTCCTCACAGGCACCGCTGACCTACTTCGTGCAGCAGTCCAACGGGGCCCTCGAGCTGGCCGGAACCGGCCAGAAGAACGGTTTTGATGACCTGTTCCAGGGCGCGATCGTTCCCAAGGACTCGGAATTGGCGGATGTGCTGCTCGAAGCCTTTGAGATCCTCTTTGAGAACGGCACCTACGACCAGATCATGGAAAACCATGGTCTCGAAGGCAACACCCTTGATGCTCCCGGCATCAACCTCGGAGTCTCATGATGAGAGTGCAACAGGAAGTAGCTGCAGTGGAAGACAAAAAAACCACCGGAGCCAGGACGCAAGTCCTAGACGTCTCGGACTCAACCCGGCGTAAACACCCATGGCGGATCATCGCCGTCGTAGTCATCGCCGTCCTTGCGGCGCAACTGATCCAGCTGTTTATCACGAATGAACGGTTCGGCTGGGGCACCGTCGCCAAGTACCTCTTCTCGCAACCAATCATGGCCGGCCTGCTGATGACACTGGGGCTAACCGTGGTGGCCATGCTGCTCGGCGTCGTCCTAGGCGTGGTGCTGGCGATCTGTCGCATCTCGAAGAACCCGGTACTAAGCGGTGCCTCCGGCGCCTACATCTGGTTCTTCCGTGGAACCCCGCTGCTGGTCCAGCTCATCCTCTTCTACAACCTCTCGGCCCTCCTGCCGGAGCTGACCTTCGGCGTTCCGTTTGGCCCGCAGTTCATCGCCGTGGACACAAACTCGGTGATCACTCCTATGCTCGTCGCGATCCTGGGGTTGGGGCTTCACGAAGCAGCGTACATGGCTGAAATCGTCCGCGGCGGCTTGCTCTCCGTTGATCCGGGACAGCGCGAAGCCGGTCAATCCGTGGGTATGACCGGGCGCAGGATCATGAGCCGCATCATCCTGCCGCAGGCCATGCGGTTCATCATTCCGCCGACCGGCAACCAGGTCATCAGCATGGTCAAGGCGACTTCGCTTGTGAGCGTGATCGCCATGGCCGACCTGTTCTACACGGCCCAGTCCATCTACAACCGGACATTCGAAACCATCCCGCTCCTGCTGGTGGCAGTCATCTGGTACCTGATCATCACATCACTCCTGAACATCGGACAGTCTTTCGTTGAAAAGCACTATTCACGCGGTTCCAAGCAGGAGACCGGCGGATTGTGGGACTTGCTCCGGGGCGCGGCAGGACAGCGCAGCAGGAAAACAGCCGGGGCAGATCCAGCAGCGGCAACCGCATCGGTAACCACCAAAGGGGAGACACTATGAGCCAGTTAGCTGCGGGCACCGACCTGGATGCGCATACCGGCGGCCCTATCCTTCAGGCCCAGCGGGTACGTAAGAGCTTCGGAAATACCGAAGTCCTGGCCGGCATCGACCTCGAAGTCAACCAGGGGGAGACTGTGGTCATCCTTGGTCCTTCTGGCTCGGGGAAGTCCACCTTCCTGCGGTGCATCAACCTACTGGAGGAACTGAACGGCGGACGCATCCTCGTCGACGGCAAAGACGTAGGATTCGAAGTCCGCAACGGCGCGCTGCATGAACTGTCCGGGAACCGGATTGCCCGGCGGCGGCAGGACATCGGAATGGTCTTCCAGCAGTTCAACCTCTTTGCCCACATGACCGTGCTGCAGAACATCATCGAAGCGCCCATCGGCGTCAAGGGGGAGTCCCGCGCCGAAGCAATCCGGAATGCCAAGGATCTGCTCTCCCAGGTCGGACTGACCGGCCGCGAAGACGCCTACCCACGCCAACTCTCCGGCGGCCAGCAGCAGCGCGTCGCGATTGCCCGGGCGCTGGCCATGCGACCAAAACTCGTGCTTTTCGATGAGCCGACCTCGGCCCTGGACCCCGAACTGGTAGGGGAAGTCCTCAACACCATGCGCGAGCTCTCGGCCTCCGGACTCACCATGGTCGTCGTGACCCACGAGATCAGTTTCGCCCGCGAAGCAGCCGACAGGGTGATCTTCATGGACGGAGGCGTGGTCGTCGAACAAGGCACACCGGAACAGGTCATCGACAACCCGCAACACGAACGAACACGCGCCTTCCTCGGCCGTTTCCTCTAGTAACGGGCCCGCACAACTCTCAGCATGCAACCGCACGAAGAAAGACCTTTCATGACAAACGCAGTGACCATGCATTCCGGCCTGGACATCCTCGAGACCGCCGCAGCGGCTATTCCCTCCTTGGGCAACGACCTGATTGCGTTCCGCCGGGAGATGCACGCCGACCCCGAGATCGGGCTGCACCTCCCGCGCACCCAGGCACGGGTGCTGGAAGCACTTCAAGGACTTGACCTTGAAATCACTTTGGGAACGGCAACGACGTCGGTAGTTGCGGTACTGCGCGGCGGAGGCACTGCCCTGCCGATCGGCACGCGCCCGACCGTCCTGCTCCGAGGAGATATGGACGCCCTACCCGTCACGGAAAAGACCGGAGTCCCGTTCGCTTCCAGGAACGGAGCCATGCACGCCTGCGGACACGACCTGCACACCTCCGGCCTGATCGGAGCCGCCAGGCTGCTTACCGCCGTGCGCGACGAACTGCCCGGCGACGTGCTCTTCATGTTCCAGCCCGGAGAGGAAGGCCACAACGGAGCCCGGGTCATGCTCGACGAAGGCGTGCTTACCGCGGCCGGGACCCGCCCACTGGCGGCGTACGGAGTGCACATGGCCTCCGACGCGCCGGCAGGCGTGTTCACAACCCGACCCGGTTCCTACATGGCGGCATTCGGCGAGCTGAACGTCAAAGTCTTGGGCCGCGGCGGCCACGGGTCCCGGCCGTTCCAAACCCTGGACCCGGTGCAAGTAGCTGCCGAAATGGTCGGCTCCCTGCAAACTTTCATCACACGCCGGTTTAACGTCTTTGATCCTGTCATCCTCACCGTCGGCGAATTCCACGGCGGAACAGCCGCAAACGTGATCCCCGATTCGGCAGAATTCAAGGCCGGTGTGAGGTCATTCAGTCCCACCGTCGAGGCACGGCTCATAAAGGAACTGCCGGAACTGATCCGCGGCTTGGCAACGGCACACCAGCTGACCGCCGAGGTAAGTTTCACACCCAAACTGCCCGCAACAATCAATAACGACACTGAGGCCGGTTTCTGGGGCCAGACGGCCATAACCCTCTTCGGAGAAGAACGGTTTGAACTGCTCCCGTTCCCGAAGGCAGGATCCGAAGACTTTTCACGCGTCCTGATGGAAATCCCGGGAGCCTTCGGACACCTTGGTGCCGGCTCTCCGGAAATCGACCCCGCCGAGTGGGCGCCAATCCATTCGCCGCGGGCAGTTTTCGATGACAGCGTCCTGGAGGACCAGGCGCGCTTCCTCGCAGGACTGGCCCTTGGAAAGCTGCAAGAGCAGCCGGTCACCCATGACCCGAGCTAAAGCTGCAGCCGTGCTGGCCGGAACAAAATTTCGACGGGACCCAGGAATCGATCGAGGAGCCGGCCCCACAGACAGTTGCGGTGGCGCCTCGGGCGTACCTGCGGCAAACGGACTCCTGAGGTTCCGGCTTCGGTACACGGTGGGCTGAGATAGCCGGTGGCCCGCACCAGTAAGAAATCACGCATCTCCCTCGCCGAGGTGCAAGCAGCTACCTCAGGGGTCATTGCACTTGCAGCGGTGGCAGGGGTCCGCTTCAGCTACGGCGTGATACTGCCCGGCCTGTCCGGGCAGCTGAACGCGACGGTCCTTGCGCTGGCAATGCCCTTCACCGTGCATTGGCTGGTGTTCACCCTGACCGCACCTCTCGCCTGGAGGGTCTTCGTCCGCTACGGCACCCGCTTTATGTTTGTTGCCGGTGGGCTGCTGTGCGGCACGGGAATGGCAGCGCTTCCCTTCGTATCATCAGCCATCGAAGCCACCCTCCTATACGGCGTCCTCGTTGGCTTGGGAGCACACGGCATCAGCCAGATGGCCGCCAATCACCCCGTGCTGTTGGTGATGCAATCATCTCGCCGGGACCGGTTCTTTGGCGTGGTGGCCTGCGGTGCGCCCATTGGTACGGCTGTATACCCCGCGATCAGCGCGTTTGTTGTCCAGGCGGCCGACTGGAGGGCGGGCGCGGTCCTCGTGGGCTGCAGTGTGGCGGCGACAAGCTTGTTCGCGTCATGGCTTCTGCCGTCCCGATACCCTCGCCGCGGCATTGCCGGGGGAAATGCCGCGGCTCGGCTTGTACGAAAGGAGGCGCCGTGGCGTGAGCCGTCCTTCCTGCTGCTATGCTGCGCGTTTTTCCTCGCACTGCTTGTGCAGACGTCCGTCCCCATTTTGTTGCCTGTGTGGGGAGCCGGTCTTAACTTCTCTGCACACCAATTGGCCATAGCGTTCACCCTCATGGGCGCAGCTGGACTCCTCGGACGTCTCGTGATGACCGGTACCGGCCGTGTATTCGGCCGCCGGCTGTGGGCAGTCGTGCCGGCGGGACTCCTGGGTGCGGGTGGCTTCGTGATGGCTGTCTTTGCCTTCAACGAATGGTGGTTGTATATCGCGGTTTTCCTGCTGGGATTCAGCACTCCTGTTTTCGGCGCCCTCTTCGCGATCGCCACTCTTTCCTGTTTTCCATCAGAGCGTTACGCACAGATCAGCGGCTCACTGCTCGTACCTGTAGGAATCGGCGCCGCCGTGTCTGGGCTCCTGCCCGGCCTTGCCGTCGATTATGCCGTGCCATTCGCCGTGATCTGGCTGGGACTGGCCGGCATGCTTGCCAGCGGGTCCGCCCTGTTCCTCGCTGCCGAAGTAGTATCACCCATGCACCGGGCGCGGGCACTCGATCCGTCCGGCTCCCGCAAAAGTACGCAGAAATCGAGGGCTAAAACAAAGTTGGAATAGACCGTCGCGGCCACCTCAACAAACGGTCCTTATTTGAGACGACGTTCTGACCGGCACTGCGCTACTCGTACCTAAACACCTTGGAACAACACGTCTCCGTTGGGCTGCTGATGGTAAAGCACGCGAAGAAGTCACCGGGGTTGGCGAGGTTGATTTTGTCAAGGATGCAGCTGGCGGCTTCCTACGGCACCATCAATATGATGGAGGGTCACTGGTCCGGCGCTCAAATGCAATTCCGCCCTATGACCGTTTATGGTTTTGTCATGACGTATCCCGAATTCAAACCGTTGTATGGGTCCGCCCGCAAGGTTTAGCAACTCAAAGCACACTGGAACAGGAAGCCAAGAAGCTGGTGCAGCTCAGTGCGAACGAAAGGATCGTCGCTATCGATCTAGTCGGCCGTACGACGACGCCAAGTGAGGTCAACGGTCGCATCGTCAACCCAGAAGCAGAGCAGGTCTATATCTGCTCTACCGTGATCCATATCGATCTGAAATCTTCAACTGACGTCGGCACCGACGAATAGCTTGCGAAGACTTCAAACATCTGGACCTAGGTAACGCAGTCGCCAAATCCCGCAGGCTGAATTCCCTCAGTCGTAACCTTCCGGTGGAAGGACATCCCCATGATTACCGCTTTGTTCGGCGCGGGATTCTCCCGGGCAATTTCCGATGCTATGCCGATGACCGTGGAGCTCGGCGAGGAGTTGCGTCGCGATGACTCCAACCCGGAGGAACTCGCCCGAATTCCCGAAATCAAGACGGGCGCGGACTTGGAACGTTGGCTCTCGCGCATCGCGGAGCCGCAACCATTCCTCGACGACGTGGACAACGCGCTGGGCCAAGTCGATTTCATTGTGGCCACCAGAACTATCCAGCAAGTCTTGTTATCCCGGCAGGAAGAAGTCACTAAGCAGGCCATGCCGGAATGGCTGGGAATACTGGCACGCCTCCTGCATACGAACTGTTCTAACGTCATCACGTTCAACTACGACACCTTGTTCGAGCAGGCGCTCTGCTGTGTCCTTACCGAGGACCTGTTTTCCCATTACTCGGCGCCCGTTCAACCGGAGTTCCGCGGAGACAGGATGCCGCTGCTGCAAATGCGCCCCCGGCGCGGCCATTTCGAGGAGACCTACGTCCAAGAGCCGTCGGTCCGCTTAGTAAAGCTTCATGGCTCCGTAGACGCATGGTGGGTTCCTGGTGACGAAACCGGTGCGACAATCGGAACATTCCGCCCCCTGCCATGGGGGCACGATGGTCGCCCTGAACAATGGGACCCCGAACTTCAACCCGCCGGCCGGGAGCCTTTCATCATTCCGCCGGTCTCCTCCAAGTCCCCGTTCTACCGCAACCCAATCACACGGCACCTGTGGCGAGACGCAGCGCAGACCCTGACAGCGGAGCGGATATCCATAGTGGGCTACTCAGTGCCACTGACCGACCTGACGACCGCCAGCATGCTCGAACACACCATCGGCCGGCTGGACAGGGCCGACGCTGTCAAACAAATCGATGTCGTCGACCCCTACCCGGACACCGTGCTCACGTCACTAGCTGGCCTCGGGGTCCCCCGCTCGAAGGTCAGGCACTTTGAAAGCGTCCCCGAGTGGGTTGATGACCTGGCCGCCACCAAGCCGGGAGGCCAATCGCTCAAAGTGACTCCGTACGGCGAATAGGTCATGGGCCTGCCTCAGACTGCCGTCCCCAAGAGATGGCGGTCCTGCCACTGCCGCAGCTGAGAATCGTTGTGTTTGCAAACGGCTCAGGATAGATGGAAGAAATTGCACAGCTCTTCGGGGGCATCTTCCGCGTCAACATCAATCGGATGTGCTCCAGCTTCAAGCGGCATCAAGAGTTCCTCCGCCTTATCTTCGTTCTGACTCTGAAACGATGTGAAAGCGACGAATTTAGCTCTTGGCGCGACCCGGTGAACGGCGTCAACACGCCCTTTGAACGCATGAACTGATGAAGACTGAAAAGCCACCTTAGCCATGATTTGGGGTTCCGGGCTATTTGGGATAGCAAAGTCGAATGTAATCTCCTGTTCTATCCCATCGTCCTTCCATTTCCCGAGCAATCGGACGCGCTCCTTTGGTGCCACTCGCGCACGGGTGAGCAGTCTTCGGATCTTGGCATCCAGATCATTGGCGTCACGCTGCCGATCGTCAACCATCTCCGAGAACAGTTGGTCCGTGAAACTCTCCCAGTCACGCTCTTCAAGCAGGTGAATTCCGGCATTGCGAACGGAGATATTGGTTGGTTTTTCTGCCTGGAAGTTCAGAACGTCTTCCCATTCGCGAGCGGCCGCCTTGCGCCGTAGAAACTGAACCCAGGAAGTGAATAGATCCTTGTCCAGCTTCAGTCCTCGCAGCCGGTTGCCTGCAATAGTGGAGTCTTGGGTTTCACCCAGGAACTTCAGGTGCCACCGGCCCTCGGGATCCTCAACAGCGACGCCAACATTTCTCGGCTCGTGACGCCGAAGTTCATGGGTGTACTGGATGAGGTACCATCTCGCAGCCACTTTGAACTCCTCCCGCAAGAGCCATGAATTTGTAAGCATACACTCGAAAGTTCGTTCGATTAGGGCAAGCTCGTTTGAACTCCGCCGGTGAGGCCAGAGTCGATCCCGGAGATCTCACGGAAGCTTAGGGACTCAAAGACCAGAGAATGGATGTTCATAGACCGTTTCCGCAGGAAGCGCTTATATCGCGCTCCGTTCTCGACAGTGACTAGTCCACGTCTCTGAGCTGACTCAACCGCGGCGCGGCTGACCGTCTGCCCGTGGGTTCGGATCAGCTCTGTCCAGGGACGAGTGTCATCCGGCGATAGTCCTAACCTGGTCAGGGCTCGAGAACGAAAGGTGAGTCCATGGTTGCTGTCCATCCACAGAGGACCGTCTTCGTTATCACCGCAGAAAGCCATTTCGTGATCAATCGCCCAGATCCCAATGTCTTCGGACCAAATGAGATTCTTTTCTACTCGGTCGGGATTGAAAATCCAGACGTCGAAGACTGTAATTCCCGCGAGAACATGGCGTTCGCGCGCGAAAATATCATCCAATAACGGAGGCGGGTATAGCCGCCCATCTCTGCCAGCTATAGCGCTAACCCACCCTTCGCGGTTCCCGTGTATTCCGGCGACCTCACCGAAGGGGACTGGAATTCCAAGCGAATTGGCTAATCTGGCTGCTAGGTACTCGTGTGCAACCAGGCGCAGTCCGGTGTGTCGTTCAGCTTTGACAAAAACTTGTGCCCTACCTGACCAGAAATGGTTAGCCGAGTCGACATCCGTGCCAGCTAGATCGACAACGCTAAGCCCCGGTTTGGCGCGCACCATTCGCGATTCTCCCCCATCTCACCCTAATTTTGACCGCGCTTCAGATCTCATTGCACAGCCCGGTTTCACTACCGTACCCCTTTTAGCCTCCAGCCCCCGTTACGACAATGCATGGTTTACGCCGTACCCGCTAAACAGGGGCACCCGTCCCTGCTCATACCAGCCAGCCGCCAACGAACGAGGTTAGTGCGTTCGCTGAATCGGAACTAGTCGGGACAGTTGAAACGCCGGTAACGGCGCATATGTCGTCCCTTGGCTGCTTCCAGGCATGCCCCACGACCACCATTGAAGGCGGCTAGGGAGATGGCTCCTGCAAGTTCCTGCGCGAGAAGCCCCTCAGGTCCGGAACTCTGCCCCGAGGTCTTCAGACCACCCCGCTGCCTCATGCAAGGGTTGGAGCAGCGGCGCTCCCCGGAGCTGGGCGCGCTATTAGACTCGGTGAGGAAAGCACGGTTCTACCGTTTCTTCCGACGAAAGAGGATATTCGTGTCCCAGCTCCAGCCCGGTATGCCCGCCCCCGAGTTCACTCTCTCCGATGCCGATGGCAAGAAGGTCTCGCTGTCCGACTACGCGGGCTGGAATGTTGTGCTCTACTTCTACCCCAAGGCGGCAACCCCCGGCTGCACCACCGAGGCTTGCGACTTCCGCGATAGTCTCAACTCGCTGCAGGCAGCCAACTACGACGT
The DNA here is from genome assembly GCA_051751385.1 of Actinomycetota bacterium. Classification (GTDB taxonomy): domain Bacteria; phylum Actinomycetota; class Actinomycetes; order Actinomycetales; family Micrococcaceae; genus Crystallibacter. Next base: position 280,106 of record JBNJKW010000004.1, on the reverse strand, counting down.
CATCGGTATCTCGCCAGACGGCCCGGAGGCCATCCAGGCCTTCAGCGACGCCGAGGGCCTGACCTTCCCGCTGCTGTCCGATCCTGATTTTGCCGTGTCCAAGGCGTATGGCTCCTACGGCGACAAGAAGTTCGGCGACAAGGTCTTCACCGGAACACTGCGCAGCACCTTTGTGATCGGTCCGGACGGAACCATCAAGCACGCCGAGTACGACGTGGACGCCAAGGGCCACGTAGCCCGCCTGCGCGAAACCCTCGGGGTCTGAATCCCGTCTCCTTCGAGCTGAGGGCCGGCGGCCGGAATCGCTAAGCGGCGCCTCGCCGAGCGAGGCACGAGCGAGGTGTCGAAGCCGCGTGCGATTCCGGGTGCGGGCGCGTTAATCGTCCGGTTCGCTCCGCACGCTCAGCCGGGCCGCTGCGGCGGCGCCGAGGACGGCGCAGGAGAACCAGATGGCGCCGCCCGGACCCAGCGGCGCGGCCACCAGGCCGGCGGCGAGCGGCAGAACCACCTGCCCCACCCGGTTGCCCAGCAGCCTCAGGGCCAGCGCGGCACCGCGGGATTCCGGCCGGACCGCGTGGCTGATCAGCGTCATGGTCAGCGGCTGGCCCAGCCCCAGCAGGAAACCGCCCACGAACAGCGCCGTCGCAGCCGCCCAGAACGGTTCCAGCACAAACGGCGTCACCGCGATCGCGATACCGGATCCCAGCAGGCTGGCCACCAGCAGCTGGATCCGGCTCCAGCGCTGCACCAGCCAAGGCAGCAGAACCCGGGAGATGATCGACGCGCTGGCACGGACGGCCAGCAGCACGCCCACCCAGAACGGCGCCACCCCCAGTTCCTCGCCGACCAGCGGCAGGAAGGCCACCAGGATGTCGATCACGGACAGCAGCGCCATCGACGCCAGCATATTCCACGCCACCCCGGGCCGCCGCAGGATCTGCATTACAGGCTCGTTGACCTTTGGAGGCCGGACGACACCGCGGCCCGCACCGCCGTCGTTCTTGCGTGAACGGAACCGCCGCCTGGCCGCCCCCGGGTGCGCGCCGATCAGCATCACCGGCGCCCCGGCCAGGGCAATACCGGCGGCCAGCAGCAGGGACAGGTTGATGGCGCCCAGCCAATCGGGGCCCACGCCCTCCGTCCCGGTGCCCAGCAGCACTCCGGCCAGCAGCGGGCCGAGCAGCTGGCCCAGCGAAAAGGCCGCGGTAAACCAGCCGAAGCCGCTGTCCATCTGGTTCAGCGCGGCGTAGCGCCCGATCGCCGACTGGCCGGCGATGGTGAAGACCAAATGCCCCATGCCGAGCAGGGCCATGGCGATGACGATCAAAAGGAAGCCCTGCGCCAGCGCCAGCCCCACGGCGGACACCGCCAGCATCACCGCGCCGAGCGCCACCATGCCCCTGAGCGATGCAATACGGTCGCTCACCCGCCCCAGCCACAACGCCGCCACCACCGGCAGCACCGCATAAACCGCGGTCACCACGCCGATAATCGCCGCGTCGCCGCCCAGGGCCAGCAGCTTGTAGGACACCACCGGCCGCGCCACGTTCAGCGACGTCTGGGTCAACACGGCGGCCGCCATGAGAACCCAGAGCCACAGGCGGGAGCCAGGCTGGCTTGGCGGCTGCGTGCTCATGTCCTCTTTCTTTGCGTGGCGTCGGCTCCCCTATTCTGCCCCGTTTGAAGCCTTTCATCGCAAAACCGTTGCGCCCGCCGGAGCGCAGTGGTCGAATGGGTGGCATGGCTACTGGGGAAACCATTTTGGCGATCGGGACGAAGAAGGGGCTGTGGCTGGCCACCAGCCAGGACCGGACCAACTGGTCCCTGTCCGGCCCGCACTTTTTGATGAACGAGATCCCCAGCATCGGGATCGACCAACGCAACGGGTCCACCCGGCTGCTGGTGGGGGCGCGCTCCGAGCACTGGGGCCCGACAGTCTTCCACTCGGATGATCTGGGCGAATCCTGGACCGAGCCGGAAACCGGCGCCATCCGCTTTAACGACGGCGACGGCGCCGCGCTGGAGCGGGTCTGGCAAATCCAGCCGGACGCGGCGGACCGTCCGGGCGTGGTCTGGGCCGGCTGCGAACCGATCTCGGTCTGGAAGTCCACCGACGGCGGCGAACACTTCGAACTCAACCGCGCCCTCTGGAACCACCCGGACAAGGAGCAGTGGGGCGCCGGCTACGGCGGGGCGGCCGCTCATTCGATCCTGCCGAGCCCGCAGGATCCGGACACCGTGCATATTGCCATGAGCACCGGCGGTGTCTACCGCAGCACCGACGGCGGCGAGAGCTGGCAGGCCCGCAACCATGGCATCAGCGCCTACTTCATGCCCGATCCGAATCCCGAGGTGGGCCAGTGCGTCCACAAGATCGCCCGGGACGCGATGGAACCGTCCACGCTCTTCGCGCAGAACCACCACGGCGTCTACCGGTCCGACGATTCCGGCGACAACTGGCAGTCCATTGCCGACGGCCTGCCCAGCGACTTCGGCTTCGTCATGCTCACCCATCCGCGGAAGTCGCGGACCGCCTGGGTGGTCCCGATCAAATCCGACGGCGAGCGGATCCCACCGGACGGGCACCTCGCGGTGCATCGGACCGACGACGGCGGTGCCACCTGGGCACGGTTCGGCACCGGCCTGCCCAACCTCGACTACAACGTGGTGCTCCGCGATGCGGCTGCCGTGGATACCGGCGATCCGGCCGGATTCTACTTCGGCACACGCGGCGGTTCGGTATACGCCAGCGCAGACGAAGGTGAAGTCTTCGTCGAAGTTGCCTCAGGCCTGCCGGACGTCCTCTGCGTCCGGGCCGCCAGTCTGTAAGAGGAAGGACTCGCCATGGTGGGTGTAGCCGAGAAGACGGTCACCGTCGTCGTGCCCAGCCTGCTGGCCAAGGTAACCGGAGAGCGGCGCGAGCTCAGCGTGCCCGCATCCGGTCCGCGGTCCGTTGCGGAGATTCTGGACGACCTGGCCGGCGACTACCCGGTGTTCAACCGGCGCGTGCGCAATGAAATCGGGGCGATCCGCCGCTACGTCAACCTCTACCTGGACGGCGAAGACATCCGCACGCTGCAGGGGCCGGCCACGCTGGTGGCCCCCGGGCAGGAACTGCTGATTATCCAGTCAGTTGCCGGAGGCTAGGCCGTGCAGCTCTGATTACCCGACCAATACCATCACGTTCAACCGCAGCAGACACCAGGAGGGCCGCAATGACAAGCACCGGCAACCACGATGCAGAAGTCCCCGAAGCGGACGAGGCCGACCGCGCCTGGCAGGACCGCCCGGTAGACGAAGATGCTTCAGAGCAACAACCGGCTTCGACGGTGCCGCCGGTCGGCTGGGAAGCGAACGAGGCCGACCTGCAGGAGCAGCTCGAGGCGATCAGCGAGGACGAGGACGAGGAGTACCCCCGCGAAGTCGAAGAGCCCGAATAACTCCCGCCTCGGCCGGCACCCTTGAACGTCCGCCGGTGTTGGCTGCTACTCCCCGACCAGTCCGTCCACTGCCTCGCGCAGCAGGTCGGCGTGCCCGTTGTGCCGGGAGTACTCCTCGATCATGTGGACCAGGATCCAGCGCAGGTTCGGAACGCTGCCGTCCCGGCCTGATCTGCCGGCCATCCGGTCCAGCCCGCCGGCCGCCACTGCTTCAGTCGTGAGGGAGCGGGAGCGCGCCACGCTCTCGCTCCACAGTTCCCGGAGCTGTTCGGGAGTATCGGCTGCAGCCGATTCCCAGTCCCAGTCGGGCTCCGCTTGCCAGTCCACGCTGTCCCACGGCGGCTGCGGTTCCTGTCCGTGCAGCCGATGGGAGAACCAGTAGTCCTCCACCAACGCCAGATGCTTGAGCATGCCGCCCAGTGTCATGCTGGACCGCACCGGTTTCGCGGCCATTGCTACCGCGTCCAGTCCGGCGCATTTCCACTCCAGAGTGGCACGGTGGAACTCCAGGAATCCCAACAGGGTGTCCAGTTCATTGGCCGCTTCGGGCGGTTCAGGGCGGTCTTGTCCATCCACTGCGGTCATGACCCGAGAGTCTAGCCGCACTGGAATAATGGCGGCATGCGACTTGCAGTTTTCACCGGTTCGGCCAGCGGAACAGACGCCCTTTACGCGCGAGAGGCGGCGTCCTTTGCCGGCGAGCTGGCCGCCCGCGGCATCGGCATTGTCTACGGCGGCGGGCAGGTGGGCCTGATGGGCACCGTGGCGGACAGCGCCGTGGCTGCCGGCGGGGAGGTGGTGGGCGTGATTCCCTCGTCGCTGGACCGGACCGAGGTGGGGCACACCGGCCTGAGCACCCTGCACGTGGTTGACTCCATGCATGAACGCAAGCAGATGATGGCCGACCTGGCCGATGGCTTCGTTGCACTCCCGGGCGGGGTGGGCACGCTCGAGGAGATTTTCGAGGCCTGGACCTGGCTGCAGCTGGGCATCCACGAGAAGCCGGTGGCCTTTCTGAACATCAACGGCTTCTGGGACCCGCTGCTGACGGCGATCGACTCCCTGGTCAGCGCAGGCTTCCTGAAGCGGGCCTACCGCGATGCCGTCATTGTGGCCGGCTCCGCCCGGGAACTGCTGGACGCCATCGACGGCTGGACCCCTCCGGTCCGCAAGTGGCAGGACCCCGGCGAGCGCACCCGGATCTGACCGGCCGGATCTGACCGCTCAGCTCCGACTGGCCGGCAGAACGCAGACAGCGCCCCTCCCCTGCGGGAGAGACGCTGTCCGGCGCATCGGACGGAAGGGGGACCCCGCCGTCGTACTGGTTTAAGGCTTGGAGCTTACGGGAAGAACTTGTCCAGCTCCGCCGGCTTGGTCAGCGTGCCGTACTTCAAGGCCGCGTCGGCGAGCTTCTGTGCCGCCTCCATGTTGAAGTCCTTGCGGAAGGCCGGCAGGGCCATCTCCGCGCGGGCGGTTTCGTCGATCTTGGTGTAGGTGCCCACGATGTCGCGGACCTCGTCCGGGTTCTCCTGGGCGTATTCCAGCGAGCGGTTCATCGCGGCCTGGAACTTCTTGACCAGTTCCGGATCGTTGGCCACGGTGTCGCCGGTGGCGAAGTAGCCGGAGATGTCCAGGTTCTTGTCGAAGTCGGCGAAGTTGTAGGAGACCACGCGGCCGCCGTCATCCACGGACTGGGACAGGAACGGGTCCAGGATCCAGGCCGCGTCAACCTGCCCGTTGGCCAGCGCTGCCGGCGCATCGGGGAAGCCTACCTCCACGAACTTCACGCTGTCCGGGTCGCCGCCGTCGGCTTCGATCACGCTGCGGATGGTGGTGTCGCCGATGTTGGAGAGGGTGTTGACGGAGACGGTCTTGCCGGCCAGGTCCTTGGGCGACTTGATGTCCGAATCTCCCTTGACCACCACGCCGCCGAAGTCGTGCGAGGTATCGCCCGAGGTGGAGTTGCCGTTGGCCACCAGCTTGATGTCCAGGCCCTTGTCATTGGCGACCATGACCGACACCAGGTTGCCGAAGGCGAAGTCGAAGCCACCGCTGACCACAGCCGGGATGGCGGCTGCGCCACCGGCGACGTTCTGGATGTCCAGATCCAGGCCCTCTTCTTCGAAGAAGCCCTTCGAATCGCCGAGCCAGAGCGGCGCGGTGTCAACGATCGGGATCACGCCGACGGTCACCGGGGTGAGTCCGCCTGAGGCCGCGGGTTCGTTGCCGCCGGCCTCGCCACCGCTGGGTGAGCCGGATCCGCAGGCCGCCAGGCCCAGTACGGAGACACCGGCCAGCAGCGTCAGAAATGTTCGCTTCATGTCACTTCCTATATATCGAAAAACTAGGTGGCAGCGCCCACTGTCTCCCCCAACGGAAGCGCGGTTCAGCACGCGGCCACCGGCTCAACTATGTCACGGCTCACAACCCATCCCTGCCGCCGTGCAGGAATGTGACGCGTCACGCAGTTGGTCGGCAAACGGCCTAGGCTCTTCGGCTCCGGCCGCCGCCGAAGGAGAGGCGATTACCTGGCGGCGAGCTGCTCCTTGACCTGCTTGCGCAGCACCTTGCCGAGCATGGACTTGGGCAGTTCCTGCACGGCAATAATCCGCCGCGGAACCTTGTACGCCGCCAGCCGGCCGCGGCAATAGTCCCGCATCTCCTGCTCGCGCAGCATGAGGTCGCCTTCTCGGCGGAGCACGACGGCGGCCGTCACCTCTTCGCCTCCCTCGGCCCGCGGAATGCCCACCACTGCCGCGTCCACCACGTCCGGATGGGACCGCAGCGCATCCTCGACTTCCGACGGCGAGACGTTGAAGCCGCCGGTGATGATCAGCTCCTTTACCCGGTCCACAATACGGGCGTTGTGCTGCCCGTCCACGGTGACGATGTCGCCGGTGCGCACCCATCCGCCGTCGAGCAGCACGGCGGCGGTTTCCTCCGGCTTGCCCCAGTAGCCCTGGAACACCTGCGGCCCGCGGATCAGCAGTTCGCCGGGTTGCCCGGGCTCGACGTCGTGGGATGGATTGTCTGGGTCCACCACCCGCATCTCGGTGCTGGGGAAGGGGACGCCGATGGTCCCGTTCCTGCGTGTAGACGCGAACGGATTGCCGATGGCCACCGGGGACGTTTCGGTCATCCCGTAGCCCTCCACCAGCAGACCCCCGGCGGTGTCCTCCCACAGGTCCACGGTGGCCTGCGGCAGGTTCATGGCCCCGGAGATGGCGAACCGCACCGAGCTCAGGGACACCCCGCGCTTCCGGGCCTCGTTCGCGGTCCGCTCATAGATGGGCGGCACCGCACAGTAGATGGTAGGCGGGTTCTTCTTGGCTGCGGAGAGCACCAGGTCCACGTCGAATTTGGGGAAGAGAACAACCCGCGAGCCGGTGAGTACGCCGAAGGTCAGATGCAGGGTCATGCCGAAGGCGTGGAACATCGGCAGCACGGCGTACATGACCTCCTTGCCCTCGGCCACACCGTGCATCCACGCGCGTCCCTGTTCGGCGTTCGCCCGCAGGTTCCGGTGGGTCAGCATCGCACCCTTGGGATGTCCGGTGGTGCCGGAGGTGTACTGGATGGCCGCCAGATCGGTGACCTCGGGGCGGGGAAAGCCCTGCTTCAGCCGCTTGGACTTCAGCAGCTTCTCCCAGGAAATGGTGTTCCTCACCGCGGCGGTCAAAGCCTTGCGGGATTTCCTGGCGGCGGGGATGGGCAGCCTGAGGGCCAGCCGCTTAACCCGCGGCATGGCCCGGGTCAGATCCACCGACACGACGGTCCTGACGGCCAAGTCGGAGGGAAACGCCTGGACCTTGGCCACCACGTTGTTCCAGACGACGGCGACCGTGGCGCCATGGTCCTCGAACTGGTGGCGGAGCTCGCGCTCGGTGTACAGCGGATTGTGTTCGACGACGACGGCGCCCAGCCGCAGCACTGCGTAGAAGGCCACCACATGTTGCGGGCAGTTTGGCAGGATCAGCGCCACGCGGCTGCCCGGGCCCACGCCCAGCCTGCGCAGGCCTTCGGCTACCCGGTCAACCTGCCGACCCAGCTCCTGATAGCTGGTGGACGCCCCGAAGAAGTCCAAGGCCGCCCGCTTCCCGAACCTGCGGACCGAGTCGTCCAGCATGTGCGAGAGGGACTCGGTTGGAATCTCAATCTCGGCAGGCACTCCGGATTGGTAGTTCTGCAGCCAGGGACGGTTCTCAATGGTGGGCATACAGCGGGCCGGTCCTCTCACTCGTTTGATGCCAGTCTATGACTCCCGGCCGCGTTGCCAGCCGTAAAACGCCCCGCCCTCCGGGTGGAGAACGGGGCGTTTCACAGCCTGAAAACTACTGCGCAGGAACCTGCAGAACCTGGTCCACAAAGATCAGGTTCGGATCCGACACGGTGTCCGAGTTGGCCGCGAACAGATCCTCCCAGCCGCCCTGGAGACCCAGCGACTCGGCAATCGTGGCCAAGGTGTCGCCGGACTGGACGGCGTAGGTTTCGCCGCTCACGGCCGGGGCCTGGACGGCGGGTGCGGCTGCAGGGGCCGGGGCCTCGGCAGCCGGAGCCTGCTGGACGGGTGCCTGCTGCTGGACCGGCGCCTCGGCGACGGGAGCCTGCTGGACCGGGGCCTGCTGGACCGGGGCCTGCTGGATGTCGGCAGACTGGCTGCTCACCTGCGATCCTCCGCCGCCACCGGACAGTCCCAACTTGGACGAGCAAGCCGGCCATGCACCCCAGCCCTGGCTATCCAGGACGTTCTCCGCCACCGCGATTTGCTCCGCGCGGCTGGCGTTCTCTGCCGAGCCGGTGCCGCCGTTGGCAGCCCAGGTGCTCGGGGTGAACTGCAGGCCACCCGAGAAGCCGTTGCCGGTGCTGGTGCTCCAGCTGCCGCCCGACTCGCACTCGGCCAGGGCATCCCAGGTGGCGCCATCGGCGGCGTTTGCCGCCGGTCCGACCATGGCCACGCTGGCACCGGTCAGGGCCAAGGCGGCCAGGCCGCCACGCAGGGCACGACTAAGGTTCTTGTTTTTCTGTGAATTCACAATGCTCCATTGAGGCCGCCTCACGCTCAGTCCGTCCCCGGACATCCCTGCGCCGCCGTCAGCCACTCGTTAAGATCGAGGTCATGTGGACGTCTGCCATTCTGACGGCGAAAGGCGTGGGCAGCGTCCGGGCATATTTTCTTGTGGGTCGATCGCGCCGGTGTTTCCGGCATCCCCTGGCGCGGTCATCTGACCTGCGCACTCGGAGCACGCTACCGGACGGTAACCAACGATTGCAAAACGTGATCGGCTCACCGCGTGTCGGTCCGCCGAACGGTGGCGATTACGGGTAGGCACGTTCACGCGCCCCAACGGCACGTGGGGAGGCCAGGCCGCCTCCCGGAATCTGCACTCCTGCGGCTGGGCTTGGCTGCACCCCTCTGGCGCGGTTCCAGGCCCGCGTTTGGCCCCGTATTTACGCGGTTTTGCGACCTGCGGTGCCCGTGTACACCGACCGCGAACGGGAGCATGATGGTCCCGTGGCTACGCAAAATCTGCGGGCCGTCCAGGCTCCGCTGAAGGCCAGGTACCGGCAGCAGCCCGACGCCGCGATGAACCCGCTTTACGCTCTGGGCGAACGCGGTGAAGGAACCCACCGTTCCGTGCCCTGGGCAGGGCCTTGGTTGCAGCCGGGCTGCACCCTGCCACCGGAGGCGACGGCAGCCTGGTCTGCTGCGGGGACATGCTTTTGCAGGCACTGGCGGCGTGCGCCGGAGTGAGCTTGCAGGCCGGTCGCGGCCTCGCTGGAACTGGAGGTGGCCGGCCGTGTCCATGCCGAGGGCGATCTGGACTTCCGCGGAACGTGGGCGGTGAACAAAGAGGTTCCGGTGGGCTTCCAACGCATCCGCGTGCGCTTCGAACTGGTCAGCGACGCCGACTACGCGGATCTGGGAGACCCTGCTCCGGCTGACCGAGCGCTACTGCGTGGTCTACCAAACGCTGGCGACACCCCCGGCGCTGTCCGTGCACCGGGTCCAGCCAAACAACGACGGCGGTGCGCCGCACCTCCCGTAGTGCCCCGCGCAGTAGTGCCCCGCGTCGGCGGCCGGGTGGCGGCTGGCCTTCCCAACGCCCGGCCCCAGCGCGTAGCGTGGTGTCCCGCAGCGAACCGGAAGGAGACCTCCATGGCAGAGACCCCCAGCCCCATTGCCATCCAGAAGGCGCTGGGCGGCGTTGACTACCCCGCTTCCGCCGCCGACCTGGTGAAGAACGCCGAAGATTCCGGGGCCGGCGACGACGTCCTGTCGGCGCTCAGGAATCTTCCCGATCGGCAGTACGAGAGTCCGGCCGAAGTCAGCAAGGCCGTTTCCGGCAACTAGCCCGCCGCGGATTCCGGCCCCGCCAGGTGACCGGTTCCCGGCGGCTTATGCGTCCGTGCGGCCGCCAGCCTTGTCCACCGGCACCAGCTTGACGTCGAGGAGCCTGCCGCCGTCGGCCGTTGCCGTCATGTAGGTACAAACCGGTTGGCGGCGGCGGTCGGTCGGCGACCCCGGATTGAGCAGACGCAGGCCGCCGGGCGAGGTGGTGTCCCACGGGATGTGGCTGTGCCCGAACACCAGCACATCCACCTCGGGAAAGCTCGCCTCGCACCGTTGTTCCCGGCCCTTCGCGGCTCCTGTCTCGTGGATCATGGCGAAGCGAACGCCCGCAACTGTTGCGGCGGCGATTTCCGGCAGGCGCGAGCGCAGGTCGTCGCCGTCGTTGTTGCCGTAGACGCCGATCAGCCGTCGGCTGCGCTGCTGCAGCTCGTCCAGCAGGTCCGCAGTGACCCAATCGCCGGCGTGGAACACGACGTCAGCCGCAGCCACCGCATCCCAGACCTGGTCCGGGAGCCGCCGCGCACGCTTCGGCACGTGGGTGTCCGCCAGGAACAGGAGCTTGCTGACCATACCGGCATCCTTGCATACCCGCTCAGAAGCCGAAGGCCATCCGCAGCCCCAGCGCCAGCATGACCACCGCGATCAGACCGTCAAGGATCCGCCAGGAACCGGGACGGGCGAAAAAGGGGCGCAGCAGCCGAGCTCCGAACCCGAGTGCACCGAACCAGGCAATGCTGCCCAGGACCGCGCCGACGCCGAAGTACCAGCGCAGGTCCGGGCCCTGGGTGTTGGCGATGGAACCGAGCAGCAGGACCGTGTCCAAATAAACATGAGGGTTCAGCCAGGTCAGCGCCAAGGCCGTGGCTGCTACGGAGGCCAGTCCGCCGCCGCGCTGATTCTCCGCAGCGGTGAGTGCGCCCGGCTTGATGGCCCGTTTGGCGGCGAAGACGGCGTACGCCAGCAGGAAGGCGGCCCCGCCCAGCCGAATCACGTCCACCACCGCCGGCGCCGCCTCGATCACCGCACCGATGCCGGCTATCCCGGCAGCGATCAGCACCGCATCGGACACGGCGCAGATCAGGACGACGACGCGAATGTGCTCGCCCCGGATCCCTTGGCGCAGCACGAACGCGTTCTGGGCCCCGATCGCGATGATGAGGGCCAGTCCGGTACCCAGGCCCAATAAAACGGTGGGGGCAATAGCGGTAGTCACAGGAGACGACGCTATCGGAGCGCGCAACACCAGTACAGCTAAAGAAATTTACGATCCGTAAGATGAGCTTATGCAGCCGTTCCAATCCGAGCATCTGGCGACCTTCGCCGTCGTCGTGCAAGAAGGCAGTTTCGATGCCGCCTCCCGCGCCCTGCATGTGACTCCTTCCGCCGTTTCCCAGCGGATCAAGGCCATGGAGCAGACGGCCGGCCAGGTTCTGCTGCAACGCACCACCCCGGTCCAGCCGACCGCTGCCGGCGATGTGGTCCTGCGGCTGGCACGGCAGGTGCGGGTCCTGCAGGCCGATGCGCAGCGCGAACTTGGCGGCAGCATGACCGGGCTGGCCCTGCCGCTGGTGGTCAACGCGGATTCGCTCGCCACCTGGTTCCTGGGCGCGCTGGCCCGGATGCCGCGCGACCGGAGCGTGTTTTTTGAGGTGCACCGTGAAGACGAGCAGCACTCGACCTCGTTGCTGCGGTCGGGACGCGTGACCGCGGCGGTGACGGCCACGCCGGAACCGGTCCAGGGTTGCTCGGTGGAAGCCTTGGGCTCGCTCCGCTACCGGGCGGTGGCCAGCACCGAGTACCTGGACCATTGGCGGCCCAGCGGGACGCCGGATGACGATCTGGCGTGGCTGGGTGCGGCGCCGGTGCTGGACTTCGACCGCAAGGACGACCTGCAGGAGCGTTTCTACCGGACAATAAGCGGCGAGGACTTGGCCGCGCCCCGCCACTACATGCCGGCCTCCGGGGAGTTTGCGGCCGCCGTTCGGCTGGGCATCGGCTGGGCCCTGCTGCCGGAACAACAGTGCCTGGCGGACCTCCGCCGCGGCACGTTGCGCGAACTGGCCCCGGACGTGCCGGTGGACGTGCCGTTGTACTGGCAGCGCTGGAAGATCAGCTCGCCGATCCTCGATGAGCTCTCCGCCTGCGTGCGGCAGACCGCGGAGGAACAACTGCGCCGGCCGTAGTACCGCCGGGCGTCGGACCGGTGACGGGCGGCGCTTCCGCCCGTCACCGAGGCCCGGACCCCGGCGCCCGGCGCCTAAGGTGGAGGGGAAGATCCTGACGAAGGGGCATGATGCAAGACCGCATTCGCAATGCCCGCATGCTCGAGCGCGTAATGTCCGCCGAGCAGGCGGCCGAACTGATCAAACCCGGCATGACGGTGGCCATGAGTGGCTTCACCGGGGCCGGTTACCCGAAGGCCGTGCCGCAGGCGCTGGCCGCGCGGATGGAATCCGCCCATGCGGCGGGCGAGCAGTTTAAGATCCGCGTACTGACCGGCGCATCAACCGCCCCCGAGCTCGACGGCGCGCTGGCCAAGGTCGACGGGATGGAGTTGCGCCTGCCCTACCAATCCGATCCAGCGTTGCGCGAGCGCATCAACGCCGGCGAGCTGGACTACATCGACATTCACCTCAGCCATGTCGCCCAGCACACCTGGTACGGGTTCTTCGGCGACGTGGACCTCGCCGTCGTCGAAGTGGTCGGCATACTCGAAGACGGCCGGCTGATTCCGTCGTCCTCGGTTGGCAACAACAAGACCTGGCTGGAACAAGCCAGCAAGGTCATTGTGGAGGTCAACAGCGCGCAGCCGGCCGAGCTGGAGGGCATGCACGACGTCTACTACGGCACCGCGCTGCCGCCGAACCGAAAACCGATCCAACTGCTGCACCCGGACGACCGGATCGGCGAACCGTATCTGCAGGTGGACCCGGACAAGATCGTGGCGATCGTGCATACGGACGCCCCCGACCGCAACTCCGCGTTCAATCCGCCGGACGAGACCTCGCAGCAAATTGCCGGCCACCTGCTGGACTTCTTGGATCAGGAGGTCCAGCGCGGCCGGCTGACGGATCAGCTCCTGCCGCTGCAGTCCGGCGTCGGCAATATCCCCAATGCGGTGCTGGAAGGCCTGGCCGCCGGCGGCTACCGCGGCCTGACCGCCTACACCGAGGTCATCCAGGACGGCATGCTGAAGCTGATCAAGGACGGCGTGCTGCGGATGGCGTCGGCCACGTCCTTCTCGCTGAGCCAGCCCGGGGTCGAGGAGTTCAACGCCAACGTTGACTACTACCGCGAGCGCATCATCCTGCGCACCCAGGAGATCTCCAACCATCCGGAGCTGATCCGCCGGCTGGGCTGCATAGCGCTCAATGGCATGATCGAGGCGGACATCTACGGCAACGTCAACTCCACCCACATCGCGGGCACCAAGGTGATGAACGGCATCGGCGGCTCCGGCGACTTCGCCCGGAACGGCTACCTGTCCGTGTTCATGTCGCCGAGCACGGCCAAGGGCGGGAAGATCTCCAGCATCGTGCCGATGGCCAGCCATGTGGACCACACCGAGCACGACACCATGATCGTGGTGACCGAACACGGTCTGGCCGACCTGCGCGGGCTGGCCCCGAAGCAGCGCGCCCGCAAGATCATCGAAACCTGCGCGCATCCGGACTACCGGCCGATGCTGCAGGATTATTTCGACCGGGCCTGCCGGGACAGCTTTGCCAAGCACACCCCGCACCTGCTCGGCGAGGCGTTGTCCTGGCATCAGCGTTTCGTGGAGACCGGCAGCATGCGCCCCTGAGTCCCGCCGCCTCCCACCTGCCGTGCGCCGCCCGGTGCAGCAGGTCCGACAGGTCGACCGGGGAAGTATGACGTCGTCGTAACGTCGTGCTTTCGCCACCCGGTGGGCCTGCCGGTAGGCTGCTGGCTTGTACACGGGAGTCCGGTGAGCCGGGCTGAGAGGAAACTTCTCAAGTTTCGACCGTTGAACCTGATCTGGATCATGCCAGCGCAGGGAGCAACCCTCACACCCGTGCCCTGTTCACTCAACAGAAGGGCGCGAACATGCGAACACCTGACGCTGCCGTCACGGCAGCCATCCATCCCTCCAGCGTCAACGCCGGAACATCCTTCACCGCGACGCCGCGTGAATTCGGCGTGGGGGCCCGGCTGACCTTGGCGGTCATGGCCGATGACTACGTCGACGTCATCCTGGGGGCGCTCCAGCACGCCGACGCCACGGGGCTCGAGGTGCAGACGGGGAAAGTCAGCACTTACGTCTCGGGCGCCGAACAGGACGTCCTGCGCTATCTGAGCCAGGTCATTGCCGGGGCCGGGCGCAGCGGCGCGCACGTAGCGGCCGCGGTTCAGCTGTCCCGCGGCTGCCCGGGCGGCGTCAGCTGCGACATACCTGAGGGCGGCGCGGCGCTGTATTCGGAGATCCCGCAACTGGAACCGACCGGCATCAAGACGGCGGCAGACTGGGCGATCTACCCTCTCGCCGACGGCGGAACCGGCACTGCCGCAGCGGACCACATGCGTGACATCTACACCGCCATCGACTACGCCAAGTCCACCGGCGTGACCGTCACCGAAGACCACTACGTCACCCGGCTGGACGGAGACGTCGCCCAGGTCCTGCAGACCATCGCCGCTGGCTGGATCCTGATCGGGCGGTCCGTCCAGCACGTTGTCACGCATGCCACCCTGTCCATCAACAGCCCCAGTGCGTCCTGACGCCGGCCCGCAAGGAACTCCAATGTCAACATCATCTGGTCCTGCCCGCACACGGTCGTCCTGGAGCCTGAAGGACCTGGTCCTGCTGGTCGTCCTCGGCGTCGTCTTCGGTTTCCTCTACTGGGTCTTCGTCCAGGCCTGGACTGCCCTCTCGCTCCTGATGGGGCCCGCCGGAGACCTCTCGCAGCACTTTCTCGCCGGCAGCTGGCTGCTGGTTGCGCCGATCGCCATTGCCATCGTCCAGCGCCCCTTTGCCGGCGTCATTGCCGAGGTCCTGGCCTCGGTGATCGAGGTCGTATTCCTGGGCTCGGCGGTGGGCCCGCTGCTCTTCATCGCGGCCGCGATCCAGGGCATCGGCAGTGAAATCCCGTTCGCGGCCACCCGCTACCGTTCCTACAGCTGGCTCACCTACGCCCTGTCCGGCCTGCTCGGCGCCGGTCTGGTCTTCTTCTATTCCGCCTTCCGGTCCGGCTGGTATGGCCAGGACCTGTTTTTCACCCGTCTGGTCATCCACCTGATTTCCGGGGTGGTACTGGGCGGGCTGCTGGCGAAGGTCATCGTCGACGCCCTGGCGAAGACAGGCGTGGTGGACAACTTCGCGATCGGGCGGGCCCGGCTGGGCAAGGCCAATGCCCGCTGAGCCTGCCCTGGCGCTCAACGACGTATCTGTGGAGTTTCCACGGCGTGACGCCGCGGTGCTGCGCGGCGTCACGCTGCGGCTGGAACCCGGCGAGCACCTGATCGTGCTCGGGGCTTCGGGGTCGGGAAAATCCACGCTGCTGCAGGCGATCACGGGCGTGGTTCCGCACACCGTGTTGTCCACGCTCACCGGTAGCGTGTCGGTGAAGGGGACGGCGACGACGGACGCGTCCGTCGTCGAGCTCTCCCGCCATGTCGGGGTCCTCGCCCAGGATCCCTCCTCCGGGGTCTGCCTGCCGGACGTCGAACAGGAACTGGCCCTCCCGTTGGAGAACCGTGCCGTGCCGCCGGAGCACATATCGGCACGTATTGACCAAGCGCTTTCGTTGGTCGGTGCGGCCGGTCTGCGGCAGCGCCAGACGGACCAGCTTTCCGGCGGCGAGGGCCAGCGTGTGGCCCTGGCAGCCAGCCTGATCGCCGAACCTGCCCTCCTGCTGCTCGATGAGCCGACCTCCATGCTCGATCCGGCCGGCCTCACCGCCGTGCGTCAGGCTATTGACGCGGCCGCAGCCGCCTACGGTCCGGCTGTGGTGCTGGTCGAACACCGGCTCGACGACTACGCCGGCCGGGCGGGAATTGCCGGGCTGCCGGGCCGGGCCCTCGTGCTTGGCGACGAAGGCCAGGTCCTGGCCGACGGCGCCACCGCCGCGGTGCTGGCCGGCAGCGCCGGCCGGCTCAATGCCCGCGGATGCTGGCTGCCGCTGGAAACGGAACTGCTGGCAGTCACCGGGCAGCCCGGTGGCCTGGATTCGCCCGACGTCTGCTCCGCCCTCCGCGCTCTGGCGCTACCCGACGACGACGGCGGCGCCCCAGACGCGCCCGGTGCCGGCGACACTGTCCTCGCCGCGGAGAATGTCTCCGTCTCACGCGGCGCCGGACGGAAGAAACGCCGGCTCCGGCGCGCGGCCGGGGCGGAACCGGTCATCCTCAGAAACGTGAATGTCGAGCTCAGGCGGGGCGAGATCACGGCCCTGCTGGGAGCCAACGGAACGGGCAAAACCTCGTTGCTGCTCACCCTCGCAGGGCTCCTCCCGCCCGCCGAAGGAACGGTGCGAGGTGCCCGCCCCGGCATGGTGTTCCAGAACCCCGAACATCAGTTCGTGGCGCATACCGTCGCGGAGGAAGTCCGGCACGGGCTGCCCGATGCGCCGCCGGACTTCTTCGACCAGTTGTTGGAACAGCACCGGCTCACGCATCTGGCCGACCAGAGCCCCTTCCGGTTGTCCGGCGGCGAAAAGCGCCGCCTGAGCGTGGCCGCCATGCTGGCCCACAAACGGCCGTCCTTACTGGCGGACGAGCCGACGTTCGGCCTGGACCGAAGGGACACGATTGCCACCGCCAGCGCGTTCAAGCAGGCGGCGGCCGGCGGCAGCGCCATTCTCTTCTCCAGCCACGACCTGCGCACCGTTGCCGCGCTGGCCGACCGCGCCGTCGTCGTCGCCGAGCACACCGTGATTGCCGACGGCGCCGTCTTCGACGTCCTGCGCGACCCGGAAATCCTGGCGCGAGCCGGCCTCAGGCTGCCGCCGCTGCTCGACTGGCTGCTCACCGAGTTCGAGTCGGACCGCGAAATCCGCCGCGTCCTCGACCGGCTGGATGCGGCAGTATCCGGCGGCTCCTCCGTGCAGCGGCTGGCCGGGAGCCGTGCATGACCGCCACATCCGCCGGATCACCGGCGTCTTTCGCCTCCGGCAGCGTCCTCGCCCGGCGCAATCCCACGGTCAAGCTCGCGCTGTTGTTTGTCATGTCGCTGGCGATGGTCTTCATTTTTGATCCGGTCACCCCGGCCGTGCTCTACGTCGTGGCCCTGGCCGCCGTCGTTGCTTCCACCCGGCTGCCCCTCAGAACGGTGGCACTGGGCCACGTTCCCTTCCTCGCCTTCGGTCTGGGTATCTTGATGGTCAACGCGCTCAGCCGCCCGGGTCACATCCTGTGGGAGGCCGGTCCGCTGCGGATCACCGCCGAAGGACTCTCGGTCGGCGGTTCCTTGGCCCTGCGGACCCTAGTGATCGGCATTCTTGCCATCGGCTTCATCGCTTCCACCGACGGCGTGGCGCTGATGGGAAGCCTGCATCAACATGCCAGGCTCGGCTCCCGGATCACCTATGCCGTGCTGGCCGGCTACCGCATGCTGCAGGAGATGCCCCGGGAGTGGCAGACCATCCGGCAGGCCCACGCCGTCCGGGCGCAGCTCCGCCCGGACGGTTCCCTGCCCAGCGGCCTGACCGCCTACGGCCGAGCGGCCTTTGCCCTGCTCGTCGTCTCAGTGCGCAAAGGCGAACGGATGGCCCAGTCGCTGGAATCCCGTGGCCTCGGGCTGACGCCCCGGACCACCTGGCGGAAAATTCCGCTCACCCGCGCCGACTGGCTGATGGCAGCAGCAGTGCTGGCCGTGCTCGGCGGGATCCTGTACGCCAGCCACGTCCTGGGGTTTTTGGAAGGATACGATGCGCTCTTCAGCTGACGGCATGCACCTGGTGGCGATGGTCAACCCGCCCACCAGCCAGTATGCGGAGAATTGGCGGCATCCGCTCTCCCGGCAAGACTGGCTGAGCGCGGATTTTTACCTCGATTTGGGCCGGACGCTTGAACGAGGCTGCTTCGACATGCTGTTCCTGCCGGACGCTCTGGCCGTCCCGGAGGACAACACGGGCGACTTCGCCACGACGCTGGTCACCGGCGGCAAAGGCGCCATCTATCTCGATCCCCTGGTGACTCTGTCACTGGTTGCCGGGGTGACGCGGCACCTGGGGTTGGCCGCGACCATCTCCACCACCTTCACCCCTGCCTACACCATCGCCCGGAAGCTGCTCTCGCTGGATCACCTCTCCGGTGGCCGGGTCGCCTGGAACATCGTCACCTCCACCACCGACGCCGAGGCCGCCAACTTTGGCCTGGCCTCCATCCCGCCCAAGGCGGAGCGGTATGACCG
Organism: Actinomycetota bacterium; assembly: GCA_051751385.1. Taxonomy (GTDB): domain Bacteria; phylum Actinomycetota; class Actinomycetes; order Actinomycetales; family Micrococcaceae; genus Crystallibacter. The sequence goes on along the minus strand of JBNJKW010000004.1, from coordinate 261,943 downwards.
GGCCGACGATGTGGTGCAGACCGTGGTGGACCTGTGGGAATCCTGGCAGCCCGGGGCCTTGACGCTGGACGGGCCGCGACGCCAGTTCGCGGATCCTGACCTGGTGCAGCGGATACCGGAACGGACCCTGCACGGCGGAGGCCAGCCGCTCAGCCGCGGTCCGATCACCCTGCCGCGCAGCCCGCAGGGCAGGCCGGTGCTCATGCAGGCCGGATCTTCGCCGCGCGGCATGGAGTTCGCCGCCCGCTGGGCCGAGGTCGTGTTCGCCGTGGCCGACACACCGGACGCCATGCGGGCCGTGCGGAGCGAACTACGGGACCGCGCTGCGGCCGCCGGACGGAACCCGGATCAACTGGCCGTCCTTCCGGCGGTCCAGCCGATCACCGGTTCCACCCGCGCCGCCGCCTTTGCCACCGTGCAGGGTTTGGAAGCGGCACTAGACACGGAGGACGTTCTGACGAAGCTGGGCCGGCTCCTGCACGCGGCCCGGGAGGACCTCAACCCAGACGGCAGTGCCGAAGAATTATTGTTGGCCCACCGTGGCGCCACCGGCAGCGAGGGGTTCGAACAGATGCTGCTCGCCGCCGCCCGCCGCCAATCCATGACAGTCCGCGACCTCGCCAACGCCCAGGCCATGAACCAGCTGCATCCCCAGCCCGTCGGCGATCCGGCGGACATCGCTGACTACTTGTGCGAACTTTACGACTCGGAAGCGGCCGACGGTTTCGTGATCATGTCCGCGCTCTACCCGTCCTCGCTCGAAGAGTTCGTCAACGGCGTGGTCCCGGAGCTGCAGGCACGAGGCCGCTTCCGAACCTCGTATTCGGGACGCACCCTGCGCGACCACTTGGGAGCCCCTCTATGAGGCAGCCTGCTCAGCGCTGGTACACCCGGGCGAGCACGGTGTCGAACACCCGGTCCGGCAGCAGCCGGCGAGCGCTCATTATGGTCCGCGCGCCCCGGCCCACCGGATACCGGCTGCGCGTGCGCCGAGCGCCCGCGACACGGGCAATCCGCCGGCCAACCACCTCTGGCCGCGTTCCCGTCTGTTCCGAATAGGCCGCGGAAACCGTCCGGGCCACGCTCTCGGCCTGCTGCTCGTAAGCTGTCCCCTCCGAGCTCTGCAGCAGGCTGTTCACCGCGATCGAGCTCCACTCGGTCAGGATGGGCCCGGGCTCGATGATCACCACGTCAATGCCGTAGGGCTTGAGCTCCACTCGAAGACAGTCCGATAAGCCTTCGACCGCAAATTTGGCCGCGTGGTACCAGCCGCCGAGCGGTTCGTAGAAGACGCCGCCGATCGAGGACACGTTGATGATCCGGCCGCTGCCCTGCGCGCGCATGGCGGGAACCGCCAATTGAATGAGCCGCCCCATTCCGAACACGTTCACTTCGAACTGCTGCCGGGCATCATCCAGCGGCACGTCCTCCACAGAGCCGTAGGACGCGTAGCCCGCATTGTTGACCAGCACGTCCAGGCGTCCCTGTTCCGACAGGATCCGCTCCACCCCGCCGACCATGGACGCGTCGTCGGTCAGGTCCATGGCGAGCACACGGACGCCGTGCACTTCCAGTTGGCGCATCCGCTCCAGCCGGCGCGCTGCCGCGTAGACCGTGAAGCCGCGGCCCGCCAACTCGTGGCAGGTATGCTCGCCGATTCCGGAGGATGCCCCGGTCATCAGTGCCACTTTGTCCCGCGCCATCGATCCCTCACTTCTCCAAGGCGACGACGACGGCGGCGCTCGCCTCGTCGGGCAAGGTCCGGGCGGCGCCGTCCGGAGCGAAGAGCCGTTGGCAGCCGTCGATTTCCACGGTCAGCGGCGCACCGACGTCCTGCCCGTCGGCAACCGGCCACAAGACAACCAACTCCGTCGCCTTCTCGTCGCATTTGGCGGCTGGCGCGTCAGTGGCCGCCGCTGCGAGAACGGCATTCTTCCCAGAGCCGTTTAGGCTGCCTCCGCCTACAAACTCTCCGGTGAATACCTCCGTGCCTGAAAACTCCAGCTCCGCGTTCGTGCCGGTGGTCGGCGCCGCGCTGGCTCCGAGGCGTTCCACGCTGTAGTGGCAGATCCTGAGCGAGTCCACCTCGCTGGCCTCGGGAACCAGGCCTGCGGAACCGGAGACCGTGGCACCGGTTCCCTCCGCGTCTAGGTCCGGAGCCGGCATCGGCGCCAGAGCGAGTCCGACCGGCACCGGTTTCTTCCATTCCGCAGGGCAGTTGGCTTCCAGCGCCGCCCGCGGTTGGATGAGTTCCATCTTGTGCTGTGTCGACTCGACCACTTCCATGCCGCCGAGGACCTCGCGCACGCCGGGCTTCGTCTTGCCGCAGGAATTAGTCGGCCATGCCGCGCGCATGGCCTGGCCCTGGGCATCCACCAGCCAGAGATCGGGGACCAGTTCCAGGTCCGCGGTGCAGGCCTGGTTTGCGATAGGGCCGTCGCTGGGCTGTGCCAGCGCATTCACCAGCGCGTCGATTTTCCCGGTGAGGCGCTCCTCAGTGACCGCTGACCATAAGCCCTCGGCATCTTCGACCGTCGCCATCACGAAGGCGTCGCAGCGGATGACTTCGACGGGCACGAATGCTTCGGGAACGCTGCCGGCCACTGGTGGCGGAGGCGCGGACGGTTTCCCTGGTTCCAGGACATGCTGCGCTGTGGTGCAATCGACGGCGTCGACCAGCTCGGCCTCTGGCCGTGATTCTTGCCCGGGGCCTCCCGGCAGCTGCCCACAGGCCGCCAAGGTGCCGGCCGTCAACAATGCCGCCATCATCGGGCCGAGCCCCCGCCCTCGACTTCCATGCCGCCGCTTATGCTTCACCGCGCCCGTCCCCCATCATCGTCAATGCCGTCAGTGTAGCGAGACCGTCCGGAAAAGCATCGCGAGTGCGGCGGCCGGGGAACCGGTACCGCCGGAGAGTTCAGGAAAGACGGCGGAACTCGCCCGCCCGGAGCTGGACATAGATCGGCAGCGTCATCTGGATGTGTGAAACGCCGACCGTCTCGTCAAGCAGTTCATTGATGCTGGTTCGCCCTTCCAGCCCGGTCACGCTCGCGGGGCTTTCACGTATCGTCCTCGTTCTATGGCGACGGATGCTGTCGGTGATTAGAGTCTTCGACATGGAGGAGGTTCTGTGGCAAGTAGCGTCCGGTTCCTGATCCTGCCTCTGATCTTGTTCGCGTTGCTGGCTATGCCAGGATCCGCCGCCCTGCGATCGTACCCAAGCGCCATTGCAGGACTCGGAGATTCCATCACCCAGGCCGCAAACACCTGTTGCAAGCCAGGCAACTACCCGGCCAAGTCCTGGTCCACCGGCGACGGGCCAGCGGACGGCATTCGCAGCCACTATGAGCGGCTGAAGGCGCTGCACCCTCAGAGCAGCATCAGCAGTCACAACGATTCCGCCGGCGGCGCCGAGGCGGCGGATCTTCCTGCACAAACGTTTATGGCCGTAGCCCAGAAGGCGGACTACATCACCTTACTCATCGGTGCCAACGACCTGTGCGCCTCTACGGCATCAGCGATGACGTCCACTGCCGACTTCAGCAAACACGTCGCTACTGCTCTTGAGGCACTGCATCACGGGTTGCCGCGCGCCCACATCTACGTCAGCAGCATTCCCGACCTTCATCGCCTGTGGTCTGTTCTGCGCACCGATCAGGAGGCCAGACGGGTCTGGGCGGCCGACGGAACCTGCCCGTCCATGCTCGGCGCCGAGGTTACCGAGAACCAGCGGCGGAAAGTTGTTGCCCGCGAGCGGGCCTTCAATGAGATCCTCGCTGACACCTGCGCGAGGTACAGGAACTGCCACTGGGATCGGGGCGCCGTGTACGCCTACAAGTTCTCTGCCACCGAAATCAGCACCCTGGACTACTTCCACCCCGGCCCCGGCGGCCAGGCTGCACTGGCCGAGCTGACGTGGCAGGCATTCCAAGGACACCGTTGACACTGCATATCTTGCACAGGCGACGGCCCGCGCTGCCACGATGACGCCGGCTTCGTCTTGAGCATGTCACCCGCTCGGCGCCGGGGCGGGTTCGTCAGCGGGGGTGGGTCCGGGGGCAGGCTCCTGCACGGGGGCGGGTTCGGGCTGCGGTGTGCCGGTGGGTATCGGTGTCGGGGAAGTCGTTGCCGTTCCGGGGTCGGGTTCTCCGGCCGGTGCCTCTCCGGGGGCTGGCGGCTGGTCGCTGCCGGAGTCCGTCGAAGGCGTGCCCGCCGGGGACGAGCCCGGTTCGGAGGCCGGTTGAGTATTTGACTCGGTGTCGGTGTCGGTATCCGCGTCGGCACTGCCCCCGCTGAGGGCGGCGTCCTGCTCGATGATGCCGAGTATGCGCTTCTTGTAGTCGTTCAGTCGGGCCTGGATTTCGCCCAGGGGAACGTCTTCTAGCGACCGCCCGTAGGCCGCGATCTCTTCCCACAGGGTTTCCAGTTTGACCATCCCTGCGTCGCTGAGCGGACCGTCCAGGGTGAGGACAAGTTGGCTGGCTAGGGCGTAGGTGAGGCATTCGACGCAGTTGTAGTTGACCGCAGCCGAGAGGTTCTGGGGGACGACGACGTCGGCCTGGCCGAAAACCAGGACAACTTGGAAGCCGACGGCGACGGCGGTGCAGCCCCGGCAGGAAGCGAACGCGTACGCCTCGTTAGCGGCCTCTACCGGTCCGCCTTCGGCCCAGACAAGGGCGAAGGCAACGTCGTAGACAACGGATCCATCCTCGACGTTGACGGCCAGTGCCTGGTTTCCGTCTTTCTTCGGGGCCAATGGCCGGTCGAAGGGAAAGACCCAGGCCGTCGGTGTGTCCCCGACGGCGGTTTCAGCAACGGCGCCGGAACCGCCGTCGTTCGCTGGATTTTCGCTGGTGTCCGAAGTGGTTGTCTCTCGGGGAACGAGGACCATCGCCAGTTGAGGCTTCTCCGCGGTGGGCAGGTCCGTTCCGGCCGGCCACGCCGTCACCGTTTGGCCTGCCCGGCCTTCGGCAAGCCCCACCGATGAAACCGGGGCAAAGGAAGCTGCTGCATCGAACAGGGTTCCGCGTTCGTAGGGCTGCACCGGCCGGTAGGCTCCGTCGTCGGGCCACCAGGCCCAGGCGAGGCCAGCGAGAACTCCCATGGCGGCGGCCACAGCGGTAGCGCGCCATAGCGGCCGTCCGCGGGTTTTCGTCCAGAGTGCGGCGCCGAATTGACGCGCCAATCGAAGCAGAATGTAGGCAATGCCAAGAACGGGAAGCACGACGGCGGTGATGGCCAGGACACGCACGGCCATGCCGGCGAAGTCGCCGTCCGAACCGGCGTCCGCCAGCAGCCTGTGTTGTTCCATGATGCTCGCCCACGCCGTTCCCAGCACCCGGGGAAGCGAGACCACCATCATGAAGAGGCAGAAGAGGAGCAGCGGCACCGTGACCAGGACCCACACGGTCACGACGGCCCTGGCCCAGGGTTTGAGCACCTTTGGTTCGGGGTCCGACCACCGCCAGGGCAGCAGCCCTAGCAGCGTGGGCTTAATCCGTTGGAACAGGTCGGGGACACCTGTTGCGTCGGCGAGAATGTGGTAGCCGTCGAAGCGGACCAGGGGCAGCAGTTGGCGCACCATTTGCAGTATCTGGGTCACCACGACCAGCAGCAGCGCGTCGACCCCGGTGAACCACCAGACGCCCATTGTTCCCACCACGACGATGGCGTTGAAGTATAGGCCGCCAAGATCCGTGCGGAGCCGGCCGCCGCGTCCCAGCCGGTAGGAGTCCGTGACGTCGGTGTAGAAGGCGGGCCAAATCAGGTACAGGCCCACGCCCATGGCTCCAGGGGTTGCGCCGCCGCGGCGGGCGCCGGCGGCATGACCGAACTCGTGGAAGCCGGCCGAAAGGATGGTGACGGCGAAAACCAGAAGAAGCAACCCGGGGTTGGCGAAGGCTTCGTGCGTAGCCGAGCCCAAGCCCTTAACCAGCAGTACCCACCAACATGCCACCAGGAAGGCCGCAGTCACGGGCAAGGCGACCAAGGGATGGAACAGGGCGGCGAACGGAGCCGTCAGCTTCCGGGTCCGCGCCGGATCCGTGACCGTGTAGCGGAAGCGCATGCCCAGTAGCGGGCTGGCCTTTTTGACCTCTGGTTCTGAGCCGTCCGCAAGCCGCAGCAGGCCCAGCGGCAGCAACTGTTTTTCGATCAGCGTCTGCACGTTTTCGGCAGTGACCAGCCGGCCGGACTTGTTGCTGACATATTCCGCGATGTGGCCGAGGCTGCGGGATCCGTCCACGGCTTCCAGCACTGCATAGAGCAGAGGCGTGAGCTGGAGTGTTTGCCCGTCCGCCCGCCGGACCAGCGCGGGAGGTTCGCGGTAGCCGGACCCCTGGGCCGTTCCGAGGAGCTGCACGCCGTCGGCCAGCGCCGGGACTTCAATTGCCGGGGGCGCCGCAGACCGCACCCCGGGAAGCGGGCCACCCAAGTTAGCTGGCCCGCTCGGACTCATGCTCATCCGGGGACTATTGTTCGAGGTCGGACTGCTGGCCGGCATTGGCCTCGGCGGCACCGTCGATCTGCTGGGTGATGATGGCGTCCTGCTGCGCCACCGCAGTCGCCTGGCTGTCTACCGAACCGATATTTGCGGCAACAGCGGCGTCAATCGGTGCGGCAACGTTGGCGTTGGCTGCCACCGCACCATTAATTGGGGCGGCAATATCGGCATCAGCGGCCAGATCAACGTTGACGTTGAGCAGGTTCCCGTCGAGGGTTGACCCGAGGTCATCCGTGACCGATCCGGTGTCAGGCAGCGTGCCGTCCGGCAGCAGCCCGCCGTCACTGGTTTCCGCGCCGGTGACGCCCTCCTGCAGAAGGCCGGCATCAGCGGCGGCGGTGTCCGTCCCGGCAGCGGAGCCAGCAGCTGTCTGGGCAGCGCCCGCTGTGTCATTGCTCTGGTCGATGTTGCTGTCCTGGGTGGATTCCGCCGTCGCATCGGCAGTAATGCCCTGGTCGATGATGACTCCCTGATCGGACAGAGCTTGAGCAGTGGAGCCTTCCGAGAGGATGTTGGCCGAAGCGGCGGCGTCGATGGGGGCTGCGACATTGGCGTTCGCCGCGACGGCCAAGTCGATTGGCGCGGCAGCATCGATGGCGAGGTCTAGATCAGCATTGAGGTCGAGAATGGACGCGACCTCCTTGTCAGGTAGCGCCGTACCGGACTGGGCTTCGAGTTCTTCCGGCGACAGCGGCATGGGTCCGTTTTCGTTGTTCATCTAAATCTCCGTCTCCGGCGCTAGGCGCCCGCGTTGCAGCTGGTCATTGAAACGTGCCAATTCTTGCCAACAGCCCGGCGGCAGCGGGCTCTGCTCGTCAGCATACTGATCAATCCTTCCATCGTGAAGGTCCGCAAGGCGCCTCGACGATCTGCGGCGCTGGTCAGTTGCAGTTCTGAGACCTCCGTTCGCGAGGCTTGCAAGAACTCGGTCGACGCCTTCGTCGCCGATGCTCCAGGACCTCGGAGAGCGGCACCCCTAAGGAGAAAGCCTTGACCGTACAGCCTTTCGGGGGTGCAATGGACTATCTTTGGTCACGGTTAAGCAGTTGCCATGGCGCATTCCTGAATAAGCTCCCTGGCCGGCAGCGTCTCTTCGCCGCCGCTCAGGCGCACGGAAGTAAAACCATGTACCGATCAATCCATAGACCCAATCTTCTTCTGGGAGCACCGGACATCCATTGCCCACGCGGCGACGAAATGAGCGAGCGCGGGCTGTTAAAGTCGGCAGCCCAACCCGAAGCGGCCCGAGCTGAGACCTCCTGTCTTCTGATTTGCTCCGTCGTGGCCGCCAGCCGGTACTCGTCATGACCACTGAAGAAAGAATTCGCCCCGGCGACCGGACTGGTTCTTTGACGGGAATGGCAGCGCGGTCAGAAGGCCCCGAACTGATCGCTGTCGTAATACCGCAGTCCTGCAGCTATCAGCACTTCGATGCACAGCATCGCTTCCTCGTCGCCTCGATGGAACTGTGGCAGGACCGAGTCATTGTTCAGGTTGCGTGTCCGACGGCATTGGAAGCCGCGGCGCTGCCGCAACTGCAGTTACAGGACAACCTCGGAACCGGCTATGAATGCTCCGCCCCCGAAGTCAGGGGCAGTCGAGTGATGCTGACCTTCGCACCGGCGGCGCCGGAAACCATCAGGACCTTGACGGTCTCCCCGCTCCACCCGGTTTCCGGCCTCCTGCCCTCCGGCTTCGTTACAGCCGTCCGGCTCACTTCGGATGTTCCAAGAGGCGGACGGGTCCGGAGACTCCCCCGGCCCGCAATGTGAGAGAAGACTGCTATCGAGGGGTTTCACCTAGCCCCCGCAGCCTGCGGGCCACAACAGAGGAGGAACAGCAATGCGCATCAAGGGTTCTGTTGTAGTGATAACCGGAGCTTCCAGCGGCATAGGCCGCGCCACTGCGCTTCGGTTCGCCCGGAAGGGTGCCAACGTCGTGCTCGCCGCCCGCCGCGGAAAGGCCCTTGAAACGCTAGCCGTTCAGTGCAGACGGTACAGGACGGAAGCGCTGGCCGTGCCAGTAGACGTTAGTGAGGCGGCCTCCATCCAAGAGCTGGCGGAGCGCGCGGTCCGCCAGTTCGGCAGAATCGATATCTGGGTCAATAACGCCGCGGTCGGCTTCTTCTCTCCTTTTCTTGAGGTTCCTCTGAGCGATTTCCGGCGCGTTCTCGACGTGAACATCTTCGGTTACGTTTACGGGTGCAGGGCGGCCCTGGAGCAGATGCAGCGACAGGGAACCGGGGTCATCATCAACGTTTCCTCGATCGTGGGTGAAATCGCTCAGCCGTATACGTCCGCTTATTCGATGTCCAAGGCCGCCATCCGCGCTCTGGGCGTCAGCTTACGCTCAGAACTTCGCCTCACCGGCAGGACAAACATCAAAGTCTGCACGGTCCTACCGGCCACCATGGATACCCCTTTCTTCCAGCACGCGGCCAACTACATGGGACGCAAGGCCCAGGCGATGCCCCCGGTCTACACCCCTGGAAGGACCGCGCGGGCCATTGTTGCCAGGGCGGCCTCCCCGCGTGCCGAAACGATTGTGGGCCCGCTGGGACGGGTAATGGTGTCGCAGCACAGGCTCACGCCGCGCCCGGTCGAAGCCGTCATGGCAGCCCAGGTCAAGAGGGCCCAGCTCTCGCGTACCAAGCACGCGCCAGCCACTGCCGGGAACCTCTATGACCCGGTTGCTGGCGGACCGGAAGCGGCAGCCGAAGGCGGCTGGCACGGTCGACGGAAAACCGCACAACGGCGGGCAGCCGCCCTCCTGCTGGTCCTCGCCGCGGTCAAGGTCGCAACAACAAAACGGGGCACGCGGCGCAGCGGATGCTAGCGGTGTGCCCCGACAACTACTACTAGCTGCTAGCCGTGTTCGACCGCCATGTTGGCGAAGCGGGAGTAGTGGCCTTGGAAGCCCACCACGATGGTCTTGGTCGGGCCGTTACGGTGCTTGGCCACGATCACGTCCGCTTCGCCGGCACGCGGGGATTCCTTGTCGTAGATGTCCTCGCGGTGAAGCAGGATGACCATGTCCGCATCCTGCTCGATCGATCCTGATTCACGCAGGTCCGAAACCATCGGCTTCTTGTCGGTACGCTGCTCAGATCCACGGTTCAGCTGCGAGAGCGCGATCACCGGGACTTCCAGCTCCTTGGCGAGCAGCTTGAGCGCACGGGAGAACTCCGAGACTTCCTGCTGGCGGGACTCGACGCGCTTGCCGGAGGACATCAGCTGGAGGTAGTCGAGCACCACCAGCTTCAGGTCATGCCGCTGCTTGAGCCGCCGGCACTTGGCACGGATCTCCATCAGGGACATGTTCGGGCTGTCATCGATAAACAGCGGGGCGTCATTCATCCGGCCCATGGTGGTGGCGATCTTGCCCCACTGCTCGTCCTTGATGGTTCCCTTGCGCAGGTCCTGCAGGCCGATGGTGGCTTCCGCGGAGAGGAGGCGCATGGCGATTTCGTTGCGACCCATTTCCAAGGAGAAGAAGACCGTCGTCATGTTGTTCTTGATGGCCGCCGAACGCGCAAAATCCAGTGCGAAGGTGGATTTGCCAACTGCGGGGCGTGCCGCGATAACGATCATTTGGCCGCCGTGCAGGCCCTGGGTGAGTTCGTCGAGTTCATAGAATCCGGTGGGGACACCGGTCATGCCTTCGCCGCGGTGGCCGGCGGATTCGATCTCGTCGACGGTGCCCTCGATAATGTCCTTCAGCGGGACATAGTCCTCGGCCGTGCGCCGCTCTGCAACCTTGTAGATCTCCGCCTGCGCCTCGTTCACGATCGCGTCGACTTCGCCGTCGTGGGAGTAGCCCAGCTGGACGATCTTCGTGCCGGCGTCGACGAGGCGGCGGAGCACTGCGCGTTCGCGGACGATTTCCGCATAGAAGCCCGCGTTGGCAGCTGTGGGCACGGACTGGATGAGCGTGTGCAGGTAAGCCGGTCCGCCGATGCGGGAAATTTCGCCCCGTTTAGTCAGCAGGTCGGAGACGGTGACGGCGTCCGCCGGTTCGCCACGGCCGTACAGGTCGATGATGGCTTCGTAGATGCTTTCGTGGGCAGGACGGTAGAAGTCCACGCCGCGGAGCACTTCGACACAGTCGGCGATGGCATCCTTGGAAAGCATCATGCCGCCCAGCACCGACTGCTCGGCCACGAGGTCCTGCGGCGGCGTGCGGCCGAATTCGGAATCCCGACCTGTTGCCGAATCCGCGTGCGCTAACGACACCGCTGCCTGCTTTCTTTGTTCCTTGAACGGGTACCGAATCCCCTTTTGGTCCAGAACTATCAGGCGGTTCGGACAACTGCTCGAACTGCCGGAAGGCGCACGGAACTACAGCCCGTGCGCGGACTTCTTAGTGGGATACTCCGCAACGGTAACCCCCTTCCGCCCTTCCACCAAGCGACTTATCCACCACCCCTGTGGATAAAATGTGGATACGTGGGCGTGTCTTGTGCACAGGCTGTGGGTAGAGCTGTGGATACTAAACTTAACTCGCCGGTAACATGCCCCTGACCTGCGCAAACATCGTCCGGCGGCTGTGGATTAAAAGAATTTGGCGGTGGATTCTTCCGGCTTTTTGGCTGTTGACAGAACGGAATTTGCAGCGTAGGCAAAAGTTATCCACTGGTTATCCACAGTGTGAATTACACCGGTGTGATACGCCGTCTGCCGCGTCGGGCAGCGGTCGCCGGAGCGGGACGTAGGATTCAAGTATGGAATTTGTGGTGCCGCTGCTGATCGTCGTACTGGTCGTCGCGATCGGGCTGGTCATCATGCGTCTCGCGGCGCGGAACAAGACCAGCCGCGCGGGGCAAGTGCGCAGGTCGCCGAACCAACCCACGGCGGCAACGTCCAAGGAAGCTGCTGCCGAAGCCAGCGCTCGGCTGAACCAGCAGCAACACACAGCGATCTATGCGCTGATCGCGCAAGGACAGGCCCTCTCCGCTATCCGCGAGTATCGGAATGCCACTGGGGCAGGGCTCCGCGAGGCAGCCGGCGCTGTCGCGCAGATGTCGGCGCACCCGCAGCCATATCAGGCGTCCCCCGACGACGCCCCTACACTCCAACCCGAGGACGAGGAGCTGCCGGAGGCAGCGCCGGAACAGCCGCGGGAGGATGCGGAGTCCCGACAGGCCGCCCCAGGACCGGCCCAGGCAGAGGATGCTCCGCCGCAAGAGTCCGCTGACGCCCCACGAGCCGCGCCCACGGGATACCGCTACCGGGCCATCGTGTCCAAAGGCGACACCATCAGGGAAATCGCCAGCACACGCCTGAACGACGACGTGTTTGACCGGATCCGCACCGCGGCTCTCGGCGGCGACCGGGAAGATGCCGTTCGATTGCTCCTGGACCATTCGGAAGCGACCGAGGCGGACGCACGCGAGTTTGTGGATCTGATTGGACCGGAAGAAGAGCCCTAACGGCAGTGCCGGGCGACGCATCCGGCGGATGCTGGCAACCCCTCCGGCTTTCTGCGAGACTTCAACCCATGGCTGAGAACAAAACCGCGCCGACCGACGTTCCCGTCGAGGCATTCCTCGCATCGGTGGAACATCCGGTCCGGCGGCAGGACGGGGAGACCCTCGTGGAGTTGATGCGGGACATCACCGGCCACGAACCCGTGATGTGGGGGCCGTCGATCATCGGCTTCGGCAGCTACCACTACAAGTACGCGAGCGGACACGAAGGTGACGCTGTCGCCGTCGGCTTCTCGCCCAGGAAGGGCAACTTGGCCCTCTATGGACTGACCTACGCGCCGGAGTCCGCACCGCTGCTGGAGCGCCTGGGCAAGCACAAGACCGGTGCCGCCTGCCTGTATGTCAACAAGCTGGCCGACATCGACCTCGACGTGCTCAAGGAGCTGATTGAGCTTGGCTACCGGACCATGACCACCGCGGACCACGAGTCGCTCCAAAGCCAGCGCTAGCGCAGGTGACGCATCCAGCCTCTTAGGCGGGCTCAGAGGTGAACGGTACCGGTGATCAGCGTCTGCACGTCCCCGCCAATCCAGATCTCGTCCCCGTCGGCATCGACATATAACCGGGCGTCCCGCCCCAACGCGGTTCCCTGTCGGACCGTGTAGCTGGCGGGGGCTTCGTTTTCGCCGATCAGCCACTGGGCCAGCGCCGCGTTCAGGCTGCCGGTCGCCGGGTCCTCCGCCGGCAGCTCCTCGAAGCCCATCAGCCCGCGGACCTCGAAGTCGATGCCGGTTCCCGCCGGGTGGGCGCCGATCAGGCCGACGCCGAACGGGGACAGCGCCGCATAGTCTGGCACCACGTCCAGGACGGCCTGGGCGTCCCGCAACTGCAGGGCCTGCCACTGTGGGCCGTTGTCGGCCCACTGGTGCCGCAGCACGTCGCCGCGTGCCAGCCCCAGGGCTGCACAGATCTTGGCGACGTTATCCTCCGGAAGCAGCCCGGTCCGCCGCCGCGGCGGGGCGGCGAAAGCCAGCCGCCCGCCGTCGTTCTTCACCTTCACCAGGCCTGCGGTGCATTTCTGGATGATCAAGCCGTCAGCTTGTGGCTTCCCGCCGTCGGCGAGCCAGACCGCGGCCGTACCGAGGGTCGGGTGTCCGGCGAAGGGCAGCTCGCCGGAGGGCGTGAAGATCCTGACCCGGTAGTCGGCATCCGGGCTGTCGGGCGGCAGCAGGAACGTGGTCTCGGACAGGTTGGTCCAGTTCGCGAAGCGCTGCATCTGCTCGCCGTCGAGTGTCTCGGCTCCTGAGACGACGGCCAACGGATTGCCCGTGCACGGTCCGGTGGCGAAGACGTCCACTTGGCTGAACTGGTGGGTGCTCATGCGTTACAGCGTACCGGGCGTTAAACGCAGTATGCCGGGCCCGCATCGGACCCGGCATGCTGCGTAACGTGAGGCTGTTAGCCTGCAACGACCTTCAGGTCGATGACTGCGGAGACCTCTTCGTGCAGACGCACGGACGCCTGGTAGTTGCCCACCGACTTGATGTGCTCGGTCAGTTCGACCTTGCGCTTGTCGATGGCGCCGAGGCCAGCGGCCTCGACGGCGGAAGCAACGTCGGCCTGCTTGACCGTGCCGAACAAGCGGCCCGACTCTCCGGCCTTGACGGTCAGGGTGACCGGCTTGCCGGACAGCTTGGCTGCGAGCTGCTGTGCGTCTTCCAGGGATGCGATTTCGCGAGCGGCGCGGGCAGCCTTGATGGACTGCACCTGCTTCTCGCCGCCCTTGGTCCAGGTCAGGGCGAAGCCGCGGGGCAGAAGGTAGTTACGGGCGTAACCGTTCTTTACCTCGACGACGTCGCCAGCAGTGCCGAGACCGGTCACTTCGTGGGTCAGAATGAGCTTTGCCATGTCAGTACTCTCTCCTCTTCGCTTCGCTTAGCCGCGGCCAGCGCCGGAGTAGGGCAGCAGGGCAACTTCGCGGGCATTCTTGATAGCCAGTGCGATCTTGCGCTGCTCCTGCACGGTGACACCAGTCACGCGGCGGGCGCGGATCTTTCCGCGGTCAGAGATGAACTTGCGCAGCAAAGCTACGTCCTTGTAGTCGATGACGGTGATGTCAGCGGCCTTCAAGGGGTTGGACTTTGGTTTGGGCTTACGAATTTCAGCCTTAGCCATCGTGGAGCTCCTTTATCTCGTGGAGCCCGTGGATCTTTTCCACGGGATGGGGTTTGTTTTTAGAAGGGGGGTTCGTTGGAATCCGGACCGTTGCCCCAGCCGCCGGAGCTGCCGCCGGCCGGTGCTCCCCAAGGATCTTCCTGGGGTGCGGGCTGCTGGCCGGACTGCTGTCCGCCCCAACCGCCCTGGGTCTGGCCTCCGCCGAAACCGCCGCCGCCGAAGCCACCTTGGCCGCCTTGACCGCCGCCGAAGCCGCCCTGCCCGCCGCCGGAGCGCTGGGTACGGGTGACCTTGGCCGAGGCGTAGCGCAGCGAGGGGCCGATCTCGTCGACCTCAAGCTCCATGACGGTACGCTTTTCGCCCTCTTTGGTTTCGTACGAACGGGACTTCAGCCGGCCCTGAACGATCACGCGCATGCCCTTGGTCAGGGTCTCTGCGACGTTCTCGGCAGCTTCGCGCCATACCGACGCGCGGAGGAACAGGGTTTCCCCGTCCTTCCACTCGTTGGACTGGCGGTCGAAGGTCCGCGGCGTGGATGCAACGGTGAAGTTCGCTACCGCGGACCCGGACGGAGTGAACCGCAGCTCGGGATCGTTGGTGAGATTACCGACGAGCGTAATAACGGTTTCGCCTGCCATGTTGCCTCCTGATGTCCTAGTCCCGCTTGCCAGGTAGTGCGCGGGATTGTCTTCGTCAATGCCGGCCCCGTAAAGGACCGGCGATCACAGCTGATTACTCAGCGGAGATCTTCTGCTCCTCCGGGCGGGTGATCTTGGTGCGCAGGATGGTCTCGTTCAGACCAAGCTGGCGGTCAAGCTCAGCAGCAGTGGCGGGAGCGGCGGTGAAGTTGACCACCGCGTAGATGCCTTCGGACTTCTTCTTGATGTCATAGGCGAGCCGGCGGCGTCCCCAGATGTCCACCTTGTCAATGGTTCCACCATCGTTGCGGACAACGTTGAGGAACTTGTCGAGCGAGGACTCTACGGTACGCTCTTCGACCTCGGGGTCGATGATTACCATCAGTTCATAAGCACGCATTGTGAACCCACCTCCTTCGGGCTAAGCGGTCACGGTCTTTCCGTAACAGGAGGTTCTGTTGCGTTGCCTGCCTGCCACCGCACAGCGATGTTCCAATGTGTTTTGGCTATTGTCACAAGGAATACCGGCTAGCGCTGACAGCACAGACTCATCAATGCTACCGGACACCGGACCGGGCGCGTAATTCCGCGGGACCGACCCGTCCTCCACAGCTAGGCCGAGGTTCCGAGCGGAGGGCGGCAGACCGGGTCTGGACGTGCCGGACCTCGGACATCGGAACCGGCCGCGTCAGTAATCCAGCCCCTGGCTGGGCACCACCAGTCCGGTCTCATAGGCGTAGACGACGGCCTGCACCCGATCGCGCAGGTGCAGTTTGGCGAGGATCCGCCGCACATGCGTCTTCACGGTCGCCTCGGAGAGGAAAAACCGGTGCGCGATTTCCGCGTTGGACAGGCCCTCCGCAATGGTGCCCAACACTTCCAGTTCCCGCGGCGTCAGGTCATCCAGCAAGGGATCGCGCTGCGGCGGGGCGGCCGGGCTGCCGGCCGGGGCCAGGCCGCGCACATACGTCTCCAGCAGGCGCGCCGTCACCCGCGGCGCCACCACGGCGTCGCCGGAGGAAACCAGGCGCACGGCCTGGACCAGTTCTGCGGGCGCCACGTCTTTGAGCAGGAAGGCGCTGGCTCCGGCTTGCAGCCCGGCGAACGCGTACTCGTCCAGATCGAAGGTCGTCAGGATGATCACCCGGGCCGGCAGCCCGGCGGTGACAATCTGCCGGGTGGCCTCGATCCCGTCCAGCACCGGCATCCGCACGTCCATCAGCACCACGTCCGGGGCCAGCGAGCGCGTCAGCTCCAGCGCCTCGGCGCCGTCGGACGCCTCCCCCACCACGGCGACGTCATCCTCGCCCTCGAGAATGAGCTTGAAGCCCATCCGCAGCAGCGGCTGGTCGTCCACCAGCAGGACTTTCACCGGCCCCGCCGGGCTGCTTTCGGTGCTCTCAGACACTCTTGTCTTCCTCTCCGGGCCAATACAGTGTTGCCTCCACCATCCAACCACCGCCGGACCGCGGACCGCTGGCAACGCGGCCGCCGTAGATGGCGGCCCGTTCGCGCATGCCGACGAGGCCTTGGCCGGCACCAAGCGAGTCGACCGGGCCAACCTGCCGGCCGTCGTCGGCCACCGCGATGTGGACGGCGTCGCCGTCGCGGATCAACGTCACGTCAACCCGGGACACTCCCTTGGCGTAGCGGAGCACGTTGGTCAGGGACTCCTGCACTATCCGGAACACGGTGAGCCGGAAATTCTGGTCGTCCGGCAGCGGCGGCCCGGCCATCACCGTGCGCAGCGGCAGGCCGGCCGCCCGGAAGCCATCCAGCAGTCCGCTCAGCTGATCGCCGGACGGGGCCGGCGCCAATGGGGCCGCTTCCACACCGTTCTCGGTGCGCAGCACGCCCAGCACCCGGCGCATGTCCGCCAGCGCGGTCCGGCCGGTCGCCGAGAGCTGGTCCAGCACCTGCCCGGCGCGTTCCGGATCCTTTCGGACCACGACGGCGGCGCCATCCGACAGCGCGATCATCACCGACAGCGAGTGAGCCACCACGTCATGCATCTCCCGCGCGATCCGGGTGCGTTCGTTCGCCGACGCCAGCTTGGTGTTGTCCGCCGCCCAGCGCTGCAGCTCCGCATCGTGCAGCCGGTCCCGGCGGACGGTGACCCCAATGCCCGCCGCGATGATGTTCGCCAGGATCAGCACCAGCCCACTGACGAGGCCGACGTATCCCGGAACGTCCCCGCTGGCGATTTGCTTGGCGATCTCGGGCGGCATCCGGATGCCCATGACCGCCATCATCGGCACAGCGGCGAGCACCGCCGCTGCGATGGCCCGGACCGCGGGCTGGGTGGTTGCCACCGTGTAGACGGCGAACCACGAGGCGAAGGAGCCGCTGCCGGTGCTGGTCAGCATCACAATCAGCATGTCCACCAGGGCAACGGCCGCAAGCACCAGCAGCGGATACCGGCGCCGCCAGACCAGCGCCGCGCCGCCGGCCAAGAGCAGCAGCATCGGCGACCACTCGCCGTCGGCCGCGGTCATCGCGGCATTCGGCAGGCCGAACAGCACATGAATGCCGATCAGCACCCAGTCCATCGCCACCGGGTGCATGTGGAAATAGCGCCGGATGGGGCCCCGGCGCTTGGAAGAAATTTCGGTGAAGGAGACGGCGGCTGTTCGTTCCGCCGCCTCCTTCACCGAAGGCTTGTCAGTCATCCAACGAGCCTAGCCACGCTTAGACGTCCCGGGCCTTGGTGGTCACCGCGGCGCCGGCCAGCAGCACTGCGGCCCAGGCCGCCATCACCAGCCCGCCCTGCCACTGGGTCAGGTCGCCGTCGGCGGTTTCCAGCATCACCATTTGCCGTCCCGCATTGGAGGGCAGGTAGGGCATGACGCCGTCCTGCACCCAGTCAAAGGGGATGATCTGGGCGACGATCGGCAGCACCAGCAGCAGCACCACCAGGGTGACGATCCCGCCGGCGCTGTTGCGCAGCAGGGACCCTAGCGCCAGGCCCATCAGGGCCACCACGGCCAGGTACACGCCTGAGAGCAGCATGGACTGCACCAGGTGGTCCACGTCCAGCCCGAATTCCCTGCCGTAATTGGCCAGGATCGGCTGCAGCAGGAAATAGGTGATGAAGCTGGAAACAATGCCGACGACGGCGGCCACCACCGCGACCACCAGAGCCTTGGCGAACAGCGGCGACAGCCGCGACGGCACGGCCGTCATGGTGGACCGGATCATGCCGGTGGAGTACTCCGAGGCGATCAGCAGCACGCCCAGCGAGCCGATGATCAGCTGGCCGAAGTCAAGGCCGCCGCTGGTCATCAGGTACAGGAGGGAACTGTCCATCCCCGCCGCGGCCGGATCCTGGCCGGCGGCCTCCATCTGCTCCATACCGCTGGCAATGCCCCAGCCGCCGAGCAGGCCGATGCCCACCATCACCAAGACGGTGGTGGCCAGCAGCACCCAGGTGGAGCGCAGGGTAGTGAACTTGATCCACTCGCTGTTCAGCGTCCGGGGGAAGCTCACGCCGGGGCCGGTGACGCGCCCGGCTTGGGGAGTCAGGGTTGCAGCGCTCATGGTCAGTTTCCTTCCTGGCCGGCGCCGGCGGCGACAGCAGCGTGCCGTCCGGACTCTGCAGTGCCGGCATGGTCATGTACATCGGCCACCGGGCCGGAATGGTATTCGACTTCATCCTTGGTCAGGTCCATGTAGGCCTCCTCCAAGGACGCCTGCAGCGGGGTGAGTTCGTACACGAGCACCTGCTGGGCGAGGGCGGTTTCGGCGATGGCCCGCGCGGCAACACCGCTGACTTCCAGCAGTTCCGGTTCGCGTGCTTCAACGCTGACGCCTTCGCCGGCCAGTGCCCGGGTGAGGACATCCGGCCGGTCGGTGCGTACGCGCACCCGCTGGGCGCGGTTGTTGAGGATGTCCTGGATGGGCGCATCGGCGATGATTCGGCCGCGGCCGATTACGATCAGATGGTCAGCCGTGAGCGACATTTCGCTCATTAAGTGGGAGGACAAGAACACCGTGCGGCCCTCGGCGGCGAGCGCCTTGACCAGATTGCGCACCCAGAGCACGCCTTCCGGATCCAGGCCGTTCACCGGCTCGTCCAGAATGATGGTCTGCGGATCACCGAGCAGCGCAGCGGCGATGCCCAGCCGCTGCCCCATGCCGAGGGAGAAGCCGCCGACGCGCTTCTTGGCCACGGCGCCGAGGCCGGTCAGCTCGATCACATCGTGCACACGCTTGGTGGGGATGCTGTGCGTGGCGGCCATCGCCCGCAGGTGGTTGTACGCGGTCCGCGACGTGTGCACCGCCTTGGCGTCCAGCAGGGCGCCGACTTCGCGCAGCGGTGCGCGGTGCTTGGCGTAGTGCTTGCCGTTGACCAGCACATCGCCGGAAGTGGGACGGTCCAGCCCCATGATCATCCGCATGGTGGTCGACTTGCCTGCGCCGTTCGGGCCAAGGAAGCCGGTGACCCGGCCGGGCTGCACGGTGAAGGAGACGCCCTGCACTGCCGGTTTGTTTCCGTAGACCTTGACCAGGCCTTGTGCCTCGATCATCTGAACCGTCCTTCGTGGATTGGGATGGCGCCCGTCTCGGGGCCACTAGCTACGTTACGGATTGGCGGCCGCCCGCACACCGCACGCAGGGATGATCTTGACGCCCGGCCGGATCATCCCTGCGGATGACGCTACGTGCACCAACTACTCCCGCTCTCTCTGCATAAGCGAGCGGCTAACCACAACGGCATCGTCGGCATGCTCTGCGAGCGGGCCGATAAGCGCGACCGTGCGTTTTCTGGCTGGGTCCTTCTTCCGGCTCAGCGGCCTTTACCGGTCTTTCGCGGCGTCACGGTCACGAGTCGCGCGAGGTCGGTGCCCGGCGCGGCGAGTCGGTCCACGGTTTCGAAGACGAACTGTTGCATTGCCGCTGCCGCGGCCGAGGGTGGGACGTCGGTACGCCGGGCCAAGTTGACAGTTCGGGTCAGTTGGGGGCTCACCAGGCGGGTGCTGTCCAGCGTGGGGCGGTCGATGACCACCATGGCCGGAACCACGGCCACTCCCAGCCCCCGTTCCACGAATCGGAGCACTGCGTCCATTTCGGCGCCCTCGACGGCGATGGTCGGGGTAAGTCCTGCAGCGGAGAATGCCGCGTCGGTGGCCACGCGCAGGTCGTAGCTGCGGTTGAACGCGACTTGGGCGATCTCTGCCAGCTCCGCCAGGGTGAGCTCGGCCCGGGCCGGGCTTTCACCCCGTTGCTCCTGCCCCTGTCCTGGCATCGGGGAGCCTGCGGCTGAGATCACCACCAGTTCCTCGGAAAGCAGGGGGATCAGCTCGGTGCCGGGTACGGATGGTTCGGACCCGCGGGTGACCATCAGGGCAAGGTCCAGTGCGTTCTCGTTCAGAGCGTCCACCAGGGAGCGCGAGCCGCCCTCGGTGATGTGCAGGTCCACTCCTGGATGCGCGGCCCGGAAGGCCGCCAGCACGTCGGCAACCAGTGATACGCAGAGGGTAGGCGGGGCGCCGAGCCGGACGTGGCCGCGCCGAAGCCCGGCCAGTTCGTCCATCTGCTCGCGGGCGAACCGCGCGTCACCCAGCATCCGGCGCGCGATGGGCAACAGCACCTCGCCTGCGTCGGTCAGCGTCACCCCGGCCGGTCCGCGGCGGAACAGTTTGGTGCCCACGTCGGCCTCCAGCGCGGCGATCTGCCGGCTCAGGGACGGTTGGGCGAGGAAGAGCTCCTCGGCGGCACGGGTGAAGTGGCCGTTCCGGGCCACGGCCTCAAAGGAGGACAATTGCTCGAGTTTCATCATAGCCTTTTCGCATCAGTTCTATCCAGACAATGCATTGGACTCATGATACCCGCCTTCCTAGCATGGGAGACATGAGCACAAAGCACGCCACCGAGCGACTGTTGTCCACCTCTGTCCTCGTCATCGGTACCGGTGGTGCCGGATTGCGCGCCTCGATCGAACTGGCGCAGCGGGGGGTCCAGGTGCTGGCGGTGGGCAAGCGGCGGAAGCACGACGCCCACACCACGCTGGCGGCCGGCGGCATCAACGCCGCGCTGGCCACCATGGATCCGGAGGACAGCTGGCAGCAGCACGCCGCCGACACCTTGCGCGAGTCGTATTTCCTGGCCGATCCGGCCATCGTGGAGACCGTGGCGCGCAATGCCGCCGGCGGCATCAAGGACCTGGAGAGGTGGGGGATGCCCTTCGCGCGGGAGGAAGACGGCCGGATTTCCCAGCGCTTCTTCGGCGCCCATAAGTACCGCCGAACTGCCTACGCCGGCGACTACACCGGCCTGGAGATCCAGCGCACCCTGATGCGCCGCGCGGCCGAACTGAACGTGCAGATCATTGACAGCATCTATATCACCCGCCTGCTGGTGGCCGACGGTACCGTCTTCGGCGCTTACGGGTTCGACGTCGTGGACGGCACACCCGTACAGATCCACGCCGACGCGGTGATCCTGGCCGCCGGCGGACACACCCGCATCTGGCGCCACACCTCCTCCCGGCGGGACGAAAACACCGGCGACTCCTTCCGCCTGGCCGCCCTGGCCGGAGCCCGGATCCGGGACGCCGAGCTGGTCCAGTTCCACCCCTCCGGACTGCTGGAGCCCGATGACGCTGCCGGCACCCTCGTCTCCGAGGCAGCACGCGGCGAAGGCGGCATCCTCACCAACGCCCTCGGCGAGCGCTACATGGAGCGCTACGATCCCGAACGCATGGAGCTGTCCACCCGCGACCGGGTGGCCCTGGCCGGATATACCGAGATCGCCTCGGGCCGGGGAACCGAGAAGGGCGGGGTCTATCTGGACGTGTCCCATCTGCCCCGGGAGGTTATCCTGCAGAAGCTGCCGCGGGTCTACCGCACCTTGATCGACCTGCAGATGGTGGACATCACGACCACGAAAATGGAGATCGCCCCGACCGCTCACTACTCCATGGGCGGGGTCTGGGTGGCCCCGGAGGATCACGGCACCGGCGTGGACGGGCTGTACGCGATTGGCGAGGCGTCCTCGGGCCTGCACGGCGCAAACCGCCTGGGCGGGAACTCGCTGATCGAACTGCTCGTCTACGGCCGCATCACCGGCGAGCACGCCGCAGAGTACGCGGCCTCCCGCACCAATGTCCGCCGGGACCACTCCGCCGTCGAGTCGGCCCGCGCCGAGATGCAGTCCCTGCTCAGTGAGCGCGGGACCGAGTCTGCCCGGCGGCTTCAGCGCGAAGTGCGCAATCTGATGACCGAGCACGCCGGCGTCGTGCGCACCGGGCAGGGACTGCAGGACGGCCTGCGCAAGCTTGCCGCCCTCGAAGAGCGCGCCCGGCACGTCACCGCGCACCCGGACATCGCCGGATACGACGACCTGGCGCACGCCTACGACCTGCTGGGCTCGCTCCTCGCGGCGCGGGCCACCCTCGAGTGTGCTCTGGAGCGGCGTGAGACGCGGGGCTGCCACAACCGTGCGGACTTCCCCGAGATGGATACCTCTCTGCAGGGCAACTTTGTTTGGTCGCCGACCGAGGGAGTCAGCTTCGAGGCCCTGCCTCCTGCCCCGGACTCCTTCCGGTCCCTGGCCGAGGCCGACGCTGAAGACTCCGTCGCCGGCAAGCTCGTCGAGTAGCCTCGACCTGCCATCAAGCCGGCGGTCTCTGTCATCGCTGGGCGGGATGTTGCTTCTGGCCGGCAGGGTCACCGCTTCCCGTTCGGGCTCATCCCACCTAAGACATCATCGAGTCCCTTGGACGAGGTCCGCGATGGCCGTCATCAGTGGAGCGTTTTTGGCGCATGACTGTGTGTGCAGACGCCCGAACGGCAGGCATCAGGGAGCTCCGGCCTCGCGTGTGCCGGGCGGGGGCCCGAAGCCTACACCTGAGCCTTGGGGATCATGATCCACAGCGCGATGTACACCAGTTCCCCGACACCGACCAGTCCGAAAATGACGAACGCGAGACGCACCAGCACTTTCGGCAGGCCGAAACGGGCGGCCAGGGCCGCGCAGACACCGGCGATCAGCTTGCCATTCCGGGGACGAACCAATGCAGCAGCCATGGCCACAGTCTAGTAACCGGAACCGGTTTCCCAACAGCATCCGGCGACGGAAACGGCCCGGAGGCACCGATCCTGCTTCCCGGCCGTTTCCAGCACAGTCACTTCTTGCGGGCCGTGAGCAACAGGTACTCCCATTCCATCCTGCCGTCACCGAGATCGTGCCGGTGGGCCAGTTCGACAAGGTCCTGATCGAGGGCCTGGACCCGGTCAGGATCCTCCGCGATGTTCCGGTACGTGTTGATCGTGGGGCCGTAGCAGGCCTTGAAGAAGTCGCGGAATTCCTCAGCGGAGCCGAACCTGTCGACCGTCAGCTTTTCGCGCCGGGCCACGACGTCGGTGGCCCGGTCGCCGAGCAAGTCCACCACGTGCTGCTGATTGCCCCAGAGGGGCGGCGGCTGTGCACCCGGAGGCGGCGGAGGTGCGTACGGCTTCATCGTCGCAAACATCTGTCCTACGAAGCCTTCCGGGGTCCAGTTGGCAAGGGCGATCGTGCCTCCGGGCCGCAGCACCCGGACCATTTCGCCGGCGCTGGCCTGATGATTGGGAGCGAACATAATTCCCACGCAGGAAATCGCGGCATCGAAGGAACCGTCCCCGAACGGGAGGTCCTCGGCGTCGGCCTCCTGCCATTCCACCGAAACGCCTGCGCGTTCGGCCAACCTGCGCCCCTGCTCGAACAGTTCGGGAGTGAGATCTGCTGCGGTGACCTGCGCCCCGGCCTGCGCCGCCGGGATGGCCGCGTTGCCGGAGCCCGCCGCAATGTCCAAAACGCGGTCGCCTTTCTGTATGCCGCTTGCCTCGACCAGAGCGGTGCCCAGCGCGGGGATCACCTCCGTGGCGACGGCGGGGTAGTCGCCGAGTGCCCACATGGCCCGGTGCTTTGCTTTGATCCCCGAATTAACTGATGGATTGCTCATTGCCATTGCCTCCTGCTGTTGAGGCCCTCGTAAGTGGTTCTACAAGGATGGGTGTGAGCCCGCATTATTGCCAGTGGCAGTGGTCCGGGCGGCTACTGGAAGCGGCATCTATCTGGCGCCGCCCTTTAGTTTCGGGGGTGCCGCTGCTCCCGGGCGGCGGGGGCGGTCAGCAGCGAGGCCACCATGAGGACGGCGACGGCGAGCAGGGCGTTGCGGATGCCGACGTGTTCGCCGAGGAAACCGAGGAAGGGCGGGCCGGCCAGGAAGGCCACGTAGCCCAGGGTGGAGACCACGGAGACACGCTCGGCGGCGCGGACGGGATCGTCTGCCGCGGCGGACATGCCCATCGGGAAGCCCAGGGCTGCCCCGGCCCCCCAGAGCACCGCTCCGGCAAAAGCCAGCGGCAGGTTCGGCGCCAACACGAAGAGCAGCAGGCCGGCCAACGCGGTGCCCAGGCTGATCCGCAGCACGGCAACCCGGCCCCAGCGGTCGATGAACCGTCCGCCGGCGAAGCGCAGCAGCGTCATGGCGGCCACGAAGACGCCGAACATCACGGCGCCCATGGCTTCGCTGGCGCCGAGCCCGACGACGGTGGCCTGGGCGATCCAGTCGTTGGCGGCCCCTTCGGTCAGGGCTGCACCGAGGACGACGACGCCGATCAGCACCGTCCGCGGTTCGCGCCAGGCGGCGAACCGCCCGCGGTGAGCACCGCCGTCGTCCTCAGGACGCTTGAGGTGCGGCAGGAACGCCCGCGGCACGAGCCAGGTGGCGACCGCTACCACCGCGGCCAGCACCGCCAAATGGACGGACAGCGAGACGCCGAGCACGGCGAGCACGGCGCCGAGCATGGCCCCGGTGAAGGCGCCGAGGCTGAAGGCGGCATGGAACTGCGGCATGACGGTGCGCAGCAGCTTCCGCTCCACATCCGCGCCCTCGATGTTCTGCGCCACGTCCCACCAGGCGACGCCAATGCCGTAGCAGAACAGGGCGGCGGCAGCGCCGGGAACGGATCCGACGGCCAGCGCGCCGGCCAGTCCCGCACCGCTGACGGCGGCGATCAGGCCGCCGGCGCGGACGGTGTTGGCGGTGCCGATCCTCGCCGCGACCGGTCCGGCGATGGGCAGCGAAATGACCGAGCCGAGGCCGAGTGCCAGCAGCAGGGCTCCGATTTGGCCGGCGCTGATGTCCAGGGTTGCCGCTGCGGCGGGGATGCGGGCGGCCCAGCTGGCAAAAACCAGCCCGTTGAGCCCGAAGATGACGAAGGTGGCGAACTTCGCCATCGTCACTTGGCGGGGCGGGCCGCCGGAAGGACGGCGCGCCGTTTTGCTCGCCCGACCTTTGGGCTCAGCGGTTCCGGACAACGCGTTCCTCGTCCCAGACCGGGGTGTCGCTTTCGTAGACCTTGCCGTCGGAACCGAACACCAGGAACCGGTCGAAGCTGCGCGCGAACCAGCGGTCGTGGGTCACCGCCAGCACCGTGCCCTCGAACGCGTCTATGGCCCGCTCCAGTGCTTCGGCGGAATGCAGGTCTAGGTTGTCTGTGGGCTCGTCGAGCAGCAGCAGGGTGGCGCCGGAGAGTTCCAGCAGCAGGATCTGCAGCCGGGCCTGCTGGCCGCCGGAGAGAGAGTCGTACAGCTGCTCCGCCTGCCGGGCCAGGCCGTAGCGGTCCAGTACGGCGGCCGCGGCTTCGCGGCCCAGGCCGGAGCGGTGGTCGTCGCCGCGGTGCAGGATGTCCACCAGGGACTTACCCAGCAGGTCCGGTCGCACGTGGGTCTGCGCGAAGAAACCGGGGCGGATCCTAGCCCCGAGTTTGACCGTGCCGGTGTGCGGCACGTCGGCGATCCGCACCTCGGAGACCGGCAGGTGTTCCTTCTCCGGGTCGGTGCCGCCGCCGGCCAGCAGGCGCAGGAAGTGGGACTTGCCGGAGCCGTTGGACCCGAGCACGCCGACGCGGTCGCCGAACCAGATCTCGGTGCTGAACGGCTTCATCAGCCCGGTGAGCTCCAGCTTGCTGGCCACCACCGCCCGCTTGGCCGTGCGACCGCCCTTGAGCCGCATCTGCACGTTCTGCTCGATCGGCACGGCCTCAGGCGGACCGGCCTCGAGGAACTTTTGCAGCCGGGTCGTGGCGGCGTGGTAGCGGTTGGCCATGTCGGAACGGAAGGCGGCCTTGTTCTTGTACATGTTCACCAGCTCTTTGATCTTGGCGTGCTCCTCGTCCCACCGCTTGCGCAGTTCCTCGAACCGGGCGTTCCGGTCGTCGCGGGCCTGCAGGTAGCTTTCGAAGCCGCCGCCATGGACCCAGGCGGTGGCACCGAGGGCGCCCGGCTCCAGGGTGACGATCCGGGTGGCCGCGTTGGCCAGCAGCTCACGGTCGTGGCTGACGAACAGCACCGACTTCCGCGACTCGCGCAGCTTGTCCTCCAGCCAGCGCTTGCCGGGCACGTCCAGGTAGTTGTCCGGCTCGTCCAGCAGCAGCAGTTCGTCCGGCCCGGAGAAGAGTGCCTCCAGCACCAGCCGCTTCTGTTCGCCGCCGGACAGCGTGGATGCGTTGCGGTACTGCGCCCGGTCGAAGGGCACGCCCAGCGAGGCCATGGTGACCTCGTCCCAGACCGTCTCCTGCTCGTAGCCGCCGGCATCGCCCCAGTCCGCGATCGCCTGGGCATAGCGCATCTGGGTGGGCTCGTCGTCGTGCTCCATCATGGCCAGCTCCGCCTCGTCCACGGCTCGGGCAGCGGCGGCCAGGGCCGGCGGCGCGGCGCCGACCAGCAGATCCCGGACGGTGGTCTCGTCGCGGACCTGGCCGACGAACTGGCGCATGATGCCCATGCTGCCCGAGCGGGCAACGGCGCCGTCGTCCGGGGCAACGTCCCCGGCGATGATCCGCAACAACGTGGTCTTGCCGGTGCCGTTGGGACCGATCAAGGCCGTTTTGGCGCCGTCGCCGACCTTGAAGCCGACGCCGTTGAGCAACTGGCGGCCGTCGGAGAGGAAATAGTCAATGTTGGAGACGTCGAGATGGGCCACGGAACCAGTCTGTCATGGCCCGGGCATACGAAATGGCTCAAAGTCAGGCCTCCCCATTAGCCAACTCACTTCGAGCCATTTCGTGTGCGGCATCTGGATCCACCGCCCGCAGGCAGGTCCCCCAACTCGGATCCCAATGCCGCCGCCTCCGGTTTGGTCTCCCGTTCCGGTTGCTGACACCTTCAATCATGGTCGAGGACCCGCGCGTATTCCAGATCAATCCACCCTAGTTAGGAAACCCTAGGGTGGATCAGTCCTTGCTGGAGGGCCGTTTGACGCCAGCTTCATCCGCGGCCTCGACCCGAGCTGGGGGCACTCCCTCAGGCTTTGAAGAGCCGCCGGACAACCTGCCCTTGGGCCAAGGCTTCAAGACCCTCGTTGATCTGGTCCAGCGGGTAGGTGTCCGTGTGCAGCAGTTCGACGGGAAGCCGACCCTCCCGCCAGTACCCGAGGTAACGGGGAATGTCCCGCTTCGGGACCGCATCGCCCATATAGGATCCGAGGAGGCGTTTGCCCATGCCGGCGAATTGCAGGGCCGGCACGCTGAGCTCCTGGGAGGGGTGCGGGAGGCCAACGGCCACGACAGCGCCTCCCCGATTGGTGAGCTCCAGGCAGCCGGCCAGCACGCGGGCGGAACCGGCGGCTTCGATCGCAACGTCTACGCCGCCGCCAGCCGCCTTCGCTGTCAGCGCGGCGGCTTCTTCCGGCGTCCCCACCGCGGTAGCACCTGACTTCAACGCCAAGTCATGCTTCGCCGTATTCGGATCAATCGCTATGACATCCGATGCCCCCGAAATCCGGGCGGCCATGACCGATGCCAGTCCCACAGCCCCCAGACCAAAAACGGCAACCGTCTGCCCGGCCTCAACCCCCGCGGTATTGATCACCGCCCCCATGCCGGTCAGGACGGCACACCCAAACATGGCCGCAACCTCGTCCGGTACGTCCTCATCGATCACCACAACTGACTCCCGGGCAACCACGGCGTGATCCGAAAACGCGGAGACGCCGAGATGATGGTTGATCCTCCCGCCGTCGGCAGAACGGAGCAGCGCCTCCCCGTGCAGCAGATCGCCGCTGCCGTTCGCCTCGGCGGCCCGATCGCACAGTGCAGGCCGACCGGCCAGACAGGTGCGGCACTGCCCACAGCTGGGAACGAACACCAACACGACGTGATCACCGATCTTCACGTCGTCCACGCCTTCCCCGATGCTGGCGATGCGGCCAACAGCTTCATGGCCGAGGGCCATCGGCAAGGGGCGCACCCGGCTGCCGTCGACGACGGAGAGGTCCGAATGGCACAGGCTGGAAAAGGTGATGTCGACGCCAACCTCGCCTCGTCTGGGCATCGGCGTCTCGAGGTCCTCAATGACAAGCGGCTTGGATTCGCTGTACGGACGGGGCAGGCCCGCCACATGAAGAACGGAAACTCGCATGTGTGTCTCCTTTATCTGGTGGTTGTCTGGTGGCGTTGTCGGTTGAGCGCCCACCGGCAACATGCTCGCGCGCACTCAGTCCTGTGGGTCCATCACTCTGGGCAGGGCCTTGCGGGAACTGATTTCCAGCTTCGCGAAGGAGCGGGACAGGTGCCATTCCACGGCCTTGATGGTGATGAACAGTTCGGCGGCGATCTTGCGGTTGGTGAGTCCTTTAGCCGCCAGCGCGCAGACCCTGTACTCGGCCGGCGTCAGGCGGTCCACCTTGTTCTCCGCGATCAGCGGCAGCTGCGAGTCCTGCTGGGCCAGCAGCCGCGTCATGCGGCGTGCCACCGCGGCGGCCCCGATCCGGTTCGCCAGCACCAAGGACTTCCGCGCGGCCGTTAGGGCCTCGGTGCGGAACACGTTCATGTCGTCGGCCTGCGCGGACTGCAGGCACGTCTCCGCCAAGTCCGCCAAAGCAAGAGCCAGCTGGTACCGGCCTTCATGCGCCTCCAGCAGCGCGATGGCCTCCCGGAGCATGACGACGGCGGTTTGGCCGGGCTGGGCCAGCGCGGCCAGCCGCAGTACCGTGCCGGTCAGTCGGGGAGCGCCGAAGGACCGGACCTCCTGCAGCAGCTCCGCGGCAACCGCGGCGGCGTATTCGGTCTGGCCGGCGCGGGCGGCAGATTCGATGGTGCTGCGCTTCCACAGGCTCAACGTGGGGCCCAGGCCTGCGTCCAAATCCATCGCTGCGGAGAAGAACTCAAGGGCCTCCTGGTGCTCACCGTGTCCGGCGGTGACCACTCCGTGCAGCTGCAGGGCCATGGCCTGGACCAGCGGCACGCGTTCTTCCGCCAGCGGCACCCGCTTCAACAAAGCGTCGGCGGCGGCAAGATCGTCCCGGGCAATATAGATCTCGGCCAGCGTCACGCAGGCCACTTCCAAGTACGTCCGCCAGCCGGTATCCGCCGCCTGCATGGCGGTTTCCAGATCCATCTGGGCCAGCCGCAGCCGTCCCCGGTTGAGGTGGATGGCTCCGCGACAATAGCTCAGCGTGGCATTGGCCATCGGCGACGAATTGGCCCGCGCCTCGGCGATTGCTGCATCCAGCAGCTCCAACGCGGCGGCATCCTGTTCCGAGCCGTTGAGCGCACCCGTTGCATAGTTGATGATGTTGGATTCCGCGCCGACCTCCGCCAGCAGTTTCCCACCGGCATAACCGCGCAGGGCCAGTTCGCCGCTGCGCTGGGCATCCATGCCGGTCACCGTCAGCCGCAGGGCCTCCTGGACGAGCAGCATGCGGTCGCTGGGGCCGTCCTCGGCCGGATCCTGGGCCAGGATGTCCGCCAACTCCTGGCCGTATTCCGACGCAAACTGCAGCTGCTGGAATCCCGCCCCGGTGGCCTGCGCAATGACGCGGCGCCTAAGCTCGGTGTCCGGTTCGGCGTCCTTCTCCAACTCTTTCAGCGCCTGGCTGAAGCAGCGCGAACTTTCCTCCACCCGGTTGAGGGCGTACTGCGCCTCGGCGAAATCCATCAACAGCTCTACCCGCGCCCTCGTGCCCTCGGTCATCGCCAGTGCCCGCTGCCCGAGGTCCTCTGCCTCTTTGATACGGCCAGCCGTCTGGTGTGCCAAGGAGGCTTCAATCAGGATTCTCCGCAGCAGGTCGGGCGGCAGCCGCTCTTCGGCCATCGCCCGGCCGATCAACCGGACGGCAAGCTCCCCCGAACCGGAGCGGCGGGCGCCGCTGGCGGCGTCAAGCAGTATTTCGGCCGCTGCGGGATCAGTGCCAGGCGCGGTGGCCAGCAGATGGCCCGCGACGACGGCGGGTTCGCTCCCCTGTGCCCGCAAGGCGCCAGCCGCCAGGCCGTGCAGCTCGCTCCGGCGTTCCGGATCCAGTGTGTCGAGCACGGCCTCGGCCACCAGCGCATGCTGGATCCGCGGCCGGGGGCGCAGCGAACTCAGGAAACGCGCCGCGGCCAGCCGTTTCAGGACCGGGGCGATGGCATCTGTGGGCAGCCCTGTCATCCGTGCCAGTAGCTGCTGGCTGGCGTCCTCCCCCAGCACGACGACGGCGTCCAGCACCGCCCGCTCCTCCGGAGAGAGCCGGACGAGGCGATCTTCCAGCACCGCCGCTTCGGCGCTGGCCCTGTCAGTACCGACCTCGACACCGCGCTCCAGGATCTCTTGCACGTAGAACGGCATCCCTCCCGCCGCGGCATGGATCCGTGCCGCCTCCGCGGGATCCACGGCGGGCATCCGATGGGCTGCCCACTCCGCCACCGCCCGGTGGTCCAGCGGTTCCAGCGGCCAGTGCACCCGCCCGCCGGGGCGGGGGGTGCCGGGGCGCGGCCCGCCGTGCCGGGCACCGCCGTCGTGCTCATCCAGCAACAGGGTGTCCGTGCGGATCCCGTCACCGCGTTCGGCGCCCTGGCCGGTGCGCACGCCGCGCATGATCAGCAGCGGGGCCCCGATCAGCAGGACTCCCATGTCCGAGAGCGACTGCAGCGAAAGTTCATCCAGCCACTGGGCGTCGTCCACCATGGCGATCAACGGGGCCTCCTGGGCCAGCGAGCGCAATACCCAGGACGCGGAGTAGGTGAGCGCGTCCTTGTGCAGCGGACCGCCGGCGGAGGTCAGGAACGAATGCAGCACCCGGCCCTGCCCGTCGAAGGGTGGGCCGTGGTCCGGCATCTGCTGGGCCAGTGGCGCGAACCACTGCCAGAACATGGAGCCGGGCAACGAGCGACGGGCGGCGCCGGCGGCGCGCAGCAGCTTCCAGCCGCGCGCTGAGGCATCCGCGCACAGCGTCTCCAGCAGCGTCGTCTTGCCGATTCCGGACGGGCCGCTGACCGTCAGTTCAATGCTGTGGCCGGCTTCCACGGCTGTGGCGAGGTCGCGCCACTGCGCCACCTCGTCCTCACGCCCGTACAGCCGGGTTTGTGCCACGCTTTGATCCTAAGCCGCGGGTCCGGCAAATGCGACGTTTAGCCTTTCACTTCCGGCACGCAGCGGTTGCGCAGCTCGCCGATCCCCTCGATCCGGGTGACCATCTGTGCCCCGGCGGGGATCCACTCACGCGGTTTCCGCGCCAGCCCCACCCCCGCGGGGGTCCCGGTGGCCAGCAGATCGCCGGGCTCCAGGGTCATGAACTCGCTGACGTAGGACACCAGCTTGGCGCAGGAGAAAATCAGGTCGGAGGTGTTGCCCGACTGCTTGGTGGCTCCGTCCAGCTCGCATTCCACCGCCAGTCCGGCCTCCGGATCCAGCTCATCCGCCGTGACGACGACGGGGCCCACCGGAGTCATCCGGTCCCAGTTCTTGCCCTGGAACCACTCCGAGGTGCGGCCCTGCCAGTCGCGGACCGAGACGTCGTTCATCACGGTGTAGCCGGCGATCGCCGCGCGGGCGCCGGCCTCGTCGGCCTGCCGGACCCGGGAGCCGATCACCACGGTCAGTTCGGCTTCCCAATCGATCTTGCTGCTGGCCGCGGGCAGCACCACATCGTCCGTCGGACCCACGAGCGCGTTGGCGTACTTGGTAAAGATGGTGGGGTACTTCGGGACTTCCTGTCCCACCTCTTCGGCATGCGCGTAGTAGTTCAGGCCCGCGCACAGGATCTTGCCCGGGCGCAGGATCGGCATCTCCAGCTCCGCGTACTGGGGCGCCGGGCCAGGTTCGCCGGAGAGGGTGCGCCAGTCGCCGCGCTGCAGCAGTTCGCCCACATCCTTGGCCGGCAGGTATTCCGTAATGTCCCCGTCCTGCCGGAACGCCTGCGTGGTCCCGTTCCGCCGTACTGTTCCCAGACGCATCTGTACCTCCTCGCGGCAGCCGTGCACCGCCGTCGTCAGCTGTTGGCAGCCATGGAAGCCGCCCCTTTGCACGATATACGCTGGCGCCGTGGCCTACCGCACCAAGGTCAGAGGTTTCTCTGGGACTGGCGCTCTGACGCTCCACCTGCTTCCTCGGGCAGTTCGGAGACCGGAACCAGGACAATGTCCTGGATCATCCAGTGCAGGTCGATGCACCCGTCCCTGGCCTCTTCGAGGACTTTGACCGACGGGAGGTGGCCGTCGCGGGGAACGACGAAGGCTTCAGTGTGGAGCACATGGCCCTGGTCACGGACGCGTGCGCCGGATTCTTCAACCCATTCCAGCTGGCCAAGGTAATCCTCGATGCGCGCGATCAGCGGGTGGGGCTCCGAGTCATCGTAGGTTCTGGCCCGGGTGTCCATCAGGTCGGTGATGGATCCGCGCATGTTTTTGTATCCGTCGCGCAGGATTCCACCCGCGATGAACAGCGCCGCAGCAGCATCAGCCCACCACAGGCCGATCCCGATGCCGGCGACCCCGACGATCGAGCCGACCGCTGTCATCCAGTCGGCCTTGTTCATGTCCGCATCGGCATAGAGGACCTTGTCATGCAGTTGCTCGGCGAGTTTTTCCTTGGCGCGGCCGAGCAGTACCGGAGGCACAGCCGTCACTGCCATGACCGCCGTCATCAGCCAGCCGAGCCAGATGGTGTGGCCCAGGATCTGGACCGAGCCGATCGGCGGGTGCTCCCCCTTCAGCAGGCCTATGCCCGAATCGATCACGAGGAACGCGCCCATGGTGCACAGAGCGACCGCGGCCACAAGATGCGCGATGCCGGTTGACCGGTGGTATCCGTAGGGGTACTTCCGGGTGGGCGGCCTGTTGATGATCTTCATCGCCAGCAGGAACGCAATCGGCGGGGCGAAGGAGAGCATGTCTTCAATCCAGGCCGCCTTCATGGCCTGTGAGTTGCCCATCACCAATAAGACCAGAGTGACGGTCACGGCCAGGACGGCGATGGTGATCCATTGGATCCTGATGGCGCGCCGCAGGGCTTCTTCCTGCTGGTCGGGCAGTTCGGTGCGGCCAAACCTAGTGTTCATCCCTGTTCCTTCCGGTCGAGAAGAAACTGTTCCAGTTCCCGCAGGAAGGCGTTTTCGCCCATCCTGGACGCCATGACGTATTCCTCCTTGCCTCCGTCGGGGGCCCGGCCCTCGGCGTACGGCTGGGTCAGGGCGGCCTTGTCCGACCACGGCGACTTCTTCGTCAGACCGCCGATGACCAGGTCAAGTTCGCCGCGTTCCAGCCGACCCATCAGCGACTCCTCGCCGGCGGCTGTCCACTCGATCGTTGCTCCATGGTCGGCAGCGAATTGCCGCACCAGGTCTGCCTCCTGTCCCGCGGGGTCCTCGCCGTCTTGGACTGCTGTCCAGGGCGGGTTATGCGAGACACCCACTCTGAGGGTTCCGTTGCTGATGCGGTCCAACGTTCCGTCCGGGTCCGCAGGCACCTGCAGGCCGCAGGAGCACATCAGCAGCATGACCAGCACCGCCAACGCAGCCTTCGAAAAATTGTTCAGCATACTTAGCACCATAGCCAAGTTGTGGTTTTTGCAGGGCGCCCCCACAGCCTCCCCGCGGCCGTCCGGCGGGGGTTTGCCTGGGATGCGTTGATTTCGATGGGAGCGGGGTTCTCGGCGCAGGCTGCGAACGGTTCGGGCTGTTCGCGAAGGCGATCACGCTGCGGAAGCCGCCGCCTCACTGCATTCGGATAATCCGCCGTTTCCCGCCTCCGCAATGGCGGAAGAACGGCTTACGTCCCCTGGCTGCACCACTCGAGCAGCCGCTCCACCGGCCACGTGGTGATGATCCGTTCGGCGGGGACGCCGTTTTTGGCAGCACGTTCGGCACCATAGTGGAGAAAATCCAACTGGCCGGGCGCGTGGGCGTCGCTGTCGATGCTGAACAGGCAGCCGGCGTCGAGGGCCAGCTGGATCAGTTCATCCGGCGGGTCCTGCCGCTCCGGCCGCGAGTTGATTTCGACGGCGACGCTGTTTTCGGCGCAGGCGGCAAACACGCGCTCGGCGTCGAATTCCGATTGCGGGCGTGTTCCCCGCGATCCCTTGACCAGCCGTCCGGTGCAGTGGCCGAGCACGTTGGTGCGCGGATTATTGATGGCGCCGAGCATCCGGCGGGTCATGGTGCCCCGGTCCGATCTGAGCTTGGAGTGGACGCTGGCGACGACGATGTCCAGCTGTTCAAGCATCTCCGGGGACTGATCCAGCTCGCCGCTCTCCAGAATGTCCGTCTCTATTCCAGTCAACACCCGCAAGCCGTCGGATGCGGCATTGGCCTCCGCCACCAGCTCGAGCTGCCGGGCCAGCCTCTCCGCGCTCAGGCCGTTGGCGATGGTGAGGTTGGGGGAATGATCTGTCAGGGCCAGATAATCACGGCCAAGCCAGCGAGCGGCGTCGAACATAGCCTCGGGCGGCGACCCGCCGTCGGACCAGTCGCTGTGGCAATGGAGATCCCCGCGAAGCGCCTGATGGAGCTCGCGGCCGCCCTCAGCCAAGGGCTCCGCCGAACGCTCCCGAACCTTCACCAGGTACTCGGGCACTTCGCCGTCGACCGCCTGCCGGATGACTTCGAAGGTTCTGGCCCCGATCCCCTTCATGTTCTTCAACCGGCCGGTGCGCGCCCGTTCGGCCAGCTCGTCCGGCTCCAGCCCGGCGGCCACGGCGGCTGCCTTCCGGAACGCCTGCACTTTGAAGGTGGGCGCCAGTTCGCGCTCCAGCCAAAAGGCGATTTCATTCAGGGCCGCTACAGGATCCATGGGACCCATCTTGCCTTCGATCAGCCCCGCGGGCCACGGCTTCAGGGCCGCAGGGGCGGTACAGGCAGCTCGAAGTGCGTCTGGAGGGCGAGCGCGGCGGCGCGGTAGCCGGCCATTCCGTGCACGCCGGGCCCCGGCGGTGTTCCTGCCGAACACAGGTAGACGCCGGCCAGCGGGGTCTGCCAGGGTTTGGGGCTCAGCACCGGGCGTGCAGCGAGCTGCGGCAGGCTAACCGCGCCGGTGCCGAAGTCGCCGCCCACGTAGTTGGGGTTGTACGCCTCGTAGTCGGCCGCGGACATGCTCACGGAGTCGACCACCAGATCGGTGAATCCAGGGGCGGCTCGTTCCAACGCGGCCGTCATCACCGGCTCCATGTCCCGGGTGGAGCCATTCGGTACGTGGCAGTAGGCCCACAGCACGTGCCGGCCGGCAGGTGCCCGGGATGGATCGACCACCGCCGGTTGTGCCGCCAGGATCACCGGGTCCTCCGAGTGCCGGCCACGGGCAATGTCCCGCTCGGACGCTGCCATGCGTTTTCGTGTACCGCCCAGGTGCACGGTGCCGGCCCGGCGCAGTTCCGGGTGCGCCCAGGGAACCGGTCCGGACAAAATGTAGTCCACCTTGGCCGCGCCGGGTCCGTACCTGAAGTGCCGCAACGCACGGGCGTAACCGGCCGGGAGCCGGCCGCCGGCCAGCCGAAGGAATTCTGTGGGCGACGTATCCAGCATGACCACCCGGGCGTCGGTCAGCTCAGCCAGCGATGCGACCCGATGCTCGGTCTCCAACCGGCCACCGTGTGCCCGCAGGTCCTGCACCATGGCGTCGATGATGGCCTGTGACCCCCCGGCAGGGAAGGGGAATCCCACGGCATGCGCCAGCGCGCCGAGCATCAGCCCCGCGCCCGCGGACGAGGGGCGCCGCACGCCCCCCGTGGTGTGTGCGGCGACGCCGGTCAGCAGCGCGGGGGCGAACTGTTCCTTAAAGCGCAGATTCCAGGCAGGCGAGCCCTGCTCCAGCGCCCGTATCCCGTACCGGAAGGCCGTCACCGGACTGGAGGGTACGCGGAGCAGTTGGTCCATGGTGAACTCCATGAGGGCGTTGGTCCGCTCCACGAGCGGCCTCATCAGCTGCCGGTAGGCAGCGCCGTCGGCCCCCAACCCGGCAACGGTTTGCTCCAGGTCGCGGTACGCCACCGCCGCCGCCGCTCCGTCGATCACCTGGCCGTAGGAGACCTCGGGCGCCAGCAGCTGGATCCGCCGGTCAAGCCCGAACTCGCGGAAAAACAGCGAGGCTGCGGCCATCGGATGCACGGCCGAGCAGACGTCGTGCCAGTGACCCGGCTCGATCAGTTCCAGGGTCCGCGCGCCGCCGCCGGGCGTGGCGGCCGTTTCGAAGACCGTGACGTCCAGGCCGGCACGCGCCATGATCACGGCCGCGGCCAACCCGTTCGGCCCGGCGCCGACTACCACTGCGTCCGTCACGATGGATCTTCCCCCTCCGGCTGTCGGTTCAACCTTGTGCCCTCCGCGTCCCCGCTGGCAATGTCCGGCCACCGAGACGACGGCCGAAGCGGATCTATGCCGGTTGAAGAATATTTGAGCGCGGCGCCTCCCGCGCCGGGCCCCGGCTCCAGTGCCGCGGAGACGCGGCCCGGCAACGGGAGCGCGAACTTATCGGCAGCACCGTTAAACTCGCCGCCTTGGGGATCATCGGTATCCACCCGCCGGACCGGATCATGTTGAGGCAGCCAGATGGCCCAGACCACCTTTCCCATGATGTATGCCGTTGCGGCTATGTGGGCCAGGACTGCCAGCACGTAATAGGGCGCATCCAGATTCCGCACCGCCTCGCCGCCGCTGGTGACCTGGCCCAGGTGCATCCAGATGGCCCACCAATGCATCACCTCGAAGAACTGCCAGATCAGGAAGTCGCGCCAGCGCGGATGGGCCAGCGCAACCAGCGGCACCAGCCAGAGGACGAACTGCGGCGAATACACCTTGTTGGTGAGCACGAACGCGGCCACCACCAGGAACACCAGCGACGCCATCCGCGGACGGCGCGGCGCGGCCAGGGCCAGCGCCGCGATCCCTGCGCAGGCCGCCGCGAACAGCAGGAAGGATGCGGTGTTGATGAACTCCGGGCTGAGGACGGGCAGTTGCTGCCGCTGCGCGGTGAGGTTGTAGGCGTACCAGATGGACGAATATCCGGCCTCGCGCTGCCGGCTGTAATCCAGAAAATGGAACCAGCTGCCAAAATCCCGCAGCATGAACGGCAGGTTGGCTGCCAGCCAGACTGCAGCCGCAGCAGCGGCGGACGCGGCCAGCGGGCGGTACCGCCCGGTGCGGACTGCCAGCAGCAGGATGGCGCCGAGGATCAGCACCGGATACAACTTCAGCGCCGCGCCAAGGCCAATAAACACGCCGGCCAGGACCGGCCGACGCCTCGCGAAGGCGAGCATCGCCAGGGCCGCCAGCATGGCGGCCCACAGGTCCCAGTTGATCGTCCCTGCCAGCACGATTCCCGGTGCCAGTGCCACCATGGCTGCATCCCAAGGCCGCCGGTGGCTCATGCGCGCCGTGGCGACCACGGTGACCACCCACGCCACGGCCGCAAGCGTGGCGTTGATGTCGAAATAGGCCAGTGCCCGGCCCGCAGACACGCCCTCGCCCGGAACCAGCCACGCCGTAGCCCCGGCCAGCAGCCCGAGCAGGACCGGGTACTCAAACGAACTGCCCGCGCTGACGAACGGCACCACGCCTTCGGCCAGCCCGCGGGTTTCGAACAGCACCGGCCAGTCCGAATAACAGCCCATGTAGAAGTAGTCCGGCAGCTCCCAGCCTTCTAGCCGGCACGGCGTCTTGACCAGGACCGAGAGCAGCGCGGCGAACGTGGTCAAGATAATCAGCACGCGCTCAACGGTGAAGAAGCCGGGCGAGACCAGGCCCGGGGCGCTGTGCCGGCCCAAGGGCCCGCCCACCAGCTCGGTGAACTGCTTAAGGAATGGGTCGTTGCGGCTGGGCACCACAATGCGCAGCGGTCTGCGGCGCGAAGAGCGGGGCCCGGGCATGCTCCAAGCGTACTGGCGGCCGCACTATCGGCCACAGCTGCGAAAGCGTACGGCGGGTTGGGTGAAACGTCCGCTGTTGCTCGCCTCCCCGTAACCTTGGGCACCCCTGGCCGTTACCGGCGCTTCCTAGCGTGACTCCAATGAGTTACACCGACCCCCAGGAAGTCCTGGTCGTCATCCCGGCCCGCGGCGGCTCCAAAGGGATCCCTTTCAAGAACCTGAAGCCCGTGGCCGGGCGCAGCCTGGTGGCCCGCGCCGTGGACAGTGCGCTGGCGGCCCCGGTGGTGACCGACGTCGTCGTCAGCACCGATCATCCGGACATCGCCGCCGAAGCCGAACGCTGCGGCGCCCGCGTGGTCATGCGGCCCGCGGACCTCTCCGGTGACACCGCCAGCAGCGAATCCGCTGTGCTCCACGTGCTCGCATCGCTGCCCCGGCAGCCGGCGGTCACGGTCCTGATGCAGTGCACGTCCCCGTTCATCGATCCGGGCCACCTGAACGAAGCCGTGATGGATGTGCTGGAGGACCGCGCCGACGTTGCCTTCTCCGCCACCGAGAGCCACGCATTCCACTGGATGCATGACGACGACGGTGCCGTCACCGCCGTCGGGCACAGCGCCGAAGTGCGCCCCCGCCGGCAGGACCGCACGCCCCAGTACCGCGAAACCGGAGCGTTCTACGCAATGCGCACCGAGGGTTTCCTGGCCCGCAAGCACCGCTTCTTCGGCCGGCTGAAGCTGCAGGAAGTGCCGGCCGAGCATGCGGTCGAAATCGACTCGCTGGAAGACCTGGCCGTGGTCCGCGCGCTGGCCGATCAGGCAACGGGTCCCCTGGCCGGCGGCCTTGACGTGGATGCCCTGGTGATGGACTTCGACGGCGTCCACACCGACGACCACGCCTTCGTGAATGCCGAGGGCGAGGAATTCGTCCGCGTGAGCCGCGAAGACGGCATGGGAATCTCCCGGCTGCGCAGCACCGGAATTCCCCAACTGATTCTGTCCACCGAACGGAACAAGGTGGTCAGCGCCCGGGCGCTCAAGCTCGGCATCGACGTCCTCCAGGACGTCGCGGACAAGGCCGGAGCCGTCCGCAGCTGGATGGCCGCCCACCGGCTGGATCCCGACCGGGTTGCCTACGTGGGCAACGACGTCAACGACTTGCCCGCCATGGGCGTCGTTGGTTGGCCGGTGGCTGTGGGCGATGCCCGCGCCGAGGTCAAAGCTGCGGCACGGACTGTGCTTCAGCACCATGGCGGCGAAGGCGCGGTCCGCGAGGTCTGCGAACTCATCCTCGCCGCGCGGAGCGGTGCCGACGACGCAGGCGGCCGCCAAGAACAAGCCACAGCAATAACAGAAAGAGTGCAGCTCATGACTACCGAAGCTACCGTTTCGAACACTGTTCCCGCCGGTGCGCCGGCTCCCGTCGCGATCGGTGACGTGCAGGTCGGTGCCGGGCAGCCGGTCTACGTGATCGGCGAGATCGGGATCAACCACAACGGCGACATCGAGATCGCCAAGCAGCTGATCGACGTCGCCGCCGAGGCCGGCGCGAACGCGGTGAAGTTCCAGAAGCGCACCCCGGAGATCTCCACCCCGATGGACATGCGGGACAAGATGCGCTCCACCCCGTGGGGCGAGATGACCTACCTGGACTACCGGTACCGGGTGGAGTTCGACATGCCGATCTACCAGAAGCTGATCTCGCACGCCGCCGACCGCGGCCTGCACTGCTTCGCCTCGCCCTGGGATGTTCCCTCGGTCGCATTCATGGAAGAGGCCGGCGCGCTGACCCACAAGGTCGCTTCCGCCTCGGTCACCGACCTGGACCTGCTGACCGCGCTGCGCGAGACCGGCAAGCCGGTGATCCTCTCCACCGGCATGTCCACGATCGAGCAGATCGACAAGGCGGTGGAGACCCTGGGCACGGACAAGCTGATCCTGATGCACGCCACCTCCACCTACCCGCTGCCGCCGGAAGAGGCGAACCTGCGGATGATCAGCACGCTGCAGGAGCGCTACCAGGTGCCGGTGGGCTACTCCGGGCACGAGCGCGGCCTGCAGATCTCGCTCGCCGCGGTCGCGCTGGGCGCGGTCACGGTGGAGCGGCACATCACGCTGGACCGGACCATGTGGGGCTCGGACCAGGCGTCCTCGCTGGAGCCGAAGGGCTTCGAGGCGCTGATCCGCGACATCCGGATCCTGGAAGAAGCGATGGGCGACGGCGTCAAGCGCGTCTTCCCGGGCGAACTGGCACCGCTGTCCCGGCTGCGCCGGGTGGACGGCTAAGCACCTTATGAACCAGCCATTACTGAGCGTCATCATCCCGGCGAAAGACCAGGCACCTTTCATCCGCGACGCGATGACCAGCCTGACCCGCCAGTTCGATGATCCCTCGGTGATGGAAATCATCGTCATCGATGATGGTTCCACCGACGGGACCGGGGAGCTGGCCGCTGCCTTCAGCGGCCGGCTCCCCGGCCTGCAGATCCACCGCAACGACACAGCCGGCGGCCTAGCCGCGGCGCGCAACCAAGGCCTGGACGCCGCCACGGGACGGTACATCGCCTTCTTCGATCCGGACGACTGGTACGCCCCCGGGCACCTGTCCCGGACCACCGAAGAAATCAGGCAGCTGGGCGTGGACTTCCTCCGCGTGGACCACATCCGCCACACGAACGGAGTGCGGACCGTTCACCGGGCCCCGCAGGCGGTGCGCGGCATCGCCCTCGATCCTCGCCGGGACATTGGGCCTTCGGACGATTCGACCATGGTCGATTACCCGTTCGCGCCCTTCGGCATCTTCGACGGCGCGCTCAAAGAGGCCGGCCTGCTGCACTTCCTCGACGGTCTGCATACCGCCGAGGACCGGCCGTGGATCTGGCGCCTGCATCTGCAGGCGGCCTCCTATGCGGTCTCGGATCAATTGGGCGCGTTCTATCGCCGCGGCGTAGCGACATCGTTGAGCCAGGTCTTCGACCGCAGGCAATTGGATTTCCTGCGCAGCTACGCCGAAGTTTTCCGGTTGGTGGCGGAAGACCGCGAGGCAGACCGTTTTCGGCCGAAAGCCATCCGGCAATTCCTGGCCATCGCCTGCCACCACCTCGATCGGTCGGATTCCATGACCCGGGCTGTCCGCCAGGAACTTTCGTCCGGCGTGCGCGCCGCCGTGACCGGCCTTCCGGCCCCTGCGGTCGCCGCCGGGCTGCAGGCCCTGGGGGACCGCCGGCGCAAGACGCTGGAAACAGCAATCGGAGCATTGTAGTGAAAGAGCTTTTTGTCGTCTCAACGCTGTATCAATGCGTCTCGCTGGCAGCAGCCATCGACGACGCTGCCTTGCCAGAGACGGACAATGAACGCATTTTGGTGCTGACCAACAACGCGATGATTCCGGAAGTCACCGTTCCGTTCCACGAGGCACCGGGTTTCGCCGAGGCGGCCAGCCGGTTCGACCGCGTCGTGGACCTGAGCAGCCTGCTCTGGCCCCGCCGGCCCGGCCAGTTCAGTCCGCGCGAACAAGACCTGGACCTGTGGCAAAAGCTGCTGCGGTCGGAATGGGAGCTTGGCGGCGACCCGGTCCACCTCTACGTCGAATCCATCCAGGTGGACCCTGCGATCGCGTTGGCCCGCATCTTCGCCAGCGCCCGGGTCTCGGTGCATTCGGACGGCCTGATGAGCTACGGCCCCACCCGGAACCCCGTCCCGTTGGCCGTGGCCCAGCGGCTGGATTCGCTGCTGTACGTTGATCTGGTTCCGGGTCTGCGCCCGCAGCTGCTGCGCGAACACGAGCCGAAACTGGTTCCGGTGGATCCGGCTTCGCTGCGCCGCGCCATGGAAGAACTGGACCGGTCGTTGCCGCCCCTGGCCCTTCCGGCAGCCCGCCAGCCGGATGCAGGCGCCGGAACCGCCCTGCTGCTGGGCCAGTACTTGGCCGACCTGGGGATCCTCTCGGCCGAGGAAGAAGTAATGCTTCACCGCCGGATGATCGAGAAGGCCAAAGACCGGGGAATCAGGCATTGCGTGTTCAAACCCCACCCCAGCGCCGGGCCGGGAGCCGTCCGCTCCATCGAGGCCGAGGCCCAGGAGCTTGGCGTGCAGCTGGACATCCTGGAATCCTCCGCCCCGGCCGAAGTGGTCATGCAGCGGCTTCAGCCGCAATTGGTGGTGAGCTGCTTCTCCACCGCGCTGATGACAGCCAAATACCTGTTCAACATCGACGTCGCAGCCGTCGGGACAGCGCTGCTGCTGGAGCGGCTGAGTCCGTACGAAAACAGCAACCGCGTGCCGGTCACCATCATCGACGCCGTGGTGGAACGGGACGTCCAGGCGCCGGACCAGGACGGTGCGGACACTCCGGGCGCGCGGAGACTC
Source organism: Actinomycetota bacterium (assembly GCA_051751385.1). GTDB lineage: Bacteria > Actinomycetota > Actinomycetes > Actinomycetales > Micrococcaceae > Crystallibacter. The sequence continues at coordinate 219,736 of JBNJKW010000004.1, read as the reverse complement.
CAGCCGCTGGTCGAGGCCGTCTCCTATTGCATGCAGGCAGAAACGCTGGCGGCAGTCCGCCCCAGTGCGGAGGGCTATCTGCACAGCATCCAGGACGGACCCCAGATGCGCTACTTCAAGCGGCGGCGGCTGACCAAGCTCCAACTCCCGGGCGGATTGCCCCCGGCGGACGGCGTGCGTCCGCTGGCCAAAGTCGGGCGGATGGGCCGGCGAGCCGTCCGCAAAATCAAATCGGCTGTGGCTTCGTGAGGCGGAAGTGATGACGGAGACAGCGGTCACGGCAGCGTTCCTCGCCCAGTTGGGCCCGGCAGTGGACCGCAGGCTGGCCCACCCGAAGCCCGGATCCAAAACCAGGCGGGGGCACCGGAGCGAACTGGTCCGTCCGCGCTTCGGCCGGGCAGCCGTCTGGGCAGAGTCGCCTTTGCAGTTGCTCAGCGCCGTCGAGGCCCACGGCGCCGGGCTGCTTGGACAGGAAACGCTGATCCACCCACGCAGCGACGCCGTCGGCATGGACAGCACGCTGAAGTCGCTGATGGCCCAGGTGCCAAGCGGCGTCCGGTTCACGCCGCCGTCGTCCGCCCTGCCCGCGGTCCGCAGCCGGAAGCTGGACCGCTGGGTGACCGGCGATGCCTATTCCGGCAAGGTGCAGACCGAGCTTTTGCGCGGCGTGGTCGCTGACGAGCTAGTCATCGTGGACGACGGCCTGGCAACGCTGAGCCTGCTGCAGATGCTGGTCAGCGACGGGCCCACCCCGCTGATCCGTCCGCGGGCTGTGCCGACCATGCGGCGGAAGGCGCTGGGCCTGGCCACGTGGTGGACCCTGCGCCGGATGGCGAGCCAGGGCCGACTCTTGGTTTTCACGGCTTTGTCCGTGCCGGACGCCGTGGAGAAGAAGTTCAGGGCCCTCGGCGGCCATTTGGAACGGCACCGGTTCGAGTGGCTGGGCACCCAGCCGGTCACCGAGAGCATTCTCGAGCCGACCATCGTGGTTGGTTCGGCCATGCCCGCCGACAAGTTGATCCGGCCCGAACCGTACAAGGACTGGGTGCGGTCGCTGACCGACGAGGGGCCCGTGGCCTATTTTCCGCACCGCCGGGAACAAGCGGACCTACTCAACGAATTGGACGGGCACCCGATGATCCGCGTCAAGCAGCACACGATTCCGGTGGAGATGCGTCTGCGCGGCCTGCGGCCCGGGCAGGTTGTCCGCGCTCTGCCCTCCACGGTCCTGGCCTCCTTGCGCCTGATCCTGAGCCCGTCCGGCGTACCGCTGAAGGGACAACCGGTACCGAACGACTGGTGGTTGCCGGAGACATCGGAAGAACTGCGCCGGCACCTGAGCAGTTCGCTGCGCGAAGGAGGGAAGGGATGACAGTGGGTCCGCAAGGCACAGCCGAGTCCTCAGACGGCGGGGACAACACGGTGGTCCAGCCGTTCCGCGTGCTGGCGGTTGCAGACAGCGATTCCTACCTGAAGTTCGCCTGCGCCACGCTGGAATTTCTTGGGGAGGGCTGGGAGCGCGAAGTGCTGCTGGTCCGCTCCCCCATCCTGCCGACGCTGGAACAGATCCAGGCAGCCACCGCCGGGACGTTCCTGGCCGGCAAAGCGCCACGGGTGATCACCGCCTCGGGTCTGCGGACCGCCTTGGCGGGCGCCGACGTCGTGCTGGCAGCGGCCACCGGACCCGTGGTGGAAGAAGTTTTCGCGCAGGCCTCCCGGATGCCGCACCGGCCGGCGCTGCTGTCCGCGCTGCCTGGCGTTGCTTTCCCGGCGACCCGCAAGGCGCTGAACTACCGTGCCCTCGGCGACGCTTTCATCACGCACAGCCATGCCGAATGCCGCGCGTTCAGCGATCTGGCCGATGCCATGAGGCTGCCGCAGCGGATCCTGGTCTCACGGCTGCCGTTCTTGGCCTCGCCGGGCCGCCCGGAACCGCAGCAGGTTCCGCTGCGTTCGGTGGTCTTTGCGCCGCAGGCCAAGGTTCCGGTGGAGCGCGACCAGCGCGTGGCCATCCTGCAGGCCTTGGCGGCGTTGGCGCGGCGCCGGCCGGAACTGTCGGTGCGGGTGAAGTTGCGGGCGTGGGCCGGCGAGCCGCAGACGCACCTGGAGCAGTACCCCTTCGACCAGCTCTGGTCGGATCTGGTGGCGGCGCGGGCGGTCGGCGGGCACGAGCTGCAGTTCTGCACCGGTCCCATGTCCGCTCAGCTCACGCCGGCCGCGGCAATGGTCACGGTCAGCTCCACCGCGGCCCTGGAGGCGCTCGACGCCGGCCTGCCGGTGCTGATCCTGGACGACTTCGGCCTCTCGGAACAGATGCTGAACAAGGTCTTCGACGGTTCCGGACTGGTGGGAAACCTGGAGGATCTGGTGGCCGGCCGGTTCCGGCACCCGGACCCTCGGTGGCTGCGGGACAACTACTTCCATGCCCAAACCGTGCCGTTGGACGACCTGCTGGTGAACTTCGCCGAACGAGCCCGGGCCGGAAAACTGGCGACGGATCCGGAACGGCTGGCCGCGGTGCAGCGCCGCAAGATGCGCTCGAAGCTGCGCACCGTGCTGCCCTCGCCGGCCTTGAAGCTGGTGCGGCGGCTGCGCAATGCCCGCCGTCTTCCCGCCTGAGGATCACACAAGGCGAGCAGAACTCGGTTTGGAACCGCTCGTGCCCGGGTACTGACCGGGCAGGAGGAGAAATGCACACGAGTCGTTTCAACCGGCGCCTGCAGCATCTCCCGCCGCTGGCAGCGCTCCTGGTGCTGGCCCTCGGGGCCGCCGGATGTTCATCGTTGAACCCTGGCAGTGAGGATGCCGCTGCCGCCGCCAGCGGGTTCCTAACCGCGGTCCAGGCCGGCGACGGCGCCGCAGCATGTGCCTTCCTGGCCCCGGTGGCGGTTGAAGAAACCGAGGGCGATGAACCCGGCAGCTGCCCGCAGAAGATCCTGCAGTTTGACCTGCCCGCTGCCGGAAAGGTGACCGGGAGCCAGGCATACGGACGAAATGCCCAGGTGGTGCTGGACACGGACACCCTGTTCCTGACCCGATCGGGAGACCGCTGGAAGGTCCTCGGTGCGGGCTGCACGTTCCGGGGCGAACGCCCCTACGACTGTGTAGTGGACGGGAGCTGAGATGCGCTGGTCTTTCTGGATCCTGCTGGGAGTCATTTCCGCCGGGCTGATCTACATGGCGGCGATCGGGGTGATGGCCCGATGAGACACAACCCGCTGCTCACCAATGGTCTGGGCACCATTTTCGGCCTGCTGTTCGTCGCCTCGCTGGTCGGCCAGGCGTTCTCCGGGCTCGCCTACTTCAATGAGGAGCAGATCGACTCGGGCCTGGAGACCATTTCGTTCTGGCAGTACGTCGCGTCGTCCAGCTTTGTGGTGGACGTTTCCGAAAACTGGCAGTCCGAATACCTGCAGTTCCTGCTGCTGATCCTGCTGAGCATTTGGTTTGTGCAGAAAGGCTCCCCCGAGTCGAAGGAGCTGGACAAGCGGGGCAAGGAGTCGGACAAGGAACAACTCCTGGCCCGGTACGCCCGGCCCGATTCACCCAAATGGGCCAAGGCAGGCGGCTGGCGCACCAAAGTGTTCTCGAATTCGCTGGGCCTAGTGATGGGTTCCATTTTCATAGCGTCTTGGTTGGTGCAGTCAATCAGCGGCTTCAGTGCCTTCGCCGAGAACCAAATCGGCAACCTGCAGGATCCGGGCAGCTGGGCTGGCTATCTGGGCTCGCCGGAGTTCTGGAACCGGACGCTGCAGAACTGGCAGTCCGAATTTTTGGCCGTCTGGTCCATGGTGATCCTCTCCGTCTACCTGCGCCAACGCGGTTCGCCCGAATCGAAGCCGGTGGGACAGCCGCACGATTCCACCGGAGTGAGCGGTTAGCCGGCCCCTCTCCGGAAATAGTGCTGCCCTCTCGGGAATGGCCTGGCCCGGCAGAGCGTTGAAACACGGCGTAGACTGGATAGGCTGCCCGCCATCGGCGTGCGGCCAGACAGAAGTGTTTCGAAGGAGAACCGTGGCAGAGAACCCCATCCGGGTAGCGATCGTCGGTGTTGGAAACTGTGCGGCCTCGCTGGTCCAGGGTGTCCACTACTACCGTGGCGCCGACCCGAGCGCAACGATCCCCGGACTCATGCACGTCGCGTTCGGCGCCTATCACGTCGACGACGTGCAGTTTGTCGCGGCGTTTGATGTGGACGGCAAGAAGGTGGGCCTGGACCTGGCCGACGCGATCGGCGCCAGCGAGAACAACACCATCAAGATTGCCGACGTTCCGGCCACCGGCATCAAGGTACAGCGCGGCCACACGCTGGACGGCCTGGGCAAGTACTACCGCGAGACCATCGTGGAATCCGACGACGAGCCCGTGGACATGGTTGCCGCGCTGCGTGACGCCAAGGTTGACGTCATGGTCTGCTACCTGCCGGTGGGTTCCGAGCAGGCAGCCAAGTTCTACGCCCAGTGCGCCATTGACGCCGGCGTGGCCTTCGTCAACGCGCTTCCGGTCTTCATCGCCGGGACCAAGGAATGGGCGGACAAGTTCACCGCCGCCGGCGTTCCCATTGTCGGCGACGACATCAAGAGCCAGATCGGTGCCACCATTACGCACCGCGTGATGGCCAAACTGTTCGAAGACCGCGGCGTGGTCCTGGACCGGACCTACCAGCTCAACGTCGGCGGCAACATGGACTTCAAGAACATGCTGGAGCGCGAGCGTCTGGAGTCCAAGAAGATCTCCAAGACCCAGGCTGTCACCTCGAACACCTCGGCCGTTCTTGGCGACGACGACGTGCACATCGGCCCCTCCGACTACGTGTCCTGGCTGGATGACCGCAAGTGGGCGTTCGTTCGGCTGGAGGGCCGCAACTTCGGCGATGCCCCGGTCTCGCTGGAATACAAGCTCGAAGTCTGGGACTCCCCGAACTCCGCGGGCGTGATCATCGACGCGATCCGTGCGGCCAAGATCGCCCTGGACCGCGGCGTCGGCGGACCGATCCTTTCGGCCTCGAGTTACTTCATGAAGTCCCCGCCGGAACAGTACGACGACGAGACCGCCCGCGAAAAGGTTGAAGCCTTCATCCGCGGCGAGTCCGACAACTAAGACGCACTCCGGATTAAGGGGCCGGTCCGCCAAGGACCGGCCCCTTAACCTTTGCCGGGGCGGCAACGGGGCCCGGGTAGATTGGGTCCATGGCCGTACCCTCCCCGTCCCCTTCCGGGCAGCTTGACGGAGCGGCCCCCCGCCCGCGCCGCAACTATGCCCTGGACATCCTGCGCATCGTCAGCATTGTCGGAGTGGTGGCCATCCACTCCTTCGGCGAGTTGGCCGGCGACGACGACGCCCGCGCGCAGCCTGATTGGCTGCCGGCAGCGATCATCGACATCGCCTTCATTTGGGTTGTGCCCGTCTTCGTCACCATCTCCGGTGCCTTGGTGCTGGCACCGCGGGCGCATACCGAAGGCGCCAAGGCCTTTTACCGGAAGCGTGCGCTGCGGCTGCTGCCCGCCCTGGTGGTCTGGCATCTGGTTTACATCTTCATTGGCAACTACCTGATCCTGGGCCGCGAGCTGCATCCGGGCGAGGTGCTGGTGTCAGTCTTCGACACCCAGGTGTATCCGCACCTCTACTTCCTGTGGCTGATCCTGGGCCTGTATCTGGTGGCGCCGCCGCTGGCCAGCTACCTGAACCGAGTTCCGCTGCAGCGCGCCGCAGCCGCGACCTGCGCCGTGCTGGTCCTGACCCTGGCGCTGTTCAGCCTGCAGGCGGCCAGTATCCAGTTCGAGTGGGGCTGGGAGTATCCGTGGAACATCTTGACCCAGTGGTTCCCCTATCTGGGTTACTTCATGGCCGGTCGGGTCCTTACTCAGCTGCGCGTCCCCCGCGCTGCCGCCAAAGCGGCAGGAGGTGCCGCCGTCGTGCTCTCCGTTTTCAACATCTGGCACTGGATCAACCAGGATTCCACTCCGCTGCTGAACATCATCACGCCGTCAAGTTATGTAGGGCTGGGCGTCACGGCGGCAGCCCTGTGCATCTTTACCGCCACGTACCACCTGCTGGCCGGGTGGCAGCCGGCCAGCTGGCTGGGCCGCACGCTCGTCCAGCTATCCAACGCCTCCTTTGGGGTGTTCCTCTGCCACTACCTGTTCCTGACCTGGTTGACGTTCCACGTCTTCCCCGACCAAAAGCCCACGCTGGCGCTGATGTCGCTGAAGTTCTCCATAGCGACCGTCGGCTCCTTCGCTCTGACCTTGCTGGCACTGCGCACTCCGGTGCTGAACCGCGTGTTCTAAAACCCGTGTTCTGAACGCAGGACGCCTTGGTCGGGCCGCCCAGAAACCACCCAGGTGGCGCTAGAAGAGTCCGGTGATGACGCCGTCGTCGTCCACGTCCATGCGGCCCGCCGCCGGTTCCTTCGGCAGACCCGGCATGGTCATCACATCGCCCGTCAGCGCCACGATGAAACCCGCCCCGGTCTTGGGGATCAGGTCGCGCACGGTGATGCTGAAACCGCTGGGCGCCCCCAGCACCGAGGGGTCGTCGGTGAAGGAATACTGCGTCTTGGCCATGCACACCGGCAGTTTGCCCCAGCCGTTCGCCTCAATCTCGGCCAACCGCTTGCGGGCCGGACTGGTGAACTCCACATGGTCCGCACCGTAGATCTGCTGGGCGATGGTCTCGATCTTTTTCTCCACGGTCAGGTCCAGGTCATACAGCGGAGAGAAGGACTGTTGCTGCTGCAGCACCTGTGCCACCTTCGCGGCCAGCGCGTCGCCGCCGGTTCCGCCGCCGCCTTGGCCCCAGACATCGGCCACCGCAGCTTCAACGCCCTTCTGCCGGCACCAATCCAGCACCCAGTCCAGTTCCTCTGGGCTGTCGGTGGTGAACTTGTTGATGGCCACCACCGGCGTGAGGCCGAACTTGGCAGCGTTGTCCACATGGCGTTCGAGGTTGGCGATGCCGGCCTGGACGGCTTCCAGGTTCGGCTCCTTGAGTTGGTCCTTGGGGATGCCGCCGTGCATCTTCAGGGAGCGGATGGTGGCCAGCACCACGATGGCAGACGGCGCGAATTCCCCGACCCGGGCCTTGATGTCCATGAACTTTTCCGCGCCCAGATCCGAGCCGAAGCCGGCCTCCGTGACCACGACGTCGGCGAGCCGCCGGGCGGTCTGGGTGGCGAGCAGCGAATTGCAGCCGTGGGCGATGTTGGCGAACGGGCCGCCGTGCACAAAGGCGGGCGTGCCGGCGATGGTCTGCACCAGGTTCGGCTTGATGGCGTCCTTGAGCAGCATGGCCAGGGCGCCCTGCACGCCCAGGTCGGCCACCGACACCGGCTTGCGGTCGTAGGTGTAGCCGACGGTGATGCGCGACAGCCGGGCCTTCAGGTCGGCCGGGCCGGACGAGAGGCAGAAAACAGCCATCACCTCGGAGGCCACCGTGATGTCGAAGCCCGCTTCGCGCGGCACGCCCTGGGTGGGCCCGCCGAGCCCGATAACGACCTGGCGCAGGGCCCGGTCGTTCATGTCCAGGACCCGCCTAAACGTCAGCCGCCGCGGGTCGATGCCCAGGGCGTTGCCTTGGTAGATGTGGTTGTCCACGAGCGCCATCAACGCGTTGTTGGCCGAGGTAATGGCGTGAAAGTCCCCGGTGAAGTGCAGGTTGATGTCATCCATCGGGAGCACCTGCGAGTAGCCGCCGCCGGTCGCGCCGCCCTTCATGCCCAGAATCGGGCCCAGCGACGGTTCGCGGATGGCCACCATGGTCTTGTGGCCTGCCTTCGTCAGCGCGTCCGCCAGTCCCACCGTCAGCGTCGACTTGCCCTCGCCTGCCGGCGTCGGCGACATCGCCGTCACCAGGACCACCTGGCCGCGGGGTTCCTCGAAGCCCGCACCGAGCTTGGCCGGGTCAATCTTCGCCTTGTAGCTGCCGTAAAGTTCCACAGCCTCCGTCGGGATCCCCACCGCCTCGGCAATCTCGGTAATGGGCCGCAAGGTAGCGCGGCGGGCAATCTCCAGATCGGTCAGCGGAGCCGGTTCAGACATCTTCGTCCTTCTTCCCTCGCATGGGCTATATGGACAGCAGTGCCGCCCACAGCCAACGTATCAGCCGCAAACGCCGCCGTCACCGGTCCGTGCCGGAGCAAAATACGAGGGGCCGCTGCAACGTTTCCCTCCCTGCCGGGCGTCCAGGCTCCGTCCGCGTGTCAGGAGCGCACTGCCGGCACCGCGTCGCTGCCACCGCGCTCCGCGTCCTAACGGTGGAAACCCATCGGAGAGTTGGAGCGGATGTTGCGCGCCTATGCCAGTCGTTATGGGCAATCAAAGGGTTGCCCGAGACAGAGATGGCCTGCCGCGACGTTGCGCGGCAGGCCATCTGCGTTTATTAGTGCTGCGACCTTAGCGGCGAACAGCCCGACGGCCGGAGAGGCTCTCGGCCACACCGATCAGGAGCACCGCTGCGATGACAGCGACAATGAACCCAATAACGTTCAGCTCCATGATGTCCCCGGTACCGAGCAGGTTCGCGATGACACCGCCGATGATTGCTCCGACTATGCCAAGCAGCAAGGTAGCCAGCAGCCCCAGGTTCTGCTTTCCAGGCTTAATAAGGCGAGCGAGGGCTCCGATAACAAGCCCTGCGATGATGAAACCGATCATGTTGCCTCCTCAGGTTGCGATGCCTCCACAATAAGCATACTTACTGATCCTTGGCAAAACGTTCCATCATGGTCCAATAATCACGACCCGGCCCGGATGTGCCGCCAGCGGCGCAAAACAAGGGAAGATTCACGTGCCCCGGCGAGGCTGATTCCGGAGCAGTCATCGGCCGGTTAAAAGCGGAAGCCCGCGCCGGGCAGCAACCCAGCGCGGGCCTGAAGCTACATCGGGTCCAATGTGATTCATCGGATCCTCCTCGCGAAAGTGTCCCCACAGGACGGCGTATTTAATTGCACCTGCTTGGCTGGGAACTTCAGCGGATGAGTTGCTGGTGCGACAGCAAATCGTCGCGCACTTGTTCCAAGCGCTGATCATCAACACGCACGTTCTGTATTCGTTTCCAGAGCGAGACGCTTTGGCGGAGCTTGCGGATCATGGCATTCACCTCCTGCCTAGCCAAGAAATTCGGCATCGCCGCAGCTGCGGCCTGTTCGGGCGCCGCCCCGGCGGAACCGACGGCCTTTGAGCCGGAAGCTTCTGCAACGCTGCCCCCGGGACCGGTGGCTGCATCAAGATCGCGCAAGCCTCCGGCGCTGATCAGCTGGCCGTGGCCGTGCTGCCCCTCATTGGACGAGCGCGGTTCGGACGGACGGATGGATCGTTCGGGTGCAGGCGATATAGCTGCATCCAGCGGTTTCATGAGGGTTTCCTCTCGGGAATGGGTGGGAATTCGGGCAGGAAACATGGCGGCATCCAGAGGAATTTCGGCTGCCGGTACGGAGCCCCTGGCGGTTGTTAAAGAACCGGCTGAGGCGGCCACATGGGCAGAAGGAAATGCGGTAAGAGTGCTCATAGCGAAGTCCTCAAACAGAAGGTGAGGCCTCCGCGCGGGAGAGCTAGAGAAATGCGGTGATTGAGGAAAGGCGGCGGTTCATGACATGAACCGGCCCAATCAGCGTAGTTCTAGTGCGCAGAAATGGCGGAGGCGGGTCGTCGGAGCGCGGCGAAGGAGTTAAACACTCCGCCCGGCGTCTTGGTCATGATCACAGATCCCACCTCCCTTTCTTGATAGCGCCAATAGAAACAGTCCGGATCCAACTCTCCTGATTGAGAAAGTTCAATCGGACGTCTTTAACGTACCCGAGCACTGCTGGTCCTGCCTAGCCGATTCGCGGAACTTGTTGCGCTTTCCCTCTTTCTACCGGCGTGTCCTCGACAACACGCCGAAGAACGACGGCGGCGCACCCCAGCCTCACCCTTCACGGACGGTTCAGCGACCCTCGACGCGGCCGATGCGCCGAGACTCACCGCCGGTCATCGAGTGGGGAATAGTTGCAGCGAGCCACGACGTGTCGCTGCAACTATCCGCCAGCCGATTGTCACCACGTTCACTGTGCCGCCGATGCTACGCCTGTAGCTGGATGTCATATCAAGGATGACCGGCGGTGATGAGTCATCCCAGCGCGATTGCCGCCGGTGGCTAGAGGTTCCAGCCGGCTATCGCGGGCGTCTTCTTGTCCCAGCCCAACCGGCAGACGGCAGCAGTCTCCAGGACAAAATGCCGGCCCTCGACCGGTTCCATCCCGAGCCACCGGGCGGCCAGCACACGGAGGAAGTGTCCGTGGGCCACCAGCAGGACCTGCCGCGGTTCGGACGTTTCGGCAGACGTCGTGCCGGAGACTGACGCGCCGGGCACCGGGCGGCCTACGGAAGCACGGCCGGAAGTCCCGCCGCTGAAAGCTGCACCGTCCCCGCCGTCCCGTACTTTCGCGATCACATGGTCGGCCCGGTCTGCCACTTGTTGCAGCGACTCGCCGCCGCGGACGCCGTGGGTCCAGATGAGGTATGAGGGATCTTTGTCCCGGATCACGGCGCTCTGCAGGCCTTCATAGTCGCCGTAGTCCCACTCGTGCGCTTCCGACACCACTTCCGCACCCGGATAACCGGCCAGTTCGGCAGTCCGCCGGGCACGGACCAAGGGAGACGTCAGTACGGTGCGGAAACGGACTCCGGCCAGCTTCACAGCGGCGTCGCGGGCCTGTTGGACGCCGGCCGGCGTGAGCTCCAAATCGGTCAGCCCGGTGTACCGGTGGTCCCGCGACCACTCGGTTTCGCCATGGCGCATCAGCCAGAGCACCGGGAAGTCGTGCGGACCACCCGCGGCCATGGCTAGGGCTGCTCCGTAAATTCCGGCTGCTCCCGCCACCAGGCCAGTAGTTTCGCCTCGGCCTCTTCCGGCGCCGCCGGTCCGTTTTCCAGCCGTTCTTCCAACAAGAACCTGTAGGCCCGGCCGACCAACGGCCCGGGCTTGATACCCAGCAGCGCCATGATCCGGGCGCCGTCCAGGTCCGGCCTCACGGCCTCAAGTTGCTCCTGCTCCTGCAACGTGGCGATCCGCTGCTCCAAGTCGTCATAGGCAAAGGCCAACTGCTCCGCCTTGCGCTTGTTGCGCGTGGTGACATCGGAGCGGGTCAGCCGGTGCAGGCGTTCCAGCAGCGGCCCGGCGTCGTTGACGTAGCGGCGAACGGCCGAATCCGTCCAGCCTGCCTCTCCATAGCCGTAGAAACGCATGTGCAATTCCACCAGCCGGGACACGGCCTTGATGGTGTCATTGTCGAAGCGCAGCTTCTTCATCCGCTTGGCGGTGAGCTTGGAGCCCACCAAGTCGTGGTGGCGGAAGCTGACCGCACCGGAAGGTTCGAAGCGGCGGGTAGCCGGTTTGCCGACGTCGTGCATCAGCGCGGCGAACCGCAGGACGAAGTCCGGACCCGGCAGCGCGCCGTCGTCATCCGTCTCCAGGCTGCAGGCCTGCTCCAGCACGGTGAGCGAGTGCTGGTAGACGTCCTTGTGCCGGTGGTGCTCATCGATTTCCAGCCGCAGCGCGGCAACTTCCGGCAGCACATAGTCGGCCAACCCGGTGTCCACCAGCAGGTCCACACCGGTGCGCGGGTCCTTGCCGTTGACCAGCTTGACCAGTTCGTCGCGGACGCGTTCGGCGGAGATGATCTCGATCCGGCCGGCCATATCCTTCATCGCTGCCGACACCTCCGGAGCCACGGTGACCCCCAGTTGCGAGGCGAATCGCGCGGCGCGCATCATCCGCAGGGGATCATCGGAGAACGACGACGACGGTGCGCCCGGGGTGCGCAGCAGGCCCGCGTGCAGATCCTTCACGCCGCCATAGGGGTCCACCAGTTCCAGCGAGGGCAGCCGCAGCGCCATGGCGTTCATGGTGAAATCGCGGCGGAACAGGTCGTCCTCCAGGGACGTTCCGAACGCCACCACGGGCTTGCGGGAATCCGGGTCGTAGGCCTCCGCCCGGTAGGTGGTCACCTCGATGGTGTGCTGGCCCTTGCGCATGCCGATGGTGCCGAAGTCGCGGCCGATCTCCCAGAACGTGTCCGCCCATTTTTTGACGACGGCGATGGTGGCGTCCGGATCGGCGTCGGTGGTGAAATCGAGGTCCGGGGAGATGCGACCCAGGAACAGGTCGCGCACGGGTCCGCCGACCAGCGAGAGTTCGTGGCCCGCGTCCGCAAAAAGCTCTCCCAGTTCGATCACCACGGCCGGCAACGGCAGGGACGGGGCGTTGGAGCCGGTTGCGGAAGGGAACTGCGAACCAAAAAGGTGAACCATAGTGACTTAAGCGTGCCAGATGCCGGGCACGATGTTTAACAATGTCCCGGCGGCTCGGCGTCGGCATCCTCGGGTTGTGACAAAAATCGTTAGAGTGGACGCATGGCACACCCGGTTCCGAGCGCCCCGAAGCGCACCCCGCTGACAGCGTCAGTGGGCAGCGCCGCGCCCGGACACCATTCGCTGCCCACCGTTGAGGAAATCTCGGCCGGCGGCGTCGTGGTGGATACGTCCACCAGCGACCTGAACGTGGCTATCATCGCCCGCTTCAATCGCGGCGGCCGGCTCGAGTGGTGCCTGCCCAAGGGCCACCCGGAGGGCCGGGAAACCAATGAAGAGGCCGCCGTCCGCGAAGTTGAAGAAGAAACGGGAATCAAGGGACGCGTGCTGGCCACGCTCGGCAGCATCGACTACTGGTTCACCGTCAGCGGCCACCGCGTCCACAAGACCGTGCACCACTTCCTGCTCGAGGCCACCGGTGGCCTGCTCACCATCGAGAACGACCCGGACCATGAGGCAGTCGACGTGGCGTGGGTGCCGTTGGCGGACCTGGGCCGGAAGCTGTCCTTCCCGAACGAGCGGCGGATCGTGGACCTGGCCCGGGAAGTCCTGCCCGGCCACGTCTGAGACCGCTGCCGAGTGCGGCCCTCGGACCGTTTTTCAGGTGAGAACATAGAGGACGATGTCCGAAACCAAGATCCCCGCCGAAAACCCCGCGCAGCACAGCACGGCCAAGTCCAGTGCCATCATGGCGGCCGGAACCATGGTGTCCCGGGTCCTGGGCTTCGTCCGGACGGCCTTGCTCGCCGTCGCCATCGGTGCCAACACGACGATGGGCGACATCTTCGAGAAGGCCAACACCATCCCGAACATCATCTACCTGCTGCTGGCGGGCGGGGTGTTCAATGTGGTGCTGGTTCCGCAGATCATCAAAGCCAGCCGGAAGAGCGACGGCGGCGCCGACTTTGTCAGCCGCCTGCTCAGCCTGACGCTGCTGGTGCTGGCCGGGATTGCCCTGCTGGCAACGCTCCTTGCCGGACCGATTATCTCCGTCCTGACCGTGGGCTGGACACCGGTCATGCTGGAACTTGGCACCGTTTTCGCCATCTGGTGCATGCCCCAGATTTTCTTCTACGGTCTGTATGCAGTGGTGGGCCAGGTGCTCAACGCCCACGGGCGCTTCGGCTGGTACATGTGGGCTCCTGCCCTGAACAACGTGGTGGCCATCGGCACACTGGGGTTCTACATCGCGCTGTACGGCCGCTACCTGCCGGGCAAGGACGATCCTGAACTCTGGACCGGCGCACAGACCGCGGTACTGGCCGGCGGCACCACGCTGGGCATCGTGCTGCAGGCACTCCTCCTGCTCTGGCCGCTGGGGCGCCTGGGGCTGGGCCTGAAGCTCAAGCTCGGCTGGCGCGGTATGGGCTTCGCGGCCACCGGAAAAGTGGCGCTGTGGAGCCTGGCCACCATGGTCATCGCCAACACCGCCTACCTCTTCTATGGGTCCATCGCTTCCAGTGCCACCGCTGCCCGCGCTGAGGTGGCCGGATCCGGTGCATCGATTCCCGGCGAGTATGCGCTGAACACGGCCCAGCTGATCGCCATGCTGCCGCATTCGGTCTTCGTCCTCTCGGTGGCCACAGTGCTGTTCAACAGACTGTCCCACCAACAATCGGCCGGCGCGCTGGACGAGGTCCGCGGCACCGTGAGCTCTGGCCTACGCACCATCGGTATCGCCTCCGTCTTTGGTTCTGCCGCTGTGGTGGTGCTGGCGGGCCCGCTGGCCCGGCTGTTTGCGGGATCCGGCCCCACCGCAGCGGCTTCCGCCGCGTCGATGGGCCAGGTCCTTGCCATTGTGGCGGCCGGCATGCCATTCATGAGCATCTACTTCTTCCTGGGACGCGTGTTCTACGCGGAGGAAGACGCCAAGACGCCGCTGATCATGCAGGCCATCTGTTCCGGTGCCTCCGTACTGTTGGCCGTGCTGATCGCTTGGCTGGTCGACCCCACCATGGTGGTCTACGCGCTGGCCCTGCTGTTCGCGGTGTTCCACGTGATCTCGGCCGTTTTGGCGCACCACTTCGCCCGGCGACGGCTGGGAGACTACGGCGCGGGGCGCATCGTGGACACCTACATTCGCCTCGGCTATGCGGCATTGGGCTCCGGCCTGGTGGGCGCGGCCGTGCTATGGCTGTTCGGGGGTTACGCGACTGACGGATTCGCTTGGCAGTCCATCGCCACCGCCATGGTGACCATCGCCGTCGTCGGACTGGTGATGGCCGTGGTCTACTTGCTGCTGCTGCGTGCCCTGCGCGTCCAGGAGCTGCAGGACTTTTTGGCGCCGATCATGAATCGGTTGCCCGGACGCGCCTGACAGAAACGGGAATCGGCTCCGGCACCGGCTAGCATGGGAATCAAATTATCTAGTCAGGGGCGCCAGTCCAGGACAGCCGGGAGGAACTAGTGCCGCAGCCAGTTGATGTGGGCATGCTGCTTGGTGGCCGTTACAAGGTCACAGCCCAAGTGCTTGCCTCCGCCGAACACGATTTGGTCCTCGACGGTGTGGACCAGGTGCTCAACCGGCCCGTCAGCATCCTGGTGTCAGCACCGGAAAATGCCAGCCAGGTGGCCATGAGCGCCCGCGAAATCGCCACCGGGGAGCGGGCCAGCAACGTTCAGATATTGGACCTTGGCAACGCCGATGGGGTCACCTATCTGGTCACCAACGAGGCGCGGGCCGCCGATCTACTGGACTTGGTCATTCAGCGGGACGGCCCGTATGTAGAGCCCTTCTTCACTGACACACTCGGTTCCGAAATATTCGGCCAGGTTCGCTCCACCGAACCGGAGCCGTACGACGACGAGTACGAGGAATACGAGGAATACGAGGAAGAGCCTCGGCAAAGCCTGCGCGAGCGGCTGAACAAGCTCGACCTGCCCAAGCTGGGCAAGAACGCGCCGGAAGGATCCGCCAAAGCCCGGTTCGGCCGCCAGCCGGAAGGCGTGGCCTCTGGAGCCGGATCCGCTGCCGGAGCTGCCGCCGCGGCTGCCTCTGCCGGCACACACGTGCCGCCGCCACCGTCTGCGCCGCCGGCACCTGCGGCCGCAAGCCCGGCGACAGCACCTGTCTCGCGGCAGGTTCCGGCTTCCCGGCCGGCAGCCGCCCAGCCGCCCGCCGAGAAGCCCAGGGTCAGCTTGTGGTCGGAGGACGACGGCGATCAGGCCGAGGTCCGATCCGCCGCCATGTTCCCGGCCGCAGCCCTCACGAGCAAAGAACCCGATTCTGGCGACTACGAGTACGACGAGTACGACGACGAGGAACGCAACAGCCCGAGGTCGTCCAAGCTGCTGGTGGGCGGATTGCTGGCCGTGCTGTTGGTGGTCGCCATCGTCGTGGCGGTCAGCCAGTTGAACCTCTTTCGCGGCGCCCCGGTCGCCGATGGGCCGGACGCCGGAAATGAAACCGGTGCCGCTTCCAGTCCGGCGGAAACCGGTGCGGCAGAAGAATCGGCCCCCGCCGCTGAAGTTGTCGAGCCGGTCATCGCCGATCTCACCCGGCAGGTTCCGGACATGCAGGAACTCGACGCGGAGAACGATGGCAAGCTGCCCGAAGCCGTTGATGGCAACCCCGCTACCTACTGGGGCAGCTTCCAGTACGTGTCGGACCAGTTCGGTGGCTATGCCGGAAACATGGCGTTGGTCGTCGAACTGGAGGAACCGTCGAGCATCAGTTCTGTGGAGCTGACGCAACTGAGCGGTACCGGCGGAAACTTCTCCGTGCTCTTGAATGACGAGCCGACCTTGGATGGCGCCAACCAGGTGGCGCAGGGAAGCTTCACCGCGCAGAAGACCACGATTCCGGTGCCTGAACAGGATGGCGCCGCTCCCACAGCCCAGTATGTCCTGATCAACTTCACGCAGTTGCCGAGGCTCTCCAACCCCATGGGTGGTCCGCCTTACGGCATCCGGATGGCAGAGATCGAGGTCTCCTAGCCGCTGAGGGGCGGGCCGTGCCGCCCGAGCACGGAATAAGCCGGCGTCACGCGCCGTTGAGAGAAGTGTTGGCCTTGCTGCCGCTCAAGGCGGCCGGGCTAGGTTTACATCATTACCAGAGGAAGAGGATCGCAGGCAGTGAGTACAGAAACCACACCGTCCGTCCGCGACGTCATCATCGTAGGGTCCGGTCCGGCCGGCTACACGGCAGCTGTCTACACTGCGCGAGCCAATCTCAATCCACTGCTCATCGCCAGCTCTGTTGAGGCAGGCGGCGAGCTGATGAACACCACTGACGTTGAAAATTACCCCGGCTTCCCCGGTGGAATTCTGGGTCCGGAGCTGATGGAGAACTTCCAAAAGCAGGCCGAGCGGTTCGGGACCGAGATCCTGTTCGAAGATGTCACAAGCCTCGAGCTGGAAGGTGAAGTCAAGAAGGTCACCATCGGTTCGGGCGAAACCTTCCTGGCGCATTCGGTGATCATTTCCACCGGTTCGGCATACCGTGAACTCGGACTTCCAGACGAAAAGCGCCTCGCCGGACACGGCGTCAGCTGGTGTGCAACCTGCGACGGTTTCTTCTTCAAGGGCCAGGACATCGCGGTGATCGGCGGAGGCGACTCGGCTATGGAGGAAGCCCTCTTCCTCACCAAGTTTGCGGACTCTGTTACGGTTGTCCACCGCCGCGATACCCTGCGGGCCTCCAAGATCATGCAGGATCGTGCCTTGGCGCACGAGAAGATCAAGTTCGTCTGGAACTCGGAAGTCGTCGGTCTGGAAGGCGACAACAAAGTCTCCGCGCTGAAGCTCAAAAACACGGTCGATGGTTCGGAGACCGTGCTGCCCGTGACCGGCGTTTTTGTCGCCATCGGCAATGATCCCCGGGTCTCCCTCGTTCAAGACCAGTTGGAACTGACACCCGAAGGCACCATTGCGGTTCAAGGCCGGTCGTCCAAGACCTCGCTGCCGGGGGTTTTCGCGGCCGGCGACGTCATCGATCCCACGTACCGCCAAGCAATCACCGCCTCGGGAAGCGGCTGCGCCGCCGCTATCGATGTCGAACATTACCTGGCCGACCTCGCCAGCAACCAGGCCGGCATCGCTGAGCCCGCAACCGTCTGAACCGGTCCGAGAAAGAGAGAACAGCATGAGCAACGCAAAAGATGTCACTGACGCTACGTTTGAAGCGGATGTCCTAAAGTCCACCAAGCCCGTGATTGTTGACTTTTGGGCAGAGTGGTGCGGCCCTTGCCGCATGCTCTCGCCGATCCTCGATGACATCGCTGCCGAGCACTCCGGCAAGGTCGAAGTAGTCAAGCTCAACGTTGATGACAATCCCGCCACCGCAGCACAGTACGGCATCACCTCCATCCCCGCCGTTTACGTCTTCAAGGACGGCGTGGTAGCAGCGACTTCTATTGGAGCAAAGCCGAAGCAGGTCATCGAGCAGGAATTCGCTGAGTTCCTCAACTAACAGGATGGAAAACGACGCGGCAGACCAGAGTCTGCGCCGTTCAGACATCAGTCGGCGCGTAGTAGCCCTCCGTGAAGGGCTACTACGCGCTGGCGTTTCTATGGCGTACCTTGCTCCGGACCAGGTAAACAACCCCATGGTGTTTGATGACCATGTCGATGCTGCCGTCCGCACCTTCCAGCAGCACCGGGGTTTAATGGTCGACGGCGTCGTCGGCCCCGAGACGGAAAGGGCATTGGTCGAGGCCCAGTTCAAACTCGGTGCCCGCCAGCTCACGTATTCTCCAGAAGGTCCGGAGCTTCGAGGCGACGACGTCACCGAATTGCAGCGTCAGCTTTCATTTCTCGGGTTTTACTACGGGCACATTGATGGCGAGTACGGGGAACGAACCTACCTGGCCGTCCGTGAACTGCAACTGAACCTTGGCCTCGAAGGGTCCGGCGTGGCCGATGAACAACTGATCTCATCGATGGAGCGCATCAACCGGACTATCAGTCCGAGCCAAGCGTTTTCCCTGCGTGACTACGAACGCCTCAGCCAAGCATCTGCAACCTTGCGCGGCCGCACCATCACCATCGCGCCTGGGTCTGGCGTGGACGCGCAAGCAGAAGTCGTCGATATTTCCTCAGGTGGGCCTCTCACAGAGAAGCTCGTTGCCAGTGACGTTTCCAACCGCGTCGGGAAGATCCTCACAGAATTCGGTGCGAGTGTGGAGATCATTGAGAAACAGCCTGTAAATGGTAGTGACGTCCGCGCGGACCTGATCAAGGCTTCATCGCCAAGCCTGAGCATTGCCATCCACTGTGATTGGTTGCCGCAGCAAGCGGCGAACGGCGTCAGCGCCTTCTTCTGGGGCCGCCCTGAATCTGCCGAGGTACGCTCTCCTATCGGCCATCGTGCCGCGGAATTGATCCTGAAAGAGATCGTCGCTCGAACGGGGTCCACTTCCCTGGGTCTCCATGGCCGCAGTTGGGACATACTGCGCCTCCCCAGCACGCCATCTGTTCAGTTGGACATCGGTTATTTGAGCAGTCCGCTCGATTCTTCACGGCTTGCCGATCCGATCTACCGCCAAATCTTGGCTGACTCCATCGTCATAGCGATTCAACGCCTCTACCTTTTGGAAGAGGACGATGAACCGACTGGAACCCTTGCTCTCGACGACGTGCTCCGCTTTAACCCCCCGTTTTAGATCATCAATTCTCTGTTTCACGTGAAACAGGCAGTATGGCTTCTTTCGGTTTCCCATAGTCCAGGCCTGAGGTGCTCTTCAGGCATGACGGCAACCCACATGGCCAAGCTTGTCCGCTCAGGTCCGGCTGCTTGTCCACGTTCTTCTTTGCCGGCGGAGTTGTCCACTGTTGGTTGCCGCTTCATCAACTAATACGTGCACGCTGAGCGCGTTTCACGTGAAACGGCAAGCCATCCCGCCGCCGACTCCGCGCAGCTGACGCTCCTACCGTGGGGCGGTCCGCCGATTCGGGTGCTTCGCCCGCGCCTCCAGGAGCTACTCGCATCCACATAGCGTAGTTGTACTCGGACAGCGGTTTGGTTACACCGGCTGATGGGTGGGTGACCTCCGATTGCATGGTGCGCGCGGTGGTGGTTTTAGAAGTCCAGGAGCCAGACGCGTTGGGGTGGACCATCACGACCTCTTAGATTCAGTTGGCAGTTGTGGTAACCGCCAGCCTAAAAATCATCACACCTTTTGAAGCTGTAACTGACGTCCTATCCAAGTGCACCTAAACGCGGTTCTTCTTGGTCTTCGACTCATGTGGGTGTCGATGGTTGTCCTGATAAGTTTAGGGATCCGGAGCTCTCCGACCTTCAGCGTCTCCCCCTCATAAACGATCGTTGTATTCCAGTACAACGTCAGTTCTCGCTTAGCCACCGCTGGTCAAGTTCCGAGCCTTCAGTTGTTCCACGTGAAACACCGCCCGTTCCCTTTGTTGGGTCCCCGATGGCTGGGGACATGGTCGCTGGGCCGGTATGACTTTCTCGCCCTGTCCTTATTGATCCGGGGGGGTGTTGTCGCCGGGTTCGGAGGCACATGTTGACTGCTGATAGGGATAAGGCCGGCCCATTGGGTTCAGGTCTCTTCATAATGTGGGTGCCGGCATCGGGTGTCGCGACTGCGGCCGTGAGTAGTGCAAAGGAGCGCCTGAATGGACGAAGGATTCGACGTTTACTGTGGGCTGGATGTCGGCAAGACCAAACACCACGCCACTGCACTGGACCGCGCTGGCCAACGGCTGTTCGATATGCCGTTGCCCCAGGACGCGGCCCGGCTGCGCGAGCTGTGTTCGCCGATCTGCAGCCCCACGGAAAAGTGCTGCTGGTGGTGGTACTTGCCCAACTTAGCCATACGCAAGGCCGCGGCCCTGTTCACGGGCCAGTCCAAGACAGATGCCAGGCACGCGTCCATCATCGCCGAGACCGCTCGGCCGATGCTGCACACGCTGCGGGCGGTGGACCGGGACAGCGAAGTGCCCTCGGCGTTGAAAGTGCTCTCCGGATTCGACGCGGACCTGACCCTTGAATCTACCCGCCCGATAAAACGGCTTAGGTCGTTGATGCTGCATATCTTCCCCGCCTTGGAGCGCGCACTCCCCGGGCCCATGCCAACCCGAACGCTCCTGCTGTGGACATGCTGATCAAGTACGCCGGCCGACAGGCCTTCGCGTTCCCGGCAAGAGCGCGGTGCTGCGCTGGACGCGCAACCACAGCCGCAGGGACCCGGCAAAGCTTATCGATGCGGTCTTCACCACGTTGGGAGCAGACCGTTACGGCCGTCGGCACCGATGCCGTGGAACTGGTCATCCCCCGCGCCGCGGCCCAGATCAAAGAACTCAAGCATCAGCGGGCGATCGTGGCCGAGGAAGTCGAGAAACTCCTGGATGACCTCCCTCTCGCCGAGGTCTTGATGTCCATACCGGGAGCACCTCCATCCGCGGAGAATTCCCGGCCCCGTGCCGGCAACAAGTCACTCAAGAAGGCCTCGTTCGGGTCTGCGTGGATTGCCAGCAGCCACGACCCGCTCTCGAAGAGCTATGAGCACCGCAAACGTGACCAACGCAAGAAACACAACGCGGCCGTGATCTGCCTGGCCCGGCGCCGCTGCGACGTCATCCGCGCGATGCTCAGAAACGGAACCCTCAATCAGGAAAACTCTCCCAAGCCGCTTGACGACAGCATAGGAACATCCCTAAAGCGGCTGTTCTTCACAGAGTGCGAGCACCGCCTGCGCGCCTCTACCTTCGCCTATCATGAACGAAGACGGTCCGGCTAGTACTGAGCCCCTAGAAGACTACAGATCGTGCAGCCCTGTTTCACGTGAAACACGGGCTGAATTCCTTCTGATCTCACTGGACGTATGTGAAAGACGACCCTTGAATCGCTTCTGGCCTCCGCTGAACGTACTTGGGCATCGACGCTTCCCAAGCATCGTCAGTACCGATCCGGAATCTGGAAGCGAACACCACCATGGCGCAGCGTGGTTTCACGTGAAACACATGATTCCATCCTGTTCGGGAAGTGGCCAAGGTGACAATCCTGAGGAGTTTCTGCTTTGAGGTAAATCCAGTTATAGCTGCACACAATCGCGAACTTACGCCGGCTTCCCGTAAGGATTGTGTCAGGGCAAAGCGCTTCTGGCTCCCCAATGAGATGTGGGCCCTGCTAAAAACAATATCGATGGAGTAGTTTTTCGTTCTGCGCTGCAGCAGTCGTCTGCCGGTACCAAATACATGGAATTTTTCATGCCCATTCGGGCCCATCAGGCACGAAGGGTAGTCGCTCACGAATTATAGGCCGTATCCTCAGTCGGCGGTTCGGCCCGAACCTCACCTTGGCAATGCTCCAGAGGTTTCACATGAAACATTCCCGCCAGCAGCCCGTGGCAAGTTTTACCTGGAGAGTACCGGTTCTCGCAGGGGTGGGTAAGGAAGATCTACAACGCTGCTCTTCTCTAGCAACATCACTCCGCTGAAGACAGACTCGGTGTGCAGGGCAGGAGGACACCGGATGCCGTAAGGCAGTGGCCAAAGCGAAGTCAGCCGACGACCCTCGCGCCACCTAACCGAACCCGACGACCCTCGCGCCACCTAACCGGCCCGCTGGTTTCACGTGAAACACGGAGCTCCGGCACTGTCTTTCAAGCGGAGGGGCTAGGCCTCTTCAGAGTTTCGCGGCCGGTAGACGCCACATTGACCGTGAGCTCACCGCAGCCGCGGCATCATAGTCGCCTCCCATCCAGGCTGCCAACGAGTAATCGCGAGCGAGAGACTGCTGCAGTCGAGGCAAGCGCGTGATCAGGGTCCGCATGGCCAATACGCAGAGTAGCCTCGGCTCGTAGATCTAGGTGTACTGCCCAGCGACGTTAGTTAAGCGGCTGATGGGTGGCTGGTTCCCCGGCTGCGGTGTGGGGTCTTTGGGCGTGGGACATGAAGGCCTCCTGTTTGTGAAGCGGTTCCTTAGACAGCTCCACTCCACATCGGGAGGCCTTCGTCCTGCCTGGGCAGTACATCTAGGTCAGCAAAGCCAAACCTGTTTCACGTGAAACGCCCCGCCGCTCGCTCCGGGCCTCTAGCATGTGTGCGTGAAGTCGCACAGGACTGCCTCTGAAGTCGAAATGCTCGGCCGGTTGCAGGTCTAAAGGCGGCGAGGAAGTGCCACGGTGTTCGTTTCACGTGGAACAGCGCTGTCAGTACCCTCAGGCACAGCCTGGCGTCCTACCCGGGTCTTCGTCTGTGTTGCCTTGGGCTCGGACTTCGGTGGGCAGCAGCTGAAGAAGACAGGACATAGCAATGGGCAGCAAGAGTCGGGGCGAGGGAGAATTCAGGTAAAACGTGAAACGGAGGGACCCATCCAATCTGGACGGGTCCCTCCGTTTCACGTGAAACAGTGGCTATGGTGCCGCTGGATTCAAGACATCCATGATGCGATTCAAATCATCGACGCTTGCAAACTCAATGCTGACTCGCCCTTTCTTGGCACCCAACGTGATCTTCACGCTCGTGTCTAGGCGATCAGAAAGCGAACTGGCAAGGTAATCAAGCCGCTCATGACGAGCGCCCTCTCGGGGGCGCCCTTCCCGCTTTGGGCGGCGCAGGCCGTCGCTCAGGGAAACGATCTCTTCCGTTGCACGGACGGACAACCCCTCGGCAACAATCCGTTGCGCCAACTTCTCCATTTCGGCAGGATCCGTGAGTGCGAGGAGGGCCCGGGCATGGCCTGCGCTGAGAACGCCGGCTGCTACGCGCCGCTGGACGAGCGGAGGGAGTTTCATCAACCGCAGAGTGTTGGAAACCTGAGGCCTGGAACGACCGATGCGATCCGCAAGCTCGTCATGTGTGCATCCGAAGTCGTCCAGCAACTGCTGGTAGGCCGCAGCTTCTTCGAGAGGATTCAGTTGGCTTCGGTGCAAGTTTTCCAGCAAAGCATCGCGTAGGAGATCGTCATCCGAAGTCGACCTAATGATCGCCGGGATGGTCTCCAGCCCGGCGGCCTTGGTAGCCCGCCATCGGCGCTCACCCATAACCAGCTCGTACTGCGCCTCTACGTCGTCGGCCGGACGGACAACGATTGGCTGCAGGACACCGATTTCCCGGATCGAGTGCACCAACTCCGCCATGTCTTCTTCATCGAAAACAGTGCGCGGCTGTTTGCGGTTCGGCTGAATTGAAGAAACCAGAACCTCGGCGAACGTTGCCCCTGGGACTTCGACTAAGTCCGGTCCTGCAGTTTCACGTGAAACGTCCATCCCGGGACGCAGCTGCTGAGCTTCGGTCGCATCATCCGCCGACTTGTTTGCAGGCGCATTGGACTCCTTGGTGTCATCAGCAGGAAGCGGGCCGTCTTTGAGCGGAGACGCAGCAGAGGGTTCACTCTTGACCGTCCTCTTGGTCGCCGGCTTCTTAGCTCCATTCGGCGTCGTTTTCCTGGGCGCTCTTAGAACTTCGGCCACCTGGGCGGCGCTCGATCCGGAAACTGTCTCCGAGTCCGTAGAGGTGAGCATCGCCGCGTCCGCATCTTCCCGCCTAGAAGACGCTGGGAAGAAGACGTCGACAGGTCGCTGAGTTCGTTTCTTGGCTTGAGACCCTTGACCTTCGACTGATTCAGGCGCTTCGCTTACGGGAGAGCTGGGAATCAGTGCGCCCAAGCCTCGCCCTAAGCCACGGCGTTTTTCACTCATCTGGACCCTCTTCCGTCATGCGCCGAACTGTCGCGCACTACCTCATTTAAGGCGTAATTCTACCGTTACAGATCGAATTCTCAGTTACTTGCCGCGCTCAGCGATTTCAGCCGCAGCCTCTTGATACGACAGTGCTCCGCTGGAGGATGGGTCATAGGTAATAACCGTCTGCTGATAGCTCGGAGCCTCGGAGATGCGGACGGATCGGGGAACGACCGCGCTAAGAACCTCGTTGGGGAAGTGCTCCCTGACCTCGGCTGCTACTTGGGCGGCAAGGTTCGTCCGGCCGTCGTACATAGTCAGCAGGATAGTGGAAACGACCAGGCCCGCATTGAGATGCTTCTGAATCATCTCAATGTTCTTAAGGAGCTGGCTCAACCCTTCCAGTGCGTAGTATTCACATTGAATAGGGATTAGAACCTCTTGGGCCGCAACAAACGCGTTGACGGTAAGGAGCCCGAGGCTGGGTGGGCAGTCGATAAAGACATAGTCCAGCCTGGGCAATCCGGCTGCCTCGCGCTCCTCTGCATAAACTTCGATGGCACGGCGTAAACGCTGTTCACGTGCTACCAACGAGACAAGCTCGATTTCTGCACCGGCGAGGTGGATGGTGGCAGGTGCAACGATCAAATGGTCAATAGCCGGGCACTGAGCAATCACCTCGCCCAACCGCATATCGTTGATAAGGACATCGTAGATGCTGTCGACATCCGCATGGTGCTCAACCCCGAGAGCCGTCGACGCGTTCCCCTGAGGGTCGATGTCGATGACAAGAACGTTCAAGCCGGCAATAGCCAGAGCAGCCGCGATATTGACCGTTGTGGTGGTCTTGCCGACGCCGCCCTTTTGGTTACTGACCGTGAGCACCCTGGTCTGAGTTGGCCTGGGAAGTTGTTTGGCCTTCAATCGTTCACGCCTGCGGTTTTCGCTCGCCAGTTCATGAGCGAGAGGTGTGCTTTCGTCGATCGAATCCATAACGTTTGGAACCGTAGCCTCTATCTTGACATCGGAATTGGCCAATTCGGCCCCATAAGCGCGGGCGGTTTCACGTGAAACAAGATCGCTTCCCGAGCCAGAAACAACCACATCAAATTGATGGGGCCCGCCGAGAGGAGAGGCCTCATCGGCTTTGACCCCGGTCACTCCTGAAACCATGTCGCTCATCGCCATTTTCGAATTGCCCGCTTTCACTCTCCCGGCACCGACCCCTCCTAGCCTACCGTTGCACGGCCGGATTCAAGGGCGATCCGGGGGTGTGTGGACTAACAGGTTAAGGGGCAACGAGGATTCTGACGACCGTCGTCGGCTCTTCCAGGAGTCCATCTCCGACGGTCAGGATCTCTGTTTCGCGGCCGCCCAGTTTCCGAATGACCTTCTTAGCCTTTTCAACTTCGTCGGCGGCGCTACGACCCTTGATTGCGAGCATCTCACCACTACCGTGAAGCAGTGGAATGGACAACCGGGCCAGTTTGTCCAACGCGGATACCGCCCGCGACGTCACTACATCCGCCGTGACTTCGTCCGCGGCAAGCTCTGCCCGTGTACGTAGTACGGTGACGTTGTCGAGCCCTAGGTCGTCGACAACTTCGTTGAGCCAGACTACCCGCCGCTCCAATGGCTCGATCAACGTCAGACGCAGGTCTGGCCGTGCCAGCGCGAAAGTCAGTCCTGGCAGGCCGGCACCGCTACCGACATCCGCGACCGCGGCCTCAGGGCCAATCAAGTCGGCGACAACCGCACAGTTCAGGACGTGCCGGTTCCACAACCGCGGGACTTCACGGGGGCCCAACAGTCCCCGTTCGATTCCGGACGTGGCCAAATGCGCGACATATCGTTCGGCCAGGTCCAGCCGTTCGCCAAATACGGCTTGAGCAGCCTTGGACTCGGCCACCGTCATTTCAACTATGGACATACCTATGCCCCACCAAACAGGCCAGCAACCAAGATCAGGACTCCACCGACACCACAATGTGGCGGCTTGAACCCTCGCCCTCCGATTCGCTGACCAACCCAAGGTCAGCGATGGCGTCGTGGACGATCTTGCGCTCATACGCGCTCATCGGCTCCAGCGCCACATCATGCCCGGTCTCCTTGGCCTCGGCGACCGCATCCTCTGCGATCTTAAGCAGTTCCTTGCTGCGGCCTTCACGGTAGCCGGTGATGTCCAGCACCAACCGCGAGCGGCTGCCCGTTGATGTCAGGACTGACAGCCGGGCCAGCTCCTGCAAGGCTTCGAGGACTTCGCCGTCCGCCCCTACGAGCGACTTGAGGGCATCATTGTCCTCGTCTTCGGACACGATCGAAATGTATGTCCGACCGTTGCGTACCTCGATGTCGATGTCCCCATCGATATCAGCGATGTCGAGAAGTTCCTCGAGGTAATCCGCAGCTACGTCTCCCTCTTCATCCAAACGCTTGGCGGAATTCGAAACGGCTGCTTCCTGCTCGTCTGCCGCAGCTGCTTCGCCAGAAAGTTCTTCGGTCACTTCGGATACGCTTTCGCTGCTCATTTTCTCTTCCTGTTCTTACGCTGTGGCTGATGGCGCTGGCCCTTGGGCTCTGCGGGGGCTTCGACAGCAGGCTCCTCTGTCTTCCGCTCACCTAGCAGCGGAACCATCGGCAGGCCCTTCTTTGCGCGTCGTTCGGCCAGCTCGCGTGCCGCCTGTGAACCTGGAGTAGGCATGCGGCGAATAACGAAGAACTGTTGGGCCATGGTCCAGATGTTGGTGGTGGTCCAGTAAATCAGGACACCAATCGGGAAGTTGATGCCGCCGATGCCGAACACGAGCGGCAGGATGTACAACATCATCTGCTGCTGCTTCATAAACGGCGACTGCATCGCTTCGGCAGACATGTTCTTGGCCATGATCTGCTTCTGGGTGATGAACTGCGAGGCCGTCATCGCCAGGATCATGATGATCGAGAGCACAACAACAGCTGTCTGGTTCGCGCCGCCACCGCCATGGAGAAGGGAAGCAGAGAGCGGAGCGCCGAAGATGGTCGATTCGTCGAACAGGCGGATGAGTTCCGGCGACAGGGCGCCGATGCCTTCCCCGTTATCGTTGGCCTTTGAGGCATTGTTCAACACGCTGAACAGCGCAAAGAAGAACGGCATCTGGACGAGCATCGGCAAGCACGCGGAGAACGGGTTGGTACCGTGCTTCTTGTACAGGGCCATCTGCTCTTGCGTCATGGCCTGGCGCGACAGCTGATCAGTCTTGCCCTTGTATTTCTGCTGCAGTTTCCGCAAGTCAGGCTGAAGGGCCTGCATGCCCCGCTGGGCCTTAATCTGCTTGACGAAGACTGGGATCAACGCTGCCCGGATAATCAGCACCAAACCGATGATCGAGAACGTCCAGGTCCAGCCATTGGCCGGATCCATACCCAGCCAGGAGAAACCGGCGTGGAAAGCCCACAGGATCCCAGATACTACCCATGTAAAGGGAGTCAGGATCGTGTTTAAGAAGTCCATTAGTTGTTTACTCCTCGGGCCGCTTCGCGGCCTTCATCGTCGGCCGGAATGACTGGGTGATTGAGTTCCATTATCCGGGGGATTCTGGCAGGGTTCTCCTGCAGCCACAGGTCAAAGGCGGGAGACGCCGGAACATGGTCTACGCCACCGGGATTCCAGGGATGGCATCGGCACAAGCGACGCGCAGCCAACCAGCTGCCTTTGGCGGCACCATGAACGGTCACAGCCTCGAGGGCATAGGCAGAACAGGACGGGAAAAAGCGGCACACCTGGCCATACAACGGCGAAATGGTCTTGCGGTAGACCGCCAGAGCGCCCATCAGTACGGACTGCGGGATCGTCTGGATCCTTTTGGCGGCGACGGGGCGGGAGGGAGCGTGTAGGTGTTGGGCAGTGGAACTCATGCCGCTCATCCCTTCTCCTCGGGCGCATCGCGCGCGGGCGCGGTAGGCGTTGCAGTCAACTTGATCACGGCCGTTTTGAACGCCTTCCGGTAATCATGTTCCAACGCGTCATAGTCCGCGTTGGCCGCTGCCGGAAGAGCGCGCACAACAACAGCGAGTCCTTGGGAATACTGATTGTCCCTCAGACTAGCCGCTGCGAGTTCCCGCAGTCTTCTCTTAACGCGGTTGCGGATGACGGCGTTCCCAACAGCCTTAGAGACAATGAAGCCGAAAGCTGTCGGTCGGGCCGGGTTAGCCGCTGCCGCATATAACACCAAGTTCCGGCGCCCTGATCGGACGCCGGAACGTACAGTCGTTGAGAAATCCGTCGACGCGCGCATCCTGTGCTGGCTGGAGAGCATGGCGCTACTCAGTCAGCCGAAACGCGTTGCTGCGGGAACGGAACCTCACAGCCGGATCGACAAACCGGCTATTTAGGCCGACAGTTCGGTACGGCCCTTGCTGCGGCGTGCTGCCAGGATGGCGCGGCCGGCGCGAGTGCGCATGCGAAGGCGGAAGCCGTGCTTCTTGGCACGACGGCGGTTATTCGGCTGAAAAGTCCGCTTGCTCACGGTGGTTACTCCAAGACGATCGACGATGCGGTGGGACCCGTTACAACAGGGGGAAGAACAGGTCGACGCTCTAATATAGGCGCCTATTTCGGGATCTGGACGCTGGGCGTGCAGGGATACCAAAGTAGACATGAAGGACTAGTCAACGTTAGGCGATGGCGGTAAGAACCGTCAAACCGGCAACCTGGCCGCCCGGGCGTTTCCGTGGATAACACCTGTGGACAACTCTAGCTCGAACGCAGTTTGCCCGGTTCAAAGCAGTGAGAGTAGGGCGTCCACAGGCCCCTGCATCCCAGCTGTTATCAAGCAGAAGCATGCTCTACGCTTGCAGGAGCCCCTTATCCACCGTCTGTGAATAAGTCTGTGGATTTCGGGCGCGCTGTCGGCAGAGGCCGAAGCAAGTTGAGCTTCTGAGGGGTATCTAGGTGGACACGGACCAAATTAACGACGTCGGAAGTTCCTGGCGCAAAGTGGTCCGAACGCTGGAACAGGACGATCGCGTCTCGCCCCGCCAGCGCGGTTTCATCGTTCTGGCCCAGGCAAAAGGGCTGATCGGCACAACATTGCTGGTGGCCCTTCCCAACGAACTGACCCGCGAAGTCTTCCAGTCGCAGCAGCTCAAGGACCCGCTCCACGACGCGCTGTTCGACGTTTTCAAGGACGATATCCTGTGCGCTTTCAGCGTCGACACAGATATGGCTCCGCAGGCGGAGCCAGAACCCGAACAAGAGCCTCGGCCGGCTCCAGCGGTGGTGCGGAACGAGGCACTGCCCCAGCAGCCAAAGGAGAGCACCTCCCAGGAACTGGGCCGCCTCAACCCGAAGTACATTTTCGACACCTTCGTCATTGGCTCCTCCAACCGCTTTGCACACGCGGCTGCGGTAGCGGTCGCCGAAGCCCCGGCCAAGGCATACAACCCGCTGTTCATTTACGGCGACTCCGGGCTGGGGAAAACACACCTGCTGCACGCTATCGGGCACTACGCCCGCCACCTCTACAACGGCATCCGTGTCCGGTACGTCAATTCCGAAGAATTTACCAACGACTTCATCAACTCCATCCGCGACGATGAAGGCGCCAGCTTCAAGCAGTTGTACCGCAACGTGGACATCTTGCTGATCGACGACATCCAGTTCCTGGCCAACAAGGATGCCACGCAGGAAGAGTTCTTCCATACGTTTAATGCTCTCCACAACCACAGCAAGCAAGTAGTGATCACTTCGGACCTGCCGCCGAAGCAGCTCTCCGGCTTCGAAGAACGGATGCGGTCGCGCTTCGAATGGGGGCTGCTGACGGACATCCAGCCGCCGGAGCTGGAGACCCGGATCGCGATTCTGCGCAAGAAGGCCATCAGCGAGGGGCTGTCGGTACCCGACGAGGTCCTCGAATACATCGCCTCCAAGATCTCCACCAACATCCGCGAGCTCGAGGGCGCCCTCATCCGCGTGACTGCTTTCGCCAGCCTGAACCAACAGGCAGTGGACATGGGTCTTGCCGAGATAGTCCTCAAAGACCTCATCACCGACGAGGGTGCGCAGGAAATCACATCGGCCACGATCCTTGGCCAGACGGCGGCCTACTTCAAGCTCAGCATGGAGGAGCTGACCAGTAAGTCCCGTACCAGGACACTGGTGACCGCCCGCCAGATTGCCATGTACTTGTGCCGGGAGTTGACAGACATGTCCTTGCCGAAAATCGGCCAGGAACTTGGCGGGCGCGACCACACCACGGTCATTCACGCCGACCGGAAGATCCGTGAACTGATGGCCGAACGGCGCGCGATCTACAACCAGGTGACCGAGCTGACCAACCGCATTAAGCAGCAGCAGCGCGAGAGTTAGTCTCGTCGCCGGCTTCCAGCCCGAACCACACCGGTGAAATTAACAGGTGTGGATAAGGCTGTGGATAGTTAAGTGGAGAACCCCGGTGCTTAAGAGGACAACTGCCGTGTTGCCTGTGGACGCGCGAAATCACAAGGATTTTTCTCCACAACCACCCAACACCGTCTTCGATCGCCCTGCACATCTTATGAACAGGCAACTTCCGCGCAACGGCAAGCGGCACCGGAGTTTTCCACAGTATCCACAGCCGTTATTACCACTACGAATCCCATTATTTGAAGTCCTTTCAAATAACATTTGACCCAGTCCCCGTTTCCCGATGCCCTCCAGATGAGCTCGAGCGAACGTCTGCATGCTGCCGGTGCGCATTGACCCTTGCTGCGGCTAAGCTTGCACAGAGAATTGTTGCCATCTGCTTCAGCCTGGTGCCGTAGTCCAACCGTTTACACACCAGGCCAGACGCAGGCGGCCTTCCCCAGCATGTTCGTTGTGAAAGGCGGCTTACTTCAGTGAAGTTCAGAGTTGATCGGGATGTTCTGGCGGAAGCCGTAACATGGACAGCCCGTTCCCTGTCACCTCGTCCGCCGGTGCCCGTTCTGTCCGGGCTGCTCATTCGTGCTGAGGGCGGCATGGTCAGCCTTGCCAGTTTCGACTACGAGATCTCGGCACGTCTTCAGATTCCGGCGGACGTCACCGCTGAGGGAACAATCCTGGTATCCGGACGACTCTTGGCCGACATCTGCCGTAGCTTGCCGTCAGCCCCTGTCGACATAGAAACCGACGGCTCAAAGGTCGCGTTGACGTGCCGCAACAGCCGGTTCAACCTGGCCACCATGCCCGAGGGCGATTATCCGGAACTCCCGGCCTTGCCCGATGTCAGCGGTGTCGTGGACGGGGAGGCTTTCGCCCAGGCCGTCAGTCAGGTGATCATTGCGGCGAGCCGTGACGACACTCTGCCAATCCTGACCGGTGTCCGGATGGAAATCGAAGGCGATCTGATCACCTTGCTGTCGACCGACCGCTACCGCCTGGCACTCCGTGAGCTCAACTGGCGTCCAACAACCCCGGGCATTTCCACCAGTGCGTTGGTTAAAGCCAAAACGCTGAGCGAGGTGGCCAAGACCCTCGGCGGATCCGGGGACCTCAACATTGCCCTGTCCGACAACAGCGAACTGATCGGCTTCGAAAGCGGCGGACGCCGGACCACGTCGCTGCTGGTGGACGGTGACTATCCAAAGATTCGTTCGTTGTTCCCGGACAATACGCCGATCCATGCAACGGTTGAAACCACGACCCTGATCGAAGCCGTTCGCCGCGTTTCGCTGGTAGCAGAGCGCAACACCCCGGTCCGTTTGGCCTTCACGGACGGCCTCTTGACGTTGGATGCCGGAACCGGCGAAGACGCCCAGGCCTCCGAGTCGATCGAAGCTGCGCTGTCGGGCGATGAGATCACCGTCGCGTTCAACCCGCATTACCTTTCCGAAGGATTGAGCGCGTTCGACAGCAAATATGTCCGGTTTTCCTTCACCACGCCGCCGAAGCCGGCGGTCATATCCGCCCAAGACGACCTCGAGGGCGAAGACAAGGAAGACTACCGCTACCTGCTGATGCCAGTGAGGTTGCCCAACCAGTAACCGGCCCACCCCAACCGCCCATTGACGAGAGGAAAGATTGAGCAGCATGCACATCGGACTGATCGGCTTGGGACGGATGGGTTTCAACATGCGGCAGCGGCTTCGGGACGGCGGCATCGAGGTCACCGGGTATGACCGCAACCCCGAGGTCAGCGACACCGCAACCCTCGACGAATTGATCCAATCGCTGCCTAGCCCGCGCACCGTGTGGGTGATGGTTCCCTCAGGTACGGTGACCAACGCAGTCATCACCGAACTGGCGGGCAAGCTCTCCGCCGGGGACCTGGTAATTGACGGCGGAAACTCAAAGTTCACCGCGGACCGGGACCACGAAGCGCTCTTGGCCGACCGGCAGATCGGCTTCCTCGATGTCGGCGTGTCGGGCGGCGTGTGGGGTCTGGCGAATGGCTACGGATTGATGGCCGGCGGCCGTGCCGAGCTAGTCGAGGCAGCGATGCCTCTCTTCGACGCGTTGAGGCCGGACGGTCCGCGGGAGGAAAGCTTCGTCCATGTGGGCGACGTCGGTGCCGGGCACTACGCCAAAATGGTGCACAACGGGATCGAATACGGGCTGATGCAGGCGTACGCCGAAGGGTACGAACTGCTGGAAGCCAAGGACATCATCAAAGATGTCCCGGGCACTTTCCGCGCGTGGCAAAAGGGAACGGTGGTGCGGTCCTGGCTGCTGGACCTGATGGTGAAGGCCCTCGAAGAGGACCCAAACCTGAGCCAGGTCAGCGGGTACGTAGAGGATTCGGGCGAAGGCCGGTGGACGGTGGAAGAGGCCATCGCGCATGCTGTACCCGCCCCGGCCATCACCGCGGCATTGTTTGCCAGGTTCGCGTCACGCGAGGATGATGCCCCCGCTATGAAGATGGTGGCGGCCCTGCGCAATCAGTTCGGCGGGCATCCCGTCAGGAAGCCCGGACAGCCCCAGCCCATCCCCGGCACCGAGCCGAAGTAGCAGCACCGCATTGTTTGTTGAATTCCTTTCGCTGACCGATTTCCGCACCTACCCGCAGCTGGATATCGCCCTGAAGCCCGGCGTCACTGTGTTTGTTGGATCCAACGGGGTCGGCAAGACCAACATCGTCGAGGCCATCGGTTACTTGGCCTCGCTGTCATCGCATCGGGTCAGCAATGACGCACCGCTGATCCGGTTCGACAGTCCGCGTTCCCTGGTGCGCGCCCGGGTAGACCGCGGTGGACGCAGCATTTCGCTGGAGTTGGAAATCACCGCCGGCAAGGCCAACAGGGCGCGTATCAACCGGGGCGCCCCGGTCCGCGCCCGCGACATTTTGGGCCATCTGCGCACGGTGCTCTTTGCACCCGAAGACCTGGCACTCGTCAAAGGCGACCCGTCCAACCGGCGCCGCTTCCTGGACGAGCTCCTGGCCAGCTTGGTTCCGCACCACGCGGCCACGCGCAGCGATTTTGAACGCGTCCTCAAACAGCGCAATGCGCTGCTGAAATCTGCCCGCGCCAGCGGACGGTTCAGCTCTGCCCATGAATCGACGCTGGAGGTTTGGGACCAGCACATGGCAGAGGCCGGTGCCGCACTGCTGAAGGCCAGGCTGGAGCTGGTGGACCTGCTGCAGCCGCACCTGAACGCGGCCTACGCGGCGTTAACGGATGGCTCCAAACAGGCCGCCGCCGTGTACCGGTCCACCATCCACAGCCAGCTATCGGATGACGGCGAGGTGGAGAACGACGGCGGTGCGGGCCTTCCGCCGTTGGCAAGCCTGAGCACAGCGGAGCTGGCAGAGCTGTATCTTGCCGCCTTCAAACAGCAACGCAAGCGCGAAGTGGAACGCGGGATCTCGCTGGTGGGCCCCCACCGCGATGAGCTCGAACTGATGTTGGGGCAGGCGCCGGCCAAGGGGTACGCCTCCCACGGCGAAACCTGGTCCCTGGCCCTGGCCCTGCGGCTGGCGTCCTACTACGTGTTCTGCGAAGACGATCCGGCCCCCGGCGCGGCTCCGGTCCTGATCCTGGACGACGTTTTTGCCGAACTGGACAACCAGCGCCGGTCTAAGCTCGCGGGCATCGTCGCCAGCGCGGAGCAGGTGATCGTTACTGCCGCCGTGGCCGAAGACATCCCTGAAGCCCTGAACGGCGAGCAGTTCAAGGTGGTCCCGGGAGGCGTGGCCAGTGGCCAGGAAACCGTCTGAGCGCCGGCTGAACCCGCAGGGACCGACAGACCCGGTGGGACAAATTGGCCTGCCGGATCTTGAGGGCCGTCCGCAGCCAGCCGGACCGCCGGCTGCGGAGCCCGCCCAAGGCGCCGGCGCGGAGGAAGACTTGGATGCGGCGAAAGCGGTTCTCAACAGGGTTCGCCTGGCAGCAGCAGCCCGCGGTGACGTGCGCACCCGGGCCAGCAGCCGCCGTCGTCAATCCCGGGGTAACCGGCCGGCCGACGCGCCGCAGGACTTCGGCCGCGATCCGCAAGGACTGGGCCGCGTGTTCGACCGGTTCGTCGCAGAACGCGGCTGGAACTCTCCCGTGGCCGTCGGGTCGGTAATTTCGCGGTGGGATGAATTGGTCGGGGCGGACATTGCAGCCCACTGCCGGCCCGAAAGCTTCGAGGACACCACGGTGCAAGTGCGCTGCGACTCCACCGCCTGGGCCACGCAGTTGAGGCTGTTAAATACTGCGTTGCTGAAGCGTTTCGGCGAAAAACTGGGTCCCGGCGTCGTGACGAAAATCCAGGTCCTTGCGCCCACCGCGCCCAACTGGCGCAAGGGTAAACGGACCGTCAGCGGCCGCGGACCGCGGGATACCTACGGCTGATTCCCGCCCTCGAAGCGAGCAATTCGGCGGCACCCGGGACACGCTTGCGTAAACGGCATGCAGAGCGCTGCGGGGGCCTACGGACATATACGGTCCCATCAAGCACCCGGCGGAGGCGTCAAAAGCCGGTTTCCGTGCCGCTTAGAGCCATGTTCGTGCAGGTTTCACCGCCCTGACACGGTAGAATTGACTGGGCGGCGCCCGTCCTCACTCTGGAGGGGCGCCGACACACGAGTCCATCCGGACGGAACACAAGGAGTCAACGGCAACTGTGGCAGAGGACAACGAGCTGGAAAACACCGGCGCAGAACCCGCAATGGCAGAGGGCAACGACGGCAAACATTACGACGCCAGCGACATCACAGTCCTCGAAGGCCTGGAAGCCGTCCGCAAGCGGCCGGGCATGTACATCGGTTCCACCGGTCCGCGTGGTCTGCACCATTTGGTCTACGAAGTCGTGGACAACTCCGTTGATGAAGCGCTTGCGGGTTACTGCGACACCATCGATGTCACGCTGCTGGCCGACGGCGGCGTTCGGGTGGTGGACAACGGCCGCGGCATCCCCGTGGACATGCATCCCACCGAAGGCAAGCCGACGGTCCAGGTGGTCATGACCATCCTGCACGCCGGCGGAAAATTCGGCGGCGGCGGCTACGCGGTCTCCGGCGGCCTGCACGGCGTCGGCATCTCCGTGGTCAACGCCTTGTCCGCTCGGGTGGAAACCGAGATCCGCCGCCAGGGCTACGTCTGGCAGCAGTCGTTCGCCAACGGCGGCATGCCGGTGGGCGACCTGCGCCGCGGCGAGGAGACCACGGAGACCGGTACGTCGCAGACTTTCTGGGCCGATCCGGAAATCTTCGAATCCACCGAGTACGACTTTGAGACGCTGCGCGCCCGGTTCCAGCAGATGGCTTTCTTGAACAAGGGCCTGAAGATCATCCTGACCGATGAGCGCCGTCCGGAAATACACGCCCCGGACAGCGAAGACGTGGACCTGGACTCCGCTGGTTTGGAGGTCCAAGCCACGGCGGAACACCGCCAGGTCGTCTACAAGTACGACCACGGTTTGCTGGACTACGTCACCCACCTGAACTCCTCCAAGAAGGTGGAAGTCATCCACCCCGAGGTCATCGCCTTCGAAACCGAGGACACGGAGCGGAAGCTCTCGGTGGAAATCGCGATGCAGTGGACCACCTCCTACTCGGAGAGCGTCCACACCTACGCGAACACAATCAACACGCATGAAGGTGGCACGCACGAAGAAGGCTTCCGGGCCGCGATGACGTCCTTGATCAACCGCTACGCGCGGGAAAAGAACCTGATCAAGGAGAAGGAAGAGAACCTCACCGGCGATGACATCCGCGAGGGCCTGACCGCCGTGGTCTCGATGAAGCTGGGCGAGCCTCAGTTCGAGGGCCAGACCAAGACCAAACTGGGCAACTCCGAGGCCAAGGGTTTTGTCCAGCGTGTTGTCACCGACGGACTTGGCGACTGGCTGGAACGCAATCCGGGCCCGGCCCGCGATGTGATCCGCAAGTCCATCCAGGCTTCGCAGGCCCGGCTGGCCGCGCGGAAAGCACGCGAATCCACCCGGCGCAAGGGACTGCTGGAATCCGGTGGCATGCCGGGCAAGCTCAAGGACTGCTCGTCCCGCGACCCATCCAAGTCGGAAATTTACATTGTGGAGGGTGACTCGGCCGGTGGGTCCGCCGTCCGCGGCCGGAACCCGGAAACCCAGGCCATCCTGCCCCTGCGCGGCAAGATCCTGAACGTGGAGCGGGCCAGACTGGACCGGGCCCTGGGCAACGCCGAAGTACAGTCCATGATCACCGCCTTCGGCGCCGGCATCGGTGAGGACTTCGACGTGGAGAAGGCCCGGTACCACAAGATTGTCCTGATGGCCGACGCCGACGTGGACGGCCAGCACATCACCACGCTGCTGCTGACCCTGTTGTTCCGGTACATGCGTCCGTTGATCGAGAGCGGCTACGTGTATCTGGCGCAGCCGCCGTTGTACCGGATTAAGTGGTCCAATCACGCGCACGACTATGTGTTCAGCGACCGTGAGCGGGACGAAACCGTTCGCCGCGGACTGGCGAATAACCAGCGGCTGCCCAAGGAAAACGGCATCCAGCGGTACAAGGGCCTGGGCGAGATGGACTATACGGAACTGTGGGACACAACCATGGACCCGGAACGCCGCACACTGCTGCAGGTGACCATGGAGGACGCCGCCGCAGCGGACCAGACCTTCTCGGTGCTGATGGGCGAGGACGTCGAATCCCGGCGCTCCTTCATCCAGCAGAACGCCAAGGACGTCCGCTTCCTCGATATCTAGCGAGTCCCCCATGGGCCGGCCAGTGGCTGGCCCATGGGCTGCGGACCGCGACCAGGCTTTGACGTAAAGGAACTGAAACGATGAGCGACGAAGAGACGCCGGACCTGCCGGAAGGCATTGGCGAAGAGCCGATCGAGGGCGAAATCCTCACAGACCGGGTGGAGCAGGTGGACCTGCAGACCGAAATGCAGCGGTCCTACCTGGACTATGCCATGGCGGTTATCGTGGGCCGCGCACTGCCGGACGTTCGTGACGGTCTCAAGCCGGTGCACCGGCGCGTCATCTACGCGATGTTCGACGGCGGCTACCGACCCGAGCGCTCCTTCAACAAGTGCGCGCGCGTGGTGGGCGAGGTCATGGGCCAGTACCATCCGCACGGCGACATGGCCATCTACGATGCCCTGGTCCGCCTGATCCAGGACTGGACGATGCGGTACCCGCTGGCACTTGGACAGGGCAACTTCGGCTCGCCCGGCAACGACGGCGCTGCCGCCCCGCGGTACACCGAGACCAAGATGGCGCCGTTGGCGCTGGAAATGGTCCGCGACATCGACGAAGACACCGTCGACTTCCAGGACAACTATGACGGCAAGAACCAGGAACCCACCGTTCTGCCGGCCCGCTTCCCGAACCTGCTGGTCAACGGTTCCTCGGGTATCGCCGTCGGGATGGCCACCAACATCCCGCCGCACAACCTGCGCGAAGTGGCCTCCGGCGTCCAGTGGTACCTGGAAAACCCGACCGCCAGCCGCGAGGAACTCCTCGAAGCCCTGATCCACCGGATCAAGGGTCCCGACTTCCCCACCAGTGCGCAGATCCTGGGCCACAAGGGCATCGAAGACGCCTACCGCACGGGCCGCGGCTCGATCACCATGCGCGCGGTAGTCAACGTAGAGGAAATCCAAGGCCGTACCTGCCTGGTGGTCACGGAACTTCCCTACCAGGCGAACCCGGACAACCTGGCGATGAGAATCGCCGAACTGGCCAAGGACGGCAAAGTCGCCGGCATCGCGGACCTGCGGGACGAGACGTCGGGCCGTACCGGCCAGCGCCTGGTGATCGTGCTCAAGCGCGACGCCGTGGCCAAGGTGGTGCTGAACAACCTCTACAAGCACACCTCGCTGCAGGAAAACTTCGCGGCCAACATGCTGGCAATTGTCGACGGCGTGCCGCGCACCTTGACCCTCGACGCCTTCATCCGGCATTGGGTCACCCACCAGCTGGAAGTCATCGTCCGCCGCACCCGCTTCCGGTTGAACAAAGCCGAGGAAGAGGCGCACATTCTGCGCGGCCTGCTCAAGGCCATGGACGCCCTGGACGAAGTCATCGCCCTGATCCGCGCCTCGTCCACCACGGAAGAGGCCCGCGACGGCCTGATGCAGCTGCTGGATATCGACGAGTCGCAGGCCCGGGCCATTCTCGACATGCAGCTGCGCCGCCTGGCCGCCCTGGAACGGCAGAAAATTCAGGACCGCCACGCGGAACTGGAACGCATGATCGAAGAGTTCAACCGCATCCTGGCCTCCGAAGTCCTGCAGCGCAATATTGTCAGCGAGGAACTGGCTGCGATCACGGACAAGTACGGCGACGACCGGCGGACCCAGATCCTGATGGGCTACGACGGGGACATGAGCGTGGAAGACCTCATTCCCGAAGAGGAAATGGTGGTCACCATTACCCGCGGCGGCTACGTCAAGCGCACCCGCAGCGACAACTACCGGTCCCAGCAGCGCGGCGGCAAGGGGATACGCGGCGCCCAGCTGCGTGGGGACGACGTCGTCGAGCACTTCTTTGTCACGACGACGCACCACTGGCTGCTGTTCTTCACCAACCTGGGCCGGGTCTACCGGGCGAAGACCTACGAACTGGCCGAAGCCGGACGCGACGCCAAGGGGCAGCACGTAGCGAACCTGCTGGCGTTCCAGCCGGATGAGTACATTGCCCAGGTGTTGGACCTGAAGGATTACCAGCAGGCGCCCTACCTGGTGCTGGCCACCAAACGCGGCCTGATCAAGAAGACCCGGCTGGAAGACTACGACACCAACCGTTCCGCCGGAGTCATCGCGATCAACCTGCGCGAAGGCGACGAGCTTGTCTCGGCGCGGCTTGTCGCCGAAACCGACGACATGATGCTGGTCTCCCGCCGGGGCCAGTCCCTGCGCTTCACGGCCACGGACGAGGCACTGCGGCCCATGGGCCGGGCCACCTCGGGCGTGACTGGCATGAAGTTCCGCGAGGACGACGAGCTGTTGGTGGCAGGCGTGGTGCGCGACGACTCCTACGTCTTCATCGTCACCGAGGGCGGCTACGCCAAGCGGACCTTGGCCGACGAATACCGTGTGCAGGGCCGCGGCGGCCTGGGCATCAAGGTAGGCAAGTACCAAGAGGAACGCGGGCATCTGGTCGGCGCGCTGATTGTCCAGGAAGAAGACGAGGTGCTGGTGGTGATGGAAAGCGGCAAGGTGGTCCGCTCGTCGGTCGCCGGCGTTCCCGCCCGCGGACGCGACACCATGGGCGTCATCTTTGCCAAGCCGGACAAGAAGGACCGCATCATCGCCGTGGCACGGAACTCCGAGCGGGGCCTAGGCGGCGAGGAAGACAGCGAGAATCCGGACGCTCCGGAAGCTCCCGAAAACGGTACCGGAATCGACGCCGAAAACGGCGCCGAAAACGGTACCGGAATCGATGCCGAAAACGGCGCTGCAACCGACGCCGAAAACGGCGCCGCAACCGATGCCGAAACTGCGCCGCAGGCCAACGATGAAGTACCGTTGGACGCAGACATGACGCAGTCCGCAGCCGAACCGCCGGCGCCGGAAAACGGAGGTAACGAGTGAGTACACCTAAAACGCCACGGCCGGGCACCCGCCCGCAGCCGGCCAACGCGCCTCGGGCTGGTACCACTCGCGGCGGCACGCCCGCCCGCCCCGCCCAGCGGCCGGCCAGCAGCGGGCAGCGTCCGGCTAACGGCGGGCAGCGCCCCGCCGGGCAGGCCGGCAATTCCGGGCTGGTCCGGCCGGCGCCGAAGGCCAAGGTCCGCCGTGCCCGCCTGCTGGTAAGCAAGGTCGACCCGTGGTCGGTCTTGAAGATGGCTTTCCTGCTCTCCGTGGCGCTGGGTATCGTCACCGTGGTGGCTTCGATCGTGCTCTGGACGACGCTGGACATCACCGGCATCTTCGACCGCGTCAACGGGCTTCTAACGGAAATCGCCGGCACTGAGAGCGGCGGTTTCGACCTGCGCTCCTATGCTTCATTGGGACAGGTGGCGTCATTCGCCACCATCATCGCCGTCGTCAACGTGGTCCTGCTGACCGCGCTGGCCATGTTGGCCGCGGTGCTCTACAACATCTCGGCTACGCTGGTGGGCGGCATTGGGGTCACGCTGACGGACGACTGAGCCGATTTGAAGTTCCGGCCCGGCGTGCTGTAAAGTCGTATCTCGGCCCGCAAGGGCGGGGGGCGTATAGCTCAGGCGGTTAGAGCGCTTCGCTGATAACGAAGAGGTCCCAGGTTCAAGTCCTGGTACGCCCACGGATTTACCGATCCAACCGATTTTGGGAGGACACCGTGAAGAAGTTGCTGCTGTTGGCAGCCGCGGCTGCGGGCGTGTTCGCCTATAAGAAGTGGCAGGAATCCGAAGCGGAGAAATCCGCATGGAGTAAGGCGACCGACAAGGTCGACTAACTCCGTCTCGGCCGGACAGGTACCGGCCGAACCCTTCCGGGGGCATGGCGCAATTGGTAGCGCACCTGCTTTGCAAGCAGGGGGTTAGGGGTTCGAGTCCCCTTGCCTCCACCGGATGAGCGAGGCCCCGATCTGCGGATCGGGGCCTCGCTGCATTTGCTCAGTCCTTTCGCCAGCGCATGGCGCATGATCGCCCCGCTTCGCCCCTACGCTGAGGGGGTGATCATTTTCCTGGCCACGCTGGCCGTGCTCGGCATTTCCGCCTCTGGTCCCATCATGGCGGCGACTGCTGCGCCGGCCCTCGCCATCGCGTTCTGGCGGAACATGCTCGGTGCCGTGGTGATGGGCGTTCCGTCCGCTATCGGCCGCCGCCGGGAGTTCCGGCAACTAACGACGTCGGACTTTGCCTACAGCGCGCTGGCTGCGGTCGCGCTGGCGCTCCACTTTGCCTGCTTCATCACTGCGCTGCAGTTGACCTCCGTGGCGGCGGCCACCGCTCTGGTCTGCCTGCAGTCGGCATGGATTGTCCTGTTCAACCGGCTTCGCGGTATCAAGGCCACGCGGCTGATCCTGTGCGGCGTCGGTCTCGCCTTCGTCGGGGTGCTGGTGATTTCCGGGTTTGACCTGCAGCTCTCCAGCCAGGCGCTGCAGGGCGACCTACTCGCCCTGGTCGGTGGGGCGATGGCGGGAATCTACACGATGGCCGGAGGCCGGGTCCGGCGCCGGCTTTCGACCGGACCGTACACCACCATCTGCTACGGCCTGTGCGCCGTGATCCTGCTGGTGATGGCGCTGGCCTTCGGCCAGCCGCTGGTGGGGTTCCCGGCCGAGGCCTGGGTTGGGATCCTTGGCGTCACCGTCGTCGCCCAGCTGTTGGGCCACTCGGTCTTCAATCATCTGCTGGCCGTTCTGAGCCCGCTGGTGGTTTCCATGTTCATCCTGCTGGAGATCCCCGGGGCGGCGCTACTGGCAGCCATCTTTCTGGGTGAGAGCCTGCCGTGGGGCACGTACATCGGGCTCGGCCTGATCTTGGCCGGGCTGGCCGCCGTCGTGCTCTCGCAGAACCGGCCAAAGCTGGTTGCACCGGCGCCGGCCCCGGAAGCCACCGGCACCGCGCCGGAATAGCGGCTACAGCGCGCCGCGGGGGACGCGCAGCTGGGTTCGGGCTTGGTGGACCCGGCGCAGCAGTTTTGCCGGATAGTACACGGTCATGAAGATCAGCATCGGCACCCGAAGCACGCGGCGGTGGATCTTGTGGGCACTGTACGTCCGTTCGAAGCGCGTGACGTAGTACCGGTAGTCCTTGGGTGAGTCTTCCAACCGCCGGGCCGACATGCCGCTGATCATTTCCGGCACGTACTGGATCCTGAGTGCATGGTCGGCCAGATGCACCGAAATATCGATGTCCTCGTGCAATTGGTCCTCTTCATCGAGGCAAACCTCTTGGCTGATGATGTCCCATGCTCCGCGCCGGATGGCCATATTGGATCCGAAGAGGAAGTGGTACTGCTTCTTGGCCAGCTTCAGGACGAAGCGGCGCATCCGGTCGTCGGCCTGCAGCCCAAAGCGGCGCATCGGCATGTCGTAGTACAGCACCGGCCCGGTGCACGCCATGACTTCCGGGTCGGCGAAGGCCCGCTGTACGTGCTCGACCCAGTCAGGTTCCAGCACCGAATCCGCGTCAATCCTGCCCAAAATTTCCCCGGTGGCATGGGTAAAGCCGAAGTTGCGGGTGGGAATCAGGCCCTGCTCGGCATCCTGCCGGAGGAGGATGAGCGGCACGTCCGGGTACTCGTCCTGCATACTGCGAACCAGGTCTGCTGTCCCATCGGTGGATTTGTTGTCCACCACAATGATCTCCGACGGAGCCACGGACTGGCACAGGGCAGCATAGATGCACTGGCGGATGACGGACTCTTCATTGAAGGCCGGAATGATGATCGAAACCCCGGGTGCGGCACTCTTCACGGCATGAATCTACCAGCCTGTTCCCGGCGGGTGGGGAGGCCCGCACCGTGCCTCGCCGGGCCAGAAGCGACGAATGGGAGCCCCCATCCGGGAGCTCCCATTCACATACTCGGGGTCGCTAGGATTTACTCCTTAACGTCCGTCCCTTCCGCCTTGTCGGCAGCTTCGGCCGCCTTCTGTCCGGCCGACCGCGCCGACCGGGAGGCGCCATTGCTGGCGCTCTTGCCGCCAGCGGCGGCTGCTGTGCCAGATTGGCCCGGAGCAGCCGTGCCGGCTGCAGCATCGGTACCCGCGGTGTCCACGTGCTTGGCCGAGGCCGAAGGAGGAGTGGTTCCCGACGTAGTCTCGGCGGTTGCCGAAGTCGGTGCTGCCGTGGTGGCGGTTGGTCCCGGCACCGGGGCAGCAGCCGGAGTGGTGGGCTGGACCGGCGTCTTCCACGGATCTTCGACGGGCCGGGCGGCGCGCCAGGCGGCCACCGCTGCCACGGCTGCTGCGGCGAGAATGCCTACAATCAGCCAGCCCTTGCCGCCGCGGGTCTTCTGCTGCTTCTGCAGCTCCTTGGCGGCGGCCAGCTTGGCGCTCTCGGCAGCGACCCTCTGGGCCTTGTTCAGGTTCTTGCCGGCCAATTTGGCGCTCTCGGCGGCCGCCTTTTGGGCCTTCTTCAACGCTCGTTTGGATCCGCCTGCCTTGATCGCGGCGGCCTGGACGGAGACAGGCCCGGCCGTCTTGTCCAAGGTCCTGGCGACCTGCTCCGCGGTTGCGCCGAGCACGGCGGAGACGGACGGTATGTACTCGCCGACCACCTTGTCACGGGCATGCGTGATGGCCGGGGTCGCACGGTCGAGGGTGACCTGGATCCGCGGTGCCGCCTCATCCATGGCGTGGGCAATCTTGGGTGCCAAGCCCTCCAGCCCGCCCTGGATTCGTGGCGTGACAGTGGCGACGCCGTGGGAGAGATCCTTGGCCGCCGTTCCAATACCTTTTTCGATCCGCGGGACGGCCCAGTTCCGCGCGGCTGCCATCTTGGGAGAGGCCCAGTCCTTGGCTGTTCCCACGAGGACAAAAACATTGCCTTCTGAGTCGTGGGCTATTCGTTTGGTCTTCTTCACTACTACCTCCCGGAAATGGTGACGGTCGTTCATCAGCCTACTTCCTGCACTTGCAGACGGCTACGCTGGCGATGAAACGCGCAGCATTTTCACTCATCGCGGAACCCGCCGCTGGCGGGAACCGACGGGAATCGCCGTGGAAGAATGGTGCCATGACTGCTATTGCTACAGCTAAAGCCACTATCCACACCAACCACGGCGACATCGTGGTGAACCTGTTCGGCAACCACGCCCCGAAGACCGTGAAGAACTTCGTGGGACTGGCCACCGGCGAGATCACTTGGAAGCACCCGCAAACCGGTGAAGAGACCAACGCTCCCCTCTACGACGGCGTCATCTTCCACCGCATCATCAAGGACTTCATGCTCCAGGGCGGAGACCCGCTGGGCCAGGGAATCGGTGGCCCGGGTTACCAGTTCGACGACGAAATCAACCCGGACCTGGACTTCAACGAGCCCTACAAGCTGGCGATGGCCAACGCAGGCATCCAGGGCGGCCGCGGCACCAACGGGTCGCAGTTCTTCATCACCACAGTCCCCACCACCTGGCTCCAGGGCAAGCACACGATCTTCGGCGACGTCACGGACGAAGCCTCGCGCGCCGTCGTGGATTCCCTCAATGCCGTGGCCACGGACATGCGTGACAAGCCGCTGGAAGATGTGGTCATCAAGAACATCACCGTAGAGCAGCTCTAAGTTTGCCTACCGTCCCCGCCCGGAACACCGGGCGGGGACCATGTCCCAGCAGGAGCGCCTCCATGTCCTACGGAATGCCGGCCGAACCGCCGCAGACCGATGTCCCTGTCTGCCCGCGGCACCCGGACCGCGTCTCCTACGTGCGCTGCCAGCGCTGCGGACGTCCGGCTTGCCCCGAATGCCAGCGCACGGCCTCGGTAGGCATCCAGTGCGTCGATTGCGTCAGGGAAACATCCCGGAGCACGCCGGCGGTCCGTACCGTCTACGGCGGAGCCGCGGCGATGGGTCGGCCGGTGGTGACGCTGACCTTGATCGGCATCTGCGCCATTGCGTATCTGCTGCAGTGGGT
Source organism: Actinomycetota bacterium (assembly GCA_051751385.1). Taxonomy (GTDB): domain Bacteria; phylum Actinomycetota; class Actinomycetes; order Actinomycetales; family Micrococcaceae; genus Crystallibacter. The sequence continues at coordinate 174,888 of JBNJKW010000004.1, read as the reverse complement.
TCTCCCGGGCTTCACCGAACGGTTCTTGTACGCGCCGCTGTACACGCTTCCCAATCCCTACCTGCCGGCGGAACCGTGGCGAATGATCACGTCGGCTTTCCTGCATTCGCCCAACTTCCTGCTGCACATCGCTTTCAACCTCTACGCACTGTGGATCTTGGGCCGGCACCTGGAACCGTTGCTGGGGCGACTGAGGTTCCTTGCGCTGTACCTGTTGTCCGGCTTCGGCGGATCCGTCGGCGTGCTCCTGCTCTCGGCGCCCAATGTTCCCGTGGTCGGCGCCTCGGGAGCGATCTTTGGACTCTTTGGTGCCTTGTTCATCGTGCAGCGGCAGCGTGGCGGCGAAGTGAGGTCACTGTTGGTGCTGATCGGCATCAATGCCGTGCTGGGGTTTGTCGTGGCCGGCATAGCCTGGCAGGCGCATTTGGGCGGTCTGCTGGTCGGGGCGCTGTCCGCAGTCGTACTGGCCTACGCACCCAGGGGGAAGAACCGCAACGTCGTGCAGTTCACGGGACTCACAGCCATTTTCCTGGTCCTGATAGCGGTGACGACGCTGAAGGCCTTCGCCTAGGGAACCCGGTCCGCCTTAGGCGGGCAGGTACCGCGTCCAGTTCGGATGCAGTACCTGTCCGCCTTACTTTTTGTCCCCATCCTGTGGGTGGAACTGTGGAGAATTCCCGACCCGGGATGGTGGATAAACGATTTTATCCACAGGTGTTGTCCACAGTGAGGATAACTTACACACATGTAGTTCCACAGGTGTGGATAACGTCATTCCGGCGATGGACGGGCAAAAGCAAGAATAATCCCCAAAGTTATACACTCCTGTGGATAACTTCGGTCTACAACTGTGAAAACGTGGACAACTTAGGCTGCAGCCACTGGAGGGCGACACAATCGGTCGGCAAAAGACACAAGCGGGCCCGGCACCCGGCCGTCGGGTAACCTTAAAAATCCGGTCTCTGGCTCGACCAGCCAAGGACTGCGCGGCCGTCCCGAACCCAGTTGACAGTCGAATCGAAGGTGCCGCGCCCCACGCGTTTTGCACGGCCTGCCGGGTTTCCTTCAGGACCTGCTCCTGCCAGCCCGAGCCCGGCCGGGCCACCCATGCGCCCTTCCGTGATGGGAAGGATCAACAGAAGGAAACACACGTGACTACCGAAACCGGCAACTCCGCACGAATCGATCTCACCAGCGAGGAAATCTTCAGCGCCCACGAGGGTGGCAAGCTGCAGATCGGCCTCACTGCCCCGCTGGAGAGCAAGCGCGACCTGTCCATCGCCTACACCCCGGGAGTAGCCCAGGTCAGCCGGGCGATTAACACGGATCCTGAACTGGCGCAGAAGTACACGTGGGCCTCACGCCTGGTGGCGGTGGTCTCCGACGGTACTGCGGTCCTGGGTTTGGGCAACATCGGTGCTGCCGCGTCGCTGCCGGTGATGGAGGGCAAGGCGGCCCTCTTTAAGCAGTTCGCCGGGCTGGATTCGATTCCCCTGGTCCTGGAGACCACTGACGTCGACGAGATCATTGAGACCTTGGTCCGGCTGCGCTCGAGCTTCGGTGCCGTGAACCTTGAGGACATTTCCGCGCCGCGCTGCTTCGAACTGGAAGCGCGGTTGATCGAAGCCCTGGACATGCCGGTCATGCATGACGACCAGCACGGCACCGCCGTCGTCGCTCTCGCCGCACTGACCAATGCCGCCAAGGTGGTCAATCGCGAGCTGTCCTCGCTCAAGGTGGTCATTTCCGGAGCGGGCGCTGCCGGCATCGCCGTGGCCGAGATCCTGCTGGCTGCCGGCATAGCGGATGTAACGCTGCTGGATTCACGCGGCATCATCCACAGCGACCGCGGTGACCTCACCGACATCAAGGCCGCCTACGCGGCCCGCACCAATCCGCGCGGCACCACCGGCGGCAGCGCGCAGGCACTCGATGGCGCTGACGTTTTCATCGGCGTCTCCAGCGGCACGATCCCGGAAGAGACGCTGGAGAAGATGTCCGAGGACGCCATCATCTTCGCGCTGTCCAACCCGGACCCGGAAGTACATCCGGAAACCGCAGCCAAGTTCGCCAAGGTCGTGGCCACCGGTCGTAGCGACTTCCCCAACCAGATCAACAACGTGCTGGCCTTCCCGGGCATCTTCCGCGGCGCCCTGGATGCCGGTGCCCGCCGGATCACGTCGGCCATGAAGGTAGCAGCGGCCGACGCAATCGCTGGCATCGTCGGGGATGACCTCGCCGCCGACTACATCATTCCCAGCCCGTTGGATTCGCGCGTCGCCCCGGCGGTAACGGCCGCCGTAATGGCCGCCGTTGACGAAGGCTGACCGTTCGGTGCGGTAGTTCGCCGTAGTTCGCGGTAGTTCGCCGCAGCCGTAGCCGGCCAGGAGCCCGTTCCCGCATCCGGGAGCGGGCTCCGCGCCTCTCTACCCGGTTACCGCCCGTTCAGAGCCACTTATTGCGGCGGAAGAACCAATACAGCCCGAAGGCCGTCAGGACCATGAGGAACAGTGCAAAGGGGTAGCCCAAGGGCCAGTGCAGTTCGGGCATCGCCGTGAAGTTCATTCCATAGATCGCGGCCACCAGGGTCGGAGCGAAGAGTATCGCAGCCCATGACGAGATCCGCTTGACCTGCTCGTTTTGCGCCACGCTGGTTTCTGTCAGTTTCTGGGCCTGCAGCGTTGAACTAAGGCTTAGGGCATTCTGTAGGACGGCCCGGAAAGCATTGACGCGCTCGTTCAGCCGGATCACGTGGTCCTGGACGTCGCGCAGGCCCCGGGCCACCTCCAGGTCCAGCGCGTGGCCCTCCGGGCCGCGGTGCAGGATGGAAATGATGTCCTCCAGCGGCTGGATGGCACGCTGGAACTCGATGACTTCGCGCAGCAGCTCGTAAATCCGTCGTGAAACGTTGGGGTCACCACCGAAGAGTTGGTCCTCGATTTCGTCGACGTCATTCTCCAGGCCGAGCACCACCGGCTCATACTCATCCACGACCTGGTCCACGACTGCGTACAGCGCAGCCTGCGGGCCAGCCGCCAACAGATCAGGCGTACCTTCCATCCGATGCCGTACGTGTGACAGATCCGGCGACTCGGCGTGCCTGACGGTGATCAGGAAATTGTGCCCCATGAAGGCGTGCAGTTCGCCGAACTCCACCTTCTCCGTCTCGTCGTCGTAGCGGGCGGGCCGGAGCACCGTGAACAGGGTGCTGCCGTATCGTTCCAGTTTGGCGCGTTGATGGCCGCGCAGGGCGTCTTCCACCGCCAGATAGTGCAGATCGAACTCAGCTGCCACAGTGGCCAGTTCGGGCTCGCTCGGCCGGTAGAGGCCGATCCACGCCATACCCCCGTGCCGGCGCAATTCGCTGAAGGTCTGCTCCAGGCTTTCCGGGGTGGCGGCACGTACGCCGTCGACGTAGATGCCGTTATCGACCAGCACCACTGCCTACGAACGCCACCTGGTCGTCATCAGGAATCCGGCGATGGCGATGCCGAAACCAATCATGATGTTCCACGACCCTGCTGCCGGCAGCGGCCAAGCTCCCTGCGTGATGTAGAAAACGATGATCCACAGCAGGCCTATGATCATGAGGCCGAACATGACCGGCTTGAACCAGACAGCATTGGGCTGGTTGCCCTTGGCGGTCAATTCTTCGGGACGCCGTTCGGTCCTCTTGCGGCGCTTCGACTCGGGCACAGATCCTCCGGGGCATCAGGGGCGGTTAGCGTGGCTGGACCGGCTGCAGGCTTCTCGCGAGTCCCGCCGCCGTCGGGCCGTCTAGCTGTTTAGTCTAGCCAATCTATGTGACGTTCGCCGCCGCGCATTTGCCGGGACCGCTGCCGCGGGCTGATCATAGTGGAGTGCTGCTGGTTGGCGCAGGGCTCCCGATTCCCGGATCGGGGCCGGCTGCCGGCTCCAGCCGTCTCCCATCCGCGACAATTCCACGATTGGCACGATCGTCACATGAGCAAGTCCCCGCGCATCCTCGTCATCGACAACTATGACAGTTTTGTCTATACCTTGGTCGCCTACCTACAGCAGTTGGGTGCGGAAACGACAGTGGTGCGGAATGACGATGTCACGCTGGATGAGGCGGTAGAACTGGCCGGGGCTCGCGACGGCGTCTTGGTCTCCCCCGGCCCCGGCACCCCCGCCGAAGCCGGCATCTGTATCGAGCTCATCCGCTGGTGCGGCCGGGAAACAAAGCCGATGTTCGGCGTGTGCCTGGGGCACCAGGCGCTGGCTGAGGCCTACGGGGCCACCGTGACGCATGCTCCCGAACTGATGCACGGCAAGACGTCCGACGTCACCCACCGCAACCAGAACGCCTTCGAGGGTGTGCCGAACCCGTTCACCGCCACCCGCTACCATTCCCTGGCAGCGGTTCGCAGTACCATCCCCGCCGAACTAGAGATCACCGCGGAGACCGACAGCGGGGTGGTCATGGGCCTGGCCCACCGGAGCGCACCCCTGTGGGGGGTGCAGTTCCATCCCGAATCGGTGTTGACCGAAGGCGGCTACTTGATGCTGGGCAACTGGCTGGAATCGCTGGGCGCGGAGGGAACCGCTGAACGTGCAGCCACGCTCAGCCCGCTGATTTCCCACTGACAGGCCCGGCGCTGGACGCGGAGCTCCGGGCTACCGGGGCGCTGCATTCTTAGTCGTTGCCGCGGCCGTTCCCATTGCCTGAGTTGTTGCCTTCCCCGCTGTTGCCTTCCCCGCTGTTGCCGTCCCCGTCGTTGCCGCGGTTATTGCCCTCATCCGATCCCTCGTCGCTGTCCGGCTCGGGCGCGGGAGGTTCAACCGCGACCGTCAGGATAATCTCGGTGCCTTGTTCGACGTTGGTTCCGGCCTTAACGCTTTGTCCGACGACGGTGCCTGCCTTGACTACTTCGTTCTCGACTTCTTCTACCCGGTAGGGCAGGGCGACAGCGGCATCATCGAGCATGGCTCCGGCGTCCTCGAGGGTTTCGTCCACCATGTTGGGAACGCTGACCAAACCGTTCGACACGATCAGGTCGACGGTGGAATTGGTCTTCACCTTCTTGCCGGGAGCGGGCTTTGTGGTGACCACATTGCCCCGCGGGAGGGTGGCACTGTTCGCGGGTTCGCTGTCCCCAGGCGTCAGGCCCAGTTGCCGGAGCTTGTCTCGGACTTCGGCTTCCGTGCGGCCGGCCAGGTTGTCCGGGATCGTGGCGAATTCACGGCCTTGGGAGATGTAGACCGACACCTGGCTGCCCGGTTCCACCTGTTCGCCGACTCCGGGGTCGGTGCGGGTCACCATGTCTTCCTCGACGTCGTTGCTGAACTCCTGTTCCACGCGCGGCCTGAGACCGGCCTCCCAGAGGGCATTAGTGGCCTCGTTCTGGTCCAGACCTGCCACAGCAGGAACGGCAATGGTTTCCGGAGCAGCATTCTGCACCAGCACGTTGTACAGGTAGTAGCCTCCGCCCACGAGCACCAGCAGGAGAGCGATCAGCAGCGTCACAGTCCAGGCTCGGCGCTTTGCCCGACGTTCGGGTTCGATGTCTTGTTCATTGCCCACGGCCAGGGCAGCGGGCAGCTGCTCGCGGACATAGGAGGCCGTGTGGGGGCCGTCGTCGTCCTCGGCTGCGTAATCCGTGGCGGACAGCGCGGAGGTCTGCTCAGACACTGCCTGTGCCTGCTGCGTGATCAGTTCAGTGGCTGGGGCCTGAGCGGGGAACGCCTGCGTTGCGGGACCGGCCGGCTGGTACGGCGCACCGTTCAAGGCCGCACGCAGCGCTTCGGCAAATGCTGCGGCGGTCTGGAACCGGTCGGCCTTGTCCTTCTGCAGCGCGTGCTCCAGCACGGAATCAAGCGCCGGCGTCACCTCCGGATTGAAGCGGCTGGCCGGTTCGGGAATCTCGCGGACATGCTGGTAGGCCACCGAGACCGGGCTGTCGCCAATAAACGGGGGGCGGCCGGCAAGCATTTCATAGAGCAGGCAGCCAGCCGAGTACAGGTCGCTGCGGGCGTCAACGGTTTCGCCGCGGGCCTGCTCCGGGGACAAGTACTGGGCGGTTCCCAGAACTGCCTGGGTCTGCGTCATTGTCGCTGCCGAATCGGCCAGCGCCCGGGCGATGCCGAAGTCCATCACCTTGACACTTCCGTCCGGCGTAACCATCACATTGGCCGGCTTGATGTCCCGGTGCACAATGCCCGAGCGGTGGCTGTATTCGAGCGCGGCCAGAATGCCGAGCGTGTAGCCGACCGAGTCGTTGATGCCCAGCTCATGGCCCCTGATGAACTCACGCAGCGTCCTGCCCCGGACGTACTCCATGACGATGAACGGGACCTTGACGTCGTGCTCCGCTCCCCCGGGCAGATCCATATCGCCGGTGTCGTAGACGGCCACGATCGCTGGGTGGTTCAGCCCGGCCACTGCTTGGGCTTCTCGCCGGAAGCGGGACTGCAACATTGGGTCGCGGGCAAGATCGGCGCGCAGTTGCTTGATCGCCACGGAACGGCCCAAGCGGATGTCACGGCCCAACAGGACGTCGGCCATGCCGCCGCGGCCGATGAGTTCACCAACCTCGTAGCGGCCAGCCAGGATGCGCGGCGAGTCCACTGGTTGTTTTCCTTCCATCAGACCGACCGGAATCCGGTCATGGCTTGCCCTTAGTGGGGCTGGTCGTCGGCGGAGTCTTTGCCTCTGGTGATTCGGTCTGCGTCGGTTCCGGGGTTTCTTCTTCTTGCTCTGGTCCGCTGGAGACCACGTAGCTGACGGTGGATCCTGCCGGCACCTCGCCACTGTCGGGGGACAGGCTGAGGACTGTACCGGCGGGCTGATCGCTGGGTTGCTCGCCGGACTTCGACGGTTGCAGGCCGAGGTTGAGTAGGGCACCTTGCACCTGCTGCTCGGACTGGCCTACCAGTCCGTTGGGAATGGTGACAGTGGTGACAGCCGCAGGGCCGGTGGAATATACGACACTTATCCTTTCGCCCACGGGGACGGTACCGGTCGGGGAGATATCAATGACCGTGTTTTCTGCTGCCTCGTTCTCGACCGGTTCCGGGACCACCTGGTAGCCCATGTTTTCAAGCTCCGAGCGGACCTCACTAAAGGGGCGGCCCAGAAACGCATTGGCCGACAGCTGGTTGGTTTCCACCGTCGGTGTTTCGGGCGGTTCCGTAGTCTCCTCTTGAGTCGGCGCAGCGGACGTTGCCTTCGGGGTCGACCGTGTCGCTGAGCTGGAGGCAGGCGAGGATGACTCGGCACCGCCGGTGGGCGTCAGCATGGGCAGCAGAATCGCGCCGGCCACGGCGAAGAGGACAAGCAGGATCAAACCAATCAGTGGCCAGGTCCACGGGCTGCGCTTCTTCTGCTGGCGGCGCGGGGTCTCCTCCGGTTCGTCGCTGTCCAGATCCTCGTCGGTCCAGTTCCGTTCGGCACCAAGGCTGGCGGCTTCGGCGCCGGCCACGGCCGGCAGCTGGGAGGTTCCGGCGCTGACCGCTTGGGTGGGAGCGGTTCCGGTGGTCGGCACCGGGGTAGTCATCACATCGGTGTTGCTGTCACCCTCGAACAGCAACATGCCGGGAACGGCGGCTTCGGCGGCACGGATGTCGCCGGCGCGGATGGCATCGGCCGCCTCCGCGAGCTTCTCGGCGGTGGCGGGACGGTCGGCCGGGTCCTTGGCCAGCATCGACATCAGCAGTGCCCGGATCGGCCGCGGAAGCGACTCCGGAAGCGGCGGAGGAGTGTCGTTGACCTGGGCCAACGCGATGGCGATCTGCGACTCACCGGAGAACGGCCGGGAACCGGAGAGGCACTCGTAGCCGATCACACCCAGAGAGTAGATATCGCTCTGCCCCGTGGCGGTCTGTCCTGTTGCCTGTTCGGGGGCGAGATACTGGGCGGTGCCCATGACCTGTCCGGTAGCCGTCAGCGGAACCTGATCTGCGAGCCGGGCGATGCCGAAGTCGGTGATCTTCACCCGTTCTTCAGGCGTGATCAACAGGTTGCCGGGCTTGACGTCGCGGTGCACCAGCCCCTGTGCATGGGCGACGGCAAGCGCCTTGGCGGTCTGGGTGATGATTGACAGCGTCCGGTCCGGCGAGAGCACCCGCTCGCGCTCAATGATGGCCGAGAGCGGATGGCCGGGCACCAGTTCCATCACCAGATAGGCGGATCCGGCCTCTTCGCCGTAATCGAAGACATTGGCGATGCCAATGTGGTTGAGCAGCGCCGTGTGCCGCGCCTCGGCACGGAAGCGGTTGAGGAAGCCCGGATCCCCGGTGTACTCCTCCTTGAGGATTTTGATGGCGACGATGCGGCCCAGGACCTGGTCTTGCGCCTTCCAGACTTCACCCATGCCGCCGATGGCGATACGTTCAGTGAGCTGGTACCTGCCGCCTAATGTGATACCCGAGGTAGGTCTCACTTATTTAACACCGCCTCTAGGAGTTGCTGAGCACTTGTACTTGCGAGAGAAGAACCGGTAGCCACATCGACGTCCTCGAAGACCACGGATACGACAGCTTGGGGGTCGTCCGCCGGCGCGAAGCCGGTGAACCAGGAGTTATTGCCTTCTTCGCCGGCCATGAGTTCTGCCGTGCCGGTCTTGCCGGCTACTTCCACGCCCGGGATCGCCGCGCGCCCGCCGATGCCGCGGTCCACTACGTTGACCATCCAGTCCTGGATCAGCTTGGCATTGTCGGCGGATAGTGAACGCTGGAGCTCTTCGGGCTTGGGGCTGTCCATGACCCGCAGGTCGGGCGCACGCACCGTGCGGACCAGATTCGGCTTCATCAGTACGCCGTCGTTGGCAATGGCGCTGGACGTCATGGCCACCTGCAGCGGTGTCACGCGCACGTCGTACTGGCCGATGGCCGACTGGGCGAGCAGGTCATCGCTCATGCCAGTGGGGAACCGGCTGGCGGTGACGTGGGTGGGGATCTGGTAGGACTCGCCGAAGCCGAACTTGGCGGTCTGCTCCGCGATGGCGTCTTCACCCAAGTCCATGGCGATCTGGGCGAAGGGAGTGTTGCAGGACTGTTCCAGGGCAAAGGAGAAGTCGGCGGTGGTCCTGGCGGCACAGCCGCCGTTGACGTAGTTCGGCAGCTCAACGTTGGTGCCCGGAAGCTTCAACGCCGGCGGGTTGTCCAGCTTGCTATCGGCGTCGTACTTGCCGGACTCTAAGGCGGCAGCCGCTATCACCAGCTTGAAGACGGATCCGGGGGCCAGCAGGCTCTCGTTAGCCGGGTTGATGAACGGCGATAGGCCGGGCACTTCCTCCAGCCCCGCCATGTTCTGAGTGACCTCTTCGGTGTTGTGGCCGGCGAGCTCGTTCGGGTCGAAGCTGGGCTTGGACACCATCGCGAGGATGTTGCCGGTATCCGGCTCCATCACGACGATTGAGCCCTTCACGCCGTCGGGCATCAGGTCCCAGGCCAACTGCTGCAGTTCGCCGTCCAGGGTCAGTTCCACCGAGGCGCCTTCAACCTGGCCTCCCGAGAACATCTGCATGATTTGTTCGTAGAAGAACTCGTCGCCGGAGCCGGAGAGTTGGTCGTTCATCGCCGACTCCATTTGCGTGGAGGCGTAAACCAGTGAGTAAAAACCGGTGATAGGCGCATAAAGCTCGGGTTCGTTGTAGACCCGTTGGTACGCGAACTCGTCGTCTGACGGTACCGACTCGGCGATGGGATCCCCGTCTACCAGAATGGCGCCGCGGTTCTTGTCGAAGTCCTTGTAGATGGTCCGGCTGTTCCAGGGGTTCGCGTTAAGGTTCTCGGCCTCGAAAAACTGCACCACTGTGAGCGATCCGAAGAGCAGTGCGAACATCGCGAGGGCGACGACCCAAGTATTGCGGATGGCCTGGTTCATGGCTGGATCACCTCCGTGGATCCGGTGTTCCGTTCGTCGGACTTGCTGCGGCGCCCCGGCCGGTCACCTGGGGGACGGCTGCCGGTTGCCGGGCCGGCCATGGTGGGGCGGCGCGCTGCGTCGGAAATGAGCAGCAGCAGGGCAACGATCAGCCAGTTGGCCAACAGTGAGGAGCCGCCGGCAGCGAGGAACGGTGTGGTCAGGCCGGTCAGCGGGATGAGTCGGGTGACGCCGCCGATCACCACGAAGCACTGCAGCGCCAGCGTGAAGGAGAGCCCGGTGGCCAGCAGCTTGCCGAAGGCGTCCCGGCTGCCCAGCGCCGCACGGATGCCGCGGCTGATCAGGAGAACATAGAGCATCACAATGGCGGAGAGGCCGATCAGTCCGAGTTCTTCGCCGAGGGCGGCAATGATCATGTCGCTGTTGGCGAAGGTCACCAGGTCCGGGCGGCCTTGGCCGAGGCCGGTACCGGTGAGTGCTCCGCTGGCCAGCCCGAACAGGCCTTGGACAATCTGGTGGCTGCCGCCGACTGCGTTGTAGACCTCCGGATCGAAGGCCTTGATCCAGCTGTTGATGCGGGCGGTGACATGCGGGAAGAGTTGGAAGGCCACAAAGCCGCCGACGGCGATCATCAGCAGGCCGATGATGACCCAGCTTACCCGGCTGGTGGCAACGTAGATCATGGCCATGAACAGGCCGAAGAACAGGATGGAGGACCCCAGATCGCGCTGGAAGACCAGCACGCCGATGCTCACCAGCCACGCTGCCAGCATGGGCCCCATGTCCTGCCAGCGCGGCAGCTGCAACGGACCCACCTTCCTGCCAGCGAGCAGGATGAGGTCGCGGTTGGTGGATAGATAACCGGCGAAGAATATAGCGAGGGTGATCTTGGCGATTTCGCCCGGCTGGAAGGTGGCGAATCCCAGGTTGACCCAGATCCTGGCGCCGTTGATCTCCATTCCGATGAAGGGCAACAGCGGAAAGATCAGCAGCGCGGCGCTGGCGATCAGTGAAAGGTAGGTAAAGCGGCGCAGAACGCGGTGGTCGCGCAACAGCCAAATAACGGCGACGACGACACCGATGGCGATGCCGGTCCAGAACAACTGGCGGGTTGCCGCAGAGTCGCCGGTGGCGATGTCCAGCCGATGGATCATCGCCAATCCGATGCCGTTCAGGGCGGTCACGATCGGAAGTATTACCGGATCGGCATATTTTGCGCGGAGACGCAGGACCACGTGCACCACGAGGACCAGCACCACCAGGGTGACGCCTTGCGTGAAGAAATCGCTGTCGAAGGCGCGGTCCTGGTCCAGCCCGACCAACATGTTGGCGCCGATGCCGACCACCAGCGCCAGCAGGAGCAGCAGCAGTTCGGTGTTGCGTCGCGAGCGGGGCGCCGTCTGGATGTTACTCATGGCTTATCCACCTACACATTCCGGCGGCAGGGCGACTTCCGGACTGGCGGCCGGACTCGGCGCGGTGCCCGGAGAGACGCTGGGACGGTCCGTCGGTACAGCACTGGGGCTGGGCCCCGGTTCGGGGCAGTTTCGCTGGCTGCTGATCCGCAGCTGCTCCACAATTTGCTCGGCATGCACCAGGTCCCGGGCGGAGATGCTCGAATCCAGCCGCTGCTGTTGATACACGGGCAGGCTCTCCAGCGGAATGTTGTAGACCGTGTCCACATGTGAAAGGTCGATCGGGCCGAAGTTCTGCGAGACGCCGTTGAAGATGGCCACCCGACCATCGGCCGAGCCAACAAAATACTGCGTCTGGGTCCACAGGTAGCCGAACCACAGCACTGCCACGAGCAGCAGCGACATGACGGTCAGGAATGCCGGGATCAGCCAAGGCTTGCGGACCGGTGCGGCGGCATCCACTTCGGGACCCTCCGGTTCCTCCGGGGCCTTGTGAGTCAACAGCGCCGCGGCGCGCCGCTTGTTGGAGTGGGCCGTGACGATCGGGATCTGTCCGGTTTCAGTGGCCAACGCGGCGGCACCCACCAGCACGTGCGGCCGCTTTCCCAGCTCGCGCCGGATGGCGTCGGCGCGGATGGCCTCGTGGGATTCAGGGAGTTCGCCGGGTGCCTCGGTGTCCGCCAGGATGGCCGGGGCCCCGTCCGGGGAGGCGCCCGCCGCAGCAGCCGGCGCAGCGGCGGCAGGGGAGGCATCGCCGTCGTCGGCTGCCCCTGACTCCAGCGGGCGTTCCGCCGTGAGGCTCAGGGACGCGGTGTCAGCGGCCTCGGACGGCGCCTCGGCGACCTCGATCATCACGATGGTCACGTTGTCCGGGGAACCGCCGTCGAGCGTGAGGTCCACCAGTTGGTCCACGGCGTCCTGCAGCGTGGGAGCGTTGCGCACCACCGATTCCACCACGCGGTCCGGCACCACGGCATTAAGCCCGTCGGAGCAGAGCAGCCACTTCTCCCCCGGTTCGGCGTCGTGGCTGGCCAGGTCAAGTTCGGGGCTGGCGTCGACGTCGCCTAGGACGCGCATGAGCACGTTGCGGTGCGGATGAATTTCGGCTTCCTCGGGCCGGAGCCGGCCTTCGTCGATGAGCCGCTGGACGAAGGTGTGGTCAATGCTGACCTGCTCGAAAATGCCGTTCTTGAGCCGGTACGCACGGGAATCGCCGATGTGCGCGAATTCGAGCTTGTCATCGTGCAGCAGCAGGGCGGTCACGGTTGTGCCCATGCCGGCCAGCTTGGGATCGGTCTGCACCAGCTCCGAGAGGATGGAATTGGCGGTCTGGATCTCGTCCGCCAGCACCGTGGCCGGCTCCTGGTGGCCCGCGCGGTCCAAATGGACCAGGTCCAGCACGGTGGAAGCAGACGCTACGTCGCCGCCGGCATGGCCGCCCATGCCGTCGGCCACGACGGCAAGAAAACGGCCGGCATAGGCGGAGTCGTCGTTCTTGGAACGCGTCATGCCCACGTCCGACCGCGCTGCATAGCGCAGAACCAGAGCCACGGTCAGGGCCTCAGCTCAATGACCGTCTTGCCGATCCGGATGGGAACGCCCGGGTCAACGGGCAGCGCCCGGGTCAGTTGGTTCTCGGCCAGATAGGTGCCGTTGGTCGAGCCCAGGTCTTCGATGAACCAGCGGCTGCCCTGCGGAAAGAGGCGGGCATGGCGGCCGGAGGCGTAATCGTCCTCCAGCACGAGCGTGGCTTCTTGGGCGCGCCCCAGCAGGATGGGGCTGGCGGCTAATTCCAGCGAGTGTCCGGCCAGCGGGCCTTCGGTGACCACCAGCCGGCGCGGAGCCGCCCGGGGTGCCGGCGCGGCTTCGGCCAGATCGGGATTCTTGCGCACTTCTCGGGCGGTGGGGCTGCCGGTACGGCTGCGCGTGCCGATCTGCAGGTCGCGCCGTAGGGCCGAGACAATGCTGATGATCATGATCCAGAGCAGGATCAGGAAACCGAACCGCAGTGCGGTGACAACAAGCTCCCCCATTAGGCCCCGCCGCCCCGTGTTGGCAGCAGGCGGAAGGTGATGCGGGTACGGCCCATGGTGATGACGGATCCGTCGGTGAGATCGGTCTGGCCGATGATCTTTTGTCCGTTGACGTAGCTGCCGTTAGTGGAGCCAAGGTCCACCGCCAGTGCGGAGCCGCCCTCGGTGCGGATCTCCAGATGGCGCCGGGAGACTCCGGTGTCGTCGACCATGATGTCGGCCTCGGAGGAACGTCCCAGCACAATAGAGGGCGCGTTGAGCGAGTAGCGCTGGCCGTTGATTTCGAGCACGGCCTGCAGTTGGGTGGGCTGGCGCGACGGTGCCGCGGGTGTGCTGCGTTGCACCGGACGCTGTTGCTGGCCGTCGGACTTCACCACGGTGGCCTGGACTTCGAAATCGCCGCCCTTGAGGCCGTCGTCTTTGGCAAATGAAACGCGGACCGGGCCCTGCAGCGTGTACTTCTGGCTGTTGACGTGGCGGATCACCACGTCGCAAAGTTCTTCGGCCAGGGTTGCGCCCCATTGTTCAGCCATGGCGTAGTCGGAGTCGCCCAGCCTGACCTCGAAGACGTTCGGAGCCAAGGTGCGGCCTTGGGCCAAGGTAATGGAACCATTGTCCAGCTCGCGGCGCAGGCGGCTGGCAATCTCCACCGGCTGCACCTGGCCTTTGCCGCCCACGGAGAAGGCGCCACGGACCATCTTTTCGATGCCGCGTTCCATACTGTCCAGAATTCCCATCGGGCCGCCTCCTCCCTGTTGTCGTCGTGCATGCCTGCCTGCACGAAGCGGACAGGGCACACTGGTCTGGCGATTCTTCCATTCGATACTACTTGGGCGGGTCCCAAAAGGCCCTATTCAATAACGATTGCCGAAGGCGCGGCGCTGCCGCAACGTGGTGAACCTCACGTAAGGAAGGGGTGACGACGGCGGAAGTCGGCGGCGGCTCAGGCCCTCCGATCCCCGTCCCCGTGCGGCAAGGAGGGGCTGGATCCCCCGATTGGGAATTTGGGCCTGTTTCACGCTACTATTGATCTCGCTGTTCTTGAGGAATGCGAACCGGGAAAAACGGATCCATCCAACGGGACAGACGAAATGCGCGCGAGTGGCGGAACGGCAGACGCGCTGGCTTCAGGTGCCAGTGTCCGAAAGGGCGTGGGGGTTCAAATCCCCCCTCGCGCACGCAGAGCAAGAGCCCCGGTCTTCGGATCGGGGCTCTTGCCGTTAACCTCCGGGTTGCGCGGCCCGGTGCCGCTGTGCCGGATAGGGGCTGCCGGACAGGGCCTGTGCACCTTTCGCATTGTGGCGCGAGTGGATAGTGTGCCAGCCATGCGCATCAAGATGACCAGCATCCACGTCACGGATCCTGCAGCCGCGTTCACCTTCTATACCGAGGTGCTCGGCTTCCAGGAGCTCATGGCCATGCCCGAGTTCTCCCTGTTCATTGTCCGGTCGGACGACCCGGGCGACGGGGCAGGGCTGTTGCTCGAACCCAGCGACAACCCGATCGGCGCGGCCTACCGGCAAGGGGTGTACGACGCCGGGATGGCCGCCATCGTTTTCGGCACGCCGGATGTGCAAGCCGAGTACGAGCGGCTGACCGCCGCCGGCGTGCGGTTCACCGGTCCGCCGGCCCCGGACCCCTCCGGCACCCTGGCCGCCGTTTTCGACGACGGCTTCGGCAACCTGATCCAGCTGCACCAGGACTGAACCGGGCGGCCTAGGCCAGCAGGTTGGTGAGTACGGCCAGCACGCGGCGCGCTTTTCCCGAGGTTCAGGCGGGTCAGGCCTTCTTGCCGGCGTCCTTCACGCGCTGCTCTTCCGCGCGCACGGCCGCGAAGGAGGCGCGCTCGGCGACCAGCCACTGGGGCGGATCCTGCAGCAGCGCGGTGATCTCCGCCGTCGTCAGCGCATCCGTGATGCCGCCGCGTGCCAGGCCGGAGATGGAGACGTTGAGCTTGCGGGCTACCTCGGGCCGTGGGTGCGGACCGTTGCGGCGCAGATCGGCCAGCCACTGGGGCGGGTCCGTCTGCAGCTTATTGAACTCCTCGCGCGAAATCAGGCTGTCCTGAAACTCCTGCGGGGCCGCGGGCAGGTAAATGCCCAGTTTCTTGGCGGCCGTGGCCGGTTTCATGGACTGGGACGTTTTCGCGCTCATGAGCCCAGCCTATCCGCCCTGCGCTACGGTGATGAAGTGCAGGATGCAGACCACGAGCCGAAAACGCCGGCCCCGCCCGGACTCAAGGTTGGCTATGTCCCGGGGGTGACGCCGGGGAAGTGGACACGCCGTTGGTCGGAGCGGCTGCCGGACGTCCCGCTGACCGCTTTCCAGTGCGCGCAAGACGAACAAACCGCCATCCTGCGCGACGGCCGGGCAGACCTGAGCTTCGTGCGGTTGCCGGTGGACCGCAAGGGCCTGAGCGTCATCCCGCTGTACGCCGAACTGCCGGTGGTGGTCGCGCCGAAGGAACACGAAGTTGCCCTGTACGACGACGAGGTGCCTTACCAAGAGATTGCGGGCGAGAACTTCCTGGACCCGGCGGAAATGGGCGGCGCCAAGACCGGCATCGAGGTGGTGGCCTCCGGGGCGGGGCTGATGATCCTGCCGATGTCCGTGGCCCGACTCTACAACCGCAAGGACGTGGTGTACCGGATGGTCACGGACCAGCCCGAAACGCAGATTGGCCTTGCCTGGCTGGCCGACCGGACCGATGCCGCCATCGAGGAGTTCATCGGGATTGTCCGGGGCCGTA
Source organism: Actinomycetota bacterium (assembly GCA_051751385.1). Lineage (GTDB taxonomy): Bacteria > Actinomycetota > Actinomycetes > Actinomycetales > Micrococcaceae > Crystallibacter. The sequence continues at coordinate 158,844 of JBNJKW010000004.1, read as the reverse complement.
CGGCGCGAAGTTCCCGCCAGCCCTCGGTGCAGGAACAGCAGGAGAACACCAAGGGCAAAAAGAGTGCCCAGAACGACGGTCAAACCTCCGGCGCGGCGAAGGGCGCCAACGCGGGGAAGGGCTCCGGCGCGCGGCGCGAACGCGGATCCGGGCCGGCGGCGGGCAAGCAGTCCGGCCAGGGCAAGGGCAAGCCCGGCGGCGGACGCACGCCCAAGGGCCGTGGGCCTCGACGCGGACGCCGGTAGCATCCGCCCGCCGTGTCCCGGGTCCACGGCTGCGTTGGCTAGGCTTCAGCTATGACCGTGAGCAGCCCTGACCATTTGGACGATACCGATCTTGCGGCCTGGCTGGTGCGCGCCGCCGGCACCCTGGCCAACGGCATGCGGTCGGGTGTGACAGCGTTCGAGGAGAAGACGAGCATCTCCGACGTCGTCACCGCTGCCGACCATGCCGCGGAAAAGCTGGTGGTGGACACGCTGCGCGAGCTCCGGCCGGACGACTCGATCCTGGGCGAGGAGGGCTCCAGCCACCAAGGGACCTCGGACCGGACCTGGGTGATCGACCCGGTGGACGGGACCTACAACTTCTTGACCGGCGGTCACTACTGGTGCTCGGCGCTGGCATTGACCGACGACGCCGGGTCCCGGCTGGGGGCGGTCTACCACCCCGCCGAGGACGTGCTGTGGATCGGCGGACGGGACCTGCCCACGGCCCGGAACGGCCTGCCGGTGGCTGGAATTCCCAGCGCCCCCTTGGCGGACAGTTGCGCGGCGGCGTACCTGCACCACACGTACCTGCGGGACGAGGCCGCGGGCGAGCCCTACTTGCGCACGTTGCTGGGATCGGCCACCTACCGCACCTGGGGATCGGCCTCCTGCGAACTCGCCGCCACCTCCGCCGGACTCTTCGGGGTCTGGTACCAGCAGGGGCTGCCGGACTGGGACTGGCTGCCGGGCCAGGCCTTGGTGGAAGCGGCGGGCGGGGCCACCGCCGTCGTGGACGTGGGTGGCTACCGCTGGTCGGTGGCGGGCGGGCGGCAACAGGTGGCCGAGGCGGTCAGCCTGCTGCAAGGGTGACCGGATACGGTGTCCGCGCCGGCCGGCGTGGCATAGTGGGGCTGTGGAAAAGACCTACGAAACCCTCCAGCTGGAATGCCTCGGCGAACTGGCCACCATTGTCATCAACCGCCCCGGCTCGCTCAACGCGCTGAACACTCAAGTGGTGGCCGACCTGGCGCAGTTCGTCGCGGACATCCGGTCGCCCGAGGGCCAGGAGGTCCGCAGCATCTTGATCACCGGCGCGGGCGAGAAAGCGTTTGCAGCCGGGGCCGACATCCGCGAACTGGCGTCGATGGGGCCCGACGACGCAGAGGCGCACAGCGCGGCGATGCAGGACCTGACCCGTGTGCTCGAGACCCTGGATCTGCCCGTGATCGCCTGCGTCAACGGGTTCGCTTTGGGCGGGGGACTGGAACTGGCGCTGGCCTGCGACTTTATCTACGCCACGGCGAACGCAAAGTTCGGCCTGCCGGAAGTCGGACTGGGGCTCATTCCGGGCTTCGGCGGCACCGTGCGGCTGCCGCAACGGATCGGCCCCGGGATGGCAAAGGAGCTCATCTACACCGGTCGCAGCATCGGCGCCGAAGAGGCGCTGCGAATGGGGCTGGTCAACGCCGTCTTTGCCACCAAGGACGACATGCTGGACGCCGCTGCCGCTACCTGCCGGGAGATCTCCGCGAAGTCCCCGGCGGCCGTCGCCAATGCCAAGCGCACGGTCGATGCGGCCCTCGGACTTCCCACCGCAGAGGGGCTTCGGGTGGAGCGCCGGGCCTTCGGGCAGGCCTTCACCACGGAGGATTCGCGGATCGGCCGGGAGGCCTTCCTGGACAAGGTGGCGCCCGCCTTCACCGGGCAATAAAGGCGGGCGCGGGCTGGCCGATCAGCTTCCCATCGGTCAGCGGGCGGCGCGGTGCCAGGCCGGATCGTACTGGGTGGCGAGCCGTGCCAGGGTCAGTGCTGCCAGCATCAGGCCGAAATCGCGCAGTGCCACGTCGTAGAATCCCGAAATGGTCAACAGGTTGATGATGATGCCTGCCAGCCAAAGGGCCACAACGTAGGCGGCGTAGCGGGGCTTGATCCAGACCAAGATGCCGGCTGCGATTTCGACGACGCCGACAATCAGCATGGCGGTGTGCGCGCTGAAGGGGAGCAGGCTGACAACCCATGGCGCCAGATACTGTTCCCAGTCGGTTAGCAGGTTGAAGAACTTGTCCAGCCCCATCAGGATCGGCAGGACGGTGAATCCCAGCCTGAGCATCCAGAAGGCGCCATAGGCAGGCTCGGTCCGGACCCGCTGCAGCGTTGGAGTGGTGGTAGCCATCGGAACCTCCGGTAAATTCTAAAAACCGAATAAGTAGTTTTAGAATCCTCCGAACGGATCTGAAAGTCAATGGCCGCCAGGTTGCCGCCGCTAATGCTCGGGACGCCACGCCTCGGCTTGGGTGAGCCGCTTGATCACGGCGGGGCCGCCGATGCTGGACAGGACCGAACGCTCGCCGACGACAACCAGCAGGCTGCGTGCGCGGGAGGCCCCCACATAGAGCATCTCGCGGGCCCGCTCCGGATCAGCGAACCCGTTGACTGCCAGCACCACCACGGATCGTTCCAGCCCTTTGAAACCCAGCACGTTTCCGTAGAACACGTCGCTGTCGTCGAAGAAGGCGTCCCAATATCCTCGCCAGCCCAGCGCGTCCACGTCCTGCTGCTGGACCGGATGCTTTCGCTTGGTGGTCAGCAGGGCCACCTGCTGCGGGGCCCAGCCCTCCCGCTCAATCAGCTGATTGACGGCATCGTCCGCCCGCTCAATGACGGTGCCGGCCGGTGCCTCTACCAGCCGGATCCGGGGGCCCGAGAGGCCCCGGGGGATTGCCAGTTCGGTGGACAGCGCGCCGGACAGGGCAGCGATTTGCTTGGTATTCCTCAGGTTCTCGTTGAGTACAAAGGGTGGCGCCTCGATCGGCGGCCGCCCCTCGCGGCCGAAAATCCGCTGGTCGTCGTCCATGAAGACATACAACCCACCGGCAGCGGGATCCTTCAGGCACACCAAGACGGACTCCCACCAGAGCGCCCCGAAGTCCTGGCCTTCATCAACCACAATGGCGTCGAAGAGCTCCCCTGCCGGCTGGATCTTAGCCAGGCGTTTGAGCGTCCGGGGCAGGTAATGCTCGTAGTACTGGTTGGTCAGCAGGCGGGGATCCAGCGGATGGTGCGCGCCCCAGCGCACCGGCAGGTCGTGGAACATGCCCACGTGGGCTGGGCGGTCGGCCGGCTTCCAGTCGGCGGTTTCCGTCTCGAAGTAACGGGCCAGGCCCCGGCTGTAGCAGAGCAGCGCCACCCGCTTTCCGGCGCGGGCCAGCCGGCGGGCCTGTTCCAACGCCAGCCACGTCTTGCCTGTTCCCGCGCCACCGATGATCCGTGCCCGCGGCTGGTTTTTCAGGACATCAAGGATCGCCGCCTGGTCCCGGGTCATCTGGTCGGCGCGGCCTTCGTGCTCCGCCGCCGCGGAGAGCGCACCGTTGCCGGGCAGTGGGCGGGTCAGCTGCGCCAAGATGCGTTCGGCGACGTCCGGCGTCGTGTCGCCGTCGCCGTCGCCGTAGAAGTTGATCGCCTCCCGGACGGCATCGTCCGGATACTTCAGGTCCTGGCTGCCGATCACCATGGCGCGCCGCAGGCCGGGAATGTCCCAGCGCCGCGGCACCGACGTGTAGGGAAAAGCCAGCAGATGCGCGAAACGGACCTGCCGGCCGAGCCCCAGCTGGGCGCCGAGATAGCGCTGGAGCATGTGCCGGCCGTCCTGGACCTGGACCAGCGGGTCTTTGATGCGGTGCTGCTGGCCGTTGCTGGCCTGGTACCACTGCCCCGCCTCGTAGCTGACATGGCCGCCTTTGACTTCGATCGCTGCGATACCGACGCCCGGCCAGATGACGAGCAGGTCGATCTCCCGCTCGGTGCCGTTCTCGATGATGTTGACCGAGTGCAGCAGCGCAGCGGACGGCGGAAGCGTACGCACAAGCGACTCCCAGACCTCCCGTTCGGCATGCCGGTCCCGGCCGAACTCAGGCTGTTCCGGAAAACAGCGCGGCATACCTCCCCCTCACATTAACGCAGTGGCTTACCACACAGACTACCTAATGCAAGTCGCCGGTCGGCCTGCGCGCGGCACGAGCGGGATCGCGGCGGAGGTCGGCGTCGTATGCTCAGCAAACGTGGCAATTCGTTGCCGTGCCAGCGGCCGTTCTGTAGCGTTAAGCCAAGTGGCAGCTGATGAAGGCGGTGCACGCGGCGCCTTTCCTCAGCGGATTGAGGATGATCATGGCAACCGTAGATGAAACCATTGAGATCGCCCGGCCCGCCCAGACGGTTTACGCCGAATGGCTGCGCTTCGAGTCCTTTCCCTCGTTCATGCACGGCGTGAAGTCTGTGATCCGCACCTCCGACACCACCCACCATTGGGTCACGAAAGTGGGCGGCGCGCGGCGAGAATTCGACACCACTGTGACCGAGGAAGTGCCCGGGCAGCGGATTGTCTGGAGCGGCGAAGGCGGCGTCAGGCACGGCGGGACGGTGACCTTCGGAGCGGTCGACGCCGACACCACGTCAATGCACGTCCATATCGACTGGCAGCCGGGTTCGCTGCTGGAGAAGGCAGGTGCCGGGCTGGGCTCGGACCACCGGGAAGTGCGCAACGAGCTGTGGCGCTTCAAGGAGTTCGTGGAGTCCGGAGGGTCGGAGACCCATGATGTGGGTGACAAGAACTTCTACGGCGGAACCTTTGCGGGCGGATTCCCGCCAAAGCAATCGTCGCAGCGAGACATCCCCCGCAACGAGGACACCTTCGCCTACAGCCGGGATCCGGACATGACCGAGGCGGAGCGCCGGAGACTTCGCGGCAGGAAACAGGGCCAGGCTCGGGAAGGCCACGACCAACCGCGCGAATGGGCCGACGATCCGATGCTGGACGACCCCGCGCTGCGCGAACCGCGGGCCACGGACGATAATCCGCGTTCGGGCAGCTAGCTACCTCCGGCCACCCAATCTGGGACGGCTGCCTAGCTCCACAGTCAGGAACGCGCGCTGATCCGGTCGATAGAGTCCGCGGCCCGCTGCGCCAACTCCTCGGACAGCGGCGCACTCTTGGCGGAGTTCGCGGCGTCGGCCTGACCTTCCGGGCTCAGGACGTAGTGCCCGAAGGCCTTCACCACGTCCACCTTGCTCTGGTCCTCATATGTAGTGCAGTAGATGTGGTAGGACACCAGCATCAGGGGGTAGGCTCCGGGCGCGGTGGTCGCCCGGTCCAATTCCAAGGCTAGATCGTGCGCCGGCCTGCCCTGGACCTGCTTGGCCTGGTCGAGCGCCGTGGCGGCTGCTTCCGCGCTCACCGGCACAAAGCCATCGCCGACTTTGAGGCTGACCTTGCCCAGCGGAGCTCCGACGGCGGAATCGTCGGCGTAGGTTACGGCGCCTTTGGTCCCGGCCACCATGCTGACGACGCCGGTGGTCCCCTGGGCGTTTTCGCCAGCGAATTCTGCGGGCCACGTGTCGCTCGGCTCCGCCGTCCAGGTATCGGGCACGACGGCATGGAGATACTCGGTGAAGGTCTCCGTGGTGCCGGAGTCCTCTGAGCGGTTCACCGGGGTGACCGGCAGATCGGGCAGCTTAACGCCCGGGTTGTGCTTGGCGATGGCCGGGTCGTCCCAGGATTTGATCTCTCCTTGGAAGATTTTTGCGATGGTCTCGGCGTCCAGATTCAACTCGGTGATGCCCGGGAGGTTGAACGCCACGGCGATCGGTGAAATGTACGCCGGAACGTCGAACGCGCCGTCGGGGCCGCAGATCTTCCGCGACCGTTCCAGCTCCTCGTCATCCAAGTACGCGTCCGAACCGGCGAATTCGACAGCGCCGGCCAAGAAAGCGGTGCGGCCGGCGCCGGAGCCGTCGGGCGAATACTGCACCTGCGCGTCGCTGTGGAGTAGACCGAAGCCGGCCACCCATGCGTCCATGGCGGCATTCTGGGAAGACGCTCCGGCTCCGGTCAGTGTGCCGGACAGCGAGGAGCCCTGCTGCGCGGCGGATTCTTGCGCCGGACCCAGTGGGTAGTCGGAACCGCAGGCGGTCAACGACAAGGATATGAGGGCGGCGGTCCCTAGGGCGGCCGCGCGGTGTTTCAGCTCAGGCATCCGGACCAGCGTACCGGTTGCGTGGACGCGAACCCAAGGCGCTACCGTCCCTCCAGGTCTTTGACGGCCGGACCTTCCAGTACTTTTCCGTCGGCACTGAAGCGGGACCCGTGCAACGGGCAGTCCCAACTGGCTTCGGCATCGTTCCAGGACAATACGCCGCCCAAATGCGTGCACACCGCACTGACTCGGAAGGTGGCGGAGTCCACGGTACACAGGCCGACCGGCCGGGCATTCTCCCTGACCACCGTTCCCTGACCCTCCGGCGGTGCGGTTTGCGTGGTCCGGGTCAGCCCGCCCAGCCATCCGGAGAGCAATTCCAGCCCAACGGAGACGTTGGTTCCGGCCGTGCTGGCGGCATCCCGGCCGGCGATGCGGGACTTGTAGAGATCCTTGGCCCAGTGGTTGTCGCCTCCCAAAATGGAAGCCGAGAGCGCCAGCGCAGCGGCAACCCCGTTGGTCATGCCCCACTTGTTGAACCCGGTGGCCACCAGGATCCGCTTTTCGCCGGGCAGGACGGGACCAACATAAGGCAATGAACCGGCCGGTTCATAGTCTTGGGCGGACCACGTGTGCGTCGGCTCGGCGCCGGGAAAGTGCTGTTGGGTCCAGCGCAGCAGGTCTTCCACATGGCCGCGTGTGTGGCTCTGCCGCCCCACCACATGTCCGTTGCCGCCAACCAGCAGGAGCTCCCGGCCGCTGTGGCGCGCGGTGCGCAATGAGCGGGTCGGCGCGTCGATGGACAGGTACATTCCGTCCGGGATGTGGCCCGGGACCGTGAAGGCGGCCGCATAGGACCGCTTCGGCGTCAGTACGCTGAAGTGTCCGCCGCGGTTGAGCATGGGTGTTCCGGTGGCCAGCACCAAGGTCCCGGCCTGTACGTCACCCAGCCCGGTTCGCACCCTGACGGTCCGCGCCCCGGTGCCGGCACCGCCGTCCTTCACATGGCCGACTCCCGTGACCCGCATGCCCTCGAAGACCAAGCCGCCCCGGCCGCGCAGTTCGGCAACCAGCGCGGCGAGCAGGCGCATCGGGTGGAGCTGGGCCTGGTCCGGCAACCGCAGCATGCCGTTCACCGCGAAGGGAAGGCCGCCGGAGCCGGGTATCGTCTCCACGGGCAAACCGGCTGATTCGCTGGCGCGCTGCTCGGCGGCCAGGTCGTCCGCTCCTTGCGGGGTGGTGGCGTAGGTGTAGGCGTCGCGCCGGTCGTATTCCACCTGGTGTTCGTCGCAGTAGCGCAGAATCCACGCCTGCGCTTCTTGCTGTGCCGCAACATATGCCGCGGCGGTGGCGGAATCGTGGTGGCTGGTGATGCGGGAGAGTTGGCCGCCCTGCAGGACGGACACTTTGGCGGTGGTATGGCCGGTGGTGGCGGCGCCGATGGACCGGGCCTCCAGCACCGCCACCCGTTGTCCGGCCCTGGCGAGCAGGACCGCCGTGGCCAGCCCGGTCAGGCCGGCTCCGGCCACCACCGAATCGAATCCGGACTGGCCGGCATAGGTATCAACGGGAATCCCGTCTGCGGTATCTAGCCAGAGCGAATGCATGGATGCTGTCCTTTCGGCCCGTACTACACACCACACCCTGTCCCTGCGGGCGCGTCAAGACCCAAACTGCACAGGACACCTGACAGGATGGAAGCAATGACGGCCGGCGGAAGGCGGAGGGCATGAAAACTGCGGTGCTGATGATCGATTTGCAGAACGCTTACTTCGAGGACCCTGCGTTGGCCAGCCGGCAGGAAACCGTGGTGGAGGCGGCAAATCTCCTGGTCAGGACCGCGACGGCGGCGCAGGTACCGGTGCTGCTGGTCCGCACCGAGCACCGGAGGGATCGCTCCACCTGGACGCTGAGCATGCTCGACGATGACCAGGGGTTCCTGTTCGAGGGGTCCGAGCAGGCAGAATTCCTGCCGGGCCTGCAGACGGAGGGCCTGGAACGCATTATCAAGACCCGCGACAGTGCGTTTTTTGGTACCGGTCTGGCCGAGCGGCTGCGTGAGGCCGGAGTGGAACGCCTCGTGCTGGCCGGCGTCGCCACCCACAACTGCGTGGCGCAGACGGCAGCCGATGCTTTCGCCCACAACTTCCGCGTGGTCTTCGCCAAGGACGTCATTGCCTCGACGAATGAAGACTATGCCGGCTCCATGATGCAGATCCTCAGCGACGAGTACCGCCAGCCGGTGTTGGGGCGTGGCGCGATAGCAGAGCTGCTGGCCGGAGCCCGCGAACGCTAACCTGCCCGCTCGTTCCTGCCCGCCTAGTCCTCTGAGAGCAGGTGGCACCAGGAGTCCGTCAGCGTCTCCAGGCAGGTTTCGCGGTCCACAAACCAGCCGGTGCTAATCCACCGCTGCGACAGGTACTCGAGTTGGCCGAAGGCGAGCACGCACCGGATTTTGCGGCTGGGCGGGTCAAACCGATTGGCCCGGTCCAATCCGGACGTCATGTCCGCGGCCACGTCGCGGAACCAGTCCTCCAACGTGCTGGCCACCTCGGGTTCCATCGGGGCCGCCTGATAGACGGCATGAAGGTACGGTCGGGTGGCTTCCCACTGGTCAAATTTCCGGTTCAGCCATGTGCGGACCAGGTCGCGCTTGCCCAGTTCCACCACCGTTGACAGCGACGGGTCATCCACGCTGGTCAGGATGGCGTCCACGGTCTTGACCACCTCGCCCATCAATTGCGCCTTCGACGCGAAGTGCAGGTAGAAGGTGGTCCTCGTAGTGCCGGCCCCGGCCGCGATGTCGTCGATGGTCGTGGCTGCATAGCCCTTGGACTCGAAGAGTTCCAGGCCGGTATCCAAGAGGAGTTGCCTGGTCTGCTGTTTCTGGACTTCGCGGAGTGTTGCCATGCGTCACAGGATAGTCGTTGGGCGGTGCCGTCTCTTGACAACGCAAATGTTACGGCGCGGAGAGCGGTTCCGGAAAGCCCGCGGCACCCGCGTCGCTGCGGATCTTTGCCCCGGCGCACGCAAACGACGCGGAGCACTTTTACTTGACAGTGTGTTGTCTGAGTCACTAGTGTTGTCGCAATCACAGCCAGTTGCGCGGGTCACACTCGCACCGTCGCGAGACAAGTTGATGCGCAATAAGTGCCCCGTTCCGCACAGCACCATCAAGGAGTTCCATATGAGCCAGGGCCAGGAGACCGTTACGTCACCGCAGTCCTACCCACCGCAGCAGGCGCCGCCGGTGCACGCCAAGCCGGCCCGCACCAAGGGCACCCTGGCCGCCGCCTCGTTGGCGGTGATGGTGGCGCAGATTGCCAACGCACTGCCCGGCGCCCTCAACGGCGAATTCCAGCTGACCTTCAAATACCTTCGGCTCCCAACTGACCTGGATCACCGCGGCCTTCATGATTCCCGTGGTGGTCTTCGAACTGACCTTTGGTGTGCTCGGCGACAAGTACGGCCACCGCAAGCTGGTCCTCGGCGGCGCGGTACTGGTGATGATCGGTTCGCTGGTCTGCGCGATCTCGCCGACCGTCCAGGCCATGTGGATCGGATCAGCCATCAACGGCCTCGGCGCGGGCGCCATCTTCCCCGCGTCGCTGGCACTGGTTGCGTCGGTGGCGCGGACGATGCAGGAGCGCGTGCGCGGCATCGCTATCTGGGCAGGTTTCCTGTCCGCAGGTTCGGCCCTGTCGCCCCTGCTCGGCGGAATGTTTGCCGGCTTCGGCTGGTGGCGCGGCGCGTACGCCGTCGTGGTGCTTACCGGCCTTGCCGCACTGCTGCTGACTGCGCTGCGTTCTGCCGAAGCCAAGGTGGCCCGGGAACGCAGGCTGGATATCTGGGGCCAGATCACCTTCGCGCTGGGCCTGATCCTGATTCTGTTCGGCCTCGTGCAGGGCCCGGAAGACGGCTGGACCGCCTCCCACGTGGTGGCTGCCCTGGTCGCCGGTGCCGTCCTGCTGGCTGTTTTCGTGGCCATCGAACTGCGGGTGGAGTCTCCGCTGCTGGAACTGAGGCTGTTCCTGAACCGCCAGTTCACCATCTCCTCGATCGTTGCCGTGGTCGGCATGTTCGCCTTCCTGGGCGCCTGCTTCTCCACGAGCATGTGGCTGGGCCCCGTCCAGCACCAGAACCCGCTGTACCTCGGCCTGCTGTTCCTGCTGCTGCAGGGCCCGGCGTTCGTGTTGATCCCGGTGCTGTCCCGGCTCCAGGCGCGGGTCTCCTCCCGCTGGCTGATGACCTTCGGGTTCCTGGCCATGGGCGTTGGCGCCTTTATCAACTCCAACGCAGACGTGACCAACCGCGACGTGACCACCTTCATCCTGCCGTCCCTGCTGGTCGGCCTGGGCTTTGCCTTCACGCTGAGCCCCATGACCGCCGTTGCCGTGAACTCGGTGCCGCGGGAGCTGACCGGCATGGCTAGCGCCACTACCAACCTGCTGCGCGACCTCGGCTTCGCCCTGGGCCCCGTGCTGGTGGGCGCCATCGCACTGTCCGCCGCCGGCGGCCAATTGATGGGCTCGCTGCAGACCTCCGGTTTGGCGCCGGACCAGTTGGGCCCGGCGATGGGCATCGCCGAAGCCGGCGGCCCCATCGCGCTCAACAGCATCCCTGAGGGTGTTCCCGGATCGGGCGCCAGCCAGTTCGCGCTCGAGGCCTTGGGCAGCGGATTCACCCAAGCCTTCCTGGTGGTTGCCATCGCGGCCCTGGCCGCGGCCTTGCTCAGCTTCTTCGGTCTGCACGGTGTCCGCGAGGCCGATCAGGAGGCAGAAGCGGTGGAAGCCGCCGCCTAGTCGCTCCCCGCCCGTGCCGCAGCAATGCCGCAGTAATAAGGAAGCCGGTCAGTCCCCAGCGGGATGACCGGCTTCCCTATTATTGAGCGGGGAGGATCCGCGGACGCTTAGTGGCGTGGCTCCGGCTGCAGGCGGCGCACAAACGGGGCGCAGACGATGGCAACGAGGCCCAGGATGCCGCCGACCGTAAAGGCGACGCGAACGCCGTCGACCAGCGCGACGTTGTCCGCGACGCCGCTCGAGGCCGCCATCGTGGTGCCGATGGTCATGGCCGCGATCAGCACGGCGGTGCCGGCGGCGCCGGCCAGTTGCTGCAGTGTGTTCATGATGGCGCTGCCGTGCCCGTACTGCTCCCGCGGCAAGGCTCCCAGCGCTACGGTCATCAGCGGCGTCATCAGCATGGCCATGCCCACGCAGAACACCGTGTGGAACGCGATGATCACAGCGATCGGGGTGTCAATGTGGACACTGCCCAGCAGCCACTGTCCGCCGGCCAGCAGGACGGCGCCCGGAATGACGATGGGACGGGGGCCGACCTTGTCGTAGATACGGCCGACGATCGGGGAAACGATGCCCTGGATCAACCCGCCCGGGAGCAGGGCCAAACCGATAGTCAGAGTGCCCAGGCCCATGCCGTTCTGCATGAAGATGGGCATGACCATGACGGTGCCCAGCATGGTGGCCATGGCGATCATGACGATGACCACGGAGATGCGGAAGTTGTGCACCTTGAACGGACGCAAATCCAGCAGGTCCGACTCGGTTTTGCGGAGGGCGCGCTGGCGGTTGATGAACAGCACCAGCGCAATAACGCCGACAACGAGGGCGACGATCGGTGCCCAGGCGCCGTCCATCAGGTCGGCAATGGAGGAGAGTGCGTAGACGATGCCGCCGAAGGCGAAGGCGGACAGGATTACCGAGAGGACATCCAGCGGAGCCTTGCGGGTTTCCTTGCCGGTCTTGATCGCGAAGACGCCGAAGAGGAACACGATGATGGCAACCGGGACCATCAATCCGAACACCCAGCGCCAGTTCAGGGAGTCGATGACGGCACCGGACAGGGTGGGGCCGATGGCCGGAGCCACGGAAATCACCACGGAGTTCAGGCCCATCACGGTGCCTCGGTGCTGAACCGGGACGGAGGTCAGCGTGGTGGTCATCAGCAGCGGCAGGATGATGGCAGTGCCGCTGGCCTGGACGATGCGGGCGATCAGCAGGACCGCGAAGGTCGGCGCAATGGTGGCCAGCGCGGTGCCGACGATAAACAGCAGCATCGCGGCGACGAAGAGGCTCTTGGTGGTGAAACGCTGGAGCATGAAGCCGGTGGTCGGAATGACGACGGCCATGGTGAGCATGAAGCCGGTGGTCAGCCACTGCGCGGTGGTGGCCCGGATGCTGAGATCCGCCATCAGGTTGGGCAGGGCGACGGTCAGCACAGTCTCATTGAGGATCATGATCAGCGCTGACAACACCAGCGCGGTGATCACGGCGGCGACGCGCTTGGGCGAGATCCTCTCAGGCTCTACGGCCTTTGCCGCCTCCACCTCTCCGGGCGGAACTTTCTCCTCTAGGACGTCTTTCATGAACACCTTTTCTGGTTGCTTGGGGTGGCAGACTTGGCCAATGTGATACTTACAAAACTATAAGTATATTCCAAAAAAAGAGCTTGTGAGCTATAGGCCCTCAGCTAGGTTCTCCGATCAGGACGGCTAAGCGCTGCAGGGCGGGAAGGCTGCCCGCAAGCTGCTCCTGCTCGTCCGGGCGGAGCTTCGCTGCCGCAGCGCCGAGCGCCTCGGCCCACGCCGTCTCCAAGAGCGTCCTGATGCGCTGCGATTCCTCGGTGGGGTGGAGCGTGACGTAACGCTTGTCTGCCGCGTCGCGGATGCGGGTCACCAGCCCGCGGGCAACCAGTTCGCGGAGCTGGGTACTGACGTTGCTGAATTGCCGGTCCAAGCGGGCGGCGACTTCAGCGACGGTGATACCAGGCTGGGATTCGATGACGCGCATGATGTCCACCATGCCGTTCGGCAGCAGTGGAATCCCGGCATTCTCATGCGATTTTCGGCGCACATCGGACGAAATGTCGATCAATGCCACGGCAAGCTGGCGGTGGTCGACAGCATGGCCCCGCACGGCCCCGGGCTGGGTGTTCTCCATCCCACAAGCATAAGATGCGGCTCTGGGCAAGATGCCGGGTGGCGGTAGAGAGCGTGCATCCAGTCCATCGATGAGGACCCTAGCCCGCGGCCAGCGTGCGACGTAGCCTGAGGTGACTACCGCCAGGAGGGACGCGCCATGGACCAGGACATCCAGAAGTACATCAACGCGCTGGTCGAGAAGGAACAGCAACTGCGGGACTCCATGCCGGACGATTCGGACAAGGCCTCGGCCCGCGCCGTCGAACTCCGCCGTCTAGAGGAGCAACTGGATCAGTGCTGGGACCTGCTTCGCCAGCGCCGGGCCAAGCGCAAGGCCGGCGAGGATCCCGGCGAAGCGGAAACCCGACCGGTGGACGAAGTGGAACACTACCGGCAATGACACCCACCCCGGTTTAAAGGCGAGCACTTCACCGCCCTTGGTAGGCACGCGAAAGGCGAGTTGCAGCGCCGGGGGCTGCGCTGCGCCGTCGTGCTTTGAGAGCTGACGTCAGGCGCCCTTTGACGCCTTGGAGGACTTGGATCCCGTCTTCTTCTTGGCGGGGGAGTCGGAGGAAGACTTGGCCTCGCGGTTCTTCTCCACGCTGCGGCGCAGGGCCTCCATCAGGTCCAGGACCTTGCCGCCTTCTTCCTCTTCCTCCGCGCCGAAGGTCTTCTCCGTGTCCAGGGCTTCGCCCTGCTCCAGCTTCGCCTCGATCAGGGTGCGGAGTTGTTCCTGATACTCGTCGGTGTAGTCGGCGGGTGTGAAGTCCGAGGAAAACGAATCCACCAGAGCGGCCGACATTTCCTTCTCTTTGGCGGAGATTCGTACCGTCTCTTCCAAGGACGGGAAACTGGCCTCCCGCACTTCGTCCTCCCAGAGCAGGGTCTGGAGCATCAGGACCTTGCCGCGGACGCGCAGCGCCGCCAGCCGGGTCTTTTGCCGCAGCGCGAACTGCACGATGGCCGTGCGGTCCGTCTCCTCCAGCGTCTTGCGCAGCAGCACATAGGCCTTGGAGGACTTCGAATCCGGCTCCAGGTAGTAGCTGCGGTCGAACATGATCGGATCGATCTGGTCGCTCGGCACGAACTCGACCACTTCGATTTCGCGGCTCTTTTCCACCGGCAGCGACTTGAAATCCTCGTCGGTGATCACCACCGTGTGCTCGCCGTCGTCGTACGCCTTGTCGATGTTCTGGTAGTCCACCGTCTTGCCGCAGACCTCGCAGCGGCGCTGGTACCGGATGCGGCCGCCGTCCTTGTCATGCACCTGATGCAAGCTCACATCGTGGTCTTCGGTGGCGCTGTAGAGCTTGACCGGCACATTGACCAGCCCAAACGCCACGGCTCCCTTCCAGATGGCTCTCATGGCACTAGTCAACACCCGCAGGCGGTACAAAACCAGAGGCAAGCCACTAGCCAAGCGGGCAGGCGGCGGACAGACTGGCGGTATGGCCACCCTGAAATCCAGCCAGCGGGAGACCGTCACCGTTGATGGGCGCCGGCTCAGGCTCACCAACCTGGACAAGGTGCTGTATCCGGAGACCGGGACCACTAAGGCGGAGGTCATTGCCTATTACTCGGAAATCGCCGAGTACCTGATTCCGCATGCGGCCGACCGGCCGGTCACCCGCAAGCGATGGGTCCACGGCGTGGGCACCGCCGCGGAGCCGGGCCAGGTGTTTTTCCAGAAGAATCTCGACAAGTCGGCCCCCGACTGGGTCCAGCGGCACTCCATTGAACACAAGAGCAACATCAACGTCTACCCCTTGGCCAATGACCGGGCCACCCTGACCTGGCTGGCCCAGATTGCCGCCTTGGAAATCCACGTTCCGCAATGGAAGTTTGGTCCGCGCGGCAAGATCAACAACCCGGACCGGATGGTGCTGGACCTGGATCCGGGCGAGGGCGCCGGGCTGCCGGAGTGCGTTGAGGTGGCGTTCCTGATCAAGGACATCCTGGAGGGGATGGGTCTCGATCCGAGGCCGGTCACGTCCGGTTCCAAGGGGATCCACCTCTACGCCGGGCTGGACGGCAAGCAGACGTCCGACGAAGTCAGCCAGGTGGCCCACGAATTGGCCCGGCTGCTGGAGGCCGACCATCCGGATCTGGTGGTCAGCGACATGAAGAAGTCACTGCGCACGGGCAAGGTACTGGTGGACTGGAGCCAGAACAACTGGGCCAAGACCACCATTGCCCCGTACTCGCTGCGTGGCCGGCCGCATCCCACCGTGGCAGTGCCCAGGACCTGGCAGGAACTGCAGGACCCGGACCTCACGCATCTGGACTTCCGGCAGGTGCTGGAGCGGGTCAAGCAGATCGGGGACCCACTCTCGGGCATGGCCGGTGGCAGCGCCGACGAAGAGTCGCTGGCCGAGGCGCCGGCGGCCGACCGGCTCAGCGTCTACCGCTCCATGCGCGATCCGGACCGGACACCCGAACCGGTGCCGGCAGCCATCGCCCCGCGGGAGGGGGAGCAACCGGTCTTCGTGATCCAGGAGCACCACGCACGGCGCCTGCATTACGACGTTCGGCTGGAGCATAACGGGGTGCTGGCGTCCTGGGCCGTGCCCAAGGGACCTCCGGTCACTGCGGGCAAGAACCATTTGGCCGTCCAGACCGAGGACCACCCGATGGAATACGCCACCTTCGAGGGCACTATCCCCAAGGGCGAATACGGCGCAGGGGTGATGACCATCTGGGACAGCGGCAGCTATGAGGTGGAGAAGTGGCGGGACGGCAAGGAAGTCATCGTGGTGCTGCACGGCCGCCCGGACGGGGGGCTCGCTAACGACGGCGGTCCCTCCGGTGCGCGCCGGTACGCCTTAATCCACACCGGCGGCGAGGGCGGCAAGAGCAACTGGTTGATGCACCTGATGAAGGACCAGCCGCAAACCGGGACGGCGCAGGGCGCACCAAAGGACAAGGACCAGGACAAGGCCAAGCGAGCCGCCAGCGAGCCGGCGGCGCCGGTCAGCGCAGGCTCCACGCCGGGGAACGGTGGGACGCCGCAGCCGGTCAAACCCATGCTGGCGGTCCAGGGAACGGAGGCCTCCATCGACGAGGACGACGGCTGGGCGTACGAAATGAAGTGGGACGGGATCCGAGCTGTCGCCGTCGTGGCGGAGGGCGCGGTGCAATTGATCAGCCGCAACGGCCAAGACATGACCAAGACCTACCCGGAGCTCTTGGACCTGCCGGATCATGTGCTGGCCCAGACCGCGGTGCTGGACGGCGAAATCGTCGCGCTCGACGCCAAGGGGCGGCCGGACTTCGGCCGGCTCCAGAACCGGATGAACCTGGTGAAAACGGCCGATATTGAGCGCGCCGCCAAGAAATATCCGGTGGAGTATTTCCTCTTCGATTTGCTGGAATTGGACGGAACGGCAACGCTTGGGCTGGAATACTCCCAACGGCGCGAAATCCTCAAGGAAGCGGTGGAAACGCCCCGGGACGGACACATCCAGGTTCCGCCGGAACTGGACGCCACCGTGGCAGAAGCCGTTGCAGCCAGCCGGGAGGTCGGCCTCGAGGGCATTATTGCCAAGCGCACGGACAGCAGCTACGCGCCCGGCCTACGGACAAGGAGTTGGATCAAGATCAAGAACCAGCTGACCCAGGAAGTGGTCATTGTGGGCTGGCGGCCGGGTAAGGGTTCCCGCGCGCGCAAAGTCGGATCGTTGCTGGTGGCCGTGCCCGACGGCGTCGAACTGAGCTATCTTGGCCGCGTCGGTTCCGGCCTGACCGAGCGGGAACTGGCCGAGATCGGATCCCGGCTGAAGAAGATGTCCCGCAAGACCCCGCCGCTGGACGGTGTGCCCGCGGCGGATGCCTCGGATGCGCACTGGGTCCGGCCTGCCCTGGTAGGCGAGGTGCAGTTCAGCGAACGCACCGAGGCCGGGAAGCTGCGGCATCCGGTCTGGCGGGGCTTCCGGCCGGACAAGAAGCCGTCGGACGTCGTCGTCGAAATTCCGCAGTTCCAGCCCTGACCAGACGGACCCGAACGCTTAAAAGTTTTTGCACCGAACCCCTATCATTCTGCCGATGAATCGTTAGTCTTTACCCAGAGGAACTTCAGGGGGAAGTTTCCGGGGGATGTTTCTTGGGGAAGAAGGCAGAACCTCATGGGGAGTTCATTTAAGCCGACTATTCGCGACGTTGCCGAGCGGGCCGGAGTCTCGCTGGCAACGGTGTCCTATGTCTTGTCCGGGCGGCATGGGGGGTCAACCCGGATCAGCGAACCGACCAAAGCCAGGGTGGTGGAGGCCGCCAAGTCGCTGGGCTACGTGCCAAACCACGCGGCACGAGGCATGCGGCGCGGGCGGACGGACACGGTCGCCGTCGTGGTGGAAAACCTGGATTCGGCCTGGGACCGGCAGCTGGCAGAGGTTGCCAACCGAGTGCTTCCGGAACACGGCTACCGGGTGGTGGTCCTGCTGGGCCAGGAGGCCTGGCGGAACTTCATGCTCTCCGGCGGCGCGGACGGCGCCATCCTGGGTTTCAGCACCGAGACGCCGGAGGAAGACCATACCCTGCGCGATCTCGCTGACCGGGGCGTGGCGCAGGTAGTGGTGTCGCAGTTCCTGCAACCGGACGGCTACGATGTGGTCGCCGTGGACGCCGAAGTCGGTATCGCCCAGGCGGCCGAGTATCTGGCTGCCCGGCACCGCCGGATCGCCGTGCTGCACCGGGGCGGACCGGCCCCGGGCCCCCGGGGTACCCGGCTGGAGCTGTTCCGCCAGGCAATGGCCGACCTCGGCGTCGAGCTGGACGAGAATCTGGTCCGGGCAACGCACGGATCGTGGCGCGAGTCGTACGAGGCGACAGGCGAGCTTCTGAAGCTGGCCGATCCGCCCACGGCGTTCTTCACCACCGCGGATCTGGAGGCGCTGTGCGTTTCCGGTTCCGCCACGGCGGCCGAGCTCCGGATCCCGGAGGATGTGGAAATCATCGCGGTGGAGACCTCGGACCTGGGCCACCACTCCGACCCGCCAATGAGTTCGGTGGGCCCGGATCCGTTGGTGGGCACCGTGGTGGACCTGCTGATCGACCGGCTGGAGGGGCGTACTCCGACCAGCGGACGCTTGGTGCCCGCACCGTGGAAGCTGCACCACCGGGGGACCACGGTGGCCGGCGGACCCGGCGAGGCTGCAGCGGACGGCACGGATGAGGCGGCCGACAGCGTTTCCAACGGGGTGCCCTAGCCGAGCCGGCACTAGAGTGCAGGGATGGACTGCACGCGGCACAGCTACGGCCCGGACCCCAGTCAATACGCCGAACTATACGTGCCTGCCCGACGCCGGTACGCGGCGGTGGTCGTCCTCATCCACGGCGGTTACTGGCGCGCTGCCTACGGGGCCGAGCTGGCACGGCCGCTGGCGGCGGACCTGGCCGGGCGCGGCTGGATCTGTTGGAACGTCGAGTATCGCCGGGCAGGCAACGGCGGCGGCTGGCCGGAAACGTTCGACGACGTTGCCGCCGGCGTCGACCAACTCGCCATCACCGCGCAACGGCTGGGACTCGCCGCCGACCACGTGGTGGGGCTGGGCCATTCGGCGGGAGGGCAGCTGGCCGTGTGGGCCGCCGGGCGGGGCCGGCTGCCGGCCGGGATCCCGGGACTGCGCGTGCCCGGGGCGGCTCCGCGGGTGGAGTTCGATGCCGTACTCAGCCAGTCCGGCGTGTTGGACCTGGCGCGTGCGCATGAGCTGGGATTAAGCGGCGGGGCGGTGGAGAACCTGCTGGGCGGCCCCCGGGACGCGGCGGTTGCGGGGGCCGCGACGTCGCCAGGGATCGGCGGCGAAGCCACCGGAGCGGAAGGCATTGGTCCGGCTGGGCTCGATCCCTACCGGCTGGCGGATCCGATGCGGAACCTGCCGCTGCCGGTGCCGGTGTACAGCTTCCACGCGGATCAGGATGCGGACGTGCCGCGTGAGCTGTCCGAGCGCTACGTTGCCGCAGCCCAAGCGGCCGGCGGCGAGGCCGAACTGATCATCGTTCCAGGGGACCACTTCGACCTGATCAATCCTGCCTCGGAGGCCTTTGCCCGGATCCGGCAGGTGCTGGTGCGGCTGGGCTGATACCGCTGCCGCAACGGGCACCGCTCTGCTACCTTGGCAGTGTGCTCACGGTCATAGGCGAGGCGCTGGTGGACGTGGTCCGGTCCGACACCCGGCCGCCCCGTGTGCATGTCGGCGGAAGCCCGATGAACGTGGCGGTCGGGCTGGCGCGGCTGGGCCATTCCGTCCAGTTCGTGGGCCGGTACGGCAAGGACCAGTACGGGGACTTGGTCCACAGCCATCTGCGGGGCAACTCAGTGCTGGTGCCGCTGGACCCGGATGCTTTGCCCACCAGTACTGCCACCGCCAGGCTGGATCCCACCGGTGCCGCCCGCTACTCGTTTGACCTGCTCTGGGAACTGCCGGAGCTCGACCAGGTCCGGCCCCGCCTGCTCGACGAGACGGTCTGGCTGCACACCGGCTCGATCGCCACCATGCTGGAGCCCGGTGCACACACGGTGTTCAGGACCGTACAGCGGGCGCACCCGCGGGCACTGGTCAGTTACGACCCGAATTGCCGGCCCACGCTGATCACCGACCGGGACTTTGCCCGCCGGCAGGCCGAAAAGTTCATGGTGCTGGCCGACGTGGTCAAGGCATCCAATGAAGACTTGGAGTGGCTCTACCCGGACCGCACCATCGAAGAGACGGCACGGGACTGGCTGAAGCAAGGGCCGGCCGCGGTGGTGGTCACGCATGGGGCCAAGGGCAGCTGGGGAGTGGTCCGTGCCGGGTCGGCCAGGGTCGCGGCTCCGGCGGTGTCCGTGGTGGACAGCGTAGGAGCCGGCGACGCCTATATGTCCGGGCTGCTCGATGCCCTGCTGGCGGCAGGGTTTTCCGGCTCAGCGCGGCGGGAGAGACTGCGGGACATGGCCACCTCCACCTTGGAGGACCTCATGGTCCACGCCGCCCGGTCTGCCGCCGTCACGGTATCGAGGGCCGGGTCGAACCCGCCGCATCGGGACGAGTTGGGCTAGTCCGGCGTCCGGCGGCCGCTTCGTCCCTAGACTGGTGCAATGCGCCTTATTGCCAGCGACTTGGACGGAACCATCATCGGCCGGGACGGGAAAATCAGCACCCGCACCGTCCGTGCCTTCCGCAGCGCCGCGGCCGCCGGCGTCGAAATAGTCTTTGTCACCGGCCGGCCGCCGCGCTGGCTCACCCCGCTGGCCGAGCAGATCGGCCACCGCGGCAGAGTGATCTGCTCCAACGGCGCCGTCGTCTATGACCTGGAGTCCGGGCAGGTTCTCTCGGCGCAGGCGCTGCCCTACCAGAACATCCTCGACGTGCGCCGCATCATCCTGCACCTGCACCCGTCGGTGACCTTCGCGGCGGAAACCACCGAAGGCTTTCAACTGGAACCGGGTTTTATCCAGCCCGGCTCGGTGGAGCTGCTGGACGGCATCGTGCCCAAACTGCTGCCGGAGAGCCTGCGCCGCACCGATTCGGTGGTGAAGCTGCTGGCCCGCGGCACCGACCTCGACCCGGACGACTTCCTGGCGGAGGTTGGCCCTGCGGTGGGCCATCTGGCGGCGGTGACGCATTCGGCGCCAGGCAACCCACTGTTGGAAATGGCGCGGCCGGGACTCAACAAGGCGGTCACCCTGGCCGAGTACGCCGGTTTGCTGGGCATAGACGCCCGGGACGTGGTGGCCTTCGGCGACATGCCGAACGACATCGAGATGCTGCAGTGGGCCGGGGCGGGGTACGCCATGGCCTCCGGACATCGGCGGGCACTCGAAGCGGCCCCGTACCGTGCCCCGGCTTTCCATGACGACGGCGTTGCCCAAGTGATCGAGGAACGGCTGGCGGGCCGTGCGCAACCACCGCGGGGACCGTTGGCCACTGCCTGATTTGAGGCTCAGGAGCCGCGGCCCGCTCCAGTAGACGCCGCCTGTAGCCGGGCTTCGGGACCCTCAGAAAGGTACCGGCGGGCAAACCAGCTGGGGCCCACGGCCCGTTGCCTCGCGGACAAGTCCACGTCGGCAAAAATCAACTCTTCAAACAGGCCAGCCTCGGCGGATGCACCTGCACCTGGCGCGGCAATGAAGCTGCGTCCCGGGCCGCTCCACGCCACCGCCGGCGCAGGTCCGCCGCGGCGAGCCAGCGCACGGAACCAGCCGTCATGCCCCGCGCTCCCGCCGGGCACCAGCAGCAATTGGGCACCCTCGTCGGAAACCGATCGGCGGGGCGACCGGTAGGCGTCCCAGGCGCCCGCACCGGCGTCGTCCTCGGTCGCCAGGCAGATCAGCCGCCCGTTCAACGGCACCACGGCGGCAGAGTCCGTGCAGGCCTGGAGCTCGCCGGCGGCGTCCAGCAGCCAGAGTTCCGTGCCAGTTCCAGTGCCCGTGCCGGCGGCTACTGCCACGCGGTAGCGCGCAGCAAGCCCGCCCAGCTCGCGGCGGAAGCCCGGTGCGAAACCCGAGGGGAGCACCAGCAGATGGGCGCCCAGGACGGCCGCCTGTTCCAGCCAACGCTGGCTGCGCACCGCCGCGCCGTCGCCGTGCAGCCCGACAGCCTGCACAAGGGCAATGCGCATGAGTTCCTCCTGGTCGGCAACGGCGGGCGGGCCGGTAGAGTACCGGGTGTGAGCAGTGCCAGCCCGTACCTCAATCCTACGTTTCCCGGATCCGGGCAGAACCGGCCGCTGGCAATGTCCCACCGAGGCTATTCCTTGGCGGGACAGGAAAACACGATGGCCGCCTTCCGCGCCGCTGTCGATTTGGGCTACCGCTATTTGGAAACCGACGTCAGGGCCACCCGCGACGGCGTGGTGGTGGCGTTCCACGATCCGACGCTGGAACGCACCACCGACGGCCGCGGCGAACTGGCGGCGCACACGGCCGGGCAACTGGCGCAGCTGCGGATCTCCGGGGAACCGATTCCCACGTTCGAGGAGTTGCTGGCCGAGTGGCCGGATGTATGCCTCAACGTGGATGTGAAAGACATAGCGGCGGCAGACGAAGTGGCCCGGCTGATTGAAGCCTACGAGGCGCATGACCGCGTGCTGGTGGCGTCGTTCTCGGACCGCCGGCGCTTCCGTGTGCTGCGCGGTCTCAGGCGTCCGGTTGCCGGCTCGGCCGGTATGTATGCCATCGTCGGCATATATCTGCTGGGCTTCGTCGGGTTGGCCAAGTTGCTGGCCCGGCTGCTTCGGGTGGATGCCGTGCAGGTGCCGGTGAAGTACGGCCGGTTCCCGGTGGTCACGAAAGGATTCGTACGGCGGTGCCAGCGCGCCGGCCTCCGCGTGCATGTGTGGACCATCAACGAGCGTGCCGAGATGCAGCGGCTGCTGGCACTCGGCGTGGACGGATTGCTCTCCGACCGGGCCGACATTCTGGCCGACGTCATGGCCGAACGCGGCAACTGGCCGCAGAGGGAGACAACATGAAGGTCTTGATTGCCCCGGATAAGTTCAAGGGAACGCTCTCGGCGGCCGAGGCGGCCAGCGCGATGGCCGACGGTGTGCTGCGGGTCTATCCGGACGCCCACGTACAGTTGCTTCCCATGGCCGACGGCGGCGAGGGCACGTTGGAGGCCGCTCTCGCCGCCGGGGCCGCGGAGCACACCGACCGCGTAGTCGGGCCGTTGGACCGCGAAGTGACTGCGTCCTGGGCGATGTTTGAACGGCCGGATCGTAAAACCGCCGTGATCGAGACCGCACGGGCTTCCGGGCTGTTGCTCACCGAGCCCAGCGTGCAGTCGGCCCTGGCGGCCCATTCCTACGGCAGCGGCCAGCTGATCGAGGCGGCGCTGAACGCCGGCGCCACCGAAATCGTGCTGGGCGTCGGCGGCTCCGCGATGACCGACGGCGGCTCCGGCGCCCTGCGCGCCCTCGGCTTGAGCATTTACAACGATGGCGGCGCCGAAATCCTGCTTGGCGGTGCGGCCCTGGCAACGGCCGGGCTACTGGATGCCTCCGGTCTGGACCCGCGGCTGGCGGAGGCTGTCATCCGGATCGCGGCCGATGTGGCGAATCCCCTGTACGGCCCGGACGGTGCCGCGCACGTCTTCGGTGAACAGAAGGGAGCCGATGCCGTCTCGCGCCGGTTGCTCGATGAAGCGCTGCAGCGGTGGGCGCAGCTGCTCCTGCAGGCAACAGGCCGCGACGTGAATGTAGCCGGCGCCGGGGCGGCGGGTGGCTTTCCGTCCGGATTCATAGCGCTGGCCGACGCCCGCGTGGAGCGAGGTTTCGACGTTGTCGCAGACCTTCTGGGGCTGGACGCCGCCCTGGCTGGTGCCGACCTCGTGCTGACCGGCGAGGGGTCGCTGGACCGGCAATCGGAGTTTGGCAAGGTACCGCTGGGCGTGGCCGCACGGGCCCACGCACGGGGGATCCCCGCCGTCGTCGTTGCTGGTCAGATAAGCCTGGCGCCGGACAAGCTGGCCGAATACGGCGTGCATGCGGCCGCCAGCTTGGTCGAGGCGGCCCGCAGCGAGGAGCAGGCGATGGCCCACGCCGCGCGCTATGTCACGTTGGCCACTCAGCACGCTCTCGAAGGGGCCTGAGCCCGGGGCCAGACCTATCATGAGGGCATGAGCAGTACCTTTGTTCCGTCCTCCGCGGCAGTGCGTCAACGCTTCCTTCCGTCCCTGGTGCTCTGGCTGGCCCTTCCGATGGCGGTGCTGGTGCCGTTGTGGGTGGTGGCGGGACGGGCGCTGTTCGGGATCGGCGGCCAGATGGTTCTGTGGCTGGGCATCAGCCTGGGCCCGGCGCTGCTGGTGCTGCTGTTGCTGACCGGCATCAAGCTGGCCGAGGCTGCGCGCCAGGGTGTGCTGCTTCCGGTGCGGGCCGTCGTGGCACCGGCCCTCGCCTGGCTGGCGGCCATCGCCTTTGGATTCACCGTCCCGGACTTCGGCGGAGGGGCCGGAGACGGCACGTCCGTCGTGTCGCTGTTGGCCGGTCCGTCCGCCCTCGGGATGTCCACTGCACTGTGCAACCCGTGCGGAATCATCGCCATGGCACTGACAATCGCGTCCACGGTGTTCGCCTTCCGCGCCGCCGCCGATGGCAGGAAGGCAGCGGACCCGGCGACCGGGCCAGGCCGGTGACTGAGCCAGCCGGAGCCTGCTGAGCTAGGGCTGTTGCGCCTCGCGGTTGCGCCGGACATGGCTGCGGGCATGCTGCACCGCAGCGTCCAGCTCCCCGAACAGATGTTTGTGGTGCCGCAGCGACTCCAAGACACCCACCCGTCGGGCCAACCGCAGGTGCCGGTCCTGGATGCCTTTGATGAGCACGGTGATGCCCCGGCGCTCCAGCGCGGTGACAAGGTCGGCAATGACTTTCGCCCCGGTGGCGTCGAGGATCTGCAGCTGGGACATCCGGATGATCACCACCTGCACGTTGCGGATGGCGCTTGCGCGCTCCAATACGCGGTCCGCCACACCGAAGAACAGGGCGCCGTCCAGCCGGAATATGGCGATCTGCTCGTCGCCGTCCTGGGCCGGGCCGGGGATTTCCTCCCGGTGCACGCCGCTGGAATTGACCAGTGACCGGAGGGCGAAGAACGCCGCAACGACGATGCCGATGACCACGGCCTGGATCAGGTCGAAGGACACCGTGATGATCGCGGTGACGATGAAGACCGTGGTGTCCGCCCGGGTGGAGCCCAGCACGCTGCGCAGGGTGGTGGGCGAGACCATCCGGAAGGCGGTGACCATCAGGACGCCGGAAAGCGCTGCCAGCGGGATCTGCGAAACCGGCCCGGTGGCGAAATAGACCACGGCCAGCAGCACCATCGAATGCACGACGGCGGAGGCCCGGGTGCGTGCACCGGCCCGGATATTCACGGCGGTGCGAGCAATGGCGCCGGTGGCCGGCATGCCGCCAAAGAAGCCCGAGGCCAGCGAGGCCAAGCCCTGCCCCACCAGCTCACGGTCCGCGTCGTAGGGCCCGGTGTCGGAGATGGAGGCGGCCACCCGGGCCGAGAGCAATGACTCGATGGCGGCCAGCGCCGCAATGGTCACGGCCGGTCCGGCCAGCGCTGCCACCAAGGCCAGGTCGATGGACGGCAGGGACGGGGCCGGCAGGGCGCTGGGCAGCGCGCCGATCCTGGTGACATCCAGCCCGGCCAGCTGCGCCACCAGCGTGGCGACGATGATGCCGATGATCGAACCGGGAAGCTGTGGATGGATTTTTGGTGCACCCAGCATGATGGCAGCCACGATCAGCACGAGGACGACGGGCCAGAACATACCGGCCAGGGACGCGGTGCTTAGGGCCTGGACCGCCGAGACGGCCGCGTTCGTGCTCGGGCCGGGCTCGGTCCCGAAGGCAGCCGGAACTTGCTGCAGGAAAATGATAACGGCGATGCCCAGCGTAAAGCCCTCGATCACCGGCCAAGGGATGAAACTAACCGCGCGGCCCAACTTCAGTACGCCGGCCACGAGCACGATGAGGCCGGCCATCAAGGTCACCACGGCCAGCGAGGAGATGCCGTAGCTGGCGATGACCGGGGCCAGCACAACAACCATGGCTCCGGTGGGACCGGACACCTGGATGTTGGAGCCGCCGAAAACGGCTGCGACGATGCCGGCAATGATGGCGGTGATCAGACCGGAGGCGGCGCCCGCGCCCGAGCTGACGCCGAACGCCAGCGCCAGCGGCAGGGCAACGATGCCGACGGTTATGCCGGCCATTAGATCGTTTTTCCACGTGCGCGTCAGCTGCGCGTAATCGGAGGCGCCGGGCAGCAGCGCAGCAGCTCCCCGCAAAGCTTTCACAGTGACGCTGCCGGTTCGGTGTCGGTTTCCGCCATTGACGTGGCAGACTCGCCGGCCGGTTGGCTGAAGCCAGCCAGTTGCTGGGTGGTGGTGTGCAGGAGTTGCTGCAGCAGGCTGCGGGCAACGGTCAGCAGGTCGGCTACTTGTGGATAGGCCAGACGGTAGAAGACCTGCACGCCGCGCCGCTCGGCCAAAACCAGGTTGTGCCGCCGCAGCACGGCCAAATGCTGGGATAAATTCGACGCTTCCTGATGCGTGCCGTGCATCAGCTCGGTCACGGTAACTTCAGCAGAATCTGCGAGCAGCTCCAACACCCGGATCCTCACCGGGTGGGAAAGTCCTTTGAACAAATTCGCTTTGACTTCATACAGCGGGATATCGGCAGCGGGAAAGCGGTCCATCTGGGTTCCTTTAGGATTTCACTACTTTAGGATTCCATTATATAACGCTTTTGTGGAGCGGGCCCAGATAAAGAGACGCCCGCACCCTGGCCGGCTGCAAAACCGAGGGTGCGGGCGTGACTATGTGTCTGTCTGCCTGAATGTGGTCGCTAGACCTTGCGGCAAGGCCGGCTCAGGCCGGAACCACCTCAAGGACGGGCAGGCTGTCCAGGCCCCGGCTGGAGTTGTTGATCTTCCGCACTCCCTCGCCCACCGTAAACGCCTTCACCCGGCGGCGGAGCGCGTCGAGCACCGCGTAGGCCTCCAACCGGGCCAGGCCCTGTCCGGCACACCCATGCACTCCGTAACCGAAGGACAGGTGGTCGATCGGGTTCCTTTCCACTAGGAAGGTGTCGGGATCCTGGTAGTGGCGGGGGTCCCGGTTTCCGGCGCAGAAGAGGAGGGCAACCTGGGAGCCGGCCGGAATGATGGTGCCGTCGACGTCCACGTCCCTCGTGGTGACGCGGCCCTGGGCGTGCATCAGCGCCTCGTAGCGGAGCGTCTCGTTGAAAGCAGCCGGAATGAGCGAGGCGTCCTGGCGGAGCAGTTCATATTGGTCGGGGTTCGCGCCGAAGGCCGCGATGGCGTTGCCAATCGAGGCGATCGTCGTATCCAGGCCGGCTGCCACATATTGGTGCACGATCTTGCCGCAGTTCGCAGCGGGAATCTCGCCGCGGTGCCCGGCGTCGAAAATGGCCCGGCCCATGCTGCCCTCAACGAGTTCCTCGCGCTGAAGCGTGGTGGCCCAGTGGAACAGTTCCCCGGCCAGCGGGAAGTTCTGTGCGGTGCGTTCGTTCATCGGACCAAGCACATTGAAGGCCGCAGCCCCCCAGTCAAGGATCTTGTTGCGGACGTCGCCCTGCACACCAATGAGGTCCAGCACCACCTGGAGCGGCAGTTCGCGGGCGAGGTCGCTAATCGCGTCGAACGAGCCCCGTTCCACCACGCCGGCCACCAGATCATCGGCCTTCTGGTCGATGCTGGCTTTCAGCTTGCGCAGTGCGCGGGGGGAGAGGTTTTCGGTGAGGGCGCTCCGCAGTGCCTCGTGCTGCGGCGGGTCCGTGGCGAGGCTGGTGCCGACCAGCGCGCCGTTCATGTCCGGGTTGAAAGCGACCGCAGTCGACGAGAAGTCCTCCCAGTTGCCGAGGGCCTCGCGGATCTCCTGATACCGGGTCAACACCCAGACGTCATTCTTTTCAAGCCGCACGGCCGCGGCGTGCTCGCGCAGTTCCGTGAACGTCGGGTAGGGATCGAGCAATACTTCGTCGGACCAAAGATCGATGTCGGACGTCTGCAGCACTGCAACCATTCCGTGGCACCTCGCATCGTGTAGGGGGCGCAGGTAGCGGCAGGCGCTTCTGCGGGCTTCGGGCGTTGGATCGGGAGCCGGATCATGTGTTCGGCGCCACTCTGGCTATCCAACGGCTTTCATCCGCATAAAACAAATGAATGTTTTGAATCCCATGTATGCGTGTTGTGCATTCGCATAGAAGTTCCGGGTGTGCCGGCTGGAGGCGGACCGGACTCAGGGTCGTGCCTGCTGGGTACTGGCCGCCCAACAGAAAGGCGCCTTCACCGGTGAGGTGTGCCGCGAAGTCGGTTGCGGTTGCCGATGTTTCGGGTTGCCGGGTCAGGCGCGCGATGGCCACGAACCGGTCCTGGTTGAGGCCGCCGCGTTCACGAATAAGCAGCACAGCTCCAGCATCGTCGAAATCCAAACGGGGGTCCCGGAATTCGACGTCGAGCATGCCCCAGTGGCCGGTCAGCCGGACGGAACCGGCGAACTCCATGCTGCCGCCCGGCTCGGTCCTGGCGCCACCCTCCCGCAGTGGAAACCAGAAGCCTTCCGGGCGTCTGCCGGCGGGGTCCGTGACGTCGATCTTGCCGTCGTCGAGGGACTCGATGTAGGCCGTCAGGCTCGTCTTGATGGGCCAGAGTATTCCTGCATCCATGTCTGCTCCTGCGGTGGTCGCGCCCGAATCTGTTTTAAGCACGTGATGACTGTTGACCATACAAGAACACTTCAGAGGCCGTTTCCCGGCCGTCGCCGTTGCATGGCTTTACGGTGTGAATTTTCACACGACAGTGTGTATTCTGAGCGTAAGCAAGATCACATAGTCGTATTGCTGCGGTGGGACAACGGGGCGGCAGCGCTGCCGCGAGGAGGCTCAAGATGAAGATTGTTGTTGATTGGCCCCGATGCGAGGGGCATGGGCTGTGTGAAGAGGCGGCCCCTCAGCTGATGCATCTCGATGATCAGGGTGAACTGGTCGTCGACGTTGAAGACGTTGACGCTGCGAACCTCGAAGCAGCTAAGGCTGCCGTGCGCGTCTGCCCAGTGGCAGCCCTCCGGCTCGCATGATGACGGCCAGGCCGCGCCGCATTGTGGTCGTGTGGTCGTGGCAATGGAATCGCCGGACTTACCGCCAGCGACGCACTGCGCTTGGCAGGATTTGACGGCGAGCTGACGTCGACGGCGCGGCCCGGCAGGGGGCGGACGAAACTCATCAGCGGCCGCCTTGGCGAACCTGATACCGGTGCGGCCCGGACCGTGGGCGGCACAATGCCGTCAGGTCCAGATTCGTTCCTTTGGTTCGCGTTGGCCGCCGGAGGCCCCGTCGCCGGACCGGAGTCAGCTCTCGTGCCGGAAGCCGAGCTTGATGGTCACCTGCCAGTCAGCGACCTTGCCCTCGTTGAGGTGGCCGCGGACGGATTTCACTTCGAACCAGTCGAGATTGCGCAACGTCTTGGATGCTTCGGCGATGGCGTTGGAAACCGCGGTGTCGATTCCATCCGGCGACGTTCCCACAATCTCCGTGACGTTGTAAACGTGGTTAGCCATGCTTCCTCCTTGAAGACGTTCCCGGGGCGGTCTCCCCGAGGATGTCAGCTACGCTAGCCGCGGGTCACTCCGCGGTCTAGGCTGCGGCGGTCCGGAAGCATGGCCGCGCCAGGAGTTGCCCGCGCCACGGGCGGGGCGATCAGCCGAGCTTGGACGGTTTGACGCCCTCGTCTTCGGCCGAGTCCACCGGCTCGGTGCCGCGCCAGCGGGCCACAGCGCTCATGCCGTGGAAAATGAGCAATGCAGCGGCGGTCCCCAGCGCGATGCCCTCGAACTGCAGTTCGCCAACAGTCCACTTGAAGTTGGCAATGCCGACCACCAGGGAAACTCCGGCCACGGAGAGGTTGATCGGGTTGGCGAAGTTCACCCTGTTCTGGACCCAAATCCGTACGCCGAGGATGCCGATCATGCCGTAGAGCACCACGCCGGCACCGCCCAGGACCCCGAGGGGAACCGTGGCGATGGCGGCACCGAACTTCGGGAACAGGCTGAGCAGGATGGCGACGATGCCGGCCACCCAGTAGGCGGCGGTGGAGTAGACCTTGGAGGCCGCCATCACGCCGATGTTCTCGGCGTAGGTGGTGGTGCCGGACCCGCCGCCGCTGCCTGCCAGCACGGTGGCCAGACCGTCAGCCATCAGGGCGCGTCCGGTCACCGGGTCAAGATCCTGGCCGGTCATCGCTGACACCGACTTCACATGGCCGATATTCTCTGCCACCAGCACCAGCACCACCGGGACGAACAGGCCGATCACGGAGATGTGGAACTCCGGGGCATGGAAGTCCGGCAGTCCGATCCAGTCAGCGTCGTTGATAGCGGAGAAATCCACTTCGCCGCGCAGGACGGCCACCACATAGCCCACCAGCACGCCAACCAGGATGGACAGCCGGCCCAGCAGCCCGCGGAACAGCACAGTGACCAGCAGGATGGCCACCACGGTAACCAGCGCCGTCACCGGGCCTTCTTCAAAATTCTCCTTGGCCGCCGGTGCCAGGTTGAGCCCGATCAGCGCCACGATGGCACCGGTCACCACCGGCGGCATCACCACGTGGATCCAGTGCGTGCCCGCCTTGTGCACGATGAGGCCGATCAGGAAGAGCGCGGCGCCGGCCATGATCAAGCCGCCGAGCGCTCCACCCATTCCGTGCTGGTTCATCGCCGCGCTGACCGGGGCAATGAACGCAAAGCTGGAGCCCAGATAGCTGGGGACCCTCCCCGCCGTGATCACCAGGAACAGCAGGGTGCCCACACCGGAGAACAGCAGCGTGGTGGACGGCGGAAAGCCGGTCAGCAGCGGGACCAGGAAGGTGGCGCCAAACATCGCGACCACGTGCTGGGCACCAATGCCAATCGTGCGCGGCCACGTCAGCCGCTCCTGCGGCCCCACCACTGTGCCCGCGGAAATGTTCTTGCCGTCGCCATGCAACGTCCAGCGGAACGGAGATGACTTCACGGGCGTGCTCATGGTGGGCCTCTTAAGAGTCGGGGGAGTCAGTGGAAATATCCGCAGGACATCCTACCGCTCCAACAGCGGCGCCACGCCGTCGTGACGATTCGAAGACGCCGCAGTCCCGTGACTCAGCAGGCACCCATTACGAGATAACGGCGTCCACAATCGCTTTGGCCTCGGCCTGCACCTGCACCAGATGATCCGGCCCGCGGAAGGATTCGGCATAGATCTTGTACACGTCCTCTGTGCCGGAGGGCCGTGCCGCAAACCAGGCGTTTTCGGTGGTGACCTTGAGACCGCCGATGGCCGCGCCGTTGCCCGGCGCTTCGGTCAGCTTGGCAATGATCGGCTCGCCGGCCAGCTCCGTCGCAGCCACGTCCGCGGCGGAAAGTTTGGCCAGCGCGGCCTTCTGCTCCCGGGTGGCCGCGGCGTCGATGCGCGCGTACGACGGCGAGCCGAACTTCGCGGTCAGCCCGCCGTAGAGTTCGGACGGCGATTTTCCGGTGACCGCGCTGATTTCGGAAGCCAGCAGGGCCAGCAGGATGCCGTCCTTGTCGGTGGACCACGGCTTGCCGTCGAAGCGGACAAAAGAGGCCCCGGCAGATTCCTCGCCGCCGAAGACGCCCTCGCCGGAGAGCAGGCCGGGCACGAACCATTTGAAGCCCACCGGCACCTCCACCAGCCGCCTGCCCAGGCCGGCCGCCACCCGGTCGATCATCGAGGAGGACACCAGCGTCTTGCCCACCGCTGCGCCCGCCGGCCAATCCGGCCGGTGCGTGTAGAGGTAGTCGATGGCCACGGCAAGGTAGTGGTTCGGGTTCATCAGCCCTGCGTCAGGGGTGACAATCCCGTGCCGGTCCGCATCGGCGTCGTTCCCGGTGGCAACGTCAAAGGCGGCGCCGCCGTCGCGCACCGCGTTGATCAGCGAGGCCATGGCGAACGGCGACGAGCAGTCCATCCGGATCTTCTCGTCCCAGTCCAGCGTCATGAAGGCCCACTGCGGGTCCACCGTCGGGTTGACCACCGTCAGGTCCAGCCGGTGCCGTTCGGCGATGGCACCCCAGTAATCCACCGAAGCACCACCCATCGGGTCCGTGCCGATCCGCACCCCGGCGGCGCGGATGGCGTCCAAATCCAGCACCCGCGGCAGATCCTCCACGTAGGCGCTCAGGAAATCGTAGGTCCCCACCGCGCCGGAGAACTGCGCCTGCCCCAGCGTCATCCGCTTCACCCCGCGCAGGCCCGCTTCCAGCAACTCATTGGCGCGGGCGGCGATCCAGCCGGTGGCATCCGAGTCCGCGGGGCCGCCGTGCGGCGGGTTGTACTTGAAGCCGCCGTCGCCGGGCGGATTGTGCGAGGGCGTGATCACAATCCCGTCGCCCTGGGCGTCGGGATGGGCGGTGTTGTGGGTCAGGATGGCGTGGCTGATGGCCGGCGTTGGGGTCCAGCCGGTGCGGGAATCGACCAGCACCGTGACGCCGTTCCCGGCCAGTACTTCCAGGGCGGTGTCCTGGGCCGGATCGGAGAGGGAGTGCGTGTCCTTGCCGACGAACAGCGGGCCGGAAATCCCCTGGCCGGCGCGGTACTCCACAATCGCCTGCGTGATGGCGGCGATGTGGTCCTCGTTGAACGAGGCCTTCAGGCTGGAGCCGCGGTGGCCGGAGGTGCCGAAGGCCACGCGCTGGGCCGGGTCGGCCGGATCCGGCTTGATGTCGAAGTAGGCGTCCCGCAGCGCGGTCAGGTCTACAAGGTCGCTGGGGAGGGCTACGGTGCCCGCACGGTTTGCCATGCCTCAAGCATGCCAAAAAACCCAAGGATCCGTAGCGGTTTGGTGACGGATCCGGCCCAAAAGCCTAACGATCTTCCAGCGAGCCTAGACTGGAATGGCACCCGCACCGCAGCTGCGCGAAGCAGCGAATCTACCCCAGGGGGAATCCAGAGCATGTCCGGCACGGAGAACAGGCCGCCCTTCAACGATCCGAAGCACCCGGGCTGGTACACGGATCCCAGCGCCGGCCAGACCTGGCCGCAGCCGTCGTCACAGCCGGATGCGCCCAACCCCTACGCTTACCAGCCCGGCCCCGGCGCCCAGCCGTACGCTGGCCAGCAGCCGTACGGCGGCCCGGACTATAACCAGCCGATGTACTACACGCCGCAGGCCCAGCCGAAAGGCCTGAGCGTTGCGGCGCTGGTGCTGGGCATCGTCTCCGTGGTGACGCTCGGCTTAATGTTCGTCCCGCAGATCCTGGCCATCGTGTTCGGCCACATCGCGCTGGGCAAGGAACCTGCCGCGCGCAGCCTAGCGCTGGCCGGCTTGATCATGGGCTACGCGGTGGCCGGCATCTGGTGCCTGCTGCTCTTCATCGGCGTCCTCGGCAGCGTCTAGCCGCGAAGGGGCCGCCGGCGGTGCACCGCTGGTCCACTTCAGCCATCGACTACGCAGCTCCGGCCCTTTTTGAACGCTCAGAAGGGCCGGAGCTGCGTAGTCGATGAGGAGTAGTGGATGAAGTAGGCGCCCCCAGAACGACGACGGCGATGCCCGGGTGCGGATCCAATCCTCACCCGGGCATCGCCGTCGTGCTTGAGATCCGGGGTTAGCGGATGCCGCCCATCAGCTTCTTCAACGACGGCACGGCCGCGGCCAGGCCGACGCCCAGGATGATCGCCACCACGCCGATGAAGCCGAAGTACGGGGCCTCATTGGTCGGGTCATAGTAGCCGGCCAGGATGCCGGCCAGCGTGGTGCCCAGCGAGATGGACAGCAGGAACAGCGCCACCATCTGGGTCTGGAACGCCTTCGGGGCAAGCTTGGTGGAGACCGAGGACCCGGTGGGGGAGAGGAACAGTTCCGCCATCGTGAACAGGAACAGGATGCCGACCATCGCCAGCAGCGGGGTGGAGTTGGCACCGCCGCCGGCCAGCGGAATGAAGGCCAGGAACGCCAGGCCCATGACCACCAGGCCCAGGGCGAACTTCATCGGCGAGCTGGGCTGCTTCGGGCCGAGCTTGGTCCACACGGCCGCGAAGATGCCGGCGAAGATGATGATGAATACCGGGTTGATGGACTGCACCCAGCTGGCCGGCATTTCCCAGCCGCCCAGCGAGCGGTCAAGCTGCTTGTCCGAGTACAGGGCCACCACGGTGAACTGCTGCTGGAACAGCGCCCAGAACGCGGCGGAGGCTATGAACAGCGGGATGAAGGCGTACACCCGCTTGCGCTCCACGCCGTCCACCTGCTTGCTGGAGAGGATCACCACGAAGTACACGACGGCGGCGATGATCGCCAGCCAGGCCATGATCGGCGCAAGGTTTTCAGCGGTGACAAAGCCGAAGGCCACCAGCAGCACAATAACGACGACGGCGGCCGCGGCCACGGCGGCCACCTTGCCGTAGTTGCCGCGCGGCAGCGGATTGGCCACATGGTGGGAGGCCTCGGGGAGGTTCTTGCGGGTCAACGCGTACTGGGTCAGGCCGATTGCCATGCCCAGCGCCGCCAGGCCGAAGCCGTAGTGGAAGCCAAGCTGCACCTGGGCCAGGCCGGTAAGCAGCGGGCCGAACAGGCCGCCGATGTTCACGCCCATGTAGAAAATGGAGAAGCCGGCATCGCGGCGGTCGTCCTTCAGGCTGTACAGCGAGCCGACCAGCGAGCTGGCGGTGGCCTTCAGGCCGCCGGAGCCGATGGCCACCAGGATCAGGCCGACGGCCAGCCCGACGCCGCCCGGAAGCACTGCCAGTGCGATGTGCCCCAGCATGACCATGATGCCCGTGTAGAAGAGGACCTTCTCGGAACCCAGAATGCGGTCGGCCACCCACGCGCCCAGGATGGAGGAGAGGTAAACGCCGCCGCCGTAGGCGCCCACCAGGCCGGTGGCGATGCCTTCGTCGATACCCAGGCCGCCCTCGGCGACCGAGTAGTACATGTAGTAGAGCAGGATGCCCTGCATGCCGTAGAAGGAGAAACGCTCCCAGAGTTCTACGGAGAACAGATTGGCCAGCATCCGTGGATGCCCGAAGAATGTTTTGCCGGTTTGGCTGCACTTTATAGCTTGTTCCGGCTGCGGATTCCCGGACTGCACGGTATTGCTCACGGTGTTCAATTCTGACACCCTGCGACACGCATTGTCATATCCTTGCTCCGTTCGGGCGCGGATGCTAGAGCGTTTCCGCAGGTCAGCGCGGGGTTCCGCGTCGGGTCAGCGGACGTTCTCCAGCTGCGCGGCGATGGCCAACAGCGCGGCCTCGGAGCCCGGCCGGCCGATCAGCTGGACCCCCATGGACAAGCCTTCCTCGGTGGTGCTGACCGGAACGGCGATGGCGGGCAGGCCGCACACGTTGACCATCGATGTGAAAGGCGAGTATTGGCATTGGCGCATGTAGTCCACGTCCGCACCGGTGGAGGTGTACCAGCCCACCGGCCGCGGGGTTTGCGCCAGCGCCGGGGTGAGCAGCATCTCGTAGCGGCTGAACTGTGCGCGGGCGTCGTTTTGGAAGCGCGCCAGCACGGACAAAGCCTCCGCCAGCGCCTGGGGTGTGCGCTTCGCGGCGCGGCGCCGGAAGGTCCGGGTGAGCGGCATGAGCTGAGCTTCGCGTCCGGCCGGCAGCTCCAGCCGGGCCAGGCCGGAGGTCCATACCGTGGCGAAGGTTTCCGGGTAGCGGTCGTCGTAGCGGATCTCAGCGTCCGCCAGGTCGTGGCCCAGCCCCTGCAGCAACTCCATGGCCGTCTCGAGCGCCTGGCGCGCCTCCGGTTCCAGCGACAGCGGGTAGGCGGAATCGAACGGCGAGTCGGTGCTCACGCCGATCCGGAAGCGGCCTTCGGCGCGGAGGGCGGCATCGAGGAAATCCGGTTCCTCGCCGGAGGCTGCCCGGGCCGAGGGTTCGTCGGCCATGGCGTCCATCAGTAGGCCCGCGTCCGCTGCGGTGCGGGCCAAGGGGCCTGCCACCACCAGCTGGCCGGGGTCGTCGCCGGTGGTGCCGGCGGGCAGCCGGCCGCGACCGGGTTTGAGCCCCACCAGCCCGGTGGCGGCAGCGGGGATCCGTACCGAGCCGCCGCCGTCGGAGCCGGGCGCGAACGGCAGCATGCCCGCCGCGACGGCCGCGGCGCTTCCGCCGGAGGAGCCGCCCGGGCTGAGTGTGGGGTCCAGCGGGTTGCGGGCCGGAGGCGCCACGCGGTTCTCGCTGTAGGAGGTCAGGCCGAATTCCGGTACCTGGGTCTTGCCCAGGGTGATGCTGCCGGCGGATTCGAGGACGTCGACCAGGGGGTGGTTCGCCAGCGCCGGCCGGTGATCCAGCGCAGCGCTGCCGTGCGTGGTGGGGAGGCCGGCCACATCAACGAGGTCTTTGTAGGCCAGCGGAAGTCCGTGCAGCCGGCCCAGCGTCCCGCCGCGGGCCTGGTGGTCGTCCGCGGCGCGCGCTTGCTTGAGCGCCTGGTCGGCGCCGACCGTTATGAAGGCGCCGAGCCGTGGATTCAGGGCCTCGATCCGGCGGAGATAGTGGTCCGTCAGTTCCCGGGCCGACAGTTCGCCGCGGGCCACGGCGTCGCGCTGGGCCACCGCCGTCAAATCATGCAGTGCAGTCATCGCCCGTAACTGTAGCCCCGCGCGGCGGTGCGGGCCAATCCTGCTCTGGGCTGCTGTGGTCGGCGGTCTCGTTCAGCCAAGGAACCGGGCTTCGATCGGTTCCTCCACCGCGATGGCTTCGGGCCCGTCGCCGGCCTGGGCGGTCACCCGGTAGGCGAGTTTTCCTTCGCTCTCGCTGACCGCCTCCGCCAATTTGATGCCGCGGTAGACCAGCCCCACGCCGTCGTCGGTGCAATGCGTTTCGCCCAGGATGCCGTCCGCCACCAGTCGGTGCACCAGCGGCCGGCGTTGCGGTTCCGAGTCGTAGTGGACGCCGTTGTCATAGGGCAGCAGTGCCAGGCCATTGGTGACCGGCCGCAGGTCGGGACCGAAGGAGTCGGTGGTACCGCCGCGGAACCAGCAGATGGAGCCAGCGGAGACGCCTGCCAGCACCACACCGGCCTGCCAGACCCGCCGGAAAATGGAATCCAGTCCGTGGACCCGCCACACGGCCAGCAGGTTCGCCACCGAACCGCCGCCCACCCACACCACATCCTGGCCGAGCAAGTGCTCTTCGACGTCGTCCACGTTCGGCATGGTGAACAGGTTTAGATGGGTCAGGTCATAGCCAACCGTCCGAGCCGCCTCGTCCAGTTCGGCCTGGAACCAGCGCTGGTCACCGCCTGCCGTGCCCAGGTGCGTCAACCGCGGCGCCCGCCCATTGGCCCCCGACAGTTCGACGGCGTGGTGCACCAGATGGTTGAACGCAATCCGGCTGCGCACACCGGCTTTGAAACCTCCGGACGTGGCCAGGATGGTCGGCTGGTCTGCGGCCATGGATACCCCTGTCTCATTAAGGTGCAGCGGACGATCCCACTATAGGCTTGTGGTGCGGCCGAATTGCCGGGACGCGTACTAAAGAAATCATCAGCGGCAGCAGTGTCTGCCGCGGATTGCGGAGGTTGCCATGAGCGATGTCGAGAACGTGGACGTCAACAGCGTAGGCGGCGACGCCACCATTCTGGACGTGCGCGAGGACTACGAATGGGAAGCCGGGCACATCGACGGCGCGGTGCATATTCCACTTAACGAATTGCCGCTGCGCCTGGAGGAGTTGGACCCGGACGTGGACCTGCACGTGGTGTGCCGCAGCGGCGGCCGCTCCTTCCGGGCCACGGAATGGCTGAACTCGAATGGATATTCCGCCGTCAACATCTACGGCGGCATGGGTGCCTGGCTGGACGCGGGCAAGCCCATCGTGTCGGAGAACGGGCAGGAGCCCCGGGTCCAGTAATGACCAGCGTCTACACCTTCCTGGGGCCGGAGGGCACCTTCACCGAAGCAGCCCTCCTCCAGGTCCCCGGGGCCGAAGACGTTGCCCGGATTCCGGCTTCGAACGTGGAGGCCGCCCTGGATGCGGTGCGCTCCGGTGCAGCCGGCGCGGCGATGGTTCCGATCGAGAACTCGGTCGAGGGTGGCGTCAGTGCCACGTTGGACGCGATAGCGGGCGGTGAACCGCTGCAGATCATCGGTGAACAGTTGGTGCCCATCCGGTTTGTGCTGGCCGTCCGTCCCGGGACGGAGCGCCACGGGATCTCCGTGGTCTCCACCCATCCGCACGCGTGGGCCCAGTGCCGGGCGTGGTGCAGCGAAAACATTCCACAGGCGGCATATCTTCCCGCGTCGTCGACAGCGGCGGCCGGAGTGGGCCTGCTGGATCCGGCCTCCGGCCACCAGGCCGCGATCTGCTCGCCGCTGGTCGCCCAGCAGCGTGGTCTGCAGGTGCTTGCCGATGACATCGGAGACATCCCCGACGCCATCACCCGCTTCATTCTGGTCAGCCGGCCCGGCGTCCTTCCCGCGCCGACCGGAGCGGATAAAACCACGCTGGTGGTCCCGCTGCCGCAGGACCATCCTGGGGCGCTGGTGGCGATCCTGGAACAGCTATCCAGCCGGGGGGTAAACCTGAGCCGGATTGAGTCCCGGCCCACCGGACAGTTCCTCGGCGACTATTTCTTCAGCCTGGACGCGGAAGGGCATCTGGCCGAGGAGCGGGTGGCCGACGCGGTTCGCGGGTTGCACCGGCTCAGCCCGGGCCTGAGGTTCCTTGGCTCCTATCCGCGAGCCGACCGCCGCGGCCAAACCGTTCCCCGCAGCAACCAGGACGAAGCTTTCCTGCGGGCCGATGGCTGGGTCAGGGAACTGCTGCAGGCCCGCTGAATACGGGCGCCTGGGGTTTCCGCCGGTTGTTATGGTCAGTATGCTGAGGAAAACTGACCTCGGGACCACAGATCGGAGCAGCATGACACAGCAGAACGATAGGGACCAGTACCAGGACGGGCAGCCGACCCCGGAGGAGGCGCTGAACCAGACCTCCAGTGAAAACCGCCCGGGCGACCTCGGGGACCAGGGAAATGACCTGCGCTTCGCCGAGGAGCAGCAGTTGATCAACCAGCAGGCAGCCGGCGAATTCCCGATTCCCGCGGCGGAAGACCTGCAGCAGCCGGACGCGGAGATCCCGGCCCTCGAAGCGGACGAGCAGCCTATCGACATTCCGGGCGAAGAGCTGCACGACACCAACGAGGGTGACGCCAGCGATGATCCGCTCAATGCCGGCGGCGACGACATTTAAGCGCCCCGTGTCAGCGGCGGCTGCCTCGCCCTAGGCGGCGGGGCGGGCGCTGTCGGCGGTGGGGATCGACTCCGTGCGCACGGCCAGCGAGCGGGGCTTGACCTCAACGGTCAGCGACGTGACGGGCCCCGAGGGGTCGCCGTCGAGCTGCGTGCCCATCGGGTCGTGCGCGGTAATTCGAACCGTTCGTCCGCGGTGGTATTCGATCACCGGAATCGGCGCAGTGTGCCGGACCAGGGTCTTGGCGGCGATCCAGAGCCAGCCGACCACGTTGCGCGGGCTGAGCACCACAATGTCTATTTCGCCGTCGTCAATTTCCGCAGTGGGGATGAAATCGATCCCCGCCGGAAGCTTCCCGCAGTTGGCCAGCAGGATGCTGCGCACTCTGCGGAGTTGGGCAGGGCGGCCGTCGATGCTGACCATGACCCGCTTCCGCTGCCCGGCAAGGTGGCGGACACCGGCCTCCGAGTAGGCCATCCAGCCGAACCGGCGTTTGAGATCGTCCCGGGTGTCGGCCAGGACGTCAGCGTCCACCCCGATGCCGGCGATCACCAGGAAACTGTCTTCGACGCGTGCCCCGGTGGCCTCGTTCTCCAAAGTGATGTCCGCGGTATCGATCTTGCGGATCACACCGTGCAGCGCAACGTTAATGTTCGCCTGCAGGGCACTGGGTTCCAGCCCAAGGTTCCGCGCCAGCAGGTTTCCAGTGCCCAGCGGCAGCACTCCCATCGGCACCTGGGTGCCGGACAATTCCGAGGCAACCACCCGGATGGTGCCGTCCCCGCCACCGGCAATGACGACGTCGGCCCGCTCCTCCAGGGCGCGTTTGGCTTGGCCGTGGCCCGGGTCGTCCGGAGTGGTTTCCAAGACCAGCGGAGGACTCCAGCCAGCGGCTGCGCAGGCAGCTTCCACCTGGAGGCGGGCCTCGGCCGCTCCGTTCTTCACCGGGTTCAGGATGAACACCACGCGCTGGTCGGGGCGGACCGGTGTCGGGGGCGGATCGGTTGGCTGGACTCCCCAGCGGCGCCGGGAGGTCCGGCGGATGCCCAGCCACCTCACCGCAAAGGCGGTCGCCGCTGCGGCTGCGGTGAGGGCGAGTATCCATTCGGCAGGCATGGTGCTCCTAGCTTATCCAGCGTCGCCTCGAGGGCGGTCCGGGCGCCTGCTGCCAGGGCGGGCGGCACAGATCGAGGGCGGAACGCCTTTTTGGGTACCCTTAGCAAGTGATCGATGTAAACGAACTCCGCGCCAATCCAGAGATTTTCCGTGCCTCCCAGCGCGCCCGGGGCGCCGACGAGTCCGTCGTCGATGCCGTCATCGCCGCCGACTTAGCGCGCCGGGAAGCGATCAACCGGTACGAGGGACTGCGCGCCGAACAGAATGTTTTCGGCAAGAAGGTGGCGCAGGCCAAGGGCGAGGAAAAGGCCGCGCTGCTGGCGCAGGTCAAGGAACTGGCGGCATCGGTCAAGGAGGCACAGGCGGCATCGGATGCTGCCCAAAACCAGCAGGAGTCCTTGCTGCGCAGTATCCCCAACCTGATCGAGAACGGTGTTCCCGCCGGCGGCGAGGACGACTTCACCGTGGTCAAGACGGTCGGCAAGCCCCGCGATTTTGGTCCGGACGGCTTCGAGCCGAGGGACCATCTGGCCATCGGCGAACTGATCGGCGCCATCGACATGGAACGCGGGGCCAAGGTCTCCGGCTCGCGCTTCTACTTCCTCAAGGGAGTGGGCGCCCGGCTGGAGATCGCGCTGATGAACATGGCGCTGGATCAGGCGGTGTCCAATGGCTTCATCCCGATGATCACCCCCACGCTGGTTCGGCCGGAAACGATGCAGGGCACCGGCTTTGATGTGGAGCACGACGACGAGATCTACCGTTTGGAGCGCGACAACCTGTATCTGACGGGTACTTCGGAGGTGGCTTTGGCGGGCTACCACGCGGACGAGATCCTTGACCTCTCCGCCGGTCCGACCCGCTATGCCGGCTGGAGCTCCTGCTACCGCCGGGAGGCCGGGGCCGCCGGCAAGGACACCCGGGGCATCATTCGGGTGCACCAGTTCAACAAGCTGGAAATGTTCATCTACTGCCCGGTTGAGGAAGCCGCCGACGAGCACGCACGGCTGCTGGCCTGGGAAGAGGAAATGCTGGCGAAGGTGGAACTGCCCTACCGGGTGATCGATACCGCCGCAGGGGACCTCGGCATGAGCGCGGCCCGCAAGTTCGATTGCGAAGCGTGGGTGCCAACCCAGCAGGCCTACCGGGAGCTGACCTCCACCTCCAACTGCACCACCTTCCAGGCCCGCCGGCTGAACATCCGCGAACGCCAAGTCTCGGCCGAGGGCGAGCGGAAGGGCACGCGGGCGGTCGCCACGTTGAACGGAACCCTGGCCACCACGCGCTGGATTGTGGCCATCCTGGAACACCACCAGAACGCCGATGGCTCGGTGAACGTGCCGGCCGCCCTGCGGCCCTATCTCGGCGGCATGGAGGTCCTGCCGGTCCTCGGCTGAAGCCAGCTTCCGTGGCCTGATCCCGCCCCTGTGGCGTGCGCCGCGGTCTCCCCTCCGTTCACCGGCGTGTCATTCGCCGGTAGAAAAATTCCTACCGGTCCGTAGCTTGGTCGTGCTTCACTAGGTGGATGACAACTACAGCTGATAAAGCTCACGCTGGCATCGACGACCAGCGGATAGCAGCGGAAAACAAGACAGAAAACAAGACAGATCGGTCCAGAAGGGCGCGGCGCCAGAACTTCGTGGAGAACGGGGCCCGCAAGTTGGTGGCCTTGGACGTGGACGGCACCTTGGTCAACCATGACGGCCACATGAGCGATGCGGTGCGCGAAGCGGCCCGCGCCGTCGTCGACGCCGGCCACGAAGTGGTCGTTTCCACCGGGCGGTCGCTGAATGCAACGCTGCCGATCATCGAGTTGATCGGCCTGACCAAGGGCTACGCGGTCTGCTCCAATGGCGGCGTCACCCTGCGGATCGACACCTCGCTGGACGCCGGTTACGAGGTGGAAGACCGGGTGACCTTCAATCCCGGCCCTGCCCTGCGCGTGATGCGCTCGAAACTGCCGACCGCAAAGTTCGCGCTGGAGGACGAAGAAGGCAACTTCCTGGCCACCGAGCGCTTCCAGGACGCCAGCTTCGGCATCGAAGCCAAGGGGGTGGACTTCGAAACGCTGCTGGAATCCACGGCCGTGCGCGTGGTGGTCTCCAGTGCCGAAAACACGCCCGAGGAGTTCAAGGCAGCCATCGACACCGCCGGGCTCAAAGGCGTGACCTACTCAGTAGGCTGGACGGCCTGGCTGGATATCGCCGCCAACGGCGTCACCAAGGCCAGTGCCCTGGAAGCGCTGCGCCGAAAGCTGGACGTGGAGCCGTCGCACACGGTGGCCATGGGCGACGGCCGCAACGACATTGAAATGCTGGACTGGGCCGCCCGCGGGGTGGCCATGGGACAGGCGCCCGAGGAGGTCATCGCCGTCGCCCACGAGGTCACCGGAACGGTGGAAGAAGACGGCGCGGCCGCCATCCTGCGCAGCCTGCTGGACTAAACGCGGTGCCGGCCTAGCGGCGGCGCGCATCAGGCTGCGCTGATCCCGAAGAGGCCG
This sequence comes from Actinomycetota bacterium, assembly GCA_051751385.1. Lineage (GTDB taxonomy): Bacteria > Actinomycetota > Actinomycetes > Actinomycetales > Micrococcaceae > Crystallibacter. The sequence continues at coordinate 116,418 of JBNJKW010000004.1, read as the reverse complement.
ATGATCAGGGCCATGACGAGGAACGTGACCAGTTCGTGCACGACGTTCAGCACGGTCAGCCCGGCCGGGCGCCCCTCGAAGGCGTCATGGGTGACAAACCGGGCTGCGGTAAAGCCGGCCCAGAGGATCACGGCGGTCAGCACGGTGTTCCAGAGGAAGTTGCCGCCGTAGAAGTCCTGCGCAATGGCAGCCGAGCCCGCCAGTACCCAGGCACTGATGAAGCTGACAATGATCGTGATGATGATCGGGCGCACGGCGTTCTTGCCTGCACCGGGGCTGACCTTGGCGACCTTCATCCAGTAGTTGCCGAACACCTTCGGCGTGTACCAGATGGTCCCGACGACCATGGTCGAAATGGTGGCCACGATGACCGCCCAGATGTTAATTTCGGGGACCATTTGTGCACTCCTTTGTTCCACGCCACAGACGGAAGCCGGCGGCATTCATCTACGGAGTCTAAACGCCGCAAGCTCTGTTGCAGTGCACGCGCGGCCGGTCAGTAGGGTAGTGCAGCGGCCGGCAAGGACCGTGGCCCGTAGGCCAGGTCCAGCAGCCGCGCTGCTGCCGGCCGGCAGGCCCATTCCTCCACCCAGTGCGACCGGACCACGGCCTTGCTCACTGCCTGGCTGGTAATGCCCAGCTCCTCGGCAATGAACTTTTGCTGGCCACGCGCTCCCGGCGTCATCAGGTCCAGGACCTTCCACTCCGCGTCAGTGCGCGTGGCGACAATCTGGCCGAGCAACCGCAGCACGGCTTCTGCTTCGGCCGCGACGTCCGCGTCGGGGCCGGAGACCGCCAGCGGGACGCGCTCGCCGGTTTTCTGCGCGCGGTCCACGGCGCGGCGCGCGTAGACCAGCCCGTATCCTTCGGCGTCCTTGATTTCCGGCGGGAGCGGCAGCCGCAGTTCACCCACGCCGATTCCCACATGCCAGCGCCGGCTGCGTAGCGCGATCAGCGCGGCGTCGATGGCCGTGGAAGCTGCCGCGACCGCACCGATGGCCTCGTCGCCGACGGAGCGCTGGAAGGGGATGGCCGCCGGCAGATGGCGCAGCGACTTGATCAGCTCGGGCACCAGATCGCCCACCTCGCGGGAATCGCGCTGGTTGATGGTGAGCACATACATGGCACCAGTATTGCCTCCAGCACTGTGGGAGCAACCGATTTCGGTTGATGGCGTGTCCGGTGCGCAGAGACGGCAGGCGGCCCGGACCTCCAAGGCCCGGACCGCCGTCGTTGTTGCCGCCGGTCTCCGGCGGAAGCGTCAGTTAGACGTCGCGGCCCTGCGGCTCGTCGGCGGCCGAGTCCTCGCCCTGCGCGGCAAAGCGCTTGATCGAGGCTTCCAGCTCGGCTTCGGCTGCGGCACGGTCGGCCCAGCCCTCGGCCTTGACCCACTTGCCCGGCTCCAGGTCCTTGTAGCGGGTGAAGAAGTGCTCGATCTCCTTGACCAGGAACTCCGGCACATCGGAGAGTTCCTGGATGTGGTCGAAGCGCTTGTCGGCCGGGACGCACAGCACCTTGGCGTCGCCGCCGCCGTCGTCGGTCATGTTGAAGACGGCGATCGGGCGGGACTCAACCAGCACGCCGGGCAGCAGGTCGTAGTCCTGCAGCATGACCAGGGCGTCCAGCGGATCGCCGTCTTCGCCCAGCGTGTCCTCGAAGTAGCCGTAGTGGGTGGGGTACTGCATGGAGGTGAACAGCACCCGGTCCAGGCGGAGCCGGTGGGTTTCGTGGTCGATTTCGTACTTGACCCGGGATCCCTTGGGGATCTCGATGGTGACGTCATGCTGCATGGCTTCGCTCCTTGGAGACGTTCAGACTTTTGGCTTCGGCGCCGCGTGCGTAACCGTTGCCCGGCGCCGACTACGCTTAACGATATCGGTCTTGCCTTCGCCCCCCGGCATCGGGGTTGAGTCGGGGCGAAAAGCAACAATCAGAATCCTCAGGAGGGGCAGCATGGGGCGTGGTTTCCGTGTGCTCACCTCAGGGCTGCTGGCCGTGGTGTTCGCCGCGCTGGCGGTGCCCGCAGGATTCAATCTGGCGCAGGCCATCGAGTGGCCGGAGCCGGAGCCGGTAGTCAGCACACCGGCGGCGCAGTTGCCCCCCACCGAACTGGATCCGCCGCCGGCGGGACTTAGCGGCTCGGCTCCGCTGCCCGATCCGGCCGCGCTGAAGCCCGCGCTGGACAAGGCGTTGGCGTTCGACGGCGCCGGCAGCTTTTCGGGGACGGTCACCGATGCGACCAGCGGCGAGGTGCTGTACAACAAGGCCGCCGCCGAACCGGTGATTCCGGCGTCGAACCTGAAGACACTCACCGCCGTCGCCGCGCTCGAATCGCTCGGCGCGGACCGGCGGCTCAGCACGACGGTCAAGCGCGGCAGCAACCCGGGCGTGCTGTACCTGGTGGGCGGCGGCGATGCCCTGCTGGGAGCCGGGGAATCGCGGCCCGGCGCGGTCTGGGGGGAAGCCGGACTGGCAACGCTGGCTGCCCAGGCAGCCGGGAAGCTGGCCGCCAGCGATTACGCGGGTGAGCTGACCGTGGTGGTGGATGATTCGCTCTACTCCGGGCCGGCCATCAGCGCCGCCTGGGATCCGGGCGATGTGAAGAACGGTGAGATTGCCCCGGTCTACCCGCTGGCGCTGTACGCCGGGCGGGACCAGGCCGACGGCGGGGGCGACCTGGTGGCCGATGCGGCCGGCCTGGCCGGGACGGCTTTCCGGGATGCGCTGGCCCAGGCCGTAGCCGGAAAGGACTTCACCGTGGCGGCCAAGGTGGGCCGCGACGCGGCACCGGCGGACGGGACCGTGCTGGCCGAGGTGCAGTCCGCACCCGTCGCCGGCCAGGTGGCCTACATGATGCAGCACTCGGACAACTACGTGGCGGAAGTCCTGGCACGCAACACGGCCGTTGCCGTGGGTAAGCCCGGCTCCTTCGGCGGCGGCACCGAGGCCGTGCGGGAGGCGACCGAACGGCTGGGCATTCCGACAGAAGGAATGGTGCTGGCCGATGCCAGCGGGCTCTCGATGAAGAACCGGGTGAGTCCCGCACAACTGGCCGCGGCGGTCACATTGATCGCCACTGCCCAAGACGCAGACCTGCGGGCAGGAATCGGTGCGCTGCCGATCGCCGGCCTCACCGGCACCCTGTCCGGACGGTATGTGGAGGCCAACGCCGGCGGCGCCGGGCTGGTCCGCGCCAAGACCGGCACGCTGAACTCGGTCACGTCGCTCAGCGGCTACGTGGCCAGCGCGGACGGACGGCTCCTGGTTTTCGCCTTTGTGGCCAATGGACTGAACGGTTCGATCGACGCCGCCCGCACCGCCGCCGACCGGGCCGCCACCGTGCTGGCCAGCTGCGGTTGCCGCTGACCCGGGCACCAATCCGGGAGACGGGCGGTAGTGACCGGCTTGGCGAGGATGTGATCTGATGGGACGCATGGACAGCAGTGCACCCACCCCCAGTGAAACCGGCGCCTCCCCTGGCCCGCCCCCGCGTCTGGTCAACTGGGAATTGGCCGCCTCCACGGCAGCGAAACTGACCCCGGCCGGCCCTCGGATGAAGGGCGCGGAAATCCGTGCCGCCGTGGAAGAGCTGCGCCGGCTTGCCGAGGAATCGGTGGACCACGTGCACCGCATCACCGGCCTGGATGCCGCTCGCGACCTGCGCGATTCCGAGGTGCTGATTATCGACCGCGCGGCGTGGTCCAAGGCCAACGCCCGCAGCTTCGAAGTCATGCTGGCTCCGGCCCTCACCGCGCTCGCCGAGAAACGCCCGGACCAGCTCAAAAGCGCCACCACGGCCGTGGGCAGCGCCATCACGGGCACCCAGATGGGCGCCATCCTCTCCTTCTTGTCCAGCAAGGTGCTGGGCCAGTACGATCCGTTCTGCTCGCTGCTGCCCGGCGGCCCCGCAGCCGGCCGGTTGATGCTGGTGGCGCCCAACATCGTGACGGTGGAACGCGAACTGAATGTGGTGCCGTCCGACTTCAGGTTGTGGGTCTGCCTGCACGAGCAGACGCACCGGGTGCAGTTCGCTGCGGCGCCCTGGCTGCGCGACCACATGATGGAGCAGATCGGCGAGCTCTCCTCCTCACTGGTGGAAAAAGCGGACACACTGGGCGAGCGGCTGCAGCAGGCCGTCAAGGCCGCCGTGGCCGCGGCCAAGGACAGCGGGAAGGACGACGGCGGAGCGCCGGGTTCTGCGCTTAAGGGTTCCATCCTGGAGCTGATCCAGGGCCCGGAGGAGAAAGCGGTCTTCTCGCACCTGACGGCCGTGATGAGCCTGCTCGAGGGCCACGCCAACGTGGTGATGGATGCGGTGGACTCCTCGATTGTTCCAACGGTGAAGACCATCCGCCAACGATTCAACGCCCGCGGTCAGAGCCGCGGCGCGCTGGAGAACTGGGTCCGCAGGCTCATGGGCCTGGACGCCAAGGCGCGGCAGTACTCCGACGGCGCCAAGTTCGTCCGCGCCGTGAACCGGCAAGTCGGCATGGAGGGCTTCAACGCCGTGTGGCAGCGTCCGGAAAATCTGCCCACAGAGGAAGAGATCCACCATCCCGACCTGTGGATCAGCCGCATGGACCTCAGCCGCGCATGAGCGGTGCGGCAGCGGAGCGGCGCAAGCCCCGGCTCCATCCGCGCGTGGGAACCGTTCGGCACCAGTTGCGCCAGGCGTTGGAAGAGTTTGGACCGGCACCCGCCACCGCGGACTCCGCCGAAGCTCCGCTGTTGCTGGTGGCCTGCAGCGGCGGGCCGGATTCGCTGGCCCTGGCCGTCACCGCGGAATTCTTTAATCGTCCCGCGCGCAACGGGGTCCGTCCCTATCGGGTGGGAGCCGTCGTCGTCGACCATGGATTGCAGGCGGGCAGTGCCGAGGTCGCTGAGGGGGCGCGGCTGCAGCTGGAATCGCTGGGTCTGGCGCCGGTTCAGGTGCGCCGCGTGAGCGTGGAATCCGCAGGGATGGGGCCGGAGGCCGCCGCGCGGACGGCACGCTACGCAGCCTTGGATGCCGCGGCGGCGGAATTCGGGGCGGCCGCAGTCCTGCTGGGGCACACCCTGGACGACCAGGCCGAACAGGTGCTGCTGGGCCTCGGCCGCGGTTCCGGCACCCGCTCGCTGGCAGGCATGCCGGTGAAGCGGGGCCAGTACCTGCGTCCGTTCCTGGCGCTGCGCCGGCGGGACACCGAGGAAGTCTGCGCCTTGGCCGGACTACAGCCCTGGCACGACCCCAGCAACACGGATCCGCGCTTCATGCGATCGCGGATCCGGACCCGGGTGATGCCGTTCCTGGAGGACGAGATGGGCCCCGGCGTGGCAGAGGCGCTGTGGCGTTCGGCGCAGATCCTGGCCGCGGACGCGGAGTATCTGCAAGCGCAGGCGGTCGAAGAATACCGCCGCGTGAAACTCGTGACGCCGGACGGAGTGGAATTGCAGCGCGAGGGCATGGAACGGCTCCCGGCCGCCTTGAAGCACCGGGTGATCGCCCTGGCCGCCGCGGAGTTGGGTGGCGAGAATCCCAGCTACGAACGGCTGCAGGCGGCCGAAACGCTGCTGCGCCGGCAAGGCTCCGCAGGCCCCGTGCAGTTGGCCGGATTCGTCAGCGTCTACCGGCGGACCATTGCCAATACGGTTCCCCAAGATGGCACCGGCTATGGCAATCTTGTGTTGAGAGCAACTGGCCGCAGCCCCGGTCAGTCAGACCGCTAGACCCGGGAGCAAGTGGTGGATTCCAACGACGTCCAGGCAGACCTCAAGCACGTCCTCTACACCAAGGAGCAGATCCAGCAGCGCGTTGCCGAGCTGGCTGCCCAGATCGATAAGGATTATGAAGGACGCGATCTGCTGATCGTCGGCGTCCTCAAAGGCGCGGTGATGGTCATGGCAGACCTGGCACGCGCCCTGCACAGCCACGTCAAGATGGACTGGATGGCTGTCTCCTCCTACGGCTCCGGCACCCAGTCTTCAGGCGTAGTGCGGATCCTGAAGGACCTGGAGACGGACCTGATGGGCAAGCATGTGCTCATCGTGGAGGACATCATCGACTCCGGCCTGACCCTGTCCTGGCTGAAGACCAACCTGATTTCCCGCGGTCCGGCCAGCGTGGAAATCTGCACGCTGCTGCGCAAACCCGATGCCGCCAAGGTGGAGATCGACGTCAAGTACGTCGGCTACGAGATCCCGAACGAATTCGTCGTGGGCTACGGGCTGGACTACGCCGAGCGCTACCGCAACCTGGACTTTATCGGCACGCTGGCGCCGCACATTTACGAATAACCGCTGCACCGTCTTCTGAAGGCCACGCTACGCCGAGAGGGAACTATTCGGCTCGGCCGAGCGTGAATGAAGACGGACGGTGTATAGCTGTAGTAGCCCACCGGGCTGCCATCACGCGCGGACAAGCAGGAGGGACGGGCGCAAGCCCCCAAGTCGCATGAAATTGAAGAACCTTTTCAAGGGACCAATCATCTGGATTGTCCTGGTCTTGGTCATCCTCCTGATCGCCGTGCCAAACCTGGCCGGTCCGCAGTCGTCGCGGGTCGACACCAGTGTGGGACTTTCGCTGCTGCAGGACAAGAAGGCGGAACAAGCCCGGATTAACGACGGCGCCCAGAGCGTCGACCTGACGCTGCGCGAGGACCTGGTCATCGACGACGCCAACAAGGGCAAGTCGGTCACCTTCTTCTACAGCCGCGACCGCGGACCGGACATCGTGGATGCGGTCAACGCCTCCGGGGTGGATAACTTCACCGACCAGCCGGTGGAGAACAACTGGTTCATGAGCTTCATCAGCCTGATCCTGCCCATCCTGATCATCGGCCTGATCTTCTGGTTCCTGCTCTCGCGCATGCAGGGCGGCGGCTCCAAGGTCATGCAGTTCGGCAAGTCCAAGGCCAAGCTGATCTCCAAGGACATGCCGCAGGTGACCTTTGCCGACGTCGCCGGCGCCGACGAGGCCGTCGAGGAACTGCACGAAATCAAGGAGTTCCTCTCCGAACCGGCCAAATTCCAGGCCGTGGGGGCCAAGATCCCCAAGGGCGTGCTGCTCTACGGTCCGCCCGGAACCGGCAAGACCCTGCTGGCCCGCGCCGTGGCCGGCGAGGCCGGGGCACCGTTCTTCTCCATCTCCGGTTCGGACTTTGTGGAGATGTTCGTGGGCGTCGGCGCCTCCCGTGTCCGCGACTTGTTCGAGCAGGCCAAGGCCAACGCGCCGGCCATCATTTTCGTGGACGAGATCGACGCCGTGGGCCGGCACCGCGGCGCCGGCGTGGGCGGCGGCAACGACGAACGCGAGCAGACGCTGAACCAGTTGCTGGTGGAGATGGACGGCTTCGACGTCAAGACCAACGTCATCCTGATTGCCGCCACCAACCGTCCGGACGTGCTGGACCCGGCGTTGCTGCGGCCGGGCCGCTTCGACCGGCAGATCTCGGTGGAGGCCCCGGATCTGGAAGGCCGCCATCAGATCCTCCAGGTGCACGCGGCCGGCAAGCCCATGGCCCCCGGGGTGGACCTGCGGTCGCTGGCCAAGCGTGCGCCCGGATTCACCGGCGCCGACCTGGCCAACGTGCTCAACGAGGCCGCGCTGTTGACCGCCCGCTCCAACGCCCAGCTGATCGACGACCGGGCGCTGGACGAAGCCATCGATCGTGTGATGGCCGGCCCGCAGAAGCGCTCGCGCGTGATGAAGGAACACGAGCGCAAGATCACCGCGTACCACGAAGGCGGCCACGCGCTGGTCGCGGCCGCACTGCGCTACTCCGCGCCGGTCACCAAGGTCACCATCCTTCCCCGCGGCCGAGCCCTGGGCTACACCATGGTGGTGCCCGAGGACGACAAGTACTCCGTGACCCGCAACGAGCTGCTGGACCAGTTGGCCTATGCCATGGGCGGCCGGGTGGCCGAGGAGATTGTCTTCCACGATCCGTCCACCGGCGCCTCGAACGACATTGAGAAGGCCACGAGCACCGCCCGCCAGATGGTCACCCAGTACGGCATGAGCGAACGCGTGGGTGCCGTGAAGCTGGGCCAGGGCGGCGGCGAGCCGTTCCTGGGACGCGACATGTCGCATGAACGCAACTACTCCGACCACGTCGCGTTCGTGGTGGACGAGGAAGTCCGCCGGCTGATCGACGACGCCCACGACGAGGCCTACGCGATCCTGACCGAGAACCGCGACGTGCTGGACCGGCTGGCCCTGGCCTTGCTGGAGCGCGAGACGCTGAACCAGCGTGAGATCGCCGAGATCTTCCATGACCTGCGCCGCCGCGACCTCCGCGACGTGTGGCTGTCCAAGGAAACCCGGCCGGTCCACGACATCCCGCCCGTCATCTCGCGGCGAGAGCGCGAAGCCGCTGCCGCCAACGGCCAGCGGGAAGAAGAAAGCCATGCGGCGGTGATTGTGGACCCGAATCCTGCCGGTGGAGACCTACCGGAGGACGACGGCCGCGGCGGCGTTTTGGGCACCAGCGGCTAGGATCGCATACGTGACCGAATACGATGACGTCGTTGCCGAACTGGATTTCGACCCGCAGATCGACCTGCCCAGGATCGAAAAGGCGGTGCGCGAGATCCTGATCGCCGTCGGCGAAGATCCGGACCGCGAAGGCCTGCAGGACACCCCGCAGCGGGTCGCCCGTTCGTATGCGGAGGTCTTTGCCGGATTGCACCAGGATCCGGCGGACATCCTCGGCACCACGTTCGATATCAACCATGAAGAAATGGTGCTGGTCAAGGACATTCCGTTCTATTCGACCTGCGAGCACCATCTGGTGCCGTTCCACGGGACCGCGCATATTGGCTACATCCCGTCGCATGACGGTAAAGTGACCGGGCTGAGCAAGCTGGCCCGCTTGGTGGAGATCTACGCGCGCCGCCCGCAGGTGCAAGAACGCCTCACCACGCAGATCGTGGAGGCGCTGGTGAAGTACTTGGAACCCAAGGGCGCGATCGTCGTCGTCGAATGCGAACACATGTGCATGTCCATGCGCGGGGTGCGCAAGCCGGGGGCCAAGACGGTCACCTCGGCCGTGCGCGGCCAGTTGCGCGAACAGGCCACCCGGGCCGAGGCCATGAGCCTGATCATTGGACGATAGCGAAGAGATAGAGACGGTAGAACTAGATGGATTCACTCGCCGCAGTCCCCGGAACCGGGCCCGCCACCTCGCCCCTGCCCGTGCTGCGCAAGGCACGCGTACCGAAGAAGTTTGCGGACCTGCCCACCGACCGGGCCATCGTCATGGCCATCTTGAACGTCACGCCGGATTCGTTCAGCGACGGCGGTGAGTACGCCAACCGGGAAGCGGCGATCGCCTACGGGCTGAAACTGCTCTACGGCGGTGCCGACATCATCGACGTGGGCGGGGAATCCACCCGTCCGAACGCCGATTCGATCACTCCCGCAGAAGAGCAGCGGCGCATTCTTCCGGTCATCGAGGCCCTGGCCAAGGCCGGCGCCCTGATCAGCGTGGACACGATGCACGTGGACACCGCCGCCAAGGCGCTGGATGCCGGGGCAGCCATTGTCAATGATGTGTCCGGCATGACCTTTGACCCCGACATGCCGGCGCTGGTGGCGGAGCGCAAGGTTCCCTACATCCTGATGCACCGGCGCGGCGATGCCCGGCATGCGGATCCGAAGGCGGAGTACCAGGACGTGGTGGCCGAGGTCCTCGCGGAACTGACGGAACTGCGCGACAAGTTCGTCGCCGCCGGCGTTGCGCCGGAGCAGATCATCCTGGATCCGGGCCTGGGCTTCTCCAAGAACGCCGACCACAACTGGGAACTGCTGCGCGCCACCGGGCAGTTCGCCCAGCTGGGTCACAAACTGCTGGTCGGCGCGTCCCGCAAGCGGTTCCTCGGTTCGCTGCTGACCACCGCGGGCAAGGCCGCCGCGCCCAAGGAACGCGACGACGCCACGCTGGCGGTCTCCGCACTGGCCGCGGCCAACGGCGCGTGGGGTGTGCGCGTGCACGACGCCGGTGCCTCCCTTGACGCTGTCAAGGTCGCCGCCGCCTGGGCCAGGTAGGGCGGGACATGGCGGCAGGACTACCGGCGCGGCCGGACATCATCAAGCTCACCGGCATCTCCGCCGTGGGCTACCACGGCGTGCTGGAACAAGAGCGCCGTGACGGCCAGCGGTTCATCGTGGACGTCGCGTTGCACACGGACATCCGGCCCGCGGCGGCTGGCGACGACCTGACGAAGACCGCCAACTACGCCGAGCTCGCGGACCAGGTGGAAGCGATCATCACCGGCGAGGCGCTGCAGCTGATCGAAACACTGGCCGAACGGATTGCGGACCACGCGCTGCGCACGTTCGATGTGGCGGCCGTCGAGGTCACCGTGCACAAACCCCATGCGCCCATCCAGGTGGAGTTTTCCGACGTCACGGTCAGCATCTACCGGGAGCAGCCATGAGCGTGCGCGCGGTGCTGGCGCTAGGCAGCAACCTCGGCGAACGCAGCGACACGCTCTCGCACGCCGTGGCAGACCTGGTGGACACACCGCATGTGCGGCTCCGCGAAGTCTCGGCGGTGGTGCAGACCAAGCCGGTGGGCGGTCCCGAGGACCAGCCGGATTACCTGAACATGGTGCTGGAAGTGGAGACCGACCTGGATCCGCACCAGCTGCTGGCCCATTGCCAGGCGGTGGAGAACAAGCACCACCGCACACGCGAAGTGCGCTGGGGTCCGCGGACACTGGACGTGGACATCATCACCTACGGCGACCTGACCCTGGACGACGAGGACCTAATCATTCCGCATCCGCGGGCGCACGAACGCGCCTTCGTCCTGGCGCCCTGGGCTTGGATGGATTCGAGCGCCACGCTCAACGGCGTCCCGGTGGGCGAGCTGGCGAAGGCTGCCGGGGATTTGGACGGCGTAGAGCCCTACGAAGCCGAACCGTTCGAAGCCGGGCCGTAGTGTCCGGCGGCGTGGGGGATTCGTGAGGACCATCAGGTACCGGGCTCTGGCGACCATCGCCGTCGTCACTGCAGTGCTGGGATGGCTGGGCAACCAGGTCACCGAGCGCAGCGGGCTGCCGGTGCCGTTCCTGCATCTCTCCTCGCTGGTCACGATGGCAGCCATCGCGGTGTTCACGCTGGTGCTGGGCCTGAAGGTGCGCCGCTGGCGCAACGGCAAACGGGACAAGGAACTGAATCCGGTGCTGGCGGCCCGCACGCTGGTGTTGGCCCAGGCCTGCGCCTACGCCGGTTCGCTGATCTTCGGCTGGCACGCAGGCATCCTGCTGGAACAGCTCATCCTGCTGCTCTACCGGCCCGGCCTCGGCGCGCTGCCGGCCGTGCTGGCTATGATGGGCGGTGGCCTGATCATGGTGGTGGTAGGGCTGGTGGTGGAGCGCTTCTGCAAGCTCCCGCCCGAAGACACCGAAGCGGCCAAGGACAACGGGACCGAGGCCCAAGGCGAGGGGGAGTATGCCTAGCGAAGCGATCGACCCGGCCGGCATTAGCTGGATCAGGGTCTCGCCCAAATACATCACGGTGGAACTGATCGGCTGGTTGATCTCCTCAGTGATTGCCCTCGCCGTCCTGTCCGCACCGCTGGTTCTGATGCTGGCCGGCGTATGGCCCGGCTTCCCGGTCTGGCTGGCCTGGCTGCTGAGCGTGGGAACCCTCGTGGTCTGCGTCTGGTCCGGACTGTTGATCCCGCGCCAGGTCAGGGCCATCGGCTATGCCGAACGGGACGAAGACCTGCTGATCCGGCGCGGCCTGTTTTTTCAGCGCGTCATGGTGGTTCCCTACGGCAGGATGCAGTACGTGGATGTGGGTGTGGGACCGCTCCAGCGCGCCTTCGGCCTGTGCTCCGTGAAGCTGCACACCGCCAGCCCGCAGACCAATGCCAGCATTCCGGGAGTGCCGGCGGCAGAAGGCGCACGGCTGCGCGAACAGCTCTCCGACCGCGGGCAGGCAAGGCTGGCCGGGCTATGACCGTTCCCGGCAGCACCGGGCAGGACCCGCTGCACGGGCAGGACCCGCTGCACGGGCGGGACCCGCTGCACGGGCGGGACCCGCTGCACGGGCCGGGACCGGATGCGTCCGGCGAGGTGGTGCCGGCCGCCCAGGGAGTGCCGCTGACCCCCGACACCAGCGGCACTTGGCACCGGGTCCATCCGGTTTCGCCGCTGGTCCGTGGCTGGATTGCGCTGGCGGCCATCGCCTACTTCTTTGGCCGCGACTGGTTCGAGGCCGTGTTCCGCGGCGACGAGTTCTGGGGGCTGACCGGCGGCCGCGCGCCCTGGACCGTGCTGATCGTGGCCGGCGTCGTCCTGCTGCTGCTGGCCGGGTTCTTCCTGTCCTGGTGGTATACCCGATACCAAGTGACAGATGAACATGTCCGCGTGAATTCAGGCGTCCTGTTCCGCCAGCACCGCCAGGCCCGGCTTGACCGGGTGCAGGCGATCGACGTCATCCAGCCCTTGCTGGCACGGATCTTCGGCCTGGCGGAACTCAAGTTCGAGGTGGCCGACGCCGGCGAATCCGCCGTGCGGCTGGCGTACCTTCCGCTGGCCTCGGCGCAGGAACTTCGCGCCACCATCCTGGCGCGGGCAGCCGGACTGACCAGAGAACCGGGCCATGCCCAGGAGCCGATTCCCGAGGCTCCCGAACAGCAGATCCTGGCCGTGCCGGGCAGCCGCATCGTCGGCGCGGCCCTGCTCTCCGGCACCACGGTGTTCCTTGTCATCATGCTGATCGCGGCGGGACTGTCCACTTTTATGTTCGATGCGGCGTTCGGTCCGGCTCTGCTGGTGCCCGCCGCGTTCGGTGTGGCAGCCGGCTACTGGTCAACCTTCAGCACCGGCTACAACTTCCGCGCCGCGGTATCACCGGACGGCATCAGGATGCGCTACGGGCTGCTGGAAACCCGGGCGCAAACCGTACCGCCGGGCCGGGTGCAGGCAGTGGAAATCATGCAGTCGCCGCTGTGGCGCTTCAAGGGCTGGTACCGGATGCGCGTGAACGTGGCCGGCTACGGTGTCAGCACGGAGAACTCCGGTGCCCGCACCACATTGTTGCCGGTTGGCACCCAGCGGGAAGTCATGCAGATGCTGGCCCTGGTGCTCCCGGATCCGGGCACCGAAGATCCATTCACCGTCTTCACCGCGGGCTTGGACGGGATCGCAGCTACGGACCAGAACGACGGCGGTGCCTCCGACGGCGGCTTTGTTACCTCGCCGCGGCGCGTTCGCTGGCTCTCCTGGCTGACCTGGCGGCGCAACGGCTTTGCCGTCACGGGCACCGCGCTGCTGGCCCGCAGCGGTCGGCTGTGGCGCAGCCTCGCCGTGGTGCCGCACGAGCGAACCCAATCCATCGCGCTGCACCAAGGTCCGTTGGCCCGACGCCTGCGCGTGGCCGACCTGCGGCTGCACACCACCACCGGGCCGGTTACGCCGGTGGTCTATCAGATCGACGCCGACACGGCCCGCCGGCTCTTCGACGAGCAGGCGGCCCGGGCGGCCGCAGCCAGGCGCCGCAGCCTTCCCGAGCGCTGGCTGGAAGCCAGACCCGAAGCCACACCCGAACCTCGTAGCGGACCCGAACCTGAGGCAGCCACCGAGCGCCCGGACGGCCAGCACGGTCCGCAGCAGCAGGACGGACACCAACCGGACCAGGAGAGAAGCCATGGCGGGCAGCACTAGGCCAGGCCGGCTGGGCATTGGCGTGATCGGTGCCGGCAAGGTGGGAGCGGTCCTCGGCGCCGCGCTGCGCGGAGTCGGGCATGCCGTCGTCGGCGTTTCCGCAGTGTCCGAAGACAGCAAGGATCGGGCAGAAAACCTGCTGCCCGGCGTGCCGGTACTGCAGATCCCGGAGATCGTTGAACGGGCCGAACTGGTCCTGCTGGCGGTACCGGATGATGCGCTGCCGGAACTGGTGGACGGCTTGGCCGCGGCCGGGGTCTGGCAGCCGGGCCAACTGGTGGTGCATACCTCCGGACGCTTTGGCACCGGCGTGCTTGCGCCGGCACGGGCGAAAGGAGCCATCCCGCTGGCCATCCACCCCGCCATGACCTTTACCGGCATGAGCCTTGACCTGGCCCGGTTGACCGACTGCAGTTTCGGCGTGACCGCCGAAGCCACGGTCCTGCCGATAGCGCAGGCGCTGGTGGTGGAGATGGGCGGCGAACCGGTGGTCATCGCGGAGCGGGACCGCACGCTATACCACGCGGCACTGGCGCATGCCTCGAACCATCTGGTGACCATTGCGGCGCAGTCCGCCCAACTGCTGGCCGAAGCCGGCGTGGAGCAACCGGACCGGGTGCTCAGCGCCCTGATGCGGGCATCCCTGGAGAACGCGCTGGCCTCCGGTGAATCGGCGCTGACCGGGCCCGTGGCGCGCGGTGATGCCGGCACGGTCCGCAGCCATCATGAAGCGCTGCTGCGCCGCGAAGTGGATTCGGGCAGCACCGACATCCGGCTGGCCTACGAGGAACTGGCCCGCGCCACGGCCCAGCGCGCCTTGGAGCGGGGCATGCTCAAAGAAGCGCAGGCCACGGAAATCCTTGACGTCCTGGCCCAATCCAACCCGGAGGAGAAAAAGTGACCCGTCCGCGCCTTGTGAACACCCAAGCCGAGCTGAAGGATGTCACCAGCAGGCTCCTGGCGGAGGCCGGGGCAAGCGGACGGCCATCGCTGGGACTGGTGCTGACCATGGGGGCGCTGCACGCCGGCCATGCCGCCTTGGTGCGCGCCGCGCGGCAGACAAGCGACGTCGTCGTGGTTTCCATTTTTGTGAATCCGCTGCAGTTCGGTGAACAGGAGGATCTGAACCGTTACCCGCGCACGCTCGAGGCCGACCTGGACCTGCTGGCGGAGTCCGGCGCGGACGTGGTGTTTGCGCCGAACGTGGAAGAGGTCTACCCGGACGGCGGGCCGATGGTCAGGATTACTGCCGGGGAACTCGGCGCGAAGTTCGAGGGGGCCTCACGGCCAGGCCACTTCGACGGCGCGCTCACGGTGGTTGCCAAGCTGCTGCACCTCGGGCTGCCGGTTTGCGACGCAGACTACCGGACGTTTTTCGGCCAGAAGGACGCCCAGCAATTGGTCCTGGTCAAGCGGATGGTGGCGGACCTGAACTTCCCGGTGGACGTGGTGGGGGTCCCGATTGTGCGCGACGACGACGGACTTGCCCTCTCCAGCCGCAACAGGTTCCTCTCCGAAGCGGAGCGGGAGGCGGCGCTGGTGCTGTCCCGCAGCCTGGCGTACCTGCGCGGACAGGCGGAGCGCCATGAAGCCCTGGACATCGACGGCGCCCTGGCCATGATCGACTCGGTGCCGCTGGTCCAGCCGGACTACCTGGAAGTGGTGGACCCGAAGACCCTGGAGCCGCTGGCCTTCAACTGCCGGGAAACGCCGTTCACCGGCGAGGCCTTGGCGCTGGTCGCCGCGAAGGTCGGCCCGGTGCGGCTGATCGACAACGTGCAGCTGGGCTACTGACCCTGGGGTGCTGACCTTGGGCGTTTGGCTGGCCCGGCCCGGGTACCGGTACCCTTAACTACCGTGACCCGCGAAAATACCCCCACCCCACATCCCGCAGCCGAGGCTGCCGACGCTTCCGAGCAGATGCACGTGCGCATGGCCAAGCGCGCCAAACTCCTGGAACGCGGTGTGGAGGCCTACCCGGTGGGTGTGGACCGGACCCATACGCTGGCCGAGGTGCGTGAAAAGTACGGCCACCTCGAGGCGGACGAAACCACCGGCGACATCGTCGGAGTTTCCGGGCGGGTGGTCTTCATCCGGAACACCGGAAAGCTGTGCTTCGCCACCTTGCAGGAAGGCAACGGCACCCGGCTGCAGGCCATGTTGAGCCTGGCGAACATCGGCGAGGAAGCGCTTGCGGACTGGAAGGCGCTGGTGGACCTGGGCGACCATGTGTTCGTCCGCGGCGAAGTCATCAGCTCCAAGCGCGGCGAGCTGTCGGTCATGGCCGAGTCCTGGCAGATGGCCTCCAAGGCGCTGCGTCCTCTGCCCGTGCTCCATGCCGGCCTCAATGAAGAGACCCGCGTGCGGCAGCGCTACGTGGACCTGATGGTCCGAGACGAAGCCCGGCAGATGGTGTACACCCGGGCAGCCGTGATCCGTTCCGTCAGGGACACCCTGCACTCCCATGGTTATGTGGAAGTGGAGACGCCCATGCTGCAGCTGATCCACGGCGGTGCGACGGCCCGCCCCTTCGAAACGCACCTGAATGCGTTCAACCAGGACATGACGCTGCGCATCGCCACCGAGCTTTACCTCAAGCGCGCGGTGGTCGGCGGCATTGACCGGGTCTTCGAACTCGGCCGCATTTTCCGCAATGAAGGTGTGGACTCTACGCACAGCCCGGAATTCACCACGCTGGAAAGCTACGAGGCCTATGCCGACCAGTTCGTGATGGCCGACCGCATCAAGGAGATGATCCTTAATGTGGCCGACAGCCTGGGCACCCGCGTGCTTGAAACCCCGCAGGGCACCATTGACCTTAATGGAGAATGGCGCTGGCTTGGGGTCTACCCGGGATTGTCTGAAGCGGTCGGCCGGGAAATCACTCCGGAGACCGGCGGCGGCATCCTGCGCGAAATTGCCGACGAGCACGGCGTGAAGATCGATCCGAAGTGGGACACCCAGAAAACAGTGGTTGAGTTGTTCGGCGAAATCGTCGAGCCCACCCTGTTGCAGCCGACCTTCGTCTATGATTATCCGCCCGCGGCGCAACCGCTGGCGCGAAACCACCGGGATAAGCCGGGGCTGATTGAGGCATGGGATCTCATTATCGGCGGAATGGAACGCGGCACCGCGTTCTCCGAGTTGATTGATCCGGTGATCCAGCGCGAACGCCTGACCGAGCAGTCGCGTCTGGCAGCAGCCGGCGACGAAGAGGCCATGCAGTTGGACGAAGACTTCCTGCGTGCCCTCGAATACGGCGCTCCGCCGATGGGCGGCATCGGACTGGGCATCGACCGACTGGTGATGCTCTTCACTCAAGTCGGAATCAGGGACACCATTCTGTTCCCGCTGCTGAAGCCGGAGGTGGGCTAAGCATGGAATATCTGTGGGTTCTCGCGCCGTCACTCGGCGTCGGACTCTTGTTCTATTTCGTGATGAAAGCCATATTCAATGCCGACCGCAAAGAACGCGAAGCATTGGCGGAGGCGGAGCGCGAAGCCGATAGGCGCGCGGCCGAAGACGGCGCCGAATAGCGCGACAACCCCGGACGATTATCCATCGTTTGGGGTTTCTCCTTTAAGCACTACAAGTCATGTGGTTTGGCCGACATTCTGGTCATACCGATATCCTCGATGCCAGATTCTGAGCGGTTTTCTTAATCAGTCCGTATTGCCTTCAAATGAAGTGTGCGCAATAATCAATTTGGTTCGGTAATCCCGGCCAAATAGATCCACTCACTAAAGGAGCCTTCCGTGGCGCAAGAAGTAAAAATCATTCTGGTTGACGATCTGGATGGTGGCTCGGCGGATGAAACGGTCCGCTTCAGCATGGATTCCAGCAGCTACGAGATTGATCTTTCTTCAAAGAATGCCGCGGCCCTTCGCGACGCTCTTAAGCCGTTTATTTCCGCCGGCCGGAAGATTCCTTCCCGCGGCGCAAGGGCCGGCAAGCCGGCCAGCAGCACCCGCAGCCAGGATGCCTCGGCAATCCGGGCATGGGCGCGGGACAACGGCTACAACGTCAGCGACCGCGGTCGTGTGCAGTCTGAGATCATCGAGGCCTACAAGGCCGCCCACGGGGGATAACGGGCGGCCCGTTCCCTGACGGGCAGATCAATCGGCGGGGCGGACAGGCAACTGTCCGCCCCGTTTTGCGCTCTTCCGGCAGGGCATTACCCCTAGGGCGAACAGGCCTCCCAAGAGGCAGTCGGGCACGTAGCATCAAAGTACGCAGTAGCTAGGAGTGTGCGAGATGTTTGAGAGATTTACCGACCGTGCCCGTCGCGTTGTCGTGCTGGCTCAAGAAGAAGCCCGCATGCTCAACCACAACTACATCGGCACCGAACACATCCTCCTGGGTTTGATCCACGAGGGTGAGGGCGTTGCCGCCAAAGCACTGGAGTTCCTCGGCGTCTCCCTTAACGGCGTTCGTGAGCAGGTCCAGGAAATCATCGGCCAGGGCCAGCAGGCCCCGAGCGGTCACATTCCGTTCACGCCGCGCGCCAAGAAGGTCCTGGAGCTGTCGCTGCGCGAAGCCCTCCAGCTTGGCCACAACTACATCGGTACCGAGCACATCCTGCTGGGCCTGATCCGCGAAGGCGAAGGCGTGGCCACCCAGGTGCTGGTCAAGCTGGGTGCGGACCTCAACCGCGTGCGCCAGCAGGTCATCCAGCTGCTTTCCGGTTACCAGGGCAAGGAGCCGGTCACCGCCGGCCAGCAGCAGGAGGGTACTCCTGCCGGCTCCGTCGTGCTGGACCAGTTCGGCCGCAACCTCACCCAGGCCGCGCGTGAATCCAAGCTCGACCCGGTGATCGGGCGCGAGCACGAGATGGAACGCGTCATGCAGGTCCTCTCCCGCCGCACCAAGAACAATCCGGTACTGATCGGCGAGCCCGGCGTCGGCAAGACCGCCGTGGTCGAGGGTCTGGCCCAGGCCATTGTCCGCGGTGACGTACCCGAGACCATCAAGGACAAGCAGCTCTACACGCTGGACCTGGGCTCACTCGTGGCCGGTTCCCGCTACCGCGGTGACTTCGAGGAACGGCTGAAGAAGGTCCTGAAGGAAATCCGGACCCGCGGCGACATCATCCTGTTCATCGACGAGATCCACACGCTGGTCGGGGCGGGTGCGGCCGAGGGCGCCATCGACGCCGCGTCCATCCTGAAGCCAATGCTGGCCCGCGGCGAACTGCAGACCATCGGTGCCACCACGCTGGACGAGTACCGCAAGCACATCGAGAAGGACGCCGCGCTGGAGCGCCGGTTCCAGCCGATCCAGGTTGAGGAACCGTCCGTGGAGCACGCCGTGCTGATCCTCAAGGGCCTGCGCGACCGCTACGAGGCGCACCACCGGGTCTCCATCACCGACGGCGCCCTGGATGCCGCCGCGCATCTGGCACACCGCTACATTTCCGACCGTTTCCTGCCGGACAAGGCCATCGACCTGATCGACGAGGCCGGCGCCCGGCTGCGCATCCGCCGGATGACTGCACCGCCGGAGCTCAAGGACATCGATGAGCGCATTGCCCAGCTGAAGAAGCAAAAGGAATCGGCCATCGATGCCCAGGACTTCGAGGGTGCCGCCACGCTACGGGACCAGGAGAGCCGGCTGCAGGACGAACGGGCGGAGAAGGAACGCGCCTGGAAGTCCGGTGACCTTGATGAGATTGCCGAGGTCGACGAGGACTTGGTGGCCGAAGTGCTGGCCAACTCCACCGGCATCCCGGTGTTCAAGCTGACCGAGGAAGAGTCCAGCCGCCTCATGCACATGGAGGCCGAGCTGCACAAGCGTGTGATCGGCCAGGACGAGGCGATCAAGGCCATCTCGCAGGCGATCCGACGCACCCGCGCCGGCCTGAAGGACCCCAACCGTCCCTCCGGCTCGTTCATCTTCGCCGGTCCCACCGGCGTCGGCAAGACCGAGCTCGCCAAGGCCCTGGCGGAATTCCTCTTCGGTGAGGAAGACGCGCTGATCACCCTGGATATGTCCGAATACTCGGAGAAGCACACCGTCTCGCGGCTTTTCGGTGCCCCTCCGGGCTACGTCGGCTACGAAGAGGGCGGGCAGCTGACCGAGAAGGTACGCCGCCGTCCGTTCTCCGTGGTGCTCTTCGACGAGGTGGAGAAGGCCCACGCGGACCTGTTCAACTCGCTGCTGCAGATCCTTGAGGACGGCCGCCTGACGGACAGCCAGGGCCGCGTCGTGGACTTCAAGAACACGGTGATCATCATGACCACCAACTTGGGCACACGGGACATCTCCAAGGGCGTCATGACCGGCTTCCAGTCGGGCACGGACACCAAGACCGGGTACGAGCGGATGCGCGCCCGGGTCCAGGATGAGCTCAAGCAGCACTTCCGGCCCGAGTTCCTCAACCGCGTTGACGACACGGTGGTCTTCCCGCAGCTGAGCGAGGAAGAGATCGTCCAGATCGTGGATCTGTTCGTCGAGCGGCTGCGGAAGCGGCTGAACGAGAAGAGCCTCAAGATCGAACTGACCGATCCGGCCAAGGTGCTGCTGGCCACCCGCGGCTACGACCCCACGATGGGTGCCCGTCCGCTGCGCCGGACCATCCAGCGGGAGATCGAGGACCAGCTCTCGGAGAAGATCCTCTTCGGCGAGTTCCACCCCGGCGAAACCATCCACGTGGACATCGACGGCGAGGGGGAAACGGCAACGTTCGTCTTCACCAGCACCAGCGCCCCCAAGGCGATCGAGGAAGTTCCGGACACCCCGGCACTGTCCCAGTAGCCAGCACTGCGCACGGAGAACCCCGGCTTCGGCCGGGGTTCTCCGTTTTAACCCCTCCCGCGCCGCTCGGACCGACCTGTGAAGCGTGGCGACGACGGCGATGACTTGTTCCGTAATCTGTGATCCGCGGCACAAGTAGTGTTTACTGAATCCATGAGTTCTGAAGCACTTACTTCCGATGTGCGGCCGGAGGCACCCCGCCAGCAGGCTCCCGCCACCCCGTTCCGCGACCTTGACCGCTACATCGCGCTGCCGCGGCTGGGGTCGCTGGCGCTCAGCCCGGACGGCAGCCGGCTGGTTACCTGCGTCAGCACGTTGAACTCCGCTGCCACCGAGTACGTCTCGGCCCTGTGGGAAGTCGATCCTTCCGGTGAGCGCCCCGCCCGCCGGATTACCCGCAGCGCCAAGGGCGAGTCCGGGGCAGCCTTTGCCCGCAACGGCGATCTTTACTTCACCTCCGCCCGCCCGAACCCCGATGATCCGGCTGAGGAGTCGGTCCCGGCGTTGTGGCGCTTGGCGGCGGCCGGAGGCGAAGGCCGAATGGTGCTGTCGCGTCCCGGCGGCGTCGTGGCGGTGCGCTGTGCCCGCGATGCCGACACCGTAGTGGTTGATGGCCAGGTCTTGAGCGGTTCCGACGGCGAAGAGGACGACGCGAACCTGCGGGCAGCCCGCAAAGACAAGAAGGTCTCCGCGATCCTGCATTCGGGATACCCGGTGCGCTTCTGGGACCACGACTTGGGCCCGGGGGAGAAGCGGCACTTCGTCCTGCAAGGATCCGCGGATGACGCGGGTGCAACTGTGACCGTGGATAACGAGCCGGACGGCAGCCTGCGCAATATCACCGAGTGGGCCGGAAATGCCCTGATGGAAACCGCGGCGGAGCTCAGCCCAGACGGCACCACCCTGGTGGTCAACGTCCGCCAGCCGTTGCCGCGGGGGGATACCCGCAGCGTGCTGGCCACCGTGGACACGGCCACCGGCGGCCGGCGGATCCTGCTGGAAAGCCCGGACACCGACTACTCGCCCGGTCCGGTCAGTCCCGACAACCGGACCGTGGTGGTGGTCTGCGAAACGGTTTCCGGGCCGGAGATCGTTCCTTCGGTCCGCCTGGGACTGCTCCCGCTGGCCGGCGGCGAGCTGCGGCCGCTGGCCGCGGACTGGGACCGCTGGCCCCACCCGGCCGCCTGGCTGCCCGACGGATCGGGCCTGCTGGTGACAGCCGATGACGGCGGCCGCGCACCGTTGTTCTGCCTCGACGCCGGCACCGGCTCGGTGCGCCAGGTGACGCACGACGATGCAGCGTACACCGACGTCGTGGTGAGCCCGGACGGGCGGTTCGCCTACGCGCTGCGCAGCTCCTACCTGTTTCCGCCCGAGCCGGTGCGCATCGACCTGTCCTCCGGGGACACCACGGTCCTGCCCGCGCCCGCACCCCGTCCGGAACTGGGCGGACGGCTGGAAGAAATCACGACGACGGTGGGCGTCGATGGCGCGCAGGGCCCGGTGCGCGCGTGGCTGGCGCTGCCCGAGGGGGCGTCCGCGCAGAACCCGGCGCCACTGCTGCTGTGGGTGCACGGCGGCCCGCTCGGCTCATGGAATGCGTGGAGCTGGCGCTGGTGCCCGTGGCTGCTGGTGGCGCAGGGCTACGCGGTGCTGCTGCCGGATCCGGCCCTCTCCACCGGCTACGGGGAAGACTTCATCCGCCGGGGCTGGGGGCAGTGGGGCCAGGCCCCGTACACGGACCTGATGGCCATCACCGACACCGCCGTGCAGCGGGAGGACATCGACGGCACGCGCACGGCCGCGATGGGCGGCTCCTTCGGCGGATACATGGCCAACTGGATTGCCGGGCATACCGACCGGTTCCGGGCCATTGTCACCCACGCCAGCCTCTGGGCACTGGACCAGTTCGGCCCGACCACTGACGTATCCCCTTACTGGGAGCGGGAGATGACCCCGGAGATGGCGCTGGAGAACTCCCCGCACTTGCATGTGCAGAACATCAACACACCGATGCTGGTGGTGCACGGGGACAAGGACTACCGGGTACCGATCGGCGAGGGGCTGCGGCTCTGGTACGAACTCTTGTCGCGGTCGCAGTTGGCCGCGGGAGCGGACGGGGAGACCCCGCACCGCTTCCTGTACTTCCCCGACGAGAACCATTGGGTGCTCTCACCACAGCATGCCAAAATCTGGTACTCGGTAGTCTCCAACTTCCTCGCCAGGCACGTGCTGGACCAGGAGACGGAACTGCCCGCCGAACTGGGGCTTTAGACTGACTGGGTGACCGACCCCTTCAAGATCCGCCCCGCCCGCACCTCCGACGTCGTGCAGATCCGCCGTCTGGTGAAACCGCTGGCCGACGAACGGGTGCTGCTGGAGAAGGAAGCGGTGGCGTACTTCGAAAGCATCCAGGAGTTTCGGGTCGCCGAAACGCCGGAGGGCGAAGTGGTGGGCTGCGGTGCCGTGCACGTCATGTGGGAGGACATCGCCGAGGTCCGCACCCTGGCCACCGCGGCGCATTGGCGCGGCAGGGGAGTCGGCCACGCCCTGCTGGACGAACTCATCGGCGCGGCCAAGGGCCTGGGCGTCAACCGTGTGTTCTGCCTGACCTTCGAGGTGGACTTCTTCACCCGGCATGGTTTCGAGGTAATGGCCGACCAATCGGCGGTGGATCCGGATGTGTATTCCGAGCTGCTGCGCTCCACCGATGAAGGTGTGGCCGAGTTCCTCGACCTGGCCCGGGTCAAACCCAATACGCTGGGCAACACCCGGATGATCCGCTCACTCTGAACAACCGGGCTGCGGCAGGATACAGCTGGTTCCCGCCCCCGTTACACACCCGCGCATCAGCCGGGCGCCAAGTTGCAGGACTGTTCAGTGCTCGACGCGGGCCGCGCCAGACGCCTACCGTGGAGGCGTTGGGGAGGGAGCAGCCGGCACGCGCGCCGGCCTGACGGAAGGAACTAGCATGAGCCTGGGAGATATCAACGGCGGCGACAACGCAGAGAAGCAGGACGGTCCCGACAAGCAGCACGGAGACAAGCTGGGCGGCCTGGCCGATCAGGCCAACGATGTCGTCGACGCCCAGCAGGAACAGCACAGCGGCAGATTGGGCGAACCCGGCAACACGGCCGACGAGTTCATCGACGGTCAGCAGGAGCACTTCGGCGGCGAAGGTCAGTAACCCTGGGAGCCCGGCTGCTCGGGGGTTCCGGCAGCCGGCGGATGCCAACGCTGCCGAGCCGGCTCCGTCTGGTTAGCCGGGAAGACTGATGCCGTCGCCCGCCGTGACGGCAAGCCCGTCCGCCAGCAGCCCGTCGAGGGCCCGGCCCAATTGTTCGTCGCCGGCCGGCAGCGCGCGCAGCGCCGCCAGCGGCCCTTGGTAGGCAGCAGGCAGGACCGCCAGTTCAAGATTGCCCAGCAGGACCTCGCGCGGAACGGATGAATCCGCTTCGCGCAGGACGGCCATCATGGCGCCTCGCACTTGCCGGTCGGTGCCCGCCCAGGCCTGCCCCTTGGGTACGTAATGGGGTTCCGGACGCCCGGCTTTCAGCCAGGCGCAGCGGTCCATCACCGGGCAGGCGTCGCACCGCGGCGACCTCGCCGAGCAAACGAGCGCACCAAGTTCCATGGCGCCGGCGTTCCACTCTTTGGTGCCGCTGGCCGGCATCAACTCCTGGGCCAGGCGCATCTCGGCGGCAGTGAGTGTTGGCGCGGGGAGGGCAGCGCCGGTCACCAACCGGGCATGTACCCGGCGGATATTCGTGTCCACCACGGTTTCCGGCAGCCCGAAGGCGAAGGATGCCACCGCAGCCGCCGTGTAGGTTCCGACGCCGGGGAGTTCCAGCAGGCTGGCGTGGTCGTCCGGCACACGGCCGCCGTGCCGGTCCACAATCGCAGCAGCCGCGGCATGCAGGCGCAGCGCACGGCGGGGGTACCCCAGCCGCCCCCAGGCCCGGACGGCTTCGCCGGCCGAATCGGCGGCGAGGTCGGCCGGGCGAGGCCAGCGCTGCATCCACTGCTCCCAGACCGGCAGCACCCGGACCACTGGTGTCTGCTGCAGCATGAACTCGCTGACCAAAATGCCCCACGCGTCGCACCCCGGGCGACGCCAAGGCAGATCCCTTGCGCTGGCCGCAAACCAGTCGCGGATACGCTGGTGCAGCAGGCCGACTTCTGCCGGTTCGATGGAAGATGCCGGGGCGGCGGCGTCGGGGCGGGGCATGGAACTCCTACGATGTGACCAACCAATACTGTACTGCCCGGCGTGGTGCTGACTGCACGGGCCGATGCAGTCTCCTAACCTTGAGGTATGGCAGGCAGCGGCACATCCGGCGGACGCGGACAGGGTTCATCCGTCCGGCGGCCCAGCCCTGCTGTCTACCGCCGCCGGCGCCTGGTGGTGCTGGTGCTGGCCGTGCTGGTGGTGGGCGGCATCGTGGCTGCCGGATTCTGGGTCGTCGGCCTAGTGGGAGCGGGACAGGAAGAAGCCTCGGCCGACGTGGCCGGAGCGGCAGCGCCCAGCCCCCCTGCCGCCAGCCCCGCAGCCTCTGCCGGCTGTGAGGACTCGGACGTGGTCGTCCGTGCCGAAACAGATGCCCCGGCCTACGGGAGCGGGGAGAACCCCACGCTGATTCTGGAAGTGGCGAACAAGGGCAAGAGCCCCTGCGAAGTCAACGTTGGCACCGACGCCATGGAATTCCTGGTCACCAGCGGCGACGATCGCATTTTCTCCTCCACGGACTGCCAGGTGGACGCCGAACCGTTGATGATGACCCTTGAACCGGGCAAGAGTGAGCAGGCGCGTTTTACCTGGGAGCGGAACCGGACCGCGCCGGGCTGTACCTCGGTGGAGGCCAACCCGCAGCCGGGCACCTATGTCCTGACCACCAAGTTGGACAAGAAGTCCAGCAAGAAGACCGTGTTCGAACTGCGTTAGGCTCCGGCCCGCCGGACCTAGAGGAAACGGTCCAGCAGGCTGGTTTCGGCAATCCGGGACAGGCCCTCGCGGATCACGCGTGCCCGCTGCTCGCCGATTCCGTCGACGGCCATCAGATCGTCGATGTTGGCCGCCATCAATGACTGCAGGCCGCCGAAGTGATCCACCAAACGGTCGGCTACCGCCCGCGGTACCGACTTGACTCCCGCCAGCAGCCGGTAGCCGCGGGGCTGGACCACGGCGTCCAGGGAGTCCTGGCCGGGCTGGATGCCTATCACGCTGGCCACCCGGCCCAAATCGATCAGATCGTTCGACGTGAAATTGCGCAGGGTCTTCAGGGCGGTGTCGACGTCGATGCCGCCCTTAATCTCCGCGTAGTCGCGCAGGATCATTTCGCTGTCGGGGCCCAGCCCCGAGGTCAGCTCATCCAGTTGCAGGGAGAGCAGCCGGCCGTCCACGCCGAGCTCGAGTACGTACTGGGAGATCTCGTCGGAGATACGGCGGACCATTTCCTGCCGCTGCAGGGTCACCGCCACGTCCCGTACGGTGACCATGGCCTCGATCTCCAGCGCGGACAGCGATCCGGTGACCTGGTCCAGCCTGGCGCGGTAGCGCTCCAGTGTGGCCAGCGCCTGGTTGGCGCGGGCAAGCACCGGCTCCGAGCCCTCCAGGACATGCCGGATGCCTTCCACATACAGTGCGATGATCTGCATGGACTGGCTAACCGAAATGACCGGCAGGCCGGTCTGGATGGCGACACGTTCGGCTGTGCGGTGCCGAGTGCCCGACTCCTGGGTGGCAATGGAAGGGTCCGGGACCAGCTGCACCGCGGCCTTGACGATGGTCGCCGCGTCCTTGTCGCAGACGATGGCGCCGTCCATCTTCGCCAGTTCGCGCAGCCGGGTGGGCGAGAACTCGATCCCGATATCAAACCCGCCGCTACTGATTTTTTCCACCTGCTGGTCGTATCCGAGCACGATGAGCGCGCCGGTGCGCCCACGGAGGATCCGTTCCAGCCCGTCGCGCAGCTGGGTTCCCGGAGCTACACGGGCCAGCGTCGCCTTGAGGGCGTCCTCGGGGCTCTTGACCATGGGGGCGTTTCCTTAGGGCAGGCGGACATGGGGGCGGGGCCGCCGACCGGACAGCCTTCAGGCTCCATGATAGTGCCGGATTCCGGCTATCCTTCTCCCCGGGCGCTCAGCGGAACAGCGTGGACAGCGCTTCGGAGACGGTGTGTACTTCCTTGACCGTGAATCCGGCCGGAACTTGGCCTGCTCCATCCGGGGAAGCCGGAACGATCGCGTGCGTGAACCCGAGCCGTTCGGCCTCCTGGATGCGCCGCCCGATTCCGGGCACGGGCCGCACCTCGCCGGCCAGCCCCACTTCGCCGAAGGCGATCAACTGCGCCGGGAGCGGCTGGTTGGTCTTGGCGGAGGCGATGGCCAGCACGGTGGCCAGATCGGTGGCCGGTTCGCCCAGCCGGACCCCGCCCACCGTCGCCACGTAGCTGTCGTCCTTGTGCAGCGACATGGATGCGCGACGCTGCAGCACAGCCATCATCATCGCCACACGGGAAGAATCCAGCCCACTGGTGGCACGCCGCGGCTGCGCGTTGGAGGTCTCGGCCAGCAACGCCTGCACTTCCGCCACCAGCGGCCGGCGGCCCTCGAGCGTGACGGTGATGCAGGTGCCGGAGACCGGGTCCTTGGTCCGGGAGACGAACAGGCCGCTGGGGTCGGTCAGCCCCTCGATGCCGGCCTCCGTCAGATCGAAACAGCCGACCTCGTCGGTGGGGCCGTAGCGGTTCTTGACCGCACGCACCAGCCGCAGGCGCGAATGCCGGTCGCCGTCGAACTGGCACACCACGTCCACCAGATGTTCAAGGAGCCGCGGCCCCGCGATGGAGCCGTCCTTCGTCACATGCCCCACCAGGATGGTGGTCATGCCCTTGGTTTTGGCGGCATTGATCAGCGACGCCGCGACCTCGCGCACCTGCGTCACGCCGCCGGCAGCGCCTTCTACCGCGCTGCTGCTGAGCGTCTGGACCGAATCGACGATTAACAGCGACGGCTGCAGCTGTTCCACGTGGCCCAGCGCGATGCCCAGGTCCGTCTCGGCGGTCAGATAGAGGTTGTCCGCCATAGCGGAGATCCGTTCGGCCCGCAGCTTGACCTGGGCCGCAGATTCCTCGCCGGTCACGTACAACACGTCGCGGTCCTGCCGGGCCACCCGCGCCGCAACATCGAGCAGCAGAGTGGATTTGCCGATCCCGGGCTCGCCGGCCAGCAGGATGACCGCTCCTGGCACCAGTCCACCGCCGAGTACCCGGTCCAGCTCGCCGACCCCGGTGGCGCGGAAGGCGGCGTTCGTGGCGTCAACGTCGGCGATGCGTTCGGCCGGCCGGGAGACCGCGGCAGCGGCGGTGGTGCGCGCCGCCACCGGGGTGGCCTCTTCAACCGTTCCCCACGCCTGGCACTCGCCGCAGCGCCCCACCCATTTAGCCGTGCTCCAGCCGCACTCGGCGCAGCGGTAGGCAGGGGATTTGGAACGGGTCTTGGTGCTCATTCACCCAGCGTAGCCGGGGCCAAAGACAATCAGAGTTTGGGCAGGTAGGACGCGGCGTCGTCATGGCTGAGCCCGGCGGCCTCGAGCAGATCCACCAGCAGCGGCCGGAAGACCAAGACCAGGCCCTCTCCTTCCATGGTCGCAATGCCCAGATGCTTGGGGTGCAGCCGGGTGGCGATCGCGGCCAAGTCGTTCCTGGCCCCGGAGAGCCGGCGTTCCCGCGCCCCGGGATCCCGGTCGGAGAGGCCCTCGGCAAGGATTTCGACGGCGTCGGCCGTTTCTTGCAGTACTTCGGAGAAGGCCTCGATGGCTTCGTCCGTCATGGCCGCGTGGTTAATCACGGACGTCAGGCGGCGGGAGAACACCCGGCTGTTGCGCATGGCCAGATCCGCCATCTCGGCAGAATCCTGCAGGTCCCCCACTTCGTCCCGATGGCGGCGGTAGGCCAGGGATATCCGGGCAACCTCCCGGGCCGAGGAGAAACTGCCGCGCGCCTCGTCGATCAGTGGCTGGCTGGCGCGCGCCCGGATCAGCGCGTGCCATGCCATGGTGGGGTCGCTCTTGGCCAAGGCTTCTGAGCATTCGCGCAGCACTCCGGACAGTTCGTCCAGGAGTTTCTGCAGATGCGAGCGTGGTTCCGAACGCGGATCGCCGGGAATCAGCATGGTCACAAGCAGCGCGAAGGCTCCGCCGATGACCGCATCCAGGCTGCGCGTGAAGGGTCCGCCGGCAGGCGCCGGCAGCAGCACCACCAGCACCGACTGCAGCGCCATTTGGGTAGTGAAGATGCTGCCGCTGTCCAGGAACCTGGCCAGCAGGATGGAGACCAGCAGCACCAGGGCCGCTTGCCAGATGCCCGGCCCGAGGAAGTGCAGCAGCAGGTCGCCGACAGTGATCCCCAAGGTGCAGCCGATGGCGACTTCGAGCACTTTGCGGACCCGCGGTCCCTTGGCGAAACCGAGCGCAATGATGGACGAGGTGGCAGCGAACAGGGGGCCCTCGTGGCCGAGTACCTGCTCGGCGAATACGTAGGCGGCGACGGCGCATAACGTGATCCGCAGGGCGGACATGAACGAGGACTTGCTGCGGCTGTAGCCGGCACGTCCCCGCCTGCGCAGGAACGTCCGGGCCTGTACCAACCGGGTCCCTGCGCTCATGCTCCCAGTCTAGGCGGGCCGATCGAGGATTCTCCCGGACCGGTTCCCTCGGCCCGGCCAGCCCGGCGAAACCGGGGTCCATAGTATGAGACTGCTCACGAAGGCAAGACATGCGCGCCGTTCGTTAGCGAACAGCCCTGTCTTGTTCACTTTGCGTTCACCTTAATCGTGCACATTTTTTACGTGGCGCCCATAGCGTCAAAGGAGCACGACACGGGGGCGGAATACGTCCGGTCGTCGTGATCCGTTCTCACCCTGAAAGGGACCATACTCGTGAAGGCAATTCGCATCGGCCGCGCAGCCGCCGTCCTCTCCGTTGCAGCGCTGGCACTGACCGCATGTGGCTCGGACAACGCCACCGGAAACCAGGCAGCTGCCGGCAGCACCGACTCCGCGTCGACCGTTTCCGGCACCCTCTCCGGTGCCGGTGCTTCCTCGCAGGATTCAGCCATGCAGGCCTGGATGGCCGGCTTCACGGCTAAGAACCCCGAAGCCAACGTGCAGTACTCGCCTGACGGCTCCGGCGCCGGCCGCGACGCGTTCCTCGCCGGTGGCGTGCAGTTCGCCGGCTCGGACGCCTACCTCGACGACGAAGAGTGGAAGCAGGCCCAGGAAGTCTGCGGCCCCGACGGCGCGATGAACATCCCCGGCTACGTCTCCCCGATCGCCGTTGCCTTCAACCTTGAAGGCGTCGACTCGGTGAACATGGACGCCGAAACCATCGCGAAGGTCTTCCGCGGCGAGATCACCAAGTGGAACGACGAGGCCATCGCCTCGCAGAACGAGGGCGTCGAGCTGCCCGATACCGCCATCACCGTGGTGCACCGCTCCGACGAGTCAGGCACCACCGAGAACTTCGTGGAGTACCTGGCCGCCGCCGCCAGCGATGTCTGGACCGACGAGGTCTCCGGCGACTGGCCCGCCAAGCTGCAGGCCGAGAACGCGCAGGGCACCTCCGGCGTGGTCTCCACCACCACCGCCACCGACGGCGCCATCACCTACGCGGACGCTTCCGCAGTCGGCGCGCTGGGCACCGTGAAGGTCAAGGTCGGCGAAGAATACGTCGAACTCAGCGCCGAGGCAGCCTCCAAGGCCGTCGAAGTGGCCACCCCGGTGGAGGGCCGCAGCGATGTGGACATGTCCCTGGACCTCGAGCGCGATACCACCGAATCGGGTGCCTACCCGATCGTGCTGGTTTCGTACCACATCTACTGCTCCACTTATGCTGATCAGAACACGGTTGACCTGGTGAAGGCCTTCGGCAGCTACGTGATCAGCGAAGAAGGACAGCAGGCCGCCCAGGACTCGGCCGGCAACGCTCCGATTTCCGAAACCCTGCGCGAGCAGGCCCAGAAGGCTATCGACTCCATCTCGGTGAAGTCCTAGTCCTTATCGAAGTCCGGTTGGCCCCGCGCCGTCGCAATTTGACGCGCGGGGCGCAGCCGTGTTCCGGCCGGGCAATATTTGCCGGGCCGGGGCGAACCAGCAAGACTGGCAGACAGCCAGGCGAAGTGCAGAAGGAACCCGAAGGGTTATGAAGTGTCCCAAACATTGACCGAGACAGGCAAAGGCCGGACCGGCGACAAGGTCTTTTCCGGCCTAACGCTTACCGCAGGCTGCCTGATCCTCTTCGTGCTGTTCTGCGTGGCGGCATTCCTGCTCTGGCAGGCCCTGCCGACGTTTGGGGCGGACCCTTCCGCGATCTCCGGCGGTAACGGCTTCTGGGCCTACATCTGGCCCATCGTCATCGGCACCCTGATCGCCGCAGCCATCGCCTTGGTGCTGGCCACCCCGGTGGGCGTCGGCGTGGCCCTGTTCATCTCCCACTATGCGCCGCGCCGGCTCGCCCAAAGCCTTGGTTACGTAATTGACCTGCTGGCGGCTATTCCGTCAGTGGTCTATGGCGCCTGGGGCATAGCGGTCTTGGCCCCGGCATTGGTGGGACCCTACACCTGGCTGGCGGAGAACGCCGGCTGGATCCCGATCTTCGAAGGGCCGGCCAGCCAGACCGGCAAGACCATGCTGACGGCCGGCATTGTGCTGTCCGTGATGATCCTGCCCATTATCACCTCGCTCAGCCGCGAGATCTTCCTGCAGGCGCCCAAACTCCACGAGGAGGCGGCCCTGGCCATGGGAGCTACCCGCTGGGAAATGATCAAGATGGCCGTCTTCCCGTTCGCTCGGCCCGGCGTGATCAGCGCCGTGATGCTGGGACTGGGCCGCGCGCTCGGCGAAACCATGGCGGTGGCCATGGTCCTGTCCGGCGGCGGGCTGATCGCCAGCCTGATCAAGTCGGGCAACCAGACCATTGC
The DNA here is from genome assembly GCA_051751385.1 of Actinomycetota bacterium. GTDB lineage: Bacteria > Actinomycetota > Actinomycetes > Actinomycetales > Micrococcaceae > Crystallibacter. Next base: position 85,033 of record JBNJKW010000004.1, on the reverse strand, counting down.
CGCGGAAGTCGCCCTGAACTTCCCGGAAGCTTACGGTCTGCGGCTGTCCGAACTCATCGCCGCCGGCCTGGTGCTGTTCATCATCACCCTCGCCGTGAACATGATCGCCCGCTGGATCATTAGCCGGCACAAGGAATTCTCGGGAGCCAACTAATGTCCAAATTGCTCACTGACGCCCCCGCCCCGACCAAACGCAACACGCTCACCAAGAACCAGCTGCCCGGCTGGGCTATCTGGGCGGTCGCCGCAGGCTCGCTCATCCTCGGCGCGGCTGTATCCTCGCTGATCGGTTTCAGCCTGGTCTCCTGGGCACTCTTCTCGGCCGTGATCTTCGTGATTGCCGGCTACGTGGTCACGCTCTCGGTGGAGGGCGCCCGCAAGGCCAAGGACCGCTTCGCCACCAACCTGATCTTCGCGGCGTTCATTATTGCCGTGGTGCCGCTGATCTCGGTGATCTGGACAGTGCTGCAGAACGGCATCGCCGGACTGAGCTACAACCTCATCTTCACGTCCATGAACGGCATGACCGGTATGGTGGACAACCAGACCGTAGCCAACGGAACCGAGGTGCTCGGCGGCGCCTATCACGGCATTATCGGCACGTTGCTGATCACCATGTGGGCCACCATCATCTCGGTTCCGATCGGCCTGCTCACGGCGGTTTACCTGGTCGAATACAGCAAGGGCGGCGCGCTCTCGCGCGGCATCACGTTCTTCGTGGACGTCATGACCGGCATCCCCTCGATCGTTGCCGGCCTGTTCGCCGCCGCGCTGTTCGGCCTGATCTTCGGACCGAGCACCCGCACCGGGTTCGTGGCCGCCGTCGCGCTCTCCGTGCTGATGATCCCGGTGGTGGTCCGCTCCACCGAGGAAATGCTCAAGATTGTGCCGAACGAACTGCGCGAGGCTTCCTACGCGCTGGGTGTGCGCAAGTGGCGCACCATCCTGAAGGTGGTAGTGCCGACGGCGATCTCCGGCATTGCCTCGGGCGTCACCCTGGCCATCGCCCGCATCATCGGCGAGACCGCTCCGCTGCTGGTCACCGCCGGCTTCGTCAACAGCATCAACTGGAACGTTTTCGGCGGCTGGATGACCACCCTGCCCACCTACATTTACCGCCAGCTGATGAACCCGACCTCGCCCACCACCGTCGATCCCAGCATGCAACGTGCCTGGGCGGCGGCACTGATCCTCATCGTCTTCGTGATGCTGCTGAACCTGATTGCCCGGCTGATCGCCCGCATCTTCGCCCCCAAGACCGGCCGCTGAGCCAGAACCAAAGAGAAGGAACCCCATGTCCAAACGCATCGACGTCAAGGACCTGAACGTCTACTACGGCAACTTCCGCGCGGTGGAGGGCGTCAACATCAACATCGACGCCCGGTCCGTGACTGCGTTCATCGGCCCCTCGGGCTGCGGCAAGTCCACCTTCCTGCGCACGCTGAACCGGATGCACGAAGTGCTGCCCGGCGCCCGGGTGGAGGGCGAAGTCCTGCTGGACGGCGACAACCTCTACGGCTCGGGCGTGGACCCGGTGACCGTGCGCAGCCAGATCGGCATGGTCTTCCAGCGCCCCAACCCGTTCCCCACCATGTCCATCCGTGACAATGTGCTGGCTGGCGTCAAACTGAACAACAAGCGGATGTCCAAGTCGGACGCAGATGCGCTGGTGGAGAAGTCGCTGACCGGCGCCAACCTGTGGAATGAGGTCAAGGACCGGCTGGCCAAGCCCGGTTCCGGCCTCTCCGGCGGCCAGCAGCAGCGCCTGTGCATTGCCCGCGCCATCGCGGTCTCCCCGCAGGTGATCCTGATGGACGAGCCGTGTTCGGCACTCGATCCCATCTCCACGCTCGCCATCGAGGACCTGATCGAGGAACTCAAGACGCAGTACACCGTGGTGATCGTTACCCACAACATGCAGCAGGCGGCCCGCGTGTCTGACAAGACCGCATTCTTCAACATCGCCGGCACCGGCAAGCCGGGCAAGCTGATCGAATACGGCGATACGCCGACGATCTTCAGCAACCCGACCGTGAAAGCCACCGAGGACTACGTGTCCGGACGCTTCGGATAAACCCCTCAGCAAGCACGACGGCGGTGCCTCCCACGCGGGAGGCACCGCCGTCGCGGTTTAGGGAGGGCCGGTACGCCCGGGAGGAAGCCGGTAAGCGGCAGGTAAGGCCACACTGGCGTGGTCAGGGCGCACACCGGCTGCTGAGGGTCCGCTCAGAGCACCGGATCCAGCGCCAGCAGCAGGATGCCGCCGAGCAACGAGGTCGCCACCAGGGTCAGCACCCAGGTGGCCAGTACGCGGATGGCGACCCGCCAGCGCACTGCGTGCAGCTTCTGGCTCGCACCGGCGCCGAGGATGGATGAGGTCATGGTGTGCGTGCTGGAGAGCGGCATGTGCAGGCCGATGGCACCGACGAACAGCATGGCGGAACTGATGCCCTGCGCGGCGGCCCCGTGCAAAGGGTCGATCCGGACCAGCCGGGAGCCGAGGGTGTATGAGATCCGCCAGCCGCCGAAGAGCGCGCCAAGCGCCAGCAGCACCGCCGCGAAGACTTGCACCCAGAGCGGCATCTGCTCACCCGAGGCATAACCGGCGGCCACCAGCGCCAGCAGCACCACAGCCATGGTCCGCTGGCCGTCCTGCAGCCCGTGGCCCAGTGAGAAGGTGCCGGCGAAGACCGCTTGGGCCAGTCTGGTGGTCCGGCCCACCTCGCGCGGCGTACGGTTACGCGCCAGCCAGGTCAGCGGCACCATGACGAGGTAGGACAACGCAAACGCCACCAGCGGGGACAGCAGCAACGGCAGCCACAGCTGGGCCCAAATCGGATTCTCGGTGGCACTGATGTTCTCCCCGCCCAGCACGGTGGATGCCGCTCCGGCCCCCACCAAGCCGCCGAGCAGCGCATGCGTGGACGAGGACGGCATCCGCAGCCACCACGTGAACACTCCCCAGGCGCAGGCGCTCAGCAGGCCGGCCAGCAGGATAGCCAGTCCGAACCGCCCCGGGGGCAGGCCGATCCAGCCGGTGCTGATCAGCAGCGCCAGCGTGCTGGAAATCAAGGCGCCGACCAGGTTGCAGACGGAGGCCAGCACGACGGCGATGCGGGGCGTGAGCGCGCGGGTGCGCACCGACGTCGCTACGGCATTGGATACGTCATGGAAGCCATTGATGAACGCGAAGCAGCCGGCGAATGCAACCACCAGCACCAGAAGGACAAGCTCCACCTACGATTCCTTGACCAGGATCTGCCCCACATGGTGGCATGCCTGGCGCAGGGTCTTGGTAGCGGCCACCAGTTCGTCGGCCACGTCGCGGTGTCGAGCCAGGGTGGCACCCTTGTGGTCCGACAAGAGCTCCGATACCCACACCCGGTGGGTGCGTTCGGCCCGTTTGGCCAGCCGGACCATCTCGATGCAGTACTCGTCGAGGTCCTCCAGCGAGTTCAGCCGCGGCATGGCGTCCCGGGTCATCTCCGACATTCGGCCGATGACTTCCAGCTGCTCGGAGGCCCGGGCAGACAGGCGTTTGACCCGGTTCAGGGCGATCAGTTCAGCGGCCGCGTCCAGGTGTTCGAAGGTGTGGACCATGTGCAGCGAGAGTTGAAACATGTCCTCGCGCGGGAGGGGATTTACGAAGCTGGTGCGCAAATTGGTGAGCAGTGCGAATAGCAGGCGCGAGACGTTGGAGTCCCTGTCGTGCAGCTCTTCGGAGAGCTTGTCGTAGTCGTCTGCAGGTGCCCCGAGGATTTCCGAGAGGGTCTTCACTCCTGCCATGATCTCGGCTGCCGTCTGGGCGAGCAGCTCCAGGCTCTTGGTGTCCTGCGGGAAGAGGCTTAACTTCATGTCACCCGGCGGTTTTCTCACTGGTCCGAACGGCGGAAGGGAAGCATCCGCCGTGCCTAGATTAGCGCCTCTGGGTGAACAAGATTAATGGTGCCGAACCGGGAGCGCCTCTCGGCGGAAGGCCGCTCGAGGCGGCTAAGAGTTGGAGCCCGGGGCTGCCACGGTTCGACACCACCTTCAGTTTTCTACGCCTCAGAGCCGATGTCAACAGCCCCGGAAAACCGGGGAAAAACGTGTCAACTCACGTTATTTGTGGTACACGCGCGCGTCGTGTTTAGGGCACTGTTCGCTGTGCTTTGGTCCTCCGGCGGCGGCCATTGCCGCCGGAGTCGGGGGCATGGAATCCCTGCCGGTAATCGTCTGCGCTGGCCCTCCAGCTCAGTCGAGTTCGTCGCGGCGCCAAGCGGCGGCCGCCGCCTCAAGGTCCTCCGCGGTCTTCACCAGCCGGTGCGAACTCAGCGTCAGCTTGGTGGCGTGATTCTCATTGGAAGGCTCTGCTGAGTCGGCGTGATGGGTCTGGCCGAGGGCGACGATGCGGCAAAAGGCCGCGGACCGGTCCAGTGCAACGTCGAAATCGCCGTCGAAGGCCCCGGACAAGATCGTGTCAGCCATGGCACGCACTTCATCGGCGCCGGGCGGTTCAGCGACGCCCGCTATGACCTTGGACACTTCTGCGGATGCAGTGCCCGCTTTGAAGAAAGCCGCCAGCTTGTCCGGATGGGACTGGACGGCGGCGCGGATGGCGTAGAGCCGCCAGAGCGCACCGGGCAGGGACCGTGCCGGGCTCTCGGACCACATTTCGGCTATGGCCTCAAGCCCCTGCTGGTCGGCGAGTTTGACCAGGCGCTCGGTGACCTCGGGATCATCGGAGCCGCGGCCGCGGTGCACCAAAGCCTGGGCTGCCAGATGGGCAGCCTCGGAAACCCGTGCGGGGTCGGCGCCGCCAGCGAAGTCCTCAAAATCCAACGGGGCAAAGGGCTTCGGCTTGTGCGGCCGGGGGACGTCATTTCCGTTGTTCGGGCTCATGCCACGACCTTACTCCCGCCTCTGACGCCGGTACAGGGAGGTGCTGCTCCGCGGCGGCGGCAGGTCAAGCACGCGTCGGTGCCCCGGAGCAGCGGCAGGTCCAGCACATGGCGGTGGCCCGGAGCAGCGGCAGGTCCCAGTACGCGTCGGTGCCCCTGAGCAGCGGCAGGTCTCCAGTACGGCCAAAGCCCACGGCTGGCACGGCGGATTCGAAAGCGCGGCGGTGGGTGCGATAAACTATGAACCGGCCAAATCCGTCCACGTCCCGGTCTCCACCAGGACCGACGGAATCGGCTGGCGGGCCTTTAGCTCAGTTGGTAGAGCATCGGACTTTTAATCCGCGGGTCGCGGGTTCGATCCCCGCAGGGCCCACCGCCAAAGCGGCTTCGACTGGTTGTTTCCGGTCGGAGCCGCTTTTCCTATGCCCACCGGGCACGAGAGTCGCGCCTGGCGGCAGGAGCTGTCCAAGTTCAGGCCAAACTGTCCAGTTCTTGGCTATCCACAGGCCGCTGACCTGCGTTGATGTCGGCGGCCCCGCCAAAACATGGACAGCGCACCGGCGGATGCGGCGGCCGTGCGGGCCACGCTCTCCCCCGTCACTCAAGCTTCGACGGTCGGCGGGCGGTCTGCGAATACCGCTGAGGCGAGCGAAGCCGCCGAAGCCATCCAGATAACGGCCACAGGACGCTCTTGCCGCCGTTCCGGCCAGGGGCTGAGCCCTTCGTCACAGACCCAATGTCACGAAATGATAACGAAAAAACGAGGGTCGGGCACCGCCGTCGTTATTCCGCTGGAGGGCAACTGGCACAAGGGATCCGGCGGAACCGGACCGGGCTGCGCGGGACGCGAATCTGCCCGCGACCCTTGTCAAATCGCCGGGGACGCCGGTTGAGAACGCCTCGATCCTCGTTAGGTTGGAAGGGATGGTTCAAGAACTAGCAGAAACCCAGACCAAACCAAGGATCGAAGCAAAATTCCGTAAACCAACCCTCAATGACGGGCAGTCTCTATGGCGCATGGCCAGGGACTCACAGGTCCTGGACCTGAACTCGTCCTACGCCTACCTGTTGTGGTCCCGCGACTTCGCCGAGACGTCGGTTATGGCCACAGTGGACGGCGAGCCGGCCGGCTTCATCACCGGCTACATGCGTCCCGGTGAACCCGGCACGCTGATGGTGTGGCAGGTCGCCGTGGATTACGAGTTCCGCGGCCGCAAGCTGGCCGGTGAGATGCTGGACCGCTTGGCCGGACAAGTGCAGGCCGAGCACGTGGAAACCACCATTACTGCGGACAATGAGGCCTCCATCCGGCTGTTCGCCGGCTTCGCGTCTCGCCGTGAGGCGCCTATGGAACGCGAGCCGCTGTTCACCCCGGAGCTCTACCCGGACGGGCACGACACCGAGTACCTGTACCGGATCGGCCCGCTCACCTAATTCCCGCCGGCGTCCAGCCAACTGTGCGCACCGCACGCCGGCCAAACACCATCCACACCAACGCACATCCGCACGAATCGACCTGCGGCTGCTGTGGCGCTGCCCCATACCCGGGACCGTCCGCGGCCGCACTGAGGAAGGAAGCGTTTTCATGACTGACATTTTCGAAACCCTGGAGTCCGAGGTCCGCGGTTACTGCCGCAGCTGGCCCGCCGTGTTCACCCGCGGCGAGGGCAGCAGCCTGACCGCCGAGGACGGCCGCACCTATCTGGACTTCTTTTCCGGCGCCGGCGCGCTCAACTACGGGCACAACAACCCGCGGTTGCTGCAGCCGCTGCTGGAGTACTTGGCCAGCGGCGCGGTGGTCCACTCGCTGGACATGAAGACCCCGGCCAAGCGGAAGTTCCTGGAGACCTTCCAGGACGTCATTCTGCGGCCGCGCAATCTGGACTACAAGGTGATGTTCCCCGGCCCCACCGGCACCAACACCGTTGAAGCCGCGCTGAAGCTAGCCCGCAAGGTTACCGGGCGCCACCACATCCTGTCCTTCACCAACGCCTTCCACGGCATGACCCTGGGCTCGCTCTCGGTGACCGGAAACTCGATGAAGCGCCGGGGTGCGGGCATTCCGCTGACCAATAGCTCAAAGATCCCCTACGACGACTACTTCTCCGGTGAGACCACGGACTTCCTCTGGCTGGAGCGCGTGCTCGAAGACAGCGGGTCCGGCGTGGACAAGCCGGCGGCCATCATCGTGGAGACCGTCCAGGGCGAAGGCGGCCTGAATGCCGCGCGAGCCAGTTGGTTGCGCGGCCTGTCCGAGCTGTGCCAGAAGCACGAAATCCTGCTTATTGTGGACGATGTGCAAGCCGGCTGCGGGCGCACTGGCACATTCTTCAGCTTCGAAGAAGCAGGCATCACCCCGGACATCGTCTGCCTGTCCAAGTCCATCTCCGGCTTTGGCCTGCCGATGGCGCTGACCCTGTTCCGCCCGGAGCTGGATGTCTGGGACGCCGGTGAGCACAACGGTACATTCCGCGGCCACAACCCGGCCTTCGTCACGGCAACGGCCGCGCTGGAAACCTACTGGCGGACCGGCGAGTTCCAGCAGCAGGTCAAGGCCCGGATCACCCAGCTGCACGAGGGCCTGGAACGGATCGCCGCCTCGGTGGAAGGCGCCAGCGTGCGCGGCCGGGGACTGCTGGCCGGGGTCAAGTTTGCCGACAACGAGACCGCCGGCAAGATTGCCGCCGAGGCCTACCAAAACGGGCTGCTGGTGGAGACCTCGGGGCCGGAGAGCGAAGTAGTGAAGCTCATGCCGGCGCTGACCATCAGTGCGGCAGACCTGGACCGTGGCCTGGACATCCTGATCGAGGCCACCCGCGCGGTCACCGCGGTTCCGGAACTGGTAGGAGCCCACTAGGCCGGGCGGGCGCCCCTGCGCCCGGCAGCGGCGGGCCGAACCGCCGCACGTACAAGCAGCTTTCTGACCGTCCACACTGAGGAGCACCCATGATTGTTACCAACCTGAGCGACCTGAACGACACCGACCGCGACGTGAAGTCGGAGACCTGGCGGAGCCGCCGGATGGTGCTGGCGGGGGAAGGCGTGGGCTTTTCCTTCCACGACACGGTGATTTACGCGGGGACCACGTCCACGTTCCACTACGCCAACCACATCGAGGCCGTTTACTGCGTACAGGGTGAAGGCACACTGACCAACGAGGTCACCGGCGAGGTCCACGACCTGCGCGACGGCACCATGTACCTGCTGAACGGGCACGAGAAGCACACCGTCCGCGCAACCACCGAGCTGCGGATGGCCTGCGTCTTCAACCCGCCCGTCACCGGCCGCGAAGTCCACGACGAGAACGGCGTGTACCCGCTCGTCGAGGCCTAGTCGGCCCACTGACTCCGGCAGCAGGAGGGCCCGGTCGGCAATGTGCCGGCCGGGCTTTTCCGCCCCGGCCCAACAGCTTCCTATGCCGCCGGCTGGATGTTCTGGTTCGAGCGGAAGAGGTTGCTTGGGTCGTAGATGGCTTTGACGGCAGCCAGACGGTTGTAGTTCATCCCGTAGGCGGACTTCACCCGATCCTCTCCTTCTTCGCCCAAATCATTGACGTAGACCCCGCGAACAGAAAAGGGCTGCATGGCATCGAAAAAGCCACGTGCCCAGGCTACGTTGCGTCCCGTTTCTGCCGGGTCCTTCCACTGGGCCAGGATGAGGAGTTCGCTCTGCGAGCGGCGATGTGGGAAGGCCGTGGCTGCGGGATCGACCCTTGCTGCCGCACCGTGCAGTTGCTGCATGCCGATGCCGCTCGCGGGTGAAGGCATCTCGGTGGCAAAGTGGAGCAGAGTATTGACGGCGTCGTCCGTGAGGTCGGTGACGAAGCTGGATTTCCAATAGTGGTTTTGGCCCAACGGAAAGCCCACATCGTGTGCGCTCTGCAGAGCGCAATATTCGGTCGGCACGACCATGTCCATTGCCGGGCCGAGATCGCGCAGTGGCCGCAGCGCCGACTCCGCTCCGTCGTGCTCGCCGCTCCAGCACACGCCGACGCCGAAGACAGGACGGCCCGCTTCGTCGAGGCCCAGACTGGCCGACATCGAAAGTTCGTCGGCACAAGAGGCGGCGAATTCGGGGTAGAACCGAAGAACTTCCCTCGTCCGCTCGGCAGGGAAAGAGAGCGCTCCGGCAAGGAGGTGCCCTACAGGATGCAGACGGTAGGTGAACGACGTCACCACGCCGAAGTTGCCGCCGCCTCCCCGGAGTGCCCAGTAGAGGTCTGCGTGATCGTCGGGACTTGCCCTCAAGAGCTCTCCACTCGAGGTCACGATATCGGCGGAGAGTATGTTGTCGCAGGCCAGACCGTGCTTGCCGTTGAGCCAACCGATGCCGCCGCCGAGGGTCAGGCCGGCGATGCCGGTCACCGAAACGACCCCGAGCGGTGTGGCTAAGCCGTATGCCTGCGTGGCCCGGTCGAGGTCGGCCAGGAGCGCCCCCGACTCCGACTGCGCGATCCGGCGATCTGCGTCAACCTGAATGGATCTCATGGAGGAGCAATCCAGCATGAGGCCGCCGATGCCGACGGCGCTCCCGGCCACGTTGTGACCGCCGCCCTTGACCGAGACAGGGAGGAGGTTTTCCCGGGCGAAGGCTACCGCGCGGCGGATATCTTCGGCATCAGCCGGACGGACGATGACGGCCGGGCGCCGGTCGATCATCGCGTTAAAGACCTTGCGCGCATCGTCGTAACCGTTCGCTCCGGGGCGCAGGAGCGGGCCCCGGAGTCTGGCACTCAATTCGTTCAGAGCGGACGGGCTGAGCGGTGGCGAGGGGGACTCGGTTGCCACGCAAGGCACCTTTCACATCCGGACGCCGTTGCCCTTCGTTGGGCGCGTCGGGTTCCAATAGGTGTCATTGAGGGTACGCCTCCCCCATATTCTCAACAAGGAAAGGGCTGGATCCGTATCAGCGGCCGGCGGCCAGCACCTTGCCCAGCACCGGGCGCGTGGTGCGCAGTCCGGCCCACACCACCAGGATGCCTGCGCCCAGGCAACCCGCGATCGTCAGGATGGACAACGGCGCCAGCACCAGGGCCATCCCGGCCAGCGGGAAGATCAGCAGGAAGGAAACCGCGGCGGAGCCGAGCGAAACCAGCACCAGCGGCAGCATCACGGCGCGGGTCCGGGCCGCGTCCATGGTTTTTCGCGGCATGCCTAGGTGGTCCAGGCTGGTGTACAGGTCCGCGCGGTCCAACACCGCCGCCGCCTGATTCACCCCGGCGGAGCACGCCACCATGACGAACGAAACGATGATGGTGATCAGGATGCCGGTGCGGATGTCCCCGGAGCGGAGTCGCGGTTCTCGTGCATGATTCCATCGTCGCGGCCACTGCGCTGCCGGCGCGTCGGGCTGAAGGCTGAAAACTGCCGCCGGGGGCTCATACCCAGGGTAGAGCAGCTCCGGGGGAGCGCGGCCGCGGCCTGGCGCGCTCTTGCCGTGCCGGCAGCTCCGGCCGCGCCGGTCGTCCCGCCAGCCTGTACGTTATACGCCACATTGCGGGCATCGAGCCGCCGCAGGACCCGCAAAGCGGGAAAATGCCCTTTTTGCTTCCGTACTTGAGCCATTGCCGGTGATACCTGCGAGTGAGTGTGGCGTATAGCGTACATGGCCCCTCACTTGTATGGCTGGCCGCGCGGGCCCCAGCGTGCACCGAGCCAACCGCCGAGCGGGTCCCGCGTCCCGCCCGCCGCTGACACCGCCCGGATCATTTGGACGTATCGATCCCGAAGTGGGAAACCGGTGCGGCCAACCGAAGGGGGCAGACACCTGCCGGTGCCGGTCGGTAGGGTGAGCCGCATGCAGACGTTTGACGGGGCTGCGGTGGACAGTGCTGCGGCGGCAAGGGTGCTCGAGGCGCTGCGGCGGAACGGGGTGGCGGACGTCCGGGCCGACGCCACCACCCGGGATGTGTACTCTTCGGACGCCTCGCTCTTCCGGGTGCGGCCGGCGGCCGTGGCCTTTCCGCATGATGTGGACGAAGCGCTGGCGGTGCTGGCAGCCTGCCGCGAGGCCGGCGTCCCGCTCACCTCCCGCGGAGCGGGCACCTCCATTGCGGGCAATGCGGTGGGCCCCGGCGTGGTGCTGGAATTCAGCCGCCATATGAACCGCGTGCTCCAGCTGGATCCGGAAGCCCGCACGGCCACCGTGCAGCCGGGCACCGTCCACGCCACGCTGCAGCGGATGGCGCTTGCCCACGGACTACGTTTCGGACCGGACCCGTCCACGCACACGCGCTGCACCATCGGCGGGATGATCGGCAACAACTCCTGCGGCGCCCGTACCCCGGCCTACGGCCGCACCGTGGACAACGTGGAGCACCTCCAGTTGATCACCGGTTCCGGACGCCGGCTCCGGCTGGACGGCAACCACGTCCCGGACGTACCGGAAACCGGGGCGCTGCGCGAACTGGCCGCCGGGCACTTGGAGACACTGCGCACGGAATTTGGCCGATTCGGCCGCCAAGTCTCCGGCTATGCCCTGGAGCACCTGCTGCCGGAGAAGGGGTTCGACCTGCGCAAGGCGCTGGTGGGCAGCGAGGGGACCCTCGCCGTCGTGCTGGAAGCGGGGGTGCGGCTGGTCAAGGACCCCTTGCACAAGACGATGGTTGCGCTGGGTTTTGCCGACATCGGCACCGCCGCCGACGTGGTGATGGAGGTGATGGCTTTTTCGCCGACCGCCTGCGAGGGGCTGGATCGGCGGATTGTTGACGTGGTGCGCAGCAGGAAGGGGCCGGGCTCCGTGCCGGAGATGCCCGCCGGCGCCGCGTGGCTGTTCGTGGAGCTGGCGGGCGACCACTCCGCCGACGTGGCGGACCGCGCCGCGCGCCTGCTCCGGCTGCCGGAGGCGGTGGATGCCCGGGTGGTGGACCATCCGGCCGAGAGCGCCGCGCTGTGGAAGATCCGCGAGGACGGTTCCGCGCTGTCGGGGCGGTCGCCGGCCGGGGAGCCGGCGCACTCCGGCTGGGAGGACGCGGCCGTGCCGCCGGAACGGCTGGGCGCCTACCTGCGCGAGTTCGACGAGCTGGTGGAGCGGCACGGGTTCAGCGGTTTCCCGTACGGGCACTTCGCCGACGGCTGCGTGCACGTGCGGCTGGACTTCCCGTTCGGCAACCGCGGCCCTAACGAAACCGACGGCCGCACCGAATACCGTGCCTTCATGAGCGACGCGGCCGACCTGGTGGCCCGCTACGGCGGCTCGCTCTCGGGCGAGCACGGCGACGGCCGGGTCCGCGGCGAGCTGCTGCCGCGGATCTACTCGCCCGAAGCCATCCGCCTGTTCGGCACCGTCAAGGGCATTCTGGACCCGGACAACCTGCTCAACCCGGGCGTGCTGGTGGCCCCGCGGCCGCTGGACGCGGACATCCGCACCGCCGCAGCCAAACCGGTCCGCATTCCGCTGGGTTTTTCCTACCAGCACGACGGCGGTGACTTCAGCCGGGCGGTCCACCGCTGCACCGGGATCGCCCAGTGCCGGACGGATGCGGCGACCCGGCCGGGCATGGTGATGTGCCCGTCCTACGTGGCCACCAAGGAGGAGAAGGACTCGACCCGGGGCCGCGCCCGCGCGCTTCAGGAAATGATCCTGCGTGCCTCGGGCGGTCACGACGACGGCGGTGCCCGGCTTAACGACGACGGCGGTGCCCGGCTTAAAGACGACGGCGGTGCCCGGCTTGACGGCGACGGCGGGGCCGGCCTCGGCGGGGCAGCGGGCGGGAGCGGCGGCCCGGCGGAGGCGGCACCGGACTGGCGCTCGCCGGCGGTGCATGAGGCGCTGGACCTGTGCCTGTCCTGCAAAGGCTGCCTCTCCGATTGTCCGACTGGAATCGACATGGCCTCCTACAAGGCCGAAGTCTTGTACCAGAGCTATCGTGGGCGGCTGCGGCCGGCGTCGCACTACTCGCTCGGCTGGCTGCCGCGCTGGGCCAGATTGGCCTCGTTCGCACCGACGCTCGCGAACGGACTGCTGAAGGTCCCGGGCCTGCGGCACGCTGGACTGCGGCTGGCCGGGGTGGACGCACGGCGCGGAATTCCACAGTTTGCGCCGGAGACGTTCGATCAATGGTTCCGGAAGCGGAATTCTTCGGCCGCCGCGACACCGAACGGGCCCGTGCTGTTGTGGGCCGACACCTTCACCAACTACTTCTCGCCCGAGATCGGGCGGGCGGCCGTCAGGGTGCTGGAGTCTGCCGGCTACGAGGTGCTCGTTCCAGATGAACGGCTGTGCTGTGGGCTGACCTGGATTTCCACCGGACAGCTCGACACCGCACGCGGGATCTTGGGCCGCACCGTTGATGCGCTCGCCGCTTACGCTGACGCCGGCGTGCCCGTGTTGGGACTGGAACCGTCATGCACCGCTGTGCTGCGGTCCGATGCGCTGGAGCTGCTCGGTGGCAAGGCGCTTCCGGTCGCCCAGGCCACCCGTACCCTCGCCGAACTGCTGGCGGGCACCCAAGGATGGACACCGCCGTCGTTAGTGGGGGAGGAGATAGTGGCCCAGCCGCATTGCCACCACCACGCCGTCCTCGGCTGGGGAACCGACCTGGGCCTGCTGCGCCGCGCCGGCGCGAAGGTGCAGAGCCTGGGCGGGTGCTGCGGACTGGCCGGAAACTTCGGCGTCGAGCGCGGCCACTACGACGTTTCCGTGGCCGTCGCCGAGACCCAGTTGCTGCCGGCGGTCAGGTCGGCCGGACCCGATGCCGTGCTGCTGGCCGATGGGTTCTCCTGCAGAACCCAGCTCACCGACCTGGCCGACCGCCGCGGAGTGCATCTGGCACAGCTGCTGGATGACGCGTCGGGCTCAGCCCGGGCCGGCGTGGAAGCGGGTCCGGGAACGCCGAAAGAGTGACGGAGGGAAGAGTAGAGGGCAGGTCAAAGCATCCGAGAGGGGATTTGAAGCCGACTACCTTGCCCGCCCGGGCCCAAGACGGCCGTGGCAGAATGCGAGTAGCGGCAAACGATCAAAGGGGACACGTGGCCATCAAGGACAAGCTGGCGGGGGCCCAGCGCAAGCTGAAGACGTACGCGGCGCGGGCGGGGCAAATCCGCGTGCGGGAGAGCGACTCCGGTCCGACGGCCAGTGCACAGACGGCCCGGGTGTCCGTGGTGATCCCCGTGTTCAACGCGATGCCGTACCTGAAGGAACTGCTGGACTCGCTGGCGGCGCAGGACATGGACCCGGCGCTGTTTGAGGTCATCGCCGTGGACGACGGCTCCACCGATGCGGGCGCCAAGCTGCTGGACCAGTATGTGGCGACGCATGCGAACTGGCGGGTGATCCACCAACAGAACAGCGGCTGGCCCGGGAAGCCGCGCAATGTGGGGATCAACGCCGGCCAGTCCGACTACGTTTTTTTCTGCGACGCCGACGACAAGCTGGGTGCCGAGGCGCTGCGGCGCATGGTGGCCTTCGCCGACCAGCATCAGGTGGATGTGCTGGCGCCGCGCATGGTCGGAATCGGCGGTCGGCGGGTCCAGTCCTCACTTTTCACCGAGACCGTCCCCAACGTACCGGTGCGGAAAATACTCGGAACGCTCTCGCCGCAGAAGCTGATCCGGCGCGAGCTGCTGGACACTCACGGCATCCGTTTCCCGGAAGGCAAGGTCCGGCTGGAAGACGGCATGATGCTGACCCGCTGCTATCTGGCCTCGCGGCGGAACGCGATCGCGGCCGACTACGACTACTACTTCATCCGCACCCGGGACGACGGTACGAACATCAGCTCACAGCGGGCCATCCCGGAAAGCTACACCGGCTCGGTGGCAGAAATCGCCCGGATCATCACAGAGAATTATGACGACGCCGATCAAGCCGAGTTGCTGGTACTGGATCTGTATCGGCGCAAACTCCTTCGCACTTACGTGCCCTCCCGCTACCGCTCAATGCCCGCCGCTATCCGGAAGCGCTGGGTGGCGGCCCACGCAAATTTCGTGGAGCAGTACATCCCGGAGCGGTTGGAGGCGCAGCTGGGCTTCCCGTTCCGGCAGCGCTCGCAGTTGGTCCGGGCACGGGATGCGGAAGGCCTGCTGAAGCTGGCGGCCGCCGAGGAAGCACTGAAGTCGACACCGCGCGCCCTGCTGCCGCAACTGGATGAAGATTCGGTGGCGTTCGGCCTGCATTTTGAACCGACGGCCGATTTCGAAACCGTCCGCCTGGTGGCGCGCGGGCGGGGCACTGACGAAGAGCGGACCTTTGACGCCAAGCTCGACGCCGGCGAGTACCGTGCCGTTCTGCCGCGGACCGAACTGGACGGACTGGGCAACGTATTGGTGGACCTGTTCGTGCAGCTGGGACTGGATGGCATGGAAGGGCCTCCCCGCCGGATCCTGGCGCCGGGGGAGGGGCTGCCGGTGAAGTCCGGCGGTCTTCGCGTCTACGCCACGGTCCACGGCAACCTCAGCCTGGACCAGCGCCGCTGACCTTTCGGGCGGTTTCCTCCAACACTTCCCGGAGCGCAAGGATGGCGGGCCGGTTGGCCGACGCCCGGCGGGCGGAGGTAAAGACGGTCCGGCGGGGATGATCCGGCAGGTCCAGCATCCGGCAGCTGGTGCCCCGGCCGCTCCAGACCAAATCCGGGAGGAAAGCTACCGCATTGCCGGATTCGATCAGCCGGATCTGGGCCTGCAGGTCAGCGGTTTCGTAGCGGACATCCGGTTCAAAGCCGGCATGGCGGCATGCCTGCTCGGCCCAGTGCCGGGACGCAGCCCCGTGCGGTTCCATCACCCAGGGCAGGCCGCCGGCATCCTCGAGGGACCGGGCCTCCCCGCCCGCTAAGCCAGCCGACGGGACGGCAAGCCGGATGGCGTCAGTGGTGAGACTGATGCGGTCCAGTTCGGGGTGGTGCGGTGCCGCATGGCCCGGGTACTGCTCGGCTACCACCAGGTCGAAGTCGCGTGCCCACGTCTCGTACAGCGCGGTTTCCGGTTCCCGCTGGACCATCTCGATCCGCACCTCCGGGTACCGCTGCCGCATGCTGGTGAGCGCATCGGGCAGCAGCGCCAGCGCGGCGGACTGGAATACCGCCAGCCGGACGCTTCCGGTCACCGCGGTCAGGGATGCGGCCAGGTCCGTTTCGGCCTGCTCGAGCCGGGACAGCAGCGACTCCGTGTGGGCCACCAGGATCTCCGCCTGCGGCGTGAGCTGGACGCGGCGGCCGGCCTTGCGGAGCAATTCCACGCCGGCTTCTTTCTCCAGCAACGTCAGCTGTTGGGATACGGACGACGGGCTCAGGTTCAGTGCGGTGGCCACTTCGGCCAGCGTGCCGCGCACTTTGACCTCCCGCAGCAACCGAAGCCTCCGGACATCCAGCATGAGCGCCCCATTCATCAGGAAAGTCGATGATTACTGATTGGAAAAGATCGCTTTTTCTTCACCAAGTCTAGTTCCATACTGGTCCTTAACGCGCAATGCAATTACGTTGAAGGGACTGATGCTGCCGTGACCGACGTCCTCAAGGAGGCACCGATGCAGACCACAAGTTTTGCCGGTACGCAGATGGCCGACCTCGCCGCCGATACCATCAAGCTGGTCCGGCACTGGCTGACCGAAGCAGAGAAAATTCCGGCCGATGCCGCGGCCGAGCAGTTGGCCGGTGTGCTGAACGACCCCCATGGCCTGGAATTCACCGTCGGGTTCGTCGACGGCGTGATCCGGCCTGAGGATCTGAGGGTCGCGGCCCGGAACTTGGCCACACTGGCGCCGAAGGCTCCGTCCTTCCTGCCCTGGTACATGCGCGCCGCCGTGCGTACGGGCGGCACCTTGGCCCCGGTGCTGCCGCAAGTGGTCATTCCTGCGGCCCGCCGGGTGTTGCGGGAAATGGTCGGCCACCTGATCGTTGATGCCACCGACGCCAAGCTGGGGCCGGCGATCGCCAAGATCCGCAAGGACGATGTCCGGCTGAATATCAACCTGCTGGGCGAGGCGGTCCTGGGCAGCCGCGAGGCCGAACGCCGGCTGGAAGGCACCAAGCACCTGTTGGCCCGCGACGACGTGGACTACGTCTCGATCAAGGTCTCCTCCACGGTGGCCCCGCACTCTCACTGGGCCTTCGACGAGGCGGTGGAGCACGTCGTCGAAAGCCTCACCCCGCTCTACCGGCAGGCAGCCACCTCGCCGAAGCGCAAGTTCATCAACCTGGACATGGAGGAATACAAGGACCTGGAGATGACCATGGCGGTCTTCACCAAGATCCTGGACCAGCCCGAGTTCGAGCAGTTGGAAGCCGGCATTGTGCTGCAGGCCTACCTGCCGGACGCGCTCCGGGCGATGATCCGGCTGCAGGAATGGGCTGCGGCCCGCCGTTCCCGCGGCGGCGCCGCGATTAAGGTGCGGGTGGTCAAGGGTGCCAACCTGCCGATGGAGCAGGTGGAAGCGTCGCTGCACGGCTGGCCGCTGGCCACCTGGGAAACCAAGCAGGACTCGGACACCAACTACAAGCGCGTGATCGACTATGCCCTGCAGCCGGAGCGGATCGGCAACGTGCGCATCGGCGTGGCCGGGCACAATCTCTTCGATGTCGCCTTCGCCTGGCTGCTGGCCAAGCAGCGCGGTGTGGAGGCCGGCATCGACTTCGAGATGCTGCTGGGCATGGCTCAGGGCCAGGCCGAAGCGGTGAAAAAGGATGTCGGCTCGCTGCTGCTCTACACCCCCGTGGTCCATCCCGCCGAGTTCGATGTGGCGATCGCCTACCTGATCCGCCGGCTGGAAGAGGGCGCCAGCAGCGAAAACTTCATGTCGGCGGTCTTCGAACTCAGCAAGAACGAGCGGCTGTTCGAACGCGAAAAGCAGCGCTTCCTCGCCTCGCTGGAAGCGCTCGACGACGAAGTGCCGGAACCGCGCCGCCAGCAGGACCGCACCAAGCCGGAACCGGCCCGTCCGACCGACTCCTTCGACAACGTCCCGGACACCGATCCGTCGCTGCCCGCCAACCTGGCCTGGGGCAGGCAGATCCTGGCCCGTGTGCCGGCATCGACGCTAGGCCTTGATACGGTTGCGGCCGCCCAGATCAGCGACGAGGCAGCGTTGGAGCAGGTGATCGCCAACGCCGTGGAGCAGTCCCGGAGCTGGGGCGCGATGAGCGGCGCCGAACGCGCCGATGTGCTGCACAAGGCAGGCGACAAGCTGAACGCCAACCGCGCCCGGCTGCTGGAGGTGATGGCGGCCGAGGCCGGCAAGACCTTGGACCAGGGCGACCCGGAAGTCTCGGAGGCCGCCGACTTCGCGCATTTCTATGCCGAGCTGGCCCGGAAGCTGGACACCGTGGACGGTGCCACGTTCGTCCCGTCGAAACTGACCGTGGTGACCCCGCCGTGGAATTTCCCGACGGCGATCCCCGCCGGAGGTGTGCTGGCCGCGCTCGCCGCGGGCTCCGCCGTCGTGATTAAGCCCGCCCAGCAGGCCGCACGCACCGGTGCCGTGATGGTTGAAGCGGTGTGGGAGGCGCTGGACGAAGCCGGTGTACCGCGCGACGTGCTGCAGCTGGTGCAGCTGGGCGAGCGTGAACTGGGCAAGCAGCTGATCTCACACCCCGAGGTGGACCGCGTGATCCTCACCGGCGCCTACGAGACCGCCGAACTGTTCCGTTCCTTCCGCCCCGACCTGCCGCTGCTGGCCGAGACGTCCGGCAAGAACGCCATCATCGTCACCCCCAGCGCCGACTTCGACCTGGCAGCCAAGGACGTGGCGTACTCCGCGTTCGGCCATGCCGGCCAGAAGTGCTCCGCGGCCTCGCTGGTGATCTTGGTGGGATCCGCCGCCACTTCGCCGCGGTTCCGCAACCAACTGGTGGACGCGGTCACGTCCATGAAGGTGGGCTATCCGGAGGACCCGACCTCACAGATGGGTCCGATCATCGCGCCGGCCGAGGGCAAGCTGTTGGACGGGCTGACGACGCTGGGCGCCGGGGAAAGCTGGCAGATCGAGCCGCGGCAGCTGGACGGTTCCGGCAAGCTCTGGAGCCCCGGCGTGCGGACCGGAGTGGCGCGCGGATCCCGCTACCACTTGACCGAGTTCTTCGGCCCGATCCTGGGTGTGATGACCGCCGAAACCCTGGAAGAAGCGGTGGCCATCACCAACGACATTGACTACGGGCTGACCTCCGGCCTGCATTCGCTGGATGCGGACGAGCTGGATTACTGGCTGCAGCACATCCAGGCCGGCAACCTCTACGTGAACCGGGGAATCACCGGAGCCATTGTGCGGCGCCAGCCGTTCGGTGGCTGGAAGAAGTCCTCGGTGGGCGCCGGCACCAAGGCCGGCGGGCCCAACTACTTGATGGGGCTGGGCGAGTGGGAGACCACTGAATCCACGGCTACGGCGGAGGTGCACGGTGCCGCGGCCAAGCTGCTGGATGCCGCGCGCAGGACCGGGCGGGCACTGTCCGCGGAGGAGCTGCGCGGACTGGAGCGTTCGCTGCGTTCCGATGCCGCGGCCTGGGCCGACGAGTTCGGCGCGGCCAGGGACGTCTCCGGGCTGAGGGCGGAGCGCAACGTGTTCCGCTACCTGCCGGATCCGGTGACGGTCCGGCTGTCCGAAGGCGAACCGCTGGCACAGCTGGTCCGCGTGCTGGCCGCCGGCGTGCTGGCCGGCTCCGAGGTGGCGGTTTCCACCGCCGTCGCGCTTCCCGCGTCATTGCAGGCGGTGGCCACGGAGCTGGGCCTTGCCGTGACGGTGGAGGACGACGGCGCCTGGTTGGCTCGGGTGCCCCGGCTCGGTGCCGGGCGGATCCGCTTGATCGGCGGGGACGCCAAGGCGCTTGCCGTCGCTACCGGTGGCCGGCCGGATGTGGCGGTCTATGCCCACGACGTGACCGAAGCCGGCCGGTTGGAAATGCTGCCCTTCTTGCACGAGCAGGCGGTTAGCATCACCGCGCACCGCTTTGGCACACCCGACCACCTGGCCGACGGCCTCATCTGAGCGGCAACTCCGCCAAAGCATGATTCAGCAGGCGCCCTTTTGGAGCACGAAAAGGGCGCCTGCTGATCAGCGGATTGCCTGCGGGCGATCCAGGTTGGACGGCGTCTGCTCAGCCGTGCCGGCGGATCCAGCCGACAGCGTGCAGCGTGAGCGCGCCGGCAATGATGACCAGTCCGGCGAACACCACGTTCGGCGCCAGAGTCGAGACCATAACAAACCAGGGGAAGCCGTTGGGCATGGTGCCCTGCGTCCCCATGAAATCCATCTGGACGACATACGGCGCGACCGATCCCCACGCTCCAAAAACCGTAAGCCCCAAGCCCAGCAGCCACAGCGCGACCAGGAAGGGATTGATCTTCCAGCGCGCAGCGGGAGCGCCCGCCGGCCGGACCTGCGGCGCCGCATCCGGCGGGACCACTTCGGCAATCCCGGTCGACTCGGCGGCATTATCGCCCGCAAACTCCGGTGCCGCGGCGCGGAATGCGGGCGGCGCGGCTCCGACATCCCGGGCAGGGCCTGGCGCAGCCACGGCCGGCCGGGCGGCTAGCTGGGGGACGGCCGACCGGCCACCGCTTCGCGCGGTTTCAGGGGCTTCGCCGCCCCGCTGGTAGATCGAGTCATACCGCTGGTCGAACTGTGATGCGGACATGGTCCCCCTCGTCGCCGTCCTGATCTTTTCGAATCTACCGGATGCCGGGCAACGCTGTTAGGCTGTGCGCCATGGGAATTCTGATTTTCGAGTAACCAGGTCCTGGACCGGTCAAAACCGACAACCGAAACAAAGCTTGCTGAGGCTCTACCTCGCGAGTGGTTCCCTGAATCCACCCCCGCACTCCGGATCCGATCCGACTATTTGGCGTCTTCGCTTTGAGCTCGGATCCGGCGGAAAAGTCTCCAGCACGCTCCACGGGAATACCTAAGGAGAGCCATGACTGATATCGATCCGCGGGCGCCGAAGCCCGCAGAGTCGCTTGAACCGAACGTCCGCCTCGCTCCGGCTGCAGCTGCCAAGCTGACAGATGAGCAACAGGCAAAGCTGGCATCGTCACGGGCCGCGAAAGCCGGCGATCTGCCCGGCTGGCACAGCATCGGCAACAGCCACAAGCCGAAGCATGCCAGCGGCAGGCAGGGTCCGCCGGAGAAGAAAGTGCGCTGGTAATAACCCGCCAGTGCCGGACGCAGTGCCCCGAACGGAAATTCTCCGCCCGGGGCACTGCGCTTTATGGGAGGAGGCAGCGTGAGGCCTGATCTGCGCCGCATGCTGTTGATCCAGGCTGGCAACGTCCTGCTGCTGGCCATCGCGATCGGCGTCATCGTGATGGCCGTGGACGCTTTGACCGCTTTTGCTACCGGGGCACGGGACGAGCCGGACGCGGGCGGCGCCCTCGCCGGGATCTCCCTGGCCGGCGCGCTCGCCGTCGTGGTCCTGGCGATTTTTGCCTACCGGTGGACGGCTCGGGGCGAGCGCTACGCGCCGTTGTTCGCAGTGCTCGGCTGGGCCGTGCTCTGGCTGCCACTTAGTCTGGCCCTCGGCGCGGCCAGCGGCACCCCGCTCTTGGCGTCCATCGCCACGCTGGTCTGCGGGGCGGGCATCGTGCTGTCGCTGGTGGCGTTGGGAAGCAAGAAGCCGCGCTGACCTCCCGGCCCCGCGCCCCCGGCCCTGCGCCGTCGGCCTTGGCGGTCGGCTCTGGAGGGTGGCCTAGAGGCTGCCGCGGGTTTCGTCTCGGCGGATGGTTTCGCCGGTGTTCGGGTCCTGCACTTGGCGGCTCTCGGTCACGCGGTGGTCCCTGCGGGGAACGGCCATGACGATCGAGATGATCAGGCCCAGCACGCCGACCCCCATGAGGATCCAGCCGATCAGGGTCAGGTCGACGAAATCCACGACGTCCGCAACAGCGAAGGCAAGGATTGCGCCGATGGCAATCAACGCAATTGATGATCCGATTCTCATAGCCACTAACTCCTTTGACATTGGGCGGCCGGCGCAGCCAGTGCTGATGCCGACCGTCGGATAGGAAGTACGCGGTGCATTTGTCAGCATACTTGCTGTTTGCGGTAACGTCCCGGAAGCTGTGATCTACGCTTAAGGCCTGAACACCAATTGCGGTGTCGATAGCTCCAGGAGGGTTTTGTGGCCAACGGACGGAAGATCAATCCAGCCGTGCGGGTCGCCGCGGATGCGGCCTTCGATAAGCAGGGCAACCCGAAGCCGGGTGTGACGACCGCCTTCATGAAGGCGCTGGACGTCCAGCGGCCGCTGGTCCTGGCAAACCTGGACCGGCTGCGGCGCAAGTATCCGGATGCGACGCCGGCTGAGCTGGCCGCGACGCTGGAGAAGAACTACCTGATAGCCGTGACCGGCGGCGGTACGGCGGTGGGGGCCACCGCCGTCATGCCCGGTGTAGGCACAGTGGCCACGCTCGGCCTTTCTGCGGTGGCAACTATGGGCTTCCTGGAGTCCACGGCGCTCTTCGCCCAGTCCATCGCCGAGCTGCACGGCATTGATACTGAAAACCCCGAGCGCTCGCAGGCATTGGTGATGGGCATCTTGATGGGCGAGGAGGGGAGCTCGCTGATCAAGGAGTTCGCCGGACAGGTCGGCGGCCGCGGAGGGAATCCAGCCCGCGCCTGGGGAAATGCCGTGGGCAGCAGCATGCCCTCCGGCATGGTCAGTTCCTTGCTGGACAACCTGCAGAAGCGTTTCCTGTCCAGATTGGTGGCCAAGCAGGGCACGGCATTGCTGGGCCGTGCCATCCCGTTCGGTATTGGCGCGGCGGTCGGCGGGGCCGGCAACCACGTGATGGGTCGGCGCGTCATCCGCGCCACCAAAACGGCCTTCGGCGAGCCGCCGCTGGTGCTGCCTATGTCACTGGTGGAGGACCTGGCCGAGAACCGGTACCGGCTGGGCAAGCTCCCGGCAGCGTCAGGGCGACTGACTGCCAAGATGCTGGAGAAACTCCCCCTCCGGAAGCGTAACGGGCAAAAAGCCATTGCGGAGTCCGCGGACGATGAGTGACCGGCCGGGGATCGACCTGAACAGCGACCTCGGCGAATCGGTCGACGGCCGGCTGGTGGGCGACGACGCTGCGATGTTCCCGCTGATCACCAGCGCCAACATCGCCTGCGGCTACCACGCCGGCGACGATGAAACCATGCTGGCCAGCTGCCGTCGCGCGGCCGAGAACCAGGTGGCTGTGGGCGCGCACGTTTCCTACCAGGACCGGGCCGGGTTCGGCCGTCGGTCCATGGAGGTGGCGCCGGCCGACTTGGTTGCCGACGTCGCGGCCCAGCTGGCTGCGCTCGACCGGATTGCCCGGAGCGTGGGAACGCCCATTGCCTATGTGAAGCCGCACGGCGCCCTCTACAACCGGATAGTCCACGATCGCACCCAGGCCGGGGCGGTGGTGGAGGCCGTCGGCGCTTTCGATTCACAGCTCCCCCTCCTGGGGCTGCCCGGATCCGCCGTGCTCGAACTGGCCGCCGGTGCCGGGCTGCCGGTGTTCCGCGAGGCCTTCGTGGACCGTGGCTACCGCAGCGACGGCACGCTGATTCCGCGCGGCGAACCGGGCGACCTGCTGGAAGACCTGGAGCAGATTGCCGACCGCGCGGTGGAATTTGCGCTGCGGGGCGCGGCCGATTCGCTCTGCGTCCACGGCGATACCCCCGGGGCAGTGGCCATGGCACGGCTGGTCCGGCAGCGGCTGGCCGCGGCTGGCCTCACCCTCCGTCCCTTCACCGATGCCGCCGCCCGGACATCTGGACGGTAGGGTGCGGATCCTGCCCTTCGGCAAGGGCGCGCTGCTGGCCGAATTCACCACCCTCGACGACGTCCTGGCACACTACACCGCGCTCTCGGCCGCCCTGCCGCCCGGGGTAACGGAGCTGGTTCCCGCTGCCCGCACCATCCTGGTGACCTTCGCCGCCCCGGCGAGCACCGCCGTCGTCCGCCGCTGGCTGGAACAAACGGCACCGCACGACGCCGAAGCAAGCACCGCCGGAGACCCCGGGGACATCGTCACGCTCGAGGTGGACTACTCGGGCCAGGACCTGCCGGAGGTGGCGCGGCTGCTGGGCGTGAGCGAGGCCGAGGTGGTCCGGCGGCATCAGCACTGCGAATGGACGGCCGCGTTCACCGGCTTCGCTCCCGGATTCGCCTATCTGGTGGCACCGGACAATCCGCTGCAGGTGCCGCGGCTGGCCGAACCGCGGACCCGGGTACCCGCCGGATCCGTGGGCCTGGCGGGGGAGTTCAGCGGCGTCTACCCGGCGGCGTCGCCCGGCGGCTGGCAGCTGATCGGCAGGACCGATGCCCAGTTGTGGGACGCCGCCGGGGAGCAGCCTGCGCTGATAGTACCGGGAACGCGCGTCCGGTTCAGGGCGGTGTAGCCATGATTACGGTGGTCAAGACGGGGCCGGAACTGTTGGTGCAGGACCTCGGCCGGCCGGGCCATGCCGCCATCGGGGTCAGCCCGTCCGGTGCGCTGGATGCCCGGGCCCTGCGCGCGGCCAACCGGCTGGTGGGCAACCCGGAATCCGCGGCCGGTCTGGAGTTGCTGCTGGGCGGGGCGGTCCTGCAGTTCGACGACGACGCGCTGGTTGCGCTGACCGGCGCCTTCGGCGAGGTGTCGGCCGCGGGACGCAGCAAGGAGCGCTACCGCCCGTTCCGGATCAAGGCGGGCCGGCGGCTGGAGATCGGCGTGGCCACCTTCGGACTGCGCTATTACCTGGCAGTGGCCGGCGGCATCGTGGCCGAGGCGCTGATGGGGTCGGCGGCCACCGATCTGCTCTCCGGCATGGGCCCGGCGCGACTGCAGGACGGGGACGTGCTGCGGGTCGGCGCCGGCACGCCAGCCCTCAAGCCACCGTGGATTCCGGCGCCGCTTCCGCCCGCCGGCACATTGGCAGTGCGGTTGCAGCCCGGCCCTCGGCTGGACTGGTTCGCCCCGGACACGCGCCGGCGATTGGCGCTCGGCAACTGGTCGGTGAGCGCCGACAGCAACCGCGTGGGGCTGCGGCTGCTGGGGCGGCCGCTGCAGCGGGTGGTTGAACGGGAACTGCCCAGCGAGGGCATGGTCACCGGCGCGGTGCAGGTGCCGCCATCCGGGCTTCCCACCGTGTTCCTGGCCGACCATCCGGTGACCGGCGGCTATCCGGTGCCGGCCGTGGTGGCGGCGCCGGACCTGCCGCTGCTCGCCCAGGCCCGGCCCGGCCAACGCGTCCGCTTCTTCTGGGCCGACTGAGCCCGCCGGGCCTCGGCTATCCGAAGACGGCGGTGGCCAGCGTGAAAATGGTCAGCCCGGCCAGCGAGCCGACCACGGTGCCGTTGATCCGGATGAACTGCAGATCCCGGCCCACTTGGAGCTCGATCTTGCGTGACGTCTCCTGCGCGTCCCAGCGCTCCACTGTCTCGGTGATGACGCTGGCGATCTGCGAACGGTAGGTCCGGACCAGATACCCCGCCGCCTCCTCGATCCAGCCATCGATTTTGGCCGCCAGTTCCACGTCGGTGGCCAACCGGTGGCCGAAGTCCGCCACCGCCCGCTTGAACGCCAGGCTCAGCTCGCTCTGCGGATCTTCCACCGCCTCCAGCAGCGCGGTTTTCAGCGTTTCCCAGGTCCGGGTCGCCAGCGCCCGCACTTCGGGATCGCCCAGCGCATTGTGCTTGATCGCTTCGACCCGCGCCATCATCTCCGGATCATGCTGCAGATCCTGCGCCAGAGAGTTGAGATAGGCGTCCAACTGCCGGCGCATCGGATGGTCCGGGTCGGCCTGCACCGCAAGGATGAACTTGTACAGCTCCAGATGGACCTTGTCGCCGACCAACGAATCCAGGAACTGCGGCACCCAGGTCGGCGAGCGGTCGGAGACCAGCCGAGCCACGGTCTCCTGATTGTCCAGCACCCAGTCGGCGGCACGGTCCAGCAGCAGATCCACCAGCTTCAGGTGGTGGCCGTCGCGCAGCACATGCTCGGCCAGCCGCCCCAGCGGCGGACCCCACGGCGGATTGAGCAGGTGCCGCCGGGCCAGCGACTCGATCAGTTCCTGCACGTCCTCGTCGTTGAGCACCTGCAGGGCCCCGCGGATGGCCGTGGCTCCCTCGCGGGCGACCCTTTCGGTATTCTCCGGCCGTTCCAGCCAGAGTCCGGTCTTAGCGGTAATGCCGAGTGAGCCGATCTTGGCCTTGACCACGTCCTCGGCCAAAAAATTCTCCTCCACGAACTGGCCCAGGCTCGCCCCGATCTGGTCTTTGCGGCGCGGAATGATGGCAGTATGGGGGATCTTCAGCCCCATCGGGTGTTTGAACAGCGCGGTCACCGCAAACCAGTCCGCCAGTGCGCCCACCATGCCGCCCTCGGCCGCGGCCCGAACGTAGGCCAGCCACGGATAGCTTTCCTGCAGGGCGAAGGAGACCATGAAGACCAGGGCCAGAACCACCAGCAGTCCGGTGGCCAGCAACTTCATCCGGCGCAGGCCCGCGGCCCGGACACTGTCCGGCACCGCAGCGGTCCGGCTGCCGCCGTGTGGTCCGCTCCCGAACATGTTTCCCGCGGTGTTTCCGCCCATCGGCACGCCCCTCGGCCCGTCTGTACGCCCGTCCGCCGTGTCAGGTGCGACGCCGCCGCCCGTCTGAGTGCCCATCTTGCCTCCGAAGCCGAATCGCCGAACGATCATCGATCATTCACCCTTCAGTCAACCCTACGGCGGTCCCGGTTGTCCGGTCATCGCGTACGGTGAATTCATGGACCAGAGGATCTACGCCCACCGCGGTTCAAGCGAGCAGTATGCGGAGAATACCCGTGCTGCTTATCTGCAGGCGATCGCCGATGGCGCCGACGGGATCGAGTGCGACGTCCACCTGACCAAGGACCGCCGGCTGGTCTGCTTCCATGACTTCACGCTGGACCGCACCTCCAACGGCACTGGCAACGTTTCCGACTACACGCTGGATGAGCTGTTGCAGCTGGATGTGAGTTCCTGGAAGGGCGTGCCGATTCCGCCCGAATACGGCGGCATCGCCGACCAACTGGTCACCCTCGACGACCTAGTGGATTTGATGCGGGACGCCGGACGGCCGCTGGGCCTGGCGGTGGAGCTCAAGCACCCCAGCCCGTACGGGCAGGAGCTGGAAGACGAACTGCTCAAGTACCTGATGGCAGAGGGCTGGGACCCGGACACCTCCCGGCTGGCTAACATTCAGATGAGCTTCATGAGCTTTCACCCGGACGCGATGAAGTACCTGGCCGACAACATGCCCGGCGAGTATCTCTGCCAACTGCTGGATGACATCGACGCCGAGGAGCTCAAGGCCAGCCTGATGATGGGCGAGCTGACCGTCGGCGCCGTGGCCGTACTGTTGCGCCGGGCGTTGTCCGAAGGCGAAGGCCTGATCGAAGACCACCGAGTGGGTCTGGCCGGACCTGGCGTGGATTATGTGCGCTCGCATCTGCCGCTGGTTCGCCGCTGGCTGGATGCCGGCACGCAGTTCCGGGTCTGGACGGTCGACGATCCGCAGGACGTGAAGCTGTGCCGCGACCTGGGCTTCGGCGAGATCACGACGAACCGCCCGGCCGAGGTCCGCCGGCAACTCGAGGCCGCCGGCGTCTAGGCCACCGCCGCTGCCGGGCGAATAGCAGCCCGCGGGCCACTGCCGCAATCATGGCCTTTGTGGTTTATTTGGTGCATGGCATCTCCCATTGAGGATTATGCACTGATTTCAGATCTGCATACGGGAGTGCTGGTGTCCCGGTCCGGAAGCATGGACTGGCTCTGTCTGCCCCGCTTCGACTCGCCCTCTGTTTTCTCCGCGCTCTTGGGGGCCCCCGAACACGGCCGCTGGCTGCTGGCCCCGGACGGAGCGCGTCCCCAGACGGAGTCGCCGATGGGCGCCGGCCCGCAGGGCGAACAGGGCAACGACCCGGCGGAAGTCCAAGCGAGCCAGCCCCCGGTCTCTACCCAGGAACACGACGAAGCGGTCTCCGCCAACCCGGATATCTACGGGCCGTCCGCAACGGAGGAGGCCAAAAGGGCTGCCGGGACGGGCGATACGGCCGGTGAAGCAGCGCATTCCGGCGACGCCGCCGGCACCGCCGAGGCCGGGCCCTCCGGCGCCGCCACCGGTGCCACGGCCGAATCGGCGGCCGGCTCGGGATCCGCGCAGTCCACCACAACGGACGCCATGCACGATGGCGGCGTGGTGGCGGCGCCGACCTACCGGCGGGCCGCGAGGCGTCACCGTCCGCCAACCGCCGCCGATGCAGCGGAGGAGCCGCACGCCGTCGTCGCCAAGCGCACCTATATTGTGTCCACTTTTGTGCTGCAGACCCGATGGAAGAGCAGCACGGGCGAAGCGTTGATCACCGAGTTCATGCCGGTGGGCGACCGCAGGGCGTCCTTGGTGCGCCGGGTAGAGGGTCTGTCCGGCGAGATGAAGATCCGGCAGGAGCTGATCATGCGGTTCCACTATGGGGACGTGATCCCCTGGGTGAACCGGGTCAAGGACGAGCAGACCGGGAAGGAATCGATTGTCGCGATCGCCGGGCCGGATGCGCTGGTGCTGCACGGGGATGACCTGCCGCGCGCCGCGGAACGCCGGCACCGGGGCGAATTCACCATCAGGGCCGGCGAGAAGATCGACTACGAGCTGTGCTGGTTTCCGTCCCATCGGACCGTCCCGCCGATGATCGACGTCGACGCCGCGCTGGATGAGACGGTGAACTTCTGGCAGAACTGGTGCTCGCGGTTCCCGCCGCAGGGCGACTACAACGCCATGGTCAAGCGCTCGCTGTTGGTGCTGCGTGCCATGACGCACGAGACCACCGGCGGAATCGTTGCCGCGCCGACCACCTCGCTGCCGGAGTCCTTCGGTGGGGAGCGGAACTGGGATTACCGGTACGTCTGGCTCCGAGATGCCGCGCTGACGCTGGAATCGATGATGACCCACGGTTATGAGACCGAGGCCCTGCAATGGCGCAACTGGCTGCTGCGCGCGGTGGCCGGCGACCCGGAAGACCTGCAGATCATGTACGGGGTGGCCGGTGAACGTGACCTCCAGGAGCGCATCATCGAGCACCTGCCCGGCTATGAAGGCTCCGCTCCGGTCCGGGTGGGCAACGGTGCTGTCTGCCAGTACCAGGCGGACGTGATCGGCGAGGTCATGGTGGCACTGGAGAAGCTGCGCAACCTGGGCGTAACCGAGGACCATTTCTCCTGGCCGCTGCAGAAGGCCATGCTGCACTACGTCGAGAAGCACTTCGACCAGCCGGACCAGGGCATCTGGGAGACCCGCGGCGACCGGCGCTACTTCACGCACTCCAGGGTGATGATGTGGGCGGCCTTCGACCGTGGAGTCCGCGCCGTGCGGGAGCACGGGCTGGATGGCAAGGCCGTGCGGTGGGCGGAACTGCGGGACCGGCTGCGCGAGGAGGTCATGGAGCACGGCTTCAACCGGGAGATCAACTCCTTCACCCAGTGCTACGACGGCACCGAGGTGGACGCCTCGCTGCTGGTGCTGCCGCAGGTGGGCTTTTTGAAGTACGACGACGACCTGATGCTCGGTACCGTGGCCCGGTTGGAGCAGGATCTCGTGGACGCGGACGGGCTGATCCTGCGCTACCGGACCACCTCCGGGGTGGACGGGCTGGCGCCGGGCGAACATCCGTTCCTGGCCTGCTGTTTCTGGCTGGTGGAACAGTATGCCCGCTCCGGGCGGATTGGCGATGCGCGCGACCTGATGGACCGGCTGATGGGCTACGCGAACGAGCTGGGGCTGATGGCCGAAGAGTACGACACGGTGAACAAGCGGATGACCGGCAACTTTCCGCAGGCGTTCTCGCATCTGGCTTTGATTCGGGCGGCGGACGCCATCAACGGCCACGCGCAGGACGCGCTGTAGGCCGCCCTGCACCTGCTTTCCCCGCACAACGGCGGAGCCCTCCTTGATGCCGCCACGGCAGCCGTGTGCCCGGCTACTGTAGATGGGTGAAGTTTTTCCAGTCCCCGGCCGTGAAGGTGGGGCTGTCCATTTCGATCGCCACCGGGCTGTACGGGGTCTCCTTCGGTGCGCTCTCCGTGACGTCGGGAATGGATCTCTGGCAGACCATGGCGCTGAGCCTGCTGCTGTTCAGCGGCGGCTCACAGTTCGCGTTCATCGGGGTGATCGGGGGCGGTGGGACCGGCGTGGCCGCGATGACTGCTTCCGCCTTGCTGGGCATCCGCAACGGCATTTACGGCATGCAGATGAATGCGCTGGTCTCCCCGCGCGGCTGGCGGCGTCCTTTGGCCGCCCACGTGACCATCGACGAGTCCACCGCCACGGCGTCCGGCCAGGAGGACCCGGTCGAGCGGCGGCGCGGTTTCTGGACAGCCGGCGTGGGTATTTTCCTGCTCTGGAATCTGTTCACTTTGGTGGGTGCGCTGGCCGGAAACGCGCTGGGGGACCCGAAGCAGTGGGGCCTGGACGGAGCCGCGGTCGCTGCTTTCCTGGCCCTGCTCTGGCCGCGGTTGAAAGGCAAAGAGCCGGCGGCCATCGCCGTGGTGTGCGCCGTGGCAACCTTGCTGGCCGTGCCGTTCGTCCCCAGCGGCGTGCCCATCCTGGTGGCCGCAGCCGTTGCGGCGGCCATCGGCTGGTTCACGCACAAACAGGTTCCAGCCGGGATGGCTCCGGACATCGAGCCCTACGACGAGCCGTACGCCGAGCATGACGGCACGCACACTCTCGCCCAGTCCGAGCGCCACACCACCGGGCAGGACCGCGGCTCAGGGGACAGTGCAGACGGAAAGGAAGCCCCGTGACCCTGTGGATCTGGATTCTTATCGCCTGCGCCATCTCCTACCTGACCAAGCTGGCGGGCTACCTGGTCCCAGCCAAGTGGATGAAGAACCAGCGGATGTCCCGCATCGCCGCCACCATGACCATCGGCCTGCTCGCGTCGCTGACCGTGGTCAACGCCTTCTCCACCGGCCAGCAGTTGGTGTTCGACGCCCGGCTCGGCGCCCTGCTGGCCGCCGCCGTCGCACTGGTGGTGCGGGCGCCGTTCCTGGTGGTGGTCATCGCCGGAGCCGCCGCGGCCGCGCTGCTCCGGCTGGCCGGCTGGGGGTAGCCGCGGAGCGGCCCTTCCTCAAACGGACGTTGGCCCTCCTCGCTTGAGTCGGCTGTTGTCCCCCCTTAAGCCGGATTGACGACGGCGGTGCGCACCGCCGTCGTCAATCATGCAGTCAGGAGTCAGTCAGCGATTTTGGCGACCAGCCGGCCGACGACTTCGCCCTTCTTGAGTTTTTCAAGGCCTTCCGGGATCTCCTCGAAGCTGATCTCGGTGACGGTCGGGTTGAGCTTGCCGGTGGCGAAGTAGTCGTAGACGCCTTGCACGTCCTCCTTGGTGCCGCCCTGCGAGCCAATCAAGGTGACTTCGGACAGAATCAGGGCCTTGGTGCTGATGGTGGATTCCAGCCGGCCCATGCCGACCTGGACAACGCGGCCGCCGCGGCGGACGGTCTCGATGGCCTCGGCTGTGGTGGTGCCGAAACCGGCGAAGTCCACGATGACGTCCAGGCCAATCTCCTTGAAGTCTGCGATGGACTTGGCCACATCCTTGGCGCCGATCTCTCGGGCCTGGTCCCAGATCTTCTCGTTGACTTCGGCGATGTAGACCTCCGCGCCGGCGAGGACCGCTACGCGGGCGCCGATCGAGCCGAGGCCGCCAAAGCCGATGATGCCGACCTTATCGCCGGCCTTAACCTGTCCGTTGGCGATCACAGCGTGGTGGCTGGTCATGCCGGCATCGGTGCCGGCCGCGCCCTGCGAGAAGCTGACATTGTCCGGGATGCGGACCAACGCCTCCTGGTCAATCGCAGCCTTGAAGGAGAAACCGCCGTCGAACGCGTAGCCGGGAGCGCCCGCGGAAGTGGTGGGGCAGAAGCCAACACGGTCTCCGACCTTCCAGTCGGTCACGCCATCGCCAACCTCGGTGACGACGCCGGCAACCTCGTGTCCCAGGGTGATGGGGCGCTTGGCCAGCGTGGAGAGCCAGCCCTCGTCTTCGAGCATGCCGACGTCGGAGTGGCACAGGCCGGCCGACTTGATATCGACGACCACGCCGTTCGGGGCGGCCGTTGGCTCGCCGACCTCGGTCAGTACGAGGGGCTCGTGAGTATTGGTGAACTGCCAGGCTTTCATGGGATCTCCTTGGACTCGGCATCAGCGGGGCTGTTTCCGCGGGACCGGCCGGCGGAATCATGGTTCTTGGCCCGTACTTCCACCGTAGCCCGCAATCCGCCGGTCTTCTATGCATTTGCATATAAGATGCGTCACCTACCTGTGTGGTCCACGGGACAGTTGATTGCGGCAGGTGACCGCGGGCCTGTCGTCGGCTGTGGCGCTGTGGAAGACTGAAGCCATGCTTGTAGCCTTCTCTGTTGCACCCTCCGGAGTTCCCGTGGCCGGTCCCGCACCGCACGACGCCTCGGTGCACGACGCCGTCGCCGAGGCCGTCCGGATTGTCCGGGAATCGGGCCTGCCGAACAAGACCGACGCCATGTTCACCACCATCGAGGGCGAATGGGACGAGGTGATGGACGTCGTCAAGCGTGCCACCGAAGCCGTGAGCCGGTACGGATCACGGGTGTCGCTGGTGCTCAAAGCCGATATTCGCCCGGGCTATTACGGAGAGCTGACCGGGAAGGTGGACCGGCTGGAGGCCGCCATCAGCGAACAGGATCAGAAGTGAGTCACGAGCGCGGGATGCAGGGCGCCGACCGGGCCGAAGCGTGGACCGCGGTGGAGGACTACCTGACCGCCACCCTGGTGGCCGAAGACCAGGCCCAGGTATCGGCCCGGGAGAGCGCGGACCGGGAGGGCCTGCCGGCCATCGAGGTGAGCGCCCCGCAGGGGAAGCTGCTGATGCTGCTGGCCAAGTTGACCGGGGCGCGCAAGGTGTTGGAGATCGGCACGCTTGGCGGCTACAGCACCATCTGGTTGGCCCGCGGAGTTTCGGACGACGGTGAAGTGGTCAGCTGCGAGTACGAGCCGTACCACGCAGAAGTGGCGCAGCGGAATCTGGAGGCCGCGGGCGTGGCGGACAAAGTCAGCATCCGGGTGGGTGCCGCGCTGGAAACGCTGCCGAGCCTGGCCGCCGGGAACGACGGGCCTTTCGATCTGGTGTTCATTGACGCGGATAAGGAAAACAACCGCAACTATGTTGAGTGGGCGCTGCGGCTGACGCGTCCGGGCAGCCTGATTGTGGTGGACAACGTGGTCCGCTCCGGGCAGGTGCTGGCCGACGGTGGCGACGGAACCGAGGACCGCGACATCCGCGGCACCCGCGACGCGCTGGCGCTGCTGGGCTCCGACGAGCGCCTCGATGCCACCGCGATCCAGACCGTGGGCGGCAAGGGCTGGGACGGTTTCGCACTGGCTCTGGTCAAGTAGCCGATGGGGCGGCGGAGCGCCCGGGCCGACGCGGCCCGGGAGCCGGAGGCGTCCGGCGGGCCGGCCGAAGGGCGTTACGAAATCTCTTCCGGGGTGGCCGAGCTGATCCGGGAACCGGAATCTGCGGACAGCTGGCTGCTCAAGATCAACGGCGTCCAGTCCTCCCACGTGGTGGTCGGCGATCCGCTGCGGCTGGACTTTGAATACATGCGTTGGATGGCGGCGCTGATCGGATCCCGCTGGGAGTCCGGGGAAAAGCTGCGCGTGCTGCACCTGGGCGGCGGAGCCTGCTCGATGGCCCGTTACCTGGCGGCTGCCTATCCGCAGGCCCGGCAGGTCGTCGTCGAGATTGATGCGAAGCTGGCCGAGCTGGTGCGGCGGTGGTTCGACATCCCGCGGGCCCCTCTGGTGCGGATCAGGGTAGGCGAAGCGCGGGCGGTGACCGAATCGCTGAGCGAAGACAGCAGGGACCTGCTGATCCGCGACGTCTTCTTCGGCAGTACGACCCCGGAGCCGCTGACCACGCTGGAATTCACCCGGGCGGCGCGGCGCGTGCTCTCGCCCGGCGGCGTCTATCTGGTGAACTGCGGCGACTCGCCCCAGCTGGCCGGCGCGCGCGAGGAAGCGGCGACCATCGGCGAGGTTTTCGAGCACCTGGTGATGATTGCCGACCCGCCGATGCTTAAGGGCCGGCGGCACGGAAACGTGGTGATCGCCGCCAGCGACGAGCCGCTGGAGGCCGGCCCTTCGTTGATCCGCGAACTGCTGCACGGCGCGGTGCCAGCACAGCTGTGGGACGGGGCAAAAATAGCGCAGTTTTGCAGAGGATCGGCGATCCGGCAAGACCCGCCGGTCAATTAGCTGCCTTTCCTGGAACGTTATGACTTCGGCCGGAATTTGTTTGTAAGATGGAAGCGAACGGCCGATCCACGGCCGTACTAGGCCCGGGAGCCAGCCGCTTGCGGCGGGCTCTCCGGAGGCAGGCGTAGAAAAAACGGCTTCGACACTATGGATGGTGGCTGGAGCGCTACGTCTGCTAAGCCGGACTTGGTCCGGCGCCGGATGCCGGGTGCTGACAACCTAATCCCCCCAAGTTAGGTACAGTGCCCGGCATCTCGGTCTAATTAATCCTTTCACCGTGGTTTCACCTTTCATCCTGACCTTTCGCAGGTCTTCCCAGCAGTTCTGCCTCCCGTGTGCGGGCCTCCCGCCTGAGCGCTTCGACGACGGCGGCGACGGCCGGTTGTCTCAGCGACTCCGGGCGTGCCACCAACCAGTAACCGAGACGCTCCTCCAGTTCCTCCGGCAGGATGCGGACCAGATCCGGATGCTGGTTGGCCATGAAGCACGGCAGCAGGCCGAGACCGGCGCCGGCGCGGGTGGCCTCCACATGGACAAACACATTGGTGGAACCAAGGGCGGTCACCATCGCCGGCAGCAACCGGCGCGGGGCGTCCAGATCATCCACCTGCAGCATCGAGTCGATGAAATACACCAGCGGGTGGTTCATGGCCGCGCGGACGCTGTCCGGCGTGCCGTGTTTGGCCAGATAGTCGCGGGAGCCGTACAGGCCCAGGACGTAGCTGCCCAACCGGATGGATCGTGCACGGATGACTTGCGGCCGCCCGACGACGACTTCGAAATCCAGGCCCGGGCGGTGCTGCGAAGCCCGCCGGGCGGCGGTCACGATCTCCACGCTGAGCTTTGGATGGTTTTGCTGCAGCCGGGCTATTGCCGGCGCGGCAACATATGCGCTGAAGCCGTCGGTGGCGGACAATCTCACCACGCCGGCCAATTGGCCTGCTTCATCCGGCGTGCGATTGAGTCCGGCCAGCGATTCCTCGATTCGCTCGGCCACCGTCGCCGCCTTACGGCCAAGGTCGGTCAGTTCCCAGCCACCCGGCGCGCGGGAGAACACGCGGCCGCCCAAGGCCTTCTCCAGGGCGGCGATCCGGCGGGAGACCGTGGTGTGGTTCAGGCCCAGGTTTTCGGCTGCGGAGGTGTACCTGCCGGTGCGTGCCACGGCGAGCAGAATGATCAGGTCGTCCGGGTTGGTGGGCTGAGGCGCGGAAGTCATATCTGCATTTTTGCAGACTCGACCTGCAAAGTTTGCCATTGATGCACACGCGGCGAGGGAATACTCAGTGTGGTCGCATTGTGACCTCACTCACAGGCGCGCCGGAGCCTTCCGGCGGCCACGCACCGCAGTATCCGCACGCCACTCAAAGAGAAAGATGAGCGCCCACGCTACCCCCACCGGACCCGGATCCGGCGCCCCGCAGGAGTCGCCGCTGTCGGTCCTGCGCAAGGTTGTTACGGCTTCCATGGCCGGCACGGTCGTGGAATGGTACGAGTTCTTCCTCTACGCCACGGCAGCCACGTTGGTTTTCGGCGCCCTGTTCTTCCCGAATGCCGGCACCGAACTGGACGCGATCATCGCCGCTTTCGTCACCTTCGCCGTCGGCTTCATCGCCCAGCCGCTGGGCGGCATAGTTTTCGGACACTTTGGTGACAAGGTGGGCCGGAAGAAACTGCTGCAGCTGAGCATCATCCTGATCGGCGCAGCCACCTTCCTGATGGGCTGCCTGCCCGGGTTCGACCAGATCGGTTACTGGGCGCCGGGCCTGCTCGTGGCCCTGCGGTTCATCCAGGGCTTTGCCATCGGCGGCGAATGGGGCGGCGCCGTGCTGCTGGTCGCCGAGCACAGCCCGGCCGACAAACGCGGCTTCTGGGCCTCCTGGCCGCAGGCCGGCGTGCCGATGGGCAACATGCTGGCCACGGTGGTGCTGTGGGTCATGTCCGGCATCCTCTCCGACGCCGAATTCCAGGCCTGGGGCTGGCGCGTTGCCTTCTGGCTCTCCGCAGTCATCGTGCTCGTGGGCTACTACATCCGCACCAAGGTCACCGAGGCGCCGATCTTCCTGGAAGCCCAGGCGGAATCCGCCAAGGTCAAGTCCACCTCCTACGGTGTGGTGGAAGTGATGAAGCGGTACCCGCGCGGTGTTTTCACTGCCATGGGTCTGCGCGTGGCAGAGAACATCATTTACTACATCGTCGTGGCCTTCTCCATCACCTATCTGAAGACCGTGCACGACTTCGACGTCACCACCGTGTTGGGCCTGCTGATCCTGGCGCACGCCTTCCACTTCGTGGTGATTCCGTTCTACGGGCGGCTATCGGACACCATTGGCCGCCGTCCGGTCTACATGGCCGGCGCCGTGCTGTCGGGCGTCTGGGCCTTCGTGGCCTTCCCGATGTTCGACACGCAGAACCCGATCATCATCCTGGCCGCGATCTTCCTGGGCCTTGCCGTGCACGGCCTGATGTATGCGGGACAGCCGGCCATCATGGCCGAGATGTTCCCCACCCGGATGCGTTACTCCGGTGTCTCGCTGGGCTACCAGGTGACGTCGATCTTCGCCGGCTCGCTTGCCCCGATCATCGCTTCCACGCTGCTGAAGGACTTTGAGCACTGGCTGCCGGTGGCCCTGTACCTGGTGGTCGCTTCGGTCATCACCATCGTGGCCGGGTACTTCGCACGTGAAACCAAGGGCGCCTCGCTGCGTGATCTGGACCGGGCCGACCTCGCCGCCCAGACCGGAGCCGACGTGCGGGCACAGGCCTAACCAAGCCCGGGGCGGGCCAACCCCCGGCCTAGCCGGGGCATGGCCTGAGCAGGGCAAGCGAAAGGGACCGGTGCCATCCGTTGGGGGGTGGCACCGGTCCCTGCGTTGTTCAGGGAGAGGCGGTTGGTCAGCGGAAGCCGATGAGCTGCTCCACCGGCCCCATACCAAAGAAGAGCACGAAGGCGGCGGCCACTATCCACATCAGCGGGTGGATCTCCCTGGCCCGGCCCTGGAACGTGCGCACCAGCACGTAGGCGATGAAACCTGCGCCCAAGCCGTTGGCAATGGAATACGTGAACGGCATCAGCGTGAAGGTCAGGAAGGCCGGGATGGCCACGCCCCAGTCGGCCCAATCGATCTTGCCCACCTGGGCCACCATCATGAAACCGACGACGACGAGCGCCGGCGCCACCGCCTCGAAGGGCACCAGCGAAATCAGCGGCGTGAAGAACATGGCCAACAGGAACAGCAGCCCGGTGACGACGTTGGCCAGGCCGGTGCGCGCACCTTCGCCGATGCCTGCACCGGATTCCACGTAGATCTGGTTGGAAGAGACCGATCCGGCGCCGCCGGCAACCGCGCCCACGGCGTCGACGATCAGCACCCGGTCCACGTGCGGAATGTTGCCCTGCTTGTCGGTCAGTCCTGCCTCATTGGCCAGGCCCACCATGGTGCCCATGGCGTCGAAGAAGATGCTCAGCAGGATCGCAAAGGCCAGCAGGGAAGCGGCCGTGAAGCCCAGCGTTCCAAAAGAGCCGAAAATGCTGACCTGGCCGACCAGGCTCAGATCGGGCAGCCCCACCCAGCTGCCGTTCGGCAGCTCGGGCACCACCAAGGACCATCCCTGCGGGTTGAAGCCGTCCGGACCCACCGACGGTCCCACGTTGGCCACGGCTTCGATGATCACCGCGAGCACAGTGGCGGACAGCACACCGATCAAGATGCCGCCCTTGACCTTGCGCACCACCAGGGCGATGGTCAGGATCAAGCCGAAAACGAAGACCAGGGTCGGCCAGCCCAGCAGCACGCCGTCGAACCCGAGGCCCACCGGAACAGTGGTTCCCGCCGCGTCCGGAATGCGCCGGATGAAGCCGGCGTTGACCAGGCCGATCAGGGCGATGAACATGCCGATGCCCACCACAATGGCGGTCTTCAGGCTTTGCGGCACGGCGTTGAACACCGCGGTCCGGAACCCGGTCAGCACCAGGATCAGCATGGTAATGCCGGAGAGCACTACCAGGCCCATGACATCTGGCCAGGTCAGGCCCGGATTGGTCGCGACCGTGATGGCAACGAAGGCGTTGACCCCCAGGCCGGTCGCCAGGGCGAACGGGTACTTGGCCCACGCGCCCATCGCAATGGTCAGCACGCCGGCCACCAGGGCCGTCACCGCCGCGACGCGTTCGGCACCAAGCATGGCACCGGTTGAATCGGCGCCGCCCAGGATCAGCGGGTTCAGCACCACGATGTAGCTCATCGCGAAGAACGTGGCCAGGCCGCCGCGGATTTCACGTGAATAGTTGGAGCCGCGCTTGGTGATCTCGAAGTATCGATCGAGCACCGGAGTCTTATCGGCTACTGCTGCCTTTGCGGGCATGGGGAATGTCCTCCACAGGTGAGTGGCATAGTTGGAAGTTTTCCCCAGAATTCTACGCTCCTGCAGCGCGCAGAGGCGTACGACGGCGGCGCTTGGCTGCCGATTCTCAGGCGACTGCCGTGCGGCCGGAGGATGCGATGGCGTCTCCAGCCACTTTCGCCTGCCGGATGATCTCCCGGGTGCTCGGGGCCAGCAGGTCTGCAACGCCCACCAGATACAGGCCGATGGCCTTCAGGACAGCAACCGCGTTTTCCCCCGCCGCGATGCCCAGGCTGCGGAGCAGGCGCCGGATCTGGTTCTGCGCACAGCCCGTCAGGACTACGGAATCGGCTACCAGCAGCCCGCGTTCGGTGCGGATGACCCAGCGCTGCTTGCTGTCCCGGCTGATCGAAGGGACGCGGGCCGTGCGTGCCTCCAGTGCTCCAGGGAGCGGGTCCAGTTGCAATGCGGGCGCAGTCTGCGCGGAGGTCCGACTGACCCCGCAGGCAAAGGTTCTGCGTCGAATGTCGAGTTCATGGCTGGTCGCGTAGGCCTGCAGTAACCGCACCAAATCATTGCGGTCACCGCGGACCGACGAGTCTGGCAACGGGCACCGACGGCTGGGATCGGAAGGCTGGGAGAGCAGGCCCGCCACGACGATCGAGGACACGCCTCGGCGGCTCAGTTCACTGGCCACCGCCAACCCGGGCAGTCCGGAACCGATGACTACCGTGGTGGTGTACTCGGTCGGAACCTCTGGGGTGGAAACTCCACTCACTGCACGGACTCCTTGAACGGTAGGGAGAACCTCGGACGGCGAACGGACCGCCCGCAACGCATTGTGAAACTGTTATTCAACAGTAATGTCATCGAAGCCTACATAACTTTGTGGCCACTGAGAAGGCTTTTGTATCGGAGTAAGCTGAAGGCAGCGGGCGAGGAAGCCCGCGCCACGTTGAGGGAGGCGGAACGAATGACCGAAGCCACTGCCGGAAGCGCCGGACAGGGTGCCGCACCGCGGGGCATCGTGGTCGGAGTCGATGGCTCCGACCAGAGCCTCTGTGCGTTGGTTTGGGCTGCTGAGGAGGCGCAGCGGCGCCGGACCCCGCTTCACGTCGTCACCGCCTATACCGTTCCCGTCTTTGCTGCATCCAGCATGGATGCCGGCTATGCCACGCTGGACGATTCCGTGATCCGCGAAGGTGCCGAAGCCGTGCTGGAGCAGGCGGTGGCAAAAATCTCCGGCTATAACCTGGACGTGGACTCCAGAGTGGAAACCGGCGATGCTGCCGGCGTCCTGCTGGAGCTCTCCGAACAGGCCGAACTGATAGTGGTCGGCACGCGCGGGCGCGGCGGCTTCATGGGCCGGCTGCTCGGCTCGGTCAGCAGCGCAGTCCCGGCCCACGCGGAGTGCCCCACTGTGACCATTCCGCTGGCCTGCGCGCCCCGGCTGGGGGACCTGGACATTGAAGTCCCACGGTCCAAGGAACAGGCCGTGCGGCCGGAGGACATCGAGAAGGTCGTCGTCGTCGGCGTCGACGGGTCGGAGCAGGCACGCAATGCCACCCTGGTGGCAGCCGAGCAGGCGGAGCGGCTTGGCTACCCGCTCAAGCTGGTGTGCGCGCTGCCGCCCTTCACTGGCTCGCTCGCCTGGGTGCCCGCGCCGCTGGACCGCGAAGCGCTCTACGCGGACATCCGGGAGCAGCTCGACGCCGGCGTGGCCTGGATCAAGAGCCACTTCCCGAACCTGCACGTCATCGGCGAGGTGCAGGACGGCTCGCCCGTGGAACTTCTGATCGATGCTTCCCGCACGGCAGAACTGCTGGTGGTCGGTACGCGCGGCCGCGGCGGTTTCGCCGGCATGCTGCTCGGTTCCACCAGCCAGGGCGTGCTGCACCACGCCAAGGGGCCGGTCATGGTGGTCCCGGACCGGCAGGATCCGCGGCTGGACGACCGCCGGAATTTCGGTCCCCTCCCCGACGCCGAGGGACAATAACCACCGGGGTACAAAAACCACCGCAGTACAAATGGGCCGGGCCCGGAACCAACAAGGTTCCGGGTCCGGCCTACTTAAGGCTGTTCGGCCTAGACGGCCCAGCGCGCCCCGAAGGTGTGCAACTTTCCGTACATATCGCCAATGGGTGTGATGACCAGTCCTGCGCCGGGGTTGAGTGCCTGAACGACCTTCCAGTCGCCGATGTAGATGGCGACATGCCAGATGGCGTTCGGCTCGCCCCAGAAAACCAAGTCACCGGGCTGCAACTGCGAGAGCGGAACCTTGTACGGTGCGTAGTCGAACTGAGCCTGTGCGACGCGGGGAAGGTTTACACCGGCGTTGGCAAATGCGTGTTGGGTGAGGCTGGAGCAATCGAACGCCAGAGGGCCGTTTCCGCCCATAACGTACTTGGTTTTCGGGTTCGCTGCCTTCGCCATCGCGTAGCTGATGGCGGCGCCGGCGATGCCTCCATTTGCAGCGGGAGCATTCACCACCGGCGGCGGCGTGACCACCTCCGGCTCAGGCTCGGGTTTGGGCTTCACTGGAGGCGGAGTCGGCCGAGGCGTTGCGGGTGTGGAAGGAGTCGACGGCGCAGGGGCTGAGGGCCTCGGCGTCGAAGGCTTGGGGGTGGAGGGCCTCGGCGTGGAGGGCGCCGGCGTGGACGCCGAAGGCGGCGGGGTTGACGGTTGCGGCGGGGTTGACGGTTGTGTAGGCCGGGACGGCGTGACGTCGTCGCTGGCCGGCGCCACCGTGGAACCTTGTGTCGTCGAGCTGCTGCCGGAGGGACGCTGGGCAGCAGCCGCCTCTTGTGCTGACTGCTCAACTAACGCCTGGAGCTGGCGGTCCTGCTCGGCCTTCTCCAAGGCGGCGATGCGGGCGTCTTCTTCGCCAGTGCTGGTCCCTCTGAGTTCGGCGAGATGCACCAGGAGCGCCTGACGCTGTTCCTCGTAGCGGATCACGAGCTGTTCCTGGGCGGCGCTGGCGGCCTTGGCATCAGTCTCGGCGGCTTCCGCTGCTATAGCGGCGTCCTTGGCGGCCTCCTCGGCCTGCGCGACATAGAGCTCCCAGGCGGCCCACAGCTGGGCCGCCTGCTGGGATTCGGTCAGGGTCTGTGAGCGGTTCGCGGTCAGGGCATCCAGCGTGGAGGCCTTGTAGAGCACATCTCCGGTGTTTTTGCTGTCCAGCAGCGCGCTCATAGCGGGGTTAACGCCGCCGTTCCGGTACAGCTCGCCGGCCAGCTGGCCCACCTGGTTCTTGACCGATTCGAAGTATTCGGCGGCCTGCGACGCCTTGGCCTTGGCATCATCGAGCTCTGCGGTCCGCTCTTGCTGCTTCAGCAGTGACTCGCTGTAGGTGTTCTGCGAACGCATCGAATCGAACTGGGCGTTGGCCAGGTTCCCCGAGGCCGCCTTCAGCTGTTCTTCGATCCGGTCTACCAACGCCTGGGTGGCGGCTGCATCGCCCTTGGCATCGTCAATCTCGTCGCCGGAGGGGAGCGTCGGCGCGGCCGGCAGAGTGATCCGTACCGACGTCACCTGCGGCAATTGTCCGGCTGGAGCGGCGACGGCCGGCGCCAGGGCCGGAACGCAGACAAGCAGGGCGGTGGCCGAGAAGAGCGCGACGGCGCGCACCGGCGTCGTCGATCGATGCGGGGCAGGACGCCCCGAGGGAAGCAGCCTCATCCGAACGGGTCCTTAATACGAGCGCAGTGAATGTACGCGCCCTTTCAGGACGGCCGGCCTTGGGGCCGAGAGCGGTCAATGTGCGAACGGGTGGCACCCCCAACTAGACCGAACTGCATTCACACAGCACGTTGAGAATATGCACCTTGGGTCACTTAAGCAACATTTACCTCATCGGTAACATAAACAACATCAGTGTCATTTCCGAGGTTTTGATGCGAAGCGGCGTGTCGCCAGCGAGCTTGCCTGCAGCCCCGCCACGTTAAAAGGCATAGTGAGGGGTGTTTTGCGCAGATGTGTCGGGGAGGTAATCAGCGCGCCGTACCTGCGCCGCGCGGCCAGCTGCAGATGCGCTGTATGTGGCGCCAGGGATAGCCGGAAGCTGGCGGTTAGCCCCAGCCCAACTCGTGCAGGCGTTCGTCGTCGATGCCGAAATGGTGGGCGACCTCGTGGATCACGGTCACCAGGATCTCGTGGACTATTTCCTCCCGGGAGGAACACATCCGCAGGATGGGGCCGCGGAAGACCACAATTCGGTCGGGCATGGACCCGGCGCCCCACCAGTGGTCCCTCTCGGTGAGCGGCGTGCCTTCGTAGATGCCCAGCAGTTCCGTTGCCGGATCCTCCCACGGCTGCGGGACGTATTCCTCTTCGACGAAGATGCCGACGTTGCTCATTTCGCGCATGATGTCTTCCGGAATCTGGTCGATCGCATCGTTGACCGCGTCCTCAAATTCCGGCAGGGACATCTCCATCGGCATGCCATCGACCTTACCTGCGGGTGGGCATGGCAGGGCGGCCCGATGCAGCCTGAGCAGGGCAGCATGGCCCGTTTTGGTTTTTCCCGAAGCAGGCCCTATAGTTTTATAGGTCCACAGCGGGGAAATGAATCCCAAGTGGTCCTGGCCCCCATCGTCTAGCGGCCTAGGACACCGCCCTTTCACGGCGGCGGCACGGGTTCGAATCCCGTTGGGGGTACGCGAGACGTCATGAATGGCAGCCGCTGAAGTGGTCAGAACCGCTTCAAAAGGCTGGTAGGATTGAGTCTCGTAAAAAAATGCAAGGCCCTGTAGCGCAGTTGGTTAGCGCGCCGCCCTGTCACGGCGGAGGTCGCGGGTTCAAGTCCCGTCAGGGTCGCTTTGGTTTCCGGAGCGATTTCGGAACGCCATCGGTGATCATCGCAAGATGTTGCCACGGCTCTGTAGCTCAGTTGGTAGAGCGTTC
The DNA here is from genome assembly GCA_051751385.1 of Actinomycetota bacterium. GTDB lineage: Bacteria > Actinomycetota > Actinomycetes > Actinomycetales > Micrococcaceae > Crystallibacter. Next base: position 41,716 of record JBNJKW010000004.1, on the reverse strand, counting down.
GACTGAAAATCGAAAGGTCACCGGATCGACGCCGGTCGGAGCCACCAGCAAAACGAAATGAAAAACCCCGGAACTCGCCGCGTTCCGGGGTTTTTCCTTGTCCGTCGTGTGGTGTCTGTCGCCCGGCCATTTCTCTGTCTATCCACGGAGATATAGGCAGAGTGTGACACGCTGCCCCATGGGTGGCAGCAGTTGTGGGGCGGCGGAGATCGGTGTATTCGCGTGGACGCTTTTACTCCTTGAGGAGCCGGTTTACCGCGTCGATGTTGGCCCGGGTGTACTTGAGCCGCTTTTCTCGCTCCGGCCGTTTTGCCAGTGCCCTGCCGATGAAGAATACGAACAGGGCGGTGAACGCCCACTGCCAGCGGAACTCGGCGATCCAGATCGCTGCCAGCGCACAGCCGGCGGCGAGGGCCAGGATCAACTGCCCGAATGTTTTCATGGCTTGCCTCCCGATATTCCGTGAGGGCGGGATAGTCGCCGTCCCTTGCTCCGATTGTCCCTGCTGGGTCCGTCAGGCACCATCCATAGGCCAGATACCTATACACGGTGGCACGGCGGGCCCGGAGGACTAGCCGATGTCGGCACGGTGTACCTGCCCCTGTCCACCGCGGGCCAAGTCAGGCACCATAGGCTCATGAGCGAAACCGCATTCACCCATGTTGGGGGCCCGACGGCCTTGCTGGAGTATGGCGGCTGGACCTTCCTGACCGACCCCACCTTCGATGAACCGGGCGAGTTCCAGGCGGCGACCGGAACCCTAGTGAAGACCATCAGGCCGGCCATCCTGGTCGAAGACCTGCCGGCAGTGGACGTCATCTTGCTCTCGCATGACCAGCACGTCGACAACCTGGATTGGTCCGGTCGGCACTTGGTGGAATCCGGCGGCGCCAAAGTCCTAGGGACTCTGGAAACAGCGGAACGGATGGCGGCCGTGACCGGCATGGCTCCGTGGGAACGGGTGGTGCTTGAGGATGCGGACCGGGTCACGGTCACCGTGACCGCCGTCCCGGCGCAGCACGGACCGGACGGGTGCGAACCTGTGGTCGGTACCGTGACCGGATTTGTTCTCACGGCATCAGAGCTGCCCGCCGTTTATGTCAGCGGCGACAACGCTTCACTGGAGGTGGTCGGCGGCGTTGCCAAACGGTTCGCGCCGATTGGATTGGCGGTTCTCTTCGCCGGCGCTGCGCGGGTGGGCGTCTTCGACAACGCCGCCTTGACTCTGACCGCCGAAGACGCGGCCGAAGCTGCCCGGATCTTGGAGGCGACCGCCGTCGTTCCTGTCCATGCCGAGGGTTGGAGCCACTACAGCGAAGGCCACGCACAGCTTCGCGACGCATTCTCGGCTGGCAGCTTGAATGACCGGCTGCGGATCCCCACGCCCGGGGAAAAACTGTCCCTCTAAGCAGGGGTGGGCGCCCCCGCCGTCCGCGCAAAGGCGGATTCCGCCCGCAGTTCACCATTCCTTCATCCGGTCTTCCCTGTTGCGATTCCCCTGCAGCTACAGTGGGCTGGTGCCGCAACTTTCCTTCGCATCCTCCGGACCCGAGTCCGCCGAAACCATCCTCTTCCTGCATGGGGCGGGCTGGCCGGGCATCACCTGGCACCAGCAAATGAAGCATTTTTCCGAGTCCTACCGCTGCATCGCGGCAGACCTGCCGGGCCATGGCGCCAGCCGCGGCATCGGTTGGCAGAACCTGGACGCGACAGCGAAACTGGTCGCCGAACTCATCGAATCCGTTACGGACAAACCTGTCCACCTGGTCGGCCTGTCAATGGGCGGCGACGTTGGGCTGCGGCTGCTGGCACAACGCCCGGAACTGGTGCAGACCGCCCTGCTGACGGGCGTCCTGGTGGTTCCGGTGCCGAGCTGGATGCTGAAGGCGCAGCTGGCCCTCGCCGGCCTGACCAAGAACCGCGTGCTGTGGCGGGCGTCGGCCAAGTACCTGCGGCTCGGGCCCGAACAGATGGCTGAGTACCTGGCGACGAACCAGCCGCTGGACCCCCAGCAATACCGTGCGATCATCTCGGAGATCTTCGTGGGCACGAAGGTCGATGGCCTCAACAACGCCAGCTGCCCGGTACTCATCGCGGCCGGCGAAAAGGAACCGCGGCAGGCCCGGGAATCGGCGGCGGTGCTGGCCGGACTGCTGCCCAACGCCCATGCGGGGCTGGCGGCGAAGTCCCCGCACGAGTGGCCGATGAACCGTCCGGAGCTCTTCAACCGGACGCTTGGGGAATGGCTCAGGGACCAGACGATGCTGCCAGGGACTCTGCTTCCGGCCTGAGCACCTCGCCGTGCGGCACGCCGCGCCGCTGCACCACATCGCTCGCTCGGTACAGCCCGTTCCCAGCCTCCATTCAGGATCCCCGGCCTACCATGGAGGGGTATTCCGAGTGCCGCCTGCACCTGATGAGGCACTATCCGGGGACGATGGGAGCGAGGAGCGTAGTGCAGGCCCTTCTGAAGATTGCAGCCGGCGGTTTGGTCACGGCCGTCATGCTGACGGCGTGCAGCAGCGCAGATCCGGCAAGGGTAACAACGACGGCGGTGCCTGCCCCCTCTGCGTCGACCGCGGTACCGACCGCCCCTGCCGAAGCACCCCCTCCCTTCGACCCGGCCGAAGAACAGTCCGCCACGGCATCGCCCAGCCCAACACCGCCGTCGGGCTCCACTGACGCCAAGGGAGGCGGCGAAGCAGGCAAAGGCTCCCATCTGTGGGGCGGTTACGGCGACCAGGCCGACGCCTGCGCAGCCGTGGCCGCCAACGTCGCCTCCCTCCTGCTGGTCCCGCTTGGCTTTATGACCGGTGTGGAAGACTCCGAACTGGAGTCCTTGCAGGATGAACTGGACGAATTCAGCCGCGAGGTCCCGCCCGAGCTCACCGATGATCTGGACCGCATTGAGCACCTGCTGGAGCGGTCAGCACCCGACCGCGACTTCGACGTCACCGCCTTTGCCGAAGCGCTTGAGCCGGTGGAGGACTGGCTGGCCGAACACTGCGGGGAATGAAGCGTTAGGCTTGCCCTGAGAGTCAGCACAGCGCCAGGGAGGACAGATGCACAACGAGGATCGGCCGCCCGCCCCGTCCGTGGGAGATGCTGCTGGGCAAGTCCCTGTCTCAACACCTGCTGCAACCCCTGCAGCCGGTACGGAACTTCCAGACCGGCAGGCGCCGGGACAAGCCGAGCGTGACCCGGCGCTGCTTCCCGACTCTGCGGTGGCCGTCCCGGCCGCTCCGGGCCGAACCACCATTTCCGAAGCCGCCGTGGCCAAGGTCGCGGCGGTTGCCGCCCGCTCCGTTCCCGGGGTCTATGCGCTGGGCAGCGGCACCGCCCGCGCCTTGAGCGCGCTACGCGATGCGGTGGGTGGCAGCGATGTCGGCCAGGGCGTACACGTGGAGGTCGGTCAGACGCAGGTCGCCGTGGACATCAACCTGGTGGCTGTCTACGGCAAGCCGCTGCACGAACTGGCGGGCAACGTGCGCGCGGCGGTGTACACCGCCGTCGAGCAATTGGTGGGCCTGGACGTGGTTGAAGTGAACGTGGAGATCAACGACGTGCACGTGCCCGGGCTGGACGCCAAGGCGCCGGCGGAGAAGCCGGTCCGTCAGGTGGCCCAGTAACAGGATGCGCGGGACGGTGGGAGGAGCGAGGATGAGCTACACGGTGGTCGGCATGGCGGTCGGGGCGGTGCTGGCGTGGGCCGCGCTGGTGTTCAACTTCTGGGGATTTCTGCTGATGGCGGTGTTCCTGATGGTGGGGGCGCTGCTGGGCCGCGCCGCGGAAGGAAAACTCGACTGGCGCGGCATCCGCGATGCTTTGACCGGACGACGCTCGTCTTCATGACGGACCGCGCCGTGCCCGCCGAGAAACTGCCTCCCCGCCCGGCCAGACCAGCGCCGGGCTACCGCCCGGACGGAGAGCCGTCGGTGTCACAGCCCGCCGGGCCGCCCGCGGAGAGGCACGTCGGACACACCCGCGTCAGCACACAGGCCCTGACCAGCACCGCACAGGGCGCCGCGGCGCAGGTGCTGGGAATCTCGCCGGGGCTGGTCCGCGCCACATGGCGTGACGACGCCGGGTCGCTCGCCCTGTCCCTGGCACTTCCCGTCGGCATCCCCTCGCTGAACCGGGTGCTGCGCGACCCCCAGCTGGTGGCCGCTTTCGGCGGCTCGATCTGGGACCGGGCCCATGCCGCCAAGGGAGCGATTCTGGCGGAGGTCTCGCGGATCAGCGGTTCGCGGTTGAGCCGTGTGGACATTAGGGTCACCGGCATCCGCGTGCAGGAAGGGGGCCGGGTTCGGTGAGCCGTACTGAGGTTGAAAGCGATCGGCGTGCCGGCGAACTCGCCGATGAGCGCCTGGCCAACCGGGAACTGCGCAGTTCCCGGGCCACGGCGTCGGTCATTGCCGCGGTCCTTATTGCTTTGGCCAGCCTGTACCTGCTGCTCGAAGCGGCCTTGAAGGCGATCGGTCAGCCGTCCTGGCTGGCAGATCCGGAGGAGATGGCCGGCTGGCTGCACCAACTGCCGGGCAATGTCGCACCGGCCGTGCTGGCTGCGTCCGGGGCGCTGATCCTGCTGCTGGGGCTGTTCTTTTTCCTGCAGGGGGTGCTGCCGGGGCATCTGCACCGGCACCGCATTCCCGGCCGCCGGGGCGTGGTGGTGGTGGACGATGAAGTGCTCGCTTCCTCGCTGGCGCGCCGCGCCCGCACCGAGGCGCAGGTGACGCGCGAGCAGGTGCTGGTGGTGGTGTCGCGCGGCTTGGTGGACGTCCGGCTGCGGCCCACGTCCGGCATTCCGGTGAACGCCGATGCCATCCAGTCGGCGGTGGAGGACGAAGTCCGGCGGGCGCGGATCAGTCCGGTCCCGCAGGTGCGCGTCTTCGTCTCGAGCTCCGGGGTGGTGGGACAGTGAACCAGACCCCCCGGACGCTGAACCGCATCCTGATCACCATCCTCGGGCTGCTGCTGATGCTGGCCGGCGGCACCGCCCTGGCGCTGGCGCTGGTTCCGGCGCTCGCGGGCTGGTGGCATGCCGCCACCGCACAGGCCGGTGCCAGTCTGCAGACGGTGCTGGACGCCACCACTTTGCCGGGCCAGCGCGACAGCTGGCTCTGGATCGTGGCGTCCCTGCTGCTGCTCCTGCTGGTGCTGCTGATGATCGCGTGGGTCGCGCAGCAAGGCAAGGGCCGCACCGGCACCATCGCCGCTGACTACGACGGCGACGGCGCGCCCGGCGCCGTCCAGCTCAGTTCCGGCGTGGCCGAGCAGGCACTGCGGGCCGCGCTGCAGGAACACGACGGCATCCTGCACGCAACCGTGACTGCCTACGACTACGACGGCGGCGGAGCCCTGCGCATCCGGGTGGTGCCCCGACTGGACGTATCCCCGCAAGCGGTGGCCGACGAAGTCTCCGACCTGGTGGAAGCGCTGGACCTTGCCCTCGGCGTGAGCTTCCCGGTGGTGATCCACCTGGTGGCCGGCGCCCGCTCGCGCCTGGTCCGCGCCGACCGCGTCCGCTGAGCGGACCGGGCTAGGGTCCCGTAGTCAGCCAGGCGGCGGAGTTTGGTGCCAGCGAGCCGCTGTCGGCGGTTCGGTCCGTCGACGCTACGAGTACTGCAGCGCCGGCGGGCAGCCGGATCGCTGAGCTGCCCAGGTTGGCCAGCACCTGCACCGTTCCGTTCCGGAAGCTCAAGACGCCGGACGCCGGATCGTGCTCCGCCGCCCACTCGAAGCTGCCTTGGCCCAGCTTCCGCTCGGCGCGCAGGCGCAGCGCCGCCCGGTACAGTTCGTAGCTGGAACCCGGCACACCCAGCTGTCGGTCCACGGCATAGCGGGCGAAACCCTCCGGCTGCGGCAGCCACGGTTCGTGCTGCGTGGAGCCCCAGCCGAAGCCATGCGCTTCCGCCCGCCAGGGAATCGGAACGCGGCAGCCGTCGCGGCCCCGCTCTTCGCCGCCGGTGCGGAAGAAGGCCGGATCCTGGCGCACCTCGGCCGGCAGGGTGGTGTGCTCCGGCAGGCCCAGCTCATCGCCCTGGTACACGTAGGCGGAGCCGGGCAGTGCCAGCATGATCAGCGCCGCGGCACGGCCGCGGGCGTAACCGAGTTCCTCGTCGGGCTGTTCGTCGTCCGGGCCGATGCCCTTGGGGAATGTGGTGGGGTCGGTCAGGCCGTAGCGGGAGCTGTGCCGGACCGTGTCGTGGTTGGACAGCACCCACGTGCTCGGCGCGCCCACCGCCGCTGCCGCCGCTAGCGAATCGTCAATGCTGCGGGCCATGCGATGGGCATCCCAGCCGGCCAGCAGGAAGTCGAAGTTGAAGGCCTGCTGCATTTCGTCCGGCCGGACGTAGGCAAAGAGCCGCTCGGCCGGCTCCACCCAGGCTTCCGCCACCAGCATGCGGTCGCCGTCGTACTCCGCCAAAACCTTGTGCCACTCGCGGTAGATCTCGTGCACGCCGTCCTGGTCGAAGTAGGGCGGGGTGTCCGGGTGGGCGGTCGCTTCCTCCGGGTCGGCTGCCTGCTGCAGCGCCGTGCGCTGGGTGCTCCCGGCCGGTTCCAGCACCTGTTCCCGGGCCGGGCGGGCATCGGGGGCCGGTGATGCGCCGGCAGGCCGGCCGACGGCGGCCCCGTCGTCGGCGATCAATGCGTCTTCGCCCGGCAGCCGCTCGCTGCCGGCCACCATCGAGGTCTTCGCCGCCCAGTCCGGCAGGCCGTCGGCCTTGACCAAACCGTGGGCCACATCAATCCGGAAGCCGTCCACGCCGCGGTCCAGCCAGAACCTCAGGACGGAGACCATCTCCGCCTGGACCTCCGGGTTCTCCCAGTTCAGGTCCGGCTGCGTGGAGTCGAACAGATGCAGGTACCACTGGCCCGGCGCGCCATCGGGTCCGGTGGTCCGGGTCCAGGCGTTGCCGCCGAACACGGACTGCCAGTTGTTGGGCGGCTGGGAGCCGTCCGGGCCTTTGCCGTCGCGGAAGATGTAACGGGCGCGCTCGGGCGAATCCGGGGCGGCCGCCAGCGCGCTGACGAACCACTCGTGCCGGTCGGAGGTGTGGTTGGGAACCAAGTCGACGATCACCCGCATGCCGAGTTCGTGCGTGCGTGCCAGCAGGGAGTCGAAGTCTTCCAGCGTGCCGAAGAGCGGATCGACGTCGCGGTAGTCGGCCACGTCGTAGCCTGCATCGTTCTGCGGGGAGACGTAGAAGGGCGAGAGCCAGATGGCGTCCACGCCCAGGTTTTTCAGGTAGGGGATCTTGGCGCTGATGCCGGCCAAGTCGCCCATGCCGTCGCCGTTGTTGTCCGCGAATGAGCGCGGATAGATCTGATAGATGACGGCGTCGCGCCACCACGGTACGGATGCTGCAGCCATTAACACTCCTCGGCTCGCTGGTCAGGACCACTTCCAGCCTAATGATCTTGGCGACGACGCGGGCAGGCACGATCGCCCCGCGGCCGTTAATGCGGCGCAGATCACGATTCGATATCGAAGGGCCCGGCCGCGAAAATGTGTCTTGCAGCACACTTAGTAAGCGTTTACGTTACGAGTTACCAGATTGGTACTTGGGGTGGCTTCTTCCTGACCTTTCAGCGTCTGCGCGGCCACCGGACAAAGGAGTCACATCATGCACATTGCACGCTCCAGAAAGGCCGTCCTGCCGTTGGCCGCGCTCAGCGCCATGGCACTGACACTCTCCGCCTGCGGGGGAGGCGCGGAAGAGCCCAGTGGGTCGGCGGCAGCCGCCGACTGTTCCGCCTATGAGTCCTACGGCACCTTTGACGGCGCCGAGGTCAGCGTCTACTCGACCATCACGGATACCGAGCAGGACAAGCTGGAGCAGTCCTGGGTGGACTTCGAGGAGTGCACCGGGATCGACGTGGTGTACGAGGGCTCCAATGAATTCGAGACGCAGCTCCAAGTCCGCGCCCAGGCCGGCAACCCGCCCGACGTGGCGATCATCCCGCAGCCGGGCCTGCTGGCCGCGCAGGCACGCGCCGGAAACCTCAAGCCTGCACCGCAGGAAGTCTCCGACCTAGTGGACGAGAACTGGTCCGCGGATTGGAAGGCCTACGGCACGATCGACGGCACGTTCTACGCCGCGCCGATGCTGGCCAGCGTCAAGGGCTACATCTGGTATTCGCCCTCCACCTTCAAGGACAAGGGCTGGGAGGTCCCGCAGACGTGGGACGAGATGATGGCGCTGACCAAGACCATCGCGGACGAGGGCACCATGAAGCCCTGGTGCGCCGGCTTTGAATCCGGCGACGCGACCGGCTGGGCCGGCACCGACTGGATCGAGGACGCCTTGCTGCGGCAGGCCGGTCCGGAAGTCTACGACCAGTGGGTCAACCACGACATCCCGTTCAACGACCCGAAGGTGGCCGACGCGTTTGATGCTGTCGGCGACATCCTGAAGAACGAGGACTACGTCAACGGCGGCATCGGGGACGTCCGCTCCATCATCTCCACCTCGGTGGACGACGGCGGACTGCCGGTGATCGACGGCAGCTGCGCCATGCACCACCAGGCCACCTTCCAGGCGGCCAACTGGCCCGAGGGCACCAACGTGGCCGAAGACGGCGACGTCTGGGCCTTCATCACCCCGGGCCAGGAAGCCGGCGCCAGCGCCATCACCGGCGGTGGCGAGTTCGTGGCTGCCTACACCGAAAGCGAAGAGGTCTCGGCCTACCTGCAGTTCATGGCCTCACCCGAGTTCGCCAACAAGCGGGTCGAGCAGGGCGCAGCCATCAGCGCCAACAAGGGCCTTGACCCGGCCCTGGCCACCAGCGAGCTGGACCGCCAGTCCATCGAACTGCTGCAGTCGGAAGACACCACTTTCCGCTTCGACGGTTCGGACCTGATGCCCGGCGCTGTGGGCGCCAACTCGTTCTGGACCGGCGTTGTGGAATGGATCAACGGCAAGTCGACCAAGGAAGTGGTCGACTCGATCGAGGCCAGCTGGCCTTCGGACTAGCCGGAACCGTAGCCCGGCCGTGCCGCCTGTGACCAATGCGGGCGGCACGGCCGGCGCGACCCTTCCCTTCCACGCAGCAAGGAGCTAAGTGCCATGGAAGACGTTGGCGAAAAGCTTGTGCAGGTAGTGATCGCGCTGGCGATCTTTGCCGCGATCATCGCCGTGATCATGCTGTTGGTGGACAGGGCCCCGAAGACGTTCCGCGATAAGGCGACGATCATCGGATTCCTGGCCCCCGCCGTCGTGCTGTTGGCTATTGGACTGATTTGGCCGGCCATCCAGACCACCTACCTGGCGTTCACGGACCGCAACGGAACGCCCAACGGCATGGACAACTTCGTCTGGATGTTCACCCAGCCCGAGGCCTTGGTCACGCTGCGCAACACACTGCTGTGGGTCGTGCTGGTGCCGCTGATGTCCACCGGCATCGGGCTGGCCTATGCGGTATTCATTGACCGGGCGCGCGGCGAGAAGGCGTTGAAGGCGCTGGTCTTCATGCCGATGGCCATTTCCATGGTGGGTGCCGGCGTGATCTGGAAGTTCATGTACACCTACCGCGGGGCCGAACGCGAGCAGATCGGCCTGCTGAACCAGATCCTGGTGTGGTTCGGCGGCGAACCCAAGCAGTTCCTGCTGGACGCGCCGGAAAACACCTTCTTCCTGATCGCCGTGATGGTCTGGATCCAGACCGGTTTCGCCATGGTCATCCTGTCCGCGGCAATCAAGGGCATTCCCACCGAAATTGTGGAGGCGGCCCGGCTGGACGGGGCCAACGGCAGGCAACAGTTCTTCTCCATCACCGTCCCGTCCATCCGCGGGGCACTGATCGTGGTGGTCACCACCATTACCATCGGCACGCTGAAGGTCTTCGACATTGTCCGGACCATGACCGCGGGCAACTTTGAAACGTCGGTGGTGGCCAACGAGATGTACACCCAGGCGTTCCGTGCCAGCGAGCCGGGACGCGGCGCCGCGCTGGCGCTGATCCTGTTCCTGATGGTGCTCCCGATCGTGCTGTACAACGCCCGGCAGCTGAAGAAGCAGAGGGAAATTCGATGAGCGCAACGCCTGCCATCCCGGCCGCTCCCGAGGCAGCCCTGGCCAGAGCCGCTGAACCGCAGGTCCCGATCGCCCGGCGGGTCAAACAGCGCCTGACCTCACGCGGCGCCACTGCGGCCGCGATCATCATTGCCGTCATCTGGACGGTGCCCACCTTCGGACTGTTCATCTCCTCGCTGCGGCCCGAGGACAACATCCAGGCCAACGGCTGGTGGAACGTCTTGGGCGACCTGGAGTTCACCACCAAGAACTACACCGATGTGCTGGCGTCCGCGGGCGGCTCCGCGTCCAACCTGGGCCAGTACTTCATCAATTCGCTGGCGATCGTCATCCCAGCCACCATCATTCCGTTGGTGATCGCCTCCATGGCGGCCTATGTTTTCGCCTGGGGCCGGTTCCGCGGCAAGGACACGTTGTTCATCTTCATTTTCGCGCTGCAGATCGTGCCGCTGCAGATGGCGCTGATCCCGCTGCTCTCGCTGTTCGTCAACCTCAAGATCGGCGAGTTCCAGCTGCTGCCGTCCGGCACCTACGCCCAGCTGTGGATAGCGCACAGCATCTTCGCGCTGCCGCTGGCCATCTTCCTGCTGCACAACTTCATCTCCGAGATCCCGGGCGAAGTCATCGAGGCGGCCCGGGTGGACGGGGCGGGACACGCAACCATCTTCTGGCGGATCGTGCTGCCGCTGTCGGTGCCGGCGATCGCCGCCTTCGGCATCTTCCAGTTCCTGTGGGTCTGGAACGACCTGCTGGTGGCGCTGGTGTTCTCCGGCGGCACCGCGGACGTCGCGCCGATCACGCAGCGGCTGGCGGAGCTGACTGGTACCCGCGGCGACGAGTGGCACCGCCTGACGGCAGGGGCGTTCGTCTCTATGATCGTGCCGCTGGCGGTGTTCTTCGGCCTGCAGCGCTACTTTGTCCGCGGGCTGATGGCGGGTGGGCTCAAGGGGTGAGGGCGCCGTGACCGGGATCGACGACGTCGCCCGGGCCGCCGGCGTCTCGACGGCCACGGTGTCGCGGGCCCTCCGCGGGCTGAGCGGTGTCTCCGCGGCCACCCGCGACCGGGTGCTGCAGACGGCCGACTCGCTGGGCTACGAGCCGTCGTCGTCGGCGGCACACCTGGCCTCCGGCCGCACCATGGCGATGGGTGTGCTGCTGCCGATGATCGAGCGGTGGTACTTTGCGTCCGCGCTGGAAGGCGTGGACCGGGTTTTGCGGGCTGCGGGCTACGACCTGATTGTGTTCAGCCTGGGCGGCACCGGCACCAACCGCGAACGCGTCTTCCACCGGTCCATGCTGCGCCAGCGGATCGATGCGCTGTTGGTGATGTGCATGCAGCTGACGCCGGACGAGTTGGCGGCGCTGCAGACGCTGGAGTATCCCAATGTGATTGTGGGCGGCCACGTGAACGGGCTGCGCAGCGTCAGCGTGGACGACACCGCCGCGGCCACCGACGCGGTGGAATACCTCATCTCCCTCGGTCACACCCGGATTGCCCACCTGCAGGGCGGCGGCGCCTACGGCATCGACTTCGACGTGCCGCGCCGGCGCGAGCAGGCTTACCGGGACACCATGGCCCGGCACGGCCTGCCGGTCCGGCCTCAATGGCAGGTCATGGGGGACTTCAGGTTCGCCGGCGGCAAGGCAGCCGCCGGCCTGATGCTGGATACTCCGGGGGAGCGGCCGACGGCGATCTTCGCTTCCGCGGACGAGATGGCCTTCGGTGCCTTGCAGGCCGCGCACGAGCGAGGGCTTCGGGTGCCCGAGGACGTTTCCGTGGTGGGCATCGACGACCACGAGTTCGCCGAGCCGATGGGTTTGACCACCATCCGGCAGCGGCCGGACGAGCAGGGAGCCTACGCCGCGGAGCTGCTGCTGGCGGAACTGCACGGCAAGGCGCGGTTGCACGTGCCGCGGATCCAGCCGCACGAACTGGTGGTCAGGGCGTCAACCGGCCCACCGCCGCCGTCGTAACCGGCGGGGAGCTGCGCATCAGGCGGCGGTGACAGGCCAAGGATCTGCCACCGTCGTCGCGCACGATGTTGGTGGTCAGGAGGCGCGGGCCAGTTGGCGGATCTTGATCCAGCGGCCGGCCAGGCGCCGGTACGCGGCAGCGGCGCCGGTCATATCTCCGTCGGCCAGCGATTCGATGCCGGCGTGCACGTCCGATGGCGATTCGTCCGGGTAGACCAGTTCGGCCACGCGGCCATAATCCAGCTCCACGATGGCGTCGGCCGTGAAGGTCTCCAGCCACTCGATCAGCTCGGTCAGTTCTTCCAGCAGATCCAGTCCCGGGGCTGCCACGGCCAGCGATGCCGCCGCGTAACGGGCGCGGTCGATGCACTGCGGAACCGGGGCGGCCAGGCGGACGGTCTGCAGCGTGTGGTCGGTCTCCACCCTTTCGGTGTGGTCGTCCTCGCGGAACAGCACGAACCAGCCGAACGGAATGCCCCACGTGGAGCTGCGCGTGTGCAGCTTGGCCAGCGATTCCACAAAGTTGTCTGGATCCAGCCGCGACTGCTGGGCGTCGCGCGCGGCTTCCGGCACCAGCAGCCCCAGCAGCGGATCCCGCAGACTGCTGGAGAGCGATTCGGCGGCCAAGGTACTGCGCACGGCCAGCTGGTTGGGACAGTACCGCGGGACGGTGATGCCATCCGTCGTCGGGTAATGCAAGACCCGGATCAGATCCTCGCTGGAATGCGGGAACGGATCGGATACCGTGCGGGTGATCCGGCGCAACGAGTCACCGCGGTCCAGATTCTCCGTCACGTCCCGGCCGCGGCCGCGCTGGCTCATGATGAGCAGCTGCTGGTCGTCGTCGAACACGTCGAGTGGTTCGAAGACCCGCAGGTAGGAGACGTACGGAAACTTCATCTCAGTCCAGCTCCGCGATGACCGGTGCGTGGTCCGAGGCGCCCTTGCCCTTGCGCTCCTCGCGGTCGATCATCGCACCGCTGACGCGGGCGGCCAGCGCAGGGGAGGCCAGAATGAAGTCGATGCGCATGCCTTGCTTCTTGGGGAAGCGCAACTGGGTGTAGTCCCAGTAGGTGTAGACGCCGGGACCGGGCGTGTGCGGCCGGACTACGTCCACGAATCCGGCCTCTTCGAAGGCGCGGAAAGCGGAGCGCTCCGGCTCGGTGACGTGCGTGGCGTTTTGGGCGCGGAACCATTCAATGTCCCAGACGTCGTCGTCGGTGGGGGCGATGTTCCAGTCACCCATCAGGGCGAGGTTCAGGGTGGGGTCGGCCTGGACCCAGCTGGCGGCCTCTTCTTTCAGGACCTTCAGCCAGTTCAGCTTGTAGGGCATGTGCGGATCGTTGACTGCCCGGCCGTTGGGAACATACAGGCTCCAGACCCGCACGCCGCCGCACGTTGCCCCGATGGCGCGGGCCTCGGCTGCGGTGATCTCCTCGGTCTTGCCGAAGTGCGGCTGGCCGGGGAAGGTCCGTTCCACGTCATCCAGGCCGACCCGGGAGGCGATGGCCACGCCGTTCCACTGGTTCAGGCCGAAGTGCGCCACTTCGTAGCCGTTCTTCTCGAACAGGTCCCACGGGAAGTTCTCATCCTTGGCCTTGGTCTCCTGGATGGCCAGGACATCGACGTCGGAGCGCTGCAGCCAGGCCTCAACGCGGTCGGCGCGGGCACGGATCGAGTTCACATTCCAGGTAGCAATCTTCACAACAGCTACGTTACCCAAACGGGGCATGCTGCGCTTCCCGTCCGCGCGAAACGGGCCGCGCGGTGGCGAAACGGGCCGCGCGGAGGCGAAACCGCGCGGAGCGGAAACCATGCGGTGGCGAATCGGGCCGCGTGGAGCTGAAACCGCGCCGAGCGGGGCTGAAACCGCGCCGAGGACCCTGCGGCTGGCAGGGGCCGGGGGTATGTTGGAGATATGTTCGCTGATAAGCCGCAGTCTCTCGCAGATCCGAACGAACAGCAGCAGAGGAAAGCCATGCTGCAAACCGAGCCGGGCATTCAAGAATTAGAAGAATGGCGGGAAGCATACGCCAGGACACGGATGGAACCCGTCCCGCATTTTGACCCGGCGGATGCCGGTTCCGCGGCACGGGTGCTCTTCCTGCTCGATAGCCCCGGAAGTAACACCGTCACGGCCGACGGGTTGGGATTCGTCTCAGTCGACAACCCGGACCAAGCCGCCGAGCGGTGCTGGAACGAACGGAACGAGGCGGAACTCCACGACGGAATCCTCCAATGGAATACGGTTCCCTTTTTCCTGGACGGCGCCGAGCCGACACCGGTTCAGACCATCGCCGGGGTCAAGGCGCTCAAAACCGTCCTCGGGCTGCTGCCACGCCTTCAAGTAGTCGTATTGTGTGGAACCTTCACCAAGACCCAGTGGGCAAAACACATGGGTGCCTTCACCAGGCCTACCGTCATCAAGGCGCCCAGTCCCGGCGGTAAGGCGATGATCAGCAAGAAAAACCAGGAAGACTTCCGCAAGGCAGTGAGGCGGGCGAAGGGCCTGGTCGGCTGAGCTTCAGCCGGTTGCCGGGCCACCCCGCTCAACAGATGCCCGGACCGGCTGAGCCTCAACGGGTACCAGGGCCCACGGTGTCGAAGGCTTCGGCCAGCAGCGCCTCGATGGTGTCATCGAGCTGCCCCGCGGCCCTGATAGTCAGCCGATGGGTCGTGACCTTTTGGGTGGTCGGGAAAGCCTGGAGCAGCTGCGGGTGGTCCACCCGCCGTAGCAGATGGATGGCGACTTCCAGCCGGTCGGAGATGGTGAACGCGTCCGCGAACACGCGCTTGTCCGCCCAGGCGACTTCCGTCCGGTGGATACGCTCCTGGACCGGACCGAGCGACAGGACCATCGCCCGGAACTCGAGGAACAACGTCACGGAGTCCGGGTTCCTGCCCGCGAGGAATTCGTCCAGCTCCACCAGCCAGCTCCCGACTCCTACGCGGCGACGTCCATGGAAACGAGTCCTAGCTCCGCCACCACTTGTCCAGAATGGACACCGGGGTGGTGCGCTTGTGCCTGGTCATCAGGTAGCGCTGCTCAATCTTTTCGGCGACCTCATCAGGGATCGCGCCGCCCTCTAGGTATTCGTCGATGTGGTCGTAGCTGATGCCCAGTTCGTCTTCATCCGTGCGGCCTGGCATGTCGTCCAGCAGGTCCGCCGTCGGCACCTTGTGCGTCACCTGGTCGCTGGCGCCGAGGTGTTCCAGAAGCTGGCGATTCTGCCGCTTGTTCAGCCCAAAGAGCGGCAGCACGTCGGCGGCGCCGTCGCCGAACTTGGTGAAGAAGCCGGTCACCGACTCTGCGCCGTGATCGGTGCCCAGCACCAAGTAGTTGTGCTGGCCGGCCAGCGCGTACTGGGCCATCATCCGGGCGCGGGCCTTGATGTTGCCCCTGTTGAAGTCCGTGATCTCTTCGCCGGTGGTCGACGTGAACTCAGACTGGAAACCGTCAACGGCCGACTTGATGTTGAACGTCCACGACGTCGTCGGCTTGATGAAGTCCATAGCGGCTTGGGCGTCGTCTTCGTCATGCTGGACGCCGTAAGGCAGGCGCACAGCCACGAACGTGGCGTCGACGCCCTCGGCCTTGAGCTCGTCTACGGCCAGCTGAGCGAGCTTGCCGGCAAGGCTGGAGTCGATCCCTCCGCTGATGCCGAGCACAAAGCCCTTGGTGCGGCTGGTCTTGAGGTAGTCCTTGAGGAATCCGACGCGCCGCGCGACTTCCTGCGCCGGGTCGATGGAGGGCTGGACGCCCAGTTCGTCAATGATCGTGGCCTGAAGTTCACGCATGAGCACAGCCTACTAAAGGACCCCGGCCGAGTGTCCACGTTTTGGCGGGCACCTGAGCATCGCCGCAGGTCAGTGGCCCGCGCCGCGTCAATACGTGGACAATTCTGGTTGAACTTGGACAGCCGGCTTGATCGGCACTTGATCGGCAGGCCAAGGGGCTGCCACACGCTCCGCGCGGCCTCCGCTTGAGACGGCCGTCGGGTTCTCGGCGCGGTTCGCTCCCACGTCTTGGCGGGGCCGCGGGCATCGTCGCAGGTCAGAGGGTCGCAGGCGCCCAAGACATGGGAAGTTAGGCCCATACATGGGAGTTGACCGGAAAACCGCCGGCTCCCGGCTCCGCGGCCCACCCAGCCGTGGCCCTGCCCCTACTGCTTGAACGCGGCGTCGAAAGACACCGACGGCGGGTCAAAGTCGAACCGCTTCAGGAACTCCAGCGCTTCCGGCGCCCCCTGCAGACGGTCCATCCCGGCGTCCTCCCACTCCACCGAGATCGGCCCGTCGTACCCGATCGCAGTCAGCGCCCGGAAGCTGGCCTCCCACGGCACGTCACCCCGCCCGGTGGAGACGAAGTCCCAGCCGCGCCGCGGGTCGCCCCACGGCAGGTGCGAGCCCAGCCGGGTGTTGCGCCCGGTGATCCGCAGCTTCGTGTCCTTGCAATCCACGTGGTAGATCCGGTCCTTGAAATCCCAGATCAGCGACACCGGGTCGATGTCCTGCCACATCATGTGGCTCGGATCCCAGTTAATCCCGAACGCCTCGCGGTGCCCCACCGCCTCCAGCGCCCGCACCGTGGACCAGTAGTCGTAGGCGATCTCGGACGGGTGGATCTCGTGCGCGAACCGCACGCCGCATTCGTCGAACACGTCCAAAATCGGGTTCCACCGGTCGGCGAAGTCTTGGTAACCGGCGTCGATCACGTCAGCCGGCACCGGCGGGAACATCGCCACGTACTGCCAGATTGAGGACCCGGTGAACCCCACCACCGTCTTCACGCCCAGCCGCTGTGCCAGCCGCGCGGTGTGCATCATCTCCTCGGCCGCCCGCGTCCGGACGCCCTCCGGATCGCCGTCGCCCCAGACGCGCTCGCCGACGATCGCCTGGTGCCGGAAGTCGATCGGGTTGTCGCAGACCGCTTGGCCCTTCAGGTGGTTAGAGATGGCCCACACCTTCAGGCCGTGGCGCTCCAGGATGCCCAGCCGGTCGGCGATGTAGTCGTCGTCGTCCCAGCGCCACGCGTCCAGATGGTCGCCGGACACCGCGATCTCCAGGCCGTCGTAGCCCCAGCCGGCGGCGAGTTCCGCCACCTTCTCGAAAGGCAGGTCCGCCCACTGGCCGGTGAATAGGGAGAAGTTACGGGGCATCGGTCGCTCCTGTCGCTGAAAGGTCGTGGCGGGTGCCGGGTTCGGCCAGAACGACGGCGGTGCCCTCCTGGGCGGCGCTGCGCACCATGGCGTCCAGCACCTTTTGCACCGCCAGGCCGTCCTCGAAACCGGGACTGGGGGCCGAGCCGGCGGCCACCGCGGCCAGGAAATCAGCGGCCTGGCTGGTGAACGTGTGGTCCCAGCCGAGCACGTGGCCGGGCGGCCACCAGTTCTGCAGGTAGGGGTGCGACTGCTCGGTGACCAGGATCCTCGCCGCACCAGCCAGCCCCGGCGGGGCACCGGCGTCGTAGTAGTGGAGCTCATTCAGCCGCTCCAGGTCGAAGCTGAGGTGCCCGCCCGATCCGTACACCTCGATCCGCAGCGCGTTCTTGCGGCCGGTGGCCATCCGGGTGACCTCCAGACTGGCCACCGCGCCGGAATCCAGCCGCAGCGTGGCCCACGCGGCGTCGTCCACCGTGACCGATTCCGGCCCGTCCGGCCCCTGCCTGGTGTTCACGAAGGTGTTGAGCGTCGCGGACACGGAGGTGACCCGCGCGCCTAGCAGGAAGTGGACCTGGTCCACCGCGTGCGAGGCCAGGTCGCCGAGTGCCCCTGAGCCAGCGGTCTCCCGGCGCAGCCGCCAGGTCATCGGCGCGGTTTCGTCGGCCAGCCAGTCCTGCAGGTAGGCGATCCGCACCTGCCGCACGGTGCCGATCCTGCCCTCGGCGATCAGTTGCCGGGCCAGGGCCAGCGCCGGAACCCGCCGGTAGTTGAAGCCGACCATCGCCTGCACCCCGGCGGCCCGGGCGGTGCGGGCCGCGGCGGCCATCAGCTCCGCCTCCGCCACCGAGTTGGCCAGCGGTTTCTCCACGATCACGTGCTTCCCGGCCTCCAGCGCCGCGACGGCCAGTTCGGCGTGCAGATGGCCGGGGGTGCAGATGTCCACGATCTGCACATCGTCGCGCGCTAGGACTGCACGCCAATCCGTTGAGCCCTCGGCCCAGCCGTACCGGGCGGCGGCCGCGGCCACGCCGTGCGGATTCCGGCCGGTCAGGACCCGCTGCGTCACCGCGGGCACGCCGGGATAGAAGGCGGAGACATTGCGCCAGGCATTCGAGTGCGCCTTGCCCATGAAGGCGTGCCCCAGCAACGCCACGCCCAGCGGCGACCCGTCCGGATTGGCGGTCATCGTCTTCTCCTTCGTACTCGTCGGTCTGTACTGCGGGCGATCTGTGCTGCGGTGGAACCGGCGGCGGACCCAAGGCCAGCACCGCCGCGTTTAGAGGCTGCGCAGGAACGCCAGCCCGTCCTCGGCCAGCCGGTCCTCGCTGGGTGCCAGCGGCCGCCAGATCGATGCGGCCGTGGCAATGGCGGCGTTGTCCGCGGTGAAGCTCTCGATGTTCAGCGGGCCGGCGTAGCCCACGTCGTCCAGCGCCGCGACCAGCGCCGGCCAGTCGGTCTGGTCGCCGCCCGGGGCTCCGCGGTCGTTGCCGCAGACCTGCACGTGGACCAAATGTTCGCCGGCGGCGCGGATGGCCGCGGAACTGGAACGTTCTTCGATGTTCAGGTGGTAGCTGTCCAGCGCCAGCCCCACGCCGTGCCCGAGCAGCGGTTCC
Organism: Actinomycetota bacterium; assembly: GCA_051751385.1. Taxonomy (GTDB): domain Bacteria; phylum Actinomycetota; class Actinomycetes; order Actinomycetales; family Micrococcaceae; genus Crystallibacter. The sequence continues at coordinate 22,930 of JBNJKW010000004.1, read as the reverse complement.
AGCGCCTCGAGCGCCTGCTCCACGGTGTTGATCAGCGAGGTTTCGTACCGGTTGAGCGGCTCAATCCCTAGCACGACGCCGGCCGCTTCGGCTCGGGCGGCCAGCGGCGCCAGATTCGCGCGCAGCTGGCGGTACGCCTCGTTTCGGTCGTCGGCGCCCATCCGCCAGACCCGGCCGGTACTCGAGTAAAACGGACCGCACACGGCCGGGGCGCCGAGGTCGCGCGCCAGGTCGATGCAGGCCGCCAGATAGTCCTGGGTAGCCTGCACCGACCCGGCGTCGGCCAGGACCAATTCGCGGCCCGGTGCCATGGCGCCCACCAGATAGGGCTCCAGGCCGGTGGCCGCGAGGGCGTCCCGGGCGGTGCCGGCGGTGAAGTCGCCGGGATTCTCTAGGGGCAGTTCCACCGCGTCGAACCCCATCCCGGCGATTTTCGCCAGCAGCTGCGGCAGCACGGCGTCGGTCAGCGGGGACTGCCACACCCAGGTGTTGACCCCGATCAGCCGGTCCATCGTGTACCTCCCTCAACTGCCGTTGGTGCCGTGCGTGAACTTCCGCTGGTGCCGTGCGCCATCCGCCCGCACAGGGTCCGGGCGGGAACAGCGGTGTCCGGCCGGCCCACCACCGGCCGGACCCCGCACGCTTTATGGAATCTGGCGCTGCTGCCAGACGTCCGGGTAGCCCGGCAGGTCTTCGCCGCCGAACTTGGCGTAGTGGCCGTCCGGCATCCCATCGTTGCGCTCCAGCCAGTCGTCCAGTTCTTCGGCCGGGATCGGCTTCTGCGGCAGCACCCACTCGGCCGGAACCTCCTCGCCGGCGAAGATCTTCTGCACCGCCAGCAGCGGGGTGCGCCACTGGAAGTTGGAGTACACCGGAGCGATCGCGTCGATGCCGGTGTCCTTCCACTTGCGCAGGAAGCTCAGCTCGTCCTCGCCGGTCATCACCGGCAGGTCCTTGCCCGCATCCTCAAACGCCTCGATCGCCGCCACCGCGCCGTCGCCGGCGTCCATCCAGACACCCTGCACGTCGCCCTTGGCGAGTTCGTCGGAAATGATCTTCTTGATCTCGGTCGGATCCGCCCCGGTGAAGTAGTCGGTGGCCTCGATGCCCTTCTCCTCGAAGATCTTCTCCGCCGCGGCCCAGCGCTGCTCCAGCACGTCCACGCCGGGCAGGATGCGCAGCGCCACCACCTTGTCCCCGGACTGGAGCTTGCTGGTGAGGAAGTTCGCGCTGTCGATGCCCCAGGCGAATCCACCGATCGGGTGGATGAACGTGGTGGCGCAGTCGGTCTCCACGCCGCGGTCGAACACGACCACGGGTTTACCCGTCTCGCAGGCCCGCTCGACCGCAGGCGTCAGCGCCGCCGTCGCGTTCGGCGAGATGACAAACGCGTCGCAGTTGCCCTCGCTGATGAAGTAGTCGATATCGGCAATCTGCGTATTCGAGTCGTCCTGCGCGTCGCGGGTCTCCATCTCGGAGATCACGCCCTCGTCCTGCAACACCTTGAGCTGCTGGTTCATGGTGATCCAGCCGGTCTGCCGCCACGGGTTGGAGATGGACGCGTTGGCGAAGCAGACCTTCTTGGCACCCTCGGACGCGAAGTCCGCCGTGTCGGTCATGTCGCCGTCGATGTACTGCAGCCACGGCTGCTCCGGATCACCCTGGAAGTCGGCCGTGCGCTGTTCGAATTGTTCGTCATAGAGCGCCTGGCTGAACCACTCCTGAGCGGCCTCGGTGGTCTCCGCCGGAGCTGACGCGGCAGGGCTGCCCGTATCCTCCGTAACCGATGGATCGGTGGTGCACGCCGTCATGGCCAGTAACGATGCGGTCGCTGTGAGCGCGACCGCGGTACTTAGACGTTTCCTTGTCATGTCAGTTCCCTCCCTTGTCGGTGCCCTCAGCGGGCTCTGGTGCCGCAGTGATGCGTTGTTGTTCCGAATGCGCGGCCGCAGAGCCCCCGCGGCGCTTGCGTTGCCAGGACTGCGCGGCGGCAGCCACGGCGACGATGATGATGACGCCCTGCACGGTGTTCCGCCAGGTGGACGCCACGCCCATGAAGTTCAGCAGCGTGAACAGCGCTTCCAGGGCAAAGGCGCCGGCTGCGGCCGAGAGCACCCAGCCTCGTCCGCCGCCCAGCACCACCCCTCCCAGTACGACGGCGGTGATCGCCGTGAACTCATAGCCGCGCCCCACCGACGGATGGACTCCGGCGTACCCAACCAGCAGGATTCCCGAGACGGTGGCTGCAAGAGAGGAGAGCATGAAGGCGCGGGTCCGCACCCACCAGACCCGCGCGCCTGTCAGCGCGGCGGCCACGTCGTTGTCGCCCACGGCCAACAGTGTGCGGCCGTAGGGACGGCGCATCAGCCAAAAGGCCAGCACGGCCACCGCGGCCAGGATGATCACCGGGTAGGGGATGATCTCTAGTACCGGCACATCTTCGATGCCACCGCGGCCGATCTGCCGGAAGGTGTCAGCCGGGTTGCCCTGGGCGGCGCCGCCGGTCCAAAAGAGGACCAGACCCAGCAGGGCCAGCATCATGCCCAGTGTGACGATGAAGCTAGGCACCCTCAGCAACGTAGTGACCAAGCCGTTGATCAGGCCGATCACCGCGCCTAGGACGAACATCAGCGCCAGCACCGGGATGACCTTGGCGTCGTCCTGGCCGATCAGGTTGCCGGCCACGATCACCTGCATGGTCACGACCGAACCCATGGACAGGTCGAACTCGCCGGAAACGATCACGAAGTACTGCCCGATGGCGGCTATCGCAATCGGGGCGGTGCGTCCGATGAAGCGGATGAAAGATTCGGGCTCGCCGAACGACGGGTTCAGGATGACGATGGCAACCAGCAGGGCGACCAGCAGTACGAAGACGCCGCCGCCAGGCGTCCGCAGGCCGCGGAGGAAACGTTCGCCGCGGCTGGCCCGGTTCTGCTGCAGGACGGCGCGGCCGGCGGCGGGGTCCAGGATCGTGCTCATGGCTTTATCTCCCGCTGGTGCCCGCCGTGCCCGAAGCGCGGGGGCCGGGTGACGATGGTGCGGCGGGCGTAGACGGCAACGGCGACCACGATGACCACGCCACGGACCACGTCCTTCATGAAGGGGTTGATCTGCAGCACGGACATGATGTTGTCCAGCATCGCGAAGATCAAGACGCCGCCAAGTGTGCCGACTACCGAACCCTTGCCGCCGGCCAGCAGGGTTCCTCCCAGCACCACGGCGGCGATCGACAGCAGGTCGTAGCCGCCTTGCGAGCCGACCGTTGGGCTGCCGACGCCCAGTCGGCTGGCCAGCAAGAGGCCCGCCATGCCGGCGAGAACGGAGCAGATCACGTGGGCGGTGATCACGGCGCCTGGCACGCGGACGCCGGACATCCGGGCCACATCCCGGTTGCCGCCCACCGCATAAATGTGGTGGCCCATCCGGGTGCGGTGCAGCATCAGCAGCACCAGCGCGGCGCAGGCCAGCATGATCAGTGTCGAGATCGGCACCGGCCCTAGCCCGGTGGCGCCGATCAGCCGGAACGAGAAGGGAGTCTGGCCGAAACTGCCCTTGTAATTGGTGGCCAGGTAGCCGCTGATAATCAGGCCCATGCCCAGCGTGGCAATAAAGCCGTGCACCTTGAGGCCGGCGACTATCAGGCCGTTGACCAGGCCGATAACCGCCGAGATCCCCAGAGCCAGGGCCACGGCGGCCGGCACGTTCCCGCTCTGGTTGGCCATGACGCCGGCACCAATCAGGCTGGCCAAGCTGGTCACATACGACACGGAAAGATCGAGGCTGCCGACCAGGATCACCAGGGTCTGGCCGATGGCGATGAAGCCCAGCACGCTGGTGCCGGTCAGGATGGCGGAGATGTTGCCCGGGCTGAAGAAGTTGCGGCCGGTGGTGGCCACCAGGATGCTGCCGGCGATCAGCACCAGCAGCGCCACCAGATAGACGATCTGGGTTGAGCTTAGCCTGGCGAAAAAACCGCCGGCCTGTGCTGATGGCTTGGCCCGGGTTGCGGAGCGCGTCGTGGTCATGCCGTGCCTCCGGTCGGGCTGCCATCTTCCGGGACGCGCGCCCCGCCGTCGGGCTGACCGCCGCTCGGCTGCCCGCCGCCGTCGGGCTGACCGCCGCTCGGCTGCCCGCCGCCGTCGGGCTGACCGCCGCTCGGCTGCCCGCCGCCGTCGGGCTGGGGGTCTGTGAGGTGGCCGCCCTCGGGCGCCGTGCCGGGAACCCTGGCTCCGGTGGCCAACAGCAGGATTTCCTCTTCGGTGGCGCCGGCGGGGAGTTCGCCGGCGAGCTGTCCGTCGCGCATCACCAGGATCCGGTCGGACATGCCGATCACCTCCGGCAGTTCGCTGGATACCATCAGCACGCCCTTCCCCTCGGCTGCAAGCTGGCGCATCAGCCGGTACACCGCCACTTTGGCGCCGACGTCGATGCCCCGGGTTGGTTCGTCCAGCAGCACCACGCGCGGCGAGACTGCCAGCCACTTGGCCAGCACGATCTTCTGCTGGTTGCCGCCGGAGAGGTACTGCACCTCCTGGTCCAGGTCCCGGGCGACGACTTCCAAGATGCTGAACGAACCGGCGACTTCGCGGCGCACGGCCGCCGTGCGGCCGGGGAACACGGCGCGGACCACGCCCAGCGCGTTGTCCATTAGCGACTGGTTCAGGCTCAGGCCCTGCGCCTTGCGGTCCTCGGTGATCAGCGCGATGCCATGCCGCACCGCCTGACGAGGGGAATGCGGGCGGACCTGCCGGCCATCCAGCTGCATGGTGCCGCGGTTGAATGGTGCGGCGCCGAAGACCGCGTGCAGCAATTCCGTGCGGCCGGACCCTTGGAGCCCGGCGACTCCGACGATCTCGCCGGGCATCAGCTTCAGCCCGATGCCGTCCAGTTGGTCGTTGCCGGCATCCGACAGTTCGAGCAACGGGGCTTGGTCGGCTTCGCTACGCGCGGCGGTTGGGCTTTCCGCCGCAGGCACGGCCGGCAGCTTGTCCGGAAAGTAAGCGGAGATGGGCCGGCCCACCATCATCCGCACCAGTGACGCGTCGTCAAGTTCGGCGGCCGGCTTGGTGTCCACGATCCGCCCGTCCTTGAGTACGGTGATGGTCTGGCAGAGGTCGAAGATTTCGCGCAGCCGATGCGAGACGTAGAGGATTCCGGTGCCGCGTTCTGCCAGCCGCTGCACGATGCCGTACAACAGGGAGACCTCCGGGCCGGACAAGGCGGCGGTTGGCTCGTCCATGGAGATGATCCGGGCGTCGTAGCTGACCGCTTTGGCAATCTCCACAATCTGTTGCTCGGCCACGGACAGCGACCGAGCCAGCGAGGTGGGACGGATGGACCCGATGCCGAGTGACTCCAGCAGGTCCGCGGTGGCGGCGTTCATCTTCGCCCGGCTGACCAGCAGGCCCTTGCGAGGTTCGCGGCCCAGATAGATGTTCTCGGCCACCGTGCGGTCCGGCAGCAGGTTGAATTCCTGGAACACCGTGGAGAGGCCGGCTTCGTGTGCCTGGGTGGGGTGGCTGAAGTGCACGCTCTGGCCGCGCAGCAGCACCGTTCCCGAATCTCGCTGGTAAACGCCTGCCAGGATCTTCATCAAGGTGGACTTTCCGGCGCCGTTTTCCCCCACGACGCCGTGGACCTCGCCCGGGTGCAGCATCAGCGACGCGTCCTGCAGCACCGGGTTCCCAAAGAAACTCTTCGTCAGCCCGCGCACTTCAAGCACCGGCTGATCCCGTTCCGGGCCGGTTCCGGCCGCAAGGTTGCTGACAATGAGCTCCACGCACCCTACTGTGGCACGCGTCACATACTTTTGTCGATAGTCCAACATAAGTTGTTAAAAGGTCTTTCTTAGTCTGCATAGAGACAAACGGAAGTGGGGCATGCTCTACTGAAAGTGTGTTGAAGTCCGACGTCGCCCCGCAGCGCCTGGCCGCGCAGCCAGCCGCAGGGGCCAGCGAGGTATTCCAGCTGCTCCGTGATGGCCAGGCACGCACCCGCGCCGAACTGGCGCAGCTGACCGGCCTGGCCCGGTCCACGGTGACCGCCCGCGTGGATGCGCTAATGCGGGTGGGGCTGATCGCCCCCGTCGGCGGAGCGACCTCGACCGGCGGCAGACCGCCGTCGTTGTTTGCACTCAATCCGGCCGCGCGGGTGGTGGTCGGAGCGGACCTCGGTGCCACGCACGCGCTGGTGGTAGTGGCCGACCTCTCCGGTGCGGTACTGGCCGAAGAGCGCGCCGAACTGAGCATCGCCAGCGGCCCGGACAGCGTGCTGGGCTGGCTCTGCGACTCGGTGGCGCGGCTGCTGAAGGAAGCCGGCCGGAGCGCCGCGGACCTGGGCGCGATTGGCATCGGGCTGCCCGGGCCGGTAGAGCATGACACGGGCCGGCCGATTAATCCGCCGATCATGCCCGGCTGGGACCGCGTGAACGTTCCGGCGCTGGTGCAGCAACACTTCGGGGTGCCGGTACTGGTGGACAACGACGTCAATATCATGGCGCTGGGCGAGCAGGCCATGGCCTGGCCGGACACCTCAGACCTGATGCTGATCAAGGTGGCCACCGGGATTGGCGCCGGCATCATTTCCTCCGGCCAACTCCAGCGCGGCGCGCAGGGTACCGCCGGGGACCTGGGCCACGTGCGGGTGCCGCGCGGCGACGGCGTGGCCTGCCGCTGCGGGAACACCGGCTGTTTGGAGGCGCTGGCGGGCGGGCCGGCGCTGGCCGCAGCGCTGTCGGCCGACGGGAAGAAGGCCAGCAGCAGCCAGGACGTGATTGACCTGGTGCGCTCCGGCGACCTGCAGGCGATCCAGGCCGTGCGCCAGGCCGGCCGGGACATCGGCGACGTGCTGGCCACCTGCGTGAACCTGGTCAATCCGTCCGTGATCGTGATCGGCGGCCGGCTGGCACAGGCCGGCGAGCACCTGCTGGCCGGCATCCGAGAAGTGGTCTACCGGCGCTCGCTGCCGCTGGCCACAGAGCACCTGCGGATTGCCCCGTCCGTGGCGGGACAGCGAGCGGGCGTGCTGGGGGCCGTGTCGCTGGCGATCGGACATGTGCTTTCACCGGAGGCGATCGAGGCCGCGGCGTCCGCGTAACTGCGAGGTTGCCCCTAGCTGAAGTTACCGTTTCGAAACCTGCTGGAGCTCCCGCGCCTACTGTTCTGCGACTAGCGTGAGACAAACGGTTATCCATGGACGGCAGGGGGAATCATGCGCACATCAGTCAAAGTGGCAGCCGCTGCGGTGGTGCTGCTGGCGCTGGCCGGCTGCGGCGGTTCGAAGTCCAGCGTCTCAGGGCTGGCGGAAGCTCCAGCTGGGGGCGACGAACTACCTGCTCATGTAGAGCTGCCGCCAGAGGCGGATCCGGACAGCGCTCGGTTGCTGGCCGAGAAGGATGATTATGCGTTTTACACGACCCGCGCGGCCCCGAGCGGCTTCTGTGTTGCCATTGTTCACCGTCAGGTCGACTCAGAGTGGGTGTCCGGCTGCTCCGCCGCCTTGCCCCGGCAATTCACTCCCGGCCATCCCAGTCCGATTATGCTCATGGGCGCCGGCGGGGTCACCGCCAAGCTCCTGGTTGACGGCTACGACGCGAGCAAGGACCTCGCCGATGGCTGGGAGCAGCTGCACCCGAACCTGCTAGTCCGCGGACTTTAGCCCGCCTACTCGCTCAAGTAGCTCTCTAGCTGGTCGGCCAACTCTTTGGGGTGGCTGAGCGCCACACAGTGGCAGCCGGCGATTTCGTCCGGGACAATCCCCAGGCGCTCGGGAACGATCCGACGGAACAAGTCGGCGGGGAAGAAGCGGTCGTCCTTGCACAGGATGAACTTCGTCGGTACGTCCGGGTGGGCCTCCAGCGGCCAAGGCTCGGCCTGGGATGCTTCCGACTGGCCGCGCTCATACCTCAATGCCTCCTCGGCCAGCTCGCGCGGGACGCCGTTGTAGAAGCTAATGAACGGATCCGGATTTCCGGTCAGCCCGCCGTCGGTGGCGGCCTGCTCCTTGGCCGCTTCGGCGTATCCGGTATTGCTCCACCAGTCGGCGGGCCGCTCCCCGGGGGCCGGGACCATCGCCGCAAGGTAGACCAGCACCTTGACCGGTAGCCGGGCGGCGATCAGCGGCGCGGTGAAGCCGCCGAACGACTGGCCGACGACCACCAGATCCCGGCGGTCGCCGATCTCCAGGACTACCGCGTCTGCCGTCTCCTCCAGTCCTTTAGTTTCGTCCTCGCTGGGTAGATCGGGGGCGACCACGTCATGCCCCCGGGCCCGCAGCTGGGCCTCCACCAAATGCCAATACCAGCCGACGTCCCCGGCCCCGTGGATCAACACAAAGGTGGCCATGTGTGCAAACCTCCCCTAGCTCGCGTGGCCCTGATTATGGCAGGCGGGCCCCCGATGGTCACTGGTATGGGTACGCAGGGTGTCCGGAAGCAACGAAACTCTGCGCTGGGCATCCCTGCGTCACTGATTAACCAATGCCGCAGGAGCAACCCCATAGACTGGGAATCATGACCCAGACTTCTGCGGCCGATCCAGCGGCCGACCGCGCCCGCCTGCTCGAACTGATCAAGGAACTGGCCGTGGTGCGCGGCAAGGTCACACTGTCCAGCGGTGCCGAGGCCGATTACTACATCGACCTGCGCCGCGTCACCCTGCACCACGAAGCCTCCCGCTTGGTGGGCAGGGTCATGCTGGCCATGCTGGATGAGGCAGGCATCGAGTTCCAGTCGGCCGGTGGCCTGACGATGGGTGCCGACCCGGTGGGCACCGCGCTGATGCACGCCGCGGCAGACGCCGGCCGCGCCGTGGACGCTTTCGTGGTGCGCAAGGCGCAAAAGTCCTACGGAATGGGCCGCCAAGTTGAGGGTCCGGACGTGAAGGATCGCTCCGTCGTCGTACTGGAAGACACCTCCACCACCGGCGGCTCCGCCCTCACCGCGGTGGAAGGCGTGCGCAACGCCGGCGGGCAGATCAAGGCGGTGGCCGTCATCGTGGACCGCGACACCGGCGCCAAGGAACGGATCGAGGCTGAAGCAGGCGTGCCGTATCTGTTCGCCTTCGGCAAGGACGAACTGGGCCTGGACTAGCCGCGGCAGGCAAGCCCACCAAACTCATGGATGTACGCAGGAACAAGGCCGCCCGCCAGCTGCGCCTGGCCAGCGACCTGCACCGGGTCTCGCGGCGCTCGTTCCTGATCGGCGCCGCGTTCGGCCTCGGCACCGCCGCGGATCTGGCGGCCACCCGCGCCATCCAGGGTATGCGCAACGAACCGCAGATCCTGACGCTGGCGGACGAGGGCGCGGACCGGCGCTTCCCGCGCTCGAGTTGGGTGCTGTTTCCGGGGTACAAAACCAGTTGGGAGGAGGGGCTGTGGATCCTGAACTCGCTGCGCTCCGGCTTGACGCAGCGCGGCCGGCTGGCGGTGGCCGGCTATTCGAACCGCGGACTGGACCCGGCTGAACTGACCGAGGTGTTGCAGAAACACATTCAGGACAACAATCTGCAGAAGCTCTACTTCTACGGGCACAGCTTCGGCGGCATGGTGGCGGTGGAGGTGACCGCCCGGCTGCGGGCCAAGGGCTTCCCGGTGGAGCTGATCCTGATGGACTCGTCCCCGTACAGCCGCTTCGACGTGCTGGACAAGACCATGTTCGAAGGCGTGGTGTTCCTGTACGAGGCCGGCTACCGGGTCTCGAGTTATCTGCGCGGGGGATATGAGCTGGGCGAGCGGATTGTGCACAAGAACGAACGCAGCTGGCGGCAGATCGTGGAACAGACCATGGAGCAGTTGTCCCCGCTGGCCGTCTCCAGCACGCTGATCCAGTCGCAGTCCTCGTACATCTATCACTTCGACGCGCACCGCTTCAGCCACAGCATCGGCGAAACCAAGATGGTGTGGATGGGAAATCCGGGAGACCAAACGATCAACTACACCACCGCCCGGCGCAGCTGGCTGGTGAACTACGAGGCGAACTTCCTGACCAACAACCTGGTGACCGAAGGCGCCCGGCCGGCCCACGCCAGTCCGCAGTGGAACTCCGCGATCTACGTGCCGATCATCCAGCAGGTGGAGGACGAGTTCTTCCCGTTGCCGGTGGCTGGCATGAAGGCGCAGTTCTTCTAGCCCAGAATTAAGGCACGACGGTGCGTTTGCCTTCTTCGGCCAACGCACGCCTTCCCGCGTAAAGGAGCGGGGCCGCTTGCGCGGCGCCGCTCCCTCATGCTGTCCGGACTTAGATCGGTGACGCTACTTCACGGCAGCGGCAGCTTCCTGGGCGAGCTTCCGGCCGAACTCGGTCAGCTTGTCCCGCGTACTTTCCTCCTGGCCCAGAATCTGCTGGAGCAGTTCCACCACCTCGGTGTGCCCCTGGGCTTCGGCCGCCGTGATCAGCGTGGTGTAGCAAGCCACCTCGTGGTGCTCTGTGTCCAATGCCCCGGCCGCGATGACCATGTCCACCAGGCGCTTGTCCACCTTGTCCAAGGCGACTTGTGCTTCTTCGGCCAAGCCCTTGCTGGCCGGAGAGCGCTGTTCCTTGGCCTCCTGGCCCAGTGCAGCAAAGCACTTTTCAAGGTTGGTGATTTGCTCGCGGGTCTCTTCCTGATGGTGGCCGAGCATGTCCTTCAGCTCTTGGCTCTGCGCAACTTTTTCGTTCTCCTGGAGCGTCTTGAGCACGTCGTTTTCCGCCCGGAGGGCGACGCCAAGCTTGAAGGCGAGAAGTTCGTCGGGGGTGGTCAGTTCAGCCATGTACAACTCCTTTTTTGGCGGGTCGTTACTCAGTATGCTTATCATTTCCCGCGCGTGGGGCACAACCTGCACATGGTTCCCGCGCCGGCCTATCTGCGCGCGGGGCTCGTCGGCGTCTGGGTGCGGTGCCGTCAGATCAGCGGGATCAGGTCCTTCACGGAATCAACCGCTTGGTTTGGCCGGAACGGGAAGCGGGCCACGTCGTCGGGCTGCGTGATGCCGGTGTAAACGAGCACTGTGTGCAGGCCGGCCTCCATGCCGGCGACGATGTCCGTATCCATCCGGTCGCCGATCATCGCCGTGGTCTCGGAATGGGCATCGATCTGGTTCATGGCTGAGCGGAACATCATCGGATTAGGTTTGCCCACAATGTACGGCGAGCGGTTGGTGGCCTTGCTGATCAGCGCCGCGACCGCTCCGGTCGCCGGCAGCACGCCCTCCGTGGACGGGCCGGTGGCGTCCGGGTTGGTGGCGATGAAGCGCGAGCCGGCCAGGATCAGCCGGATGGCCTTGGTGATCGCCTCGAAGGAGTAGGTGCGCGTTTCGCCCAGAACCACGTACTGCGGGTCACGGTCGGTCAGGATAAAGCCGGCCTCGTGCAGGGCAGTGGTCAGCCCGGCCTCGCCGATCACGTACGCTCGGCCGTGCCCCTCCGACGCGGGCGTCTGGTTGCGCAGGAACTGAGCGGTGGCCAACGCCGACGTCCAGATGTTCTCCTCGGGCACCTCCAGGCCGGCCTGATGCAGCCGTGCGGCCATATCCCGCGGCGTGAAGATGGAGTTGTTGGTCAGCACCAGGAACCGCTTGGAGGTGTCCACCCAGCGCTGGATCAATTCGGCGGCACCGGGGATGGCAGCGCTTTCGTGCACCAGTACGCCGTCCATGTCCGTCAGCCAGCATTCGATGTCGGCCGGCGTGCGGGCCTTCTGCAGGTGCATGGTTCCCTTTCGTGCAAGTATCGGTCTCAGTGTAGGTACGGTGCCGGAATGTCCCCGGCCAGTGCCGTCGGGACGGCGCGTTCGGCCCCAGTCTGTCACCTAGGCTTGTGGGGTGGAAAAAAACGCAGGTGAAGCCGAGGCCGAGCGGCCGCTGACCGACAGGCAGCAACTCGGACCGCACGGTCCGGGGGACGAGCAGGACGGTCCGGGGGCAGATCAGAACGCTCCCGGGGCCGACCGCGACGCTGCCGGAACCGGCGTCCCGGAGGCAAGCATCGGCGTCGGGCCCTGGGAAGGGACGTTGCCGGAGGGCGACCACTGGGACCCGCAACTGCTGGCCGACGGCGACCGTCGCAACGTGACGGACCAGTACCGCTACTGGAAGCACGATGCGATCGTCGCGGACCTGGACTCCCGGCGGCACAATTTCCACGTGGCCATCGAGAACTGGCAGCACGACCTGAACATCGGCTCCGTGGTGCGCTGCGCCAACGCCTTTTTGGCCAAGGAAGTGCACATCATCGGACGACGGCGGTGGAACCGGCGCGGGGCGATGGTCACCGACCGCTACCAGCACGTCCGGCACCACCCCAGGGTGGAGGACTTCGTGGCCTGGGCGCAGGGCGAGGGGCTGCGGATCATCGGGATCGACAACTTCCCCGACTCGGTGCCGCTGGAGACCTACGATCTGCCCGAGAACGTCGTGCTGGTTTTCGGACAGGAGGGGCCCGGGCTGACGCCGGAGGTCCACGCCGCTGCCGATGCCACGCTGTCGATCGCTCAGTTTGGCTCCACCCGCTCGATCAACGCCTCCGCCGCCGCGGCTATCGCCATGCACGCGTGGATCCGCCGCCACGTGTTTGCCCAGCCGGTGGGGGCGCCCGCTCGGTAGGCGGGTTTGCGGGCGGGGGCAGCGGGTCCGTAGGCGGGTTTGCGGGCCCGGGGCGCCCACCGGCGGATCTGCGCGCCGACGATCAGCCTGTGTTTCGCCTCGCGTAGTTGGCCCGAGGTTTGGCCCCTCGCGGCCCCCTGCGACTCGGCCCCGGAGCAACTTCCCACGTATAGCAGTAACTGTCCATGTTTCAGGCTGTCCACAAGCACCTGACCTGCGCAAACGTTCCAGGCCCGTCCGAAACGTGGGAGCGAAGAAGGGGCAGGGCGGATCCGGGCAGTTCACTTCCGGGACGGGGGAGCTGCTGCGGTGCCGCCGCGATGGAAGGGCCCCGCGGTCAGCCTAGCTCCGGCGTCGGCTGTCCACGTTCAGCAGAAATTGTCCATGTCTTGGCTGTCCACAGGCCTCTGACCTGCGGCGATGCTCACGGCCCGGCGAAAACGTGGACATCACTGGCTTTGCCGGGGCGACATAGCCGGCGGGAGCCCGGGGGAGGGTGCCGCCGGGGACGCCGGGGACGCCGGGGACGCCGGGGACGCCGGGGGACGCCGGCGCGGCCGTGGGGGCGGTGCACTTTCCGGGCTGGGGCGCTTGCCCGTGCCGGCGCGGAACGGGAATGCGCGGTCAGCCGAGCAGGTCCAGCAGCGTTCCGGCGCCGACGGCCCGGGCTCCGAGGCTCTCGACCCGTTCGCGCAGGCCGCGGTCCGACGTCACCACGGTCACCGGCGCCTCGGAGTCGGCGCCGAACGCCTTCTCCACCTGGGCCACGATCTCGTCGTCGCCCGACCCGGCCGCGTGCACCACCTCCAGTTGCACACCGCGGCGGTGCGCTGCCGTCGCCTGGCCGGCCCCGCCGTCGTCGCTCGGGGAAGCCGGATGAGAGGGGGCGCTATCCGGGGAAGGGACCGCCCCGCCGTCGTCGCTCGGGGACGCCGGATGCGAGGTGGCGCCGTCCGGGGAAGGGGCCGCCCCGCCGTCGTACTCATAGGGACCTTCCGCGGCGGCATCCTTCGCGGCGCCTTCCAGCACGACGACGGTGCGCGGCCACACGGTGCCGGCGGGCACCGCCAGCAGCTTGGCCGGAAGCCCCGGTTCCAGCGCGGCGCGCAGCGAGGCCAGCAGGCGGCGGGCGGCACCGGCGCGGTCCTTCCACCAGCCGTCCGGCCGGGAGCCCACCACGTTCGCGGCGTCGATGACCAGCAGAGGCGGGTGTTCAAGCAAGGTACGCAGCCGCGGCCACGCCTCGCCGAAGTGCGGATGCAGCGGCAGTTCGTCCACCTCATGCAGCGGCACCCAGGCCAGGGCCAGGCTCTCGGCGTCGGTAATGGCCGGTTCGAAAGGCCGCACGGTCCTGGCCGCCGCGGTGGTGTAGGTCCAAAAGCCCAGGTCCAGCACCGAGGTGAACAGCGGCGCCAGTGCGTCGACCGGGACGTCGGCCTCCTCGTTCGCCTCGCGTAGGGCGGCGTCGACTGCAAGTTCATCTTGATGGCGCGCGCCTCCCGGGATTCCCCAGGTGCCGCCGAAGTGGCTCCACTGGGCCCGGTGCTGGAGCAGGATGCCGCGCTCGCGGTCCACCGCCAGCAGCCCGGCCGAGCCGAACCGGCCCCACATCCGGGTGCCGTCCGGTCCTTCCACCCAGGCGTCGCCCGGATCGCGAGGACCGTGGAACGGCGGCGGGAATTCAGTCATGGTCCCAGCTTGCCACGGCCGGCCACGCCGCGGGGGAGCGGGGCAGCGGATGTAACCCGGCTTCACACACCCCGGATCAGGCTGGTGGGGGCAGCCCTGGGCGTCCCGAAACTGCGGGGCGGACGGACTCGAAGCCGCTCCGCGGACACGACTCGATAGGATGGGGCCAGAGGCAACGCCTTCGAATCCGTATCGCTAGCCAAGGAGTCAGCATGCCCGTTGCAACCCCTGAGATCTATGCCGACATGATTGACCGCGCCAAAGCGGGCGGCTTCGCCTACCCGGCGATCAACGTCACCTCTTCGCAGACCCTCAACGCAGCCCTGCAGGGCTTTGCCGATGCCGGATCCGACGGCATCATCCAGGTTTCCACCGGCGGTGCCGCGTACTGGTCCGGCGCCGGTGTGAAGGACATGGTTGCCGGTTCGCTGGGCTTCGCCGCGTTCGCCCGTGAGGTGGCCAAGAAGTACCCGGTCAACGTGGCGCTGCACACCGACCACTGCCCGAAGGACAAGCTGGACAGCTTTGTGCTGCCGCTGCTGGCGGAGTCCGAGGCGGCCGTGAAGCGCGGCGAGGACCCGATCTTCCAGTCGCACATGTGGGACGGCTCGGCGGAGACGCTCGAAGAGAACCTCAAGGTGGCCGAGGACCTGCTGGCCCGCACCGCCGCGGCCAAGATCATCCTGGAAGTGGAGATCGGCACGGTGGGCGGCGAGGAAGACGGCGTCGAAAACGAGATCAACGAGAAGCTCTACACCACCGTGGACGACGGGCTGAAGACCATCGAGGCGCTGGGTGCCGGGGAGAAGGGCCGCTACATCACCGCGCTGACCTTCGGCAACGTGCACGGCGTGTACAAGCCCGGCGGCGTGAAGCTCCGACCCGAGCTGCTCCAGCAGATCCAGGCCGAGGTCGGCGCGAAGATCGGCAAGGACAACCCGTTCGACCTGGTCTTCCACGGCGGCTCCGGCTCTTCCGCGCAGGAGATCGCCGACGCCGTATCCTACGGCGTGATCAAGATGAACGTGGACACGGACACCCAGTACGCCTTCACCCGCCCGGTGGCCGGCCACATGTTCGCCAATTACGACGGCGTGCTGAAGGTTGACGGCGAGGTGGGCAACAAAAAGGCCTACGACCCGCGTGTTTGGGGTGCGGCCGCCGAGAAGTCCATGGCCGCCCGTGTGGTGGAAGCCGCGCAGAGCCTGGGTTCTGCCGGAAAGTCGGTGAAGTAAATGACCGAGCCCTTCCGCACCAACCTGCTGGGCCCCGAGCCGACCTACCTGCCGGAAGAAACCGACGTCCTGGCCCGCCTGGACGCCGGCGACGAAGCGCTGGATCTGGCCGCAAGGTTCCCGTCCTCTTCGCTGGTGTGGGCGATCCTGGCCGATGAAGCCTATGCCGAGGGCCGGACCGTCGAGTCCTACGCCTACGCCCGGGTGGGCTACCACCGCGGCCTGGACTCCCTGCGCCGTGCCGGTTGGCGCGGTGCGGGCCCGATTCCCTGGGAGCACGAACCGAACCGCGGCTTCCTGCGCGCCCTCTACGCCCTGGGCCGGGCCGCCGGTGCCATCGGCGAGGCCGAAGAGGTGGACCGGATCGGCAAATTCCTCGCCGATTCCGACCCGAACGCCAAGGCGGCCATCGAAGGCGCCTGACTTTGTGAATCGGTTGGGTTGAAAGCGGGAGTAGGCCTTGAGCCAGCTCCCGTTTTCAACCCACCGGATGCTTCTGGCTTACAGGCTGCTTCAGTGGCGGCAGGCGCGAGGCGGCTATTCCTCACCCCGATCCGCAGCATCACGTGATTCAGGGCGGCCGCCGACGTCGCCCTGTGGTAGCGGCCGGAAGACCGCCCCAGACTTGGGCGCGTAGGCGTACCAGCCGCCTGCTGCCGCGCCGGAGGCCTCGTCCTCGGCCTTCATCCGCGCCAGTTGCTCCCGGTCATGGCGCATGTCCGCGGCCAGCTGGCCGAAGGCTGCCGCTGCGGCCGGAGAACCGGGGCCCTTGCCTCTGAACCGGCGAACGCCGGCGCCGTTCTCGTAGGACCGGAACTCCACCTCGAAGTCTTCGCCCAGCTCCCGGGCAACCTGCTGTGCAAGCCGAACACCGTCTTTGGTGAACTGGGCAGCCAGTTCCGGGGTCCGCCATTCCAAGTCGACGAGGGCGTCATAGTAGCCCTGTTCCCAGCGTTCGAGGTCTCGAATTAGCCGCTCGCTGAGGCCGCACTCCGCGTAGTCGACCGGCCCGCCCAACCACAGCACCGTGTCTGCGTAATCCGGGAACAACCGGACAACGGGAACCTTGTCCTCGGCCGAGTCCATGCGTGGAATCTACCACTGAATCGGCGCGCAAAGACCGGTGTCCGGTCCTGTCTGGGCCTTTCGCGGCGATGCGTTGTTGGGCATGATTCAGAGATGGAAGCAGACATCTGGAGAGCAGCCGCCGCAGCAATCGACGGGGCCGAAGCGTGAGCAGATCCGAGGCCATCGAGCAGTATCTGCGCAGGCTCGGGTCGAACGATCCGACGCCCGGCGCGGGCGCCGTCGGGGCGATCCATGCAGCACAGGCAGCGGCGCTGATCGGGATGGTTGCCAACTTCTCCAAGCCACCGGAAGCAAGCGGCGAAGACGGCTCGGCGTCCGGGTCCAAGGACAGCGCGCCTGGAACCTCGGACACAGACCTCGAAGCCATCCTGTCCGAGGCGGACGAGCTGATGCGGACCGCACTGCACGAGGCGGAATCCGACGAAGAGAAGTTCCAGCGGGTGGTCGATTGCTACAAGCTCCCGTCCGGATCGGACGAGGAGCGGGCCAAGCGCAGCGCGGCAATTCGCGAGGCACTCGTCGAAGCGACGCTTCCGGCAAGGGCTCAACTGGACCTTGCCACCGCCGTCGTCCGTTTGGGCGAGGAGTTGCTGGACGTCTGCAAATCAGGCTTACTCAGCGACATCGCAGTGGCGGCCGAGGCGGCCCGCGCCGCAGCGGCCACCGCACGCATCACGGTGGAAGCCAACTTGGCGTCGATCTCGGAGGATTCGCTGCAGGAATCAATGCGGGAACATACGCAGAAAGCGGACCGGGTGGTGCGCAGGGCGGAAGAGCTTTCTGCGCTGGTCCGGCAGCGCGTGCTCGAGTAGCCGGGCCGGCAATTCGTCCAGCCCATGGACGGATGGCCGGCCGGCGATCCGGCCGGGCCTTCCGCACCAGCGGTTGGAAAGGGATGATGCAGATATGGGTGCGAACACTGCGTTCACGGTCACCGAGCAGGTCTACGTCCCGCCGGCCCGGGCGTGGGCTCTGTTGACCGATTGGGCTGCCGCGCCGGCATGGATGCCTGGGGTGAGCGAGATGCACGCCGAAGGCCCCTTGGTCGCTGGCCAGACCATCGACTTCCACACCCAGGGGCATGACCGCAGCTGCACGGTGAGCGAGCTCGACGTCGGACGCAGCATCACCATTGCCTCGTCGCAAGGGGACGTGCAGGCGTACTACCGCTACGAGCTCGACGGCGATGGCGGCGCCACCCGCCTGACGCTCACGGCCGACGTCGTCATCAGCGAGGAACTGGCCGGCATGGCAGACCAGATCCGTGCGGCGATGGCTGAGGCGGACTCCGGCCAGCTGACCGATTTCAAACGCTTCGCGGAGGCCGCGCCCTGATCCGCGCTGCCGTACGCCCCGCCCCAAGCTCAGTAGAATCGACTGCTGGGACCGTTTGAAAGGACTGTGTTGGCCAAGCTCTACTTCCGCTACGGGGCGATGAACTCCGGCAAATCCACCGGACTGCTCCAGGTTGCGTTCAACTACGAGGAGCGCGGGCAGCGCGTGCTACTGGCCAAGCCGAATTTGGACACCAAGGGGGACAGCAAGATCGTCTCCCGGCTGGGCATGGCCCGGGACGTGGACTTCATGATCCCACCCGGCGAATCGGTCCGCGAACACTTCGGCCGGGTGGCCGCCGGCGAAGATCCGGACGCCCTGCTGGAGCGGGTGGACGTCCAGCCGGTGGCATGCCTGCTGGTGGACGAAGCCCAGTTCCTGGAGCCGGCGCAAGTGGACGACCTGTTCCGCATTGCGGTGATGGACAACGTGCCGGTGCTGGCGTACGGCATCCGGACCGACTTCCGCACCCAGGCCTTCCCCGGCGCTCGCCGGCTGCTGGAAATCGCGCACACCCTGGAGGAGCTCAAGACCATCTGCCGCTGCGGCCGCAAGGCGGTGTTCAATACCCGCCGGGTGGGCGGGGAGATTGTTTTCGACGGCGAGCAGGTCGCCATCGACGGCGAGGACGTCTGGTACGAGTCGCTCTGCGGAACCTGCTACCTGGAGGCCTCCGGCGGCAAGCTGTAGGTCTGAGGCAGGCCAAGCCGTTCGGCGAGCCCGATCGCGTTGAACGGAGCGTGGACCTTGACGTCGTTGTCGAAGTACACGTAGGCATCCCGGCCCGCGCCGTCGGGGCAGCCCGACCCGTCCAGCCATCCTGCGACCGTCGATGCCAGCCGGTCCAGGTCTGCGTCGCGGTAGCCGCTGACGTAGAGTTCGTCCTTTCCGTGCAGCCGGGCGTAGGTGAAGTCGGCCGTGATCTCGTCCAGCATGGGCCACTTTCCGGCGCTGTCGGCCAGCACCAGGGCCGTGTTGTGCCGGCGCAACTGGTCGTAGAACTCCTCGTTGATGAACGTGGTGCTGCGGATTTCGACGGCGTGGCGCAGCGGTCGGCCGGCGCCGTCGTCGGGAATCCAGGTCCTGTCCTTCATCAGGTCGGTGTGCCCGGCGGCCAAGGCGGCGGCGGCGTGCGTGCTGCGCGGCAGCTGGACCAAGAACTTCTCCATTACCTCGGCGTCGTAGTTGGCGCGCTCGGGCAGCTGCCAGAGGAACGGTCCGAGCTTTTCGCCTAGGCCCAGGACCCCCGATGCGTAGAAATTCGCCAAGGCGTCCCGGACGTCCTTTAGGCCCTTCATGTGGGTGATGTACCGCCCGCCCTTGACCGCAAACACAAAGTTCGGAGGCGTCTCGGCGTGCCACTGCCGGAAGCTGGAGGGGCGCTGCAGCGAATAGAACGTGCCGTTGATTTCGAGTGAATTCAGGTGGCCGGAGGCGTACTCCAGCTCGCGGCGCTGGGGCAGGCCCTTCGGATAAAACGTGCCGCGCCACCGCGGGTATCGCCAGCCGGAAATGCCGATCCGTGCCATTGGTTGAGAGGCGGCCATGTCCCGCAGGCTACCCGGCCCCGGCGGAGCAGGCCAGAGCAAGCCGCGCTCCGCCGTCGTGCTGTGGGGCGTTGTGCATCCTTTGGAGCGCTGCCGCATCCGGGCACGGGTGGCCTCAATTTTTGAGTGGAGAGAAGACGCAGGCTTACTCACGGTTTCGCTGCATCTTCTCTCCACTCGACGCGCCGTCCCGGTCCCGAGAGTCGGAGGGGCTGCGACGTCGTCCCGGTTTCGACCGTCGAGCGACATCCCGCTCCGGGGAGTTGGAGGGGCTGTCACCGCGCGCTGGTTTCGGCCCCGGAATCGCATCTGGCCGCACCGATTCCGGGCGGCGCAGGCCCATCGGCTAAACTTGGTGGGTAAGAGCCCCAAATACTCCGCGAGGAGTGAGGGGCGTTCTCATGCGCGGCAGCGGCTCCTTCTTGTACAGACTGTCCGGGGCTTCCGCCGCATCGAATGGGGGAGGATCCCATGCCAGCAATTGTGATCGTCGGAGCCCAGTGGGGCGACGAAGGAAAAGGCAAGGCAACCGACCTGCTCGGCGGCCGCGTGGACTACGTGGTCAAGCCGAACGGCGGCAATAACGCGGGCCACACCGTCGTCGTCGGCGGGGAAAAGTACGAGCTGAAGTTGCTGCCGGCCGGCATCCTGTCCCCCAACGCCACCCCGATTATCGGCAACGGCTGCGTGGTCAATCTGGAAGCCCTCTTCGAGGAGATCGACGGACTCGAAGCCCGCGGCGCCGACACCTCGCGGCTGCGGGTCTCCGCGAACGCCCACCTGGTGGCCCCGTTCCACCAGACCATGGACAAGGTCACCGAGCGTTTCCTGGGCAAGCGGGCCATCGGCACCACCGGCCGCGGCATCGGCCCCGCGTACATGGACAAGGTGGCCCGGCTGGGCATCCGCGTGCAGGACGTCTTCGACGAATCGATCCTGCGTCAGAAGGTCGAGGGCTCGCTGCGGCAGAAGAACGAACTGCTGGTCAAGGTCTACAACCGCCGCGACGTCCACGTGGAGGAAGTGGTGGAGTACTTCCTGTCCTTCGCCGAGCGGCTGCGCCCGATGGTCATCGACTCCACGTTGGTGCTCAACCAGGCGCTGGACGAGGGCAAGGTAGTGCTGATGGAGGGCGGCCAGGCCACCTTTTTGGACGTGGACCACGGCACCTACCCGTTCGTCACCTCCTCCAACCCGACCGCCGGCGGCGCGTCCGTGGGCTCGGGCATCGGCCCCACCCGGATCAACCGCGCCGTGGGCATCATCAAGGCCTACACCACCCGCGTGGGCGCCGGCCCATTCCCCACGGAACTGTTCGACGACATGGGCGAATACCTGCAGAAGAAGGGCGGCGAGTTCGGGGTCAACACCGGCCGGCCGCGCCGCTGCGGCTGGTACGACGCCGTTCTGGCCCGCCATGCCTCCCGCGTCAACGGATTCACCGATTACTTCGTGACCAAGCTGGACGTGCTCACCGGCATCGAGCAGATCCCGGTCTGCGTGGCTTACGACGTGGACGGCGTCCGGCACGACGAAATGCCGATGACCCAGACCGAGTTCCACCACGCCAAGCCGATCTTCGAGTACTTCGACGGCTGGGCCGAGGACATCACCGGCGCCAAGACGCTGGAGGACCTGCCGACGAACGCACGCAACTACGTGCTGGCGCTGGAGAAGATGTCCGGCACCCGGTTCTCCGCCATCGGCGTGGGTCCCGACCGCGACCAGACCATCGTGATCCGGGACCTGATCTCGGAGTAAAGCACCGCAGACAACGACGGCGGGGCGCGGCTTGGCACCGCGTGCCGCCTGCCGTCCGGGTGGCGCAGCGAACGTTGGATGAAGGGCGCGGACAGCAACGTCCGCGCCCTTTGCCGTCGGGACCGCTGCTGTGCCGGACGTCGTCCGGTTCCGGGTTTGCGGACACTGCCTTTGGGCGGAACGGGAGCGTCCGCTCGCAGTTCCACTCGGGGGTGGTGGCGTCGGTGTAAGGTCGGCCCATTATTGGCATACGGCGTGGAAGGGGTGGCCCTAGCGATGATCACCGTCGAGCGGGGCGACGTGCTGGGCGAGGAATACCGTCGCCGCATCACCGAGGTCTATGTGCGTAGCTTCGCGGAGGACTTTGTCGCCTTCTCACGCGACACCGGCAAGTTGGCCGACGCGTTCGAGCACATGCTGTTGCTCGAACGGTTCTATATCGCGTTGGTGGACGGGGAGCCTGCCGGCCTAGCCTCACTCACCGAGGGTGACCAGACGCTGTTCGCGCCGCGATGGCGGGAGATTCGGCGGCACCTCGGGTTGGTGCGCGGGTTGCTCGGCTACGTGGTGATCCGCAAATGGTTCATGGGCGCCTCCGACGCCGCCCGGCCCGGGCTCGCCGAGATCGGGTTCGTTGCCACCGAGCCGGCCTATCAGGGCCGCGGCGTGGCGACCGCGTTGTTGCAGCACCTGCTGGCGCTGCCCGGGTATAGCGAGTACGTGCTCGAGGACATCAAGGACACCAACGCACCCGCCCTCGGCCTCTACGCCAAGCTCGGTTTCACGGTGTACAAACGCCGGACCGTGCGCTTCGCCCGCCGCGTCGGCTTCACCGAGCTGGTGTCGATGAAGCTCGTGCAGGGCTGTTCCGGGCAGCCCGCAGCGGGCAAGTTACCCGGAGTCGTCTGACCAGTCCCCTCCGGAGGACTCTGCTGGCAGGACGGAGTGTTGCTCGTGCCCTCATCGGAGCCCACTTCTGCGGTTGCTGAGAACTCCGGCTCGAGAAGGCGACCTCCGTGGAGGTCAGGGGATTCAAGAAAGCGCCGACTACGGGGCGGCCCAAGAAACGAGCCGCCCGGACTCAACCGTCCCCCTGACGTCTCTGGCCGCTAGACCGGGACCCGTCTGCGTGGTCGGGGGGCGGCAGAGTTCGTGCTCCGCCTGGGATTGGGCCCGGTCACCCCTTCTTGGGACGGGTTTTTGTGAGCGGCTCCACATGGCGGTGTGGGGGTGGGACGGCGGTGTTGGGTTGGGCTGCTGGTGATGGAGGATCGGCGTGGTTTCGGGGTTTTCGGGCCGGTGGCGGGGTGGTTGGAGGGGTGTCCGGGCGAGCTGCTCGGGTGATTTGCGGGGATGCCGTCAGGGGTGTATTGTTTTCTGAGTCGCTGCTGCTGAAGCAGGCAAAACAGCGGCCAAACCCCTTCACAATTACGCCAGGATCTGGTGCGTTTCACGCGCCCCCTGGGGTGGTTTGCGGGGCCGGGATTCGGGCCTGAATCCGCCGGGAACGGCGATTTGCAAAGGCCGCGGGGACCGGGTAAGTTAGAAAAGTTGCTCCGGAGCGATGGAGGGCCTGTGAAGGTCGTCCTGGTGCCGGGTGCTCCTGTTGTTTGAGAACTCAATAGTGTGCCAAGTTTGTTGATACCAATTATTTATTGGTTGAAAGTGCCGTGGCGTGCCGCCCCTGTGGTGTGC
>JBNJKW010000003.1:0-678703 GCA_051751385.1 Actinomycetota bacterium | reverse complement strand
GCCTGCGCGGAGGCGGTCATTGAAGTCCGCGAGTTCGGCGCGCAGCCGGGCCAGCAGAGCGGAATCATCCTGCTCTGCTCCCGCAGCCGCATCCAGCACCTCGATCGCCATGAATCCAGCCTATGAAGGACCCAAGACGGGCAGGAGAGACGGGAATGTGGATGTGGACGAGGCGCCCGCGATTGGTGCCTGTGGAGGTGGGGTGCCACCGGCGGGTGCCTGTGGAGGTGGGGTGTCCCCGCGGGTGCCTGTGGAGGTGGGGTGCCACCGGCGGGTGCCTGTGGAGGTGGGGTGCCACCGGCGGGTGCCTGTGGAGGTGGGGTGTCCCCGCGGGTGCCTGTGGAGGTGGGGTGCCACCGGCGGGTGCCTGTGGAGGTGGGGTGCCACCGGCGGGTGCCCGTGGATGCAGAGTGGCGGCGCATCTGTTGAGTACGGGGTCCCCGCGTCACCGGGCATCACTGGCCCACTTTCACCTCGCGGTGATGGTGCCCGGCCAGTTAGTTACGCTGCAGCGGGCGCACGCCGCAGTGGGCGCACCTCAAGCAGGCTCACTGCGCGGCCGGCGCACTTACCCTAGCGACCTCGGCGGGTTCTTCTTCCACCGGTTTCCGGATGAAGAACGCGGCTGCCACTGCCACCACGGAGATGATTGCCCCGGCGAGGAAGGCAGCCCGCACGCCTCCGGCCACCGCCGTCGACGTTTCCGCGCCGCCGGCCGTGAGCGCAGCTGTCTGCATGGACATCACCGTGATGAACATCGCGGTGCCGGCCGCCCCGGCCACCTGCTGCACGGTGCCGATGATCGCGCTTCCGTGCGAGTACAGTGGCCGCTGCACCGAGCCCAGGCCCGCGGTGAACAGGGGAGTGAATAGCAGCGCCAGCCCCAGACTGAGCACGAGGTGAGCGGCCAGCAAAGTCAGCGGAGCCGTGTTCTCGGTGACCGTGGACAAGTACCAGAGCACGGCGCTGACCAACACGGTGCCCGGCACCAACAACACCGTCGGCCCGACCTTGTCGTACAGCCGGCCCACAGCCGGTGCCAGCAGGCCCATCAGCAGCCCGCCCGGCAGCAGCATCAGGCCGATCTGCAGCGGTTCTAGCCCCAGAACCTGCTGCATATATATAGGGAGCAGAATAATGGTGCCGAACAGCGCCGCCATGCTCACGGCCATCAGCCCCACGGACATGGAGAAGTTGACTGCGCGGAAGGGCCGCAGATCCAGCAGCGCCTTGTCCGAGCGCTGCAGCCGCACCTGGCGCAGCAGGAACACCAGCAGCGACACCCCGCCGGCCGCAAACGCAACCCACATCGCGGCACCCGAGGTGGGCTCCGCCGTCGTTGTTCCGTGTCCGGACCCCACCTGGCTGAGGCCGTAAATCAGCCCGCCGAAGCCAATGGCGGACAGCACCACGGACGGCACATCCAGCGGCACCTGCCGGGGCTCGCTCACGTTCTGGATCCGCCGGTTGCCGACCAACAGCATGGTCAGCGCAATCGGCAGCACCAACCAGAACATCCAGCGCCAGGACAGCGCGTTGAGGATGATGCCGGAGATGGTCGGGCCGATCGCCGGCGCCACGGAAATGACAATCGAGACGTTGCCCATGGTCTTGCCGCGGTCCTCCGCCGGCACCAGGTTCATCAGTGTGGTCATCAGCAACGGCATCATGATCGCCGTGCCCGACGCCTGTACCACGCGCGCCACCAGCAGCACCTCGAAGCCCGGAGCCAGCCCGGCCAGCAGCGTGCCCGAAGAGAACAGCAGCATGGCGGCGGTGAAAACCTGGCGCGTGGTGAAACGCTGCAAAAGGAAGCCGGTCACTGGGATGACCACCGCCATGGTCAGCATGAACGCGGTGGTCAGCCATTGCGCGGCGCGGGCGCTGATGTGCAGGTCTTCCATCAGCTCGGTCAAGGCCACGGACATGATGGTCTCGTTCAGGATCACCACAAACGCAGAAACCAGCAGGATACCGATCACCCGGCGGTTGCGGCGCGACTCATCGGCCGTCAAACCGCCGCCCCGGGCCAGTCCGGGCTGCGCCGAGGCACTATTCGTCAACGGTTCATTACTCACGGGAGAATCCTCGGGTGGAGTGCGTGCTGTTGTGGCCGGCCGCTAGAGGCCAAGAACGCCGGCGAAACGGCGGAATAGTAGTTTAACCCTCTGCCATCAACGCCTATTCCCACTCCGCCTCAAGCCCTGCCAAAGAACGACGGCGGTGCTCGCCGCCGGGGCTACCTCACCTGGGAGTTGGGCGGGGGGAACAATCGCCGGTCCTGATGCCGCGGCCTTGGGCCAGCGCTGAACGACGCGGGCCACCCGTTAAAGACGCAGGCCCCCTTTAAAGAGGAGAGGCCCCGTCGGCGAATGGCCGACGGGGCTCCCTGTGATCCTGGCCCGGCCGTTGGGGGGAATAACCGGCCCAGGAAACTGTGGGTGCTAGATGGTGTAGTAGCCGGTAACCGGCATGGCGCTCACATCGTGAACCAAGGTGCCCTGGCTCGGGTTGAGCGCGCTGATCATCTTGCCGCCGCCCAAGTAGATTCCGATGTGGGCGCCGCCGTTCTGCACTACCAGGTCGCCGGCCTTCGGGCTGCTGGTCGGCGTCAGGGCGCCGCCCTGCATCTGGCTGGTGCGGGGAAGATCGACGCCCACCTGGGAGTAAACCCACTGGGTGAAGCCGGAGCAATCCCAGCCGGAAGTCGAGGTGCCGCCCCAGACGTAGGGCGTGCCCAGACCTTGCATGGCGATGTCCACGATGCTCTTGTTACCGCCGGTGGAGGCAGGCTTGATGTCGGTGCTGGCCAGCGAGACCGTGGCGGTGTCTGCCGGTGCAGCCTGCGTTGCCGCGGTAGCCACGCCAGCGTCCTGGGCCGCCTGGCCGGCGCCGGACTGGGTGCCCTGCGCGGAACCGGTCAGCGCGATCTCGTCGCCCGGGTAGATGATGGTGTAAGCGGTCAGCCCGTTGGCGGCCAGTACGTCCTGCACGTTCTTTCCGTACTGGGCGGCGATCGTGCCTACGGTGTCGCCAGCGGCGACGGTGTGGGTGGCGGCGTCGGAAGCAGCGGGGCCGGCGTTGGCCGGGGCTGCAACGGTGTCCGCCACATCGGCTGCACCGTAGGTCGGAACGGTGACATCGGCGGCGGCATTGGCCGGCAGGCCGACGCCCAGCATCAGGCCGCCTGCAGCCGTGACCACGGCGGCGCTGCGGCCGACGGTGCCGGCGTGGGTTGAAACGGCGTTGGACAGTCCGGCCACGGTGGTGTTGCGGACGGGGGTGGCGCGGTGGCGTGCACGGTTGTTTTTGAGCAGCAAGAAGTAACCTCTCCCAATGCTTACGAGGTGAGCTGTCGGATTCGGATGGGAGTCACCCGGTCGTGCGGCAGTGCGGCATGCACTCCACGCGACTTAACCCCAAGGGCCCCAAGAGGGCCCGGAAAGTGGGTCCCCCGCCTCTGCCAGATGTCTAGCGAACGAACTCGGGAAGGTTGGCAGAGCTCAGCAATACCTTCCGAGGACGGCGGCGGATGTTCGCCGTCGTGATGATTACGTTACATAACAGTTCGATAACTGTCCAAGACCTGAAATTTACCTGTGGATAACCTGAGAACGGGTCCTTCTCCGGGAAGAACAGGCATCCTACGGGGCGGTACTGCGCGGTGTGGACGCTACATCCACCGGGACAATCCGCCCAGCAATCCATCCATATCGCGTTACTTGTACGCTGGCGGGGTGGTCAACTTCACTCTCAAGCAGCTGCAGTACTTTGTGGCAGTCGCCGATCACGGCTCGATCTCCGCCGCCGCGGCCGCCAGCCACATCTCCCAAGCGGCAATGTCTCAGTCGCTGACCGACCTAGAACGGATCGTGGGCGCGCAGCTGATGGTACGGCACCGGTCCCGCGGAGTGGCCCTGACGGGTGTCGGCCAGCAGTTCCTGCGAGACGTCCGGAGCCTGGTCCGGCACGCCGATGATGTGCAGAACAGCATCATCGAGCGCCAGCAGGGACTGGTCGGTCCGTTGGCCATCGGCTGCTACAGCACCCTCGCCGCCTTCTGGGTCCCGGTGATCAGCGAACGGTTCATCAAGCCCCATCAACGGCTGACTGTGACCATGGAGGAAGGGGAAGCCGCCGAGCTGCAGCACCGGATGCAGGAGGGCTACCTGGATGCGGTGATTACCCACACGCGGCACTTGTTGCCCGGCGTGCAGGCGCGAACGGTCAAGGAAGGCCGGCCCTATGTTCTGCTGGCGGCCGACCACCCGCTGGCTTCCCGAAATAGCGTCCGGCTCGCTGAACTGGCCGAAGAGGACTTCGTCTCACTGGACATCCCGACCGTGCGGGATAACCAATTGGTCAACCTGCGGTTGTCCGGACTGGACCCGAAAATCGCTTGGCGTTCTTCGAGTTTTGAAGCTGTGCGGGGCATGGTGGCCCGCGGCCTCGGCTACACCGTACTGGTGCAGCGGCCGCCGGCTAACCACAGCTATGACGGTCTTCCGCTGGCCACTGTGGAGATCGACGGGCCGGTCGGGCACAGCGACGTCTGCGTGGCCTACGCCAGCGTCACCAAGCCAAGCCTCAGGCTGAGGGCATTCCTCGACTTCTGTGCGGAGGTTGGCGGCGCGGCGAGCGGACCCGGCGAGCGCACGACGGCGTGACGCGGCTTAACAGTGGGGCGGCCGCTGCCTTGGGCAACGGCCGCCGTAACGTTCAGGCCTAGCGTCGGAGACTACATGTTCTCCGCAGTGAGGTCCTGGTTCTTGCCTTCCTTGACTCCCAGGATGCAAAGCCCGGCCAGCACGAACGCGCCGGCCCAGACTGCAGCGACCATCCACAGTTCCCCGCCGGCCGCCAGCACTAGGCCGCTTGCGATCATCGGGGTGAACCCTGCGCCCAGCGTGGAGGAGAGCTGGTACACCAGCGAAGCGCCGGTGTAGCGGACCCGGGTGGGGAAGAGCTCTGCGGTGAACGCACCGAACGGGCCGAAGATGGTGCCCTGGATGACGCCATTGGCCAGGAACAGGCCGATGGCAAAGAGCCACAGCGTTCCGAGCTCCAGCATCCACATGATGGGAAAGGCCAGTACTGCGCCGGCGGCGATGCCGATGAGCATCACCGGACGGCGGCCGAGCTTGTCGCTATGCCGGGCGGCGAACCAAATGGCCACGACGGTCAATGCCGCGCCGATCGCTTTGACGTTCAGGACGGCGGTGCGGTCCAGGGCGACTTCGTCCACCACATAGGAGATGGCCCACACGGTCATCAGGCCCTGCACGGTGTAGGAACTCATCCCCACCAGCGTGCCCATGACGACATTCTTCGGGTATTTCGTCAGCACCTCGAGAATCGGGATCTTCTTCTCTTCGGCCTTATTCTCCAGCGCCAGGAACAGCGGAGACTCGGCTACTTTGAGCCGAACAACCAGGCCGATGCCCACCAAGACGATGCTGATCACGAACGGCAGCCGCCAACCCCAGGCCAGGAACTGCTCGTCCGGCAGCACGGACACGGCCGAAACCGCGAGTGTGGCCAACACCGCGCCGGCGGGGCCGCCCATGTTGGCAAAGCTGGCCGCGAACCCGCGGCGCTCCTTCGGCGCGTGTTCCAAGGCCATCAGCATGGCACCGCCCCATTCGCCGCCCACGGCCAAGCCCTGGATGATGCGCAGGACGATCAGCGCCAGCGGAGCGGCCATGCCGATCTGTGCCGTTGTGGGTAGCAGACCGATCAGCGTGGTGGCCACGCCCATCAGCATCATGGAGGTGATCAGCACGCCCTTGCGGCCGAGCCGGTCACCAAAGTGGCCGAAGATGATTCCGCCGAGCGGACGGGCAAGATAGCCGACGGCCAGCGTGGCGAAGGAGGCGAAAATACCCACGGCGGGGTCCAAGTTCACGAAGAAAACCGTGTTGAAGACCAGCGCCGCCGCGGTGGCATAGAGGATGAAGTCGTAGAACTCGATGGCGCTGCCCAAGAAGCTGGACGCCAGGATACGCCGCATTTCCGGCGTGTTGAGGGAGGGGACCTTCAGGTCGTCCGCAGGTTTGCCGTGCTTGGCCGGTATCGACGCCGTCGTCGTGTCATTGCTCATCGTGCAGCCGCCATTTCATGGTCATCGGTTCCGCCGACTCCAGTCGGCCCCGGGTCGGTGGAAGAGAAAGAGATCACGTCCAGATCATCGGGGATCAGGAATGTGCCGTTGAAGTCCTTGCCGTGCGCCTGCCACACCGCGTCCGGCGTGGTTCCCGGCACGAGGTGGTGCAACGCCAAGGTTCGTGCCCCGGCCTGGTGTGCGATCGCGATCGCGTCCTGAGGCGAGGTGTGGGACCTGCGGTGGTGGTCGATCGAAGCCCGGGCTTCCTCGGTGTCGATGCTGCCATACGAGCGCTGGACCCAGTCGAAGTCGATGGCTTCGTGCAGCAGCAGATCGGTGCCGCGGGCGAGCCGCACCATGTTCTGGCAGGGTGCAGTGTCGCCGGAGATGGTGACCGACCCTTCGGCCGTGTCGAAGCGGAAGGCGAAGGCGGGCGCGACCGGCGGATGCTCCACCAAAGTGGCCGTCACTGTCACCAGTTCATCGCGGTAAATTTCGAACGGCTCCATGTTGTCCGGCGTCGGGTTCTGGTTCGGGTGGTAGCCGCTGGACTCGGGGACGGTAATGTCCTCGGCCACGAAGTAATCCAGCGGCGAGGGGCGCAGGGCGTCGATCACGCGGTCATTGAGGTCGGTGGCGTAGGCCTGCATTAAGTGGCGGAACATGTCGCGGGTACCCGGTGTAGGCAGTTCCGGGAAGACCGGCGACGGCGGCACCGCCGCGCGGGGCGAGGGAGGCGGCAGTTCGCCCCGGTCGCCGGGGCCCAGAATGCGGATGCTGCGCTGTCCCGGCGTGAGGGTGAATAGTCCGAAGATCGCGAGCCCGGCCAGGTCGATCGTGTGGTCCGAGTGCAGGTGGGTCAGGAAAATCCCGCGCAGCGACGAAACCTGGAGGCCGGCTTTCATCAGTTGGCGTCCCGCACCGTTGCCGGCATCCACCAGATAGACGGCATCGCCGACGACGACGGCGGTGGAGATGCCGGTGCGGCGGCCTGCGTTTTCGCCAGTCCACCAGCGAGGGCCGCCAGCTGTGCCCAGCGTGACGACGTGCGGTTTGAGGGAAAGGGTCATCGGGTCGAGCTCCTAAGAATCTGTCCGCCCGTGGTGCCGGCGGAACCTGAACTCCATGATGCGGCTCACAAAGACTTTCGTAAAACGGTAATAACCGGCCAACTTAAACGGTTTTACCTATGAGCTGGGCGATCCCGGACGCGGCGGTCGTCCGTCCTGCCCCATTGTCCGAGCCCGACGGCGGGAGTAGGCTCCGGCTTAACCGGGCCGCGAGAACGGCCGGCGCTTCGGCTTGCGGCCGGCGGCGTGGCCCAGCCACTTCGGAGAGGAATGAAGCGCCATGCCCATCACCCGCGATCTGATCATCAACGGCGAGCACGTCCCGGCGGTTTCCGGCAAGACAACCGAGGACATCAGCCCCTATACGGGCGACACTTACGCCACCGTCGCCGCCGCCGGTCCGGAGGATGTCACGCGAGCCGTGAACGCGGCGTCGTCAGCCTTTGACTCCTGGGCCGCCACGCCTCCTACCCAGCGGGCGAAGATCTTCCTGAAAGCTGCCGACCTGCTGGAGGAACGGATGCAGCAGGGCATCGAGCTGATGGCCGGCGAGGTTGGCGGAGTAGCGGTCTGGGCCGGCTTCAACGTCCAACTGGCCGCCAACATCCTGCGCTCGGCCGCGGCGGCCACCACAGCTCCGCGAGGCGATGTGCTCGCCACCGACCTGCCGGGCAAGTTCTCGCTCTCGGTCCGCCAGCCCTACGGCGTGGTGGCGGCGCTCTCGCCCTGGAACGCGCCATTCATCCTGGGCATCCGCGCCATGGCCATCCCGCTGGCCGTGGGCAATACAGTGGTGCTCAAGCCCAGCGAGGACGCACCGCTGGCCTGCGGCCTGTTCCTCGCGGACGCCTTGTTGGACGCCGGCCTGCCGCCAGGAGTGCTCAACGTGATCACGAACGACCGCGCGGACGCGAACGACGTCGTCAGCACGCTGATCTCCGACCCCCGCGTGCGGAACGTGAACTTCACGGGTTCCACCAAAGTGGGACGGATCATCGGCACGCTGGCGGCGCAGAACCTGAAGCCGGCGGTGCTCGAGCTCGGCGGCAAGAACTCGCTGGTGGTGCTGAAAGACGCAGACATCGACTACGCCGTCCAAGCGGCGGCTTTCGGCGCGTTCATGAACGCCGGGCAGATCTGCATGTCCGTCGACCGGGTGATCGTTGACCGCAGCATCTCCGAGGAATTCTCCAGCCGCTTCGCGGAGAAGGTGGCCAAGCTGCCCACCGGCGACCCGATGAACCAGGCCACGGTTATTGGACCGCAGGTCAACCAGAGCTCGGCGGACCGGCAGTACGCACTAATCGACGACGCCGTCTCCAAGGGCGCGCAGGTCCTGGCCGGCGGAGAGAAGGTGGGCCAGGCCGTGGTGCCGGCGACGGTCCTGTCCGGCATCACCGAGGAGATGCGGATCTACGATGAGGAGATCTTCGGGTCAGCCACCACGGTGATGGAGGTGGACGGCCCGGAACAGGCGGTGAAGCTGGCCAACGACACGAATTACGGACTCACCTCCGGCGTGATCACCGAGAACCTAACCGAAGGCCTGAACGTGGCGCAGCGGCTCAAGACCGGCATCAGCCACGTCAACGACCAGCCGGTGCAGGACGAACCGATGGCCCCGTTCGGCGGCATCCATGAGTCGGGCTACGGCAAGTTCGGCGGCCAGGCCGGCATCAATTCGTTTACCGAGGAGCGCTGGATCACCATCCAACAAAGCGGCCACGCGCAGTACCCGTTCTAGTTTCAGTCGCGGATGCGCACGGCGGTCTCGCGCATGTAGCGGTCCACATGGGCGTACGCATCGCGGGTCAGTGCCTTCCACAGTTCGACGGCGAGGCGCGGGTTTTCGCTCTCCAGCCGGCTGATCGCTTCGGCCGGGAGCAGTTTGACCCGTACCTTGCCGTGGGCGCGCACGGTGGTTTCCTGCCGGTCGGCGCTGCCCAGCGCCATTTCGCCGAATGTCATGCCGGCGCTGAGGGTGGTGAGTTTGACCCGGCTGTTAACCGGACCGGGAGAGGTGGTGACGACGCGGCCGGACAGGATGAAGTAGACACCGCCGAAGCGCTGGCGGATGCGGCGGATCACGTCGCCGTCGTCGTAGCTGTGCTCTTCCATCAGGACGGCGAGCGCGGCGGCGTCCTCGGGGGCGAGCGGGCTGAGCGCGGGCGAGTCGGCCACGTCCACAGTGGCCGGCTGGCAGCGCTCGTCCCCGTAGCTGGCGATCAACTGGTTTTCCGCGAATTCGACGGCGGCGGTGCGGGTGGCGAATGACGGCACCGCCCGCCCGTCTTCTTCGAACCGCTGGGCCAGGGCGCCTTCGCCGTCGATGAGCACCAGGCCGCGTCCGGCCTGCGCCAGCGACGTCCGGAGCTGCTCCAGCATGTCCAGGGCGACCGGGGCGGTTTCATCCACCCGGCGCATGTCCAGGATGATCAGTTCCACCGACTCGTCCAAATCACTGACCTCGCGCACCATGGATTCTGTGCCAGCGAACAGCAGGTCCCCGTTCAGCTCGATCACCCGGGCGCGGTGTGCGTTGTCCCGCAGCACGTCCGCGGCCTCGTCGGTGCGCCGGATGCCGGACGGGGCGTCGGCGATGTCGTAGCTGGCGCGGATGGCATTGCGGCCGGTACGGGCCGCCCGGACGAAGTGCAACCCCATGTCGTGCGAGATCCGCCGACTGGCCTCCACGCCGCGGACGCTGCTGCCGTGATCGTTCAGCGGCGGTGAATAGACGGCAAGGCCCAGCTGGCCCGGCAGCACCGCGAGCAGCCCGCCGCCGACCCCTGACTTGGCCGGCATCCCCACGTCCGAGAGCCACGCCCCGGCGTCGTCATACATGCCGCAGGTGGCCATCACGGAGAGGACCCGTTCCTCCACCTCCAGGTCCAGCACCTGTTTGCCGGTCAGCGGGTTGGTGCCGCCGTTGGCCAGCGTGGCGGCCATGATGGACAGGTCGCGGCAGGTGACCAGCACCGAACACTGCCGGAAGTAGTCCTCGGCCACCGGGTCCGGCTCCTGCTCGATGATCTCGAAGGAGCGCAGCAGGTGCGCCAGCGCCCGGTTGCGGTAGCCGTGCCGCGCCTCCGACTGGTAAATGCGCTCGCTGACCGACAGGTCCCGGCCGGCGAAGGCCGAATAGTGCTCCAGGATGCGGCGGAAGCCGGTCTTGCCGCCGCTGCCCTTGATCAGCGACGTGGCGGTCAGCGCCCCGGCGTTGATCATGGCGTTGGCCGGGCGCCCGGTGCCGGGAGCCAGCGAGATTTCGTTGAACGCGTTGCCCGACGGCTCCACGTCCACCTTCCGGTCCACGGCTTCCAGGCCCAGATCGGACAGCGCAAGCCCGTAGGTGAAGGGCTTGGAAATGGACTGAATGGTGAACTCTTCGCCGGAATCGCCGACCTCGTAAACGTAGCCGTCCACCGTGGCCAGGCAGATGGCGAACTTGTCAGGGTCCACCCCCGCCATCGCGGGAATGCCGCCGTAGGGCTTGCCGTCCTTGAGTCCGGCGAGCTCGGCGTGCAAGGTGCGCAGGTAGCTCTGGATAGGGGAGTCCATGCTTGCCAGCCTATGGGGTCGTTGGAACGTCCAACCAACCTGAGCCTCGGTCGCCTGCTGACCACGCGGCCGATTCCCCGATCGGGCCTCGGCCGTTGCCGCGATAGTACCCGCCGGCCGGTTAGATTGGCTGCATGAGCGAACCAGTGCCGCCGTCCGCCGTCGACAATCCGCTGTTCAACCTGCTGGCGGCCGGCGACCGGGCGGGGACGCTCGCTTACGCGGCAGCAATGGACGACGACGAGAAGCGCCGGCAGAGGTCGCTGGTCCGAAAGCTCCGGCTGGTGGTGTCGGCGGAGCCGACCTGCGCACGCTCTGCGGACGGGTGGTGGCTGGGCGAATTGACGGCAGACCATTGGGCCGCGGCGGACATCGCGCACATGGCTTGCATCGGCGCGGAACGTTCGGCCGACCTGTCCTACACCGACCGCAAGGTGGCCCGCGATGCGCCGCCGGCGCTGTTTCCCGACCGGCTGGAGCTGTTCGTCGAGTCCTGGTCGGCCCGGTATGTACGGAACCCGAAAGGCTGGGACCGTAATCGAGGGATCGAGGCGATGTTTGACTGGGTCCGCTCCGGGCTGGTCCCCGCACCGGTTCAGCGTGGGGCGATGCTGCTTCTGCTCAGCGAGACGCAGGTGGAGCGCATCGATTTCCTGAAGTTCCTGCGGGAACGCCCCGGGCTGATCGAGGTGACGCTGAAGGAGCTGTTCCGCGTGCCCGGAGTCAAAGGCGCCAGCGCCATGCAGTTTGATGAGGCCAACCCGCGGGAGCACCGCAGGCTGTCGGTCCTGCTGCCGCAGTTGGTCAAGCTGGGCTACTGGGACGGCGAATGGGTCCGGCAGCAGATCGAACGGGTGCTGGCCAGCGACGAATGGCCGGAGTACCAAAAGCGCTTTTTCAAGCTCCTGCGCAGCAACCTCGCGGAGTGAATAGAGCGAAACCAGCCGGTGAAGTAGTGGCACACGGGGGTTCAGACCGCCCCGGCCCGGTGTTGTCCGATGAACTGTTCGTCTACGCTGTGGGAAACGGCGGCAGCGGCGAAAGGCGGGACAGCAATGACTTCCAATCGGCAGGGCACGGAGTCGGACGGTGTCAAGGCTGAGGACGGCAGCTCGGGCACGGGACTGTCCGACGGGTTCGGCCGTGGCGCATCCGACGCAGTAGAGCCCGGGTCCGGCAGACCGGACAGCGGCCGACAGAAGGGCACGCAGGCGAACCAACTAGGCACACGTCTGGGGGTGATCTGGACGGCGGTTGTCATCGCGCTGATCCTGCTGGTGCTGCTGATCATTTTCATTGCGCAGAACCAGGATCAGGTCCAGCTGCGCTACTTCGGTTTCGAGGGACAGGTCGCCTTGGGACTCGCGCTGTTCATCGCCTCGGTTGCCGGCGGCATTGTGGTGGCCGCTGCCGGTGCGGCCCGTATCATCCAGTTGCGTCACCGGGACCGCAAGATCCGCAAGAACGGCGCGACGCCGCGTTAGCACCGGTGGCCCAGATGGACCAGACCGGTGCCCGCCGGCTGTTCACGTTCGGCCACGGCACCAGCACGCCTGACGAACTGGCTGCGCTGCTCAACGGAGCCGGCGTGCAGAAAGTCGTCGACGTCCGGCGTTTCCCGGGCAGCCGCAAGCACCCGGATATGGGCCGCGATGCGCTCGCCGGATGGCTTCGCGACGCCGGTCTCGGCTATCGCTGGGAAGAAGCGTTGGGCGGACGACGGCGGATTCCCGCAGGGGAGCCGGAGCCCGACGGCTGGTGGCGGGTCGCTGCCTTCCGCGCCTACGCCGCTTATACCCGCACGCCGGAATTCGCCCGTGGCCTGGGGCGCCTGCTGGCGGATGCCGAGGCCGCCGAGGTGGCGATCATGTGCAGCGAGAGCGTGTGGTGGCGGTGCCATCGCCGGCTCATCTCTGATGTGCTGGTGGTCCTGCACCAGATTGACGTGGTGCATCTGCTGCCGGGCGGCAAGGAATCAATCCATGAACCGACGGCCGGCGCCAGAAGCGACGACGGCTTGCTTTTCTGGGACCGCGCGGTGGATTAGGTCAGCGCTTGCGGCCGAAGACCATGGACGACGCCGCCGTCGCCGCGGTCACTGTATAGACCGACGGCCAGGCACCGATCTTCTTGGCCAGCGGGTGGGACAGCCCGAAAGCGGCCAGGTATCCGGCGGTGAGCGCAGCAGCCCGGCCCGCACCGGCGTCGCGCTGCCACAGCGTATAGGCAGCGGCGCCGGCCGCGGCCAGGACTGCCCCGCCCAGTGCTCGGTTTTTGGTGGCGCGGGCGGTTTGGAAACCGCCGATCAGGCCGGCGCTGGTCAACAGGGTAGGGGCAACGGAAGTCATGGAAATCTCCTCAAGTCCGGGACTTCCAGCCTATCGCTGAGCACCTGATGATGAAGCATGGCGCGAGCGGCCATGCAGGATCCCCGTGGGGAAACCAAGGAGAACCGGTGCCGGCGCAGAGCAGCAGTTCCCGCGGCTTCTGCACCGGAGGCCGCACTACTGTGCCGCTTTGCGCCGGGCCGCCAGCAGTTTGTGCGTGCCGTCGCAGTAGGGCTTGATGCTAGATCCGCCGCAGCGGCACAGCGCTACGGTCTCCCGCGACCGGGCCACCGCCTCGCCGTCGCCGTCCACCAGGTCAAAGTCGCCGCGCACCAGCAACGGCCCGTCCGGGCAGACCACAATCTCGGTCGGTTCCTTGCTCGTCATCCGGTTCTCCTATCGTGAGTTTGAGGTGGCTCAACTGCCGCCGCAGTGCAGCCGGGCTGCTGGCCGGGGTCCGCAGGCGCCGGCCGGCATACGGCACGCCGCCGGCACAGCGCCAGGCCAGCGCGATCCATGACGTCACCGCGCGCTCCAGCAGCCAGAGCGGCGCCCACCATGCGGCCCGGGTGTCGAACACCTGCGTACCGCCGGCACGCCGGCGTCCTGCTTCCGCCAGTACAACGGCGGTGGCAGCCAGCGCGGCGCAGGCCGCGGGGCGGCGGACCAAGACCAGCATCAGTGGCAGCAGCAGCAGTTCCACGGCCAGCCGGGCCGGTTGGGTCTGCGAATCGTAGGCCTGCCGGACCCGCTGGCCCGCGAAGTGCCGCAGCGTCGGCGGCACCCGGCGGACATACACTCCGTCCGCCCTGATCTGGCGGCCGCCGGCGGCTTGGACGGTCCGGATAAGCTCCAGGTTCTCGAATAAGACGTCGCCGCGGTACCCCTGTGTCTGCAGAAGCACCGAGCGGCGGACCGCCAGGGTGCCGGGGTAGTCGGAGGCGAAGGCCCGGTTCAGCAGCGACCGGGCCGTGTCCCAGCGGGCGTGCCAAGGCAGGGGCTCGTAGTAGTTCTGCGGGCGCACCAGATCGGCGTGCTCCAGCAATTCCGCCACCGAAACCAGCGACTCCGGGGTGTAGCGGACGTCGTCGTCGGCAATGACCACCCACTCATGCCGGGCGTGCCGCAGCCCGGCGAGCACCCCCTGCACTTTCCCGTTCGGCGTGGCCGGCCCGTCCGGGCGCAGATGCTGTGCCCGCTGCCGCCAGAGCCGGTGATGCTGGGCGAAAACCGGATCCGGCGAACCATCCACCACCGTGAGGTCCACCCACTCCGGCAGCGACTCCAGATAAGCGGTCAGTTCGGCATCGCCGCTGCTGTCCTGCCATTTCAGCGGCAGGACGTACTCGATCCTCACGCCGATGCACCGACGGCGACCGCCACGTCCCGGTCCGGATCAACCGGCTGCCGCAGCGCGGAGCGGCCGGCGGTCCAGGCGTCCAGTTGCCAGCCGCCGGCCAGACCGTCCAGGTAGAGGGCGCTGCCGGCCCCGAAGAAGACATCCGCGGCCATGGCGGGGTCCTCGGCAATGAGTCCGCCGGCCAAATCCCGCCCGGCAATCTGTTCGTGCACCGCATCAGCTTCTACATGCTCATCGAAGTACTCGGTGACTTCCTCACCGAATCCCAGCCGGCGGAACCCGCGGGCGTACTTGCCGTTGGGAATCGACGAGGTCATTTCGTAGATGGCCAGGTGGCCGCAGACTGCTCCGCGCAGGCGGCGCTGCAGTCCGAAGAGGGACATGGTGTTGACCGAGGCCAGGGTGATGGCCGGAATGCAGTCCACGTAGGCTCCGAAGACCGGGTCGAGCCCCAGACCCTGCATGGTGCGGGCAAAAAGCTCCGCGTGGATTCGGCCGGGCTTGCCGCCGCCGTATTCATCTGCCTGGATTTCCACCATCGCCGACTTTGCCCGGCCGCGCAGCCGCGGGATGGCCCAGGTATGCGGGTCGGCCTCCTTGAGCTGGTAGACCGAACGGAGCATCACGAACTCCTTGGCCTGCTCAAGCGTGGCTTCCCGGGCCAGGAACGCGGAGACGCTTGGTCCGTCGTCGTCCGCCGCCAGCTCGAAGAGCCGGTCTGCTACAGCCTGCGGCGTCAGTTTCTCCGGGGCGGACACAGCCACTGAATCGCGCAGCCTAGCCTCGAGCCGCTGCTCGATCAGGGCGCGGACCTGCAGTAACTGCACGTCCCATTCCCACCGGTCGTCCACGCCGTCCAGCCCGCCGTAATGCAGTTCATACAGGCAGAACAGCGCCAACTGCAGATCGTCGTCGTACAGCACATCCGCAGTAGCGGTCACGGCCTGCTCAGCGGCGGCCAGCAGTTGCGGGAGGGTGTCCGCAGCATCATCGCGCGGCAGGGCGTTCAGCAGGATCCCGCTGACCGGACCCCGGGGATGTGGAAGCTTCACGACGTCTCCTTACTGCACCGGCGCGGGGAAAGCGGCGGTGCGCTGATCTCAAGTGCATCCCCGCGGTTTCGCTACGTCAAGAGGCCGCACGACGCCGAGGACCGCTGGCGGGCCGGGCTGTGGACAGGGCCCTTGGCTTCGCTTCCCAGCGGTGGCAAGGTGGAAAGGGTCCGAAGATTTCCGAAGGAAGGACGGAAAACCATGCCCGAAATTGCAGGCAAAAAAGTCCTGGTGGCGGTCAGCAACCGCGGCGTTGAGCAGGACGAATTGAAGGTTCCGGTGGAAAAACTCCGTGCCGCCGGAGTCGATGTCCTCATTGCGGCGCCCGAAGCCGGCGAGGTGGAAACCTTGGTCGGGGACTGGGAACGCGGCGAGAAAATCCCGGTGGACAAGCCCTTGCCCGATGTGTCCGACGGCGACTACGACCTGCTGGTGCTGCCCGGCGGCACGCTGAATGCGGACGCGCTGCGGCTGGACCCGGATGCCCAGGGAATCGTGCGGTCCTTCTCCGAATCCGGCCGGCCGATCGCCGCCATCTGCCATGGGCCATGGCTCTTGGTGGAAACCGAACGCACCCGAGGCAAGACGCTCACCTCGTACACTTCGCTCAAGGCGGACATCATCAACTCCGGCGGTCAATGGAAGGACGAACCCGTGGTGATCGACCGTGAACAGGGCTGGACGCTGATCACCTCCCGCAATCCCGGCGACCTGGACGAGTTTGTCGACGGGATCAGGCAGGTACTCGCCGAAACCACCTGACCCTGACGGACGACGGCGGCGCCCCAAGGAAGCCTCGTCGAGGGCTCCGGGGGAGTGCCGCCGTCATTGGGCCGTCGGCAGTGCTGGGGTGGCAACTACCGCAGCGCCGCCACCCCGGCAGCTCCGGCTTCCTCCCAATTGGCCGGGCCGTTGGCATAGGCGCCGCGGTAGCCGGCGGCCGGGTGGCGGTCGTTGAGCAGGGGAGAGCCGAACAGTTTCTGGCGCAGCGGGCCCTCGGCGTACTCGCTCTGGGCCAGGCCGCGCTCGCGCAGCACCGGCATAACCTTCTCGCCGAACTCCTCGAAGGAGCCCGGGATCACCCAGTTGATCACGTTGATGCCGTCCACCCCGGCGTCGCGCCACAGCTCCAGCTCGTCGGCGATCTGCTCCGGCGTGCCGACAATTCTCGAGTTGCGGGCCTGCAGCCAGGCCAGGTCCTCGATCAGGGGCTCGCGGTCGGTGATGGCTTTGGAGAGCCACTCGGTGAAGCCCTTGGACGTGTTCGTGTCCACCTCCGACAGCGGCGTCTTCGGCGGGTAGACCCGGCCGGTGCGATCCAGGATGGCCATGTGCGCGAGGTAGCCCTCGACGGAAACGTAGCGGTCGTACTCGGTCTCCTTCGCCTTCGCCTCGGCCTCCGTCTCGCCGATGACGAAGGACAGCCCGGCAAAAAACTTAATGTCCTCCGGCAGCCGGCCATGGGTGGCAGCCCGGCGTCGGGTGTCTGCGACGATCTGCCGTGCGACCTCCCGGGTGGGCGCGATGATGAACGCGGCCTCGGCGTTACGCGCGGCGAATTCGCGGCCGGAGGTGGAAGAACCGGCCTGGAACAGCACCGGTGTGCGCTGCGGCGACGGTGCGGGCAGGTGCGGGCCCTCCACCCGGTAGCGGGCGCTCTGGTGGAAGATCTTGTGGATTTTCGACGGGTCGGAGAACCGGCCGCCCTCCTTGTCCTTCAGCAGCGCGCCCTCGTCCCAGGAGCCCTCCCAGAGCTTGTACACGATGTCGACGTACTCGTCGGCCCAGGCGTAGCGCTCGGTGTGGTCCGTCAGCGCCGGGAGACCGTAGTTGCGTGAGGCGTTCTCGTTGATGCCGGTGACGATGTTCCAGGCGATCCGCCCGCGGGAGATGTGGTCCAGGGTGCTCATCTGCCGGGCAAAGTTGAACGGGTGGTTCTGCACCACGTTCGACGTCGTCGCCAACCCGATGTGGTGGGTGTGCACCGCGAGCGCCGCGAGCAGCACGGTCGGATCGTTCGACGGGATCTGCAGGCCCTCGCGTGCGTAGACGTCGAAGTCGGCCTCTGGGTCGCCGTAGAGTCCCGAAACGTCCGCGAAGAACATCGCGTCGAACTTCGCGGCCTCCAGCGTCTGCGCCAAACCGATCCAGGTGTCCACGTCGTTGAATTCGGTCTGCCCGGCATCGGGTCGGCGCCACTGGCCGTGGTGGATGTGGCTGGTGGTGTTCATGACGAACGCGTTGAAATGCAGTGGCTTGGGCATGACGGCTGTCCTTGTCCTCGAGTGTCCGGTTCCTTGTGCCCTCGATGCTGGCGTCCGTCCCCCGGGCAGCGGAAGTTGTGTGTCGCCGTCGTGGTTTCCAAGGCGCCGCGTGACGCAACATTGCACCTTTGTGTCCTGCCGTGACGGGATGACGACGGCGGAGGCCGGCTGCCGCAACAAACTTTGGCCGCGTGCCGGGCGTGGGTTGGACTGTCTCCACCCATCCAGCTGACCGATCCACATCGGCCGTCCCAAGGAGCACCACCGTGACAAATCGCCAGCCGGCGTACCAGCCGTCCACCACCGATTCGAGCCGTCCCCGGCTGCGCAACAGCCTGCGCAACAGCCTGCGCGACAACCTGCTCAACGGCCTGGGCACCAGCCTGGGCACCAAACGCGGCAAGGGACCCGGCGGCAGAGCAGCCTCCGCCGCCGCACTCCTCGGCGTGCTGGCCCTGACGGCGTGCGGCAGCGGCTCCGGCGGAGCGGCCGGCGCCGCCGCGGGGGAGAAAGTGGACGGCGGGACCATCCGCTACGCCCACCTGCAGGAACCGCCCTGCATCTACGGCGGCTGGGTCCAGCAAGCCTATTTGTCGCGGCAGGTGCTGGATTCGCTGGTGTCGCAGACCGAGGACGGCAGCATCGTCCCCTGGCTGGCCGAGGAGTGGAGTGTCAGCGAGGACCAGCTGACCTGGACCTTCAAGCTGAAGGAGGGCGTGACGTTCACCGACGGCACCCCGGTGGACGCGCAGGCCGTGAGCGACAACTTC
The DNA here is from genome assembly GCA_051751385.1 of Actinomycetota bacterium. Lineage (GTDB taxonomy): Bacteria > Actinomycetota > Actinomycetes > Actinomycetales > Micrococcaceae > Crystallibacter. Next base: position 660,196 of record JBNJKW010000003.1, on the reverse strand, counting down.
GAATACTGGACCAGCGGCGGCAATGGCACCGTGCAGGCGTACATCCAGGAGTACTACGAGTCCAGCAAGGCCGTGGACGCCAGCACGCTGGAAGTGAAGCTGTCCGCGCCGTACTCGCCGCTGCTCTCGGCCCTCAGCCAGGGCTACTTCGGCATCCAGTCCGCCGCCGCCCTGGAAGAGCGGACCGAACAGCAGAACTGCGAGGCTCCCATCGGTTCCGGGCCGTTCACGGTGGGCGAGTGGAAGCGCGGCGAATCTGTCACCTTCAACCAAAACCCGGACTACAACTCGGCCCCGCAGAACGCCAAGCACCAGGGCCCCGCCTACGTGGACTCGGTCATCTGGTCCTTCGTGCAGGACAACACCTCCCGCTTCGGCTCGCTGGCCAGCGGCGAGTCGGACGCCATTGGCGAAGTGCCCACGGTGGACTTCGAAACCGCCAAGTCCCAGTTCCAGCTGCAGCAGTACATCACGCCGGGCCGTCCGGTCACGCTCTCGCTGAACACCGTTGAGGGCCCGTTCACGGACACTAAGGTCCGCCAGGCCTTCGCCTACAGCGCCGACCGCAAGGCCGTGGTGGATTCGGCGTTCCTGGGCGTGATCCCGTTTGAGCCCAACGGCACGGTCAGCCAGAGCACCCCGGGCTACAACGCGGACATCGCCGACGACTACCCGTTCGACCAGGTTAAGGCCAACGCGTTGCTGGACGACGCTGGCTGGACCCATCGCAATTCGGACGGCGTCCGGACCAAGGACGGCCAGGAGCTGGTGATCGACATCGCCTTCGGCCTGAACTCGATCGTCACCGCCGAGGGCGCCACCGCGCTGCAGAACCTGCAGGAACAGGTCAAGCCGGTCGGCTTCAAGGTGAACCTGGTGCCGGTCACGCAGGCGGACCTGTTCGGCGGGGCCTATTCCACGCCGGACAGCTACGACGCCCAGCTGGGTTACTGGACCAGCCCCACCGCCGGCATCCTCTACATCAACTTCCGGCAGAACACCGCCAAGAACCCGAACTACGCGAACACGGCGTTCTACAACAATGACGAGATCGAGGACCTGATCCTGAAGGCGAACTCGGCGGCCAGCACCGAGGAAGCCAACAGGTTCTACGCCCAGGCCCAGCAGCGGCTCAGCGACGAGGCGGTGGCCGTGGGCCTCTACACGCAGACCTCCACGGTGGCCACCAGCCAGAACCTGCAGGACGTCTGGCTGGAAGCATCGCAGGGCGAGCCGGTCTTCCACGACGCCTTCTTCACCGAGTAGGCAGCGGCCGCCATGAGCACCCTCAAGCACAACACCGGCCTCTTCCCAAAGGATCCAACGCACGACGGCGGTGCTTCCGCCGCGGGCGGCGGTGCCCGTGGCGCGGGCAACCACCCGGGACGGCGTCGGCCGCGGCCGAACAACCTGCTGACCTCGCCCGGGCTGCGCCGGGAAGGTAGCCGGCTGCTGACCGCCGTCGGCGTGGTCTGGGCCGCCGCCACCTTCACTTTCCTGATCCAGGCGCTGCTGCCCGGCGACCGGGCCACGCTGCTGCTGAACCAGCTCTCCGGGCAGGTCCAGCAGCGCACCGCGGCGGAACTGGCACCGATCAACGCGAAATACGGGTTCGACGACCCGCTGATCGTGCAGTACTTCCGCTTCCTGGGCGATCTGGCCACCGGCAACCTGGGCGTGTCCTACCAGCTGCACAAGCCGGTCACCGAGGTGATCGGCGACCACGTCGGCCCCACCATCGGACTGACCTTCGCCTCGCTGCTGGTCGCTTGGCTCATCTCCGCCGTGGTGATCGTGGGAACGGCCAGACGCAGCCGCATTGTGTCCTCGGTGGCCTCCGGGCTGGAAGCCGTAGCGGCCGGGCTGCCGCAGTACTGGTTGGGTGTGATCCTGCTGGTGGTGTTCGCGCTGAACCTGGGCTGGTTCCCGGTGGTCGGCGGCACCGGTCTGGACGGGCTGGTCCTGCCCGCCCTGACGCTGGGCATCCCGCTGGCCGGATTCCTCGGCCAGGTCACCCGGACCGAATTCGAAAAGGGCATGGACCAGCCGTTTGCCCTGTCCGCCCGGATGCGCGGCATGGGGGACACCGGCGTGCGGCTCCGCCACGTGCTGAGGCATTCGGTGCTGCCCGGCGTCACGCTGTCCGGTTGGGCACTGGGCTCGCTGTTCTCCGGGGCGGTGATCGCCGAGAGCATTTTCAGCCGACCCGGGCTGGGCAAGGTGCTGGTCACCGCGGTCAACTCCCGCGACCTGCCGGTGGTCTGCGGCATCGTCATCCTGATCGCCGCCATCTATGTGCTGGCCAACCTGCTGGTGGACATCGCCTACACACTCATTGATCCGAGGCTGAAGAACTAATGAGCACCTCCACCCTGAACACCTTCGCCAGCGTCCCCGCCGTCGCGTGGCAACGACTGCGCAAGGTTCCGCTGCTCCCGGCGGTGGCGGCCGCCGTCGTGCTTTTCTTTGTGCTGGCCGCGCTGGCACCGCACCTGCTCACCGGCCGCGATCCGTTCGCCATCGACCTGCCCAACGCGCTGCAGGCACCCAGCCTGGCCCACCCGTTCGGCACGGACCAGTCCGGCCGTGACCTCTACACCCGGGTGGTCTACGGGACCCGGGAGTCGCTGCTGATCGGGCTCGGAGCCACCGGGCTGTCCATGGCCATCGCCGTGGTGCTGGGCGTGGTGTCCGGACTCGGCGGGAAAGTTTTCGACGGGCTGGTCAGCCGCAGCCTCGAGGTCCTGTTCGCGTTCCCGGTGCTGCTGCTGGCCATGCTGTTCGTGACCGTCTACGGCCCCAGCGTCACCACCCAGATTGTTGCCGTCGGGCTGGGCACCGCGCCCGGCTACGCGCGGATGATCCGCGGCCAGGTCCTCGCCGTGAAGAACTCCGGGTACGTGGAGGCGGCGCACGCGCTCGGGCACAGCAGTTGGACGGTGCTGCGCCAGCACGTTTTCCCCAACGCCATGCGCCCCCTGGTCGCCGTCGTCACGCTGGGCATCGGGCAGTCCATTGTCTGGGCGTCCGGCCTGGCCTTCTTGGGCCTGGGCGTTGCCCCGCCGTCGCCGGAATGGGGTGCGCTGCTGGATGCCGGCCGCATGTTCATCACCCGGGCCTGGTGGCTGGAAGTGATGCCCGGCCTGGCCATCGTCGCCATTGCCCTGGCCGCCACCGTGCTGGGACACCACCTGCAGAAGAAGCTTGAAGGAGCCCGCTCATGACCGCCACGCTGGAACACACCGCAAGCACCGGCACCCTCCGGCAGGAACTGCTGAAGGTCCGGAACCTGAACGTCTCCTTCACCACCGGCCGCGGCAGGGACGCCCGGCTGACCCACGTGGTCAAGGGCGTGGACCTGCGGCTGGCCGCGGGCGAATGCCTGGCCATCGTCGGTGAATCCGGATCCGGCAAGTCCGTTACCGCGCGCACCCTGGTGGGCCTGCCCGGTGCCAACGCCTCGGTGCAAGCGGAGCGGCTGGAACTGGCCGGCCACCGGATCGGGACGCTGGGGGAGCGGCAGTGGCGCCGGCTGCGCGGAAAGGACATCGGGTTCGTGCTGCAGGACGCACTGGTCTCGCTGGATCCGCTCCGCCCGGTGGGCAAGGAGATCGAAGAGGCGCTGCGGTTGCACGGCTGGGGCAACAAGCGCTCCCGCACTGCGAGGGCCGTGGAGCTCTTGGCCAGCGTGGGCGTCCCGCAGCCGGAACTGCGCGCCGGGCAGCGCCCGGATGAGCTCTCCGGCGGACTGCGCCAGCGCGCCTTGATCGCCTCCGCCATCGCGCTGGACCCCAAGATCCTGATCGCCGACGAGCCCACCACCGCACTGGACGTGACCGTGCAGGCGCAGATCCTGGAGCTGCTGGGCCGGATGAAGGAACGCGGCACCGGGATTGTGCTGATCAGCCACGACCTCTCCGTGGTGGCCACCCTCGCCGACCACGTGGCCGTGATGCAGGGCGGCGCCATCGTGGAGCAGGGCACCACCCGGCAGGTGCTGTTCAACCCGCAGCACGACTACACCCGGGCACTGCTGGACGCCATCCCGTCCGAACACACCAAGGGCACCCCGCTGAGCAAGGACGGCCGCGCCCGCATCACCGCCACCAGCCGCCGTCCCCGGACCGCACGCCCCGGGGACGCCCCGCCGGTGCTGCAGGCGGAGGGACTGGTGAAGAGCTACCAAGGTCACGACGGCGTGGTGCGCACCGTCGTCGACGATGTCTCCTTTGAACTCCGGGCGGGGGAGACGCTGGGGATCGTCGGCGAATCCGGCTCGGGCAAGAGCACCACGGCCAAGATCGCGCTGGCGATGCTGGAACCGGATGCCGGCCGAGTGCTGCTGGACGGTGCGGCTTGGACCGGGATTTCGACGGCGGCCCGGCGATCGCGCCGCCGCTCGGTCACCGTCGTCTACCAGGACCCGCTGAGCTCGTTCGATCCGCGTTGGAACGCGCAACGGATTCTCTTGGACGCCGTCGCGCGGCAGGACTACCCCGGCGAAGCAGAGCGGGCAGCCCGCGTGCTGGAGCTGGCCGGCCAGGTCGGCCTGCAGGAGGAACACCTAACCAAGCACCCGCTCCAGCTCTCCGGCGGGCAGCGCCAGCGCCTCGCCATCGCCAGGGCGCTTGCCCCGGAACCGGAAGTCATCGTTCTGGATGAGGCGGTGTCCGCCCTGGATGTCTCCGTGCAGGCCCAGGTGCTGGACCTGCTCACCGATCTGCAGCAGGAACTGGGCCTGAGCTACCTGTTCATCTCCCACGATCTGGGCGTGATCCACCACATGAGCGACCGGGTGCTGGTGATGAAGGACGGCAGGGCCGTGGAGCAAGGCCGCGCAGAGGACATCTTCAACCGCCCCCAGCACCCCTACACCCGCGAACTACTGGCCTCGCTACCCCAGCTGGGCCTGGCGCCTGGCCAGCGGAACTCGCCCGCTACTGCCGGGACACCGAGCACTTAAGGCACCCGGCGAGGCGCTGCTGCAGCTGTTGACCGCTGTTCCGGCCGCGCACAGCGGTTAGCCGCAGCGCGGGGCAGGATTCCGCCGTATCGGTTATCCCTTGAACCCGGCCGGTAAACCCTAGACTGGCTGATGTGCTGTTGCGTAGTCATTTGCCCAGCAGGGTGAGCCCATGAGCCGCGGCGGCCGCGAACGCCCCGGCTCCAGACCGCTGCACCTGCAGCTGCCCGCCATTTTGATGGTCATGAGTGGTGGGGCTCTGGGCACCCTGTGCCGGTACTGGCTGAATACGGCGATCCCCTCGCCTGGCGGCTGGCCGTTGCCGACCCTGATCATCAATCTCTGCGGGGCTTTCGCGCTCGGCCTGTTACTGGAGGCACTCGCCCGGCGCGGCCCTGATGTCGGCGGACGTCGCACGTTGCGGCTGCTCGCCGGCACAGGATTTTTGGGTGCCTTCACTACGTACAGCGCCCTAGCCCTGGACACCAATTTTCTCCTGGCGGCCGACAGGATGGCCGATGCCGTGGCCTACATGCTGCTGTCCGTGATCGGTGGGCTGGCAACGGCCGCGGCCGGGGTATGGGTGGCTGCCGCTCGCCGTGCCGCCGCAGGTCCCAGGACTGCCGGCGGCGCCGAAAAGGAGCGGAAATGACGATGCTTCTGGTGATGCTTGCCGGTGGGGCGGGCGCGGTGGCCCGGTTTGTGATCGGCGGGCTGATCAGTTCACGCGTCCGCGGCGAGCTGCCCTTGGGCACCCTACTGGTCAACGTCAGCGGTTCGCTGCTCATTGGATTGCTTGCCGGTGCCGTCATTTTTCACGGCGCCCCGGCTGCCCTGCAGACCGTGTTGGGAACCGGGTTCCTGGGCGGCTACACCACCTTCAGCACGGCGAGCGTGGACACCGTCCGCCTCCTGCAATCCCGCCGCCGGATCCTCGCGCTGATCAATGCGGCGGGAACGCTTGTTGTTACCGTTGCCGCGGCGGCCGCCGGACTGGCCCTGGCGATGCTTTGCCCATTGACTTGACCCCTTCGCGGAGGTTAAACGCCACGTCGTTGACACTCCAGAATTTGGCCCACTAAGCTGGCCGCACTATCCAACACGTGCTATCCGGGCGCCGATTACGGTGCGTGGTGTCTGGCCTCCTCAAGCGAGGTATAGGTCACACTCTTCAGAGCTACATCTCAATCATCACCTGTATCGCTATGGAGCGAACATGGGCAGTGTCGGTTTATTGTACGTTGGTGCGGTTTTGTTCATCAACGGTCTCATGCTGGTGGGGCTAATTCCGGGCAAGTCGGCGGCGGTCCTCAACTTCTTTGTCGGAACCATGCAGGTAGTCTTCCCGACGCTCATTATTCTGCAGGCAAATAACGATCCGGCGGTGATTTTCGGAGCGGCCGGACTATATCTTTTCGGCTTTACGTACCTTTACGTCGGTATCCTCCAGGTTACTGGGTTCCCCGGCGAGGGGCTGGGCTGGTTCTCCCTGTTCGTCGCCATTTGCGCCATCATCATTGGAATTATTCAGTTCACGTCGGTCAATGATCCGGTCTTCGGCTCCATCTGGCTCATCTGGGCGGTGCTGTGGTTCATGTTCTTCCTTGTGCTGGGGTTGCACAAGGAAACGCTTACCCTCGCAACCGGTTGGTTCACCATCCTCGTCAGCTTCCTGACCGGTACCATCCCTGCGTTCCTCCTGCTGCTGAACAGATATGAGACCGACGGGGGCAGCGCCCTGATCATGGCGCTCGCGGGAGTGGTTTGCCTGGCCGTGGCCTTTTTCCTGGCCAGCAGGGGCTTCCCGCATTCGACTACCAGCGAAGATACGGCCACGGCTTCCACCGCGTAGGGGAAATGCCGTAGGAAAGGAAACCGCCTCTGATGCCTACTTACGAATATCGGTGCCCCGACTGCGCGGTTTTCGACCTGATATACGGAATGGGGGAAGCGCCCGATTCGACGCCCTGCCCGACCTGCGGTACAACGTCACGTCGGAAAATGAGCGCTCCGCACCTTTCTCGTACCGGCTCCGCGGAATTTCGGCTAATTGACGAATCCAAGCGCAGTGCCCACGAACCGTCGGTTGTCACGGGGCTGCCCGGTCAGGGAAAGAATCGCCCGGCCTACACCGCCAACCCGCTACACCAAAAGCTGCCCAGGCCCTGAGGAAACCTATTTTTGCCGAACATCCTAAGGAGAGAGAACAATGCCCGAGGTTATATTCCCCCTTGATTCGACAAAGAAATTCGAGGACCAGGAGAAAGTCGGCCACAACCGCTGGCACCCGGAGATCCCGCCGGTGGCCACGGTCAGGCCCGGTGATGTTTTCCGCGTGCATTGCCGTGAATGGTTTGACGGAGCGATCGTCAATGACGATTCGGCGGATGACATTCTCAACGCCCCGCTTCCGACCGTGCACAAACTCAGCGGCCCCTTCGCCATCGAAGGGGCGCAACCGGGCGACCTGCTGGTAGTGGACATTCTTGATGTGGGCGCGATCCCACAGGAAGATTCGGGGCCATTGGCCGGGCAAGGCTGGGGTTACACCGGCATCTTTTCCCGGAACAACGGCGGCGGGTTCCTGACCGAGCAGTTCCCGGATGCCTACAAGGCGATCTGGGACTTCACCGGCCAGGTGGCGGCGTCGCGGCACATTCCGGAGGTTTCGTTCACCGGGCTGATCCACCCCGGACTGATGGGCACGGCTCCGTCTGCGGAACTGCTGGCTAAATGGAACCAACGCGAGGGCGACCTCATCGCGACGGATCCGGACCGGGTGCCGCCGCTGGCCTTGCCGCCCCTCCCCCAAGACGCTGTCCTCGGGGGAGTACCCGAATCCGATTTCGACCGGGTGGCCGGAGAAGCGGCCCGTACCGCGCCTCCGCGTGAAAACGGCGGAAACCAGGACATCAAGAACTTCTCAAAGGGCACCCGTGTCTTCTACCCGGTCTTCGTGGACGGCGCCAACCTGTCGATGGGCGACCTGCACTTCTCCCAGGGCGACGGCGAGATCACCTTCTGCGGTGCCATCGAAATGGGCGGCTTCCTGGACCTGCGCGTCGATCTCATCAAGGGAGGCATGGACACCTACGGGGTCAGCGAGAACGCCATCTTCATGCCGGGAATTGTGGACCCGCGGTTCAGCGAATGGCTCGCGTTCTCCGGCACCTCGGTGACGCTGGACGGTGAGCAGAAGTACTTGGATTCGCACCTGTCCTATCAGCGGGCCTGCCTGCACGCCATCGACTACCTCACCAAGTTCGGCTACAGCCCGGAGCAGGCCTACCTGCTGCTCGGCGCCGCGCCGATCGAGGGCCGGCTTTCGGGCGTCGTTGACATCCCGAACTCGTGCTCCACGGTCTACCTGCCCACCTCAATTTTCGACTTCGACGTCCGGCCCTCCGCGGAAGGCCCGCACCAGGTCGAATCGCAGATGGCGGCGCCCACGGCCCAGAACAAGTAACACCAACTCCTGCCGGCGAGGGGCCTTGGTAACCGAGATCTTCAGGTTCGGCGCCCCCCGCCGGAGTCGGGGCCGCTGGCCAACCCGACGGCAACTGGCAGAATCGAATTCATGGATGCTCGCCTGCCGCTCGCTTGGCCAGAGGTTCCGCCGGCGCATGGCGGTGTAGTGCTGCGCCAGTTCCGCAGCGACGACGCCCATCTGGCCATGGAACTGGCCGAGGACCCGTACATTCCGCTGATCAGTTCCATCCCGTCGCCGTGCCCGCAGGACGAGGCGGTGGAATGGATTTTGCGCCAGAACGGACGGTTCACCTCCGGCGCAGGATACTCGTTCGCCGTGGCGGACGCGCAGACGGACCGGGCGCTGGGCCAGATCGGACTGTGGCTGACCTACCTGCCGGAGGGCCGGGCCACGGCAGGCTACCTGATGGCTCCGGTGCACCGCGGACAGGGCCGCGCGGCCGACGCGCTGGCGGCGCTGGCGGGCTTCGGCTGGACCATCCCGGAACTGCACCGGCTGGAGCTCTACATCGAGCCGTGGAACACGGCGTCGTTCCGCACCGCCGAAGCGGCCGGCTTCAGCTGTGAAGGCCTGCTGCGCAGTTACCAGGTCATTGGTGGCGAACGCCGGGACATGCTGCTCTACGCGGCGGTCCGGCAGCCGGCCCTGATGGCCAGCCAGGCCGCGGACCGCCAGTAAGGATTGCGGCCAGTAGGCAGTGCAACTCGCCCTATCGCGCGGACTTCCAGTTCTTCTTCTGCAGACCTGCCTCAGTCCAGACAGCGAGTGTTTCGCACAGAGATGACGACGCCGGTGCCCACCTAGCGGGCACCGGCGTCGAACGCTTCTGGCTGGCTGGGAAGGATCAGAGGTGGATCTTGACGTCCGCCTTCTCGCGCAGGTCGGTGACCAGCGCCTGCGTGGCCTCGGTTTCCTTCTGAGCCTTCACCTGCTCTTCCAGGTTCGGGCGCATTTCCTTCATGGAGGGCATCTCGGCCTTCTGGCCGGACTGTTCGCCCATCGCCTCCTGCTGCTGCTTGGCCTGATCGTAGGCGGCCTTCAGCTCCTTTTCGGAGGGCTTGGTGTCGCCGGCTTCCTCCGCGATGAGCTTGTTCACCTTGACCTGCGTCTGCATTTCGGCATTGACTTCATTCTCGTCCATGCCCTGTTTCTTGATCGCGGCCAGGAGCTCGTCAACGGTCTTGAAGTCGTTGGACTTGGCCATCTTCTCCAGTTCGGCGTCCACATCCTTCTGCGGTGCCTTGATGCCGCGCTGGTCCGCTTCCTGAATCAACAGCTGAGTGCCGACCATGGCCTCGGCGGTCTGCTTCTTCAGCGCGTCCTGGTCCACCTCCTGGCCCGTCATCTGTGACTGCATGGCCATCTGCTGGAACTGGCCCTCGTAGGCGGCGGTGAACTTGTCCTTGGTGATCTTGGTGCCGTTGACCTCCGCCACCACATCCGGGATGTCCTTGAGGTCCGGCTCCGGCATCTGCGCCTGTCCCTCGGCGCCTGCACTGGACTCGGCCGACGCGGCCGGGCTGGCGCCGCCGTCGTCGGGCGCTCCGCCGCAAGCGGTGAGGACGGCGATGGAGCCGGCAACAGCCAGGCTCAACAACCATTTCTTAGTCACACTGATCTCCCATCTCGGTGGCCAGTGTGCGACGTTATCCTGCGCAGATGGGCGCTGGCATGGCAAAAGCTGGGAGAACCTTGGCAAACCGGGCGGAAGGTCGTCCGGTGCGGTGGAAAGAGCGGTTTCCGCAGCCGGGTAGTCTGTGGCCATGAAACGCTTCGAGCGCTGGTTTGGGGCAGTCGCTTTTGCCGCTGTCGCGGTGGCACTGCTGGTCTCATCCGGGCAGGACGGCGACTGGCCGGCGGGCATCGTGTTTGCCGCGCTGCTGCTGGCCGCCGCCTGGATGGTCAGCCCGTTCTTTGGCAGCCGGCAGGAGCCGTGGGCTTCGATTAAAGACAGGAACGACGACGGCGGTGTGGTCATCTTCTGGCGGCCCGGCTGCGTCTACTGCCTGCGGTTGAAGGCATCCTTGGGCCGCAGCGGCCGCAGCGCGCACTGGGTGAACATCTGGCGGGACCCCGACGGCGCTGCGTTCGTGCGCGAACACAACCACGGGAACGAAACCGTCCCCACCGTGTTGCTGAACGGCGAGGTGCTGACGAATCCGGAACCCGGGATTGTCAGCCGAGCGTTGGCCGGAAGGTAAGCACCGCCGTCGTCCGCCGTACCAAGCCCTATTCACGTATCGGGGTGCTGAGTAGCATGGTGCCCAGCCGTACGGGGCCGGTGGGGGCCAGCCGTGCGACGGATTGGGGAAGCACACCAAGGGGGGTGGTGCCGCAGTGCGGGTCTTCATCGGTCATGCCAGCGCCACGGTTCTGCCGGGGAAGTCGCAGAGTGCGCACGGGAGCCCGCCCACGACGTTCGCTCGGCCCGGCTCCAGACGGCCGCTGAGACCTCAAGGACGCTGCAGAAGGAGCACAGCATGGCTGTAGCCGTCGTTTACGAATCCATGTACGGCAATACCCACCGGATCGCTAGAGCCATCGGCCGCGGCCTGACCGAAGCGCATTGCCCAGCAGAAGTTTTCTCCGTCGAAGCTGCACGTGATCGGGGGATCCGTCCCGACGACGTCCTGGTGGTGGGTGCGCCCACCCACGTGCACGGACTGAGCCGGGACTCCACCCGCAAGGCAGCGGCGAAGGAAGCCCCGAAGAATGAACTGGAGATGGACCCCGCGGCCCAGGGACCGGCGGTGCGGGACTGGCTAGCGTCGCTGGGAAAGAGCACCGGACGGGCCGCCGCGTTCGACACCCGGGCCAAAGCTCCCGCGCTGTTCACCGGCCGGGCCAGCCACACGATTGCCAAGGCCCTGCGCCGGCACGGATTCGAAGTGTTGGCCGAGCCGGAGAGCTTTCTGGTCACCTCTGCCAACAAATTGATGCCGGAGGAGGAGGCCCGGGCGCGTCAGTGGGGAGTTGATCTGGCCGCCAAGATTTTATCCATCCAGCCCTAGGCGGCCGCCCCGACCACGGTGTTGGCGCGGTGCGAAAGGATCGCCATGACCGCCCCACCAGCCCCATCGTACGCACCCCCTCCCGGCCCGCCGCGGGCCCGTATGAAGCCCGGCAACTGGGTCCTGCTGATCCTTGGCGTGCTGCTGAGCACGCTCGGGATAGGGATGATCATCGCCGCATCGATCGTGTTGGGCGCCTCTGCCGCGCAAAGCAACGGCGGCTACCTGACCGGCGGCACCAAGCAGTACCAGAGCACCGGCTACGCCCTGACCAGTCCGTCCGTGGAGGTCGAACCTTGGTCCGACGGGATGCCACCGGTCGGTGACCTGGCCAGTGTGCAGGTGCGCGCCGAGTCCGTGGTCCCGGACCAGGAAGTCTTCGTGGGCATTGCCAAGGCCTCCGACGTCCAGACTTACCTGCGGGACGTGCCCGTTACTCCGCTCACTGGTGCCGCTTGGCCCCAAACAGGGGAAGGGCAGATGCCATGGCGGGACAACCGCGACCGGACGACGCCCGGCAACCGCGCCCCCGATGCACCGGCGGAGCAGGACTTCTGGACCGAATCCGCCACCGGCTCCGGTTCTCAAACGATCTCCTGGCAGGTGCAACCCGGACAGTGGTCTCTGGTGGTGATGAACGCCGATGCCAGCCGTCCGGTCTGGGTGGACCTGCAGGCCGGGGCGCGCTCCGACTTGCTGGGGGCGATCGGGGGCGGTTTGCTGATCCCCGGAATCATCGCGCTGGTCATCGGAATTCCCTTGCTGTTGCTCGGTTCCGCGGGGCTCGGGCGGAACATCGACACCGCGCCTTCCCGCCCCGGCCAAGGCCCGGGCGCAACCCTGGCCGGAAACGCGGGCAGGGAGAGGACGCCGACGTCGGTGTATCCCGTCCGACTCGCAGGCTACTTGGACAGCCGGCTCTCGCGGGGGCTCTGGCTGGTCAAGTGGTTGCTGGCCATCCCGCACTACATTGTCCTGGCGCTGCTCTGGTTCGCGTTGGTGGTCAGCACCATCGCGGCCGGAATCGTCATCCTGTTCACCGGCCGTTACCCACGGTCCTGGTTCTGCTTCAACGTCGGTGTGCTGCGCTGGTCCTGGCGGGTGGGGTTCTACGGCTACTCGGCACTTGGCACCGACCGGTACCCGCCGTTCACGCTGGCCAAGGCCGAATATCCCGCCGACCTGGACGTCGCCTACCCGCAGCGCCTTTCGCACTGGCTGGTGCTGGTGAAATGGTGGCTGCTGGCGATCCCGCACCTGCTGATCGTCGGCATCTTCACCAGCGGCAGCGGACTCGCCTGGAGCCGCAGTTGGGGCGACGATGTATCCGTGTCCTCCTGGGGGCTGTCCCTGCTGGGACTGCTCATCCTGATCACCGCCGTGATCTTGTTGTTCACCGCCCGCTACCGGTATGAATTGTTTGCCTTCATCATGGGGCTCAACCGCTGGGCTTACCGCCTCGCAGCGTACGTGCTGCTGATGCGTGATGAGTATCCGCCCTTCCGCCTCGACCAGGGCCCGGACGAACCTGCAGCCGCGGCACCGCCTGAGGGGCCGGCGATGCCCGGAGCGCCCGGAACGGCAACGGGAAGCTGGACCACCGAGCCGGCGCCCGGGGCTGGCGGGTCGGGGGCAGCGCCTGGGGCTGGCGGGTCGGGGGCGGTGCCCGGGGAACCGGGGCCGTGGCCTGCAGCGCCGGGCCCAGGGGCTGGCGGGCCGGGAGCAGCGCCAGGAGCGCCAGGGCCGAGCCCTGATGCTGACGGTCCGGGAGCATCGCCAGGTGGGCCGGGCCAAGCGCGCTAGGAGGATGCTGCGTTCGACCAATCCATGCCGCAAGCGCGCTGAACCCGGACAACCGATACGGGCGCCTGCCTGTCCCTACCGCGGCAGGGCCCTGCCCGGCGCGGCCATGCAGCGGTAGGCTTCTCTGCGATGAGTACTCAAGAGATTCTGCTGCAGCGTACCGGCCGCTTGGGGCACATTGTGCTGAACCGGCCGAAGGCCATCAATGCCCTGAACGACTCGATGATCACCACTGTCACCTCCGCGCTCCGCGAGTGGGCGGAGGACGACACCGTGGAGACCGTCCTCATCTCCGGCGCCGGCGAGCGGGGGCTGTGCGCCGGCGGGGACATCGTGGCCATCTACCGACATATGAAGGACGGCGGCGACGAGATCTTCTGGGAAGACGAGTACCGGATGAACTCGCTGATCTCCCGGTACCCCAAGCCCATCGTCACGTTTATGGACGGCGTGGTGCTCGGCGGCGGCATCGGCATCTCCGCGCATGCCTCGCACCGGGTGGTGACCGAGCGAACCAAGGTCGGCATGCCGGAGACCCGCATCGGCTTCATTCCCGACGTCGGGGGCTGCTTCCTGTACTCCAGGGCACCGGGGGAGCTGGGCACCCACCTGGCACTCACCGCCGGTACCGGCACCGGGGCCGATGCCATCGCCCTGGGCCTGGCCGACTACTTTGTGGACAGCGCCGAGCTCCCGGCCGTGGCCGCCGCGCTCGCCGAGGCCCCGGCCCAGGAAGCCATGGCGGCCTTCTCTCATACGGACGTCCCGGCGTCGGACCTGACCAAGGAGCGCGGCTGGATCGATGAGTGCTACGCGTTCGACGACGCGGAGCAGATCCTCGCCGCCCTGCAGGAATCGCCGGAGCCGGCCGCCCAGGCCGCCGCCGAGGAGATCGCGGCGAAGTCGCCCACCGCGGTGAAGCTCACGCTCGAAGCCCTCCGCCGTGCCGGCAAGATGGAGACGCTCGAGGAAGTGCTGGACCAGGACTACCGGCTGGGGGTCCGGCTGGTCGCCGCCCCGGACTTCGCCGAAGGCGTCCGCGCCCAAGTGATCGACAAGGACCGCAACCCCGCGTGGAATCCGGCCACGCTGGCCGAGGTGGACCGCGCTACCGTCGAGTCCTACTTCGCCGATCTCGGCGAGCACGAGCTGGGGCTGGCGGCATCAGTGCAAGCGGAGCCGGCTGCCGGAGGCTGACAACGACGGCGCGGGCCCCGTCGTCGGGAACCGTGTCGGAGGATGTGCGTACAGGATGCGCCACATTGTCCTCCGGCTGGTAAGCAAAGCCGGCGCTCGTCCGCTTGGGGGAGCGGAGCTGTAGGAGCCACTCCAGGCAAGCATGAGGAACGCTGATCAGTCCTCAGCGAATGTGGCGCCCGCTGTACAGGCCACTAACGATGTCGCCCGTGTCCAGGCAACGACAGGGCCCCCGAGGTTCAGGCTGCGGTCCGGCGCTCGCGGCGCGCAGGCCTAGCCCGTGCGACTTAGGGTGGCACGGAACGCCGCCCGCTCAGGTGTCGGGGTCGCGCAGGCTGGGAGCTGTTGCCTCATGGTTCTTCAGCCCGTGGGTGCGCCGGTCCTCTTTCATCTCGGCTTCGAACAGGTGCTTGCGGCCGTCGGCCAACTTCTCGCGAGCCTGCCGCTCCAGCTCCTTGAAGGGTCCGTAGTAGGTCTCGTCGTAGTCGTCGACGATCTGGAAGGTCCAGCGTCCCTCGATGACGTTTCGACCCACCATCTCCTTGCTGATCCGGTCGGCCAATTCGTGGTGTCCGGCCTTGCGCAACAACTCCACGGCGTCACCCAAGGCAAAGTCGGCCTCGCCGGTGAGCCGGTGGAACGCGTAGAGGCTCCCGCGGGCCTGTTCGATCACTTCCAGCGCCTCGGAGAGCTTGCCCAAAGCCTCCACCGTGGCGTCGTCGAGCCCATCGGGGCGCCGATAGCGTTCGAATGGTCCGTCGTCGGGGTTCATGGTCCGGTCGTTCATGGTCCGTCAATCTAGCGGATGTTGGCCGCCGCGTCATCCGTCGACCCGAGGGTCGACCCGAGCCCGGCGGCCCGGTTGATGATGTTGCGCGCCATGGACGGGAAGATCAGGCCGTGGAACGGCAGGACCAGCCACCAGTAGAGCTTGCCGGAGAGTCCGCTGGGGAAGTAGATGGCGCGCTGGCGGTACACGCTGCCGCCATCCTCTGGAGCCACCGAGAGTTCCAGCCAGGCCTGCCCGGGCACCTTCATTTCCGCGTGCAGCCGCAGCAGCCGGCGCTCGGGTCCCTCCTCGAAGGCTTCCACCCGCCACCAGTCCACGGCATCGCCGACGCCGAGCCGGCCGGCATGCCGGCGGCCGCGGGTGAGTCCGGCGCCGCCCACCAATTTGTCCAGCACGCCGCGGATCGCCCACGCCGCGGGCCAGGAATACCAGCCGTTCGTTCCGCCGATCCCTTGGATCACGTGCCAGATTTCCTCGGCGGGAACCTCGGATCTACGTTCCCGGTTGTCCACGAACACGGTCCGTCCGGCCCAGTCGGGGTCGCTGGGCAGCGGGTCCGATGGCGGGGCGTTGGAGGCGTTGGTCCAGCTGGTCTCCACTTCGCCGCTTGCCAGCTTCCCGAGCGCCAGTTTCACCGCCCGGCGGTAGCCCGTCAGCCCGCCCTCGGGCGGCGGGATGTACCGGTCAATGTCGTATTCGGCGGACACCGCATCGTGCTGCAGCGACTGGACCAGGGGCACCGCCATGGCGTGCGGGATCGGCGTGGTCAGCGCCACCCACCAGCCGGCGAGCGTCGGAGCGGGGATCGGCAGGGCGTAAATCAGCCGCCGCGCCAGTCCGGCTTCGCGCGCATATCCGTACATCAGCCCCGCGTAGGTCAACCGCTCGCGTGAGCCGATGTCGAACGTGCGGTTCAGCCCGGCCGGGAGTTCCGGCGCGCGTTCCAGATAGTGCAGCACATCGCGGATGGCTATCGGCTCCACTGTCCGCCGCACCCAGCTGGGGGCCGGCATAAGGGGCAGGTTTTCGGACAGATGCCGGATCATCTCAAAGGACGCGGAACCGGAGCCAATCACGACGCCGGCCTGGAAGACCGCTGCGGGCACCTCGCCTTCCAGCAGTGCACGGCCCACGGCGGCCCGCGAGCGCATGTGGCGGGAGAGTTCGACGTTCTCGGGATGCAGCCCGCCCAGGTAGACGATCCGCTGCACTCCGGCAGCCGCGGCGGCGCTAGCGACGGTGCGCGCCATCGCCAGTTCGCGTTCCTCGAAGTCGGTTCCGGAGGCCATCGAATGCACCAGATAGAACACCGTCTGAACATCCGTGCAGGCCCGCCGTGCGTCGTCCTCATCGGCAAGGTCCCCGGCCACAATGTCCACGTCGTCGTGCCACGGCACCGCCGCCAGCTTGCCGGGGGAGCGGACCAGCACGCGGACCTCGTACCCGCGCGCCAGCAGTCGCGGAACCAGCCGCCCGCCAATGTATCCGGTGGCGCCGGTGACCAGCACCCGCTGCGGCGTCACCATCACAGCTCCACACTGAACAGATTGGCCAGCATCCGCGGCGGGCCGAAGAACGTCTTGCCGTCCCGACCACGTTCATCAGTGCGGGCTCCGGCCGGAGGGGCCGGTTCTGAGGGAATGCTCATGCCGCCATGCTTCCACTCGGGCTGGGGCCTGTCACGGGTTCAGCTGAGCCGCCCGAGGTTAGTCTTCGGTGCCGGCTCCGCCGCCGCGCAGCCCGTGCTGCACCATGCGCGGCAGGATCAACAGCAGGAAGACCATGACCAGCAGCACCCCGCCACCGATCGCCAGCGCCAGCGCATCCCCGGCAACCACATCCACGATGAACGCCACGCAGCCGGTGGCCAGCAACCCGATGCCCAGCACTGCGATCTTCACGATCCGGTGCCCTTGTGCCACCGTGGCGTCCTTGAAATGAAGTCCGAACAGCCGCCGGTGGATGGCCACGGGCGTGAGGATCAGGCCGGTCAACAGCGCAGCCAGCACCAGCAGCCCGATGTACAGGCCCACTTGATACGGAGCCAGGTCTTGGAAAGTGCTCTGGAACGGAAGCGTCATCAGGAACGCCGTGATGATCTGCGCGCCGGTCTGCATGACCCGCAGTTCCTGCAACAGCTCGTTCCAGTTGCGGTCCAGCTTCTCTTCGAAAGTCTCGTTGCGGCCCCTCGAGCCTTCGTTCACGCGTTCCTCCGTAGCCATACCTAAAACTTAGCGTCTCCGGCCGCCCCTCGCGTGCGGGAAAGCACGACGGCGGTGCCTGAGGTTGTGGTCTGACGTCCGCCCCCTGCCCACCCGGCCGTCCTTCCGGCACACTGTTCAAACCGATCAGGACCGCCCCCAAGCTGCCAGGAGGAACTCATGACCCGAACTATTTTCTACACCGCCACCACCCTGGACGGGTACCTCGCGGATGAAAATGATTCGCTTGACTGGCTGTTCAAACAGGACATCGACAACGCTGGTCCGAACAGCTACGAGGATTTCATCAGCGGCGTCGGGGCGGTGGTGATGGGCCGGACCACCTACCAGTGGGTCCGTGACCACTTGTCGGCCTCGAATGAACCGTGGCCGTACACGATGCCCACCTGGGTCCTCTCGCATGGAGAGTTGCCCGCAATCGCGGGCGCGGACATCCGCTTTGCGCAAGGAGACATCCAGCCGATCCATGCGGACCTCAAGGCGGCAGCCGCAGGCAAAGACATCTGGGTTGTTGGCGGAGGCGACCTCGCCGCCCAATTCGCCGAGGCGGGGCTGCTGGACGAGCTGGTCCTCTCGATCGCGCCCGCGACCGTGGGAACCGGCCGGCCGCTGTTCCCGCGCAAGTTCGACCTGGAACTCACAGAGGTGGCACGCAACCGGGCCTTTATCTGCGCCACCTACAAGGTCTTAGGACCGGCCCACGATCCCGCGCACTAAGGCTGCACCGTCCTGCCACCCGGGTTCTACTGCTCGGTGCCGTCGTCGTCGCGCAGCCCTCGCTGGGCGCGGTCGGCCTCCTCGGAGGCCTCCGGAGGTAGTTCATCGGTGGCGTCCGGAACGTCCGACGGCGCGGCGGGTTCCAGTCCCGCGGCCACGCGTTCTTGTTCGGCCGCCCGCTCGTAGTCGTCATCGCTGATGTCCAGCGGCATCTTGCCGTGTCCCCTTCGGCTCGACGGCGGAATTGCGTCCTCCGACGGTTCCATCACGTCGTCCAGGTTCGGGTTCTCGTCGTTTGGCGTGGACATGGGCGTCTCCTTTCGAACGAAGTTGTCTTCCAACCCTAGAATTCGTCGACCAGCCGGGCAATCAACCCGGCAGTTGGGACAGCCACTTTGCCCGATCCAAAAATATTTTCATGAAAGTGCATCCAACGGGGCTCTCCGCACGGTAGTAGGGGTGTAAGCAGCCACCAGCCTGGTAGTCCGGGCCTTCGAAGGAGAAGAAAATGCGCAAGAGCATCGTTACAGTTTCAGCCTTGGGACTTCTGGCCTTAGGAACGGCAGTTCCGGCCCAGGCAGCCGACCAAGAGGCCCAGCTCTCGGTCCTGCACAGCGTACCCGACCTGACCGTGGATGTTTGGGTCAACGGCGAGCGGACGCTGGACGACTTCGTCCCCGGCGAGCTGGCCGGACCGCTGGCGCTCCCCGCGGGCGAGTACACCTTGGCCGTTACCGCCGCGGACGCCGAAAACGCCGACGACCCGGCCATTGGCCCCGTCGATGTCCAGCTCGAGTCCGGCGGCAACTACACGGCGGTGGCCAACCTGGACGCCGAGGGCAATCCCACCGCCAACCTCTTCACCAACGACGTTTCCACCATTGACGCAGGCAAGGGCAAGCTGACCGTGCGCCACACGGCGGCCGCCCCCGCCGTCGACGTGCTGGCCGGCGGTTCCGCAGTGATCGAGGGCCTGTCCAATCCGGACGAACAAACCCTCACGCTGGACCCGGGAACCATCTCGGCCACTGTGGCCGCGGCCGGGACCACCGAGCCTGTGATCGGACCGGCCGACGTGCCGGTGGCGGAGGGCACCCACACCATCGTCTATGCGTGGGGCAGCCTCGATGACGGCAATCTGGCCGTGGCCGTGCAGAACATTGAAGGCCTGCACTCCGCTCCCGGCGCAGTGCCGGGTGGCCGGTCCGGAGCAGCCGCCGAATCCGGCCCGGATTACACCAGCGCCGCAGTCGCCGGAGGAGCCGTCCTGTTGCTCCTCGGCGCCGGCGCCGCCGCCCGTCGCAAGCTGGCGGTTCGCACCTCCGACTAGCAGCGACGGGCTCCGAAGCCGGTGGTGCCTTGCCCGGGGCACCACCGGCTTCCTCCGCTTCCGGCCAGGCCGATATCCACAATCGAAACATCGAGAAGGCACCATGACAAACACGACGACGACGGCGGTCCGGGCCGGGCTTCTGCTCGGTGCGGTTCTGCTCGCTGCTGCCGGATGTGCCGCCCCGCAGTCGGCCGAGGGCGTCCCGCTGTCCGCGGCCGCTTCGGACGCATCGGCCACGCCGTCGGCTGAGGCCCCGAGGGACACCGGCGCTCCACTGGGCGGCGGGGACCCGGGCACCCCGGCCCCGCCGCAATCTCCGGTGATCCCGGACCCGGCGGCCATCCCGGTCCAGCGAGCACTGCCCGCGGCCGCCGGCGAGGAAGCTCCCCCGACCCGGCTGGTGGTGGCCGGAACCTCGATTGACGTCAGCGTGGTCGCCGTCGGAATCGGAGCTGGCAACGAGATGGAAATTCCCGATTCCGTTGACCGGGCCGGCTGGTACCGCCATGGTCCGGCACCGGGGGATGACGCCGGAACAGCGGTGATAGCGGCCCACGTGGACACCTTGTCCGGATTGGCTCCGTTTTCCGAGCTCAGGCAGCTTCGCCCGGACACGCGCATCACCGTGGAACGGGCGGACGCTGAGACCCTCTCGTACCGCGTCTCGGAGGTTGAGCTGATGGACAAGGATGAATTCAATGCGGCGGCCGTGTTCCGCCGGGACGGAAAACCGCAGCTGAGGCTGGTCACGTGCGGCGGCGAGTGGCTGGACGGACGGCAGGATTACAGCCACAATGTGGTTGTCACAGCAGTCCCAGACTGACTTTTCCGGCCCTCCTGCACCAGTCAGTGTGGTAGCTTCCCCTCCCGACGACCGGAAGGACGCAGGCTTGGTACCTCCTCCTTTCGACGCTTGGGATACCGGCATCGACATGGCCTTCGCTGCCGGTGAGGAGTCGGCCATCGCCGACGCCTACCGTCACTTGGCTCCGCTCGTCCGGACGTTGGCTTCCCGAGCCTTGCGGGATCAGACGGCCGCGGACGATGTCACCCAGGAAGTGTTCATCCGGGCCTGGCGCCTGCGGGAGGGATTCGACCCTTCGCTGGGTCGGCTGCCTGCGTGGATCGTGGGCATCACCCGCCGCGCCATCGCCGATGCGCAGTCGTCCACCGCCCGTGAGAACCGGAAACTCCGTGCCGTTTCGGCGGTCCTGCCGGACCCCGAATATGCCGAAGGCTCGCAGTCCCCGGAAACGCTCGCGGACCGGTTGGTGCTGGATGGCGAGCTGGAACGGCTGGGTGAACCCAAGGGTTCCATCATGCGCCTGGCGTTCTACGAAGACTTGACCCACGAGCAGATCTCCCGCCGGCTCGATCTGCCGCTTGGTACCGTCAAGAGCCATATTCATCGCAGTCTGCAGCACCTGAGGCGCCGATTGGAGGTTGACCATGCAGCACCTTGATCCGGAATTGATCAGCTTGCTCGCGCTGGACGACGCCGTCGGTGACCGGTCCAACCGGGATCACCTCCGCACCTGCAGCCAGTGCGCCGAGGAGTACCAGGCACTGCGCCGGGCGGTGAACGCTGCCAAGGCCGACCCCAATCCGCAACTGGAGTCGCCGAGTCCGCACGTCTGGCAGGCCATTCACCGTGAACTGGGGCTCTCGCCGGAACTGGCGGATGACCCCTTGCGCGAAACCGGTGGTCCCGCTGCTGTCCGCAGCCTGCCCTCCCCAACGCGCCCAAGAATCCGGAATCTGCCCGCCTGGTTGGCCGCGGCGGCAGCCGTGGTGCTCCTCGCAGCCATCGGTGTTTCCTGGAGCCTCAACCGAAACGCTGACACTCTGGCGCAGGCGGATTTGCAGCCCCTGGAGCAGTACGCAGCGACCGGGACGGCGCGAGTGGTGGAGACGAACGGCATCAGGGAACTCGAGATCCGGCTGAGCGCCAACGAGGCCCGCGGTTATCAGGAAGTGTGGCTGATAGCGCCGGACTTGTCCGGGCTCGTCAGCCTGGGCGTGATGGACGCGGACCGCGGCAGATTCCCCATCCCGCAAGGACTGGATCTGTCGAAGTTCCCCATTGTGGATGTCTCGGACGAGCCATTGGACGGAAACCCCGAGCACTCCAGCGTCAGCATCGTCCGCGGCAGCCTCGGAACCTGACCGATCATCCACGGTGGACTCTCTTCAGCAATGAACACACCGACGTCAACCGGAGGAAGCATGCAGCAACGAACGGATATCAGGACGGGGCTGGCCGTGCCGGTCCTTGTGCTGGTCAGCTCCCTGGTGGCCATCGTCGCAGCCTTCATGGGCAGCGGGGTGCTGGACGGGACGCCCATCCAGGAGGCAGCGGGCGGCTGGCTGAACGAAGACTCCACGCCGCTGGCTCCGGCCTCGCCCGCTTTCCGGATCTGGTCCCTCATTTACCTCGGACTGCTCGCCTACGCGGTCTGGCAGTTGCTGCCGGCCCAGCGGCGGTCCGCCCGGCATGCCGCCCTGCGTCGCTGGGCGGTGGCCTCCATGCTCTTGAACGCGGCGTGGATCTGGGTGGTGCAGGTCGGACTGCTGGTGATCAGCCTTGCCGTGATCATCGTCCTGCTGGCAGTGCTGGCCCGCATCCTGGTGATCCTGGTCCGCACGCCCAACGCGGGAGCACTGGACGCGCTCATCACCGACGGAACCTTCGGCCTCTACCTGGGCTGGGTCACCGTGGCCACGGTGGCCAACGCCGCGGCCGTCTTCGCCGCGTCGGGCGTGGACGGCTTCGGGCTTCCGGTGACCTTGCTGTCGTCGATCGTGCTTGCGCTGGCGGCGGCGGTCGGCGTCGCCACGGCGCTCTACAGCCGCGGCCGGCTGGCCCCGGCGCTGGCCACCAGCTGGGGCCTGGCCTGGATCGCCGTCGGGCGCCTCGACGGTGGATTGGTCGATCAGGGCACCGCCATCGTCGCCGGCATCTGTGCGGCGGTGGTGCTGATCACGGCGGTGGTCATCCGGGTGGTCGCCGGTACCGGTCCCCGCGATTAGTAAGCCTGCTGAATTTCGCCCTTGGCTGACGAAACCTGCTCCGGCGGGATGTTTCACGGGTTCGCAGCTAGGTTGGGAAACAGCAGGATGCCGACAAGCGGCATCGCCGAGCAAGGAGGTTTTCTCATGGCGGAAACGAACCGGTCCAAGGCAAGCTACACAGTTCCCGGCCTCAAGCTGGAAGACGGCCAAAAGGTCGCCAAGATCCTGCAGGAGCGCCTCCACGCGCTCAATGACCTGCAGCTGACGCTCAAGCACGCCCACTGGAACGTAGTGGGCCGCGACTTCATCGGGGTCCACGAAATGCTCGATCCGCAGATCGAAAAGGTCCGCGCAATGATCGACTCCGTCGCCGAGCGCATGGCCACCTTGGGCGTCTCCCCGAACGGGCTGCCCGGTGCCCTGGTCAAGGAACGCAGCTGGGACGACTACGACATCCATCGTGCCGGCACTGCCGAGCATCTCGCAGCGCTGGACGTGGTCTACAACGGCGTGGTCGGCGCCCACCGCGAGGCCATCGAGACCATCGGTGAGATCGACCCGATCACCGAGGACCTGCTGATCGGTCAGACCGCCGAACTGGAACTCTTCCAGTGGTTCATGCGCGCGCACCTGGAGAACAGCGCTGGCGACCTGGCTTCGGGCGGCGAGAAGACGGAAAAGGGCGCGGCCAAGAAGACCAAGTAGCCCTGCCGCACTCAGTGAAACGTCACAGCGCCTTCAGGGTCCGGCAGCAGCTCCAGCTCGAGTGGGGCGCTGCCGGGCCCTTGTTGGCAGAAGCTTCTCGGTGCGCGGGGGATCCGCTGCCGCTGCTCCCGATCCTCCGTGCCGCGCCGGACCCTGTGCCCTTGCCCGGCGGCGGCAACACCCTGGCCCTGTGGGAGTTCCTCGCCGCGCTGGCCGCCGAGGACCTGACCGCCGCCCGCGCGGTGGAGCCGCATCTGGATGCGGCCGCCATCCTGGCGCAGGCGGGGGTGGAGCTTCCCGCGCGAACAGCCTGGGGTGTTTTTGCGGCGGAATCGTCGGGCACCTGGCTGGAGGCCAAGCCCAGCAACGACGGCGATGCCTGGCTTTTGTCGGGCACCAAGCCATGGTGCTCCTTGGCAGCGCAGCTGGACCATGCGGTGGTCACGGCCCACGTTCACGGCGGACGCCGTGCATTCGCGGTGGACCTGACGCAGCCGGCAGTCATCGTTGAGCCCGCCGAGTGGGTCAGCCGCGGCCTGGCCGCCGTTCCCAGCGGCCCGGTGTCCTTCCAGCAGGCAGTTGCTATGCCGGTCGGTGGAACCGACTGGTATCTGCACCGCCCGGGTTTTGCCTGGGGCGGGATCGGCGTCGCCGCCTGCTGGTTCGGCGGGGCCGTTGGGCTCTTCCGTACCCTCCGGGCTGCCGCCACCTCGCGGACCCCTGACCAGTTGGCCTTGGCGTGGCTGGGCGAAGCGGACCGTCTGCTGGCTGCCGGCGCCGACGTGCTGGCCGCCGCGGCCGCCGCGGTGGACGCCGGGTCAGCCGGTGCCGCCCAAGCCCACCGCGTCCGCGGCCAGATCGAGGCGATCTGCTCACGGATGCTGGAGATCTGCGGCCACGCACTGGGCCCCGCGCCACTGGTGTGGGACGAGCAGCACGCCCGGCGGGTGGCCGACCTCGGCGTCTACATCCGCCAGCACCATGCATCCCGCGACGACGCGGCGCTCGGCGCCATGGTTTTGGAAGAACAGGAGCCGGTGTGGTGACTTTCTCCCACGTGGACGCCGGAACCCCTGAAGCCGATTGGCAGGCGGCGGGGATCGACCGGCTGCCTGTGCTGGCCGAGGGCGTGGTCCCGGGGCGCGGCTGCCGGCTGGTGGTGGCCGCGGCGCATCCCGACGACGAATCACTCGGCGCCGCAGGGCTGATCCACTCCTCGTTGGCCCGGGGAGCGGATGTCACAGTGCTGCTCTGCACCGCCGGAGAAGCCTCCCATCCGGATTCGCCAACGTACTCTGCCGCTGCCCTGCGCAGGCTGCGGCTGGCGGAATTCCGCGCCGCGATGGAGGCCCTGGAAACCTCCGCCCAAGCCCAAGCCCAGTCGGACCATGGGGCGAGTGCGGGCAGGCTGGAATGGCAGTTTCTGGGCATCCCCGATGGAATGGTCGGCCAGCATGCCGACGCTTTAGATGCGGCTTTCGCCACAGCCCTGGCGGGCCACGCGCAGGCGGTCGTTGCCGCGCCCTACCGGCAGGACGGCCATCCGGACCATGAGGCAGTGGGCCGTGCGGCGGCAAGGTCGGCAACGGCGCACCGGGCGGACCTGCTGGAGTTCCCGATCTGGTACTGGCACTGGGCAGGTCCGGAAGTCGAGACCAGCTGGACCAACTGGAAGGCTCTGCCCCTTTCTACGCGGGATACGGCGGCCAAACAGCTGGCCCTGGCCGCCCACGTCTCGCAGACGCAGCCGTTGTCCACGGCGGCCGGCGACGAGGTGTTGCTCAGCGAAACGTTTCAAGAACACTTTGACCGCGGCGTCGAAATTTTCCGCTGGAACCCGCCCGTACCCGCCGGATCGGAGCACGCCGCCCACATCTTTGACCGGCTGTACCGCAGCGACCCGGACCCGTGGAATTACCTCTCCAGTTGGTATGAACGCCGGAAGCGGGCCGTCACTTTGGCGGCCCTTCCGGCCGAACGGTACGGCAGCGCCCTTGAGCTTGGCTGTTCGATCGGCGTGCTGACCACCGAGCTCGCTGGCCGCTGCGGGCACCTTATCGCAATGGACGCCAGCGAGGTGGCCGTGGCCAGCGCCCGTGCCCGGCTGACGGCCGTGGATAACGTGGAGCTGGTCCGCGCCGAGCTGCCGCACGGGTGGCCGGAGCAGGCAACCCGCGGCGTAGACCTGGTGGTCGTATCCGAGATGGCCTACTACCTCACCCGGCCGGAACTGCAGGACCTGCTGCAGCGGATTCGCCGGGCGCTGCGCCCCGGCGGCCACCTGCTGCTCTGCCACTGGCTGCACCCCGTCGAGGGGTGGGAGCTGGACGGCGAACAGGTTCACGCGATCGTGAAGGAATCCACCGGCTGGGACGCCGTGGTGGTACACCGGGAGCGGGATTTCCTGCTGGAGGTCCTGCAGGCGCCAAGAGGCAGCTCATGAGCACCTCGATGGCCGCCGAGGTCTCAGGCGTCGCTGCGGCCACCGCCGACCACGCGGAGCAGGCGGTAGGGGCGACCGGCGCAGGAGGAGCCGCGCCCCCGGTGCGGCACATCGCCGTCGTCGTGCCGGTGCACAACGAGGAGAAGCTGCTGGGCAGGTGTCTGCGGCAGGTGCGGCGCGCGATGGACGTGTTCCAGGCCCAGCGACCAGCG
The DNA here is from genome assembly GCA_051751385.1 of Actinomycetota bacterium. Classification (GTDB taxonomy): domain Bacteria; phylum Actinomycetota; class Actinomycetes; order Actinomycetales; family Micrococcaceae; genus Crystallibacter. The sequence continues at coordinate 634,298 of JBNJKW010000003.1, read as the reverse complement.
TGCAGCGTAGCGCTGACCGTGGTGCTGGACCGCTGCACCGACCAGTCGGCGGATATCGCCCGGGACAACTGCGCGATGGATCCCCGGATCGCAGTCGTGGCGGGGGAGTTCGGATCAGTGGGCACTGCGCGGTCGGCAGGCATTAAAGCCGCACTGCACCGGGCAGGCCGGCAAAGCGCCGCGGCGATGGAGGACGTCTGGGTCGCCTGCACCGATGCAGACAGCGCGGTGCCGGCCCACTGGCTGACCGCCTTCGCAGCCCTGGCCGATACCGGCGCCGACGCAGTCACCGGCACGGTGGAACCCGAGCCAGCCAGCATCCCACCGGGGCTGCTGCGTTCCTGGCAAACAAAGTACTCCGTGCAGGAGGCGCACACCCGCGTGCACGGGGCTAACCTGGGCGTGCGGGCGTCCACCTATCTGGCAGTCGGAGGTTTCACGGGCGCCGCCGAGCACGAGGATGTCCGGCTGGTGGAAGCCATTCGCGCCGCCGGCGGAGCGGTCCTGCCCTCGGATCAGCTGCAGGTCGTCACATCGGGAAGGCTGCGCGGCCGGACCCCGTCCGGCTTCGCAGGCTATCTGGCCGGTCTGCAGCAGTCCGGCGAATGAGGGCGAGCAGGGCCGAAAATTGATGAGCGCAGGGCAGCGGCTTTCAGTACAAGAAGATCGGCAGCCACTCGCGGTTGTGCGCGTGGACGAGCGCAAGGAACAGCACGAAGTCGAAGATCAAGTGCACCGACACAACGTAGGTGAACGACTTCGTCAGCTTGAAGGTGTAGCCCTGCAATAGCGCGAATGGGAACGTCAGCAGCGGACCCCAAGCCTGGTACCCGATCTCCCACAGGAATGACGAGAACACGACGGCTTGCAGGATATTGGCGAGCCAGTCGGGAAAATGCTGGCGCAGCAGGGTGAAGGCGGTGCAGATAAAGAACAACTCGTCCCAGATGCCAACGGCGTTCACGCCAAGGAAGAGCCGCCAGAAGATTGTGGGGTCGGAGGCGTCGGGCCAGTTTTGGTAGACCCCCGTACTGATCAAGTAGAACGGCAGAATGAAGTAACCCAGCGCGACGACCCCGACTAGGTAAAGTTTCGCGGCCAACGGCCACTTGCGGCCGGTGTTCATCGGAAACTTGATGATGGTCTCGCGGTAGGCGAACCGCGAGACCAGCCACGGCACCAGCACGGCCAATGCCAGCGCACCACCCATGAGGATCATGTGCCGGAGGCTCAGATCGGCATTCAGCGGAACCAAGCTGATGATGACCATCCCCGCGGCGATCAGCGCGAGGTGCTTAAAGAAACCAACATCGACCAGAGCGGCCGTCACCATGCTCAAGGCGAGCAGGGTGTAGCCGACGGGCCCGTTTTCGATGCCGAAAAGCACCACCCCGGACGCCGAGAGCAGCACCGCCGGCACGAGTTTCCAGCTGAGCGCTGTACGGGTCGGTTCAGTCGAGATTGTTGTCACGTAACCAGCATGTCAGCGCACAGGGCTGATCGCACCTAGACCGCTTCATGGCGCCCGCATCAGGCAGCGGGCGCGCTCCAGAATTCAAATCGGGGCAGTGATGCTTAGTGGTGGCCGGTCCTGGTGGTCCCGAACATCAGGGTTTTGCGGCCGACGTCGTAGAACACAGTCTTCGAGGTGGAGAGGAGATCTTGCAGGTTGTCGGCGTCATCGGCGTCCAGCGTCAGTACTTCTTCCCAGGCACCTTGGTCCAGGACGAGCTGCAGGGTCCAGGTGCCGGGGGCACCCGCCTCGCCGGCCACCCAGGAAAACTGGTAATGGCTGAGCTGGCGGACCCTGATGCTGTCATCGGTTATCGGCTGTTTCGGCGTCGGTGTCATGGTCGTACTCCTCGTTGTCAGGAAGCCCCGCCGGGCCTCACCTTTGCCGGAATGGTCGTCATCCCGGCATCGCTAAGGGTGCTTACCACTGTCCATGATGGCGCGGCCGCCCGCAAGCCCTGAGCCAGCATTGTTTGGAGGCAAAATCATCCTGTCCGACTCTCGACAGCCGGGGTTGTGCGTGGGGGTGGCCGGCTGGATTTTCGCGGCGCTTGAACTCTAGGAGAGTGGGGCGGATTGCAGGATCTCGAGGTAGTGAGGATTCTGCATGATGCCCAGCACGTTGCCGAACGGATCGACTACCGAAGCGGTGATGAATCCGTGCCCCCGCTCGATGACCGGCTCCAGCTCCGTCGCGCCCTTCTCCAGCAGCCGCCGATGCACGGCCTCCACATCATCCACGTGCCAGTAGAGGATGGCGCCGCCCGGATCTATGCCGTGTCCGGCCGGAGCATGCCGCGTGTCGATCAGCCCGAGCTCATGCTCGTAGTCGCCGATCCGGAACTCGGCATAGCCCGGCCGCTCGAAATACGGCTTCTTGCCGAGTAAGTCCGAATACCACTCCACAGCCGCCGGCAGATCCGTAGTCCAGTAGCTGACCGTGCTCATTCCCCGCAGCATGGGTGCCCTTCCGATCGATGGCCTGCGCCGCCACTGGGGGCGGATCGCTGTGATGCTGGGACGCTACCGCAGATCGCCCTCGCTGTCTGCCCTTCCCGGTGACGCCACGGACAGCCCCGCGTCTAGACGGCCACCGGCTGTTCGGAGAGATGGCGGCGGCTTTCCAGACGCAACTCCAAGTCATTCATGACGATGGCGGCCAGATCCTCCAGCGTCTGCGTGTCCTCGGCGCTGAGGTCGCGCGGCTCGAAGTCCAGGACGCACAGGGTGCCCAGGTTATAGCCGTCCCGGGTCTTCAACGGGACGCCGGCGTAGAACTTCAGCCCGAAGTCGCTGGCCACCAGCGAGTTGGTCAACGCGCGGGGGTCCGCCGGAGCGTTGTTGATGATCCACGGACCGTTCTGCAGGATGGCCGACGCGCAGAGCCCGGGCTCCCGGTCGAGCTGCTCAATGTCCAGTCCGTGATGCGACTTGAACCAAATGCGGTCGTGGTCCACCACGCTGACAATCGCAATGGGCGTAGTGAGCAGGCGGGCGGCCAGGGCGGTGATGCGGTCGAAGGCGCCGTCCGGAGGGGTGTCCAGTATGCCGTAGCGATTGACGGCTTCCATCCGCAACGGCTCGTCGACGGGAATGACCGAGGCATCCACCCTGCGGCGTCCGCGGAATGACAGCACCATGTCCGCCAGCGCCAGCGCCACATCGCGTCCGGTGGGGCGGGCCTCCGGCTCGGCGGCGGTCATGGCGGTCAGCAGGCTGACCCACTCCGTTCCCAGTTCGGCAGGGATGACCGGATCACGCAGGAGCCGGGCCACGGCAGCCTCCAGAGGCGGCCCGGGGAAGGCGGTCTTGCCGGTCAGGCATTCCAGCAGCACCAGGCCCAGCGAATAGATGTCGCTGGCCGGGCCAACCGGTTCGCCTTTCGCCTGCTCCGGGCTCAGGTAGCCGGCAGTTCCATAGATGCCAGAGACGTGGGCATCTTCGGAAATCACGACGGCGACGCCGAAGTCGGTGAGTTTGGCGCGCAGGCGCGAGCCGTCGTCGTCGTAATTGAAGAGCATGATGTTGCCGGGCTTAACGTCCCGGTGGACCACGGAGTTGTTATGGATGTAGGCCAGGCCCTCGGCCAGATCGTGGCCAATCTGCGCAACATGCCGCGGCGGCAGGGGACCCTCCGCCAAGCGAGCCCTCAGGTCTGCACCTTCGATCATCTCCATGACCAGGTAGATCTGCGGATGTCCGGCTTCGAACCGGTCGATGCCCGCGTCCAGGAGGGTCACAAGGTTGGCGTGATTCAGCCGGGCCAGGAGCTTAATCTCCGCGTCGTCGTGGTGGAACTCTTCCTCGTTCATCGAGGGGCGTTGAATGACCTTGACGGCCACTTCCCGCCCCAGGACTTCATCTTCCGCGCGGTACACCTTGGCGTTCGCTCCGGTGCCGGCCAGCTCCTTAAGCCGGTATCGCCCATCCAGCAGCATGCCGGATCGATCTAGAAGAGGCGCCAACGTCTCCTGCTTTCTGGGCGTCACTTTGACAGCACCCTTACTAATCGTACGGGTGGGGGACCGAGACTTTTGACAAAAAGGGGTTGAAGGGCCGAATCGTTACATCAGTCGCTGGCAGAAACGGCGGAACGCTCCCCGAATTGATGCGATTCCCGCTTGGTCCGGCTGGTAAAGACAACCCCCGTTATGACCGCCAGCGCGCCGAGGATCTGCATCAGCGTGATCGCCTCGTGTAGCAGGAGGTACGCGCCCAGCATGGTGAACACTGGCACGAAGTTCAGGAACACCGACGCCTGGGAAGCACCGAGGACAGCGACGGCCCGGTTGTATAGCAGCAACGCAACAACCGACGGGAAGATGCCCAGGTACAGCAGGCCCGACCACTGCCCGCCGCTGATTTCCGGGACCCCCACGATCATCCATTCGCCAATCACCAGCGGCAAAAGGCACAGGACGGAGAGGCCGGTCATGACCAGCACCGCGCCGTGGGCGGGGAACAGGTGCAGGTACCTCTTCACGGCCATCGAGTAGACGGCCCAAGAGATGGCTCCGACCGCCATGATGGCGTCGCCGACGTTCCACCGCATATCCGCCAGGCGCAGCAGTTGCCCGTCGGTCACCACCCACAGTGCTCCGCAGAGTGAGAGCAGAATGCCGAGCCACTGCACGGGCCGGAGCCGTTCGCGCAGCAGCCAGAAGCTCAGCAGCACAGTGACGGCGGGAATGGACGCTTCCAGCACGGACACGTTGGTGGCCGAGGTGAACTGTAACGCGGAGTAGATCAAGGTGTTGAATCCCGCGATGCCGGTCACCGTCATCAGCAGGAGCGGCTTCCAGTGCCGAACGAAGAGGTGCCGGGAGCGCCAGGCACTGCGGTACCCGATGGGAAGGAGCACCAGGAACGCGACGGCAATCCGGCCGAACGCGATGGTCAGCGGCGGCAGGTCGCTCAGCGCCTTGCCAGTCAGGATATTGCCGGCATAGAAAACCACCACCAACATCAGCAGGAGATAGGCGCGCATGCTGCTCCTCCTGCTTGCTGTGGCGGGTATCCGACAAACACTAGCCGCAAAGGCGGCGCCGGGCATCCGCCGTTCTGCCATTGATCCGGCGTGGTGCGGATTACGCCCGGAAAATGGCGTGGGGAACGCCCTCGTTGGGTTAAATTAGCTTCAGGTTTAACGGAGAAAGGGCAGCGCCATGCCGGGCGAAAATCACGAGGCATCTGCATTGACAGTGGAGGAGTTCCTCCACGACGCGGCAGTCGACAGTACGGACATCGAGGTTTTCCTCAATGCGTTGTCGCGCCTGGCCGTCCACAATCTTTCGCACCCGGACGAGGAACTCTTGTGCGGCATCACGCTGCTGCGCAACAAGAAGGCCGGTACGGTGGCCAGCAGCAGCGACCGTGCCCAGCGAGTGGACGAGATCCAGTACGACTACGGCGACGGCCCCTGCCTGAGGGCGGCCCGGGAGGGGGAGCTGGTGCACGTGGCCGAGGTGCACGAAGATGCACGCTGGCCGGAGTACCGGCCGCGCGTCATCGAGGAGGGCATCAGGTCGATTCTGGGCGTTCCGATTCCCATTGACTCCGGTGACGCCGCGGCCTTGAACCTGTACTCGAACGAATCCGGCAGGTTCGATGAGGAAGCCATCGAGTCGGCCCAGCAGTACGCCCGCCAAGCATCACGGGCGCTGTCCCTGGCGGTCCGACTGGCCCGCCACCGCGACGCCGAGGCAGATTTGGAAGCCGCGCTCGAATCAAGGACCACCGTTGCGCTGGCCATGGGCATCATCATGGGACAAAACCGGTGCAGCCAGGAGGAAGCATTCGCCCTGCTGAGGTCCGCCTCCAGCAGGCGCAACATCAAGTTGCGCGACCTGGCGGCAGACCTCGTATCTTCCGCCGATCCATCCTCCGAGGGCACACATTTCGACCGGTAATCGGCGCTGCCTAGGGCCCGCGTTGACATCCAGGTGTGTTGCGGTAGCGTGAAACGTGGCTAAAGCAGTTGGCCATGGAACATCTCGTATGGAATGAGACGCCCTTGAAAAACCAACTGCACGCACCTGTCTTGCCACAGTCCGCACTGCTCTCTGACCCTCGGTCGACACGAGCCGAAGCTGGCGTCATGAGCACCGTGATTGGGCCTTCGGAGCAGGCCACCTTCCCGTCGGACTTGTCCGCCCTGTCCATTGACCAGCTCCTTATGCTCAGCAGCCGGTGCTTTCGGCAGCTTGACCGCATGCATCCGGTGCGCGATGCCATCGTCCAGTACTACGCCGTCGCGCGGGAGCTCGAAATCCGCGAAACCGCCTGCTAGACCGAGATTTAGCGGCGGTGCGGGCTAGGTTCATCCGCGAGTGCTAGCTCCAACCATCAACTCCTTCAAAGCAGCCGAGGCCGTGAGGTGACACACCTCATCGCCTCAGCTGCTTTTCTTTCCGCACAAATTGTCTGACCCGACCGATAGTTTCTGTCGTATGCCCGGAATGCCGCACCGCACGGGCTGAAGAGAAACGCAAAACTATTAAGTTGGGGAAAGTCCATGGCGATTAATCCGAATACATCCGTAATGCCTCCCGCCCAGGGAGCGCCTGCACCGCAGGAGAACCAAAACGCTGGCAAGGGCCTGGCGATCACGGCATTGGCGCTGGCGATCGTCTCGCTGCTGCTGTGCTGGGTCCCAATCGTCAACAACCTCGTCTTCGTGCTGGGGCTGATTGCCCTGGGCTTCGCCATTGCGGCCACAGTCATCACCGTCAAGCGGAAGTCCAAGTCCAAGGGCATGTCGATCGCTGCGCTCATTATTTCTGTCGTCTCGATCATCGGCGTGATCGTCTCCCAGATGTTTTACGCTTCGCTCATCGACAGTGTTGCCAAATCCGTCGAGGACGCCGCGGACGGAGTCGTTGCGGTCGACGACGGTGAGCAGGCCGAGGTTGCCGAGGCCACTGCCTTGGCGCTGGGCGAGGGCGCTGCCATCGGGAACGAGTACAACGTCACGGTAAAAGCTGTGAACCTCGACGCGACCAAAGACATTCTGGCGATGAATCAGTTCAACCAGGACCCGGAAGGACAGTACGTCCTCATCGACCTGGTGACCGAGTACGTCGGGTCAGAGGAAGGCGATCCCTGGATCGACCTGGCGGTCAAGCTGGTCGGCGGCGATGCTCGCCAGTACGGCTCCAGCACTTGCATGGCTTCCCTCGAGAAAGAGGCGTTGGCTGTCCCCACCCTCGAGAAGGGTGGCGTCGGTGAATACCAGCTCTGCCTCGACGTTCCGGCCGGAGCCATAACGGATGCCAAACTGTTCGTGGAGCCCACCATCTCCTTCGACAATGACGCACGCGTCTACTGGGCCGTGAAGTAACTGCTTTCGCCCACCCGGTCGGAACGCCGGTCCTGCCTAGTGCGGGACCGGCGTTCTGCTTAGTCCTCCAGCCAGGCCGGCGTGAACAGCAGGTTCAACCCCTCGGCCACCGTCGGGTGAGTGATGACGGCATCCCGCACGGCGGTGTAGTCGAGTCCGCCGATCATCGCCATCTGCAGCACCGCGATCGCCTCGCTGGCGTCCACCCCGCGCAGCGCGGCACCCAGGATCTTGCCGGTTTGGCGGTCCAGCACGGCCTTCCACTCGCCGGCCAACTGTCCGACGGTCCGGGCACGCGGGATCGCGCTCACCGGCATCCGCGCGATCCGCACGTCGTGGCCGGCACCGCGCGCCTGCTGTTCGGTCAGGCCCACCCGTGCAAGCTCCGGCGTCGTAAAGACGGTATACGGGACAAGCCGTTCCACGGTGGACCGCGGTTCTCCGTCGCCGCGTGCTGCAGCAAGATTTGCCTTCAGAATCCGGTAGTCGTCGTAGGACGCATGCGTGAACTGAGGTGATCCTGCTGCATCGCCGGCGGCCCAGACTCCCTCGGCCGACGTGTGCAGCCGGCCGTCCACTTGGATGATGCCCTTGTCCGTCAGCTGCACACCCATGTCCTCCAGCCCGATGCCGTCCGTCATCGGCCGTCGTCCGAGCGCCACCAGCACATCGTCGGCGCTCACGGTCTCCCCGGTGGACAGGCTCACGGTGACCGTGCCGTCGTCGGCGCGTTCGATCCTTTCCGCGGACGCCTCCAGCTTCAGCGTGATGCCGGCGTCGGTGAAGTCCTTGGCCACGGCCTCCGCAACATCGGCGTCCTCGCGCGGCAGCAGTTGGGCGGCCCGCTGCACCACCGTGACCTGCACGCCGATCGTGTTCAGCAAATCCGCAAATTCGCAGCCGATGTAGCCGCCGCCCAGGATCACCATGCTCGCCGGAAGTTGCTCCAGGTGCAGCAACGTATTGCTGGTCTGCACGTTGGACTCAGCCAAGCCCTCAATGTTCGGCAGCATCGGCTCGGTGCCCAGATTAATCACGACGTCGGTGCCGCGCAGCAGGCGTGTGCCGCCGTCGTGCAGCGAAACCTCCACGGTTTTCGGCGCCACGAATTTGGCCTCGCCCAGGATGAAGTCCATGCCGGAGTCCGTGAACAGCTTCTCCTGGCCGGCCACCATGGTGTCCACCACGCCCTCCTTGCGGCGGCGCAGTAGGTCAAGGTCCATCCGCGGATTCTCCCCACCGGCCACGCCGAACTCCGCTGCCCGGCGCACCGTCTCCAGCACCCGGCCGGAGTGGATGATGGTCTTGGTGGGGATGCACGCCACGTTGATGCAGGTGCCGCCGATCATGGCCCGCTCGACCATCGCAACCTTCTGCCCCGACTTGGCCAGGTCCATCGCCAGCGACTTGCCAGCCTTTCCGCCGCCGATCACCAGCAGGTCGAATTCCTCGGGTTCCATGTCTATCCTTCCCTCGGGTTGCGGCGCGCACCGCCGCACTAAGCAACCGTACTCCGGCCCGGGCGGGTGCTGCGGGGCGCCCTGTCGCTGACCGCAGCACAGGCCTCGCCGTGGACTCAGCGGCGGCGGGCGATCACTACGGTGTCCTTCAGCAGCCCTGGTTCACCGTCCGGTCCGGTCGCCTCGCGGCTCCTGACTTCGGCGCAGCGGATGTCCCACACATCGTCCTGCAGGTCCAGCGCGGCGAGCTCCTCTTCCGGCGTCGGGAAGAAGTGCCGGTGGCCGCCCGAGCGCCCGGCCCACGGCGGGGCACCAGCGTGGGACACCACCAGCAGGGTTCCGCCCGGCGCCACGGCAGCCGCCGCCCGCTGCAGGATGGCCGCGCGGGGAAGCTGGATGGGAGAGGCCAGGAAGCAGGCCGAGACCAGCTCGAATTCGCCGGCCGGGAAGTCAGCCGACAGATCGATCTGCTGCCAGCTGATCTGTTCCGCTCCCAGGCCGCGGGACTCTGAGAGCGCGCGGGCACGTTCCATCGCGGTGGCAGAAACGTCCACTCCGGTGACCTGCCAGCCGCGTTCGGCCAGCCACACCGAGTCGCCGCCCTCGCCGCAGCCCAGATCCAAGGCACGCCCCGGCGTCAGCCCGGGTGCCGTATCCGCCAGCACCTGATTGACCGCGCCGCTCCAGATCCGGGGGCGCTCGCCGTAGCGGGCGTCCCAGAACGTGCGGGCGTCTGCCGCTGGGCCGGGGGAGGAGTGGCCGGTCATGATGCCCTCATTGCGCCGGCTGCGGCGGAGACGGCGGCGGGAGTCGCAGTAGAGGTCGTTGCCAGGGCAAAGTCCTCGGTCACCAGATCCGCGTTGATCATCCCGCCGGCCATGGCCCCTGCCGCGATGCTGATCGGCACATTGGCTGCCGGCGACGTGATGTTTCCAACCGCCCAGATCCTGGGATGGCTGGTGCGCCCGGTCGGATCGGCCTTGAGGAAGCTGCCGAAGATCGAATCCTCGCGCTCCAGCTCCAATCCGGAGAGGTAGCCGTCCTGCGGGATCAGCGTGGCGGCGGTGAAGACCGCGTCCACGTCCACCACCTCCCCGCCCTCGACCCGGACACCGGTCAGCATGTCATCCTTGATCATCAGTTCCGTCACCGGCCGGGGGTCGCTGGTGACGTTCCGAGCCGCGAGCTGGGCGGCAACGGAGCTGTCCACCGGTCCGGCCAGTGCGGTGAAGAAGACCACGTCGCGGCTCCACTGCCGGATCAGCTGGGCCTGGTGGATGCCCATCGGGGAGGTGGCCAGCACGGCCAGCCGCTTCCCGCGGACCTCCCACCCGTGGCAGTACGGGCAGTGCAGAACGTCCCGGCCCCAGCGCTGCGCCAGCCCGGGGATTTCCGGCAGATCGTCCCGCACACCGGTCGCCGCGATCAGGCGGCGGGCGGTGAGCAGGCCGCCGTCGTCCGTCTCCACCTCGATTACCGTGTTGGTCTCGGTCACCTGCTTGACGACGCCGGTGCGCACCTCGACGCCGTAGCCAGCCACTTCGGCGCGGGCCCGGGTAAGGAATTCCAGCGGGTCGGCGCCCTCGTTGCCCAATATTCCGTGCATGTGGCTGGCGAAGCGGTTGCGCGGGCTGCCGCCGTCGAGCACCAGGACCCGCCGCAGTGCCCGGCCCAGCATGAGGGCCGCGCTCAGCCCGGCACCCCCGCCGCCGACGATAATGACATCCCATTCGTAGTTTTCCATGGGCCAAGGGTGTCCGAGTGGCTGCTAGTATTGCAACTATCTTTGCAGAAACAGCAAGTCCGGAGGGAGGGCCATGAAGGACTCGGTGCTGGAACAGATAGGTCCCCGGCTGCGTGCTGCCCGGATCAAGCAGGACCGCACGCTGGAGGACCTGGCAACCCGAACCGGGATGTCCGTGTCCACGCTCTCACGGCTTGAAAGCGGGAAGCGGCAGGCCAGCCTGGAAATCCTGCTGCCGCTCACGCGCGAGCTGCGGATCACCATCGATGACCTGATTCCGGCCGAAGTGCCGGATCCGCGGATCAAGCCCACGCAGTCCATGCACAACGGCGTGCAGATTGTCCGCCTGTCCCCACCCAGTTCGCCGACCCGGACCTTCAAGATGACCTACCCCGCGCGCAAGACCATGCCGCCGCAGCGAACACACGACGGCTACGACTGGCTCTACGTGCTCTCCGGGCGGCTGAGGCTGCGGCTGGGGGAGAAGGATCTGGTGCTGGAGCCCGGCGAGGCCGCGGAGTTCGACACCCGCGTGCCGCACAGCATGGGATCCGCCGACGGCAAGCGCGTCGAAATCCTCAGCATTTTCGGTCCCGACGGCGAGCAGATGCACACTTATACGCACGGCACAGATGGGCAGGAATAATGGCTGAAACCTATGTCAAGATCTGCGGGCTGCGGACCCCCGAAGCGGTCGCGGCCGCCACAGATGCCGGCGCGGACGCCATCGGATTTGTCTTCGCACCCGGCGGCCCGCGCACTGTCAGCGCCACACTCGCCCGCTCGCTCGGCGAGGCCGTGCCGGCAGGCATCGAAACGGTCGGCGTGTTCCGCAACCAGCCCATCGGCGAGGTCATCGCGACCGCCCGTGCCGCCGCGGTGAGCACCGTCCAGCTGCACGGCGATGAACCGCTCAGTGACCTCCGCAGGCTTGAGGAGGCAGGGTTCCGCACCCTCCGCGCCTTCTCCGCTGACGCCTACGGTGCACTTCCGGCGGACGAAAAGGTGGACTGGGAGGCCGAGCGGATCCTGCTTGACGCCGTTGAACCCGGCGCCGGGGTTACCTTCGATGCGAGCGCCATCCAGGAGCAACCGCCGCGAGGATTCTGGCTGTTGGCCGGCGGGCTGACTCCGGCAAACGTTGGCACGCTGATTGCCACGCTCCGGCCGAACGGCGTGGATGTCTCCAGCGGCGTGGAATCCAGCCGCGGCGTCAAGGACATCAAGTTAATCCGCCATTTCGTGCACGCCGCCAAATTGCAGTGATCCTGCGGCTCGCCGCCTCAGCGCCGGGCCGACGTCCATCCTTGCTGGTGGAGCCTTTCAAATCCGTCGAGCAGCAGATCCAGCGCAAACTCGAACTCGAACTGGTCGTCGCAGCCCTGGCCGACCACGGACCCGTCGTCGTGCGCGCCCGCCATGGCGACCTCTGCAATATGGGGGTACCGCGCGGCCATCATCTGCAGCGTCTCCGGCGGCACCTCCGCAGGCGCGCTTTGCGAGTCGTCGAACAGCTCCTGGGTGAAGCCCCACATCCGGCTCCCTAGTGCGTGCATCACGTGGTGCGTGAGTCGACCGAGAACCCGCCGGCCCGGAACATGCCGATCACTGAGTCCATGTAGTCAAGGACAACGGGCGACTTGTTAGTCCGCGACTCTAACACCTGGCGCGCCCACGGGTGGCGCAGCAGGACACCCCGTGCCGGACGTTAATCCGCCAGTCCGACCCGCTGGTCCGCGTATCGATCTCGCCGACGATCACGTCGACCATCCCGTCCAGCAGCTCTTCCTTGTTCGCCACGTGCTTGTAAAGCGCCATCGGGACCACGCCCAGCTCCTGGGCCAGTTTGCGCATGCTGAGCTGATCGACGCCCGCTTCATCGGCAAGTACGACGGCGGCGCTCAGCACCCGTTCCCTGTTCAGCGGCGCACCGCGCACCTCTTCTGCCTGCTTGACCATCCGAACCGCCTTTGCCGAGCTAAAAACTTTTCTTGACAAGTGTACGTCGTACACCTACCGTATCGATTACGAGGTGTACACCGTACACCCATGACTCGAGGATCTGGAATGATCACAGAAACCACAGGCGTCTCCGCCGACGTCACGCGACGCTCCAAGCCGGTTTGGCTGGTGCCCGCCGCACTGATTTTCATCAGCATCATCCCGGTGATCTTCGGATCGTTGCGTCTAGCTGAACTGACCGGCGGCGCTGCGGTCACGCCGGCCAACCAGCGGTTCTTCGACTCGCCGGTCCCGGTGCTGATCCACATCCCCGCAGCCATCGTCTACAGCTTGCTGGGAGCCTTCCAGTTCGTTCCCTCGCTGCGGCACGGCAAGCGCGGCAGGCGCAACTGGCACCGGATTGCCGGGGTTATTCTTATCCCAGCCGGACTGCTTTCGGCCCTGTCCGGCCTTTGGATGGCCGTCTTCTACGATCTCCCGCCTGACGACGGCGTCATCCTGCTGATTCTACGGCTGGTCTTCGGCACGGCCATGGCCGCGAGCATCGTCCTAGGCATCCTCGCCATCCGGCGCCGGGACTTCGTTGCTCACGGCGCTTGGATGGCCCGCGGCTACGCCATCGGAATCGCTGCCGGAACTCAGGCTCTGGTGAGCATCCCGTGGTTCGTGCTGGTCGGCCCGACCAACGAACTGAGCCGGGCGGTGCTCCTAGGTGCGGCCTGGCTGCTCAACCTCGCGGTCGCCGAGTACTTCATCCGCCGGCGGGCCCAGCGGTCCGCGCCCTCGCGGCGTCTCTCCGGCCGGTCCACCGCAGTCGCCACCGGAGAATCACGATGAGGGCCGCGGTCTATCGGAAGTTCGGCCCACCGGAGGTCATCAGCGTAGTCGAGGTGCCGCAGCCCTCGCCCGGCCCCCGCGATGTGCTGGTCAAAGTCCACGCGAGCACCGTGAGTGCAGCCGACTACCGTTCCAGGAGCCGCAACGTTCCAAAAGGACTCGGGTTGCTGGCCGCGAAAGGGCTCGGTCTCTTCCGGCCGCGCAATCGAGTCCTCGGCATGGACTTTGCAGGCGTCGTTGCGGCAGTAGGCCCAGACGTCACCAAATTCCACCCCGGCGATGAAGTCATCGGAATGCTCGGCGCCGACTTCGGCGGCCACGCCGAATACGCCTGTCTGCGCGAGGACGGCAACATCACCGTCAAGCCCCGCAACATGGGCTTCGAGGAAGCCGTGACCCTGGTTTTTGGTGGACTCACCGCACGCAGCTTCCTCAACCGGGCCGACATCAAACCCGGGGATACCGCCCTCATCAACGGCGCGTCTGGCGCAGTCGGAACAGCCGCGGTACAGCTCGCGAAACAGCTCGGCGCACACGTCACCGGCGTCAGCTCCGCTGCGAACTCCGAACTCGTCACCTCGCTCGGCGCCGACCGGGTCATCGACTACGCCCAGATCGACTTCGCCGCCGAGGGCAAGACCTACGACGTCATCATGGACTGCGTGGGCAATGCTCCATTTGAGCGCGTTGAAGCGTCCCTGAATCCAGGCGGAACACTATTGCTGGTCATCGCCGACCTCAAAGCAATACTGCGGGCGTCGAGCCGCACAAAGAAAAGCGGTAGGCAGGTCATCGTCACGAGCAAATACTCCGTCGACGACCTCAAATACCTCGTCCACCTCGCAGAATCCGGCCAGTACCGCCCAGTCATCGATAGAACCTACACCCTCGACGGCATCGTCCAGGCCCACCGCTTCGCCGATACCGGCCGCAAAACGGGCAACGTCGTCCTGCGAATCGCGTTCGACACGACCGACAAGCCAGCAGTCAACGGCCGGGCAGCCGCGCTTAGCTAACCGCTCGTGACATCGATGCTTTCGGATGAAGACGGATGGGCTCATTCCCTCGAGTCCGTTGCGAGGGTATTACACCAATGAGATGGCGGTGTAGCCGCCATTTACGTTGATGGCCGCTCCGGCGAGCAGGAAGTTTTGTTACTTGCAAGAAATACCGCCACCTCGGCGATCTCTGCCGGTTCCAGCAGTGGGGCAGTCGGCATCCGTGACCATCTGTGATCGAATCAGCAGGCGGTTAGGGCGATCTCAGAACTGCGCTGACCATTTCCTCGTACGACGACAAGCCAAGGTCGCCGTGCATGACGGTGATGGTCACGGCACGACCGCTGGAGGAGGACTGACTGTCTGTGCTTCCCGGTTTTGGTTGCGTCGGCACGAACTTATAGGTTTGGTTGCCTTCCTGGATCTCCATGCCCGCGAGGTCATGCAGCCGGTGTGCCTCTTTCCGAGTGATCCGCAAGTGCGTGCACTCACGCGAATTCTCTCCTCCGGACGTCCGCTTCGCCGGATCGGCAGAAGATCAGGACCAACTCGCTGACCATCTGGCCGGTAATCGTATTGATCATGACCGCGTACCTTGTCAACTGGTTCCAATAGGAAGCCAGCCGCTCTTGCGAAACTCCCAGATCCGTCTTGAAATCGGCGATGACCAGCGTGCCGTCATCCTTGCGGTACATCAGGTCGATGATGCCCTCGACGGTCATCGAGCCAGATGGGCACACGACTGGCAGTTCCAGCCAGTGTTCGCGCGTAGCGGCAGAGCGGACCGGCTCACTGACCAGCGCAGACCGGGCCCGTTCGGCCAGGCCGGCGGCATCCTTCAACCCATACAGGGCGGCCGTCTGCTCAGCGAGCTCGCCAAAAGACTCGGATTCCTGCAAATTGCTGAGCTCCAGCAGCCGGTGCAGGGCGGAGCCGAACTCCGTGCCGTGCTCGCCTACCGCGCCGGCAAAGCCAAGCGGCAGGCCACCCTCGTCTTCCACAGTCACGTACATCGGAGCTTTGTCCAACCCGTACTCAACAGGGATCTGGCTGTTGGGGCACTTGGACAGCGCCGTCACCGAGGTGCGGGACTGGATGCTGGAGAGCCGCTGCCAACCCCGGGCATGCTGCTCCCATTGGTCAAAGGACCCTGCGCTAAGAACTGTGGCCGAGGTCATCGCGCCAGCGGCTAGGTCATCCGGCACCGGAATTTCCGGCGTCGCCCGGGATTCTTCGATTTCCACCAGCGGGGCGATCAGGCTCGACTTGTCGGTGCTGAACAGGGACACCACCAGATGGCTTTCCGCCCGGGTGCAGGCCACGTAGAGCAGCCTCCGTTTCTCCGCGGCCAGGAACTCCTTCTCCCGCTGGGCGGCCTCCGCATGTCCGGCCGAGGTCAGTCCCTTGCCGAAATTGACCTCGAGCCGGCCCAAGGCATTCCAGACCGCCGGATGTGTATCGGTCCGCGGCTTGTACCCGGCGCCGGCCAGGATGACCACCGGGAACTCCAGGCCCTTGGAAGCATGGATGGTCATGATCCGCACGGCCTGGGCGTCCGTTTCCGGTACCACTGCCTCCTTGACCCGGGAATTCTCCTCCTGCTGGACGGCGGTCCAGACCAGATAGTCCCGCAGCCCGCCGTGCGTGGCCTCGGTCCAGGCGCGTGCCTGGTCGATGACGAAGCGGATCCGCCGCCACACGTCCCGGTAGCGGGGCGTGTCGGTTGCCGCCTCCAGCACCCGGCGGTCGGTCACCAGCCGGTCCAGCAGCTCTGCCGGTGCCAGCAGCGGCAGGTCCCGCGCGAGCCCGGCCAAGTACTCCACGGCCAAAGCCACCGGGGTGCCTTTTTGCGATTCGGGTGCGGGAGCGAAGATATTCCACGCCCCGCCGGCCTGTTTCCAGTCGAACAGGTCATCGTCGCCGCAGGCGAAGAGCGGGCTGCGCAGGCCCAGCACCAGGGAGGCCTCGTCGGCGGTGCTGGCCAGCGCCTGCAGCACCAGCAGCAGGTCTGTGACTTCCTGCGTGGAGTAGACCAGTGAGGAGGCCTCCGCACGGTATTCGATGCCGGCTTGGTCCAGGGCCTCCTCAATGGCAGGCAGGGGAGTCCGGGTGGGGATGAGGATGCAGATGTCCTTCAGCTCCACCGGCGAAGCGGCGAATTTCCCGCCCCGGCCGGACTGCTTCTGCCAGACGGGCGGGGCCGCCCGGCCGGTGGCCACCAGGATGGCGCCGACGATCGCCGCCGCTTCCTGCCGGCGGACCTCGTCCGGGCCGGCCTTGCCGTCCGCCCCCGCTGCGGCGCCGCGGCGTCCGACGACGGCGACGGCGGGTCCGTGCCCGTCCTGCCATTCCGGCCGCTCGGGGTCCGGAACAAGAGGGGAGTAGGGCGCCTGCATCGTGCCGTTGGCCTGGATCAGCTCGGTGAAGGTGGCGTTGACCCAGTCCAGCAGCTTGCCGGTGGAGCGGAAGTTGGTCTGCAGCCCGGCGATCGCCGAACCGGGATCAGCCTTCGCCCGTTGGAGCGATTCCAGGTACGTGGCAATATCGGCGCGCCGGAAGCGGTAGATGGACTGCTTCGGGTCGCCGACCATAAACAGCCGGCCCGGGGGCACGGGCAAGGATTCCCAGCCGTCGCGGCCGCAGACCTCGGAGGCCGCGATCCGGACGGCAATCTCGGCCTGGACGGGGTCCGTATCCTGGAATTCGTCCAGCATGATCACCTGGTAGCGCTCGTGCAGGGCCGCGTGCACTTCCGCCTTGTCCTCGCCGATCAACAGGTCGCGGGCGTGGACCAGCAGGTCGCTGTACTCCAGCTCGCCGGTGCGCTGGCGTACCCTGGCTGCATCCAGCAGGGTCTCGGCGACGGCGGCGGCCACTGTTTCGGTAGCGGGGGAGATGAGCCTCTCCCGTGCTTCGGCCACGGCGTCGCCCAGTTCGGCGATGGCGGCGCGCAGGCCGCCCAGATCCGTCGGCCAGTTGCCCTTATTACCCGTCCTCGAGACTTTCGTGGACGGCATGTCGCCCAGTGCACCCAGCTGCAGCTGCAGGTCGTCCAGCTCCGCGGCGCCGGCCAGCCGGCACTGCCAGTCCTCCAGCTCGGTAAGGCGCTTGTGCATCGTGTCGTTCGGGTCGGTGCAGGAAGACTTAGCCGCCACGATTTCCCCGGCCTGCCGGAGCACCACGGACACATCCAGCTGCGGGACGTGCCGGCGCCGCGGCGGGTTGTCCTCCAACCGGTCCCAGTTGGCGTCCAGCTGCTTCGCGACCGTTTCGAGGCCGCTCAGGCCGAGCCCGGCGGCCAGCAATACCCGCAGGGCACGTTCGGTTTCCGGCTGGGAAAAGAGCAGCTGCCGGGCCTTCTCCCAACGCGCGGTGAAGGCGATCTGCGACCGCAGCTCGTCCACCACATTGATTAGCGGCGGGACACCGGCCTCGATCGGATGCTCACCGAGGATCCGGGCGGCGAAGGAATGAATGGTGCCGATCGCGGCGGTGTCCAGCTGATCCAGCGCCCGCTGGCGCAGACCGGCCGGCTCGGCCTCCCGGAGCCGCCGGTGGACACGGTCTCGGAGCTCGCCGGCGGCCTTTTCCGTAAAGGTGATCGCCGCCAGGTTCCTAAGCTCGACGCCGCGATCCACCAGCGCGACGATGCGTTCAACCATTTCGCGGGTTTTGCCGCTGCCTGCGCCGGCTTCCACGAAGACAGTGGCATCGAGCCTGGACTCGATCAGCTCCCGACTGGGTTGATCGCGCAGCGGAACGGCTGCAATGGTGTTGGTCATTTCTCCCCCTTGAGCAGTGCGGCGATGTCCCGCAGTTCTTCAGCGCCGGACAGCGTATGCCAGGTTTGCTTCATCCCGGGATGGCCCATCATCGTGGAGAAATTGGCGTAGAGGTCTGATTCCGGCTTGGGCGGGAAATATCCCCGGTGCATCGCCGTGATAACCAGGCCGACGTCGGCGCTGAGTCTGTCGATGACGTCGTCGGTGATCGTGTACCCGGTTGAACCACCGCCGGAGGACCGGGAGACGAACCAGTACTCGGCTTCAACCTGCGCGGACGGAACGCCGCCCAGTTGGCGGGCGAACAGCCCGTAAACCGGCAGCTGAAAGCGGGTGCCGCCGGCCGTCGGGTTTTCCGCGGCCAAGGCCTTGTACTTGTCCTTCTTCCCGGATTTGTAGTCGATCACCTTGACCCGGCCGGAGGCATGGCGGTCAATGCGGTCCACCTTGCCGAGGAAACGGGCCGTCGAGCCGTCCGGAAGCTCAAGTTCGGCCGGGGGATAAGCGTGTCCTTGTTCCTCCGGGCCGAAACCGGCTTCGGCGGCCTCATAACGCCAGCCCGCAGACCTGCGTTCCTGGTCGGCTGTGAAGACGGCACGCAGGTCCTGCCGCATGGTGGTCATGTCCCGCTCCCACAGATAGCCCAGCCAGGCGGGATTGGCCTCCCGCCCGAATGCGGCATCCGCCAGCTCCATGAGCCGGGTCGACGACGGCGCATGGCCGCCGTCCGTGGCTCCGCGCACGAAGTCCTCGAGCACTGCATGCAGCAGGTTCCCCTTCTGCATACTGCTGATCTGGACCTCCAGCGTCACATCCTCGAAGAGATCCACCTTGAGGATGCGGCGAAGGAAGTAGGCCAGCGGGCTGAGCACCCAGTCCTCAAGCCGGGTGGGCGAGATGGCTTTGTCCAGATCGACCAGACCCGTGCGGCCGGACAGATTGCCGTTGAACCTTGAGAACACGCCGTCGCGGCGGTGCCGGCGGACCTCAAGCGAGCCGGGCAGCACCGGATCGTCCGCGAGCACGGAGGGACCGGCGTCGGACTCCAGGCAGCGGCGCAGCCGCCACTCCTGCGCGGTCGGCACCAGACCGCGCGCCGTCGGCGCACCCGTCGCGACGCCATACGCGTGCGAGGGCAGCGGCGTCGGCCGCCAGCCGTCGGGGGCATCGGCAGTGATCCAGCGGGAGAGCTGGTAGGCGCCCCCGCCGCGCAGATTCCCGCGCGGGCTGGTGATGACCCGCTCGGTGCCGGCTGCCAGCAGGGCGAGGAACTGTTCCTTCTGTGCAGCGGCCCGGTCCTCGACCGTGGGCAAAATCGGGCTCAGTTGCTCCCGGACCGCGTCCGGGAGCAACGGGTCCTCCCGGACCCGCGCCGGCGCCAGGCCTTCGGCGGCACCGACGATGTAGACGGCGTCCAGGTCCCGGCCGATGCCGTCAACATAGGACCCCAACGAAACACCGGTGCCGCTCTTGCCCGTCCATCCGCCCTTGGCCTGGATTGCGCTCTCCAGCACGTTCCGGAGCGCTGCGGGGGAAGGAACCGGTGCAATGCCCTGCAGCAGCTTCAGTTCCCCGACGATGGCGGAGACCTGGCCGCGGGCGGCGCCGAGTTCGGGACGTTCCTGCTCGGAGCGCGGCCCCAGGTACCCGCCGATGAGTACGTCCAGCTCCGCCGCGGCTTCCGTCCACGATTCGGCTTGGAGTACGTGCTCCACCTGTGCGGACAGCGCCGTGACGAATTGCCGGAAGGCCGCCAGGTTCTCCCGCTGCCGCACGAGGTGCTCCGGCACTTCGGAGTCTGGGTCCTCGTCCTCGTCCGGGGGGGCGACGTAGAGCCTCTCGCAGGTGGCACTGCTCGGAAGCTTCCCGTCCTTCCACACTAGGGTGCCCTCGGCCAGAACGTTGAGGACCAGCCGCAGGTCAGGATTCTTCGGATCCAGGCCCAGCAGCCCGAGCAGGCCCCGGGCCACGGGCGCATCGCTCAGCCTGTGCGCGTTGGCGCCAACAAAAGTGATACCGGCCTCGGCCAGACGCTGGGCCAGGAGGGCACGGTAGGGCTCGGCCGCAGAGTAGAAGATGCCGATTCGGTGCCCCGGCATGCCCGCGCCGATCCGTTCCGCGACCAGCCGCACCACGGCCCGCGCCTCGTCGTCGGCGTCGGAACTCGTATAAACAGGAGTATCAGGAGCCAGTGCGCCGGTGGCGAGCAGGACCGTCATCCCGGCCCGTTCCTCCAGCATGGTGCGGAACTGTCCCCCGGAAGGTGACTCTTCCGGGGCCAGCATGAATCCGATCACTTCGCCGAGCCGGCGGACGGTCTCCGGGTCCAGCAGGGATTGCTGCGCCAGGGCGAACATTTCGTTGCCGGTCAGCCAGCTGGTGGTCAGCGCTGCCGCGGCCTTCCGGTGGACGCGCAGCACCTCGCCGACGAGCGCGGGAAGCTTGATATCTCCTGGCTCGTCGACGGCGTCGAGCATCATGGCGGTCCGCGCGATGGCCCTCGCCGTCGCGGGCTGGTCGGCGACGGCGGCGAAAAGCCCAGGATCACCGGCCAGGACAGAGCTGATGGCACCTTCGCGCAGCATCGGCGCCAGCAGCGTGCGGCCATCGGCCAGGTTGCCCGCCGCGGCCAGCTCGAGGGCGAGGTCCCGCAGGGTGAAAGTCCGCACCGAAACGCTGCCCCGGCCGTCGTTGAGCGTGCGGGCAAGATAGTGGGCAACGTCAAGCCCGGAGGCGTGGGAAGGGACTACGACGGTGACCGGTGTGAACGGATTGTCCGCCTGTACCGCGCCCACCATGGCGGCCAGTTCGGCCAGTGCTTCCGGCGTGGACAGCAGCGTGCGATTCCCCAACTTTTCCCCCAAAGATCGGCCAGTTTACTGCTCCATGTGTTTATGGGTAGCTACTTGCGTCTGTGACGAGCCTAACTGTTACCTGTGACGTTATTGGCCGCGAGACAGATCGTTACGGTCGACGCAACCGGAGATAGATCTGACAGGTGATATGCAGCCCGGATGATCCAGAGTTGGATGTCTTTCAGAGGCTTCGCCACAGGATGAAACTGCCAGCATTTAGTAGTCGCCTTTAGTGTTCAACACAACTACAAATCACCATTCGTATAAGGCCCAGCTACGGGGCGAACGCTGGCGTCGGCCGGCTTCGAGGTCATTAAGGCCGACCGCTACGAAGAATGGATCCAACACCCGTGACAACCGTAGGAGCATCATTTTGCATCTTTGCCAGTAAAGGCTGGGCGGAAGGGCCCCCTGCGCATCGTCCGAGTGGGCTGGCATCATGGTCGATACGTCATTCGTTGGATTGGTTTTGCTCATGGGGGAGCAGGCATGGTGTTCACAGACTTCGTATTAACTGTTGTTGCGGGGGCCTTGTGTTTCTTGGGATGGTTGTTCTTGGTGGTAGGACTGCCGGCGCATTTGTGCGGAATCGCCACGAACCGACTATGCGGGCGTATTCCGAATCCGCGGAACGGGCGCTCCGCAATATGGTTGAGCGAAAGCAGCGATATCGCGTTCAATCCTTGCAACAGTGGGATCGGGATTTTTTCGCGCTGCTACCATCTGCGGAGCACCCGGATTACATCAAGCCAAGGGTTGAGGACCTCAGGATCGATCGGGCGGTAGAGAAATCATCCCAAGGTAAGAAGCTGTCACGCACCACACGCTATAGGCAGCGTGACAGGCGGATTTACTCCATCCGGGAGGACTTCCCGAGCCGGCACTTCACCATCCTGCACGGACGGTACTCGGAAGACATCACCGAGACATGGCGCGGCATTGTGAAAGCTCGTAAAACGCTTAAAAACATGACGGAAGCAGGGCCCCGAATCTTGGGGGAGGAGGCGTCGCTCGAAACCCCGTTCACGGAAGACGAGTTGATCCGATTCTTTGGCGCAAAAAAGATGCCGGATCGCTTCTATAACGGAGTCAACCGTTTCTTGCTGCTGGTGGACAGCGCTGACCCCGGGAACTGCCCTGGCTGCGGACGGTTCAAGAAAAAGACCACGAACGGATTTTTCATCTGTAAGGACCTTCGTTTCCGGCGCGGACGGTGGGAGCACAAGTGATGAACTCAGTGTTGCGATGGCCGCTCTGAACCTCTGGCCAGCGCTGTCCACACCGCGAAGGGCGAGACACCAAGTGTGTCTGCAATCTCCGCAAGGCTGACGCCGTCCTGTCGCAGGCTCGCCAGGCCGGCCATATCTGGCAAGTTTTCCCCGGCCCTCAGGGGGTATTCGTCGGTCTCGCCCATCTGGCTCAGGTTCCTAGTTCTGCTGCGCCGTTCCACGCGCCACTGGTACTCACACTCCGGGTTTTGGCAGCTCCACTGCGGATCCTGCCCGACCGTGATGACGCAGCCAGCCATCACGGCTTTAGGGTCGGGATTCTCCGGATCCGGAATCCACATCCCGAATCTGACAGGCCAGGCCTCATAGCCACACCGCGGACAAACTGTGGTCCCGTCCTTTTTCACCGACGCACGTTTCGTTTCAACAGCAATCCAAGGACCGACGGCCCCCACCAACTCGGTCATTGAATAACCTAAAACGGCGGATACCCGGTCAAGCGAAACTCCTCTTCGCCGCAACTCCTCGATAAAATGCCTGTCTTCATTCAGGTCAGGGCGCATGGGTTTCCGATCTGGGTCTTGGACTAGGAACGATGTACTGCGGATTGCTATGCGGCGAGCGCGAGGTGGGACGTCTGCAGGACCGTCATGGCGTCTTCCCTGACGCTCTGAGCAAGCCGGGCGATTTGGTCAAAGGACAGTCCTGCCTCGTGAGCCCGCCGGGACAACACAGCCATGCGGTCGGCGATCGTGTTTAGTGGGTCCCCAGCGTGTCCTTTGACCCAGCGGAAATCGACATCGGCATGCCTCGTTAACTCCAGAATGCGTTGGACCTCGTCGGTGCAGTGCCCGTTAGCCGAGGCTGGTTTGAAATGTGGATCGGTCACCATGCGCAGCGCTGCCTGGCTGTCGGAACTGACAACGACTGCGCTCCGACCATCCAATGTGCCGCTGTACGTATGCCGTGCTGCGGCCAAGCCCAACCGGATTGCACGAAGTTCGCCCTCCAAGACATTTCCGCGCTCGATCGCCTTGTGCCCGAGAACGGGGGTAGCGCCACCTTCGAAACACAGCACCCAGCCATGGCCGACCCACCGGGACTGCCTGCCCCGAGACGCGTCAGTGGCGATGTTGACAACGGAGAACAGCGACTCCACACGACGTGCAATTGCTTCGTCCAGGGCACTGACTGCCTGAGGAGGCGGAAAGAAGGGCGTCACTTCCAGACCAAGCGTGCGAAGCCGTTCGGCCACCTCGTCGTTTTCACAGAAGATGTCGACGGTGTCGCTGGCGCGAAGCTGGAGTACTCCGGCAAGCAGTTCACGGAACAGGAACACATAGTTCTCGCCCGGCACGTGGGCGCCAATGGATCCGGAGCGGACGCCCATAACGTCCATCCCTTTGGACCGGATGGCAGCCCAGACATGGTGCCCACGGCGGTACGCGACCCGAACAGAGATCCCACTGCGGCTGGAGACCTGATCAGCGGCACAGACGAAGGGGCGCGCCGGCGGGGCGGGTACCGGAAACTGCAGGGCGTGCTCGCCGTCCTTGTGCCTGTAGCTTCCGTTCTCTTCGAGTGCTGGATCTGCCCCTGCAGGGCTATCCTGGCCGTCGTCCAATTCGAAGATGGCGTAGTTGTCGCTCATAGTTTCCCCCTCTGTCCGTGCCCCGGC
Organism: Actinomycetota bacterium; assembly: GCA_051751385.1. Lineage (GTDB taxonomy): Bacteria > Actinomycetota > Actinomycetes > Actinomycetales > Micrococcaceae > Crystallibacter. Next base: position 610,402 of record JBNJKW010000003.1, on the reverse strand, counting down.
TGGCAGATGTTTGGCCGTACCAACACGCTAAATGCTGCCTGTGACATTTTCGTTCCGGCGGCAGCGAGGGTTCCTAGACCGAGGGCGGCATCATGCCCGTATGCCAACTCAAGAGCCTCACATCAGCGCAACCTCGACCCTCCCGCAGCCCCGCCAGCACTGCGACCGCGGTAGTTTGCGAACCAGTGCGCAGGCTGTGCCAGTTCGGACAGTGAGCGTCAGGGGCGTTCCAGCCGGCTTCCTTGAGAACGTCACCGTGCAGCGGCCAAGTGTCGCCGGGCAGATAGTCGTTGGAGACGATTTCGCACCAATAGCCTTCCTCATCCAACGCGACCTGTGCGTAAGGCGCTATGGCGTCATCGGTGGACTCTCCGTATTCGATCATCACGAAGTCACCGTCCTTGAGCCAACGGATCTCCTCAGCTATCAGGCCGACAACCTGCCCCCACCCGGTCCGGGTCCCCGGCTCGGCGAAGAGCTCTCCGTCCTCCGCGTCGACTCGGACAGCACGGGCCGAAGCTGGAGGCACGGCCTCGGGACGCAGCTGATCCTGGCGCAGCGGCCACATGACATCGACCCCGGCCATATGCGCTTCACCGCTGGCATATTCCACGCCGTCTAGCCAAGCACGTCCCCTTCCGGTCTTGCTGGCACGGGCGAAGCAACCGCTGCAGAGGTAATTTCGGAGGACTAAATGCTCGGGCCGCTCGCCGCCACAGTGTGGGCAAACTGGGTCAGTGTTCGCCTTCATGCTGTCGCTCCGGAGAGCCGGCAAAGAACAGCCATGAATTCGGTGTTGGGGTTCGCCCGGGGGAGTGCTTCCTTCACCTTCTCCAGCGACTGCAGCGGAGTCATCCCGGTGACCAAGGCCCCGTACAGTGCGGCGACCGTGGGAGTGCGGCTTTCCATCCGCACGCAGTGCAGCAGTACCCGCTTGCCTTCAGAACGGAAGAGCGAGACGGCGGCCGCAGCCTCCTGCACCACGAACTCCAGGTGGGCGTTCGCGGACGGATCGGCTTCATCCAGCAGTTGGAAGGTGGCGTGGTCGGACGCTGCTATCTGAGCTTCGCCGGTTCCAACCCGGGACAGGGAGACAACGGCGTCGTAGTCATCCCGGGCCAGAGCGGGAGCGCCACCGAGGAGGACGCCGGGGTCCAGCGGGTGTTCCACCACCTCGGTCCGGGCAGAGCTGATCCAGCCCGAGTTGTCGAACACCTCCACGTCCGGCCAGCGCCCCGGCGTCCTGCCCTCGCCGCGAGACAGCTGGTAGCCGATGCGCAGCAGGTCCCGCGCGTTGTATCCAGGCCAGCCGTGCAGGTGCCGGCGCCACTCGAACGGCACGGCGGTGTAGCCGTAGGCGGCGCCCAGCAGCCCGCCGGCGATCGCCGCCACGGTATCGGTGTCGTTGCCGCCGCGGACCGCCTCCTCCAAAGCGGCACGAAGGTGAGCCGGTCCGGAAGCGGTGCCCGCCGTCGTCGTGATGGCGGACCACGCGCCTTGGAATGCCTCGACCACCCAACCATTGCGGCTGAAGTCGCGCGGCCGGCTGCGCTCGGCCGTTTCGATGCGTTCGAGCCAGGTTGTCCGGCGGTCGGCAGGCAGCAAGGACAACCCGGCACGGACGTCCAGCTCGCCGTTGAGCACGGCTTGGCGAATGGCGACGCACCAGAGAGCGCAGGCTTCGCCGGCCTCCGGGTCGAAGTGGGTTAGCGAGCTCAACTCGGTAGCGGCGTCGAACAGGTCCTGCGGAGTCGCGTTCAGGTAGGCCAGGGCCAGGGGAGCGGTGCGCATCAGCGAGCCGTTGCCGGCCGAGCGGCCGGTGTTCAGGTGCACCTGCTCAGCGGAGGCCAGCGCGTCCACCGCGTTCGGTGCAGTGCGGCCGGCGGCTGCGGCCAAGCGCCGGGCACCGCTCAAGGCCGACGACGTCATGGCGCCGACGTCCCGGGCGTCTCGCGCCCATTCTGCCCAGCCGCAGACGATCGTGTCTTTGGCTGTTGCGGCGAGCGTATGCGCCGGGGCATCGAGCAGGGCCTCAGCGATCACCAATGCCATGGACGTGTCATCCGTCCACTCTGCCGGCTCGAAGCCGAAGGGGCCTCCACCGATCATGGCCACCGGGGTGCCATCCGGCATCGGGGCATCGAATTCGTAGCCGGCACCGAGGGCGTCGCCGGCGGCATGGGCGATGAGCACGCCGGCGGCGCGGTCGTTTTGGGCAGAAGAAAGGTTCATGGGTGCCTCCAATGGGAAGGTATCGGATGGGAAAGAAGCGGTGCAGGCAGTGCGGGTTTGGCAGAAGCTGCGGGTCAGCCGGTCATCATCGGGTGCCGGGTGTCCCAGCCGCTCAGATGTGCGAACGCCGGCGCCGGATTGGACGGGGACGTTCTGAACGTGATGCCGTTGAATGAAACAGGCCCGGAGCTTCCCAAGGATCCGCTGTGGGGCAGGTGCCCGGTGTCCGCGCCCATAAGGCGAACTGCCAGGTCACGTGCAGACTGCGCGGGAGTCTTAGCGTTAGATGCACGGTCAGAGTAGAGCTGAATGTCCAGCCAAGCTGCCTCCACCATGGAGCGGTAGTGGCTGCGGAACAGCTTGTGGCTCCCGAACAGTTCAAGCATCAGCGCCTTACCACCGAATCCGACGACGACGCCGCGCTGGCCGTCGATCGGCAGCGGCAGCCTTTCCAGATCCGGGCTTCCGCTCTGCGTGCCGGCGTCCAAGTGATGGACCAGTGAACCGGAATCGGACACCGTGTTCAGGCCCTGGTATCTGGCAACGCGTTCCCAGACCCTGCCCGGGGTTTCCGCGCCGCGGTCATTCCGGTGCAGCTCGGCCCGGACGTTTAGCGGCGCGCGGCGGGCGGAGCGGTTGTGAGCCGAAGCGCCGCCCCAACGGCCGTGTTCTACGCAGAAGGTATCCACTTCACGCGTCTCGCCCGCCGGCAGGATAACGTCTCGGGCGCGGCCCCGATGCTGGTGCCCGCCTTCGAGCAGTTCGCCTTCGAGCAGCAGCACCGGCTTGGTGTCGCGGTTGGTGACGGTGAGCTTTCCAACCTGAGGGCCGGAAGCGAGCTCCGTGACGTCCAAGTTCGCTGCAGCTCCCGTGGCCAAGCCGACGGTGGCACGACCCTCGGCCCAGACCGGGAACAGTGTGAGCGGGCCGAGTCGGCTGCCGCTTCCGATTTGTAGCTGTCCAATCTTCATGCGATCCCCCTTCGCTTTCGTCCGGCCGCGCAGCTTCGGCTGTCGGCCAATATCTATATTGCGCATTTCTGCGCTAAATCAAGAGTAGACCCAGTTGGCCATTTAGCGCAAGAGTGCATTTAATGTCTCTGTGACCCCGCCCAAGAACGCCACGCCCCTGACCGACTACCCACGCCCTTCTGTAGCAGTAGACACCGCGGTGCTGACAGTTTGGCGGGACAAACTATGCGTCCTGGCCGTCGAACACACCAAGGCTCCTGGCTTCGATTGGGCACTGCCAGGAACGTTCCTGCACGAGGGGGAGCGGTTGGCAGAAGCGGTGCTGCGATCCCTGCGGGACAAGGCAGGCATCAGCGGGCGCACACCGAAGCAGCTATACGTGTTCGACGTCCCCGACCGCGACCCGCGCGGCCGAGTGCTGTCGGTGGCCCATGTGGACGTCGTGCCATTCGAGCAACTGGGACCGGCGCTGGAAAACGATCGCGTGCAACTATTTCCAGCTGACGGCGGCGGTCCCGGACTCCCGTACGACCATCCGTCGATGGTTGCGAAGGCCGTGGAATCTGCACGCGCCGACTACGAGAGAGCCCCCGACCCCGGTGGCCTGCTGACCCAGTCCTTTACCCTCCGCGACCTGCGCATGGTTCACGAGGCTGTAGCGGGCCATGAACTCATGCGTGACACTTTCCGACGGTCGATGGAGCCACAGCTCGTGCCAACCGGCGAGATGACGAGTAGCGGCCGTGGACGACCGTCGAGGTTATGGGTGCGGCGGCGGTCAGAATGACGTATTGCTGGCAAGATTGCCGTCGTGGAGGGTGTTGCATGCGGAAGGAACCCTTTCTACAGGCTCGGAGAGTGGAGGCACGGTTAGGTGCTAGAAGAATTACCGATTGATTTACGGCCGGTTCCGTATCGATACAAGAACGCGCTGTCCTGGCGAGTCGCAAGCGACCTGTGCCGCCGGGATTCCGGCTTGATCGTAACTTTCCCAGAGGGCGGCTCGTCTGCATTTGCGAACTCATTGATGATTGGAAAAGGACAGGAACTGTCCTACGAAATGCGCCGGATGGGTGGCGGAGTGGTGTCCCATGCTCGTGGCCTCAACATGCTGTCGTGGGAGAAGGCTTTTTCCTTCGCCAACCCCCGGGAGCTAGTGAAGGAGCTCGAAAAACTTGGAGGGGTGCACGTAGAGAAGACGCCGCCCACTGTACCTCGAGCCTTGGGTTACCGAGTCATCTCTGCTGTTCTCGACATACTGCTCATGGATCCGCGGGAATGGGACTGGTATCCCCGGTCGACCGGTTCATTGGAGAGACAAGGCGAGGGCCCCGCAGTTAGCATCACGGACTGGCAGCGGTGGGCTCCTGAGGACACTCGCTGGCATCTGCGCCGCGATGAGGCGGATGTGGCGGAAATTGACTCTTTCGGGTGGATCAGGACAAGGCGCTATTCAGGTCCGCTGCTGGCGCTTTACGACGGGCTGGATCGGAAGGTGGGGAGGGTAGTCAATGAGGTTCTTGGCGACGTCCTGCCGTGAGTGGTGTTCTGGTCAGTCAGGGTATTCAACCGCCGAGTTCCCGAAGCATCTTGAGCAGTCGCATGCCGCCGCTGCTGCTAACTTCAGCAGCGGTTAGGCCGTGGGTCAGCTGAAGCAACTTCGTCCGCAATGACAGTTCTTCTTCGCTGAGAGCCTCCTCATACCCGTCGGCAAGCAAGTACGCATGACTATCGGTTGCGCGTGCTAGCAGGAGATCCAGAAATATCTCCAGCGTTCGCGCGGCCACGCCGACGTCGGTTCCCCTGCTCATAGGAATGAGTGTCAACTTGTCCTTCCATGCTCGGTCGTCCAACGGGTCTCTGAACAGGGTGAGAGCAGTCGCCAGCTCAGGCTTGGCTTTCGATTCATCCGGCAGCGCCCGGCGGACATCGTGGACTATCTCGTGGAAATGGTCGTCTTCGAGACCGAAACCCACGAACAATAGGTGGTGAGTGATCAGGGTGGCCTTGACCAACGCAGACAGTGCGTCCCTGCTCGTGCTGAACCCCAAGTAATCGTCTCGGGTGAGCACAATGGATTCGGGCCGCTTCGCAGACCCGTGCAGCTTGAGCAGCCAGCGGTCACTGACTGCGGCATCGTCGTCGGGAATGACTGTGCGTTCTAATCCGGCATCACTGGAAGCCAGTTCGAAGAGCTCGTCGTAATTGAGAGTGATCGCCTGCTTGCTCGGGAGACTGGCCAGCAGCGCCGGGGCGAGGCCATAGTGTTCCAACCGCACCTCGGAGGCAATCGCTTCATTAAATGAGGGCCAGTTAGCCTCACTTCGTTCTTCATACAGCGTGCGCAGGATACCCGCCTGATCGAGAACATCGCGGTTCGTCAGGGCCTTTAGCTCGTCGTCGGACAAATCGATGAGAAGTGCGAGGCGCCGGATGAGCTCCTTCCAGCCGGGGGCACCCGCGCTGATACTTACGCCAGCTCCCATGAATGGCACAAGCCTGCCGGCACGAGCATCTTGTGAGAGCTCCTCTGCGTGGGCGTGCAACTCCGGTTCGAGTGACTGCCACCAAGCCTTGTCGGTTCGCTTTCGCAGTTCCTGGGCAAGGGCGAAGTCGTTCTTGTTCCTGAGCACGAGAACGACGTCGACGCCGGCTTCGGCTGCGGCGCGAAGCGATTCTTCCAGCAGTAAGCCCAGCACTTCGCCGCGTACTCGACCGGCTCCTCCGGCGCCAGTGCCGAACAGCGGAATGGCAAGCAGAGGGACTGGGCGTGCGGTCTCGGCATTTCCCCGCCGGGATCGAGCCTGGTCAGCGCCTACCTTGATGAACTCAAGCAAAGGCGGCACCAAATCTTGGGTGGATTCCATGCCACAAAGAGGCACAGCCGTCAGCACGGGCAATGGTCGGCCCAAGGGCCAAGCAGCCAAAGGAACCGTGTATATCGATCCAGCAGAAAACGCTTCGTTTTGGCTCGAAGCAACCGCGTCTTCCAGACCGGGCACATCCAGACACCAAGAAGGGCGAATGGAATACTCCCGGTCCGAGGGCAGCAGCCACGCATCGCAGGCAACGTTGGTGAGGCTGCCCATTGTCACGAAGACGTGTGAATCAGTCATGATCGGTTTCTATCATGCGGCCTCTGCCATGAAGCTATTCCCTGCTCAGTGAACCGAGGGGGCAGCCGTTCACAGTCCGAAAGCGACCAGTGTCTCTTCACCCTGGAACTCTTCCTCGTGGTCGTGGAAGTTCTACCAATATTCAGCGATCCCGCATCTATCGAAGTAACCCTGGTGCAATGGATGGCGGTGCCGAGTGGTTAGAAGCGCGATCTGGTTGTTGGCCCAGCCTTCTTGGCTTGTTCGCCTGGTGGGGCATCATGATGCCCGGTTGGTGCGTCACTACCGCATCAAGTTTAACTTCGCCGCCCTTGAGGTACTGCTTGAAAGGCGTATCGGCGAAATAAGTGAACTTGATGATGGGTTCCCCTGGCTACCCTGTCGACGCCTAACTGGCTAATAAGGTAGTGCGCGAGCCACGCTTGATAAGAGGCTTCCGGCGCCCAGAACCCCGAGCATGTATGTGAAAAAACGCTCCAAGCTGCCCTGAATTTACGGTCTACGTTTTTCGACCTGTTCGGTGTGTGCCATCTTCACTCCTTCACTTCGTATGCTCGCCGGCGAGCCATTTAGGAATCCGCCGCAACGAGCACGTCTGCATGAAACCATTGGCGAGTACGTGTTTCGCCAGTGGTTCACACATGACTGTCGGATCCGCCCTAGCATCAGTTAGACATGACTCTTGGCCAGGATGTCGCCCTACGCTCGAGGAACGTAGTCACAAAGATCCCTAGTCTGTTCCAGTGTCAATTCGGTAAAAACACCTAAGTTGGAACCACCATGAACTTGTAATTGCAATCTTGATGGGTAGAGGCAAAGTGGTGTGAGGTAAGCAGGCTTATAAATTAAGGGCCATGTAGCGACCTCCAGGGTCTTAGTGCTGAGAAGTGTCGGTCCTGCAGTTACTGTTGTTAGAGCACGTAGTGATGACCCGTGGAGTGAATTGTGGGGGGAAGATTGACAGAAACGATAACCATGGTGCCCGATCCGCACCTGATGGAATCGATGCGGGCCGTGGGCTACACGCTCGAAACGGCCGTCGCGGATTTGATTGATAACTCGATAACAGCCGGCGCATCTCGTGTCGACCTTCTCTTCTCAGGTGAGGGCGAGAGCTACGTGGCCATCATTGACGATGGTGCCGGTATGACGTCCTCAGACGCGCAAAATGCCATGCGGCTAGCCGGAAAGAGTTCACTTTCCGGCAGAGCCAGCAATGATTTAGGGCGATTCGGGCTGGGCCTGAAGACTGCTTCTATCTCCCAATGTCGAGATGTGACAGTGGTCTCAAAGAGGGGTGGTGAGGTCCACGGATACCGGTGGGATCTGGACTACCTAATCGAAGCCGGCACTTGGAGTTTGCTCCGATTGTCTGAAGACGAATGCAAAGGCCTTCCGGAATTCGCCGAACTCGAGAAGAACCAGACGGGGACGATGGTGCTCTGGCGAAAGCTCGACCAACTGGAAGCGACTGCTGGTGACCTGGGGGCCGGACTCGACGAGAGCATGGTGAGAGTTCGAAAGCACCTAGGACTAGTTTTTCACCGGTATCTCGCAGGTGAGCACGGAAGCTCATTCGACATCGCCATCAACTATCGGACCATCGAAGGCGCCGACCCACTGCTTCAGACTCACAAGGCGACACAGCCTGGTCCGGTCGAAAAGATCTTCGTCGAAGGGGAAATGATCGAACTTCGTCCCTTCACGCTTCCACACCTTAACAAGCTCAGCAGTGCCGATCGGCAAAGGGCTCGAGTTGATGGCTCGTTGAGGGACAGTCAAGGCTTCTACATCTATCGTGAGAAGAGGCTCGTCATATGGGGCACTTGGTTCCGGATCGCCCCTAAACAAGAGCTTGGCAAATTGGCTCGCGTGCGAGTCGATATTCCCAACACGCTGGATCATTTGTGGGCCCTAGACATCAAAAAGGCTCAAGCAGTTCCTCCGCCCGCCATTAGGAACCGGCTGCGCCAAGTTGCGGACAACATAGTAGGTCCAAGCCGCCGCGTCCACGAGTACCGAGGGCGACGCGCAGTTGCCGGACCTATCAGGCATCTTTGGGATGTCGTCGACGACCGGACTTCCTTCCGCTATGAGATCAATCGAAATCACCCCGCAATCGTGGCACTAAGCGGGAGTATGTCCGCCGAGGCCTCATCGGGTCTGGAATCACTGATCAGTCTGCTAGAGCAGTCCTTCCCGGTGGAAGACGTCTACAACCGACTCGGACAGGATGCTGTTCACCTCCCAAGCGCGGTAGACGACGCTGAGCTGGGCATGTTGGCATCTTCCTTATGGGAATCGGTCGCCGGCGCGCTTGGTCCTGAAGTCTTCGTCGACTCCATGCTCAACGCAGAGCCCTTCAACAACCACCCCCGTGCACGCGGAATTCTTGAGATTGCGGTAAAGAACTAATGACTACTCCCACGATGGTTTTTCCTTTATCCGTGCTCGAAGGGGCAGTGCTTGGGGCCCTAATCGACGAAGCCACGGGCGAGACACGTATGGGCCTGAGGGAAGAGGACGTCAGGGCTGCCTTCACTGCCATGACGCAGATGATCCCGACTAGTGCCAGCGACGACGAGCTCGAGCAACTTGTCCGGCACGTGTTGATGGCAGTGAGTGCAGACATCCCAGGACCTGGGCCGGGGGCCGTAACGAAAAAAGACCATGAGCCGTGGCTCAAAGAAATGAAGTCTGACATCAACTGGCGGAGATGGCGCGCGTACCGGAAGATGCTCTCCAAACAGGGGCGCTCTGGACGCGTGCTGGAAAGGCTAGATAAGTTCACCGACGACGTTCTGGACCTCGCCGGGAATCCGAAAAAGCAAGGTCGCTGGAACAGGCGTGGTTTGATCATTGGCGACGTTCAATCGGGTAAGACCCAGAATTATCTCGCGCTGATCAACAAGGCGGCTGACGCTGGATATCGGCTGATCATTATCCTATCGGGCAACACAGAATATCTCAGACGCCAGACGCACGAGAGGGTGGACGAGGGCTTCATTGGTAGGGATACCCGCAGAGTCGGGATGCCGAAGGGAGCTGTTCTCAAGGACGTACACATTGGCGTTGGGAAGATCGACCAAGAGGTTGCCAACGCCACGAGTCTGACCACCGTGCTCATGGATTACCTTCAGGCTACGAAGAACGGTATCGACGTCCCGCTTCCCTCTAACTCCTCGGGCCCCCTTGTTTTCGTGTTGAAAAAGAACAAGTTCGTTCTGGATGCCGTCAACGGCTGGGCTCGGGGTAAGGCTGACAGTCATGGAAGCATCGACCTCCCCGTGCTGCTTCTCGATGATGAATCGGACTATGCGTCAGTCAACACGAGCGAGGCCGAGGATCCAACGGCGATCAACAAATCCATTAGAAAAATACTGTCGAGTTTCACCCGCTCATCTTATGTAGCTATTACGGCGACTCCTTTCGCTAACATCTTCATAGACTATGAAGCCTCCGGGATCGTGGAAGATGATGGGGAAGTAGTGGATGATTTGTTCCCTGAGGACTATATCTACCCCCTGGAGGCTCCCAGTAACTACGTTGGAATCCGCGCAACGTTCGGCACTGACGAGGAGGACCGTCCCCAAACGGTGCAGTACCTGACCGACGCTCAGAAATGGATCCCGGTCAAACACCGAAAGACACAGAAGGTGGGCCCCCTCCCGGACAGCCTCAAAGAGGCCGTCAGGACCTTTCTCCTGGTGAATGCGTTGTTGGACGGCAGGATCAAAGCGCCAGTCAAGCGGTCAATGTTGGTCAACGTTTCTCGCTTCACAAACGTCCAAGATGTCGTCGGTGAGTTGCTGACTGAACAACTCTACCGATACAAAGAAGCTATCGAGCTCCATGCCCTTACATATTCCGCAGGAAAGGCCAACCCCGATCTTGATGAATTGAAGGAAACCTTCGAGAAGCAGTTCGCTTCCGAGTCTTCTTCCTGGGAATCGATTCTTGCCGATCTTCACGAATCTGTCGCTGATATCAGAGTCAAGGTCTACAACTCCAGCGTAGATAAAGCGGAAGACGAAGACTATCGCGAGGAAGTTCCAGTAAGGCAGATCGCGGTCGGCGGTGACCTGCTTAGTCGAGGGCTCACGCTTGATGGTTTGGTAGTTAGCTACTTCCACCGGAGCGTGGGTGCTGCAGACACTATGATGCAGATGGCCCGGTGGTTCGGCTACAGAGACGGTTTCCAAGATCTATGCCGATTATGGATAAGCGAAAAGACAGCCGCAGACTATCGTTTCGTGGGCGATGCTATTCAAGAGTTACGGGACGACCTGGCCCACATGCACCGGAATAACATGACCCCACGTGATTTTGGACTGGCCGTTCAACAGCATCCGGAATCACTGCTCATCACAGCACGGAACAAGATGAAGCACACCAAGCAGTATGAAAAGGTCGTCAACCTGCTTGGCCGAAACTTGGAGACTCGAAAGCTTTCAACCGACCCTGAAATCCAAACCAGTAACTTTGTAGCTGCTCAGACGCTGGCAGAGGCAGCGCTTGCATCGGGATGCGCCCCCGACGTAACTGTTCGGGGATATACACGCTTCAGAAGTGTTCCGAAAACACTAGTCGCAGACCTACTACACAATTACAAAGCAGCGAAGGACGACATCTTCTTCACGGGTAGCGGGCTGGAGAGGATGGTAAGAGCCAGCCCTGGCGACAAATTCCAGACATGGGATGTGACCTTCATGAATGGTCCAAAAAATGTAACGGATCGGCCCTGCTTAAATAATCTTGTACCAGGGGAAACCGTGTACAAAGTTGCTCGTGCCCTGATGCTCCGACATATGACGGACAAGGAGGGCGAAATTATAGGGTCCTCGCTATGGGTGAGCGGAAAGAAAACAAGGTTAGCTGGAAGCGACGATTTACGGAAAGTCTTGGATCCGGAGGTGGAGTCTAAAGTTGTATCGGCCTCTGCGAAAGAACCTGTTCCGGAGAAGGAATTTTACAAAGAACTTCCGAGGCCGCAGCTAATGATCTATGCAGTTCAACCAAATTCCGACGAAGGAGTCGAGGCCGACACAAGCGAGATAGATTCGGCTGCGGCGGCGGCCCGAAGGAAGGAACTTACTGAGGCTGCACTGAAGCCCAATTCTGCGTTTATTGCGCTCAAAATCGCCCTGCCGAGCTCGGATTCCGCCTCCGAATACAACAGCAAGAACGGCCAAGTGAAGTACGTTCTGAATAGAGTGGCGCAAAAGTACTGGATGGCTGATTACGAGGAGCTGTCTTGACGATAGGGAAGTGGACCTTGGGGCGCTGGCAGGATGAGATCCGAGAGGGTCTGTCGACCTTGCGCGAGCTGGATCCGACATTGGCTACGCGCATGGTTTACGGTGCGGACGAAGTCGGACGTTTAAGCTTCGGTCTGATCACCCGTCAACCGCCCGGTCTTCCGCAACTATCCGACGCGGTGACAATCGTTAGGGCGGAGCGAGAGCACGATGGGACATGGATCCTGCTGCTTACCCTGGAGGACGCCAAGTTCAGCGAGGTGTTTATGCAACTGTGCGGTCACGTATACGCAAAGGTTTCTGAATGTGTGTCCGAAGGTGCAGGTATCTCCGCTGCAATGGAGTGCTTTGTCGAGTGGCGCCAGCTCTTTCAAGCCTCAAAAAAACGCTTACTCAGTATTGAGCAGTGCAGGGGGATGTTCGCCGAGTTAGATTTCGGGTTCAACGTTCTTGGGCAGAAAATCGGGCCCTCCTCCGTCGTAGAGGGTTGGCAGGGGCCCTACGGATCCGATCAGGATTTCCAGTTTCTGGATGTTCACTACGAGGTGAAGAGTCGGCATGCTACGACTCACGCCTTGAAGATTGCTTCCGAATATCAGCTCGACGGCGACAACATCGTCCTTGTGACAGTCGAAGTTGCTGACAGCGCAAAGCAGTTGCCCGGGTTTATGTCGCTCTCCAGTCTGGTCGGCTTTGCCCGGAACGCCGTGGCTTTGGACGGGGGAGATCTTGAAGCTTTCGACAGCGCTCTCTATGAGCTCGGATATGATCCAAGCGAGGAATTCTACGACCAGACGTACTTCAGTAGCCGTGCCTTTGACTATTACTCCGTCTCGGACGGGTTCCCTCGGATCACCACCCGAGACATGGCAACTGGGGTTTCTAATGTTACGTATCGGCTTGGGTTGACTGCACTTAATGATTACGCAATAGATGCAGAGGCGGCGCTGAGCCGGATGCAGAGTTATGGGAGTTATCAGAATTGAATGTTAAGAGCTATCACGAAAACCTACTAGCTTCTGTCGGATCATTGGCCGACGCGGACGGCGAGTTCACGGCGACGGCTTTTGGGCGCTACTGTGCAGAGCTGCTCACAGAGGCGGGCGAATTCGACGACGTTGTCACCTTGGACTTTGAAGGTACCGGAACGCGACGGCGCAAGCTGAAGGTCAACGGTTATGACCTCGATAACGCGGACAACAGTGTCGCGCTAGTGGCAACGATCTACGTCGGCTCGCCTGAGATCCAGGTTATCTCATCCACGGATGCCAAAAACGCGCTGAAGGCTCTTCACCACTTCCTCGTGGAATCGCTCGATGGAAGTTTCCTCGAGGGGAGAGAGGAGAGCTCGCCCGCTTACCAGCTCGCTTACGATCTGCGCAATCGGGGGGCCAACGTCTCGCGCTATCGTCTCTATCTCCTGACGGACGGACATCTCAGCGACCGGCTGCGTGAGCTTCCCAGCGAATCCCTGAACGAGATTCCCGTCGATTACCAACTGTGGGACATCGATCGATTCCACCAGTTGCATGATTCGCAGAGCGGACGGGAACCTCTGCAGATCGACCTTCGAGAGTGGAAAGCTGAAGGCCTCCCCGCACTGAAGGTTGAGTCGACTCCGGAGTTTGCGACTTATCTAGCATCCGTGCCCGGTGCAGTCTTGGCGGGTTTATACGGCAGGTATGGCAGCAGGCTGCTGGAGAGCAATGTGCGCTCTTACTTGACCAACAGGGGGAAGGTGAATAAGGGCATTCGGGAGACAATTTACTCCGCACCGCAGAACTTTATGGCGTTCAATAACGGGGTTACAGCAACCGCAACTTCCGTCCAAACCGACGGCGAGCGATCAACCATTCTGACTATCGAAGACCTGCAGATAGTCAATGGCGGACAGACGACGGCGTCGCTGTTTTTCGTTGATAAGGAAGCCAAAGACAAAGCTATCCTGCAGAATGTCTTCGTCCCGATGAAGCTCGTCGTAGTAGAACCAGCCCTGGCTAGTGAACTCGTACCAAGCATCTCAAGATTTGCCAACAGCCAAAACGCTGTAAGCGCAGCTGACTTCTTCTCGAACAGCCCCTATCATGTCCGCGTTGAAGAACTGTCGAGACGTGTCCTGGCACCTGCCGTAGCGGGCGCCACGTACAACACCAAGTGGTACTACGAACGGACTCGTGGTCAGTACGAAAACGAGAAGAACAAGCTAGCTAGAGCTGAAGCATCCCGCTTCGAAAAGCTTTACCCCAAGACTCAAAAGTTCGACAAACCAGCTTTGGCAAAGTTCATCATGTCGTGGGAGCAGCGCCCCCATATCGTCAGTGCTGGAGCGCAGAAGAACTTCGTGGCATTCGCAGACGTAGTCCAAAAGGCCTGGGAGAAGGACGAATCCGCGTTCAACGAGAATTACTTCAAGGAATCCGTTGCCAAGGCGATTCTCTTTTCGGCTGTTCGCAACGGCGTACGCAAGGCTCCGTGGTACAAGCAGGCATACCTAGCTAACATCGTCGCCTACACGGTGGCGAAAATGGCTAACCTAATCGAGACTCAGGGCCGAGGCCGAGTGATGGATTTTGATTTGATGTGGCGGAACCAATCAGCGCCTGCAAACGTCATCAACTTGGCGCTAGAGATTGGCGAAGCCGTGCAGACCGCCTTGACAAGTGACCACCGGCCCACGACAAACGTTACTGAGTGGGCCAAGAAGTCCGACTTCTGGAACTTAGTCCGAGCTATGCCGATGCGCCTTCCCGAGTCGTTCCTAGAGGGGCTCGCGGATCCCGCAGCTGTCGCGCAAGTGCGCCGGACGGCCAAGAACACGCAGAAGATCGACAATGGAATCAATCAACAGAAACGGGTCTTCGAAATTTCCAAAGATCAGTGGCTCGAGCTGCGCGAGTTTTCGCTGGGAAACGGTATAGGGAGTCCTACCGATATGAGCATTCTTGATCTTGTCACAGGCAGGAAGTCGGGATTCCCGACCGAGCGTCAGTCGGCTAGATTGTTGGGGCTAGCAGCTGCAGCCAACGCGAAGGGTTTTCGGACCTTCAGTCCCTAAGGGATCCCAGCATTTCCGCAACGATGTCACCGATCTGTTTGGACAATAATGGCGGAACAGCGTTTCCGACTTGATGGAACTGCTGTGTTCGCGGCCCTTCAAAGAAATAGTTGTCGGGAAAGGACTGGAGCCGCGCTGCCTCGCGTACGGTGAAGCTTCGCGTCTGGGAAGGGTCTGGATGGATGTAATAGTGTCCGTCTTTGGAAATATGGGAAACTACCGTCGTCGCCGGCGCATCCCAAATCTGCACCCTAAAGCGGTCAGTGAATGGAGTTCCCGCTTTGCCAATATTTCGGTGCTCGGGGTGGAGGGCTGTAGGCAAATCGATGTACTTCGGACTCTTGCCCAAGCGTTCAGCTAGCTCTGCCATCACTCGGTAGCGGGCCAAGTCCGAAACCATGTGCGCGCGTGGTTCGTGCTGCAATGGAGTCCGGAGGCGGTCTTCGTGGATCCAAGATTCGTAAGCATCGACGGCTAAAGCTCCAGTCTTCATGGGCTCCGGCTTTGAAATTACTTCGACCGCCCGGATTTGGCGTAACGCTTCGGTCTGGACGAATTCCCAGTCCTGATGAGTCTTCGGCTTCCTGGCCGAAGTCTGCGCCCGGACGCTAGGCAGCATTTGGAGGGCGGTTCGCACTGTGACTACCCCGTCAGCCTTGTTGAGAACGCGTCGAGGAACTCTGGACGCGATGTCACTCCGAACGCCAAGCAAGATCACGCGGTGTCGCTTCTGAGGTACGCCGTAATCTTCCGCCCTAATAATGAAGTCCGACGGGTTGAGTTCGTGCGGTTCGGCGTCCACTACTAACGATCGGATTTCGTATCTCACGCCGCTCGGAAGTCGTTTAAGGTCCCCGAGGATCGTTTGGAACATGCTGCTGTCCCCATTTTTCGACGAGAGCAGTCCCTTCACGTTTTCCATCACAAATACGGTGGGTTTGAACTTTCCGAGGATATGGAGGTATTCCCGGTAGAGGAAGTGTTTATGGTCTGCGGCGAACGTATCGTCGCCGGTCCTACGCGACCGGCCGGCCAGCGAGTAGGCCTGGCACGGGGGGCCGCCTATCAGGGCCCAATGATCTCTCTGGCTTTCCGGCCCAAGTTGACGTTCAATGAAGTTGTCCACTTCAGGGCGGTTTTGCTCTCCGAGCTCGACTTGGTAAACATGCGCCTTCGCCCTTAAATACGCCTCTTTGAAGTCGCCTGTAAGAACAGACTGCCAAGTTTTCGTACCTTGGATGTAGTCAAAGTACGGGCCCAGATCACCGCCAGAGCGTACTAGCTCCCGGTATGTGGCGCGCAATCGCAGGGTCTGGCAGGCAGGAGTGTCCATCTCAAACGACGCACGCGTCTTGAAAACGAAGTCACCCTGTTCATCCCTGACGCTGGAGAATCCTTCGTTCAAGCCTCCGGGCCCGGCGAAAAGATCAATAACTGGAAACACATGCACCCCTTGATATCCGACACTCCAGGATACCAGGTGAGGTCGACAATTTGGGCATGCGAGTAATGGTCGATGCCACTGTTGGACGGTGAACGGCCGATCCCCTCTCTCGGGCCAACGTGGATTCTTCCGTCCTGCAGTTTTGCCGGAGGGCGTTAGGACCGAGACTTGAGCGAACAGCCGCTTCGGCGTCAAAGACGTAACCATCTCAGTCGGCGTCGTTTACAAGCGGGGCGGATTCGGCGACCACCCCGCGGACGGTTCTGCGGTCCAAGGAGCCGAGGTCGCGGTACCCGTAGACGAGAGTCAGTTCCTTCATCAATGCTCTAATATGACTCTCTTTCGCGTAAGCACCGCCCCGGGCCGCGTGCTCGAGAACACATCTGACGAGTTCGGGGAGAGCACCCGCTTCGCGGTCGAAGAGTGCATTGAGGCGGTCCTCGTTCTTAAACACTTCCCGGGTGTAAGCGAACGGGTCGCCGGATGCCCTCGAAAGAGGGTGCTCCTTCCTTGGGTCGTAGGTCAGAGCTGCCACCCACCAGAGGCGTGAGATGCCGTGCCTTACTAGTCTGCCGCGGGAGTTGCTCAGCATCAGCCAGCGGTCTTCGACCCGGGATCTCCAGTTCTCGGCGTCGGTTAGAGGCCAGCGTTTCTCCATGTAGTCCCGGTACGTCGCGAAGGAGAGATACGTCCAGAGCCGCCGATCGCAGGCGTTGGCCCGGTCGAGGGCTCCGAGGTACTCATAGACTGCCGGGGCGTTCTCGATGTCGCGGCCAGTGCCTCCGATCGATCCTGCATCCAGAGGATCCGCTGTGCGCATGTCCAGGTGGAGTTCGAGCTGATTCTCGGGCCTGGTGATTGTGCTGTCTGCATCGGTTAGAAAATCGTCCGCTGACGGGGCGATGTCGAGGGCGGACTTGAGCTCGAACAGAGCCTGGTGGGTCAGTGCGCGTGCGTGGTTGTCCTCCTTCATTCTTCCCCCCAATTGTTGAATGGCTTCATGAGTGAGGTGTCCAACGGGTGCCCCAAGATCTTCTGGGCGAGCTCAAATGGGTGATCTTCGTAGGATCCGGCATCTTCCACGAGCCGGTTCACCGCGGTGTACCAGGTCTTCCCTGATAAATCTTCCCCCTCGCTCTCAGCTGCCATGTTTGCTCTGATGAAGGAGATCGTTTGCATGAGCGCTGGCAGGACGACGAGGCTGATTTGCAGGTCGGGGCGCTCTTGCAGCATTGCAAAGCCAGGCAGTGTTTTTTCGGGGAAGGCGACCAGAACGTACTCATCATCGAAGAACTTCACGTTCAGGCCCTTTTTGAGCTTTGGGTCCGCGATGAATCGGAAGCAGGAACCGACCGGAGGTGAGAGCGGGTCGTAGCGCTTCTCTGGTTCGAATTCGAAGTAGCCGGCGTCGCCTAGGACATCGCCTGGCATAATGCTGAAGGACGCGTCACCGTAGTCGCTGTGTTGAGATTGGAGTGAATATTCTGCAATCGCGCGTGCAGCGATGATCTTGATCTCCACTTTGACGGGGCCCCGGATGGTCTGCTGGTCAATCCATCCAATATAGGTGCTGCCATCGACATGCTGCTGTTGGACCGAAGCGATGAGTTCGCCGGTGGCGATTGTGGAACTGCAGGTCCAGCGGAAGCTGTACCGGGCGGTGCCCTCGTCGAGGAGGGATTGGACGTCCGGGTCGTTCAATCGCACTTGGAACTTGATTTCCACGTCGTCAACGCTTGGCGAGATAGTGGCATTGAGGACCTCGAACGAGGATCCGACGTCATCCGAAGAGTCGAGCACCGGATGCGGGTAGGAGCCTCTCTTGGTAACCGTGTTCACTTGACCCCCAGACGGTAGCGGTGTCTTGATGAGAGCTTGAGGCGGACATGTGAAGTAATGCCTGCCGTCAGTTGCAGCTGTGACAGCACGTTTCCTTGGTAACCCAACGGAACGGAGGTGCCCTTGACGGTCATGAGGCCTTCCGAGATCGGCAAGGTGTAGTCGTCTTCGACACTTCCGCCCGGGCCAAGGGGCACGATCTCAAGGTCGCCGGATACGTCTTCTAGCGCGGTAATCGCCATGCATAGGTCGCCCGTGGAAGCATCCGACCAGCTGCGGAAACTTATGTCACCTGCGGTAATGCGGCCGGGGCCATCACCCGGCTCGCCCTCGGGGGAGCTGCCCCCTTTCTGTTTTCGCATGGCTTCGCCGCTCTGATCCTTACCCCTATCCCTGGTGGAATTTCCACGGCTGCCAGCCGAGGTCCTTACGCCGACACGGACTGATTGCCGCTCGCGCGTCGCGACTCGCGTTCGTTCGCCGTCCGACCCTTGCACGGTGCTCGATTCCTCGTATGTACCTGGTCCGTCCTGCGGTGTTCCCGAATCGCGCAGCGTTCCAGACTTTTCCTCGAACAATTCAGTGGGTAGATATCGGGCCAGGCCCTTGATGACGACTTGGTCACCGATCTGCTGTTTGACCCTGCTTTTCAATCCATCTCGGACGAAATTCTTGAGTTCACGCAGCAGCGACTCCCCGTGTGGGTCCCGGCCCGGATCCCACTTGTGATGCTGTGGCGGCTCAAGGGCGCGGAGCAGTTTATTGCCGTCGTCATCCGAACACTCCAACACAGCGGCGTACTTGACGGGAATGGAGTGGTGCCTGAAAGTATCGATTCTCATGAGCGGCCTGCGCAGGGTGATGGTGTGCAGAGTCTTTTCAAGGCTGTCATCGTCGATGTTGATATACAGCGCCATTTTGCCGAGCCGCTTGCTTGTGCCCCAGATTGGTTCGGGGTCCTTGATGGCGCGGTAGAAAGCTTGTGCCTCCGCATCCTCTCGAACGTGTTTTTCCAGGCTCGCCTGGTTTAGTTCCCATGTATGCGTGGGCGTGACCCCCTTGGCGATGAGTCCACCGCGGTCGATCGCCATGAGGAAGTTACGCATGAAGGCGACCTTGATGTGCTGCAGATCCGGGTCCGTATCCGCCTTCCGGTACCCGAGAATGAAGACATCGGTGCCCGATTCCGTGCGCAGGGGAAAGGGTCCAAGGGCGTCCGGATTGCGGAGGTAGTGGAAATCATGCTCTTCATTCAGGTCGGTGTAGAACCCGTCCCCGCCTCGCCAGACGTTTTCGGCGTCGCGGTGGCTGGCTAGGCAGCTGTATCCGGCGAAAACAGTATCTTGGCCGTGGCTGGGCAGGGAGGTGTAGAGGACAGTACTCATGTTCGACGCCATGGGTCCGACAGCGGATCCGATGCCAAACGACCCACCGCGGGTGCCATCGTCCGCTGAGATGCCAGCCCCCCTCGTCAAGGCGCTTAGCGCGGACGTCGGAGTGTGCATCGATTCAGAGCCTGTCAACCCCGTGGTTCCATAGTCGCTGATCCGCAGGACCTGAATCTTTTCCTGCCGTGCTGTCCGGAGGGCCGTCGCCATACTTTCGTGTCCCTGCGTCCGCCGGGTTTCAACCTCAACTTGCTCCAAATGTGTGCGCAGATCGTCAATGCCCGGAATTAGGCTGGTCTCCATCTCCGCTAACTCGAACACCATGGTGACCGGCTCGAGTCCTGCACGCGCGTCGACGGAGTTCTGTGCGGTCTCACGTACGAGGGACGACTCAGCCAATGAGCCTTCAAAGAATTGCTCGGCGGGGGAAACAGCGCCCTGGGAGGCGCTTCTCCCGGCTTTCTCAAAGTAGAACCCAAAATTTGATTCGTTCATTCGAATGACACCTTTCTGATGGAAGGCGTTGCGGGGTCGAAGAGCGCCCGCACCTCTTTAAGCTCGGTCTCGATGGGACGAAATAGTGCTTCCACCTCTGCAGGTGCGTACTCATAGGTCTTTCGGTAAGCGAGATTTCCCAACAAGGAAATCTCGCGAATCGGCCGATCACCACGCGTTGCTGCTGGGCGTCTACATCGTTTATTAAGCGTCTCGTTAGGCATGGCTTCCTAGGAGCTGGATCTACGTGAACTATATGTCCTGAAGCTAGTTGTCAATAGCCTGGTATGTGGGCCGCCTTAAGAGGTCAGTTGCACCTTGCTGGAGGTTGCCCTCGGGCATGCCAGTGTCACGTCCACGATGCTCCTGTGGAACTCCCTTATGGCGCGAGCCATGCCGAGGGTTTCGTCCCGTCCTTCACACGCCTTCCTTAAACTTTGCTTGACGCCTATGCAATCTTTAGACCATCATGTAGCTAAACTTTCTGATGATCAGTTTGGGTTGAGATTTGCGCGAGGGTGAAGAGCCGAGACGGCCGGAGATGCACGACGCTTCCGTATTGATGCGCAAGGTGTTGGTGCTTAATGACGTGGTGGAGTACCAGATGCGCCGCGTCATGGGGACGAACGAGACAGACTTCCAGGCCATGCAGCACTTGATGACTAAGGGGCCGATGACGCCCTCGCAGTTGGCGGACGCCCTGCACATCACCACGGCCGCAGTAACCACTGTGGTGGACCGCTTGGTGCGGGCCGATCATGCGCGGCGGACGCCGCATCCGCTGGACCGGCGGAGCATGCTGATTGAGCCGAAGCCCCACGCGGCCGTGCAGGTGATGTCCAAGCTGATGCCGATGATCAGGCAGACTGACCAGCTAGTCCGGGAAATGGAGCCTGCTCAGCAGGAAGCAGTGGTGACGTATCTGGCCGGCGTGGTGCAGGCTATGGAGCAACGCATTGCAGAGCTGGCGGGGGAGCAGGTCGGCGTCCCTCAACTCACCGGGAAGGGTCCGCCATGACCGTCAACGCCACCAGGTGGAAGCCCGCCACGCCGTCGTCAAGCAATGGCAGTTGGACTCGGTTCTGTTCACTGGTCGAGGCGGATCTGCGGGACTTCGTGGACAGGAACCGTGCCCAAGCCGGCAAGATCTCGCGGTCCTTCCCGCTGATGTGGGACCACATCGGGTCGGCTCTGGTGGGCGGCAAGCGGCTGCGCCCCAAGATGGTGCATCTGGCCTACACCGCCTTCGACGGCGGGGAACTCGGCCGCTGCGCGACGATGGCAGCCGCGTTCGAGCTGCTCCACACCGCCTTGGTGGTGCACGACGACGCGATCGACCGCGACTTCGTCCGCCGCGGACAGCCCACCATCGGCGCCCACTACCGGGACCACGCCTTAGACCAAGGGCTGTCCACACCGGACGCCGAGCACTTCGGCCACTCGGCGTCGATCATCGCCGGCGACCTGCTCCTTGCCGGGGCGCTGCGGCTGGCCGGCCGGGCCGCCGCCGGCCTACCGCAGGCCGAAGAATTGACCGCTACCGTGCATGACGCCGTGTTCGCCTCCGCCGCCGGCGAGTTGGAGGACGTGCTGTTCTCCGCCTCCACGGACCGGACTGACTTGCAGGACGTGCTGGACATGGAGAGCCTGAAGACCGCCGGCTACTCCTTCGAGGCCCCGCTGAAGGCGGGCGCGTTGCTGGCCGGCGCCGGGCTGGACCAGGCCGACGCACTGGCAGTGATCGGCCGGCGGATTGGCGTCGCCTATCAAATCGTGGACGACGTGCTCGGCACTTTCGGCGAACCAGACACCACGGGCAAGTCGGCGGAGTCCGATCTGCGCGAAGGCAAACGCACCGTGCTGACCGCCTTTGCCGCGGAGGCTGACGGGTTCGATGACCTGCTGGCTGCCTTCCGCCGCGGAGAAGTGGAAGCAGACCAGGTACGGGAGGCGCTCAAGGACTGCGGCGCCGATACCCGGGCGCAGGACCTCGCCCGCAGCCTGGTGGACGAAGCGCTGCAGCAATCCCGGAGACTGCCGCTGCACTCCGCAGCCCGGGCCGAACTCGAAGGGGTCTGCACGCACGTGCTGACCAGGGGGAACTAGGGCCATGGAACTGAACCCGCTGCTCCGCTATACCGACGCTGCCGGCCGCAGCGCCGGCGTCGTGCTTTCCGCTTATTCCACCTCCTTTGGCCTGGCGTGCAGGCTGCTGGGCCCGGAGGCGCGCCGGGATATTGCCAACATCTACGCCTTGGTGCGGGTGGCCGACGAGGCGGTGGACGGCGCCGCCGCCGCGGCCGGGCTGGACGCCGCGGCCGTCCGGGACCAGTTGGACCGGCTGGAGCGGGAAACCGAAACTGCGATGCTGTCCGGCTACAGCACCAACATGGTGGTGCACGCATTCGCGGGAACCGCCCGCAGAAGCGGCATCGGCCCGGACCTGACCCGGCCGTTCTTCTCCTCCATGCGCGCCGACATCACGGTGGCCGAACATACCGACGATTCGCTGGAGGAATACATCTACGGCTCCGCCGAGGTGGTGGGCCTGATGTGTCTGCGGGTGTTCCAGTCGATGCCCGGGGCGGTTCCCGGCCGCGACGAAGAGCTCGCCGCCGCCGCCCGCCGGCTGGGGGCGGCGTTCCAGAAGGTGAACTTCCTGCGCGACCTGGCGGCGGACAACCTGGAGCTGGGCCGCTGCTACTTTCCGCGGGCGGATGCCGGCAGCCTCGACGAGGCGCTGAAGCTGAAGCTGGTGGCCGAGATCCGCGACGATCTGGCAGCGGCCCGTCGGGGCATTCCGCTGCTCCCGCCCGGCGCCCGCAGCGCCGTGGAATTGGCCCACGCCTTGTTCAGCGCGCTGGTGGAGCGGCTGGAGCGCGTTCCCGCGGACGAGCTGCTGTCCCGCCGGGTCCGGGTGGGCACGCCGCAGAAGGCGGCGATCGCGTTGCGGGTCCTGGCCCGGCAGCGGCTGCGCGGACGGAGCGCCGCCTGATGAGCCTGACCTCGTTCCGACACCGGCTGGCCGCGCGCCGGGTGAAGATGGGGCCGGCCGCGCCGCCCCGCGGCTCCGCCGAAAAGCCCGTGGTGGTGATCGGCGGCGGCATCTCCGGGCTGGCCACGGCAGGGCTGCTGGCCAGGGCCGGGCACCGGGTGACCCTGCTGGAGCAGCGCTCCGGCCTGGGCGGCCGCTCCGGCCGGTATGAGCGCGACGGTTTCCGCTTCGACACCGGCCCGTCCTGGTACCTGATGCCGGAGGTGATCGACCACTGGTTCCGGCTGATGGGCACCAGCGCCGCCGAGCAGCTGGAGCTGGTGAGGCTGGACCCGGCCTACCGGACCTGGTTTGAAGGGCACGCCGCGGCCGCGGAGGTCCGCTCCGGCCGCGAGCACGCCGTCGGGATGTTCGAGCAGCTGCAGCCGGGCTCCGGGCCGCCGCTGCGGCGCTACCTGGACGAGGCCGCGGAAACCTACCGGCTGGCCAAGGAGCACTTCCTGTACGACGACTTCGCCAGCTTCCGCGGCCTGGCCCACCCGCAGGTGCTGCGCCGGGCGCCGCGGCTGGCCAAGCTGCTGGGCTGGAGCCTGGACCGCTACGTCCGCGAGCGGTTCGCCGAGCCGCGGCAGCAGCAGGTGCTGGGCTATCCGGCGGTGTTCCTGGGCACCAGCCCGTTCCGCGCCCCGGCGATGTACCACCTGATGAGCCACCTGGATCTGGACGACGGCGTGTACTACCCGATGGGCGGGTTCGCCGCGCTGATCGATGCGATGGAGCGGCTGGCCCGCGAGGCCGGCGTCCGGATCGAAACCCGGGCCACCGTCCGCCGGATCATCACCGGACCGGCCGGAGACAAGGCCCGCTGCGAGGCGGTGGTATGGACCGACGCCGCCGGCGCCCAGCAGCGGACGCCGGCGCGCACCGTCGTCGCCGCCGCCGATCTGCACCATGTGGAGACCGAACTGCTGCCGGCGCAGCTGCGCAGCCACCCGGAACCGGTGTGGCGGCGCCGCGACCCGGGGCCCAGCGCGGTGCTGGTCTGCGTGGGCGTGCGCGGCAAGCTGCCGGAGCTGGCGCACCACAACCTGCTGTTCACCCGGGACTGGAAGGACAACTTCGGCCGGATCCGGGCCGGCCGCGCGCTGGCGCCTGAAACCTCGATATATGTGTGCAAGCCCAGTGCTACCGACGACGGCGTGGCGCCGGCGGGGGACGAGAACCTGTTCATCCTGGTGCCCACCCCGGCGGCGCCGGAGTGGGGGTCGGGCGGCGACGACGGCGAAGGCTCGGCCATCGTGGAGTCCGTCGCTGACGCGGCCATCGACCAGCTGGCTGCCTGGACCGGCGTTTCGGACCTGCGCGGCCGGATTGCGGTCCGCCGCACCTACGGGCCCGGTGACTTTGTGGACGGTTTCAACGCGTGGCGCGGCAGCGCGCTGGGGGCCGCGCACACGCTGCGGCAGAGCGCCTTCCTGCGGCCGGGCAACCGGAGCGGCAAGGTGGAAGGGCTGCACTACGCGGGCAGCTCGGTGCGGCCGGGCATCGGCGTGCCGATGTGCCTGATCAGCGCCGAACTGGTACTTAAGGCGGTGCAGGGCATCAAGACGCCGGGAGCGCTGCCGGAGCCCGAGCTGGCTGCGCCTGCCACGCTGCCGTCCGCCGATACCGCGGGGGGCAGCGCATGATCTACCTCGCCATGCTGGTGACGCTGCTGGGCTGCATGGCCCTGCTGGACGCCCGCTACAAACTGTTCTTCTTCGCCCGCCCGCTGGCCGCAACCGTTACCATGGCCGCCGGACTGGTCTACTTCCTGGCCTGGGACGTCTGGGCCATCGCGCTGGGAATCTTCCTGCACCGGGAGTCGCCGCTGATGACCGGCATCATGCTGGGCCCGCAGCTGCCGCTGGAGGAGGCCTTCTTCCTGGCTTTCCTCTGCTACCAGACCATGATCCTGTTCACCGGGCTGCTGGCCTGGGGCCGGCACCGGCGCACCGCCCGCCGCGCCGACAAGCAACTGGTGGAGCACGACGGCGGCCCGCGGGCAGGAGGCGCGGCATGAACTTCCTGGAGCTGAACGGGATCTTCCTGGGCCTGGCGCTCGCCGCCGTGGTAGCCGCGCTGCTGGCCCTGCGGGTGCCCCGCGGAGCCGCCGCGGCCGCCGGCCTGACCATCGCCGCGCTGTGGGTGCTGACCGCCGTGTTCGACAACGTGATGATCGCCTCCGGCCTGTTCGACTACGGCGGCCACGCGCTGGCCGGCCTGCGGATCGGACTGGCCCCGATCGAGGACTTCGCGTACCCGCTGGGGGCCGCACTGCTGTTGCCCGCGGTCTGGCTGCTGCTCACCGGCGGCCCCCGCCGTCGTCGTTCTGACAAAGCAGGCAGGGGAGGGGAACGCCGGTGATCCGCGAACTGGTCATCACCTCCCGGCCGGTGTCCTGGGTCAACACCGCCTACCCGTTCGCCGCCGCCTACCTGCTGGCCGCCGGCCGGATCGACTGGCTGCTGGTGCTAGGCACCATCTTCTTCCTGGTTCCGTACAACCTGGCCATGTACGGCATCAACGACGTGTTCGACTACGAGTCCGACCTGCTCAACCCGCGCAAGGGCGGGGCCGAGGGCGCCGTGGTGGACCGGGCCCGGCACCGCGCCATCCTGCAGGCCTGCGCCATCGCCACCGTGCCGTTCGTGGTGGTGCTGGCCGTGGCCGGCAGCGTGGCGTCCAACCTGGTGCTGCTGGTCTCGCTGGCCGCGGTGTACGCCTACAGCGCACCCGGGCTGCGCTTCAAGGAGCGGCCGTTCCTTGACTCGCTGACCTCCAGCACGCACTTTGTCTCGCCCGCGGTCTATGGGCTGGTGCTGGCCGGAGCCCAGTTCACGCCCGAGCTGTGGGCGCTGCTGGCCGCCTACTTCCTCTGGGGCATGGCCAGCCACGCGTTCGGTGCCGTGCAGGACGTCGTCCCGGACCGCGAGGCCGGGCTGGGCTCGATCGGCACGGTGCTGGGCGCTCGCCGCACGGTGCTGGCCTCCGCCGGCGGCTATGCCGCCGCGGGGCTGCTGATGCTGGCCACCGACTGGCCCGGTCCGCTGGCGGCCCTGCTGGTGCTGCCGTATCTGGTCAACGTGCTGCGCTTCGCCCGGATTGACGACGCCGGCTCGGCCGCCGCCAACGCTGGCTGGAAGCGCTTCCTCTGGCTGAACTACGTGGTGGGATTCCTGGTCACCATGCTGCTGATCTGGTACGTGGGGATCCGATGAGCACGCCGGGTAAACGGCCCGGTCCGGCGCAGGACCGGTGGTATCCGGCCGACGCCGGCCGGCTGCTCGGTGCCGTGCTGGTCCCGGCGTCCTGGCTGGTGGCGGGCTGGCCGGCGGCCGCCGCCATGTTGCTGGTCTGCGGCGGGCAGTGGCTGCTGCGCTGGTACCTGCTGGGCCGGCCGTTCGATGCCGCGGGCCAGCTGGTGCTGCTGGCGGCCGGGTGGTTCAGTGCGGTGGGCCTTTACCATCAGGTGCCCTGGCTGGATGCCGTGATGCACGCGCTGGCCAGCCTGGTGGTGGCGCTGCTGGTGGCGGAATTGTTGCGGGCCGAACTGCTGGCGCCCCAACTGCTGCGGGCGTTTGTACTGGTCTGTGCGACGGTGACGCTGGGGATGGTGTGGGAACTGGGGGAGTGGCTGGGCCACACGTACATCACCCCGGAGATCGGCGTGGGCTATGGGGACACCATCGGCGACCTGGCCGCCAACGTCGTCGGGGCCGTCCTCGGCGCCGCCCTCTCCATCCGTTCCCGGCGCACGACGCACGGCGACGCGTACCGGCCAAGCCACAGCGGCCGCCGTCGTGGTGCGGCGATGGCCGCCGGTCTGGCCAGCGGCTCCGGCGTCGGCACTCACACTGGCAGTAGGCGATGAACGCGGTTCCGCGAGCTGACGCGACCCGGCCCCACGGCGGGCCCTCCCTGTCCGTGGTGATTCCGGTGCTGGACGACGCCGCTGCGCTCGCCGAGTGCCTGGCGCTGCTGGCACGGCAGACGCGTCCCGCCGATGAGGTCATTGTGGTGGACAACGGCTGCTCGGACACCTCGGCCCAGGTGGCCCTCGACGCCGGTGCGCGCGTGGTCACCGAACCGCTGCGCGGCATCCCGGCCGCTGCCGCCGCGGGCTACGATGCGGCCGCCGGCGAGGTGATTGTCCGCTGCGACGCCGATACCCGCCCGCCGGAGGACTGGCTGGCCCGGATCAGTGCCGCCTTCGCCGACCCCGGCCTGGATGCGCTGACCGGTCCGGGCCAGTTCTACGACCTGCCCCGGCCGGTGACTTGGCTGGCGTCCGCCATGTATTCGTCCGGCTACCGCTTCGGCGCCGGCGCTTCGTTGGCGGGCATGCCGGTGTGGGGCTCCAACTTCGCCATGCGCCGCAGCGCCTGGGAGCGTTGTGCAGCGGGCATCCACCGGCACCGGGCCGGGATCCACGACGACCTGGATCTGAGCTTCCAACTGGCCCCGTGGGCGAACATTCGGTTTGATCGGCGGCTGCGCGTCGGCGCGGCGGGCCGCATCTTCACCGTCCCCGGCGCCTTTGCCCGGTGCTTCCGCTGGGCGTTCGCCACGCTGAGGCTGAACTGGGCGGTGCAGTCCGCCGGGCGGCGCTGGCTGGACCGGGTCACCGGCCGGCGGCCGGCTAATCGGCGGACTTGAGAGTCGCTGGGGAAGAAATCGGCCTACTGCTGTCCGGGCGCCCGGTAGGACGGTGTCCTTTTCACCGCCGCGTCCAGATCTTCGGGCGTCATCAACGGTGTCAGGCGCAAATCCACCGCGCCGCTGGAATTGATCATCAGGGACAGCGCGGCGGCACTGGGCTGGTCCGGTATTTCAAAGACGCCAACGACGTCGGTCTCTCCAAAGGCGTAGTAGAAGCATTCCAGCGAGCCACCCACCGATTCCAAGGCCCGGACCACAGCCTCCCGTCGCTTGGAACCGCCTTCCTGGATCAGGCCTTTGATTCCCTCGCCCACATACTTTCCCTGGAACAAGTACTTGGTCATGGCACTTTCCTGTTCAGCTATTCCAGAACGCGGCCCCGTCCGGACATGCCGAACGCCTTATGGGCAAAGGTTCCGGAGGTTTTCCCGACTGGGCTGTGGCCGAGTATAGGACTGCACCAAAGATCCTGGCAACAGCCGCGACGCTGCGGTGGTCAGGAGCAGGAAGACCTGCCAACCGGTGCGACCTGCCGCGCGGTGGTCTCAACGGGTCACCGGTCGGCGGTTCGCTTTTCGGCGCTCTTGAGTTTCTGTTGCAGCGCGGCGTTGTCCTCTTCGAGCGCCAGCACCTTCCCCACGCCGGCCAGATTCACGCCGTCGTCCACCAGTTCGCCGATCCGGCGGAGCCGGTCCACATCGTCTCGGCTGTACCGGCGGGTGCCGCCTTCGGTCCGCTCCGGTTCCACCAGCCCGCGCCGCTCATACAGCCGCAGGGTCTGTTCACCCACGCCCACCAGATCGCTGACCACGGAGATGCCGTACACCCCCTGGTCAGCCCTGGGCTGCTTCTTCTCTGCTGCCAAAATTTCCTCCAAGATCGACTTGCAAAACATTGTAGTCCGGAGTCATAATATCTGTGCCAGCGGACATAGATAAGCTGAGCGAAGAACTAAAGATCGAGACTGAAGGAGGCTGCTGCCATGCTGATGCGAACTGATCCGTTCCGTGACCTTGACCGCTTGACCCAGCAGGTCTTCGGAAACCAGGTCCGGCCCGTTGCCATGCCGATGGACGCGTGGCGCGAGGGCGATCAATTCGTCGTAGAGCTTGATCTGCCCGGCGTCGACCCGTCCACCATCGACCTCGACGTGGAACGGAACGTCCTCACGATTGGTGCAGAGCGCAAGTCCAAGATCGAAGACAAGGACGTCGTAGCCGCCGAACGGCCGACGGGAACCTTTAGCCGACAACTGATCCTGGGCGACACGCTGGACACCGAGAACGTCTCGGCCAACTATGAGGCCGGCGTCCTGGCCCTGCGGATCCCCATCCGGGAGCAGGCCAAGCCGCGCAAGATCGAAATCAGCAGCGGGGACAAGCAACAGATGATCGACGCCTGACCGGTGATACCCCGGGCCGGCGGCTCAGTCCGTTCACGGCGGAGCCGCCGGCCCGGGCCGCTTTCAATCGCCGCGGGGGGCCGGAAGGGAGGGAACATCATGAACGAGAGCGATCTCTATGCCGTTCTGCAGGTTGCTCCGGACGCCAGCAGCGGGGACATCCGCCGCGCCTACCGATCCCTGCTCCGCAGCCACCATCCCGACCTGAACCCCGACGGCGGTGGATCGGCACCGCGTCACGCGGAGACCGGCGCGGAGGAACGGACGACGGCGGCGATCCTGCACGCCTACATGGTGCTGGGCGACGAAGCCCGGCGCGCGGACTACGACCGGAACAGCGCCCGGCGCATCATCGCCCGGCATAACAACGAGCCCAGGAAATCCGGGGCAGCCGGGCCCGGTATACCTGGGGCCGCGGAGCCCGGAAAGTTTGCGGCCGCCGAGAGCGCACAACCAGGGGCACAGCGGCGTCCGAACCGCAGCCCTTCGGTTCCCTCCGGCCGCCCGGTGTACCTGGGGACCGACGACCCTCTCCCGCCGGACGCAGTCCGACTGGGCGAGCAGCCGCCGTCGTCCTCATGGGACTACCGCCGATGGATTGTTTTTGATCGTTGAAGGAGGATTGATGCCTGCTACCAGTTGGCGCCGCTACGACCATCACCTGTTTCCGGTGTTCCATGAACGGTTCGAGGAGCGGTGGGGAGCGGGAACCGCCCCGTTCCTCGACCCCAGTGTTTTCGGGGAGGGCCAGCCCCGCCCTCGGGCCCAGTGGATCAACGTGGACACCGGGGCGGCCGCAGCAGTGGTCCCGGTCTGGGAAGACGACGCCGAGCACCGGTCCTTCGCCGTCTTCTACCTGCCGCCGGCCGGCGGGATCTGGGTGCTGCGCCCCGGGTTCACCGAGTACACGGAGAGCCTGGAGGGAAGCCCCGAACAGCTGGCACTGCGCAACGACTCGTTCAAGAAAGCCGTGGCCCACGCTGAGGAGTTCATCTTCGGCCCGGAAAGCGACCGCGCCTAGCGGCAGCGCGGACCGAAGCGTTCGCTGCCAGCGGCCCGGCGGTACTCTTGCGAGATGCGACCGCTTCGGTACTCCATCAACGTCACCTTGGACGGGTGCTGCGATCATCGTGGAATCCCCGCGGACGAAGAGTTGCATCGTCACCACGTCGGGAACCTAGAGCGGGCCGATGCCCTTCTTTTTGGCCGGGTGACCTACGAAATGATGGAGGCAGCGTGGCGGCCGCCGGCGCCGACCGGAGCGAGGCCGGATTGGATGGAGCCCTTCGCCCAGACGATCAACGCGGCGAAGAAGTACGTCGTGTCGAGCACCCTGGAGCAGGTCGATTGGAACGCGGAACTCATCCGCGAGGATCTGGCCATGGCCGTTCAGCGGCTCAAGCAGGAGTCGGGCAAGGGCCTATTCGTGGGAGGTGTGCAGCTCCCGCTGGCGCTGACGGAGCTGGGACTGATCGATGAGTACGAGTTCGTGGTGCATCCCAGGCTCGCGGGCCACGGGCCGACGTTGTTCGCAGGGTTATCAAAGCATGTCGATTTGAAGCTCGTAAGCCGGCTGGAGCTCGCCTCGGGGGCAGTGGCGCTGCGGTACGAGCCGAAAAGGTAGCCAGCTAAGAGTCAGACTGTTCGGCCGCGCTCGACCGGTCAATCACGCGGCCGGTGCCGGCGATTTCGCGGGCGAGTTCGATGCCTTCTCGGGCGGCACGGATGGATGGAAAGGTCACGGATTCGGCCATGAGTTCCCCATCGGGGTCCAGCATCCTGACGCGGAATCCGCCGTCGGGCGCATCGATTACTTCGAAATGGCCAGCCATATTTTGGGCTCCTGTGTCGCCGGGGGCAGCCACGGCACTGTGGCATCCAAACAGTATGCCACCGAGAGCCGGCGGCGTCTTGGGGCTTGCCACGCTTTCGTCGAGTGAGGAAAGTGGAGAGTGCGCTGACCATCAACGTGGATCGGAGAACACCATGCAGATCGACAAGCAGCAGATCATCGACTTCCTCAAACAGCAGGGCAACCAGGACAAGGCGGCCAAGGCCGATTCCGAGCTGCCCGAGAAGGTGGACACGGAGAAGGACTCGGGCCTGCTGTCCAGCCTGGGGATCGATGTGGATGCCCTGCTCAGCAAACTCCCCGGCGGGCTGGGAGAGAAGCTGGGCGGGCTGAAGGACAAACTGGGAGGGTTTGGATAAACATGACCACCGGAAACGACGAAACCGGAAATGACGAAGCGCCCCGCGATCCGCAGCCCAACGAGCCCAACGAGGACAACCAAGAGCCGCAGGATCCACAACAGTCGGGGGCTGGCCCTGATTCCATGGACGTCGACGGCAAGGCCGCGGCGGAGAACGCCAAGGAATCCGGCGGCTACGGATACTGACTGGTGAACTGCCTGGCTTCACACGCCCGGGGGGCCTCAGCCTCCGGGCGTTGCCGTGCCCACCACCATCGGGTTCACGGGAAGCCATGCCGGCCCTAACGTGAAGTTCTCCCGCTCGTCCACGGTGAACCCTGCCGCGGAGATGGAGGCCACGGTGTTCCGGTTGAACTGGCAGCCCTGCGCCGCGAAGGACCACACGGGCCGCAGCATGTCCTGGAACCTGGCATGCGCGCCGGTGCCGCGGACATGCTCCAGGAACAGCAGCTTGCCGTCCGGTTTGAGCACCCGCTTGGCTTCGGCGAGGGCTGCCGCCTGGTCGGGGACGCTGCAGAGCACCAGGGTGAAGACGACGGCGTCCACGCTGGCGTCGTCGGCCGGCAGTGCTTCGGCGCCGGCATCTACCACTCGGACATTGTTGGCTGGACCGACCCTGGCCTGCAGCCGCTTGCGCATGTTCGGATCGGGTTCCACCGCCGTCACCCGGCAGGACGGCGGCAGGTACGGCAGGTTAGCTCCGGTGCCAGCACCGACGTCGTAGACAATGCCGGCCAGGCCGGACAGCAGCGTCGCACGGCGTGAACTGAGCTCCTCATGCTCGGCGTGGCGCATGGCAGCGTCGTACTGCGCCGCGAACAGCGCGCTTCTCAGTCCCATGGGCGTGCTCCTGTCTCGTTCGGGAAGGGCATGCACCACGGTACTGCAGCGAACAGGGGAACGGGATGATGATCGGGGACCGGCCGTGCGAGGCCTGCGGCGGAGGGCTGGCGAACGGGCTTACGGCACACCGACGGACAGGCTGCCGCCGCCGGCCAGGCTGATTCGGGTGCCGAAACCGCTGCTGGCGTCGCGGAGGACGCGACAAAGCCACTCGCCGTCGTCCGTGGTGGCACGCTCCAGGCGCATCCGCCGGGCCCGCACCGGCACCAGGCGGAGCTCGCGCAGTTCCCGGGAGCGGGCGTCCAGCGTGGCGAAGTAGAGCAGCCGCACGTCGTCGCGGAACTGCTGGTGGCCGCCGATGCCCTCGTAGTCGTTGATCAGGTCGCCGCAGCCGTAGAGGATGGGCCGGCCGCGGTAGATCTCGAGCGGGCGCGGATGGTGGGACGAGTGCCCGTGCACCACGTCGATCCCGCCGTCCACCAGCCAGCGGGCGAAGCGGACGTGCCCGCGGGGGATCTCGTAGCCCCAGTTGGTGCCCCAGTGCAGCGAGGCCACCGCCAGGTCGCCGTCGCGCTTGACCGCGCGGACATGGTCAATGAACCGCGCGGCGGTGTCCCGGGACAGTTCCGGTAGAAAGGCCAGCCCGGGAAGGTCGGGGCCTGCGGCGTTCGCCGGCGAAATGCCGCTGGAGGCCAGCCCGGCGGAGAACACCAGCACCCGCCCGTGACCGGTGTCCACCTGCGCGGGCTGCCAGGCCTGGGCGGCATTGCGGCCGGCGCCGGCGGTGCGGAGCCCAGCGGCGTGCAATACGTCCACGGTCTCGGTCAGGCCGGAGACGCCGAAGTCCAGCACGTGGTTGTTCGCCAGCACGCAGACGTCCAGACCGGCGGCGGTAAGGCAGCCGATATTGTGCGGATGCATGCGGTAGTGGATGCCCTTGTCCGGGGCGAAGTCGCCGTCGCCGGTGACGCTGGTTTCCAGGTTGACCAAGCGCAGGTCCGGTCCGGCCTCGCCGATGATCGCCAGTGCATCGCCCCAAGGCCAGGCCGGGTCCACCGGATGCGGGATGTGGCCGTTGACTGCTTCGGCCAGCGCCACGTAGTCGCGGGCGTCCCGGATGTAGCCTTCGCGCAGCTTGGCCGCGCCGGGATGCGGCAGGATTTGGTCCACGCCCCGGCCGGTCATCACGTCGCCGGCCAGGAATAGGGTGATCGTGCTGGAAGCCATCGCTGCCACTCGATTCTGACGGCTGGCTCCTACTGTATCGCCGCCGGGTGGCCGCTGACAGCAAGGGGAAGCTGGGTTGGATTGTCCCCGGCGCCGGCGATCTGCTGCGCAAATCCTCGGGAATGTTCCAGAGTGTGGTGGTGACGACGGCGGGTGGTCGGGAGACAGCGCTCCCGAGCCACCCGCCGTCGTACGCGGTGCTGGAATTACCGCCGGGCGGAGGCCCGCTCTTCGTCCCCGGTCAGGGCAGCCAGGGCCCCGGTGTCCATGTCCTCGGAGGGGCCGCTCAGGTAGCGAGCCCGGCTGTCATCCATGGCGTTGATCCAGCGGGTGTGGTGCCGGGCGGCCATGGTGCCGGTCATGACGGAACGGTGGATGGCATCCCGGTAGCCCAGGATGTTTTCTTCCTTGTCCTTCATCCACCGCTTGAGCAGGGCGGACACGGTGTCCAGATCAAACTCCGGGTAGTCCGTCAGCGCGATCAGTTCGCGCAGGTAGTCGGTCTGGAAGTCGGCTTCGGCGTCATGGTCGGCGAGCGAGTCCTGACGGTCCAGCCAGGACTGGATGTCCGCTTCGCGTTCTTCCAGCGAGGGCAGTTCGATCCGGCCCAGCATCACGTCGCGGGCGAACCATGCCTGCGCGTCGAACATGTTGAAGGTGTAGTACTGGTCCTGCGCGCCCAGGTAGAACAGGTTGGTGTTCTGCTGCCAGACCACGCCCTTGTAGAGGTTCCCGGGGTAGAGCAGATTCGGCGACTGCAGCGACAGTTCGGTGGGCAGGAACGGGTACTTGTGCAGGTAGCCGGTGCAGAGGATCACAGCGTCGAACTCGCCGGTGGTGCCGTCACTGAAGTGCGCCTTCCGGCCCTCGAAGCGGGTTACCAGCGGGCGTTCGGTGGCAGACTCGGGCCAGTCGAAGCCCATCGGGGCGCTGCGGTAGCTGAAGGTGACGGACTTTGCGCCCATCTTGTGGGCCTGCATGCCGATGTCCTCGGCGGAGTAGCTGCTGCCGATCAGCAGCAGATTCTTGCCGGCGAAGCGCTCGGCACCGCGGAAGTCGTGGGCGTGGAGCACTTCGCCCGGGAAGCTGTTGATGCCCTCGAACGCCGGCACGTTCGGGTAGGAGAAGTGGCCGGTGGAGACTACGAGCTTGTCGAACACGTGCGTTTCGGTCTGCTGTGCCGCCAGGTCCTCGACCGTGACGGTGAACTCCTGGCTGTCTTCGTTGTAGGAGACCCAGCGGGCAACGGTGTTGAAGCGGACGTACTTGCGCACGTCGGACTTCTGGACCCGGCCGGCGATGTAGTCGAACAGGACTTCGCGCGGCGGGAAGGACGAAATGGGACGGCCGAAGTGCTCGTCGAAGGTGTAGTCGGAGAACTCAAGGACTTCCTTGGGGCCGTTCGACCACAGGTGCCGGTACATGCTGCTGTGCACGGGCTCGCCGGCGGCGTCCAGCCCGGTGCGCCAACTGCTGTTCCACTGTCCGCCCCAATCGGACTGCTTCTCAAAGCACATAATGTCCGGGATTTCGGCTCCCAGTTTCCGGGCCGCTTCGAACGCGCGCAGTTGGGCCATGCCGCTGGGTCCTGCACCAATGATTCCGACTCGCATATTAAATGCTTCTCCTCATCCAGTGGATCTGTTCGTCAGGTTCGACACTCCGAATCCACAGAACGGCCGTATCGGCGCGCCGGTGGCGGTGGCAAAGGCGCATGGTGCGCAACGGTATGACACTGTCGGCGCGAGAGCGCGCCGGGCCCTGAGCAATCAATCCCGAGAGGGAGACGGGCACCGTGTCCGCGGGCAGGCGAGGGGGCCTGCGCGAGCGATTCGGAGCGGCCAACCGAAGATCCAATAACACCGGTTGGCCTGCTGTCCATGTCAACACCTAAGGGGGATTAAGTCAAAATGCCACCGGGATTAAGCGCTCCTCAACAATGCTGCAAAGCGCCCCTGAGGATCGGGAGCAGCGGCTCGAATCGGTTGGCTTCGGAGCTGGGCCGGTCTGCAAGAATGGCCGCATGCCAACATCGGAGAAGGCCCTAGACATTCGTGTTGCCCTCGACGGATCGGAGCCGGAGATCTGGCGGGCGCTGCGTCTGCCGCTGGGTGTTCCACTTAACACGCTGCACGAAGCCATCCAGCGCGCGTTCGGCTGGGAGAACCGGCACCTGCATCTGTTCCATCCTGATGGTGTTTTCGGCCAGGCGCGGCCGATTGCCGGTAACCAGGACTCGGCGGACGAGCTGGACATGGAGTCGGCAGAGGGCATGACGGTGGGGCAAGTGCTGTCCGGCGAAGGCAGCACGCTGGTCTACGAGTATGACCTCGGCGACAGCTGGCTGCACACGGTAACAGTGCTGGGGCATGCCATTGTCCCTGCCGGCGAGATCACCTGCCTGGACGGCGAGAACCGTGGGCCGCTGGAGGACGCCGGCGGCATCTCGGGGTACCAGGAAAAGCTGCGGATCCTGGCCGATCCGTCCGATCCCGAACACGAGGACACCGCCAGCTGGGTCGAGTATGTCAGCGGCCTCTATCCGTCGGACTTCGACCCCGCCGCGTTCGACGTGGACGCGGTGAACCGGAAGCTGGCCCGGCTCACGTTGCTTCGGGCGGACGAACCGGCCACGTCGGCTGAGCGCGCGCAGGTGCTCCGACCTGTCCGCTGGCTGCTGGACCGCGCCCGCGAGGACGGCTTGGAATTGACCAAGGACGGCTACCTCAAACCTGCGACGGTGCGCGAGGCGGTTCTCGCCCTTGAACTTGGCTTCCCCTGGGACACCTACAAGGCGCCGCGGGAAGTCAACATCCCGCCGATCGCGGACCTGCGCGAGCACCTGCAGTACTGGAAGCTGCTGCGCAAATTCAAGGGCCGCCTTCAGCCCACGCCCGCTGCGCGGAGAACGTACGACGACGATGCCCGCCTCTGGGACTACCTCGCCGACCGTTTGGCGAACCAGGAAAGCATTGCCGTTCGCGTGGGGCTTGAGGCCATGGTCGACTGGCTGCTCGGTGACCACCACGTGCCCTACGAGCAACGGGGCATCGTCATGGTCTCCGCTCTGCTCCACGCGGGGTTGCGCCCGGCCAGCGGCCGCCAGCTCACCGAGGAAGACGGCCAGGCCATCTACTACGAGCTGTGGCACGCGCTCAAGACGCTCGGAATCTTTGAGGAGCGGCCGATGCTTGAACCCGACGAGCTCACCCCGGGCGGCCTAAAGTTCCTCCGCGATCTCCAGCGGCGCTTCACCGCGGAAGACGAGTAGCACCGCCGTGCGGGGCTGGGGCCCGGGCCGACGGCCGCCAGTTCATAGAGGGCGACGGCGAGGCCATTTACTACGAGCTGTGGTACGCGTTGAGGCGCTCGGAACGCACATTCGTTTTCCGTACTTGAGCCGCGGGTAGCCTAAACGGCCTGAGTACGAACTCGGGCAATCTACATGCGGCCAGCTTCAATGATCTCTTCAGGAATTCCTGCGTCCCGGGCTCCTAGGGTTCGGTGAACATCTCAGGCGGCGAGCGTCCGCCCGTCCGGGTGCGGGGCCGGCGGCTCATCTTTTCGGCACTGGTCTGTGAAGGTGCGCATCAGTGCGGCGAGTTGCCCCGATGTCGTGTCAGGATCCTCAGGGTGCCACTGCACCCCTAGGATCCAGCGATCCTGGTGTTCGATTGCTTCAATGACCCCGTCCGGAGCCTCTGCTGTGGCTAGCAATCCGACGCCGAGATCCTGGACAGCCTGATGGTGGCCGGAGCGGACCGTCACGCTTCCCGGGCCCAGGGCTGCGGCGAGTAGCGTGTCAGGCCTAATCGCTACGTCATGGTCGCTCATTCCCGGAGCTTCCGTATGCACCTGATGGATGGAAGTCGGGCAAAGATCCTGGATGAGAGTCCCGCCGAAAGCAACGTTAATAACCTGCATGCCGCGGCAGATTCCCATGATCGGCAGCCCCGAAGCAGCAGCGCTTCGAACCAGCGCAATCTCCGCCTCGTCGACCCGAGCATCCACTCCGTAACCGGGTGCCGCTATCGGGCGCTGTCCGTAGAGGGACGGGTGGATATCTCCTCCTCCCAGAACCAGCAGACCGTCGAACCCTTTCAGGCCTGTGGCAGCATCCATTTCCCAGGAGGAAGCGGCTCCCACGTCCAGGAGCTCGAAGTCCGCCCCCTGGGCGTGTAGTTCATGGCCGACATTGTCTGCGTAGTCAGTCAAGTCTTCGATCAGCCAAGCGTCGTTCTCCGGTCCGCTGAGGGAACAGCTGACAAGAATGCGGGGCCGGACAGATGCCTGCGTTGTCAGGACACCGGCGATAGGTTCGGGCACTGTTACCTCATCGTCTCTAGGAATGATGCTCTGGATGCGAGATGTTCTAGATGTTACGTCGGACACACAGGTGCCGGGCCGGCCGTGCGGCGGTAACCAGTTCAGTAGCTGTACCAGCCTCGGCCTGTCTTTCGGCCGAGCCTGCCCCGGGCGACCAACTCGGTGATGACCGGATGCGGGCGGTCTGCTTCCTCGCCGGTTTCGTCGTAGGTGGCCTGGGCAATGAAATCGATGACGTCCAGCCCCACCATGTCCATCAGTTCAAACGGCCCCATCGGGTGGCCGAGCGCGGTTTTAGCGGTGGAGTCGATGTCCTCGAGGCTGGCGATGCCGGCCGCGTGCAGCGCGAGGGCCTCCTTCTGCAGTGCACCCATCAGCCGGTTGGCGACGAAGCCGGGTATCTCCCGGTTGATCAGGACCGGCTCCTTCCCGAAGCGGCGCGCCAGTTCCATGGTGGTGTCGACGGTCCTCTGTGAGGTCGCTTCGTTCCGCACAACCTCCACGCACTTCATGACCAAGGCGGGGTTGAAGAAGTGCATGTTGCAGACCTGGGCGGGGCGGCCGCTCGCGGCAGCGACCTTGGAGGAGCCGAGCGTGGAGGAGTTGGTGGCGAGGATGGCGTGCGGCGGGGCCAGCTCGCCGAGCCGGGCAAAGATCTGCTGCTTGATGTCCAGCCGTTCGGTGGCGGCCTCGATGACGAAATCAGCGTCGCCCACGGCCGCCATATCGATCGTGAAAGACAGCCGAGCGAGCGCCGCGCCGGCGTCGTCAGCAGAGGTTTTGCCCTTGGCCACGTTCGCCTGCAGTCTGGAGGCCAGTTGATTCTTCGCCTCCGCCAGCATCTCCTCGGAAATGTCTTGGATGGTGACGCGGTAGCCGGCGAGGGCGGCGACCAGGCCGATCTGCGAGCCCATCGTGCCAGAGCCGACGACGAGGATGTGCCTGATGTTCTCGATGCTGGGATTGCTCATGGTTCCTTCGGGAGAGAGTGCGACGGCGGCTGGCTTGCTTGCGAGCGAGCGTTAGGCTCCGGCGGTTCCGCCGCGCAGGTAGACGGTGGTGGTGTGGGTGAAAAACTCCTTGGCCGCTGCGCCCTGTTCCTTGGGCCCGTAGCCGGACTTCTTCGCACCGCCGAAGGGGACATGCGGATCGGCGCCGGCGGATTCGGAGTTCACGTGCAGAATGCCAACGTCGAGGTCGTCGACCGCCTCCAGTGCGCGGGTGACGTCCTGGGTGAAGAGCGCGGCGGAAAGACCGAATTCGCTGTCATTGGCCAGCTCGAATGCCTGCTCCGCGGTGGCGGCGCGACGGACAGCGAGCACGGGGCCGAAGAGCTCCTCGCGCCAGACATCCAGCTCCTGGTCTGCGGGAAGTTCCAGGATGGTCGGCGGGACGAAGTAGCCGGCGACGGGGTCGCCGTTGTCATACTTCTGGCCGCCCGCGATCAGCCTGGCACCCTGCGAGAGCGCGGCGTCGATTCCGTCGTGAATGGACTTGCGGGCACCAGCGTTGACTACCGGCCCTATCTGCACCGCCGGGTCGGTGGGATCGCCGACCACCAGCGCGCTGGCGCGTTCAGCCAGGGTGGCCAGGAAGTCGTCGGCGATGGACTCGGCGACGATGAGTCGCGAGGTGGCGGTGCACTTCTGGCCGGTGGAGCGGAAGGCTCCGAGCAGGACCTGTTCGGCGGCCAGATCCAGGTCGGCGTCCGCGAGCACGACGGCGGCATTCTTACCGCCCATCTCGGCTTGCATTGGGACGCCGCGACCGGCGGCTTCTGCGGCCAGGCGGCGGCCAACTTCCGTGGAACCGGTGAAGGTGAGCCCGTCCAGCGCGGGGTGCTCAACGATCGAGTTGCCCATGGAGCCCGGGCCAATCAGCAGGTTCAGTACCCCGGCCGGCAGGCTCGCTTCATCCAAAGCCTGCGCCAGCCGCAGTGCGAGCAGCGGCACGGAGCTCGCTGGCTTCCAGACCACGGTGTTGCCGTAGGCCAGGGCCGGCGCGATTTTCCACGCGGGGATGGCGATAGGGAAATTGAACGGGGTGACCACGCCGACCACCCCGAGCGGCTTTCGGGTAATCAGGATCCTTTCGCCGCGCCGCGGAGAGGAGAAGATTTCGCCGGCGGTGCGGTCGCCGTCGTTGCCGTAGTAGCGGAAGATCTGCGCCGCGCGCAGAACTTCTCCCTGGCCCTCCGCCCGAGTCTTGCCCTCTTCACGCGCCAGCTCAAGACCCCAGTTTTCGGCGTTTCGCTCAATAACGACGGCGGCGCGCAGCAGCACTGCGCCGCGCTCGTGCGCCGGGGTGCGTGACCACTCGCGCTTGGCTGCGACGGCGGCCGCCATCGCCCTATCCACCTCGGCAGGGCCTGCCTGAAAACCTTCCGCCACAACCTCGTCCGGGTGTGCCGGGTTATAGCTGGCGATGGGGGTTCCGGTGCCCGGGAGCCAGGCGCCGTCGATGTAGTGCTGAAGCCGTACGGGGGAGGTCATGCTCGCTCCTTTGTGGTGAGGTGGGGGCATAGCGGCCGCACCGCTCGGGCTGCTCGGTGCGGAAGGTCTACCGGAAGGCGGGGATGCCGGTGATTTTCTGGCCGAGGATCAGGGTGTGGACTTCGTCGGTGCCTTCGTAGGTGCGGACGGATTCGAGGTTGTTGGCGTGGCGCAGCGGCGAGTAGTCCAAGGTGATGCCGTTGCCGCCGAGGATGGTGCGGCATTCGCGGGCGATCTTGATGGCTTCGCGGCAGTTGTTGAGCTTGCCGACCGAGATCTGGTGCGGGGCAAGCTGACCGGCGTCTTTGAGCCGGCCCAGGTGCAGGGCGAGCAGGAAGCCCTTGTTGATTTCCAGGGCCATGTTGACCAGTTTTTCCTGGGTGAGCTGGTAGCCGGCCAGCGGCTTGTCGAACTGCATCCGCTCCTTGGAATAGTCGACGGCGGCCTGCCAGGCATCACGGGCGGCGCCCATGGCACCCCAGATGATGCCGTAGCGGGCTTCGTTCAGGCACTGGAAGGGTCCGCGCAGGCTAGTGGCCCCGGGCAGGAGCGCGTCGGCGGGCAGCCGGACGTCGGTGAGTTCGATGTCGCACTGGATGGAGGCGCGCATGGAGAGCTTGGGTTCGATCGGGGTGGCCTTGAAGCCGTCGGTGTCGGTGGGGACGATGAAGCCGCGCACCCCGTCCTCGGTTTGGGCCCAGATGATCGCGACTTTGGCCACGGAGGCGAGGCCGATCCAGCGCTTGGAGCCGTTAAGGATCCAGTCATAACCGTCGCGGCGTGCAAAGGTTTTCATGCTTCCCGGGTCGGAGCCGGCGGTGGGTTCGGTCAGGCCGAAGCAGCCGATGGCTTCGCCGGCAGCCATCTGCGGCAGCCACTGGTTCTTTTGTTCCTCGGAGCCGTGTTTGTGGATGGCGCTCATGGCCAGCGAGCCCTGCACGGAGACGAAGGTGCGCAGGCCGGAGTCGCCGGCTTCGAGCTCAGCGCCGGCGAGCCCGTATTCCACGGCCGAGCGGCCTGCGCAGCCGTAGCCCTTCAGGTGCATGCCGAGCAGGCCAAATTTGGCCATTTCGGGCACGATCTCCAGCGGGAACACGGCGTTTTCGTACCAGCCTGCGATGTTCGGCTTGATCGCAGTGTCCACGAAGGAGCGGACGTTCTTCTGCAGCAGCCGTTCCTCTTCAGTCAGGAGCGAGTCGAGGGCAATGAGGTCATGGTCCAGGGACATGGTTCTTTCTTTCTGTGGAGCGGGGGACGTGGTCTAGCTGCGATGCGGGCCCGGTTGGTTGTGCTCAGGCTCGCGCGGCGGCATTCGGGGCACCGTGCTCGGCCGTGACCTCGAGGATGGTCTGGCGCAGCACCTGTAGGCCGTCGGCGAGTAGGTCCTGGCCGATCACCAGCGGCGGCAGCAGCCGGATGACGTTGCCGTGGGTTCCGCAGGTCAGGGTTAGCACTCCCTGCGCATGGCAACGGGCGGAGACCTCCTTGGCCAGGTCCGCGCGGGGTGCCAAGGTGCCTCGGTCGGCGAACTCCAGGGCCAGCATGGCGCCGCGTCCGCGGAACTCGGCCACTGCGTCGGTCTCGGTGACCAGCGGCTCGAGCACTGCGCGTGCGGCGGCTTCGATGGCACGGGCGTTGGCCAGCAGGGATCCGTCCTCGAACGCCTCGAAGACGGCCAGGGCCGCCTCACAGGCCAGCGGGTTGCCCGCGTACGTACCGCCGAGTCCACCGGCATGGACAGCATTCATCAGTTCGGCGCGGCCGGTCACGGCACTCAGCGGAAGACCGCCGGCCAGGGCCTTGGCGGTGAGCGTGATGTCCCCGGCGACTCCTTCGTGCTCGCTGGCAAAAAGTGTTCCGGTGCGGCCCATTCCTGCCTGGATCTCGTCGATCACCAGGATGATGCCGTACCGGTCCGCGATCTCACGCAGTCCGGCGAGGAAACCCGGGGCCGGCACCACGAAGCCGCCTTCGCCTTGAATAGGTTCAATGACCATGGCGGCGAAGTTTTCGGTGCCATGCTCGGCAAGGGTGGCCTCCGCGAAGGCAAGGGCCGCGGCGGTGACATCCGCCGCGGAAGCGTAGGCCCCGACGTCGTGATGGGTGGCACCGGGGCGCAACGGGTTGGCCGAGGCAGCCCGGACCACCTCTGCCGGGAAGGGACCGAAGTTGAGCCGGTACGGGTTGTCCTTGGCTGTCATCGCCATGGTCAGCAACGAGCGGCCGTGGTAAGCCTCGTCGAAGACCAGCACTTTGCTGCGGCCGGTTGCGGAGCGGGCGATCTTGACCGCGTTCTCCACCGCCTCGGCTCCGGTGGAGAACAGGGCGGTGCGCTTCTCAAAATCCCCGGGCGTGTGCTCGTTCAGCCACTGGGCCACCTTGGTGAAGGACTCGTACTCGGTCACCATGAAGCAGGTGTGGGTGAATTTCTCCAGCTGGGCGGCCACCCGCTCGCGTACGCGCGGATGACTGGCTCCAATGCTGGTCACCGCTATTCCGGAGGCGAAGTCGATCAGCCGGTTTCCATCCACATCCTGCAAGATGCCGCCATCGGCCTTCTCAACGAAGACCGGCAGGACAACGCCGAAGCCGCCGGTCACCTGCGCCTGGCGCTCTTGGTGCAGGGTCTGGGAACGGGGGCCGGGAATGGCTGTGGCGAGGTGTCGGGACTGGGGGAGGGCGGAAGCGGGCGCCGTCTCGGAGGTGAGGACATCGGTCATACGGCAACGCTAAGCGCGGGATCGTCGCCGGGTCATCGGATGTTCTGCCCACAGGTTCCGGTTGTATTGGATAATCAGTCCATGGTTTCCCTTGCCCAGCTCAGCAATGAACTCGGAGATGCGCTCCGGCCGGCGGTTTCCGGGTCCGTGCCGGGGATCCAGCTCTCCGGCGTGCATGTCTCCGAGCTGGCCGACCCCGCCGCCTACCTTGAGGGCGGGGAGTTGCTGCTGACGACCGGCATCCCGCTGGGCGGAACCGCCGAAGCGGTGGAGGAATACGTGCAGCGGCTGGCAGCCAAGGGTGTGGCCGCTTTGGGGCTGGGGTTGGGTGAAGGCTTGGACAGCGTGCCGCCGGAGTTGATCCGGGCATGCTCCGCCAAAGGTGTGGAATTGCTGGTTGTCCCCGACGGCGTACCGTTCCTGGACGTCTCGCGGATGTTCTGGGAGCTGGCATCGCGAAGTGATCAGGCCGGACTGATAGCGAACTTGGGAACGCAGACCGCCTTGGCCCGGGCGACCATGCGCGCGGATGCTTTGCCGTCCGTCGTGCAGGGGCTGGCCCAGGCCTTGGGCGGGTGGGCAGCGTACCTGCCCGCCGGCGACGGGACAGAGGCCACGGTCTGGCCGGCGAGTGCGCTGTCGTTGCTGCCGCATCTCAAGCTGGAAACGACCCGGCTCAATGTTGCCGGTACTCATTCCGCGGCAACGTTCTGGTTACATGGCACACCCGTGGTGGAGTATCCGATCCTCGTCGGAGGACGGATCGACGGCTTCCTCGCGATCGGCTCCGGCCGGACCCTGACCAAAGCAGACCGCCAGATCATCACGACGGTTTGCGTGCTGCTGGCTTTGAAGGCCCAGCAGCGCGAAGAACTCTTGGGCACGGGGGCGGTGCTGGGTTCCGTTGTTGCCAAGCTGATTGCCCGGGGCCAAGTGGAGGCCGCCCGCTTGGTGGCCGGAGACGGAAACCTCGGCCCGCTGCCGGAACGTGTCCGCGTGCTGGCAGCGCGTATCCCCATGGCGGACTCCCTCCCCGCGCTCGCCGGTGCAGTGTCCCGGCTCCAGTTGGCCGACGGCGGCAGCCTGCCGGCGGCGGCGGTGGCTAGTTGCATACTTCGCTACGACGAAGACGCGGTGGCCTACTTCGTGCTGGACGCTGGGCTGCCGGACCCCGAGCCGGCTGGCCGGCATGGAGTGGGGCATGCCGACGGGGAATATCTGGACTGGGCAGGGCCGGCAGTGCACGCCGGCCCTGCCGGGGCGCCGGGATCCGGGACCGCCGACGTGGAAACGGCTGCTGCCTGGACCGAACCGCTCGCCCTGCAGGACGTCGCGGGCGCGATGGCGGCGCTGCGCCGAGCTGCGGTTGCCGCTCCAGCCGGCACGCTGGTGGGCATGGCAGCTGATGATGAGGCACGAGCGGATGCCTGGGTCACAACGCTGGCGGAGTACCCTCGGGCTGAGCTCCTGGAAACAGTGGCGGCCTACTTGCGCCATCACGGCCGCTGGGAAGATACCTCCCGCCAACTGAATGTCCACCGGAACTCGCTGCGCCACCGCATGGCGGTGGCCGAACGCCTGCTCGGAGTTGCCCTCGACGATCCGGATGTTGCCGCGCACTTGTGGCTGGCCTTGCGCCGTCGGGGTCTCTGACGTCAGTCCAGGGCGCGCAGCCACTCCAGCACGGATTCGGTATGTTCGCCGAGCATGGGTGGGGCGGCCGTGCGCGGTTCAAACGCGGGGCTCCAGGACACCGGGTAACGGACCTGTCGGCCGACGGGCCGCCCGGTGGCATCATGGACCTCGATGGTGGGCGCCAGCCCGAGTGACTCGGCGTAGCTGATGCCCTCGGCGATGCTGGCCACCGGGCCGGCGGGAACACCAACGCTGGTCAATTTGTCCTGCCACACTGCAGCGGCGGCCAGCGACAGTGCCTGCTCCAGCAGCGGAATGAGTTCCCGGCGATGTTGGACCCGCGCACTGTTGGTGGCGAAGCGCTCGTCTTCCGCGAGCCGTGGCACGCCCAAGACAGCGGCCAGCTGGCGGAACTGCCCGTCGTTGCCGCAGGCCACTGCCAAGGGCCCGTCGGCGCATTCCAACAATTGGT
Source organism: Actinomycetota bacterium (assembly GCA_051751385.1). Classification (GTDB taxonomy): domain Bacteria; phylum Actinomycetota; class Actinomycetes; order Actinomycetales; family Micrococcaceae; genus Crystallibacter. Next base: position 565,578 of record JBNJKW010000003.1, on the reverse strand, counting down.
AAGGCACGATGGATGGGTGCTCATTGCCCATCCGCTGCGGGACCTTACCCGCACCCAAATAGGCCTGGGCCTGGTTGGCCAGGGCGCCCTGCAAGCTGGACAACAGATTGACCTCGAGCCGGCGGCCGAGCCCCGACGCAGCGCGGGCGTTGAGTGCCGCGAGGATCCCGATCGTCGCGTCCTTCGCGGTCAGCACATCAACCAGGGCGACACCTGCTTTATAGGGTGAGCCGTCCGCATCGCCGGTGATGCTCATCAAACCGCCGACCGCCTGGACAATGAAGTCGTAGCCGGGCAGGGAAGCACCCTCGGCTGAACCGAAGCCGGAGATCGAGGCATAGACCAATCCCGGGTTTTCGGCCGCCAGCTGCTCATAGCCCAACCCAAGCTTGGCCATCCCGCCCGGCTTAAAATTTTCGACGACGACGTCGGCGGCCCCCGCCAGTTTCCGGGCCAACCGCCGGTCTTCGGGCTGAGACAGATCCAGGCAGACGGATTCCTTGTTACGGTTCACGCTCTCGAAGTACGTAGCCCCAGTAGGGGAGTAGGGCGGCCCCCAGCTGCGGGTGTCATCGCCGGTGCCAGGGCGCTCCACTTTGATGACCCTCGCGCCGAGGTCGGCCAAGGTCATGGTGGCCAGCGGCCCGGCAAGCACTCGGGAGAAGTCAGCAACCAGCAGTCCCTCCAGGGGCCTTTCTGATGGAGCTGGCGCGGAGACGCTGTATGAGTTAGGCACGATTGGTCCTTCCGGCAAGCATGATGTGCCGTTGAGTTTACGGGAGGGTAATCGGGACGAGGTTGGATGTCCGGACCAGGGCCTTGGGTGTTTCATCCAAAGAGCTTCCCTGATGGCGTCTCCGATTCGACCTCGGCGTTGACGTCCTCTCCGGGCCACCGCTGACAAAAAACTGCGTCACTGCAGCTTTTGCGCGGTCACAGAGGCTTCATCGGGCGCAAGACCCATACGCGCCGCACTACCTTGCACCATAGGTCAACAGCTCTTGCTCAATTTCGCCCAGATGGCGGTGCGGAACCGTCTGCCCGAAAGCCCTTGCCAAATAAAACATTCATTTGTAGGGTTTTTCTGTGATCCGCATTACTGTGATGTCTATCACTATCGGGGGCCATCCAACTCTCGTGCACCGTCCACGCACTGACTATTCGTTTTGAAGGAGCGCAATGTCAGCCGAAATGACGAGACCTGCTGGAGGTCCGGGCGTCGATGAAGACGCCGAGCACCTTGCCAGCCTCGGCTACTCGTATGAGAAGCAATTCAAGCGCGAAATGACCTTCTGGGGGAACGTTTCCCTGGGCTTCACCTACCTGTCCCCGGTCGTGGGGATCTACTCACTCTTCGCTGCCTCGCTGGGTATGGCGGGGCCGCCTATGTTCTGGTCCCTGGTCATCGTCGGAGTGGGCCAGTTGCTCGTCGCCACCGTGTTCGGCGAGATCGTTTCCAATTACCCGGTGGCCGGGGGCGTCTACCCATGGTCGCGCCGCCTCTGGGGCCGGAAGTGGGGCTGGATGAACGGTTGGATCTACCTCTGTGCCCTGCTGGCCACCATCGCCAGTGTTTCCTACGGTGCCGGGCCGTTCCTCAGCCTGCTCCTGGGCCTGGAAAGCACGGTCGACTCGGTGATCATCTCCGCACTCGTGGTCATCGCGCTCGCCACCATCTTGAACCTCGGCGGCACCAAAGTGCTGAGCAAGGTTGCCATGCTGGGTCTGCTGGCGGAACTGGGCGGCGCCATCGCCGTCGGCGTTTGGCTGCTGACCACTGCCCGCGAACATGACCTGAGCGTGCTGTTCCAGAGCTTCGGCGCAGGTGAAGGCAGCAACTACTTTATTGCCTTCGCTGCTGCCGGGCTGATCGGCATTTACCAGTACTACGGTTTTGAAGCTTGCGGCGATGTGGCCGAAGAGGTGCCGAACCCGGGAGTGCGGATCCCCAAGGCCATGCGGATGACCATTTACATCGGCGGTTTCGCGGCGATGTTCGTGTGCCTGTCCCTGATCCTGGCCGTGCCGGACTTCGGCGCCGTCATCTCCGGTGCGGACACCGACCCGATCGGCAACGTGCTGCTCTCGGCCTTTGGACCGGTCGGCTTCAAGGTTGTCCTCGGAATCGTGCTTATCTCCTTCGTGTCCTGCGCGTTGAGCCTGCAGGCAGCGTCCTCGCGGCTGGCCTACTCGATGGCCCGCGACGGCATCCTGCCGGGCAGCAAACTGTTGAGCAAGTTCAGCGAAACGCGCCACGTTCCGCCGTACGCCCTGCTGCTGGCCGGCCTGGTCCCGGCCATCATCGTGGTTGGCTCCAAGGTTTCCGAAGACGCCTTGGTCACCATCATTTCGTTCGCGGCGATGGGCATGTACATGGGCTTCCACATGGTGGTCCTGGCCTCGCTGCGGGCCAAGCTCAACGGCTGGAAGGCCGGCGGTGCTTTCCGACTCGGCGTCTGGGGCATTCCGATCAATATCGCGGCCCTGACCTGGGGCGTGATCGGCATGGTCAACATGGCTTGGCCGCGGACGCCCGAGGCAGGCTGGTTCGTCAATTACATCGTGCTGATCTCCGCCGTCGGCGTGGTAGTGGTGGGCCTGATCTACATGGTGTGGAAGAAGCCCTACCTCAAGGGCGACGCACCGGCAGGAGATGCCGCACGTTCGGCCTCACTGTCCGCCTAGCACCACTGCCCGGGCCTTCCAGCCCAGCAATTCACCTATAGCAAGATGAGGAAAAGGTTCCAACCATGAGTACGCCCACTGTTGAAATTCCGTACCTGAACATTTCGGATCCGTCGTTCGCAATGCAGTCCGAAGAGCTGCGCAATGCACGCGCGGCCAGCTGGTACGCGAGGACCAATTACGGCATCGCCGTGCTGCGGTACGACGAGGTGAGCAAGCTGCTCAAGAGCCCCAAGCTCAAGCAGGGCAGTGCCCAGTGGCCCGCCCACAACGGGGTACACGGCGGCTTGTTCTACGACTGGTGGACCAAGAATCTGCTGGTGCTGGAAGGCGAGGACCACCACCGCATCCGCCGGCTGCTCAACCCGGCGTTCTCGCCGCGGCTGATCAAGGACTTGGTCCCGCGGTTCCAGGCCCTGGCCAACGAGCTGATCGACGCGTTCATTAACAAGGGCGAGTGCGAGTTCATCCGCGACTTCGCCGAGCCGTACGCCACCCGGGTGCTCACCATCCTGTTGGGCATTCCGGAGAGCGAATGGCCGAAGATCGCCCGGCTGGCCTCCACTGTGGGACTGGCGCTTGGCGTGACCTTCAAGCGGGATCTGGACAAGGTGGAGGCCGCCGTCGCGGAGCTGTACGAATATGCAGACGAGCTGATCAAGGACCGCCAGGCCAACCCGGGCGAGGACTTCGTCAGCCGCCTGGTGCTGGCCAGCCGCGACGGGGACCGGCTCAGCGACGAAGAGTTGCGCAACGCGCTGGTGCTGTTGATCTTCGGCGGCATGGACACCACCCGCAACCAACTGGGCCTCGCGATGCAGTCCTTCATCCGTAATCCGGAGCAGTGGGAGCTGCTGGCGGAACGCCCGGAGCTGGGCGCCAAGGCCGTCGAAGAGGTCATGCGGATTAATCCAACAGTCACCTGGGTCACGCGCGAAGCAGTGGAGGACTTCACCTACCAGGACCTTTTCATAGAAAAGGGGACCACAGTGCACCTTTTTACCCAGTCTTCCGGCACCGATCCGAAGGCCTTCCCCAACCCGGAGATGGACCTGCTCGGCGAGCACGCGCCGCACTACGGGTTCGGCGGCGGTGTGCACCACTGCCTGGGCCACTTTGTGGCGCGGGCGGACATGAGCGAGGCCTTGCCGTTGCTTGCCAGCCGCATCGCTGCCCCCTACCTGAGCGGGGGAGACGAGTGGCTGCCGGATTCCGGCAACACCGGGCCCATCCGCCTGCCGATCGGCTTCACTCAGCGCGGCTGACCGGCAGGCAGCACTACACAGCACTACAGCACCAACAGAAAGCAGGATTCCCATGAAGACCGTTGATGTCGACCGCAGCCTGTGCGACAACCATGGCCAGTGCGCCATCGCCGCCCCGGAAGTATTCCGTATGAACCCCGACGGCGTCCTCGAATACGAGCCCACGTTCGACGACTCCCTCCTGGACGTCGTCGAAGAGGCCATTGACGTCTGCCCTGTCCAGGCGATTTTCCTCAAGGACTGAACATGACCCGCAGAATCGTCATCGCCGGAGCCTCGCTGGGAGGCCTGCGCGCCGCTGAACAGCTGCGGTCTGCTGGCTGGGAGGAGGAGATCCTCGTCATCGGCGGGGAAGTCCATCCTCCGTACAACAGGCCGCCGCTATCAAAGGAACTGCTGAAATCGCCCGGCTCGATTCAGGAAGCCCTGGCGTCAGTGGCGCTGCGGCAGCGCCGCAGCGCCACCGACATTGACTGGAAGCTCGGGGCACCGGTCAGCCGCGCGGACCTAGTACGCCGGACCCTGACCCTCGCTACTGGCGAGCAGTTGGGTTACGACGGACTGGTGGTCGCCACCGGGCTGCGGCCGTCGCGGGTCCGGGTTCCCGGGCCCCTGCACGGCCGGCACGTCATCCGCACGCTGGAGGACTCGCTGGGACTGCACCGGGAACTGCAGCCGGACGCCCGGATTGTGGTGGTCGGTGCGGGATTCATCGGCTGCGAGGCAGCTGCCACTGCCATGCTGTTGGGCTGCCGGGTGACGTTGATCGAGGGCGGCACCGGGCCCATGCAGCGCACGCTCGGCCGCGAACTCAGCGCGGGAATGCGCAACTTCCTGGTCGAACGCGGCGTCGAGTGCCTCTCAGGCGAACGCGTCGCAGCGTTCACCTGGCCGGAGAACAGCACCGACGGGCCGCAGCGCTGTACCGGGGTCCGCCTGACCGGCGGACGCGAGGTGCCTGCCGATGCCGTGATTGAGGCGGTTGGTTCGAAGCCCAACGTCGAGTGGCTGACCGGCAACGGCCTGGACCTGACCGACGGCGTGCTCTGCGACCGGTACCTGCGGGTGCTGGGGACCGAGCATGTGGTGGCCGTCGGCGACGTGGCCCGCTACCCCGACCACCGCACCGGAACCGGCCCTCGCAGGGTAGAGCACTGGGCCACACCTGCCGACACCGCCAAGATCGCCGCACCGGCCCTGGTTGCCGGACTGAACGGCACCGAAACGCCGGAACCGGCCCCGCCGCTGCCCTCGTTCTGGACGGATATTTTCGGCATCCGCGTCCAAGGCGTGGGCAGCCACGCCGTCGCCGACCGGATCGAGGTCCTCGAAGGGAACCCGTCGCGGCCCGCCGATGGCGCGGCCCTGGCCTACTACCTCGGCGGCAGGCTGATCGGCGTCGTCACCTCCGCACTGCCCGCCGACCGCCAGTTGCAATACCGCAAGCTCGTGACCGAGGCCGGCCTGCCCGCCAGCTCCCAGTTGGCCGCCGTCTAGACGGCCGCTGGCCACCGACCCGAAAGAAGACTGAGATGACACTGACCCCCGTACGGCCCGACACGGCCGCCGTCGAGATGCTGGCGGTACTAAGCGACCGCGACGCCTTCGCGCGCCATCAGGAGCGCAACCTGCGCGCCGAAACGGTGCGCGAACTCGGCCGCAAGATTGAAGAAGCCGGCGTTGAATACGTCTACTACGCGCTGCCGACCATCGGCTCGCGCATGGTGGCGAAGATGGTTCCGGCCAACCACTTCCGCCGCAACCTGGAGAAGGGAATCTGTTTCCACCGCACCGCGCTGTCCGACCTGCAGAACGACCGCCACGGCAACCTGATAGGCGGCGGCATCGAGGCCCGCGAGTTTTGGGGACTGCCGGAACCGGACACCTTCGTGGTGCTGCCGTGGGACACCAAGGTCGCGCGGATCTTCTGCACCGCCTACGAGCCCCCGCATCTGCCGGAGGTCGGCGGCCGCTTGATGTCGATTGACACCCGGTCCCTGCTGATCCGTTCACACGAGGCGTTCACCGCCCGCACCGGCTTCGAAGTCCGCTCCGGCACCGAACCGGAGATGACGTGGGAGGGCCCCGGCCTGGAGGTCGTCAAGAAGCCCGGCACCAGCCCCGCCTACCAGGTGGAGAACCTGGAGCGGATGCGCCCCATCTATAAGCAGCTGGTTACCTATGCCAAGGCCATGGGCCTGGACATGATCGAGGGAGACTACGAGGACGACGGCCAGCTCGAGCTGAACTGGATGTATGACCGGGTGGAAAACACCGCCGACCGGCTGGTGACCTACCGGCAGATCTGCAAGCAGGTAGCCCGCGAATTCGGCGTCACGGCCAGCTTCATGCCCAAGCCGTACAACGGCCAGATGGGCAACGGCTGCCACCACAACCTGAGCCTATGGGACGGCGACACCAATGTCACCGAGGACGCCGGCCGAGTGGAACTGCACGTCTCGCAGACGGCTAAGCACGCCATCGGCGGAATGCTGGCCCATGCACCGGGGTCGATGGCCGTGATGGCCTCCACGGTCAACTCCTATAAGCGGTTCTGGGACGCCGGGCAGTTTGCGCCGAGCCTGGCCAACTGGGGACTGGACAGCCGCGGCTGCCTGATCCGCATCTCTTCGAACGGCCGGATGGAATACCGTGTGCCGGATGCCGCTGTGAACCCTTATCTGTCCCACACGCTGCTGATTGCCGCCATGCAGGACGGACTGGACCGCCATCTCGATCCTGGAATGCCCGACGGCGGTGCCGACGGCCCGGTCGGCGGCCAACTGCCGCTCACACTGGGTGACGCTATCGACGCGTTCGTGTCAGACACCTACCTCACCTCGGCGCTGCCCGAGGACTTGGTGGCGATCTACACGCAGCTGAAGCAGGAGGAATGGGCCCGCTACTGTGGCGCCATCACCGAATGGGACCGCGAAATGTACTGGGAGACCATCCCGTGAACGCCGTGCATACTCTGACCCCGGGAGTCCTGCGTCTGGCCTGCATCGACTCCGAGGCGCCGCCGCTGTTCAGTCTGGCCGACGCTGATGGCAACCGCCGCGGATACGAACCGGCGGCCGCCGACCTGGTGGCCACCGCCATGGGGCTGCGCCTCGAGTGGGCCTGCATGCCCTGGGACGATATGCTCCCGACGGTGCGGGACCACAAGGTCGACGCCGTTTGGTGTGGCCAGGGCATCATCCCCGAGCGGCAGGCGGTGGTGGACTTCACCGAACCGTACGCGGTGTTCGACGAGACGGTCCTGGTCCGGAAGGGGGACCCGGCGCGGTCGCCGGAGGACCTCGCCGGCTATCGGGTCGCGGCCATCGAAGGCAGCGCCAATATGCGTCTTGCCTCCACGTTCCCCGGGATCGTCCCGGTAGCGTTCGGCGCCAGCGACGACGTCTTCGGTGACATGCTTGCCGCGCTGCGCAACGGCGAGGTGGATGCCATGGTGGACGACGACGTGGTGACCGTCCCGCTGGGGGAGGACCCGGCCTATGACGTGGCCTTCACCGCCCGGACCGGCAACCGCTGGGGAGTCGGCGTTGCGAAGGACAACCCGCAACTGCTGGCCGAGCTCAACCTCGCTCTGGGATCCGTCATCGCGGACGGCCGGCTGGAGTCCGTCTGGGCCGAGTGGATGCCGCAGCTGCCGTTCCCGTTGACCACGGAGATCCCGGCATGACACGACCTCTGATCGGAGTGCCTGGCATGTGGTCCAGCTCGGTCCACGGTCTGCGCTACGACGGCGTCGCCGTGGCCGCCGCGGTGCTGCGCTGCATCGTCCGGGCAGGCGGCGAGCCGATGATCATGTTTCAGGGCACCGGCGAAAGTCCGACGGAACAGCTCGCCAGGCTGGACGGCGTCGTGCTGCCGGGCGGAGCCGACGTCTCGCCGTCGCTGTATGGAGCCGAGCCCGACGAGCATTACTGGCCCACCGACTATGACGGCCAGGACGCCTACGAGACGGCGATCATAGAAAGCTGCATAGCCGCGGACGTTCCGCTGCTGGCGATCTGTCGCGGGCTCCAGCTGCTGAACGTCGCTCGCGGCGGAACCCTGATCCAGCACCTCGGGCCCGGGGACGTGCAGCACAAGGGTGCAATCCATCCCGTGCGCGTCGCCGCGGGCTCGCTGCTGGCCCAGGTTGTCGGGAGCGAGGAGGCTGACGTCTCCTCCTACCATCATCAGGCGGTCGGCGCACTGGGTGAAGGCCTGACAGTGACCGCTAGCGCTCGCGACGGCGTGGTGGAAGCGGTGGAAGTACCGGGGGCGCAGATGCTGGCGATCCAGTGGCACCCGGAGGACACCGCGGAGACCAATGCCAGCGACCACGCCTTGTTCCGATGGGTGGTCGAGGCGGCAGCACGGCGCCGCACTGTCGCCGAGGGCGGACTGACCGGGGCGGGTGTGCGGTGAGCGTGGAACCGCTGCGGGTAAAGCCCGCGGCCGTGCTTCCGGCCGGTTTTGCCGACCTGCCGGCGGACGCCCCGCGCATCGCCGTCGTTGTTTCCCTGACCTTTCCCGGGATGACGGATCAGACGTTGGAACTGATGGAGCGGTTCACCCGGACGGCCCTTGAGACGCTGCTGGCCGTCGGCGCCCGCGCCGAATTAGTGGACAGCGCGGCCACGGAACTGCTGCCGGCAGCGGAACTGGCTGGTTACGATGGCGTGCTCTTCCTGGGCGGCGGTGACGTGGACGGTGCGCTGTACGGTCACCATGATCCGGTGCCGAACTCCTATGGCGTGGACCGCCGGGCGGACGAGTACTGCCTGGAGCTGATCCAGGGTGTGCTCGAGCGGGACCAACCGCTGCTGGCCATATGCCGCGGTTCGCAACTGCTGAACGTGGCCTGCGGCGGCACGCTGATCCCGGATCTGGACCCGTGGCACCTGCATCGCGGCGGACCGGGACAGCCGATGTTCCTGGACGAGTCCATTCGGCTGCTGCCCGGCTCCAAGGTTGCCGCGATCATGGGTTGCGAGTCGATTACCGTGCGGTCGGGCCATCATCAGGCAGTGGGGACGGTGGGCCCCGAACTGACGGCGACGGCGGTGGCCGAGGATGGTGTTGTGGAGGGAACCGAGCATCCGGGCAAGACCTGGGTCCTCGGAGTGCAGTGGCACCCGGAGGATTCGGACGGGAACGAGGTTGACCGGACGGCATTATTTGCCGAGTTCGTCCGCTTCAGCAGGAAGGAACAGGGCCGGAAGGGAGGCGCCACCGAAACAATACGACTGGTTAATCGCGTGGACGCCTGAAAGTTCCTCCCGGTGGCTACCCGGTCGCGTAAATCAACCGCAGGTTCAGGTTCGGCACGTCCAGCGGCAGGAAACCGAACCCTTCGGGCTCGGACTTGATGCGCTCACCGACGATGAAGCGTCCCGAATTGCCCAGAATCACGCGGTTCTGGTCGTTCAGGATGGCGGCATCGCCGGGGATCCGGCGAACGATCGGGATCAACTTGTTCTCCAGGTCCTTGATCCGGATATCGCAGCCCGTCACGCCGACGAACGCGCCATGGACATAGGTAGGAACGGCACAGGTGACAATGTATTCGTCGAAGCCCAGGTAGTCCACATAGGGGCCAGCGATCGATTGCTGTCCCGTTTTCGCAGCGATGGAGAACCAGGGCAGCTTCTCGTAATCGTAGAACCGGTCACCTTCCGGGGCTAAATCGAAACCGAATTTTTCGATATGTCCGAAATCGTTCCGAATCCACCATTCAAGGACACCTTCGGCATCTTTGATGGCGGAGAGCGAGAATATTTCACCGGCGCCAACGGCAGTGTCGTGGGAATTTAAAAATGACTCTGCCATTTCGCCAATTCCCACAATGTCGTTGGGCGATATCTTGCTGCCCTGGGAAATTCTTTCCTCAAGCTGCATTCCCACGTCCTTCGACGACGCGTGGAGGTCCTGGTACAGCCCGTTGAGCCATGACTCGATGGCGGCGGCGCTGTCGGCAGCCGGTGAAGTTGCTGGCGCGGTCATGAAATCTCCTCTTCATTGCCGGCATGCGTAAGTGTCAGCTTGGTGTCGATCAAGTGGTACGTGTTGCGGCGGATGTGTTCCAGGACCAGACGCTGCGCCCGGTCGGGGTCGTCCTCCCGCACAGCGGCCACAATTCCCAGGTGTTCACGTGCCGCGACCTGCTCGTCGAACACGCCTGCCAGCGGAGTCCACAGGAGCTGCCCGACTTCGGCTTGCAGCCTGATTTCCTGGCTGGTCAGCCGGGGAGATTGGGCCACCACCGCCAGTTCAATGTGGAAGCGACTATCGGCCCGCGCTTGGCTCTCCGGCGTGGTGGCTTGTTCCAGTCCGCGGGCCAGGCGTTCCAGCCGGTCCAGGTCCTTCGGATCGGCCCGGTCACAGGCCAGGCGGGCGGCGGCGGCAGCCACGGCAGTCTGCTCGTCGCCTAGATCGCGAAGGTCTGCAATGGAAGTCTCGCGCAAGTACTGGCGCAGGTCCTCTACTTGGGTCGCCGGGAACTTGACGACGAAAGTGCCGCCGTTTCGCCCCCGCCGGGTCTCGACCACTCCTTGGTCCCGCAGGGCGGCCAAGGCATCCCGCAGCGTCGCACCGGCAACCCCGAACATCTCGGACAGTTCGGCCTCGACGGGGAGCCGTTCCCCAACCCGCAGCATGCCTAACGAAATCGCTGTAGAGATCCGGCGGACGATGGCTTCCGAACGTTCCATCTCAGGCAGCGATCGATAGATTTGAGACTGCAGCGCCAGCGGTGAAGCCACGAGTTGCTCTCCTAATGATCCGATCAAGATGCCGGTGTCTCGGGTCTGTTCGACCACAAATATTCTACCTGCAGGACCGTGAAATACCATCAATCCGAGCCAGCCGGTAATGAACAGTAGGAGGCGTGGCGGGAAGCACTGGAAAACTGGACTGATTGCTAGGTATCCTCAAACTCATGAGCTACTACAGGACAATTAATCCGGCCACGGACGAGACCATATTCGAAATGCCGGCTGCCAGTGATGAGGATATCGCCGAGGCAGTAAAAAGGACCCACACGGGCTTTGAATTATGGCGTAATACGGCCGTCAGGGAACGGGTCGACGTCCTGAAGCGCGTTGCGCAACTGTATCGGGAGCGCAAAGGCGAGCTCGCGCGGATTATCAGCCAGGAGATGGGCAAGCCGGTTAGCCAGGCACTTGGCGAAGTCGGCCTCGTCGCAGACATCTACGAGTACTACGCAACAGAAGGCCCCGGCTTCATGGCCGACGAACTGCTGACCGTCAGGGGCGGTGGCGAGGCGATCGTTCGCAGCGCGCCGATCGGCGTGCTGCTCGGCATCATGCCGTGGAACTACCCGTACTACCAGGTGGCCCGTTTTGCCGCGCCCAACCTGATGCTCGGCAACACCATCCTGCTCAAGCACGCCCGGCAGTGCCCGCAGTCCGCTCTGGCGATGGAACAGATCTTTCAGGACGCAGGACTGCTGGACGGCGGCTACGTCAACATCTTCGCCACCAATGAACAGATCGCCGAGCTCATCGCGGACCCGCGCGTGCAGGGCGTCTCCCTCACCGGCAGTGAACGCGCCGGTGCCGCCGTCGCCGAAATTGCCGGCCGGAACCTGAAGAAGTACGTCCTCGAGCTGGGCGGAAGCGACCCCTTCATCGTCCTCAACAGCGATGATCTGGACCAGACGGTCAAGGCGGCCGTCGCCGGCCGGATGAGCAATGCCGGGCAGGCCTGCACGGCCTCCAAGCGCTTCTTCGTAGTAGAAGACCTTTACGACGCATTCGTGGAAAAATTCACAGCCCGCATGGAGCGAATCAAACCCGGTGACCCGCTGCAGCCCGAGACCCGGTTTGGGCCCATGTCCTCCCAGGCCGCCGCCGACGAACTTATCGACCAGGTCAAGGATGCGGTCTCCAAGGGAGCTACGCTGCGTACCGGCGGCAAGCGCGTGGCTGGGCCAGGCGCGTTCGTTGAACCCACCGTCCTGACGGACGTGAAGCCCGGCATGCGTGCCTACTTCGAGGAACTCTTCGGCCCCGTGGCCGTCATCCACAAGGTTGCCGATGCTGCGGAAGCCATCGACCTGGCTAACAGCTCACCCTATGGACTCGGAGGCGCCGTCTTCAGCACGGACGTGGAAAAAGCAAAAGCGGTCGCCGATCGTCTGGACACCGGCATGGTGTTCATCAACTCGACCCCCGATTCACAAGCCGACCTGCCTTTCGGCGGCGTCAAGCGCTCCGGCGTCGGGCGCGAGCTGGCCCGCTTCGGCATGGACGAATTCGTGAATAAGAAGCTGATCCGGACACCGCTCCGGTAACTGCGGAAGCCGCCCCGGTGCCTTAGTCCCGGCAGCCGTAGGCGAGGGCGTCAAGCTGCAGGCCGTCGACACGGCGCGCGTGGCAGGGGGCTAGTTGGGCTCCGGCTGGAATTGGACGCACAAGCGACCCCTAGAGCAGCTCGGCTGCCTTCTCCACCAAGATGCCCAGCCCGATCAGCACCATGATCACGCCGGAAGCCCGGGCGACGACGGCGCTGGCGCGGGGCTGGGAGCGCAGGATGCGCCGGGCCAGCAGTGCGACGGCGAAGTAGATGTAAAGGCAGTTGACCACGTGCAGTCCGCCCAGGAAGAGCATCTGCGCTGCCGACGGCCAGCCGGCGGGCGAGGTGAACTGCGGCAGCAGTGCCAGCAGCAGGAGCAGTCCCTTGGGGTTGATCCCGCTGACGCCGGCGCCGCGGAAAAACTGGGCGGCCGGGGCATCCCCAAGGTGCGCGTCGCTGGCAGAAACCTGACCGGCCTTGCTGACGAGAGTATTCACGCCCAAATAGATCAAGTAGGCCGAGCCGGCGATAGTCAGCACGGTGAGCGACATCGGGTACTGGGTGACCAAGGCGCCCGCTCCAACGGCAATGATGCAGACCACCACCGCATAGCCGAACGCCATTCCCAGACCCGACGGGGCCACCGAGGGTGCCCGCAGGCCAGCGCCGATGGCGTACGCCCAGTCCGCCCCCGGTGTGAGCGCTAGCAGCAGCGCCACCACCCAAAACTGGAGGACCAGCGACATATCCATGGAGCTTCTTCTTTCCTTGCGACCTTTCCCAACAGCCGTAAATGCTACGCCGAAACAGGTGAAATGTTCTGCGCTTCTCCTGCCGGAATGCCGGTTGTTGTGGAACAATTACCGGCGTGGACGCATTAAGTCGGGAGATTCTTTCACTGCTTCAAGAGGATGGGCGGATGAGTGCCACCGACCTCGCCAGCCGGGTGGGGCTCAGCCTCTCCTCATGCCATCGAAGGCTGAAGGATCTCGAACAGTCGGGAGCGATCGAACGCTACCGCGCCGTCGTTTCCCCGGAAGCCGTCGGCCTCCACTTTGAGGCGATTCTCTTCGTGACTTTGGGACGGACCGATCTAGAGACCATCGCCGCCTTTGAGGCGGCCGTCACCGCGGTGCCGAACATTGTCGATGCCCAACGGCTGTTCGGAGAGATCGACTACATGCTGAGGGTCCTGACCCCCGATCTGGCCGCCTACCAAGTGCTGTATGACACCGCGCTCGGGGGCCTGCCCGGCGTTCAACGGCTCACTTCAACGATGGTGATGAAGCGCTTCGGCCCGATCGGCACAGTGCCCATCCCATAGCCGCCCAGCGCCCATCCCGTACCGGGCAGCCGCGGGCTCTCAGTCGTGGGCCGGGTGCTCGTGCTCCAGGTGCCCGGCAGGCTCCAGTTGGAACGTGGAGTGTTCCACGCTGACCACGAAATGCTCGGCGACGCACTGCTGGAGCTGGTCCAGGACCTGAGGGGCGTGGCCGTCCACGAAACAGGAGTCCTCGATCACCACATGCGCGCTGAGCACCGGAATGTTGGAGGAGATCCGCGACGCGTGCAGGTCATGCACGGCCAATACGTGCGGTACTTCCAGGATGTGCTGGCGGACGTCCTCCAGATCGAGGCCCTTCGGCGCGGTTTCCAGCAGAATGCTGCCGGCTTCCCGCAGGATCTTGATGGTCCGCGGCACAATCAGCAGCGCGATCAGCATGGCGGCCAAGGCGTCCGCCTGGGTCCACCCGGTGGTGGCGATGACGACGGCGCTGGCGATCACGGCCACCGAGCCGAGGGCATCATTGACGACTTCGAGGAAGGCTGCCCGCAGGTTGAGGTTGGCATTCCGGCCGGCGCTGAGCACCAGCATGGACGCGATGTTTCCCAGCAGGCCGATGATGCCGAAAACCAGCAGGCCGTCCGCGTTGACTTCCGGCGGGGCGAACAGCCGCTGGACGCCCTCGACCAGCGCGTAGATGCCCACCGCCAGCAGGATCGCGGCCTGCGCCCCAGCTGCCAGAACTTCCATCCGCAGGTACCCCCAGGTCCGGCGCGGAGTATGCGGCCGCATCATGAGCGACGCGGCCATCAGGGCGATCAGGAGGCCGCCGGCGTCTGTGAGCATGTGTCCGGCGTCCACCAGCAGCGCAAGGCTGCCGGTGACGAAGGCGCCGATCACCATCGCGACCAGGATGGAGGCGGTGATGGCGAAGGCTATGGCCAGCCGACCGCGGTGGGTCGGTCCGGCATGGTGGTGGTGCCCGCTCATGCGGATGCCTCCGTGGCGGCCCGGCTTCCGCTAACAGTGGGGCACAGTTCGACGGCGTAGCCCGTCGCTTCAAGCAAACGCTCCGCGGCGGAAAGGGCTGCCAGCAGTTCGGGCTCGGTGGTCAGCGAGTACAGCGAAGCCCGTCCCACCGGGCGCGAGGTGACAAGGCCGCAGTCGTTCAGGCAGGCAAGATGTGCGCTGACCGTGGACTGGGCCAGCCCCAGATGCTCGGTCAGGTCGCGGACCTTATGCTCCCCGGTGGTCAAGTGCTGCAAGATGGTCAGCCGGGTGGGATCCGAGAGGCTGTGGAACAGCGCGGCGGCCGGCGCCAAGTCACCAGTCCGGCCGGCAGTACGTTCCCGTTGCATCGTCATAAGGCGATGATATCGGTCAGGCTCTGCTTTGTCTTGCGGGCGCACAGCGCAGCCAGCTCTTTCGATTCTGTTGAACCGGCTCCGTAAGATGGCAGGTATGACGACGATTGACCGCTGTGCGGGGCTCTTTCGCAGGCAGCGGCCTGCAGTTGGCGGACAAACATGACGATCAACGACGCCGAGCAGGTCGTGCTGCTGGACCAGAATCTGAAGCCTTCCGGCGTCGCCGACAAGGCCGCGATCCACACGGGGGAGACGCCGCTGCACCTGGCGTTCTCCTGCCACATTTCCGACGCCGAGGGCCGCGTGCTGGTGACCAGGCGCGCCCTGAACAAGCTGACCTGGCCGGGCGTCTGGACCAACTCCGCGTGCGGCCATCCGGCCCCGGGGGAGGAGATGGCCGACGCCGTGCGGCGACGTGTGCGCTACGAGTTGGGGCTCGGGCTGGAAGACCTGAAGCTGGTGCTGCCGGACTTCCGCTACCGCGCGGTGGACGCTTCCGGAATTGTGGAGAACGAGTTCTGCCCGGTCTACACCGCGCTGGCAGTGGGTGAACCCGCTCCGAGGGATGACGAAGTGGCCGAGTACCGCTGGGTGCGCCCGTCGGACCTGCAGACCGCCGCTACTGCTGCCCCCTGGGCGTTCAGCCCGTGGATCGTGCTGCAACTCCAGGCCTTGGAGCAGCTGAGCTAAGCCGGCTCGGAACATGGCGTCCGCCCTTAACAATTGGAAGAGGAAACAACACGATGAGCCCTGATCCGAAAGCCAGCGAGAAGAAGAACGACAGCGCGTCCTCTGCAGAGGGCTTCTCGCCAGAGGAGCGCGCAGCCATGAAGGAGCGCGCCGCAGAGTTGAAAGCAGCCGCACGCCGCGGCAGCGGATCGAAAAAAGCAGCAGCCGATGAGGCGGCCGTGCTGGCGAAGATCGCGAAGATGCCGCTGCCGGACCGCGACATCGCGGAGCGCCTGCACAACATCGTCACCACTGCCGCTCCGGAGCTGCTGCCCAAACTGTGGTACGGCCAGCCGGCCTACGCCAGGGCCGGGAAAGTGGTGTGCTTCTTCCGCAGCGGGCAGGCGGACAAAGTCCGTTATTCGACCTTCGGGTTCAACGAGGAAGCCAATCTCGACGAGAACGATGGTCTGTGGCCGACGTCCTTCGCGCTGACGCAACT
The DNA here is from genome assembly GCA_051751385.1 of Actinomycetota bacterium. Classification (GTDB taxonomy): domain Bacteria; phylum Actinomycetota; class Actinomycetes; order Actinomycetales; family Micrococcaceae; genus Crystallibacter. Next base: position 549,492 of record JBNJKW010000003.1, on the reverse strand, counting down.
GAGTGAGGCCGGGGCAGCGAGGGTTGCCGAGCTGGTCAAGCAAGCTGTGAGCTAAGCGCACGGAGGGCTTGGGCCCCGGCTGGATGGGAAGTGCCTGCCCGACGCTGAAGGTGAGCTCCGCCGTCGTTATTCCGCCATGGCGGGGCTGGCCTCCAAAACCGACGCCGGGCGTGCTGCCTTGCCGGAGGTTTCCAGGCGGGCGATGACCTCGTCCGGCCACATGGGTCGGCCGAAGTAGAAGCCCTGTACGTTCAGATTCGGGCAGCCGGCCAGCCATTCCACGGCCGCGGCCGTCTCGATGCCTTCGATCACCACATCCGCCTTCAACGCGGTGAACATGGCGATCAGGTGGCTGACCACGATGTTCCGGGCGCTGCCGTCGTCCCCGCTGGCCAGCGTGCGGTCCACCTTGACGATGTCGAAGGCGAATTCGGTCAGCGAGTTCATGGACGAGTAGCCGGAGCCGAAGTCGTCCACGGCGATCTTAAAGCCCTCGCTGCGCAGCTGGGCCAGCATGATCCGGCACTCCTCGGTCATGGTGCCCAGGGAGTTCTCGGTCAGCTCAATGATGACGTTCAGCTCCGGCCCTTCGGCGCGCATCCGGCGCAGCCGGTCCACCACCGTGGAGCCGGGGGTGAGTTGGCCCAGCTCCACATTCACGGAGACGGAGCGGAGATCGCTGATCTCGCAGACCCGGGCCATCGCCGCGGCGGCACCGTCGATCACCTGAATGGTCAGCTCGTTGAGCAGGCCCAGCCGGTTCGCTTCGGCCACCAGCTGGTCCGGCGGGATGGTGCCCAGTTCCTCGTCTTCATAGCGGGCCAGCGTCTCGAAGCCCACGATCGCGTCCAGGTCCAGGGCGATGATGGGCTGCAGCGCCACGCGCAGCCGGTGCCGCCGGATGCCGCGCTCCACGGCCACGGCCAGGCTGTTTTCGGAACTGGAGCCGGCGCGCTCGGATTCGCGCAGCCGCTGCTGCAGCCGCTTGGCGCCGTACATACAGGCGTCGGCGTTCCGCAGCAGCTCCTCGATGTCCTTAGCCGGACGGCCGGAGTAGGCCACGCCGATGCTGGCCCGGACCTGCAGCGTGCTGCCGCGGGCGGTGAGCGGCCGCGCGATCGAGGCAGCAATGCGCTCGGCGGCGGCGCGGGCGTCCGCCTCGGTGCCAACGTCGCGGAGCACGACGACGAATTCGTCGCCGCCGATGCGCGCGGCCACGTCTGCCTGGCGGATTTCCGAGCGGATGCGCTGCGCGGTGGCAGTGAGCAGCAGGTCGCCCACGTAGTGGCCGTGCTGGTCGTTGACGGACTTGAACTCGTCCAGGTCTAGATAGACGACGGCGATGGCCTCGCCGGGGCGGCGGCCGGTATTGATCTCGGCTAGCCGGTGCCAGAGTGTGCGCCGGTTGCCCAGGCCGGTCAGCGCATCCGTGTCCGCCTGCAGCCGCAGCTCGTGCACCAGCTCATCGTGCCGGACCATAATGCTGCCCACGTGCGCCAGCGCGTCGAGCACCTGCTCGTCTTCTTCAGTGAACTGGGCCCCGCCGTTCCGCGAGGCCACCAGGTACTTGTCACCGTCGTCCCAGCGGCGCATCCGGACGCCAATTTCCTTGTCCACCGGAGCCTCGGGCTGCAGTGCCACCTTGTCCGCCCGGACGGAGGAGCTGGCGGCGGCGAGCAGGGTCTTATCGAGCCCATCCGGACTCCAGGGCAGCTCCAGCGAGGCGTCCACCAGGCCGGTGAGGCGGCGGCGCAGATCGCGGTTGCGCAGCCAGCCGGTCACGTCAAGCGCCAAGACCGAGGCGAAGACCAGGAAGAACGACTGGACGCCGTCGTGATGGAACTGCATGGCGGCGTGCTGCCCGGCCAGACACAGCAGAAAGTTGATGGCCAGCGTGCCGAGCGCCGGCGGCCAGCCGATGCCGTTGCGGAACGTGCTGCGCCGTTTCGACGATGTAGTGAAGGCGCCCTCAACCGCAATCGCCGTCAGAAAGAAGGCCAGCCAGCCGGCCAGCAGCGCGGCCGGCCAGATCATGCCGGCAGCATGGGCAGCTTGGAACACTGACACCATGAGGGCGGCGGCAAGCAGACGGCTGATGAACCAGTACAGATCGGCCCACCGGAACCGCCGGAACACCACGCGGGTGGCCAGCAGCCCGACTCCCACCACCGCCACCGTCTGGTGCAGTGGCGCGGTGAGGTCGTTGCAGACGATGACGACGGCGGTCATCGCCGCCGTGGTCTGGCGCCGCATCAGCGGCGTGTCTACGCGTAGGTGCCAGGCCAGGACCAGGACTGCCACGGAAATCACAGCCACCAGACTGAAACGGGGCGGCGCGATGAACGAGGCAGCAGCAACCTGCACCATGACCAGCAGCCCCGCGGCCGAAATGCCAGCGATGGCAGCCCACGACAAAGCGACCGCCGCTTTGGCGGCCGTCATGATGCTGCCGGCATGCCGTTCCCCACTTCTGCCTTTGAGTTTTTTCGTTTCACCAATCCTAGCTGCGGCGGGCAAGCTACCGGCGCTGACTCTCCATGGGCACGGCGGGATTGCAGGCCGGCGCACGGGACCAGGAGTCTTGTCCCGTGCGCCGGGAAGAGCATCAGTGCCGATTAGTGCTTCAGCAGGCCCGCGAGGAAGCTCTTCGGGCGCTGCAACTCGCCGTGCTTGGCGCCCAGCACAATGACGGTGCCGGCAAAGGCCGGGATGGCCCACTGCAGCACCTTGAGCTGCGTCTGCGCGGCTTTCAGCTCCGGCGACGCCTCGGAGGACGGCTCAGTTGCCCCTTCGGCTCCCTCTTCAGACAGCCGTTCCACCTTTTTGCCCAGCATGCCGGAATAGAGGGTGACGGCCGCGCCGACCACCGTGACAGCAGTTTTGATGATGGTGTAGCGCATCACCCCTTCCTGCTTGATCACCCTGCCCTTATTTCCCATCAGTAGGGGCACACCGGAAGCTAGGTGTGCTGCGAAGGCAGCGGTCTGGACCGGCGCCCATTTCATCCAGCCCGCGCTGGACAGGCGGGTGCGTTCGCGAGGGTCCTCGGCGGAAGCTGCCGCTCCATTCAGTCCCACCGCGCCCATCAGCGAACCGCCGAACCAGGCGGCGGCAGTAAGGTCATGCACAGAACGGGCCAAGAGATTTTCGGACTTGTCGGACATTGCTGACTCCTTAGGTGTGTGGTGGGTGCCGTGCGGCAGGCGCCGCACTAAAGGTCGACGACGTCGTTCTTGCCGACGTCGTCAGCTTTCTTACCGGTGACCATCCCCTTGGCCATTTTGAACAGCGTGACCACCTTGGGGGAATCCGGTGTCCAATATTCGGCTGTGTGCGCCTCGACGTGAATTAACGCAACGGTCGGGTCGTCCTTGCCGTTCTCGAACCAAGGTTCGATCGTGGGGCCCCACAGCTCGTCAATTTTTGCCTGGTCGTGGACGATCGTTGCCGTTCCGGAGAGGGACAGGTAGCCGTCCGATCCGCTGACGGAAACATTGACATGGGGGTTGCCACGGATTTCGTCGGCCTTGGGTGAGGGATCCTGCGTCACGAACCACAGGTCGCCGTCGAACTCGGCTTCCTGCAGTGCCAACGGGCGGCTGAACAGCTGTCCGCTGGCATTGACCGTGGTGAGGATGCATATATCAGCGTCCTTCAGGATCTTGGCGACTTCCTTGCGTCCTTCATCATCGTTGGCCATGGAACCACCTTCCGTATCGGGTGCAGGGATTCCTCAGCATACTTTCTAATCCCGGAGACGCCAATGGGTGGTGGAAGCATGTCCGGCAGAAGGGCTCGGCGAGGGGAGCGGCGGCGCGCGCGACGACGCGCCCGACGAAGGGCCGGAGCCGCGGGCTCCGGCCCCTTCGCCGAATTGATTTTGTCGTGCTTTTACGTGGTCCGGACGCCGGCGAGCAGTTCGTCCAGCCGCTCGTAGCCCTCGCTCATGCCGCCTTCCATCCCGGACTGGGCCATGCCGTCACGTGCCTCGAGCGAGGGGTAGACGGAGTGGCCGATCAACTTGCAGCGTCCATTGCCGAGATCCTGGAACGTCATGAACTCGATGCTGACTACGTCCGGGTAGCCATCGAACTCGAAGGTCTGGACGGCGAACTCGTTTTCGCGGACCGTGTGGAAGACGCCGCTGAAGCCATATGCGGCACCGTCCGGGCTGGTGTGGAGATAGCGGTAACTGCCGCCAGTGCGGAAATCGTAGTGGTCGATGTCCATCTTCATGCCCCGTGGACCCAGCCACTGCTTGATCAACTCGGGGTCCTTGTGGGCGCGGAAGACGGCGGCCACCGGATAGTCGAACTCTCGTTCCGCCTCGATGAACGGGACGCCGTCCGGGACGGCGACTTTGAGTGCGTTGCTCATGTTTTGTCCTTGGATAGGTGGTTGAGCACGGCATCCAGCCCGCGGTACTGCGCCTCGCGGGCCAGCCTGTATTGGTCGATCCATGCCGTGAGCGCTTCGAGCCGTGCGGCGTTCAGGTGGACGGGCCGGCGCTGGGCATCCCGGGTGCGGGTGACCAGTCCCGCCTGCTCGAGGACCTGGATGTGCTTCGAGACCGCCTGCTTAGTGATCTCGAAGGGCTCGGCCAGTTCGTTGACCGTTGCCGGTCCGCGGCTGAGCCGGGCAATGATGCGGCGGCGGGCCGGATCTGCCAAGGCCATAAAGGCCCGGTCCAGGAGTGCCTCGTCGCTGCGATCTGTCACGGTATTCAACTCTTCCCTTGATCAACCTTTCGGTTGACTAAGAACCTACTCCTGCGGCAGTGGCAGGTCAAGGGGCACGACGGCGGAATTTCGGCAGCGCGCGGACAAGGGGGACGGGTCGCGATATTGATTGAACGGGCGGGAGCGATATCAGCGGTGATCCTGCCCGCGGGGCGCCGTGGTCCCCCTCATCGTGGTCCCCGGGAGCGACGTTTGGGAGCCCTGTGGAACCTCGTTCCAGTGGGCCGCCGGGCTGGCCGCAGCCGCACTGGCGCTCTGGTTCCTCCGCCGGCACCCGGCGTAGGCGGGAGGGGTGAAAGCAGGTCCACTTCAGGGGCTACCTTTTTCCTGGCCCGACGGTAAGCTGCCAAGCCGGAAACGGAGCGACGGCGCGGCGCAACGGGTCTGTCTACCCGCCGCTCGGGGCCGAACACCAGCACCACAAAAGGGGCGAAGGCGAGTACGACGTCGATAACAAAAAGGGTGACTTCCATGGCGAGCTCCTGCCCTTGGCATCAGGGTAGGCGCCGATTTGCCGGTACACAACAGAAAGATTTTCCAGGGCGGGAAGCAGTAAGAAGAAGTGCTCTGAGTCGGACCGGCCCCAGCCGTCACTTCACGGTGACCTGGCCGGCATCGACGTCCCAGCGGGTGTCCAGCCGGACGTTTTCCAGCAGGCGGCGGTCGTGCGAGACCAGCAGGAGGGTGCCGTCGTAGCCGTCCAGTGCCTGCTCCAGCTGTTCGATGGCGGGAAGGTCCAGGTGGTTGGTCGGCTCGTCGAGGACCAGCAGGTTCACACCGCGGGCCTGCAGCAGGGCGAGGGCGGCCCGGGTGCGCTCACCGGGGGAGAGGGCGCCGACCGTGCTGCCAACCTGGTCCGCCTTGAGCCCGAACTTCGCCAGCAGGGTGCGGACCTCGGCCTGGCTGTAGTCCGGCACCAGCGCTTCGAAGGCGGCGCCCAGCGGTTGGTCCTCCGCGAGCTGGCCGCGTGCTTGGTCGATCTCGCCGATGGCGACGCTGGCACCCAAGGCGGCAGCGCCGTCGTCGGGCTCCTGGTGTTCCAGCAGCAGGCGCAGCAGGGTGGACTTGCCGGCGCCGTTGGGGCCGGTGATGCCGATGCGCTCGCCGGCGTTGACCTGCAGCGAGACCGGGCCGAGCGTGAAACCGTCGCGCCGGACGGTGGCCTGATTCAGGGTGGCGACCACGGAACTGGAACGCGGGGCGGCGCCGATGCTGAACTGCAGCTGCCACTCCTTGCGCGGCTCCTCCACCTCGTCCAGCCGGGCAATCCGAGACTCCATCTGGCGGACCTTCTGCGCCTGCTTCTCGGACGATTCCGTGCTGGCCCTGCGGCGGATTTTGTCATTGTCCGGGTTCTTCTTCATGGCGTTGCGGACGCCCTGCGAACTCCATTCGCGCTGGGTGCGTGCCCGCGCCACGAGGTCCGCCTTCTTCTCCGAGAACTCGTCGTAGGCCTCGCGGGCGTGCCGGCGGGTCACGGAACGTTCCTCCAGGAACGCGTCGTAGCCGCCGTCGTAGACCGCCACTTTGTTCTGTGCCTGATCCAGCTCGACCACGGTGGTGACGCAGCGGGCCAGGAATTCACGGTCGTGCGACACCAGCACCACGCCGCCGCGCAGGCCCTGCACGAAAGACTCCAGCCGGGCCAGCCCGGCCAGGTCCAGGTCATTGGTGGGCTCGTCCAGCAGCACCACGTCGAACCGGCTCAGCAGCAGGGCCGCCAGCGCGGCCCGCGCGGCCTGGCCGCCGGACAGGCTGGTCATGGCGGCGTCCGGGCCAACATCCAGGCCGAGTTCGGCGAGCACGGGCGGAATCCTGTCCTCCAGATCCGCGGCGCCGCTGGCCATCCAATGGTCCAGTGCGGCGGCGTAAGCGTCGTCGGCGTGCTTGGAGCCGGAGCCCAGCGCTTCGGCTGCGGACTCCATGGCTTCGGTGGCTTCGGCCGCGCCGGTGCGCCGGCCGATGTACGCGGCGATGGTCTCGCCGGGAATCCGCTCGTGTTCCTGCGGCAGCCAGCCAATAAACGCATCCGAGGGCGCGGTGCTCACCGATCCGGCCAGCGGCGCATCGACGCCGGCCAGGATGCGCAGCAGCGTGGTTTTGCCGGCGCCATTGGCTCCGACCACGCCCACCACATCGCCGGGGGCGACGGTCAGATTCAGGTTGGCGAACAGGGCGCGGTGGCCGTGGCCGCCCGAGAGGTCTTTGGCCACCAGCGTTGAAGTCATGCCTACCAGTCTAAGGAGCGACGGCGGCGGACCGAGCCTGGAGCCCGGGGGAGACCGCGATCGGCCGCTGGCTATGCTGGAGGAACCGCGTCGCAGCGCCAGGTGCCGACCAGAGAGTCGGCCGCGCGCGACGCCATACCGGTGTGGGCAAGCGTGAAGGCGGGATGCAAAATTTCGGGCATAGTGGCAGCTTACGGAGACTTTGACGCGACAGCGGGCGAACGAATGCTGGACAGGCTGGCACACCGCGGACCGGACGGTTCGGGTTCGCGGCGGGTGGGAAACGCGTGGCTGGGAAGCCGCCAGCTGATGATTGTGGATCGCGAGCACGGGCAGCAGCCGTTATCCGGGCGCGACGGCGACACGTGGCTGGTGGGCGACGGCCAAATCTACAACTATCAGAGGATCCGCGACCGGCTGGGAGCCGAGCGCTTCAGAACTCGGTCCGATCTGGAGGCCGCGCTGCAGCTGTACGAAGAACGTGGCATCGCCGCCTTCGAAAAGCTGTGGGGCCCGTTTGCCTTGGTGATGGCGGGCGGCGACGGGTGGTTCGTCGCCGCCCGGGACGTTCTCGGATTGTCGCCACTGTATTGGGCGCGCCGGGAAGGGACGGTGCTGTTTGCCTCGGAGATGAAGGCGTTCGACGAAGAATGGCGGCCCCTCGTGGAACCATTCCCACCGGGTCACGCCTGGACGCCGGAGGACGGGTTGATTGCCGGCCCGGTTTTCCCTGCAGGTGCCCCGGTGCTGCTCAAGAGCAGGCGACCGGACGAGGACCCGCCGCAATGGGTTTTTGATGCCCTCCGCGACACACTGGTCCGGGCGATCGAAAGGAGCCTCGCAGCCGATGTTCCGGTGGGCGTGCTGTTGTCCGGCGGCGTTGACTCGAGCATCATCACGGCCGTGGCAGCCCAAAAGCTGGCAGAGCGAGGGCTCGCCCTGAAGACGTTCGCCGTCGGGCTGGAAGGAAGCGCCGACCTGCTGGCCGCCCGCACCATGGCGGCCGCAGCCGGGACCGAGCACCATGAATTGGTCTACACCGCCGAAGACGCGATCGCGCTGGTGCCAAAGGTCATTGCCACGCTTGAATCCTTCGACCCCACGTTGGTGCACAGCGCGGTGCCGAACCATCTGGTGTCCCGGTTGGCGGCTGAACACGTAAAGATTGTGCTGGTGGGCGAGGGCGCCGACGAGCTGTTCGCCGGCTACACCCACTACGGCCGCCATGACACCGGCGAGGCGCTTCACGAAGACCTGCTGGAGACGATCGAAGGTATGCCCATCGGCGGGCTGCAGCGCGTTGACCGGGTGGCCGGTGCCCACGGCGTGGAGCCACGGCTGCCTTTTTTGGACCTGGACGTGGTGGAACTGGCCCTGGCGCTGCCGCCGGCCTGGAAGCTGACGGGCGCGGAGCGGCCGGCCAAGTGGCTGCTGCGCAAAGCCTTCGACGGTATGGTTCCCGATGAGGTGCTCTGGCGGCCGAAGGAACAGTTCGGTCAAGGCACCGGCATGAACGATGTGCTCCGCGAACACTTCGAGGCGTCAGTCAGCGCAGCGGACTTGACGCGCGAGGCCGGCCTGCTGGATCCGCCGCTGCGGACGCGCGAGGAATTGGCTTACTACCGAATTTTCGCCGCTGCCCTGCCGGGGATCGACGCGCAGAAGACGGTGGGCCGCTTCGCAGAGGCCTAAAAGCCTTAAAGCGTAAAAGCCAGCGGCCGCCGGTCGAGGTGACTGGCGGCCGCTGGTTGTGGGGCGATGTGAAGGTCCGGCCGCTAGTTCAGCAGACCCTGCTCTTCCAGCCACTCTTCCGCGACATCGCGGGGATCTTCGCCGTCGTTGTCCACGCGGCCGTTCAGCCCGGTGATGACTTCATTGGTCAATGCGGCGCTGATCGGGGCCATGATTTCGGCAATGGCCGGATACTCGTCGAGAGTCTCCTGGCGCAGGGTCATGGCACCCTGGTACGGGACGAAGAAGTCTTTGTCGTCCTCCAGCACCGTCAATTGGTTGGAGACGATCCTGGCGTCGGTCGAGAAGACTTCACCGAACTGGCAGGATTCGCCGACCTGCGTGTAGATGAGGTTAAGGTCCAGCTCCACTACCTTGCTGAATTCGAAGTCGTAGGCTTCCTCCAGGCCGGGGAGCCCGTCGTCGCGGTTGATGAACTCGCTGGCAGCGCAGACGGCGCCTTGGTCCGGGTTTTCCTTGATAAACGCGGCGGCTTCGGTCGTGTTGGTGATGCCTTCGGCCTCCGCGAATTCGGTTTTCGCGGCAATGCGGTAGGTGTTTTCAAACGGGGCCGGTTTCAGCCAGGCGATGCCGTTCTCGGCGTCCTCCTTGGCGACAGCATCGTAGAGGTCTTCCGGCACGTCCTCGGTGGTATGGCCCAGGATATTCACCCAGCCTGTTCCGGTGTAGTCCCAATAGAAGTCCACTTGGTTCGATTCCAGAGCTTCGCGCACGGTGGCGCTGCCGGAGATTCCAGTCTTGTCCTCTACCGTGGCACCGGCGTTTTCCAGCGCGACTGCGGTGATCTGGGCCAGCAAGATGGATTCTGTGAATTCCTTGGAGCCTGCCGCGAACGTCGCACCCGCGAGCTCGCCGTCCCCGCTTGAGCCGCCGGTGTCGCCGCCGCAGGCGGTAAGCATCAAGGCCAGGCCGGCGCCAAATGCGGCAAGCGCCGCCCTCCGTGAAGTGTTCTTTTTCATAGTTCCTCTTTCTTCGTGCAGGTGACGGTCTAGAGCCCCTTCGGGCGCAGGAAGTCTTCGGCGATACTCGCCAGGTAATCGATCAGCAATGCCAGCACCGCCGTGAGCGTGGCGCCGACAATCTGGATCAGCACGCGGTTCGTCGACAATCCGGCCACGATGATGTCTCCGAGCCCGCCGGCGTTGATGTAGGTCACCAGGGTGGCCGTGCCCACGTTGATCACCAGCGCCGTGCGGACGCCGGCCAGGATGATGGGGACAGCCAGGGGCAGTTCCAGCCGGCGCAGGACGCCGGCCTTGGAGATCCCCATGCCGCGCCCGGCCTCCAGCACGGAGTCGTCAACCTGCTCCAGGCCCACCATGGTGTTGAGCAGCACCGGAATGATGGCGTAAAGCACCAATCCCACGATGGCGGCTTGGAAACCCAGGAACAGAAATGCCACGGCCAGCAGGACCAACACCGCGATGGTGGGAACAGCCTGGCCCAAGGTCAGCAACGTGATCAGGTAGGGCCGGACCCGCCGGGCGGCCGGCCGGGTGAACAGGATGCCCAGCGGAACGGCAATGATGAGCGTCAACAGGGTGGAGACAGCGGTCAGCTGCAGGTGTTCCCAGACCGCGGTAGCCAGGTTGGCCGGGGCCAGCACGCGCGCCTCGATGCTATCCAGCTCCTGAGTGCTGACATATACATACAAGGCGAGGCAGGCCAGCGCCAGTAGCACCGGCATCGCCAGATAACCGATCAACGTGCGGTGTCGCGTCCTGACCGGTGTCAGCACGACCAGGTCCTGGTCGCGCGCCATGTCCTGCGGGGCCGCCGCAGCCATGTCAATCACCCGCCTGTCCGGATTCGGCCAGTTCGCCCAGTCCGGCACGGGCACGAGTCACCGCGGTATCCCGCATGGCCCGGATGGCCTCATTGATCTGCTCGATATCCACCACGCCTTGGTAGACACCGCGCGAGTCCACGACAATCGTCACGCTGTAGCGGGCTGTAATTAGTTCGTTCAGCGCATCCGACAGGGTAGCCCGCGGTTCCAGCACTGCTTCCGGCGGCAGCCCGACTCCATCCAGCGCACGGGTCCCTGCCCGGTTCAGGTCGTCCGCACCGACCCAACGGCGCGGCCGTCCGGCGTCATCGAGCACCAGCAGCGCCGAGCGGTCGCTGCGGCGCAGCTGCTCCAACGCCTCCTGCGCGGGTGTGTCCACCCGGACGGTCGGCCACTGCGTCAGCTCGATATCCGCTATCCGGCTGAGGTTCAGCCGTTTCAGCGAGGCGCCGTTGCCGATGAAGTCGGAGACGAAGTCATTGGCGGGGGCGGTCAGGATCTGTTCCGGAGTGTCATATTGGGCGATCCGGGAGTGGTCCTGGAGGATGGCGATCCGGTCACCCATCTTGATTGCTTCATCGATGTCATGAGTAACGAACACGATGGTCTTGCGCACCTCCGACTGCAGGCGTAGGAATTCGTTCTGCAGCCGGTCGCGGGTGATGGGGTCGATCGCACCGAACGGTTCGTCCATCAGCATCACTTCCGGATCTGCTCCCAGTGCACGCGCCACACCGACACGTTGCCGCTGTCCGCCGGATAGTTCCTTAGGATAGCGGTTGCGGTACGTCGCCGGCGGCATGTTGACCATCTCCAGCAACTCGTCCACGCGTGCTGAGACGCGTTTTTTGTCCCAGCCCAGCAGCTTGGGCACCGTGGCTACGTTTTCGCCGATGGTCATGTGCGGGAACAAGCCGACCTGCTGGATGACGTAGCCTATGCGGCGACGCAGTTGGTCCGGGTCGGCGGAAGTGACGTCCTCACCGTCAAGGATGATCCGGCCCGAAGTGGGTTCGATGATCCGGTTGATCATCTTCATGGTGGTGGTCTTGCCGCACCCCGACGGGCCGACCAGCACCACGATCTCGCCCTCGTAGACGTCCATTGTCAGGTCGTCGACCGCGTTGTCCTGCTGCCCGGGAAACCGCTTGGACAGGTTTTGCAGGCGGATCTTCACCGGGCGGGGCTGCGGGGACTGATGGTCGGGGGTGGTCATCGGATTCCTCTGGAGGTAGTGAGCTTGCTAACGGTGTAGAACAGCAGATCGAACAATATGGCGAGGACCATGACTCCAAGGGTCCCGGCCAGCACCAGATTGACGGCTACCGGGGTGCCGACCCTGGCAAGGCCGGTGAAGATCAGCTCTCCGTAACCTGGCCCCAGTACGATGGCGCCGATGGCAGCGATGCCGAGCAGGACCAGCGTGGTGACCCGGATGCCGGTGATGATCACGGGCCAAGCCAGTGGCAGTTCGATCTTCAGCAGACGCTGGCTGCGGCTCATGCCCATGCCCTTTGCCGATTCGACGATGGCAGGATCGACTTCGCGCAGGCCGGTGATCGTGTTGCGGACGATAGGGAGCAATCCGTACAGCGTGAGCGCCACAACCACGGGCAGGGCGCCTAGGCCCAGTGGCCCGATGAGCAGGATGAACAACGCGAAGGAGGGGACGGTCAGGAAAGCACCCGCGACCGCAAGGACTATCTCCCGCGGCCGCTCATGACGGTATGTGGCTATGCCCAGTGCGACGCCGACGACGGTGGCGAGCAGAACCGATACGCCCACAAGCGCAGCATGCTCGAGCCCCAGTTCAAGCATGTCGTCGGCTCGATTTACGAGGAATTCGAAAAAGTTCAAGCGTCCCTTTCAGCAGACCCAGTCGGAAGCCAGGCGCGACGTAGACAGCGCGGATGCGGACTTCTGGTGCCGATATGGCGGATGATCCAACTCTTCGTAACTATAGTTGATGCCGGTTGCGCGCCGCTGGGCAGGCCTCAGCCGGCGGTCCGGAGATCAGTCGCGGATCCGGACGGCGGTTTCGCGCAGGAACTGGTCCACCCGGGTATAGGCGTCCCGGGTGAGTGCCTTCCATAGCCGCATCGCCAGCCGTGGGTGCTGCTCCTCCAGTTCTTCGATCGCCTCTGAGGAAAGCACCATGAGCTCCACCGGTCCGTCCGCTTTTTCCGTCGTCTCCTGCCGGTCTTCACTACCCAGAGCGAGTTCGCCAAAGGTCATCCCTGCGCTGAGCGTGCTCAACTTAACCCGCCGTCCCTCGGCGTCGGTGGCGATGGTGTTGATCCGGCCGGAGACTATGAAGTACACCCCACCAAACCGTTGGCCGACCCGCCGAACGATCTCGCCGTCGTCGTACTTCGCAGGCTCCATGTGTTCCACCAGGGCCACGATTTCATCCGGGTGCAGGGTGCCCAGGGCCAGCGACTGCTCCACCGGCACCGACGTGGGCACGCCCAGCGGATCTCCGTAGCGGGCAATGAGGCGGTTCTCGGAGAATTCAACGGCACCGGTGCGCGTGTCAAAGACCGGCACGGGCCGCCCGGTGTCGACGAAGACGTCTGCGAGCGTGTCCTCCGGATCGATCAGCAGCAGTTCACGGTTGTCCGCGGCCAGAATCTCCTCCAGGCGGGCGAACATGCGCAGGGCCACGCCGCCCACCTCGTCGACGCGACGCAGGTCCAGTACCACCAGCTCAACATCGTCCGCGAGCGAGCTGATCTCCCGGACCATCGATTCCGTGCCGGCAAACAGCAAGTCGCCGTTGAGTTCGATCAGTTGCGCGCGGTGGCCGTTCTCCCGCAGCACCTCGGCCGACTCGTCGGTGCGGCGGATACCGGAAGGAACGACGGTGATGTCGTAGCTTGCGCGGATGGCGGAACGCCCCGCACGCGCCGAGCGGACGAAATGCATCTCCATGTCCTCGGACAGCCGTCGGCTGACGGCGTTGCCGCGCACTGACCCGCCGTGCTCGTCGAGCGGAGGGGAGAAAACCGCCAACCCCACCTGACCGGGCAGTACTGCCAGCGTGCCGCCTCCCACCCCGGACTTCGCCGGCATGCCCACGTGGCTGACCCAGTCTCCGGCGTCGTCGTACATGCCCGAGGTCAGCATGACCGACAGCACCCGTTCCACCGGCCCGATGTCCATCACGTGGTTGCCCGTGACCGGGTTGGTGCCACCATTGGCCAGGGTCGCCGCCATGATGGACAAATCCCGGCAGGTCACCTGCACCGAGCACTGCCGCAGATAGTTCTCCAAGGCCGCGGTCGGGTTGTCTTCGATGACCCCGAAGGAGCTCAGCAGGTAGGCCAGTGCGTGGTTGCGGTCGCTGTTGCGCAGCTCGGCTTCGAACACCCGGGGGCTGCTCTTCAGTTTCCGGCCGGCGAACTCGGAATAGGTATTGACGATCCGCTTGATCGCGGACCGGCCGCCGGATCCCTTGATCATTCCAGTGACCGCCAGCGCCCCCGCGTTGATCATCGCGTTGGCTGGCCGGCCGGTACCTTCGGCGAGGGAGATTTCGTTAAATGGGTCTCCGGACGGCTCCACGTCCACTTTCGCGTCCACCGCGTCGAACCCCAGTTCGGCGAGGGCGAGGGCGTAGCTGAACGGCTTGGAGATCGACTGCAGGGTGAATTCCTTGCGCGTGGTGCCCACTTCATAGACGTACCCGTCTACGGTGGCCAGGCAGATTCCGAAGTCATCCGGGTTGACTACCGCAGAGGCCGGGCCAACCAGGTAGGGCGTGCCGTTGCTGAGCTTGGAGACTTCCGCGTGCAAGGCATGCAGGTAGCTGTCGATCGGTGATTCCATATCTCCAGCGTAAGTGCGCACGCTGCCCATTCTGGAAGGATGCGCGGGGCCGGATGCCTTAGCGCAGGGCCGGGCTGCATCGAGCGGCGATGGTCACGGCGGCGACTTCCTCCAGCCGCGGGTGCAGGTGGTCGCCGTCGTCCACCACACCTGTTTCCCACCGGATCCTCAGACTCCCGCCGCGGTCATCGAGGCTGGCCAGGTTGTTGTCGAACCAGGGCCTTTTGAGTCCCTTCCAAGAGAACGGCGGTTTCGGCACCTTGGCCCCCCGGGCCACCAGGGCACCGACCGGGGCGGCAACGCCGTAGGACATGAACGCGGTGAAGTAGCGCAGGAACCGGGGCAGCGGGTTGCGGACAGGGGAGCAGACGGCTTGGATGATCCGGCTGCCCGAAGACCGCTGGACCTCGGATACGTAGGAGAAATGGACGTCGCCCGAGAGAAAGGTGACGGTCTCCGGCGCAGGCCCGCGTCCGCCGTCGGCCACCTCTTGCACTATTGCCGCCACCTTCCGGAAGCTGTGCTGGAAGGCCGCCCAATGTTCCAGATCCACGGCCTGCCGAAGATGCTCGCCAATGGCCGCCGGGAGCCTGCCCCAGGCTCCTTCGCTCAGTGCCTCATTCCAAGATTCGATGTGGTGGAGGCCCTTGGGGAGCAGGAACGGCAGCGAACTGCCGATCAACAGGTGCCTGAAACCGCCCTGCAGCTGGCCGTCCAGCCACGCCATCTCGTCTTGGTTCAGCAACGAGCGCCGCTCCGGCTCCAGCGCCCTGGCCGCCCGCGAATTTAGCACCACTAGCCTGGTCCCGCCGATATCGTGGGTGAAGCTCCACCGGTAAGTTTCCGGGTGCTGGTCCGCCCGTTCAGCGAACGCCTCCACTGCGTCGGTCAGGTCCAACTCGCCGTCGCCGTTGTGATTGGCGACCTGCTGCCACAGTTCTTCCTGCGCGCGCTGCTCCGGGGACAGGTTGCCCAGGTGCTGGTAGATCCAATAGGACGTCAGGCCGGAAACGATCCGGCCGTGCCACCACGACGTTGCCTCCATCTGCCGCCGCCAGGCCAACGAGGCGTTCCAGTCGTCGCGGATGTCATGGTCATCGAAGATCATGGCGCTGGGCACGGTGGACAGCAGCCAGCGATTGGCGCCGTCCGACCACGCGAGCAGGTACAGGTGGGCGTACTCCTGGTAGTCCTTGAGCTCCTCGCCCGGCGGCTCCCTGATATCGCGCCGGGACCGGATGAAATCCTGCATCGCCTCGGTGGTGGAGTCCGCATAGACCTGGTCGCCGAGGAAGAGGACCAGGTCCGGCCATCCGCTCCCGCTTGGGCCGGAGGCTGCCCTGTGCAGCGCATAGGCCCGCAGCGCGTCCACGCCGTGTTTCTTGTTGCCGGCCGCGTCGTGCTCGATGCTGGTACGGCAGGAGCCGAACGCCAGGCTGAGCGGCCGCCCCGGCGCGAGGGTGCGGATCACGGGAGCCGGGTACGGCGAGTCAGGCTCCGGCCAGGCCTGCGCGCCGTCGACCTCAAGCCGGTACGGCGAGGCGCTCCCGGGCTCCAGCCCGTCGACCTCGACCAGCGCATAGTGGTGGCCGTGCACGGCAAACGTGCGTGCCTGCCACGATCGGCCCGCAACAACGACGGCGACGAGTGCTGTTTCGCCGGTTTCCACCCAGATGCTGGCCGTGGTCTGATCCACATAACGCAGCATCGGGCCGAGTATCAGCGGCGATGAAGCCATGAATTCTCCTGCCTGCTCCCGACAGAACGGTGTCCCCTAGGGCGATACTCTGCCATTATCCGCGGTGTGCCGGAAGAGCAGAATGCGGCGGACCGGTCGGTTAGCGTTGCGGTTCCGGCGCCACCGGCAGCTCAGGGATTCGGGCCGGATCGGGCGAGGGCTGGCTGCTATCCTCCAGCGGCAAGCCCTTGCCGGGATGGTCCTTTGGCCGGTCCGGCGTGGTCGGATCAGGCAGCGTGCCGTCAGGCGGCGGAGCTCCCGGCAGGAGACCGCGGAAGGGCGCGGCCGGATCGCGTTCCGCCCCGTTCGGACTACTCTTGACGGACCGGTTGTCGCCCGGCGTGTCGGGCTGCTGCCCGGGCGCACGGGATTGTCCCGGGGCAGCCGGATGGGCTGCGTCCGTGGCGGGATCTGCGGCTGAATCAGCTGGAGCGTGTGCATCCGAGCCGGTGCCGGTTTCGGAGCCACCTTCGTCGTTCGGCTGAATCTGGTCCGGCGCGGCGGGGATGCTGGCGGGAACGCCTTGCTCGGCATGGTCGGGGGCCTCGGCTTTACCGGCGGCGGACGGCGCGAAGAAACTGACGACGTTTTGCACGGCCTGGTCGGCGGCAGACCGGAAATCGGGGTTGGCCGCTGCCACGCCGGAGACTCCCAGGCCGGTCCCGGCCAGTGCGGCCGCGACCATCAGGGCGCCGCGAACGTTGCGGTGCCGCCGCAGCGGGACGACCGGCGCAGGTGCCGGCGTCGTCATGTAAACCATCAGCTCCGGAGACGGTTCAGGCGCCGAACAAGCTTTGCCGGCGGACCGGAGTGCCAGCAGGGAGGATTCGAGCTGATCAGAAGGGGCCACTTCGGCTTCATCCAGCAACCGGCGGACCGCATCGTCGTCGGAAATTTCAAGGTGTTTCACAGTAGGGCCTCCTTCCTTTCCACAACGGATTTCAGTTTCAACAGGGCACGCCGCTGCAATTGCTTGATAGAGCCGGTGCTCCTGCCCATGATTTCGGCGACCTGTTCCAGCGACAGATCCGCCACCACCCGAAGCAGCAGCACTTCCTGTTGGTCGGGTCCCAACTCTTTGAGGTGGCGCCCGATGTCGCTCTCGCCCAGCGTCTCCAGCAAAACAGTCTCGGCCGATTCCACCGCCCGCCGATCGGCGTCGGGATCATAGGGCGACAGCTGCGGTTGCCGGGCACGGCGCCGGACATCGTCCACGTAGCGGGCATGGGCGATGGAAAAGGCCAGCGTGCGCAGGCCTTTGAAACCACCCCGCACCGACCCGATCCGCGAGAAGAGGGCGAGGAATACTTCCTGCACCGCGCCTTCGTGGTCCTCCAAGCCGCGCACTTTCAGGTACCCGTTGACCCCGGGCGCCAGCGCCGCATAGATGTCTCTGAAGGCCTCGGCCTTTCCTGACTGCGCTGCAGCAACAACGTCGTCGGAGAGCATGCGAAGCAAACTAAGGTCCTTCAAACTACGGGCGTCGGGTGAGGCGGCTTCAGTGTAGCCACCACACCCGACGCCGTATGAAATTACTGTCCGGCGTCGACATTGACGGAAGCGGAACCGCGGAGCTCGGCGCGGGCTTCTGCCGCCTCGGTGCGGGCATCGATCTTGGCCTGGGCCTCGGCGTTCGCGCTTTCCGGCAGCTCCGGAACGGCGGGAATGGCGGGGACGGCCGGAATGGCGGGCTCGCCGTCGACGCCGGGAACGGCCGGGGTAGCCGGGACAGCCGGGGTCACCACGGCACCGGAGCGGAGCTCAGCGGCGGCGCCAGCCTCATCGGTTCCGGCCTCGGCCGCTGCACTGGCGTCGGCCTTCGCATCAGCCTCGGTGCCGGCTGCGCTCACGCCTGCGTCGGCGCCCGCGTCAGCCTCCATAATGGCAGCAGACTTGGCGCCCGGCACGGCGGGGGTGGCCGGGACGGCCGGCACGGCCTGCTCGCCGTCAGCGGCGGGAACAGCGGGGGTGGCCGGAACGGCGGGAGTGGTGATGGCGCTCGCGGTGTCCCCGGCAGTCAGCGCGGGCGCGGCAACGGCAGTGCCAGCTCCGCCGACGGCGATGATGGCGGCCAAAGCGGCTCCCTTGGCGGGCAGGCTCAGGGTACGGAAACGATTCGTCATGGATCTCCTCGATTGGTGCTTGGCGCACAGCTGGCGGAAGCCCGCAGCGCGCCCGTACACCTGTCTAATCGAGCCGAGGAGGTGAAAGGTTACGGTCCGTGATTATTTATTTGACGAGGTTCCCTGGCAGCGGCCCCTGCCCGCCCCGGCCCCGGCGCCCGCCCCGGCCCCGGCCCCCGCCCTGGCCCCGGCCCCCGCCCGGCGCCCGCCCCGGCCTGAGGGCGACGGCGGTGCCCACCCTTAGCGCTGAGTCCGGCTCTGTTGGGGCGTCTCGCGGCGCAGGATCACGAGCCAGCCATAGTTGTCTAATAGCTCAGCCCACGCCAAGGCTGTCCCGTCCTCCACCACCTGTGTAGAAGGGCGGTTTGGCCACATCCGTGAACTCGCTTCGGTAACTGGCCGAAGCAATCCGTAGGCTGTTTTTAGTAGCAGTTCCGCCGGTTCTGAGACTGTCAGTGCCAGCGGATAGCCTGTTTTTAGTAGTAGTTCAGCACCATACGTTGGCCACCGATTCTCGTGTTTCTGGTGGCGTCTGTGGACTCATGGTCCACGACCGCTCGTGTTTGATGTCGTGCCCCTGTGGGCATGCTGACGATTGAGACGCTGAGATGTTGGATCCCGCAGCACCCGGAGAACCTGAAGGGCCACCCGCCGCTGGTACGGCTGGGATCAACGCGTTTGCCCGTTCGTTGGCCAGCCTTGACCTCGACGTTTCGGATGCCGAACTGATTGACCAGATCACGGCCTTGGAGAACCTCAAGGACGCCGCTGCCGCAGCGCAGGCCAAGGCCTCCGCTGCGCTGGATGCCTCTATCCGTGCACAGCGGGCCGCAGCCGGGGTCCCGAAGGACCGGTGCGGCCGCGGCATTGCGAAGCAGATCGGGTTGGCCAGGCGGCAATCTCCGCACCGCGGCGGGCTCCTGTTGGGCGTAGCCAAGGCCCTGGTCAACGAGATGCCGCACACGCTCAAAGCCCTGGAAACGGGACTTCTGAATGAGCGGCGCGCCTCGATCCTGGTCAGCGAAACCTTGTGCCTGAGGCGTGAGGACCGGGCCCGCGTTGATGAAGAATTGGCTGGGAACCAGGCACGCCTGAACGGACTGGGCGATAAAGCCCTGACGGCGGAGGCGAAGCGGATGGCGTACCGCTTGGACCCGCACTCAGTGGTGAACCGCGCCGCGAAGGCCGAAGCCGACCGACACGTTTCCGCGCGGCCCGAGCCCGACACGATGGTCTCGGTTCGTACCTTGTTGCCCGTGGTCCAGGGGGTTGCCGTGATAGCGGCCTTGAACCGGGAAGCGGACCGGTTGCGCAACGCCGGGGACCCTAGGTCCCGAGGCCAGGCGATGGCGGACACGGTGTTTGAACGCCTCACTGGCGCCTCCACTGCAGATCCGGCGCGCACCGAAATACAGCTGGTGATGACAGACCGGGCGTTGCTGCAGGGCGACAGCGAGCCAGCCTGGCTGACCGGCTACGGCATCGTCCCTGCCCAGTATGCCCGCGACCTCATCCGACTCCCGTACCGCCCGCCGGCGAAAACTGGGCCGCCCAGCGCCGAACAGAAGGCACCGCCAGCGGGAACCGAGCCGGGCTGGAAGACCGCGCGTGAAGAAGCCCGTCAGACGAGAATGAAAACTCTCAGGGTCGGCGGAGTGGAGGATATCTGGATTCGGCGCCTCTTCACGGCTCCGGGGACGGGGCAGTTGCTGGGGATGGACTCGAAGGCGAGGAAGTTCCCGGACGGGCTGCGCCGAATGATCATGGCCCGGGATGCTTCCTGCACGGGCCCGTGGTGCGATGCGCCGATCCGGCATATTGACCACATTGTCGCGTGGTCGGTAGGCGGGGAGACCACGCTTACCAATGGGCGCGGTCTCTGTGAAGAATGCAACTACGCGAATGAAGCCGAAGGCTGGTCTGCCAGAACCGTCGGCGGTCCCACGCTCAGCGTCGCGACCACCACCCCGACCGGCCACGTCTACACCTCCAAGCCGCCGCCCCTGCCCGGCACACCCACGCCCGAGCAGGAACGGCATGAACGGACGTCATCTGATCAGCCCCAGGCGCGGCAAGCCTGGGAAGCGACGGAGGCCGGAGGCAGGCACATCGCTGGCCTTAAGGGCAAGATGGAACGGCGAAGAGCGCAGAGTCGCCGCAGGGCCCGACTGATGCGCCGACCGCACCCCGTGCAAGCCAGGGGATAACCTGAGCGAAACTGACCGGGAACAAGAAAATGCCGGTGGCGGGAACAAGAAGTTCCCGCCACCGACTTGCGGTTATCCGCTCAGAATCAGTAGGCCTTGACCCGCTGCTCAACCACCAAGTGGATCAGTGCGAAGGTATTGTCCTCATCAATGGCTTTCAGGGCAGCTTCGAGGGCGGCAGGGACGTCGGCATCGCGTTCCACCTTCACTCCGAAACCGCCGAAGGCCTGTGCCATCAGCGCGAAGTCCGGGTTCTTCAACTGGGTACCGGAGATACGTTCGGGGTACCAGCGTTCCTGGTGGGTGCGGATGGTGCCGTATTCCTGGTTGTCCATCACGATGACCAACGGGGTGGCGCCGTACTGGGCGGCGGTCGCCAGTTCCTGGCCGTTCATGAGGAACTCGCCGTCTCCGGCGATGGTCACCACGCGGCGTCCGGGGTAGGCCAGCGATGCAGCGATGGCGGAGGGCACGGAGTAGCCCATCGACCCGTTCCGTGCGGAGAGCATGGAGGCGTAGTCGTGGGTGGGGAAGTAGCGGTGCGCCCAGTTGGTGTGCTCGCCGGCGCCCAGCGTGATCATGGCGTCGCGCGGCAGGCCGCTGACCAGATTGGCCATCATGGTGTCCATCCGGGCCGGCCCGTCGGTGGGCTCGGCCGGCGGCAGGGCAGCAAACTTCTCCTGCTCGCCACGCATGCGCTGGGTGAAGTCTTTCCACTCTTCCTTGAGCGGCAGGTCCATCATGACCAGGTCGCGGACAAAGACGTCCGGCTTGGCCACGATCTGGTAGGAGACGGGGCCGGAGCGTCCGCGCAGCGACGGGTCGATGGTGACCAGGAAGTTCTTCTTGGACCAGTCCTGGCGAACCAGGAAGCCGTCGGTGATGACGTCGCCCGGAACGGTGCCGACGAAAATCAGCAGGTCGGTTTCTTCGAGCAGGTCGTAGGTGGGCTTCGGCCGGCCGTAACCGATCGGGCCGACGTAGGAGGGGGAATCGAAGGGGATGGTGCCCTCGCAGCGCCACTCAACCGCAGCTGCAATGTTGTGCTCTTCAAGCCAGGTGGTGAGGGCGCTGGCGCCTTCCTGGGTCCAGTCATTGCCGCCGACGACGAACAGCGGCTTTTCGGCTTCCTTCAGGGCAGCCTGCAGCGCCTTCCAATCGGTGACCGTCATGCCGCCCTGGGCAACGGGAATGACCGGGTGCAGTGTGGCGTCAGTTTCTTCGCGAATGACATCTTCCGGAAGGCCGACGACGACGGGGCCCGGGCGGCCGCTGGTGGCCGCGAACATCGCTTCGGCGACGATTTCGGAGGCCCGTTCGGGGTGGTCCAGAACCATGACGCGCTTGGCGCCGGTGTCGAACCAGGATTTAATGTCGAATTCCTGGAACGCTTCACGGTCGCGGTGCTCGAAAGGGATCAGGCCCACGAACAGCACCATGGGGGTGGAATCCTGCCATGCGGTGTGCAGGCCGACGTGGGCGTTGGCGGCACCGGGCCCGCGGGTGACCATGGCGATGCCGGGCCGCTGGTTCATCTTTCCGTCCGCCTCGGCCATGTAGGCCGCGCCGCCTTCGTGGCGGCAGACGATGGTGTCGATGGTGGAATTGTGGAGGCCGTCCAAGACTTCCAGGTAGCTTTCGCCGGGAACGACGTAGGTTCGTTCGACGCCGTGCGCAATCAGCGAATCGACAATGACATGTCCTGCCGACTTGCGGCCGGGCTGCTGCTCAGCTGCGACTGCGACCGCTTCCTTTTGAACCTGTGTCACAGGGAGACCTCTTTCACCTTTGAATCGAACTCAACCGCTGCATTCTTCTCGTGCGGGTGCACGGTCCACGACGAATGCGCTTGAGCAAAAGTACATGATGAAGTGTGTTATGCCAGCGTCCCTGTGACACGGCGAGGTAACGAACGTGACGTGGTTCGCATTGGCGAATACAGGTTTTCCTGCTGGGAAGTTAGATCCGCGCGTTGTGCCGGGGGATTGAGGGCGAGGGAAGCGGCGCGGAAAGACGCCGGGTCCAGCCCGTTTCAGCAGCGGTGAGTCACCATCGGCTGGTGCGGTCACTGCCGATCCGGCCGATCCGGCCGATCCGGCCGATCCGGCCAGCGCCCGGCCGGGCACGCTGTGCAAGCTAATCGGAACTCCGGAGCGTCCAAGGCATGCTCATTGGAGCAGCGACGGCACGTGGGCGGGCAGGGGGGGCCGGAGATTCGGGACGTCGTTCGGGCCGAGAATTCCCGCCGGCGCGGACCGGATGCAGATCCCGGCCAGTTAAAGGCGGCGGTGGCGGGACGCGAAGCCGACGCCGCCGCGGATGGCGCCCGCCGCGAGGGCGATAAGTCCCAGCATGGCCAGCACCAGTGAATTTCCGGCGATGCCGATAAACAACAGGAGGGCGCCGGCAAGGGCCCACAGGGTTCCGGCGCTAATGACGTGACCGAAGACCACGACGCCGCGAGCAGACAGCGATCGGGCGAGGCGGGGATCGTCGTTCTCTAGTTGATGCCCCAGCTTGTCCAGGCGCTGCTGTTCTTCATCCGATAGGGACATTCCGGCCTCCTCGGGCTCCGCGGCGCCGCAGGTGGTGCCGCGCCGGACACCGTGTATAGACCAATTTAGCCCCGGGATGCAGTCTTCGGTACGGGTCGGAGCAAGCGGGGGCCAATTCGTTACGGTCCGGCGGATATTCCGTCCTCGTAAGGGTTTCGTGTTTTGCCGGACCTGTGGGCCAGTGGTAGCTTGTTCGGATAAATCTGATTTATTGGCGAGAGATTAGTCACCAAATCAGATGTAATGATGCGTCTGAGGAGTGCTGGCCATGTCTCTGCAATATCCCCCGCTGGTGGTGATGGGTGTCCAAGGATGCGGAAAATCCACGGTGGGCGCCGCCGTCGCAAAGCATCTGGGTCTGGAATTCATCGACGGCGATGACCTGCACAGCGCCGCCAACAAGGAAAAGATGGCTTCCGGGCACCCCCTGACCGACGCGGACCGGCACCCGTGGCTGTCCGCCATCGGCCAGGTCATGGCGGACAAGCTGGCGGAGGGAACCACGACAGTTGTTGCTTGCTCCGCGTTGAAGCGCAGCTACCGCGACCTGATTCGCTCCTTCGCACCCGGGACCAGGTTCATCCACCTCACCGGCAGCCGCGAGCTGATCGCCGCACGGATCAGCGGGCGCGACCACGAATACATGCCGCCGACCTTGCTGGATTCGCAGTTCCAGACCTTGGAACCGCTCGGCGACGACGAGGCGGGGCTGGATGTTCCCGTCACCGACTCGCCGGACGAGATCGCCGTGCGGGTGGAGAACTATCTGCGGGAAACGGCCGGCTCCGCCGGCGCCTAAGGCTCAACACACAACTAAACGAATAACCATGCGAATTAACGAAGGACAATGATGACCGAACTCGAGCTCAACTGGACGTTGAGCACGCCGGGCCTCTTGCTCGTCGCCGTGGCAGCAATCGCGCTGCTGCTGGTGCTGATCATGCGGTTCCGGGTACACGCTTTCCTGTCGCTGATTATTGTCAGCCTGCTCACGGCCGTGGCCACCGGAATTCCTGCCGGAGAAATCATGCCGACGCTCTTGGGCGGCTTTGGTGGAACCCTTGCCAGCGTGGCCCTGCTGGTCGGCCTGGGCGCCATGCTCGGCCGCATGCTGGAGGTCTCCGGCGGCGCGGACGTCATGACCAAGGCGTTGATCAACAAGTTTGGCGAGAAGCGTGCACCGCTGGCGCTGTCCGTTGCGTCGCTGCTGTTCGGTTTCCCGATCTTCTTCGACGCCGGCCTGGTAGTCATGCTGCCGATCATTTTCACCGTGGCACGCCGCCTCGGTGGTTCGCTGCTGACGTACGCATTCCCCGCAGCCACGGCCTTCTCGGTCATGCATATCTTCGTGCCGCCGCACCCGGGTCCCGTGGCCGCAACCGGCCTGCTTGGCGCCGACGTCGGACTGGTCCTGATCCTGGGCCTCGTCATAGCCATTCCCACCTGGTACGTGGTGGGCTACCTGTTCGGCCACTTCCTGGGCCGTAAGTTCAACATCGCCGTGCCGGACATCCTCGATGCGCCGAAGGGCTCGGTCGAATCCGAGTTCCGCTCCGCGCCGAAGCTGGGCACCATCTTCTTCCTGCTGCTGCTGCCGCTGGTGCTGATCTTCCTGAACACCGGCCTGAACATGCTGGCCACGGCGGAAGTGGTTTCGCTGGAGGACACCTGGGTGCAGATCCTCCGCATGCTGGGCGAAACTCCGGTGGCGCTGCTGATCACCGTCCTCCTGGCCATGTGGCTGCTGGGCAGCCGACAGGGCAAGGAGCGCAGCCTGATTGAAACAGTCGTGGACAGCGCGCTGGGCCCGGTCTGCTCGATCATTCTGATCACCGGCGCCGGCGGCATGTTTGGCGGCGTCCTGCGCTCCAGCGGCATCGGCAACGCGATCGCCGAGTCACTGGACGCGATCGGCCTGCCGATCATTGTGGCTGGCTTCGTCATCGCGGCCGTCGTCCGCGTCGCACAAGGCTCCGCTACGGTGGCGCTGACCACTGCTGCCGCGCTGGTCCAGCCGGTCGTGATGGGCAACCCGGAATTCAACCCGGTGGAACTGGCTGCCATTGTGCTGGCGCTGGCCGCGGGTTCGGTCTTCGCCGGCCACGTCAACGATTCGGGCTTCTGGCTGGTCAGCCGGTTCTTCCAGATGGACACTAAGACCACGCTGAAGACCTGGACCGTGGGCCAAGCACTGGTGGGCGTCGTCGGCTTCGTGCTGGCGCTGGCCATCTTCCTGATCGCCACAAATTTCTAGCACAACCTTGATCACCATGGACGGGGCGGCTGCGGCCGTCCCGTCCGCATTTGGAGAGATAAATGACTGTGAACCTATTCGACATTTCCTCCCGGGTGGCCCTGGTGACGGGCTCCAGCCGCGGCATCGGCAAGGCCATTGCCCGCGGGCTGGCTGCCGCCGGCGCCGTCGTGGTGCTCAACGGGCTGGACGAGGAACGGCTGGAAGGCACGCGCGCGGAATTGGCGGCAGAGTTCGGGGCGGAGAAGATCTTCGCCCGCGCCTTTGACGTCACCGACGAGCAGGCAGCGGCCGACGGCGTGGCTTGGGTCGAGCGCGAAGTGGGACCTCTGTGGGTGCTGGTCAACAATGCCGGCGTCCAGCACCGGGTGCCGATGCTGGACCTGGCGGTGGACGACTGGGAGCGCGTGCTGCGCACCAACCTGACCAGTGCGTTCCTGGTGGGCCGCGAGGCCGCCCGGCGCATGATCGAACGCGGCGCGGGCAAGATCATCAACATCGCTTCCGTGCAGACCGACCTGGCCCGTCCCACGATCGCCCCGTACACCGCTTCCAAGGGCGGCATCCGCAATCTGACCCGGGCGATGACCGCAGAGTGGGCGGCCCAGGGGCTACAGATCAACGCGATCGCCCCGGGCTACATCCACACCGAGATGACCCAGAACCTGGTTGACGACGAGGCGTTCAACAGCTGGATCCTGGGCCGGACCCCCGCACACCGCTGGGGCACGGTGGAGGACATCGTGGGACCGGCCATCTGGCTGGCGTCCGACGCGTCCAACTTTGTCAACGGCCAGGTGGTCTTTATCGACGGCGGCATGACCACCGTCGTCTGACCCGGACCGGAACGCTCCACGCCTGGGGCGCGGCACCGAGGCGCGCCGGACCGGGGCACCCAAGGCGGCGCAGCGCCGTCGTACTTTTTGAGATTTGAAAGGCAGTTGCGATGACAACCCTTCCCACGCAGTCCCTTGGTGTTGTGGCCCATGCGGCCGGAGACCTGCGGGTTGAACCGGTGGCTCTGGCGCCCGCCCGGCCGGACGAGGCAGTGGTGGAAATTGCGTACGGCGGGATCTGCGGCTCGGACCTGCACTACTGGCAGCACGGCGCAGCCGGCGAATCCATCCTGAAAGCGCCGATGCTTCTGGGCCATGAGGTGGTGGGCACCGTGGCGGCGGCCGCGGCCGACGGCAGCGGCCCGGCAGCTGGCACTGCGGTGGCCGTGCACCCGGCGACGCCCGGGCCGGGGGACGGCTCCAAGTACCCGTCGGACCGCCCCAATCTGTCCCCGGGTTGCACCTACCTGGGCAGCGCCGCGCGTTTCCCGCACACCGAGGGAGCGTTCGCGCGCTACATCAATTTGCCCACCCGGATGCTGCGCGAGCTGCCGGAAAACCTGCCGCTGCGCCGGGCCGCCTTGGTGGAACCGGCCAGCGTGGCCTGGCATGCGGTCTCGCGGGCCGGAGACGTGGCGGGCAAGCGGGTGCTGGTGATTGGCTCCGGTCCGATCGGTGCGCTGATCATCGCGGTGCTGAAGCGTGCCGGCGCGGCCGAGATTGTCGCCGTCGACATGCACGAGAAGCCGCTGGAGATCGCGCGCGAAGTCGGCGCGAGCCGGACGCTGCTGGCCACCGACGCCGAGGCCATCGCCGCGGTCGAGGCGGACGTCTGCCTGGAGTCCTCCGGCAACCACTACGGCCTGGCGTCGGCGGTGCGCGGCGCTGCCCGCGGCGGCCGGGTGGTGATGGTGGGGCTGCTGCCGTCGGGGGAGCAGCCGGCGCTGATTTCGCTGGCGATTACCCGCGAGCTGGAGTTGGTGGGTTCCTTCCGCTTCAATGACGAGATCGACGAGGTCATTGCGGCGTTGGCCGACGGATCGCTCTATGCGGATCCGGTGATGACTCACGAATACGCCGCGGCCGACGCGCTGGAGGCGTTCGGGATGGCGCGCGACTCGTCGCAGAGCGGCAAGGTGCTGCTGCGCTTCAACGACGCAGAGTAGCCGCCGGACGGCCGGATCCTCTGGCCCGGGTCCCGGCCCGGGTACCGGCCGGCTTCACCACTCAACAGGCGCCCTTCTCGTCCACGAGAAGGGCGCCTGTTGGATATTCGATGCAGGGAATAAAAGGCTCAGGTGTCGGCACGGCGGGTTGCCCGGTTGCCGCGTCTAGGCGTCGGCCTCTTCGAACAGCCGGGGCTCGTCTTCCCAGACGCTGCGGACCTCCTCGATGGTCCGGCGCATGATCTGGTCCATCGCCTGCCGGGCAGCTTCGGGCCGGCCGGACTGGATGGCATCCGCGACGTCCACGTGCAGCTGCAGCGCTTCTTCGTGCGGGTGGGTGGGCATCAGCCCGTAGTCGGTGCGGCCGCGCAGTACTTCGGCGATCATCGAGTGCATCTGCGCGAACATCTCGTTGCCGGAGGCCGCCAGGACCAGCGCGTGGTACTGGATGTCCAGCTCCAGGAATTGCTGCAGATCGCCGGCCCGGCCCACCGCGCGCATCCTTGCGGCGATGGCCATGAGCTCTGCGGACATCTCCTCCGGGGAGTGCTGTGCCGCGAGTTCGGCGGCAGCGGGCTCGACGGCGGAGCGCAGCTCCGTAAGCGAGCGCAACTGGACGCCCTTGCCTTCAGCAGCCAGCCGCCAGCGGATGACCGACGGGTCGAACTTGTTCCACCGCTCGCGCGGCAGCACGCGGATTCCGATCCGCTTGACCGACTCCACCAGGCCCAGCGACTGCAGCACCCGCACGGCCTCGCGCATTACGGAGCGCGAGACTCCGAGCTCGGACTCGAAGTGCTCGGAATGCGTGGTGGCACCGGCCGTCAGTTCCCCCGAGACAATGCGCTTGCCGAGCGTCTCGATGACGAGGCTGTGCAGGCGCGAACTCATGCGGTCCGAAAGGTAGCGGTCACCCGCTCATTCTATGGCGGTCCGCCGTTTGCGTCCCCGCTGTGTTGCCGGATGTTGCCGCGGGCAGTAGCGCGGGGCACGGGTTCTACGGCGCGGCTGGCCCAAGCCTAGGGTCCGCGCGGCGGAACCATCGGCCCGGGATCGGGGAAAGGGCCGGGCCCGGGGTCCGGCGGCGCAAAGGGATCCGGATTCGGTTCCGGCGGCGCCATGGGATCCGGGTTCGGCTCTGGCGGGAACGGCGGGTTGGGCCGGGGCTCGTTCGGATCGGGCGTGGGTTCCGGCGGCGGGGGAATCGTCACGGCAGCCTCCTTGGGAGCGGCGGGCCTGTCGGCCTGCTGTCCTGTCACGCTACAACCGCGGCCGGGCCGTCTCAAGGGGCGGTGTCTCAGCTGCGAGGGTGCGCGATGGCCAGCAGCCGGCGCTCCTCATCCGCTGTCAGTCCGGCGTTGCGCGGCCGGTCTGGACCGGCCGCCAGTTCCCAAGCAAGCGTGTCCGCCAGTGTCTCTGCCAACGGACGCAAGGCCAAGCCGGCTTCTTTGGCAGCGGCGTTGCTGCGGGACATGAAGCCGGCGAAGTCGGGCAGCGGCAGCCAGAGTGGCAGGGACCGCTGGCCAGCCCAGGGGGTGACTTCGGCTGCCGCCAGTTCTTCTTGGTCCAGTACGAAGACCGGACCGGCATGGCCCGCAACGCCTCGGGCGACCTCCAAATGCTCGGCCAACCCGAGAACGTCGCCCACTGCATTGAACTCCCCGGTCAGCCGCTGTTCCGCTGAGGCGATTAGCCAGGCGGCGAGGTCGCGGGCGTCGACGACCTGGGCGTCCAGGCCCGGTGCATCGGGGACGAGGACGGAGCCGTCGTCGGCCACGGGCCGGGCGAAACGCAGTGGCCAGTAGCCGCTGCGGTCGGTAATGTCGCCGGGGCCGGCGATCAGGCCCGGCCGGACGATCAGGCTGCGATCGGGTCCGAACGCGTCGCGGGCCGCGTTCTCGCAGGCGACTTTCGCCTCGCCGTACACGTCCGGGGAGGTCATCACGTCGGACTCCAAGGACGGCAGCAATTCGGCGGTTTCGTCCGCGCCTGGACTCCCATGGTCGGCGTAGACGCTGCAGGAGGACACGAAGGTGAAGTGCTCTGACGTTGCGGCCAGCACAGCCACGGCCCGGCCGACTTGGCCTGGTTGCCGGGAGACATCGAGCACGGCGTCCCAGTGCTGTACCGCGACGGCGTCCAGGGCCTCCGGGGTGTCGCGGTCGGCACGGACCAGCCGTGCTCCGGCCGGAACCGACCCGGAGGTCCCGCGGGCCAGGCAGGTGACCTGGTGGCCGCGGCGCAGTGCTTGGGCGGCGATTTCATGTCCTAACCAGGCAGTACCGCCCAGGATGAGAATCTGCATGGTGCCATCGAACACGTGTTTGGCGGTATACGCACCTGTTATTCACCCAGCGCGGAGAAAACGCTCTCGATGCCGGCCTGCTACTTCCGGCAAGCTCCCTACCAGCCTCCCGGTCAGCGTCTTCTTCGATATGCTCCGAAGATGGCTAGACCCGCCGATTTCACACCGCTTATCGATGCGCCTGACCTGGGGCAGATGACCGACGGCGATGCGTCGGCCTTGGTGCCGGAGGGACGCGTGGCAGGCATGAGCTTTGTCGGCGCAGAGCTGGACGGCCGGCGGCTGGCCGGTGTCTCGTTCACGGAGTGCACCTTCCAAGACGTCTCGGTCGACGGTGCCGACCTGCGCTCCGCCGGCTTCGTGGACGTCGCGATCGAGCGGTTGAATGCCCCGGTGTTTAGTGCGCCTCGCTCGCAGCTCCGGCGGGTGGTGGTCGACGGGTCACGGTTCGGTTCAGCCGAGGTGTACGAGTCGGAGTGGGAATCGGTGGAGTTCCGCAACTGCAAACTGGGCTATGTGAACCTGCGCGGTGCCGAACTGCAGGACGTGCTGTTTACCGGCTGCATCTTGGACGAACTGGATCTCGGCGGAGCTGCTGCCCACCGGTTGGCCTTTGCCGACAGCCGGGTGCGGCGGCTGGACCTGACCGCGGCGAAGCTGAAGCATGTCGATCTGCGGGGCTTGGAATTGCGGGAACTGGCCGGCTTGGAAGGCCTGCGCGGGGCGGCCATGACACCGTTCCAGATCAGTGAACTTGCTCCGTCATTCGCGGCCCATTTTGGCATCGTGGAAAAAACATTGCTCGAGTAAACGTAATTGCCGCGTCAAATTCACCCACTGTTCAGCGTTTTTCTGTTTGTATGGTTTGTAGTGGACCGGACAGCACACGTCCGGCGAACAGCAGAAGGTAGATGATGGACCTCCGTCAGGCCGAGCATCCACGGCCCAACCACTTCTTACTCCACATCAGCGACACCCATTTGGTGGGGGGCGATGGCCGGCTCTACGGGGCGGTGGACAGCGAAGCAAAACTGGGGCAGATCTTCGAGGATCTGCAAGACTCCGGTTCCCAGCCCGAAGCCTTGGTATTTACCGGCGACTTGGCGGATAAGGGCGAGCCTGAGGCCTACGCCAGACTGCGGAGAATCGTCGAACCGGCGGCAGTGAGCCTCGGCGCCCAAGTGATCTGGGCGATGGGCAACCACGACGACCGCTCCGGGCTGAAGACCATGCTGCTGGACGAACCCGCCAGCGCCGAACCGCTGGACCGGGTGTACGACGTCAACGGCCTGCGCGTGATGACACTGGATTCGACCGTTCCGGGTGCACATTACGGCCGGCTGGAGGACGAGCAGCTGCAGTGGCTGGCCGACGAACTGGCCGAACCCGCACCGCACGGAACCATCCTGGCCATGCACCACCCGCCGGTGCCCAGCGTGCAGGACTTATCGGTGCTGGTGGAGCTGCGCGGCCAGGCCGAACTGGCCGAGGTGCTGCGCGGCAGCGACGTGACCGGGATCATCGCCGGACACCTGCACTATTCCACCACCGCCACGTTCGCCGGCATCCCGGTGTCCGTCGCCTCGGCGACCTGTTACACCCAAGACCTGGCCGCCGACGCCGGCAGCACCCGTGGCCGCGATGCCGCGCAGGCCTACAACATGGTCCACGTCTACGAGGACACGGTGGTCCATTCCGTGGTTCCGGCCCGCGGAGGGCTGCCGGTGGGACGGCAGGTCACCGCAGCCCAGACCCGGCAGCGGTTGGAGGACGCCGGCGTCGTCATTCCCGACGCCGTGCGCCCGGGCAGGATCCCCGCCCACCTCTAGGCGGCCGGCGCTTTCTCCCACGGTGCGCGGAACGGGAAGTAGCGGGTCAGGAAGTCGGTGACCACGCGCTGGCGTTCCTCGGCCGGGACCTCCGGGAAGCTGCCGTCGTTGAGGCAGAAGAAGTCCCGGTTGCGCTTCTGCAGCAGCTTCTCCAGTTTCTTCAGGCCGGAGTACATGGTGGTGTCCACGTACGAGACCTTGGCGCCGGGGTTCGTCACCGCGCGGCCGGTCAGCAGGGCGTAATAGTGGTACAGCGAGTTGGTCACCGAGATGTTGTCCTTCGCGCGGAACCGGCTCGCCGCGGTGGACTTGAACTCTTCCGCGAACTCTTCCTCCATCTCCAGCAGCACCGATTTGCGCAGCGGCGCCGCGCAGTGCTCCAGATGCCGGGTGGTGATCCGGCCGAAGCGATCGTGCAGCAGCTTGCGGTTCACCCTGGCCGCGTTTTCAAAACCGGAGCGGTCCAAGTGGTTGTCGCCGAGTCCGATCCGGGTCTCGGCCTCCACGAACTTGGTGATCCCGCCGGGGGAGAAGAACATGTCCGGGCCCACCGGGCGGCCAAAGAACATGTCGTCGTTGGAGTAGAGGAAGTGTTCGCCCAGGCCCTCGATGTGCTGCAGCTGCGCCTCGATCGCCTGCGAGTTGAAGACCGGCAGCACGGAGGGGTCGCGGAAGTGCTCCTCGCTGCGCACCACCTTGATGTCCGGGTGCTCCGCGTCCAACCAGTCCGGCAGCGGAGAATCGGTGCAGATGAAGATGCGCCGGATCCAGGGCGCGAACATGTAGACCGAGCGCAGCGCGTACCGCAGCTCGTCGATCTGGCGGAAGCGCGCATCGGCGTCGTCGCCCTCGCCCACCACCGCGTTCTCCATGAAGCTGTTCCGGTACTGCTGGTACTCTCGGTTGTTTCCGTCCACCCAGGAAAAGACAATGTCGATCTCGAAATCGATGTCCGCGGCATGGTCGGCGAACATGTTCTCGATGGTCGGCCAGCGGTGCCCGTAGCGTTCCACCTCGCCGCGCACAGCCTCGGCAGCCGGCAGCGTGCGCCGGGTCAGCGAGTTTTCGATCGGCAGGTGGATCAGCCCGTTGTCCCAGCGCCACAGCTCCACCTGCACACCCGTGCCCTGGCCGTACCGCAGCCCGCCGGTGGGCTCGATCCGCGGGCGGTACAGCCGGATGGCACGCGTCTGGTCGCCGTCGGCGAGTTCACCGTCGGCCACCAGCCGGGCGGTCTTCTTCTTCGCGTCCATAGTCAGCGAATAGAACGGTTCGTCCGCGCAGGCTGCCACCAGGGCTGTGCGCAGCTCGTCGCGCTGCTCCCAGTTCACCGCCATCACCGGCCGCGCATCGTTGCCGCGCACCAGCAAGTAGGGAATCTGCGCCTGGTCTAGGACCCTGCGGACAAACAGCAGGTCCTCCACCATCGCCTGATGCGGCGTGAGGGAGGTGTTGACCAGTGCGTAAAAGCCCTTGACCTTGACAACATCGGGGCGCTCGGTGAGGCGCACGACGGCGGCGGGAGAGGTAATCTCGACGGCCGCCTCGGGTGCGAGGTCGGGTTCGGGCTCGGCGTAGAACGCGTCCTGTGGTGCAGGCATGCTGGTCATTTAACCTCCGGAAGATGGCGGCGCCAGCCGCTGTGGGGCTGGTGCCACCCATGGTGGAACGTGGGCGGGCGGGCGTGTAGGGGGTGCCGCTGCGACGGCGGCTCCGCACTATGTGTCAGTAGGGAACCATACTGTGACGGTACATCGAGTTGCGTTTGCCCGCGGCACGGGATCCGCCCGGTGCCGGGCGGCTGGACCGGGCCTCGCCGGGCAGCGGCAAGGTTCCGGTGAGCTCACGGCACACGGGGCTAAATCGGTGGGCATGGAATCACTTTCTCACCAGCATTGGCCGGCCACAAGGACTCATCCCATCATGATGGAAGCCTGCGGGCGTCCGGTGCGCGGGCGCTGCGGCAACTGGACCTGCGGACCATCTCCCTCCGCTGAAACCACGACGGCGGAGGGCCGGCTCAGGCGGCAGATCCGGCTTCCTGCCGGGACGCCAGCCGGTCCCGCCACCAGCCCACGGTCTCCACTGCGGCCTTGTCCAGCGGAGTCGGCCGGAGCCCCAGCAGTTCTTCGCTCTGCGCCGAGGACATGACGAACGGTCGCTCGAACTGGTAAGTCATCTCCGCCAGTTCGCGCATCCCCTCGGCGAAAGGGCCCAGGCCGCGCACCAGCCAGCCCGGGATGGAGCCGACCTTGGGCACCGGGGTCCCGGCGGCACGGGCGTAGGCCTCGACGATGCCGCGCTGGGTGGCGGCCGGAAGGGTCGGGGCATGCAGCACCGTATTCCATACCTTCCGGTTGCCGGCGGCGGCAATCATCGCCGCGGCCAGGTCCGGGACGTAGGTGAAGGAGTGCGGCAGGTCCGGCTGGCCCAGCACCCGGATGGTCTTGCCGGAGATCACCAGCGGCACCATGCGCTCGCCGGCGTGCGCGTTGAGCACATGCGGGCCGAAGAAGTCCGAGGCCACCACGCTCACGGTAGGCGTGGCCGACGCAGCCCGGCCGGCCAGCAGTGCCGTGCGCACGCCCCGTTTGCCGCCGTCGGCCCGGCGCGGGCTGTCTTCGGTCATCACCTGATCCGGCAGGTCGTAGGAGTAGAGGCTTTCGGGGAAGACCACAACCGCTCCGGCCCGTCCGGCCGCGGCCAGCACATTCTGCTCGGCTGCCGGCAGTTCGGCCTCCCACGCAGCGGCACTGTAGGCGCTGCCGTGGATGCAGTGGAAGATCGCGTCGGCGCCGGCGAAGAGTTCGTCCAGCTCTCCTGGGCGGGAAACATCCACGGACCGGCGCTCCACCAGCGGGTGGTCCGGCCCGCTGCCGGAACGGGTCAGGATCCGCACGCGGTGGCCCTGCCCGGCCAGTTGCTCGGCGATGGTGGTGCCAACCGGGCCGGCTCCGGTGACGATGTAGAGGTTGCTCATGCTGATGATCCTGTCCGTATCCAAATGTCGGGTTCGCCGCGGTCGAGGAGCATCTCCACCGCTCAGAGAGCAGTGCTCTCGGAAACTACTGTGGACCCCGGGCTATCCACTTGTCAAGAGCGGTGCTCTCGAAAGTTGACACTGCTCTCGCCAGTGCGGCAGGATCGGGGCATGGCAGGCACCCCGCGCGAACGCGCCCGCGAGCAAACCATCAACGACATCGTCCGGATCGGCCGGGAGCAGTTGAGCCAGGTCGGCGCCGCGGCGTTGTCGCTGCGCGCCGTGGCCCGCGAACTTGGCGTGGTGTCTTCTGCGGTTTATCGCTACGTGGGCAGCCGCGACGAGTTGCTGACCCTGCTGGTGGTGGAGGCTTACAACGAACTGGGCGAGGCCGTGGAGCAAGCGGTCGCGGCTGCGGGGGACCGCGACGCCGGGGCCAGGTTCCGGGCCCTGTGCAGGGCGGTGCGGGAGTGGGGCCTGCGCGAACCGGCCCGCTACGCCCTGTTGTTCGGGTCGCCGGTGCCCGGTTACCAGGCTCCGGCCGAGCGCACCACCGGTCCCGGCATCCGGGTGGTCTTCGCGCTGGTGAAGATTATCGACGACGCTTACCGGACCGGCGCGCTCACGGCGCCGCAGGATCCGGAGGAGACCGGACAACAGCCAATGAGGCAGGAACCGCGGCCGCAAGGTTCCGCGCAGCATGGGGCTGCCCTGCCCGGACCGCTCCACCATGAGCTCGACGCCATTCGCCGCGAGTTTGGTCTGGCGGCTCCCGACGCGCTGGTGGCCCGCGGCACGTTGGTCTGGACATCGCTCTTCGGTGCCGTGAACTTCGAGGTGTTCGGCCAGTACGGGCGGGAAACCTTCACCGATCCCGGAGTGCTGTTTGAGCACCACCTGGATGTGTTCGCCGGCGTCCTCGGCTTCCCTTAGCGCACGGGGATCGACCAAGCGAGCGCCAGCGACCGCGTGGAGACCGGAGTGGAAACCGGCGGCAGCACCGCCGTCGTCGTAGTGGCCGCCGGCCGTGCAATGTTCAGCAAAATTTTCCCCGGAGCATCCGCTGGGTGGCATACGATCTGTCCATGCCAGATCTTGCCGCGTCCATCGGATTGGTCACCGAAGTGCTGACGTGGGCTGCCCTGGTTCCGGGCGTGCTGCTGCTGTTGGTAGCCGCGGTGCTGCGGCTGGCCGGGATCCGGTGGCACAGTGCCGACGGCGTGGCGTTCGACGACGGACGCCGCCGGGGCGTGCGCTGGTTCGACACCCGGCACGGGTTCCTGGAAGGTGTTTTCCCGGCCGGGACAGGCGCCGATGTGTCAGCCGGCTCGGACGTTTTGGTCTATTACGACGCTCGCCGGCCCGACCGGTGGCAGGTGTCCGAACCGGAGCCGCCGGGAAAGATTGTGCTGCTGCTGGGCAAGATCCTTACTGCGGTTGGCGTCCTGTCCGCCGTGGTCGGGCTGATCGCCATGGTGCTTGCCGGTTAGCGGGGCGGCTGGACGATGCGCTGATTCTTCGGCCCTTCCTTTTTGTCCGTTTTGCCGCCAGCCCAACGCGCCGGTACGGTGGTAAATCGGTGCGCCGGGAAGTCTGGTCGGCAAGTTCTGTTGTCGACCCGTTGTGAGGAGCCGTTATGGCTGCCAAGAGTCCTGAATCGTCCGCCTGGCCCAAGGTTTTGGGACGCGGAAGCTACGCCGAAGCGCTGCGAATTGGCGAAATCCTGCGAAAGGAAACGGTGGGTGGCGCCCTGTTGGTGGCCGCCGCCGTCGTGGCACTGATCTGGGCCAACTCACCCGCGGCGGACAGTTACTTCGCCCTGCGCGACTTCACCATCGGATACGAGCCCTGGCACTTGGAATTAAGCCTGGGGGCTTGGGCCGCCGATGGGTTGCTGGCGGTGTTCTTCTTCCTGGTGGGGCTGGAGCTCAAACGCGAATTCGTTACAGGGGATCTCCGCAGCCCGCGGAAGGCCATGGTGCCGGTTGCAGCCGCCGTCGGCGGAGTGGTTCTTCCCGCTGCCATCTACGCCGCCATCAACTGGGGGAACCCGGAAACCATACGCGGCTGGGCCATCCCCACGGCAACGGACATCGCCTTTGCCGTAGCGGTCTTGGCCGTCATCGGCTCGCATCTGCCCAGCGCGCTACGGATCTTCCTGCTGACGCTGGCCGTGGTGGATGATCTCATCGCCATAGCCATCATCGCGTTTGTCTACACCAGCGAGATCCACGCATCGCAACTGCTGCTGGCCCTGATCCCTATAGCCCTCTACGCCTTCCTGGCCCAGCGATTCCGCAGGTTCTTCGGTCAGCATCATGTAGCCCTGTGGGTGGTTCTGTTGCCCATCGGGATCGTGGCCTGGGCACTGGTCCATGCCTCCGGTATCCACGCCACCGTCGCCGGTGTGGTGCTCGGCTTCACCGTTCCGGTGGTACGCAGCCAGGCCAGCGGCGGGCCGGAAGCGGGCCCAGGGCTCGCCGAGATTTTCGAACACCGAATCCGGCCGGTGTCCGCCGGATTCGCGGTTCCGGTCTTCGCCTTCTTCTCCGCTGGCGTCGCTATCGGCGGGGTTGACGGTTTTGTGTCGGCCCTCGGAGATCCGGTGGCGGTCGGCATCATTGCCGGCTTGGTGCTCGGAAAACCGATCGGAATCGTCGGGATCACGTGGCTGATGAGCAAGCTGACGCGCGCGGAGCTCGACAAATCGATGAAGTGGGTGGACCTGTTGGGTATCTCCCTGCTGGCCGGCATCGGCTTCACTGTCTCCCTGCTGGTGGCGGAGCTGAGCTTCGGACTGGGCACGCCGGAGAACGACCATGCCAAGGTCGCGATTCTCGCGGCGTCGCTGCTGGCAGCGTTGCTGGCCACCGTGGTGCTGCGCGCGCGCAACCGGCACTACCGGCGCATCGAGGCCGAAGAGAAGGTCGATGCCGACGGCGACGGTATCCCGGACGTCTACCAAGGGGAAGGCACAGCTTAGGCACACGGACTTCCGTCCGCCTACATTGCGAACCGCCTCAACGTAGACGCGGGTTTGCTACACCTACTCAGCGCTGGCGGCTTCCCATAGGGTGGGGGGCATGGAACAGGTCGTCTTGGTGGGATTCGACGGCTCGGAAACCAGTGGCCGGGCGCTGGACTGGGCGCTGTCCGAGGCCCAGTCCCGGGGATGGTCGGTGCGGCTGGTCACCGTGATCTCGGCCGCCGGTGTTGACGATCCGCAAGTGGACCACCAGTACCTGGAGTCCGCTCGGCGCGGTGGGGAAGGGGTGCTGCAGACCGCGCTGGACCGCGCGGGAGCGTTGGGGTTGCGGGCCGAAGGGCACGTGGTCTCCGGCGACCCGAGCGAGGTTCTGGTGGACGAAACGGCATCCGCAGGGCTGGCCGTGGTGGGCAAACGCGGGCGTGGCGGCTTCGCAGGCCGGCTGTTGGGTAGTGTCTCCTCGGGGCTGGCCGCTCACGGGGAGTGTCCCACGGTGGTGGTGCCGGAGCGGTGGACGCCCGGGAGGACCGCCGCCGAAATCTCCGACGACGCCGCTGCGGCGCTGCCCGGCGGGCCGGTGCCCTGGCTGGTCCCGTCGCCGCAGGGCGGAACGGGCCAGGGTTTGCATCCGCCGGACCCCAACGAAAAGTTCAGTTACGCCGGACAGGTGGTGGTTGGGGTTGATGCCGCGGGCAGCTCCAATCCGGCCTTGTGGGCAGCTGCCGAAATAGCCGGCCGACGTGCCGTCCCGCTGCGGATGCTGTCCGCCCGGGCGCCGTTCTACCGCGACTCGCTCTGGCTGGACAATGTGGCAGGGGCGCAGCGGTTCCGCGAGGAGGTCGCCGCCGAACTGGACGCTGCGCTCGGCGAGGTCCGGGGCCGCTATCCGGAGCTGGATGCCAGCTGGAATTTCTACCTGACCAAGCCTGCCGAGGCGCTGATCCACGCTACCCGCACCGCCGGGTTGATGGTGCTGGGCACGCGCGGCCACGGCGGCTTTCCCGGCCTGTTGCTCGGCTCGGTGAGCCAGGCCGTGTTGCACCACGGAATGTGCCCGATGATGGTGGTTCCCAAAGGCGTGGAGGTCTAGCCGGTGCCTGCGGTGCCGGGGGCCCGGTAACGGACTTCTCCGGCCATGCGCAAGGCATCGATGGTGTCGTCGACGCTCAGCAGCGGTGTTGTTTCGAAAGAGCTCATGGCGCCGCCTCCGCTGATGGCCAGAGCCACGGCGGCCACGGATACGTTGTTCGGGGCCTCCCAGACGGTGTAGCCGTCGTGCGCGCCGAAGGCGTACCAGAAGCCGTGAAGTTTTCCGCCGACGGATTCG
Organism: Actinomycetota bacterium; assembly: GCA_051751385.1. Taxonomy (GTDB): domain Bacteria; phylum Actinomycetota; class Actinomycetes; order Actinomycetales; family Micrococcaceae; genus Crystallibacter. The sequence goes on along the minus strand of JBNJKW010000003.1, from coordinate 510,850 downwards.
ATGTAGGCCTTGGCTGCTTTCCGGCGATCCTCCGGGTTGTTGACCATCCTGGCCCAGGCCTCCGGGGTGTAGCTGAACTTCGACAGATAGAGCGCCATCTTCATTCCTTTCGAACTGATCGCCCCACGCGGGAATGCGGGTCAGACTTTGACAGTCCGGCGCCCGCGCCGCAGCGCCTGGGTGAACGTTGACACGGCGTAGCTGGGCACCGCCTGGGCCGCAACAAATCCGTCCGGCCGCACCAAGTACAGTTGCTCCGGATCCAGTGTGGTGTTCCCGTTGCGCGGCAGCACGTGCATGCTCAGCCCCAGCGCTGACTGCACATGATTGACGACGGCGGGGCCCGGCTCACCGTATGAGTGCACCTGCCACTGCAGGCTGCGCAGCGTATCGAAGTTGCTGCCCGTGTACGGCAGCCGCCGTCCGACGACCTTGCCGCGCCGGCCTCCGGCCGCTTCCTTCGCGTCCGGGCTCATCCAGTAGTGGATCCGGGTCTGCGAAACGTAGCCGAACATGCGCGAAGCGCCGCCCCGGGACCGCGGCACTACCCGTGTGGCAACCGGGATGAGGAACTGCAGCACCCATTTCCGGGCGGCGATGGCCCAAGGTGCGGGCGACGTGATGAACCTGAACAATCGGTCCGTGGTCTGCAGCAGCCGCACCGCCACCGGCCGCCGCTCGGCCTGATAGCGGTCCAGATAGGAGTCCGCGGCCCGGCCGCTCAGGACATCGGCGAACTTAAACGCCAGATTGTGGGCGTCCTGCAGGCCGGTGTTCATGCCCTGCGCGCCCACGGGGGAGTGGACGTGCGCGGCGTCCCCGGCGAGGAACACCGGCCCGTCGCGGAACTGCTCGGCGATCCGATGATGTACGCGGTAGGTGGAGAACCAATTCGAGCCGCCGTAGCGGACGTTGAAATTCTGAGCCAGACGCTCCCGGATGGCCTCCTCCGAAACGTCCGTACCGCCGTCGTTGTTGTGTCCCTGCGCAGCGGCTGAGGCATCGCCGACCACGCCGATGAGCCGCATGTGGCCAGGGCCGGTCATGGGGAAACCCAGGAGGAATTCGTCGATGCCGGCGCGGATGTTGACCACGTCATGGGACAGGCCGTGGACGTCGGTGGCATCGCAGACGAAGAACGTGTGCGGACTGGTGGAACCTTCGAAGGCGATGCCGCGGCTGGCGCGCACGGTCGACGAGGCCCCGTCCGCCCCGACACAGTAGCGGGCGCGGACCCAAGCCTCCCCGGCCGGGCCCGACAGTTTGGCCCGGACGGAGTGGTCCGGGTGCGGGCCGCCGTCCGCCACGTCCAGCTCGGCCAGCCGGCACTCCCAGAGCACTTCACCGCCCAGTGCGTTCAGATTCCGCAGCAGCAACTCTTCGTTCTTGCTTTGTTCGTAGAACATGATGCCCGGGAAGGGCGTGATGCCGCGGCCCATTCGGCCCAACGGGACCTGGCCGCGCGGCGTCGGCCCGAATCCGATGATGATGGCCTCCGCCAGGTTTCCTTCGGCCACAATGGTCCCGGCGAGGCCCAGCTGGTCGTAGATTTCCATGCTGCGCGCCTGCACGCCCAAGGCCCGCGATTCACGGGTGGGGCCCGTCTTGCCGTCGGCGACGATGTGCTTGATGTCCAGCTTGGCCAGCCAGTTCGCGAGCATGAGGCCGGTGGGGCCGGCCCCGATGATCAGCACGTCAGTCTGAAGTTCGGCTGCCATGGCGGTACCTCCTGAACCGAGCGTACCGCTGGTGATGCGGCAGCGGCAGGGGGATGGCTGCCCGGATGGGCAGGGGCCGCCGGTAGGATTGATCGGTCCCCCCGCAAGAAGATCGGAGCCCACTGGTGCCCACCACGACCGCGCAGCCGGAGCTGACTCCCGAGCAGCGCCAGTCCGTGCTGCGAACGCTCAAGTCGCCCCGGCTGCTGAAGATCGAAGTGCTCGGTGGACTGGTGGTTGCCCTGGCCTTGATTCCGGAGGCCATCGCCTTCTCCATCATCGCCGGCGTGGACCCGCGCATCGGGCTGTTTGCGTCTTTCACCATGGCGGTCTCGATCGCGTTCCTGGGTGGGCGCCCGGCGATGATCTCCGCGGCCACCGGTGCGGTGGCGCTGGTGATCGCGCCGCTCGTGGACAGCCACGGGCTGGACTATCTCGTGGCGGCCGTGATCCTGGCCGGCGTATTCCAGGTGCTGCTGGCTTTGCTCGGCGTCGCCAAGCTAATGCGCTTCATCCCGCGGCAGGTGATGGTGGGATTCGTCAACGCCTTGGCCATTCTGATCTTCATCTCGCAGGTGCCCGAACTGTTGGGCGTCCCCTGGCTGGTATATCCGCTGACCGCACTCGGCCTGGCGATTGTCTTCGGGCTGCCCCGCCTGACCAATGCAGTACCGGCGCCGCTGGTGGCGATCGTGGTGCTGACGCTGATCACGGTGTTCGCGTCCGTCGCCGTGCCGACGGTGGGGGAAAAGGGCGAACTGCCGGACAGCCTGCCCGTTCTGTTCTTCCCGGACGTTCCGCTGAATATGGAAACCCTGCAGGTCATCTTTCCGTATGCCTTGGCCATGGCTTTCGTCGGGCTCCTCGAGTCGCTGATGACGGCCAAGCTGGTGGACGACATCACCGACACCCGTTCGTCCAAGACCCGTGAATCCTGGGGCCAGGGGGCGGCAAACATCATCACCGGCTTCTTCGGCGGCATGGGCGGCTGCGCCATGATTGGCCAGACCATGATCAACGTCCGCGCATCGGGCAGCCGGACCCGTATTTCTACCTTTCTGGCCGGCTTGTTCCTGCTCATCCTGGTGGTCGTCCTGGGCGATATTGTGGCCCTGATCCCGATGGCCGCATTGGTCGCCGTGATGATCTTCGTGTCCTGGGCTACCTTCGACTGGCACAGCATCAAGCCCTCGACCTTGAAGATGATGCCGAAGAGCGAGACCGCCGTCATGCTGGTCACCGTCGTCGCCACCGTCGCTACGAACAACCTGGCCATCGGCGTGGGCCTGGGTGTGCTGACAGCCATGGTGTTGTTCGCCAACCGGGTGTCGCATTTGGTGACGGTGGAGCGGACGGTGTTGGAGCTGAACGGCGAAGAAACGGCCACCTATGTGGTCGACGGCGAGTTGTTCTTCGCGTCCTCGAACGACCTCTACACGCAGTTCGACTATGCGCTGGACCCGGACAGGGTGGTCATCGACATGCATGCCTCGCACCTCTGGGATGCCTCCACCGTGGCGGCGCTGGATGCGATCACCGAGAAGTACCGTCAGCACGGAAAGGATGTCCAGATCATCGGGCTGAACTCGGCCAGCGTGGCCATGCGCGAGCGGATGGCCGGCAAACTCAACGGCTGACCGGGCGCAGATGCCCGGCCTTTTGACTGGCTGCTCGCGCCGCGTCCGCGGCGACGGCGTATTCTAGGGGCACTCCGGTTCGGATACTGCCGGATGGTGCGATGACGGGAGGCCAGCATGAGCGACCAGCTAACCCAGGACGAGGTGGCGCATTTCGCTGCCTTGCTGGATGCGCGGGAGGCGTCCGACCTGGCACAAGTTGAACGTCTCACCGTGGACATCGCGGAAGTCACCGCGGCGACCCGTGATATCCCGGCCGACGACGAGCACGACCCCGAAGGTTCGACGGTCACCCTGGAACGGGCCCGCGAAGTAGCGCTGCTGGTCAGCACGGAAAAGGCGCTGGCCAACATTGCCGCTGCGCGTGCCCGGCTGGAGGCCGGGACCTATGGCCGGTGTACGTCGTGCGGCAACCCGATTCCGCGTGAACGGCTGGAGATCAGGCCGGAAGCGCCGTATTGCGTCAGCTGCGCCGCGAAACGCCGGAACTGATCCGGCCGCATCACTTAGCGGCTGAGGCGCTGCGCCAGCTCGTTAGCCGTTGCTACAACGCGCTCGCCCCACTGCTGGCCGGGCGAGGTCTGGACACGAGGCAACGGCACCCCGAGGCAGACCGCGGCTACGATCTTGTCGCCTACCCGCACGGGGGCGCTCACCGACGACAGTCCGACGGTACGCTGCGACACGCTCTCGATCCAGCCGGGGTCCGTGCCATCCTCGCGCTGCCTGGACTCATTGAGAAGGACGAACGCCGCAGACCCACCCTCTGAAAGCGGCAGCATCCATCCCGCCGGCAGGGTCACCCGCAATTCCTGCACGGCATCGACCGATTCAAGGCAGAGGCGCGAATCTCCGCGCCGCACCCACAACTGGGCGGTCTCGGACGTCTCGTCACGCAACTGCGTCAGCAGAGGACGGGAAGCCCAAGCGATGTTGCTCATGTCGAACCTGACGCCCGGGCCGTAGCGGCCGTCGTCGCCGCGGCTGACCAACCCGTGCTGCGTTAAAGCAGTCGCCAGCCGGTGGGTCGTCGAGAGGTTCATCTTGAGGAGTTGGGCAAGATCCGTTGCGGTCATCGGGTGGAACTCGACCGCGTCAACTATCGACATGGCCTTGTCGAGCACACCGACCCCTGTTACTGTGTCCGTTGTCACAGATTGAAATGTACTCTCAAAATATGAGAATTGCAATGTCAGTCGCACCGGAACATTGAGAGGAACCCGATGAAGCGTGTCCTTCTGGCAGGCACGGCAATGCTCGTCGCCGCTGTCGCCCTGACTGGTTGTTCAGCCGCAAGCGGCGACGCCAGCGAAGATTATCCGAACCGTCCTATCAACTTCAGCGTCGGCTCAGAGCCCGGCTCGGGGTGGGATGGCACCGCTCGCGCACTGGTCGAAGTGATGGAGCGCGAGGATGCTGTGCCGGTCCAGGTCAACGTGCAGAATCGTCCCGGGTCGGTGGGCTGCGTGCTGCTGAACGACATGATCAACAAGCATGCCGACGCCTCCAACGAGATCGCGATGACTTCGGTGCCGCTGCAGTCGATGGAACTGCGCGGCATGTGCGACGTGAATTACAAGGACGTGACCGTGATCGCCCGGTTGCTGATCGAGAACTTCCTGGTGGCCGTGCCTGCCGATTCCAAGTTCTCCGACCTCGACGCCCTGCTGGACGCGATCGTCAAGGATCCGAAGTCGGTACCGGTCGCGGCGGACGGCGACGACCAGTTGCCCCTGGCCCTGCTGGTCGAGGCTGCCGGCGGCGATCCGTCCGCCATCAATTTCATCGCGTTTGAAAGCGGTGGCGAGTACCTCACAGCCCTGATGAACGGCGACGTGCTCGCCAGCGTCTCTGGCGTCACGGAGTACGGACCGCAAATCGAGGCCGGTGAACTCCGCGGCCTGGCCGTCCTGTCCGAGGATCGGCTCGAGGAGCCCCTGGCCGAGATTCCGACTGCAGTCGAGCTCGGGTACGACGTCACGCTGAACAACTGGCGCGGGGTTTACGGCCCGCCGAACATGCCCGAGGACGCGGTCAAGTACTGGGAGACGAAGCTGCAGGAACTCCTGGAGTCGGAGTCCTGGAAGGAAATCGCCGAGCGCAACCAGTGGGGAACTGCCTACCTTGCCGGCGAGGAGTTGGACTCATTCCTCGAAGACTCGTACACCCAGCTCACCTCCGCGCTGCAGAGCGTCGGCGCGCTGAAGTAACCATGGCCACTGAGAATCTCGGACGCAATCCGGCTGACATTATCGCTGGAGCGGTGGTCGGCGGCGTCGGCGTCGCCTACACGATCGTCGCGCTGCAGACGCCGCAGGCCTCTTCGTCCGCATCGGTCATCGGTCCTGCGGTCTTTCCGACGCTTCTCGGAGTCCTTCTCGCCCTGGGCGGAGCCGCGGTCGCCATTGGAGGCTGGCGCCTCCGCCCGGCCGAGGCGAAGACGGAACCGGCCCAGAGCGGCGGCTTGCGATTGTGGGTCACCATCGCAATCTTTGGGGCGTATGTTCTCGCCTTTATCCCTGTGGGCTACCTGCTGTCGACGGTCGCGTTCCTTATGGGCCTCGCGACGTACTTCTCGCCGGCCAAGTGGAAGAGCAACCTTATTTTCGCCATCTCGTTTCCCCTGATCGTGTTTGTGCTGTTTGAGTACCTGCTGAGAGTGCCGCTGCCGCAGGGCCTGCTGGCGGGGGTGCTGTAGGAATGGACATCCTGGCCAACCTCGCTGACGGCTTCGCCAGCGCACTCTCCCCGATTAACCTGTTGTTCGCTTTCCTTGGCGTGCTCATCGGCACGATGGTGGGCGTCATCCCCGGCATCGGCCCGACTACGGCCATCGCACTGTTGATTCCGGTCTCGTTCAGCCTTGATCCCGTCACCGGACTCATCCTGCTGTGCGGCATCTACTACGGGGCCATGTACGGCGGATCGATCACCTCGATCCTCATCCGCACTCCTGGTGAGATCGGCACAGTGATGTCGACCATCGACGGTTACGAGATGACGAAACGCGGACGAGGCGGACCCGCGCTGGCTACCGCGGCCATCGGCTCATTCGTCGCCGGCACCCTTTCGACCATCATGTTGATGCTGATGGCCCCGATGCTGGCGGCCGTCTCGGTGGCGTTCGGCTCGAACGTCTACTTCCTGCTGCTGCTCCTGGCCCTGATCATGCTCTCCAACCTCACCGGCGGATCCCGGCTCAAAGCAGGTATCTCCACGCTGTTCGGCATGGCCGTCGCCATGATTGGCATGGATCCGCAGGCCGGTATGCCGCGCATGACCCTCGGCGTCCTCGAGCTGAACAGCGGCATTGACTTCGCGATCTTCGCCATGGCCCTGTTCGCCGTGCCCGAGGCACTCGCGAACCTGACCCGCCGCCACACCGAGGCGACGCCCGGGATCGGCAAGGTCAAGATTTTCATGTCCAAGGAGGACTGGCGCCGCTCGACGGTGCCGTGGTTCCGCGGCACGTTCCTGGGGTTCTTCGTCGGTTTGCTGCCAGGCATGGGAACCCTCGGCTCCTTCTTCTCCTATCCATTGGAGAAGCGCTTGTCCCGCAAGCACAAGGCCGAGTTTGGCAAGGGCGCGATCGAAGGCGTTGCCGGTCCCGAGGCGGCGAACAACGCCGGCGTCGGCGGCGGTTTGGTGCCGCTGTTCACGCTGGGGATTCCCGGTTCACCCACCCTGGCGCTGCTGTTCTTCGTCTTCACCATGTACGGACTTCAGCCGGGACCCCAGCTGATGACGGAACAGTCAGGGCTCATCTGGGCGATCATCGCGAGCATGTATATCGGCAACGTCCTGCTGCTGGTGCTGAACCTCCCGCTGGTTGGAGTGTTCGTCCAGTTGCTGAAGATTCCGGATGCCAAGCTGTATGCCGGCGTGTTGGCCTTCGTCGCACTTGGTGCCTACGCGCTCGGCTTCGACCTGTTCAGCATGGGCACCATGTTCGTGTTCGGCCTGGTCGGCTACGGCATGCAGAAGTACGGGTTCCCGCTGGCTCCGGCCGTCGTTGGCCTAGTGCTAGCGCCGATGCTCGAGTCGAGCCTGCGCCGGGCGCTCCAGATCTCTGCCGGCGATCCGGCGACTTTCATCGACGGACCGCTGGCGATCACCCTCACGGCGCTGATCGTGCTGGTCATCGCCGCCCCGCTGCTTTTGCCGCTGCTTCGCAGAAGCGGCGTCCTCGCGAGGGGCCTCTCGTCGCGCCGTCAGGTGGCGACCAGCCAGCTGGCGGATCCCAGCGCGGACCTCCACACCCCCACCGGCTTCGGGTACACCAAGGAGCCCCACACATCCGGGTCGGTCGAACAGCCGCCAGGGCCCCGGGGCCAAGCTGCCGCGGTCGACGACCAGAGCGAGCTGCAGCCGGCATCGACGGGCCAAGGGCCCGACGACGATGCGAGCGATCGGAAAGCCGATGACTAACGACACCAGCCCGGACTTCTCCCACGACAGCTCTCAAAGGAGCGATTCCATGACGACAATGAAACCCCTCGCCGGCATCCGCGTGCTCGAACTCGGCAGCTTCATCGCCGCGCCCTTCGCCGCGCGCCTCTTCGGCGACTTCGGCGCAGACGTTATCAAGGTCGAGCGGCCGCAAGGCGGCGACGAATTGCGCGACTGGCGCAAGACCCGCGGCTCCACCTCGATGATGTTCCGCACGATCGCGCGCAACAAACGCTCGGTGACACTGGACCTGCGCACCCCGGAGGGCCAGGAGGCAGTCCGCCGGATCGCCGCCACCTGCGACGTGGTGATTGAGAACTTCCGGCCGGGCACGCTCGAGCGGTGGGGCATCGGGCCCGAGGAGCTCAAGGCCGCCAACCCGGACCTGATCGTGGTGCGCATCTCCGGCTATGGCCAGACCGGTCCGTACAAGGACCGGGCGGGCTTCGGCAGTTCCGCCGAGGCCTTCGCCGGGCTGCGGTTCCTGACCGGAGAGCCCGACCGCCCGGCCGGACGCGCGGCGGCCAGCATGGGCGACACCGTCGCCGGCCTGTACGGCGCCATCGGTGCGCTGATGCTGCTCTTTGAACGCGCCAGTGGCCGTGACATCGCCAACCGCTCGGTGGTCGACGTCGGGCTGTACGAGGGGGTGTTCAGCCTGCTCGAGTCGCTGGTGCCGGACTACGATGCCTACGGCATGGTCCGGACGCGCACCGGTGGACGGCTCCCCGGTGTGGTGCCGACCGGCTCCTATGAATGCGGCGACGGCCTGGAGGTGGTGATCGGAGGGAACTCCGCATCCGTCTTCGCGCGGCTGATGCAGGCCGTCGGCCGGCCCGACCTGGCCGAGGACGAGTCGCTGCGCCAGACCGAGGCGCGCAGTGCCAGGGAGGAAGAGCTCAACGGCATCATCTCGGCGTGGACGGGCTCCCGCACCCTGGAGCAGGCACTCGACGCGCTCGAGGACGCCGGAGTCCCGGCGGCCCCCGTGTACGACGCGCCGAGCATCGCGGAGGACCGCCACTACCTGGCGCGCGGCATGGTGCAGACGCACGACGTCGTTATTGATGGCGACCCGGAGCCGGTTCGCTTCCCAGGGGTCGTGCCGATCATCGAGGGTTCCGAGGGCAGCGTCCGCTGGTTGGGGCCGGAGCTTGGCGAGCACACCCACGAGGTGCTCACCGAGGTCGCCGGCTACGACGCAGCGGACGTTGCACGGATCGCCGGCGTTGCTGCGGAGCAAGAGCCGCACCAACCGGCCGGCGCACGGGCGGGGCTGGGCGCATGACCGCCATCCGGATCACCGACGTCTTCCTGCGGGACGGGCTGCAAGATGAGGACGGCGTTGTCCCCACCGAGGAGAAGCTGCGCATCGCGGGCCTCCTCGTCAAGGCCGGCGTGCCTGCCATCGAAGTGGCCTCGTTCGTTAATCCGAAGAAGGTCCCGCAGATGGCCGACGCGGAGGCGGTGCTGGCCGGCATCGCCGCAACGGGCCTGGGCGAGCGAGTCACGGTCAGCGCTTTGACGCTCAACGACCGCGGCATCGACCGTGCTGTTGCCGCCGGCACAGCGGTGGTGGAGATTGTCACCAGTGCCAGCGAGGCACATAGCCGCGCGAACGCGGGCCAGACGATCGACGATGCGCTCGACGGGCTGGAGGCCGCGGTGCGCCGGCACCCCGGTGTGCAGTTCCTCGCCGGTGTGTCGACCGCCTTTACCTGCCCCTTCGAAGGGGAGATCCCGGCGGCGCGCCTGGCGCACGTTGTCGACCGCTTCGCTGCGATGGGCGTGAGGGAGATCGGGCTCGCGGACACGCTGGGCACCACGCCGACGGATCGGGTGATCGAATCGCTCGGCATCGTGCTCGAGGCGCATCCGGAAGCGCAGTTGTCGCTGCATCTGCATGATGCGCACCGGCAGGCCCTCGCGACGGCGCTCGCCGCGGTTGAACTCGGCGTGACCCGCTTCGACGCCGCGCTGGCCGGCTTCGGCGGCTGTCCGTTCGCGCCCGGCGCGCATGGCAACCTCGCCACCGAGGCGCTAGTCCGGACGATGCATGAGGCCGGACACCAAACGGGCATTGATGAGGACGCCCTGGCGGCGGCGGCGGCCGCGGCGCGCGATGCGGTGGCACGGGAGCCCAAGATCCAGCGGACCGGATAACCCGCCCGAGCCGTCACCCTCACGCGGGACAGTACGACGCCGGTGCCCCGCCTTCCGCAGGCGGGTTACCGGCGTCGTTGTGCTTTCCTGTGCTACTTTGGGGGAGAAAGTGCGGATTTGATCGATACGTTGGAGGCCCGTCCATGTTGGCACCGGAACGGCGGCGCTATCTGCTGCAGGAACTCAGTGTCCGCGAAACCGTGCGCGTCTCCGAAGTGGCGCACGCGCTGAGGGTTTCCGAGATGACCGTGCGCCGGGACATTGACGCGCTCGACGGCGAAGGAGTGCTGCGGAAGGTCCACGGCGGAGCCACCAGGCTGCGCGGCACGCAGGAGGCGGAGCCGGGATTTAGCGTGAATCTGGGCAGACAACGCCAGGCGAAGTTGGCCATCGGCCGGGCCGCCCGGGAACTGCTGCGGCCGGGGGCCGCGATTGCCATCTCGGCCGGCACCACCACGTATTGCCTGGCCGGCCTGCTCGGCGGGCTGGAGGGACTGACCGTGGTCACGAATTCCCTGACCGGGGCGGACGTAGCCCGGCGCTCCACCGGCGGGGAGGCGACGGTGATCCTGACCGGTGGCGAGCGCACGCCGTCGGAAGCGCTGGTGGGTCCCGTTGCCACCGCGGCGATCCGGTCGCTGCACGTGGACATCTGCTTCCTAGGGGTGCACGGCATCCACCCCGACGGCGGCCTGAGCACACCCAATCTGGCCGAGGCGGACACGAACGCCGCGCTCGCGGACTCGGCCGACCGTTTGGTGGTGCTGGCCGACCATACCAAGTTCGGCCTTCGCGCCCTCGCCCCGATCGTCCCGCTGGCCGCGGTGGACACACTGATCACCGACGCGGGCATCCCCGACGAGGTCCGCTCTAGCTATGCCGAACTCGGCGTCAACCTGCTGGTGGCCCCCGGAACGGGGGAGCCGGCGTGAAGGAACAAGACGCGACCGCGGCGGGCACCGCCGTCGTGGTTCCCGAAGGTGAACCGGTCACCGCGGTGACCAGTACCCGGTTGGCGGACGGCCGGGAACTGCTGTACTTCGACGACGGTGCACGGCCGGTTCCGCGGGATGCAAAGGACAGCCGGGATCTTCCCGGGCGGCCGCCGGCCGGAGAATTGCGGTACGACGTGCTGACCGGGGAATGGGTGGCGCTGGCCGCGCACCGGCAGACCCGCACCTACCTGCCCCCGGCCGACGCCTGCCCGCTCTGCCCGAGCACGCCCGGGTACGCCTCCGAAATCCCGGCCGCGGACTACCACGTGGCCGTGTTCGAGAACCGGTTTCCGTCGCTCGGGCCGGACCTGCTGGCAACGCCCGAGGACCCGGAGTGGGGCCGCGCTTACACCGCCGGCGGGCGCTGCGAGGTGGTCTCCTTCACCTCGGTGCATACCGGCTCGTTCGCCGGGCTGGAGTTCCGCCGCGTGCGGACGGTGATCGACGCATGGGCACACCGGACCGCGGCGCTCAGCGCGCTGGACGGGATGGCGCAGGTGTTCTGCTTCGAGAACCGCGGCGCGCAGATCGGCGTCACGCTGCACCACCCGCACGGACAGATTTACGCCTATTCCTACCTGCCTCCGCGCGGGGCGGTGATGGCGTCGGCCGCGCAGCAGCACTTTGCGGCCTCCGGAGGGCGGGAGACGTTGACCGGCTCGGTGCTGGCCCGGGAGCGTTCCGACGGCTCGCGGATGGTGCTGGAGGGCGAGCACTTCAGCGCCTACGTGCCGTTCGCCGCGCGCTGGCCGCTGGAGGTGCACCTGGTGCCGCACCGGCAGGTGGCGGACCTGGCCGGGCTCACCGGAGCCGAGCGGGACGAATTGGCGGAGCTGTACCCGCAACTGCTGGGACGCTTCGACGCGCTCTACGACGGCCCCACTCCCTACATTGCCGCGTGGCACCAGGCGCCGGTCGCCCGCGCGCTGCGGGAATCGGGCTACCTGCACCTGCAGTTGACCTCGCCGCGCCGGGCGGCCGACAAGCTCAAGTACCTGGCCGGCTCCGAGGCCGCGATGGGCGCCTTCATCAACGACACCCTGCCGGAGCAGGTGGCCGCCGCGCTGCGGGAGGCGGGCAGTGGGAATGGTGCAGCCGCTGGGAGCGGGCAATGAGCGCCGACGCCCTGGCCGCCCGCACCGCCGACGCGTTCGCCGCACGGTTCGGCCGCGCGCCCGCGGGCGTGTGGGCGGGACCCGGTCGGGTGAACCTGATCGGCGAACACACCGATTACAACGGCGGCTTCGTGCTGCCCTTCGCCATCGACAAAACAACGACGGCGGCGCTCGCGGTCCGTGGCGACCGCACGGTGAGGGTTGCCTCCGCCCTGCCGGGCGCCGAGGCGGTGGAAGAGGACTTGGATGGCCTGCGTCCGGGCAGCGTGACCGGCTGGGCGGCCTATCCGCTCGGCGTGGCCTGGGCGCTGGAGCAGGCTGGCGTGCGGCTGCCCGGATTCGACCTGCTGGTGGACTCCGAAGTGCCGGTCGGCGCCGGGTTGTCGTCCTCCGCCGCACTGGAGTGTGCCGTGGCGGTGGGCCTGGCGGAACTGGCAGAACTGGGTGACGGGGATCCGGACTCCGCCGGTCTGGGACTGGCCGGGCTGGACAGAGCGGCGCTGGCCGCGGTCGGGCGCCGGGCCGAGAATGACATGGTCCGCGCCCCCACCGGCATCATGGACCAGTACGCCTCCCTGTTCGGTTCCGCCGGATCGGCCGTCTTCCTGGACTGCCGCAGCGAAGAGGTCCAACTGGTACCGCTGGATCTGGACGCCGCCGGCCTGGTCTGCCTGGTAATGGATAGCAAGGTGTCGCACGCCCATGCCACCGGCGACTATGCCAGCCGCCGCGACTCCTGCACCCGGGCCGCGGAAGCCCTGGGGGTGCCGCTGCTGCGCGACGTGCCGCTCGCCCGGCTGCCGGAAGCACAACAACTGCTCGATGATGAGACGTTCCGCCGCGCCCGGCACATCGTGACCGAGAACCAGCGGGTTGTGGAAACGGTGAAGGCGCTGCGCTCCGAGGGGCCCGCGGCCATCGGACGGTTGCTCGACGACAGCCACGTTTCCATGAGCGACGACTTCGAGATTTCCTGTCCGGAGCTGGACCTGGCCGTGGAGACCGCCCGGGCGAACGGCGCCCTGGGTGCCCGGATGACCGGCGGCGGATTCGGCGGTTCAGCCATCGCGCTGGTCCCGGCGGACGAGGTTGATGCGGTGCGGGAAGCGGTCTTGCGGGCGTTCACTTCGCGCGGCTTCCGGCAACCGGAATTGTTCACCGTGATCTCCGCGGACGGTGCCCGCCGGTTGCTGTAATCCGCCGCTCCAGCCACCAAGATCGACTATTCAGATAACGCCCTTTTCGAGCCTGAAAAGGGCGTTATCTGAATAGTCGATCGCGATGTGAGGGGGAGCCGGCTCAGCTCCGACATCAGGCCAGCGGACCGGCCAGCGCGACCACGAGCGTGGCGGTGATCATGGACGGGCCAAACGGGATGTCCGAATCCCGCTTAAGCACGCGGGCCAGCATGAGCAGGACGATGGCCGCGGCGTTCAGCAGGAACGCCCCCAGCAGCACGGCCACCCAGGCCGTGACGCCGTCGTAGCCGGCATATAGGCCCACGACGGCCGCAAGCTTCACGTCTCCCATGCCGATGCCGCCGGGCTTGACCAAGGCCGCCAGCAGGTAGGCGGCAAACATCGCCAGCGAGCCGAGCACCCCGGCCAGGACCGGCTGCCATGCGGAGTCCGTCAAGGCAGGCAGAAGCAGCAACGCCACCGCCGTCCCGAGGAACGGGAGGACCACGCGGTTCGGCAGCAACTTGTGCCGCAGGTCGATGGCGGCCAGCAGCACGCCCAGGACGGCGAGAAGAGCGAAGGCGGGAAGCTCTGCGGCTTCCCGGGCGGGGGACAGGAGGCCGCAGAGGAGGCCGGTGGCAGCGGCCATGGGCCCGCGCCACGCGGTAGGCAGCGAGCTGCGGTCCTCCCGGTGAGCGAGCGCGAAGACGCACCAGCCGGCAACGGCTCCGAGCGCAGCAAGCGCGAGCGCCAACAGGATGGTCACCGCACCCGCCCACCGACCGTAGCCCTTATTCCTTGATGTCCCTCGGCTCTGTGGATCGTTGGTCACCCTTTCATCACATTGCTGCCCGACATAGGCTCACAGTAGAACGAATCGATTAACCTCTAGGAGTATCAGAGATCCGGGCTTCTGCAGAGGCCGGACGGGCCTTCGGGCATGAGCCCGACGCGGACCGTGCAGGGAGGAGATGCAAGATGAGTGACCCGGGTGCGGCCGTAGTGATCGAAGACGACGTGGACATCCGCAACCTTGTGAGCGCCGTCCTCCTGCAATCAGGCTTCGATGTGCAGGCAGCCGCGAGCGGGCGGGAAGGTATCCATGCCGTGCGGCAACGGATCACTACCGTTGTCACCCTGGACATCTCGCTGCCGGACATCGACGGCTTCGAAGTGCTCCGGCGGATCCGCCAATTCAGCAACTGCTACATCGTGATGCTCACCAGCAGGAACGAAGAACTCGACACGCTCACGGCGTTGCAGCTTGGCGCAGACGACTACATGACCAAACCGTTCCGTCCCCGCGAACTGCGGGCCAGGATCCAGGCGATGATGCGCCGGCCCCGCACTCCCCATCCGCTGGAAACCACCCCGGCAAACGCACCCCCGCTGCCGGCGGCCCCGCCCGCCGACAGCAGAATCCTCGAGCACAATGGACTCGTCCTTGATTCGGATCGGCGTACAGCGTCGCGCGAGGGTGAGGAATTACGTCTGACCAGGAGCGAGTTCAACGTGCTGCAGGAGATGCTGCGCAGTTCGGGGGCGGTCCGCTCGAAGGCCGAGCTAGTCAAGGTAGTGCGCGGGGACTATTACCCAGAGGACGCCTATATCAGCGAAGCCGACGAGCGGGCAATCGAAGTCCACGTGGGCAATCTGCGGCGTAAACTGAAGGAAGATCCGCACCGACCGCGCTGGCTCGTTACGGTGCGGGGAATCGGTTATCGGCTGGCTCCGGAGCGCCCGGTGTAGCGGGTGCTCCTCCTTCGACCTTCATTTCCTGCATTTCGCTGACCGTGGCCGTACCGCATTCCCGGATGAGAGCAAGCAGGGCGGTCGCCTCCGTGAAATCCGCCGCCCGTACATGAGCCTCGACCTGGCCGGACAGCCAGGCCAGTTGACTGGCACCCACCATCAGCGAAGCGGTCTTCAGGCTGAGGACCGCGTCCAGGGAATCGGTCCGGTCCTGGCTTTCCAGTGCGGTCTCCAGGCAGCTAAACCGTTCCGGCCATGCTTCGGAAAAGTCCTGGACCAAGCCGCGCGCGATGCCGTGGTCGGCCAAGCCTTCGCCGAGGTCTTCCACGACCGCGGCGTCAACCAGCGGCAGGACGTGGTGCTGATCAGCGGTCATCATGGCACGCGCCGCGGGGATCGGGTCCCGGCCGGGGCCAGACCGGCCGGTGCACAGTGGGTGGATGGAGTGGGCATGGTTCGAGACTACTTTCCGATGTCGGACGGGTCTGCCGGTTTTCCGGTTTCTTTGGCTAATGTTGCGGGATTGCTGAGGTTGCCGACGTGCCTGCCGGTCCTCGGTCAGCCGCCCAGGGTAGCGATGATGTTTAGTGCTGCAGGGCCGAGCAGCGCGATAAAAAGCACCGGAAGAATGCAGAACATCAGCGGGAAGACCACTTTGACCGGAATCTGCATGGCCTTTTCCTCGGCGCGCTGGCGCCGCTTGACGCGCATCTCGGCCGCCTGCGTACGGAGCACGCCGGAGACGGACACGCCATAGGCGTCCGCCTGGATGACGGCGCGAACGAACTGCTGCAGGTCCTTCGAGGTCGTCCTGCCGGCCAGGGAGTCGTAGGCCTCGCGGCGTGAGCGGCCCACCTGCATGTCCTGCAGGACGCGGATCAGTTCGGCGGCCAGCGGGCCGGAACCGTTCGCTCCTACCCGGGCGACCGCCGCATCGAAGCCCAGGCCGGCCTCCACGGCGATGGTCATTTGGTCCAGTGTGTCCGGCAGTTCCTCGCTGATCGTTGCCTGACGTTTCTGCCCGGCGCTGTGGAGCAGAAGGTCGGGGAGGCAGTAGGCGACGACGGCGATGACGATGGCCAGCAGGACGCTGGACCCCGCGGATGTGGCGGCCACGTACAGGAGCCCGAGTACGATGCCTGCCACGGCAAGAGCGATCTTCGCCGCCATAAGCCGCTTCAGCGGCCAGGCCTCGGGACGTCCGGCCAGCGCCAGTTGGCGTTCCAAGCGCTGGGCAAAGGTCGCCGGCGTGAAGCGGCTGGCCAGCGCCTCGAACCGGCGCCGGCGTTTGCGTCTAACTGCGCGCGGCCCGGCCAGACCACGGGACAAGTTGGCCCGGATGGCCTCGTGCTGGGGGTGCTTCCCGCCCAGCAGGGACCAGGCAAACAGCGGGAGCGACAACACCAGGGCTGCGGCAGCCACCATGATAGTCAGCGGCATCGGCGGACTCCTTTACTTACGGTGCTGAACTTAGAACTTGAAGCTGACGACTTTGCGCATCCACAGCCCGCCCGCGACGAGCAAGGCTCCGGCCACAAACAGCAGGGAGAAACCGAGCGGGCTCTGGGTGAAACTGTCCAGGTAGCCGGGGCTGGACACGAACAGGAACCCGCTGAGGCCAAAGGGCAGGACCATCAGGACCAAGGCGGAGATCCGTCCTTCGGCGCTGAGCGCCTTGACCTGGCCCCGGATCTGGGAGCGCTCCCTGATCGTCTGGCCCACCTGGTCCAATACCTCTGCCAGGTTGCCACCTACCTCGCGGTGGATGTCTATGGCCTGGGCGACCCAGTGAAAGTCGTCGCTGCCCATCCTGTCGGCGGTATCGTGCAGCGAATCGCCGAGGTCGCGGCCCAGCCGCGTTTCGTTGACCACCCGCCGGAGCTCTTCGGACGTCGGCGCCGCCGATTCGGCCGAGACCGCATCCGCGGCGCGCAGCAGGCTGTGGCCGGCACGCAGGCCGCTGGCCAGTAACTGGAGCGTGTCGTCGAGCTGGTCGGCGAAGGCCGTCCGGCGCCGGCCGGCGCGGAAGACCAGGACCGCTTTGGCGACGGCCGGGGCCGCAACGGCCAGGAGCAGGCCGGCGGCCGGTCCGGCGAGCATGAGTCCGAGGGCCGCGCCGACCGCGGCGCCGGACAAAACCAGCACCACCAATTCCGCGGGGCTGAGCCTCAGCCCGGCGGCTTCGAGCGCGCCGGCCATCGCCGGGGCTTCCCGGCGGCGGGCCAGGAGCCGTTCGATGAAAGCGGTGGAGCGGGCGGCCACGTCACTGAGCCGAGAGCCGCGTTCCGGGGCGCCACGGCGGGACGCCGAAAGCCGCAGGGACCGCGTGCCGAAGGCGGCTGACACCAGCAGGGCCAGCGAGCCGTAGCAAAACAGCATCCCGACAACCAGGACCGCCGGGGTCATCGCGTCGCCGCCTGGGGTCGCAACGGGCCGGTCGCCGGCTCGAAGATGTCGGCCGGCAGGTCGATGCCCAGTTCCCGGAACCGATCGGTAAACCGGGGGCGGACTCCGGTTGGAACGGGTTTGCCCAGAAACCTGCCGCTGGCATCCACTCCGGCGCTGTAGTCGAAGACGAAAGCTTCCTGCAGCGTCACTATGTCGCCTTCCATGCCCTGTACCTCGGTCACGTGCGTGACCCGGCGGGTACCGTCGCGCAGGCGGGTCAACTGAACGATGACGTCCACCGCGGAGGCGATCTGTTCACGGATCGCGCGCAGGGGCAGATCCATCCCGGCCATCAGCACCAGGGTCTCCAGGCGCGCGATGGCGTCCCGGGGGGAGTTGGAATGCACCGTGGACAGCGAGCCATCGTGGCCAGTGTTCATGGCCTGGAGCATGTCCAGTGTTTCTCCGCCGCGGACCTCGCCCACCACGATCCGGTCCGGGCGCATGCGCAGCGAGTTGCGGACGAGGTCGCGGATGGTGATCGCGCCCTTGCCCTCGATGTTGGTCGGGCGGCTTTCCAGCCGCACCACGTGGTCCTGCTGCAGCTGCAGTTCCACGGCGTCTTCGATGGTGACGATGCGCTCGCCGGCCGGAATGAAGGAGGAGAGCACGTTCAGCAGAGTGGTCTTTCCGGTGCCGGTGCCGCCGGAGACGATGATGTTCAGCCGTGACCGGACGCAGGCGTCCAACAACGCGGCCATCTCCGGTGAAAGCGTGCCGAAACCAATGAGGTCCTGGACCTGGAACGGGTCGGCGGCGAACTTCCGGATCGTCAGGGAAGACCCGTTGACTGCCAGCGGCGGAATGACCGCGTTCACGCGGGAGCCGTCGGCCAAGCGGGCGTCGACGAGCGGCGACGATTCGTCGATCCGGCGGCCGACCCGGGAGACGATGCGTTCAATGACGCGGCGCAGCTGTTCCTCGGACAGGAACCGTGCCGAGCTGCGCGACAGCTTGCCCTTGTGCTCGACGTAAATCATGTCGGGTCCGTTCACCATGATTTCGGAGACGTCCGGATCTTCCAGCAGCGGCTGCAGCGGGCCATAGCCGAGCACGTCGTCGCTGACTTCACGGATCAGGCGCTGGCGCTCCTGGTGGCTGAGCGGGTTCTCTTCTTCCTCGACCACCTTGGCAAGCTCCTGCTGCACCACGAGATGCAGCTTGTCCTCATCCAGGGAAGCATCCAGCAGCCGGGATCCCATGCGTTCGAAGAGGACCGTGCTGGCACGTTCCTTCATCTTGGACAGGGCATCCTGCGCCGGGGGAAGGGCGGCCGGGGGAGCCGTGCGGCCGGAAGTAGCCGGCTGCGCCGGGGCCACGGTGGAGGAGGCCGTCGCCGCCGTCGCCGCCGTCGCCGCCGTCGCCGCCGGAGCAGCGGATCCGGAAGCAGCCGGTGCCGGCGCTGTTGCGGCCGGCGCGGCCGCATGGCTACGGGCGGGGGGAGCTGTTGGGGCGGTGCCGTGCACTGCCTGAAGCCGTTGGGCAAGGTTCATGGCTATCCTCTTCGGTGACGGCCTCGGCGCTTGAGCAGGCCGGCCGGGGCGGGGGCAAAGCGGTCCACGACCTTGTGCAGGGCGCGGGCCGCAGGATCGCGCGGGGCGCTTTCCAGCACCGGCACGCCTTGGTTGGTGGAAATCCGGACCGCGCGGGTGTCCGGGATGACGTCGTCGACTTTGCAGCCGAGGGTGGTCTCCGCGTCGCGGCGGGTGAGCCCGTCTCGCGGGTCCGCCCCGTTCAACACGATGTGGCGGGTGAGCGGTTCCATGCCCAGCTCGCGCAGGATTTCGAGCTCCTTCCGGAGTCCGCGGATGCTGGGAACGTCCATGCCGCCCACGAAGATATAGTCCGTGGCGCGATCCAGCGCCGCCAGCGTGTGCTCCGACAGCCCCGGGGACGTATCGATGATGACGTGCGCGTACTGTGCGGCCAGCTGGTCCAGCAGCAGCGATACCTGTTCGCCGGTTACTCGATCGGCATCGGCCGGCGACGGCGGCGCGCACAACGCATACAGCCCGCTGGGGTGCCGGGCCAGGAAAGACTTGAGCACAATGCTGTCTTTCTGTGCGTTCGGCTGCACGGCGTCGACCAGGGAATGCTCCGGCTCCAGGCAGAGCGCGCTGGCCACGTCGCCGAACTGCAGGTCGAGGTCGACGATGACGGTCTGCTGCTCCGAGGCGGCAGCCAGCCCGACGGCGAGGTTGGTCGCCACCGTGGTCTTCCCGGCGCCGCCCTTGGGCGAGACGACGGCGACGACGCGGCCGTTCGCGGCCTGGCCGTCGGACGAGGGTACGCTGTGCCGCCGGTGGCTGGCGCTCCGTACCGCACGGTGCAGCAGTGCGGCGATATCGCGGACATCGGCGCTGGGAGCCACGACGTCGCGGATGCCGGCGCGCATGGCGGCCAGCACGACGTCGGGGCTCGGCCCCGCGACCAGCAGCACCGAAACCTCGGGCCGCTGCGATTCGAACTCGGCCGCCAGGGCCAGCGCCTGCCCGGTGGCCAGCGCGGGGCCAAGCACCACGGCATCCAGGAGTTGCGGGTTGGACAGCACGGCGAAGACATCGTTGGGTTCGGTGGGGAGGCCCGCGCCGTTCCACAGCTGGGTATGGCCGGCCAGGGAACCTACGGCGGCGGCGGCGAAGCGTTGTTCGAAGTCGGCGTCTGTACCAACCAGTACGTAGCGGCTCATTTGTAGACCTCGTCCCTGTCCACCAGGCGCGTTCCCTTTTCGCTGGCGTCGGCCGGTTCCTTCGAGAGCCAAGTGCGGGCGAACTCCTGGGCGTACACGATCTTTTCGGCGTCCGGTGCCATGACCGCCAAGGTGACCAGCACGTTGTTGGCGGGGACGGTGGCATCGCCGGACTCGGTGGCGACCGCCACGCCCTGGACGCGGGTGACCAGGACCTTATGCAGCTCCAAGTGTGTGACGGTTGCAGTATTTCCGGGGCCGTCTTCCATCGAGATGAAGACGCCCACGGTGTCTCCGGCCTTCAGCTGACCGCCGACCACGCGTGCCGGCTCCAGGGAGATGGAGAGTTCTTGCATGCCCTCGGGGACGGCGACGGTTCCCGGTTCCTGCAGGTCCGCGGGCGGGGCAAAGCGGGCGGCCAGCAGCTGTTCGCCAGCGAGCAGGTCGACGGTGGCGACCTGTCCGGCCAGCTTCTGCACGTCGGTTACCACCCCGGCCGCCGCGACTTTGGCCGGAACCAGTTCGGCCGCAACGTACACGGTGAGTTCTTCGGCGGGTGTGCCAGCCGGCACGTTCTCGGCGACCACCAGGATCTCCACCGTTTCGGTGCCGGCCAAAGCGCGTTGATCGGCGCTGCCGATGTAGGCGAGGACCATCATGGTTCCGACGACGGCCATCAGCAGGGCCGCCAGGGCGCCTATGATTCTTTTTTTCACCGACGGTGCTCCTAATGGACAAGCGTGACGAGGGAGGCGCCGAAGGTGTTGTTGGCGCCGCCGAAGATGAAGTCTTGTTCGCCGGCGTCGAGCGTCACGAAAGTTTCGAACTCGCCGATCAGTGCCCGGCAGCTGCCGGTGCACTGCACGGAGGCCGGGCTCAGGTTGTTGTGGGACGTGCCGCTGAAGTTCCAGCCGGTGACCTTGAAGGCAGCGAATCCGATGATGTGGTACCAGCCATTCGTCCCCTGGCCGCCGACCTTGTCATACAGCGGCAGCAGGACGGTGGTGCCGGCAATCTGCTGCAGCATGTTGGTCTGCTTGCAGGCGGACGGCACATCGTTTCCCGTATCGCTGGCGACCTCAGGATCGACGGGGAAGCCCGGAAGGCCGGTTGCGCCGATGTTGATCATGGCCTGGCACGGGCGGGCCGGATCTTGCTTTAGCCAGCCGAAGCCGCCTGGAATCGTGTAGTCCGCCCCGGTGCTGCCCGGCACCGTTGAGCTGGAACATCCAGCGGTGGTCAGCGCGTTCGGGTTGAATTCCACCCGCTGCAGGCCGCCGTCGAGCATGCCCAGGAACTGGCAGTAGGAAATGGCGATGGGGAGGACGGATTTGCCGGCGACGGGGGCTCCCCAGCGGGCTCGGGATTCGGTCGTGATGGAGGCGGAGTCGCCCAGGCCGAGGATGGGCGCGAAGTGTTGGGCCAGGAAGTGGCCGTCGGCAGACCGCGTGGTGGTGGTGACGGTGGCGGTGGCGGCGGCGGGGTCCAGCTGGACGCTGGCGTTGGCCAGGCCGTCGTTCGCGTTTTGGTTGGCGAGCGAGGTGGCGAGGGCCGTGAAGTCCGCATCGCAGTGGCCGGCCGCGCAGTTCTGGGCGACGGCCAGCGCACCGGCGTCGGCGCCGTTCTTCAACTGGGCGCGCTCGAAGTACAGCGCCCCGATGTCCACGACGACGGCGGCCATGCCGAGCAGGACCACCATGAAAAGGGCGGTGGTGACGGCGGTGGCGCCGCGTTCGTCGCTCAGACGCTGCACTGCATGACTCCTTTGCCGGTCAAGGTGATGCTGGCCCCGAAGAGGCCGGACAGAAAATTCATGGGGTAGGCCACGGTGACGGTGGCGACCGAGCCCGGCGCGCAGGCGCCGGTGTTGCCGGGGCTGATCGCGATAGTGATCTGGTCGGCCGTGATGGCCGGCGCCAGCGCGGGGGCCGAGGCGATCACTGCCGCCCGGGAGTCCGCTGCGCTGGACACCGTGCTGTTGATGGTCATCACGCGCGCCCCATCCCGTGCCGCTGCGGTGAGCTGCATCTGGGCGTTGTAGACGCGTCCGAACTCGACGATCCCCAGCAGCAGCAACAACAGAACCGGCAAGACCAGGGCGAACTCGACTGCTGCCGCTCCACGTTCCGATGTCATGCGCTTCATGTGTTGCTCTTTCACAGTTCGGTGGCTGGGACGGGAGCAACCAGTGCCGCCGTCCCAGCCACCCAGGAGGTGGATACGCTCGATCCGGGATTAGCCTCAGGGGGTGGTGGGCGTCTTGCTGCCATCGAGGTTCAGCTCGCCGCCGAGGTTCTTGAAGAAGTCGCTCAGCTGCGGGCCGAAGGCTGTCAGGCCGACGATCATGACGACGGCGATGAGGCCCACCATGAGGGCGTATTCGACGGCGGTGGCGCCGGTCTCCTCGCGCTGGAGGCGGTTCTTCACGGTGAAACCGAGGGTCTGAAGGGTGGCGATGATGGAAAGCATGGGAACTCCTGTGCGATTGAATCGCTGGCATTCTAGCCAGCGGCCGGCTGGCACCTCGCCAGCTCTGCAAGAAAATTAGCAAGTTGAAAGCCCCAAAATGGCTGGCTTTTGCCAATCCTGCGACACCCGCTGGGCAATGCTTCTCCGGCTGGGTAAACGATGCACTTTCGCTGCGGTTTAATGGTTTTTCCTGCGGATAGTGAGACCGGTGACCTGCGGATAGTCCGACCGGTGAAAGGCCCGGCCGTTTGACCGGGCTGTCCGCCGCCGTCCCCTGCCGGTTCCCACAGGCAAACTCCCCCCACCCACCAAGATCGACTATTCAGATAACGCCCTTTTTGAGCCGGAAAAGGGCGTTATCTGACTTCTCGATCGCGATTGAGGGGGAGCCGGCTCAGCGGTACCGACGACAGGCCAGCCGCGCCGAGGTTAGGCGGACTGGGCGGCTTTGAGCTGAGCCTGCAGGCCGGCGATCAGAGCCTCCAGCCCCAGCTGGAAAGCGGCGTCGGCTCCGGACCCGGCGGTGCCCGTATCCTGCGACCTCACGGCTGAAGTGAAGACCGGGTTCGCCGCGGCCAGCTCGCCGGATTCGAAGATGTCGGCGGGTGCGGTCACGTCGAAGGCCGAACCGAATATGAAGGACTCCAGGGCCACGATCGCCGGCACCACCTGCGGCTCCGGCCAGCCCGCCTGCAGGAAGCCGGCGGCGACGGCCTCGTACATGGCCAGCGTGTGCGGAGCACCGGTCACGGGCAGCACCGCGATGACCGGGATCAGCGGGGCGTGATGGGTGAAGACGTCCCGGTAGGACCAGGCCCAGCGGCGCACTGCGTCCGGCCACGGAAGTTCGGAGAAAGCAGCCACGTCGACGCGGGCCATCAGGTGGTCCTGGAGCAGCAGCAGGACGTCGTGCTTGGAGGCCACATGGTTGTACAGCGCCGACGGGGCAACGCCAAGGCTGCGGGCCAGGCCGGACATGGTGAGTCCCTCATAGCCGCGCGCTTCGATCAAGCCGAGCGCCGCCGTCGTCATGAGTTCCTTGGACAGCAGCTTCTCGGTGGGACGGCCGGCCGGTCTGTGTCCGTTCGGGGGAGGGGCAGGGGCATCGTCGCGCGCCGAGCGTGTTGTCACGAGAAACTCCTTCTTCCTTGTCCGCTCGGGGCTGCGGCGGTACAACCCGTGTAACCATCCTACGCATCCCTTTTCAAAATCCTGTGGCGCCGGTTACAGTTGTCCGTAAATGAATGCAGTTCATTTAAGCGGAGGCCGGAACCACGCCGTGTTCTGCAGCAGTACGAACGGGAGTTGAACGACAGTGAGCAAGTTGAAACGGGACGTAGTGGTCATCGGCGCAGGACCCTCCGGACTGACCGCGGCGCGGGATCTGAAGCGGGCAGGCTTGTCCGTAGCGGTGCTGGAGGCACGGGATCGCGTGGGCGGCCGCACCTGGACCGATGTGGTGGACGGCGCGATGCTCGAGATCGGCGGCCAGTGGGTGTCGCCGGATCAGTCGGCCCTGCTGGAACTGCTCGGGGAGCTGGGCCTGGAGACCTACAGCCGCTACCGCGAGGGCCAGAGCATCTACCTGGATCCCGCCGGCGAGGCGAAGCGCTACACCGGCGCCATGTTCCCGGTCCCTTCCTCCACCGAGGCGGAGATGACCCGGTTGATCGGCGTGCTGGACGCACTGGCGGCCGAGGTCGGCGCCGACGAGCCGTGGGCGCATCCGCGGGCGCGTGAGCTGGACACCATCTCCTTCCACCACTGGCTGCGCCAGCAGTCTGCCGATGAGGAAGCGTGCAACAACATTGGCCTGTTCGTGGCCGGCGGCATGCTGACCAAACCCGCGCATTCGTTCTCCGTGCTGCAGGCGGTGCTGATGGCAGCGTCGGCGGGCTCGTTCAGCAACCTGGTGGACGACGACTTCATTCTGGACAAGCGCGTGGTGGGCGGCATGCAGGAAGTCTCCGTCCGGATGGCCGCCGAGCTGGGCGAGGATGTCCGGCTGGACGCTCCCGTGCGCACGCTGCGCTGGAACGACGACGGCGTCACCGCCCTTGCGGAGGACGTCACCGTTGAGGCGCGGTACGCCGTGATGGCGGTGCCGCCGAACCTGTATTCGCGGGTCTCCTTCGAGCCACCGCTGCCGCGCCGGCAACAACAAATGCACCAGCACCAGTCGCTGGGCCTGGTGATCAAGGTCCATGCGGTGTACGAAACCCCGTTCTGGCGCGCCGACGGGCTCTCCGGCACCTGCTTCGGTGCCGGGTCGGTGGTGCAGGAGGTCTACGACAACACCAACCACGGGGATTCCCGCGGCACCCTGGTCGGCTTCGTGAGCGATGAAAAAGCGGACGCCATGTTCGAGCTCAGCCCGGAAGATCGCAAGGCCGCAATCCTCTCCGCCATCGCCGACTACCTGGGCCCGGCGGCACTGGATCCGGTGGTGTACTACGAATCCGACTGGGGCTCCGAAGAGTGGACCCGCGGCGCCTATGCCGCCAGCTACGATCTGGGCGGGTTGTCCCGGTACGGCAAGGACCAGCTGACGCCGGTGGGACCCATCTACTGGTCCTGCTCCGACCTAGCCGGTGCCGGCTACCAGCATGTGGACGGCGCCGTGCGGATGGGGCACGCGACGGCGGCCCGCATCCTTGCGGAACGTGCGGTGTCCCGCGGCGAGCTGGCCGGTGCGGCCGGACGGCGGGGCTAGGGGCATGCGCCGGTATGTTGTTGCCTACACGGCAACCGACAGCGGACGCGAAGCGGTCTATCTGGCGACGGCGTTGGCGCGCCGGCAAGGCGGCAGCCTGGACCTGGTCATGGTGCTGCCGGAGTCCTCGCCGTACTCCGGCGCCTACCCGAGGCCGGAATCCGGATACGACGCGATTCTCTCCGACCAGATCCAGGAGTGGCTGGCCGAGGGGCTGAGCCTGGTCCCCGACGACGTGACGGCCCGCGCCCATGTGCGGCCGGCCGAATCGAACGCAGAAGGCCTGATTGCCGCCGCCGAGGAATTCGGCGCCACGCTGATCGTGATCGGCGCCGGACGCAACAGCGTGTTCCGCCGCTTCAGCGTGGGGACGGTGGCCAGCGGCCTGCTACACGCCTCGACGGTGCCGGTGGCCTTGGCGCCCCGGGGCTACCGCCGCTCCGAGCCGGTCACCCGGATCACGGTAGGGGTGGGCAACCGGGCCGGCGCCGACGACGTGCTGCACGTTGCCCTGGATGCGGCCCGGCGGCGCGGACTGGAACTGCGCTTGCTCTCGCTGGTGGCCCTCGATTCGTCCGACCCGGACGCCGCGTCACGCGCCGAAACCCACGTGAAGGAGCGCCTGGCCCACGCCGAGGCCATGCTCGCCGGCCAGGTCACGGCCCAGGTTGCGCAAGGCCGCTCGATCGAAGACGCCATCGATGCGCTCGAGTGGGACGAAGGGGAAGTGATGCTGATCGGTTCCAGCCGGCTGGCACCTCAGAACCGCCTGTTCCTCGGTGCTACCGCCGGCAAGGTGCTGCGCGCCCTGCCGGTGCCGATGGTGGTGGTGCCACGCGGCTACCGGAGTGCGCCATCACCGACCGACAACCCCGGGCTGTCCAACGCTCCGGAACATTCCAACGCTCCCGAACTTTCCAACGGCGACGGCCACCAGGAGGCATGACCATGACCAGCACCATTGAACGGGCCGGGAAAACCCCGGGCGGATTGAGCCGCAAGGGATTGAAGTCGGGGTCGGTCGGCTTGCTGGGCGCCGTCGTCATCGGTGTCTCCTGCATTGCCCCGGCCTACACGCTGACCGGGGCGCTCGGCCCCACCATTGCGGAAGTGGGCGTGCACCTGCCGGCGATCTTCCTGGTGGGCTTCATCCCGATGCTCCTGGTTGCCCTGGGCTACCGGGAACTGAACAACGCCATGCCGGACTCGGGCACCTCGTTCACCTGGGCCACCCGCGCCTTCGGCCCCTGGGTGGGCTGGATGGGTGGCTGGGGGCTGATCGCCGCCACGGTGATTGTGCTGTCCAACCTGGCGGCAGTGGCGGTGGATTTCTTCTACCTGATGCTCGCCCAGGTCACCGGCAACGAGGCGCTCGCCGGCCTGACCAACAACCTCCCGCTGAACATCGCCACCACCTGGGTGTTCATCGGCCTGGCCTGCTGGATCTCGTACCGGGGCATGGAGACCACCAAGACGTTTCAGTATGTGCTGGTGGCGTTCCAAGTAGTGGTGCTGATCTGGTTCGCGGTAGCCGCCTTCGGCCATGTGTCCGCTGGTACAGCGTTCAGTGCGCTGGAAATCTCGGCGGACTGGTTCAACCCGTTCGGTGTTGAGTCTTTCTCCGCCTTCGCCGCCGGAATTTCGCTGTCCATCTTCATCTTCTGGGGCTGGGACGTCACCCTGACCATGAACGAGGAGACCAAGAACCCGGAGAAGACTCCGGGCCGGGCAGCAACGGCAACCATCCTGGTCATCGTGGTCATCTACATGACCGTGGCACTGGCCGTGCTGGCCTATGCCGGCGTCGGCACCGAGGGACTCGGAGCAGGCAACCCGGACAATCAGGAAAGCATCTTCGCCGCGCTGGCCGGGCCGGTGATGGGACCGTTCGCCATCCTGATGTCGCTGGCGGTGCTGAGCAGTTCGGCGGCCTCGCTGCAGTCCACCTTTGTCTCGCCGGCCCGGACCATGCTGGCCATGGGACACTACAAGGCGCTGCCGGCCGGTTACGGGAAAATCAGCCCGCGCTTCAAGTCGCCCAGCTACGCGACCGTCGCCGCCGCCATTGCGGCCGGTGGGTTCTACACCGTAACCCGGGTGCTATCCGAGAACGCATTGTGGGACACCATCACCGCTCTGGGCATGATGATCTGCTTCTACTACGGCGTCACCGCGCTGGCCTGCGTCTGGTACTTCCGGGCCGAGGCCTTCGCCTCCCTGCGGAACTTTGGGCTGAAGTTCCTGGCTCCACTGCTGGGCGGGATCATCCTGCTGGTGATGTTTGTGCAGACCGCCGTCGACTCGCTGGACCCTGGCTACGGCTCCGGCTCCTCCATCGGAGGAGTGGGTCTGGTGTTCGTGCTCGGCTGCGGCGTGATCCTGCTCGGGGCAGTGCTGATGGTGCTGATGTACAGGCGCAACCCGGAGTTCTTCCGCGGCGCCACCCTGCGCAGGGGAGTCGCGGCGGACGACCTGGCGGACCGCTACTGACGCAAGGACGGCCGACGGCGGTGCTGCATCCCTGTGGGGGTGCGGCACCGCCGTCGTACTGGCGCCGGACCCGTATCCGTAGCCGTGCGATGCCTTCGTGGTTACAGTGGCACCAAGGTTCAAGGAAGGTGCCCATGATTACTGCGGACGAATTAACGCCGGACTACGTGGCCGATCTTGCTTCCCAGAACGGGATGACGATCCAGCCAAGATCCGTGCGGTTCAATGAAGCCGGGCTGGACTACCTGGTCGCCTTCGCCACGGCCAAGGACGGCAAAAAGTGGGTGCTGCGGATTCCGCGGCGGCCCGACGTGTCGGCCAAGATCTCGGATGAAGCCAAGATCCTGGACCTTGTCCGGAACAAGATCTCCGCAGCGGTCCCCGACTGGCGGATCCGGAACCGCTCGTTGATTGCCTACCCCGAGCTGCCGGGCGAGCTGGGCCTCACCGTGGAAGACGGCGAACCGCTCTGGCATTTCGACCGCGAATCACCCGCCTACTGCGCCTCACTGGGGCGCTTGATCGCCCAATTGCAGCGGATCAGCGCGGCGGAAGCGCGGGCGAAGGGCGTCCCGGTGCTGACCCCCGCGGAGGTGCGCCAAGAATGGCGCACGAACGTAGCTACGGTCAGCGCCGAGTTCCGTATTGCCGACGAGCTGATGGACCGCTGGACGGCCTGGCTCAGCGACGACAGCTACTGGCCCGACTTCACCGCGTTTGTGCACGGAGAACTCTACCCTGCACATTTGCTGCTGGACGAGGACAATGAAATCCGGTCGGTGCTGGATTGGACGACGGCGAGGGTGGGCGATCCGGCAGCGGATTTCAGCCTGCACCACATGATGTCCACGGACCTGGCGTTCGATCTGACCGTGCGGGCATTTCGGGACGAGGGTGGACGCGTCCCGCCCCGGCTCGGGGAACACTGCGCGGAACTGGTAGCCGCCGGCCCGGTGGTCTACGGCATGTATGCGCTGCAAACGGGTCATCCAGATCACCAGGCGGCGGCGGCGGCCCAACTGGATCCGTCCGGCGCCTGACCTCGCGCGAAGAAAGCCCGACGCCCCGGCGAAGGGCTCAGCTGCGACCGGGCAAGAAAATGACCGGCGCCCGTTCGCTGGCGCCGGTCATTGGTCTAGTGGGGGCTGCTACTTCTTGCGGCCCTTGCTTTTTTTGAGTGGATTGGCCTTGGTGAGCGGCCGGGCCGGAGCATCCTGGACGCTCGCTTTCGGTACCGAAGCTTCGGCTAGCAAGGGTTTCTCCACAATCGCCGTGCTGGCCGGGGCTCCCGGACCCGCAACGGTAGTGGGAGAAGTTGTAGGCGGCGGGGCTGGTGCGGTGACGGCGAAAGCCGGCCGCGCGCTGTCGTCGTTCGGTGCCGCCTCCAGCTGGAGCCGGGCCGGAGCTGCGGGCAAGGCCGCAAAGTCGGCAACCGGCGCCGGGGCAGCGGCACTCTGGACAGGGCTGCCTGCGGTGGACGGAACGGGGCCAATGTCATCGGAATGCTCGAAAAGAGCACCGGTGAACCTGTCCGCGTAGCCCAGCCGCTTGGCAATCAACCAGACGGAGGCGCCGACAATGACCATGGTGGCTATCACCGCGATGCCGGTGCCGTAGATCCGCAGCAGCGCGTTGACCGGGGAGAGGGCGTGGACCGGTGCGGTGTCCAGCAGCCAGACGATGGACCAGAACACCGCGGTGCCGGCCAGGGTCAGCAGGGGGAACAGCAGACCGGCGGTACGTACTTTCCTAACCAGCAGCTGCCGGGTGTCGGACAGCCGTGAAGAAAGCGAAAGCAGATTGTATTTGCCACCTTGCTCAAGAGCCTTTGATGACATCGCCTGTCGTGTTCCTTTCCGAATCGGATCGTTGTGAGGGTTCACCGCGCATAAGCTGCTCGGCGAACCGGGTAAAGAGTTGGGCAAAAGCTTCGCGGTCGTCGTCGGTCCAATCCGCCAGGATCTCATCGACAACGGCGGCACCGGCCTTGCCGATGTTCCGGTGCATCCGCCGACCGGCCGTGGAGGCCGTCAACAGAGTGGCCCGGCCGTCGTCCGGATCCGACTGCTTGTCCACCAGCCCCTTGTCCTCAAGGCGGCGGACCTGCGGCGTCATGGTGGACTTGTCTACCCCTTGCTGCGTGGCCAACTCCGAAACACGGACCGGACCCTTGTCATCGATGTACTCCAGCAGGGCGACATCGGTAGGCGTCAGCCCGGCTTCGCGCGGATCGAACAACTGTTTCCGCGTGTCGGCATGGGAAGCCCAGCGCACCACCTGAGCCACTGCGTCACGGATCATGACGCCCGGATCGGGCTGCTTGCGGGGGTTCGGTGGCATGTCTCAATCATAGTCGATTCCGTTTGGTTGTGCCAATCAAACCAACTGGCCTTTCGGGGGTATGTAGCGGAGGGCCGATCCGGCATTTTCGAGCCGGCAAATGTGAGATGGGTCATGGCTGGGGTGTCCTCGTTAAGGGGCCGACGACGGGTGGTGGGCTGGGGTGTTTGGCGAAGGTTTTGGTGACGGCCCACCAGCCGGTTTCGCAGAGCCACAGCAGCAGTGAGCCGGCGGCGGCTGCCGCGAGCACGGGGGAGAACAGGGCGAAGGCCGGAACCAGGACGGCAATCACCGCCCAGTCCCGGGTCCACGCCAGGCACAGCACGGCGGTCAGCAGCGCGGCTCCCGCCAAGGGCAACTGGCCGGCACCGGCGGCGGCGAGCCAGGTGGCGGCGATGAACGCGAGCGCCCCAACCCCGACGGACGCTGCCAGCAAGAGCCCACAGCCCTTGGAATGTTCAAGGTAGGCCTGGATCGATACGCCCGCCCACATCAGCCGGGCACGCAACGCGGCGACTCCGGTATCCAGCAGTGCGCGGCGGAACTCCTCGTCATAGGCGCGGCGGCGCCGTAGCGCCTCCTCCGGCGGCAGTTCGGCGCACACTGCCATGCGCTGGTCGTGCAGCAGGGCCGGGGCCGTCTGCCGTCCGTAGCTGGCGATGAGCCCCCACATCCAGGTGGGCACCGAAGCCAGGTCGGTGGAGTTGTTCTTGAGCCCGGCGGCGAGGTCATGGGCCTCAATCCGGACGATGCTGGAAGCAGCATCCGCCCGGTAGTAGATCGGCTGCGCCAACTGGAAGCATGTCTTGGTGCGCTGGACCAGATGGATTGCCGTCAGGGTTTCGGTGGCGGCGGCATCTTGGTAAAACGGCATGGGGCCAGTGTGGCATCGGGGGCAGACGTTTCCTATGGGCAACATGGGGTAGCACCGCGCCACGGGCCGCAAAGACCGCGGCGGTGCTGGCGATCCGGCCTTCCGGCGCGGTAGCCTCCGGACCATGACCGTGACAGTTGTGGCAGGAAACCCCAAGCCCGGATCCCGAACGCTGGCCGCCGCCGGGCAATTGGCCGAACAGATCACCGGTGCGCCCCCGGACCACGTGGTGGATGTGGTGACCTTGGGCCCGGGCCTGCTGGGGTGGGGCG
The DNA here is from genome assembly GCA_051751385.1 of Actinomycetota bacterium. Classification (GTDB taxonomy): domain Bacteria; phylum Actinomycetota; class Actinomycetes; order Actinomycetales; family Micrococcaceae; genus Crystallibacter. Next base: position 479,548 of record JBNJKW010000003.1, on the reverse strand, counting down.
ATGAGGGCGTGGCCGCTGCCGTCAAGACGGTGCAGGGCAGCGAACTGATCATCGTGGCATCGCCCACCTTCAAGGCCACCTACTCCGGCGTGCTGAAGTTGTTCCTCGACCAGTTCGCCACCGGGGACGGACTGGCCGGCGTGGTGGCTGTGCCGCTGATGCTCGGCGCCGGCCCGGCCCACGCGCTGGCGCCGGAGCTGCTGCTCAAACCGGTGTTGGTGGAACTGGGCGCCACGGTCCCGGTCCAGGGCCTGTACCTCAACCAGGAGTCCTGGCAGGACCCGGAAAGCAGCGCCGCCTGGCTGGAGAAATGGCGGCTGGTCATCCAGTCCCTGCTCTGACCGCGGGCTTTAACTTCGGCGGTTACCTTGGCGGCGAGGGCATGGCAGACTCGTGGCATGAGCCCTGTGAGTCGCAAGCGCAAGCCGAAAAAGCTGAAGAACCGGCAGCCCGGCTCCGGCAGGCAGGCCGGGCCGGACAACGACCCGCTGCTGGAGCTGTACGTCGAGCTGGAACGTCCGTTTGCCGACACCTTGGAGACGGCCAGTCCGATCGAAGCCCATTCATTGGGCGGCTACCTGCTGGATCTGTGGGATATGCAGGACGACACCGGCCGACAACGCCGCAACGAGTTGTTCTACGCTTGGCTGGACTTGGCCGAGGACCGCAACGGCCCTGCTGCGGTGCCGATGCTGCGGGCGCTGGCGTTCCTGATCGACCGTCCGGATATGCGCCGCGACGCCGAAACGCTCGCGGACCGGATGGTGGCCGACGGCTTCACCGAACCGGAGTGGGCCAAGCACCCGGTGACGGTGACGGCCCTGCATCGCTATGCGGACGCTTTCGGCGACGAAGCCAACATGCTCTTCGAGTTCACGGCCGGCAATGAAAAAGTAGGCCTGCTGGTGCTGCTGGACGGCAACATTTTCGGCGGAACGGTGATGGAGACCGGGCTGGTGGACGACCCAGCGGCGGCGCTCAAGGACCTGAATGAAGACGCCCAGGAGGAAGGGCTGCTGCTCGACGCCGACGCCGACCTGACCGGCACCGCGCTGGACGCGTGGGAAGGGCTGGACGCCTCGCTGGACCTGCCCGAGCACATGGTGGACGAAGACTTCGGCGCCCGCCGCTGGGTGGCCCAGGCCTGGCTGCGCACCATCATTGAGCTGGCGGACGAGACGGAGGACGAGAGCGAAGACTGGCTCTCCGACGAGGACTACGCAGAGCTCGCCGACGCCGAGGTCGGTGGCGCACCCGGTGCGCCGCGGCAGGGCAGCGACACGGAATCGGCCAGCAGCCTGGAAGAGGAAATAGAGGTGATCCGGCAGGAGGAAATCGACGAGATGGCCGCCCGCTATCTGCGGGAGACCGGAGGCGAATCAGCCTCGGAACGCGGCATGGTGAACCTGATCCTTGGCTACAGCTGGGATTACGACGGCGGACGGTTCACCCGGGTGAGCCCGGTCAAATTGGATTTGATCAGCGAGACGCTGATGGCGGAAGGCGGCTTGGAGCCGGTTGACTCCGGCGAACTCACCGCGTTCCTGCACCGCTGGGTGGACTGGTGCGCCCCTCGCGAAGAACTGTCCGAGCACGCCGTGGCAACTCTTCATCGGCATTTGGACGGCGAGTAGGACGACGCCGGCCGGACCGTCCCGGTGCCGGACGCCCCGCGTGGTCAGGAGCGGGCGGCAGCCAACTGGTCCGGGTCCGCGCGGTAGCCGAGCACCACGTCCGGGTCCAGTTCCACTGTTTCACCGTTGAGGATGTAGTCCCGCGGCGTTCCATGCAGCACATTCAACGTGAGCCGCAGGATCGTTCCGTGCGCCACCGCGATGATGTTTTGTTCCGGGTAGGTGCGAAGCAGTGCCTGCAGCCCGGCGATTCCGCGGACGGCCACGTCCGCCTCCGGTTCCGCCTGCCGCATCAGTTCGTCGATGTGCGGCCGGTCCATGCCGCGCAGCACGGTGCCTTCGATCCCGCGGTAATCGCGCTCAAGGAGCTCCGGAAGCGTTTCCGCCAGTTCCAGGCCAACCTGGCTGCCGATGATCTGCGCGGTTTCGACGGCGCGCCCCAACGGGGAGGACACCAAAACGTCCCAGCCGTCCGTGGACAGCGCGGCGCCGGCGTCATACGCCTGCTGCCTGCCCAAGCTGTTGAGCGGCACATCGGTGTGTCCCTGCAACCGGCCCGCTGCATTCCAATCGGTCTGTCCGTGGCGTACCAGTGCCAGCACTTTGCCCCCTTTATCCGGTGGACGGGACGGCCCGTGCAGACGGACGATCCCGGTCTACCACCTTAGCCCGACGGCGGTCGGCCCTTGGCCCGACGACGTTCGACGACCCCGCACTTAGCCCGACCACGGCCGACGGTGGACGACGCGGCTCCACGGCGGGGCTGGGCGCGGAACCTTGGGCAGCGGAATGACGTGGCCAGCCGGCTGAAGGGGTGACGGCGCCACCGTAAACGAAGGGTAAACGATTCATGAGAAGGCCCTCATGCGGCTGTCATGTTCGTTTCATCGCGGATGTGTTGACTCATTCCTGACACACCGATCTAAGGAGCAGGCCATGACCATCGCACATTTCCCCGCAGCTGCAGCCGACACCACCGGACGCGAAGCCCAGGGGGCAGCCCTCACCGCGGCGGTCCCAGCGGCCGTCCCCCTCGATACCGGAATGGCCGTGGCAGCCTTCACGGAGACAGCGCCGGCCGATCCAATGAGGCTGCGCCGGGCCAAGAAGGCCTACACCACCCGGTTCCTGGCCGAGCGGCTTTGCCTGGATGCCACGGGCTATGAACTGGTCACCGCTGTCCCGTGCGCGGGAGATGTGGTGCTGGCCAGAGTGGTCGAAATCGGCAAGCACACCCGGCTGGAGGGTCCAGCTTCCCGGCGGCAGGCGATGTTCGTGGGCGACGAGATCCTGGTGGCCTTCGGCAACCGCTACGCGCCGGACCAGTTCCTGGCCGAGGTGCCCGCCGACCTCTCCGAATGCTCCCTGGTGGCCGGCGGCGGTCTGGCGGCCACGGTGCTTGAACAGCACGCGGACATCGACATGGCCACGCGGATCCAGCCGATCGGCCTGCTGGCACGCGACGGACAGGTGGTTAGCCTGGCGGACCTTGCACCGCACACGGTCAGCAACAGCAGCGAACTGCCGGGCCGGCCGCCGGTGATCGCGGTGCTCGGCACCTCGATGAACTCCGGCAAGTCCACCACGCTCGCCTGCCTGGTCAAGGGCCTGACCGCGGCCGGACTGAACGTTTCGGCGGGCAAGGCCACCGGAACTGGCGCCGGCAACGATCCGCTGCTGTTTGCTGACGCCGGGGCGAGCCGGGTGTTGGACTTCACCGACTTCGGCTTTCCCACCACGTACCTGCTGGACTACGAGCGCGTGCGCGGTCTGCTGACCAGCCTGATCGACGCGCTGACCGCCTCCGAGACCGACGTGGTGGTGGTGGAAATCGCGGACGGGGTCTACCAAGGCGAAACAGCCCGGTTGCTGGCAGACCCGGTGTTCCACGCCGCGGTGGACCATGTGGTGTTCTCCGCGGCCGATGCCTTGGGCGCGACGGCCGGCATCGCCGTGCTGCGCGACGCCGGAGTCAGCGTGCCCGCGGTCTCGGGCCTGCTGACCGCTTCGCCGCTGGCCGCCCGTGAGGCCGCGGGGGTCGTTGATGCTCCGGTGATCAACACCTACGACCTGTGCGATCCGGCCACCGCCCTCCAGTTGCTGCCGGAGCGGAAGTAGCAGTGCCAGCCGCTGCATGGGCGGGATCCGCGCCGGCGTCGCCGCCGCATCAGAAGGGCGCGGACGCCCCGCTGCATCAGAAGGGCTCGGACGCCCCGCAGCATCTGAAGGGCGCGGACGCCCCGCTGCCCCGGCTGCTGCGCGGCCGGCGCCGCTGGTTGATGGCGGCGCTGGTGGGCACCGGCCTGCTGATGGCCGCCGCGGCCGGAGCCAGCGCGCTGCTGATGATCCGGCTGCTGGACGGGTCCTCGCCGTCCGGTGCCGCCGGCATCCTGCCGCTCGCCCTCGGCCTCGCCGCCGCGGCGCTGGGGTTGGGGGGCCTGCGCGCCGCCGAGCGGGTGCTGGCGGAGAAGCTGGGGCAGGACTACATCCATGAGATCCGCAAGGGCTTGGTGGCTTCGTCGCTGGCCAGCGACCGCGGTCCGTCGCCGGGAGTGACCATTGCCCGCAACACCAACGACCTCTCCAGTGTCCGGAACTGGATCGCGCTCGGGATCGCGCCGCTGGCGGTCGGCATCCCGCTGATCCTGGGAACCGCCGCGGCACTGTGGTTCCTGTCCCCGGCGCTGGCGCTCGCCGTCGTCGTGCCCTTGCTGTTGCTGGCCGCGGTGCTGGCGTTGCTTTCCCGGCCGGCCTTCCACCGTGCCCAGGCATTGCGCCGGCAGCGGGGGCGGCTGGCCGCCCGGCTGGCCGACACGGTGATTGCCGCGGGAACCATTCGCGCCGCCGGCGGCGAGGACCGGGAGGTCAAGCAGATCGACAAGGCGGGCCGGAAGGTGGTGGATGCGGCGGTGCACCGTGCCGCCGCTGCCGGCTACATCCGCGGAGCAGCTGCGGCCGCGGCCTCGCTGGGCAGTGCCGCCGTGGCCACAGTCGGAACCTGGCAGGCGGTGCCCACCGCAGCCATCGCCGCCGGCCTGACCATTGTGGGCATGATTTCCGCGCCGGTCACCGACATGGGGCGGGTGGTGGAGTACCGGCAGAATTTTCGGGCCGCCCGGCGCATCCTCGGCCCCGCGCTCGCCGTCGCGGTCACGGTCGGCCAAGAACGACGGCGGCGCTTGCCTCCCGCCGTTGGCACGGCTGCCGTTGCACGTTCGGCTGAGACGGGCGGAGCGCCGACGGTGGAGGACCTGGCGGTAACCACGGCGGCCGGCGGTGATGTCGCTCTGGACAGCGGGCAGCGTGACCCGGACCGGGGCAGAGTGCTCGTGGACGGCCTGGCTGCCTGCCGAAACTGTCCGGTGCCGCCGCTGTCCGCCGGTCCCGGTTCCCGCATCCGGATCCGTTCTGCCGACCCGGCCGCCGAGACCAAAGCGCTGGAAACGATGATCGGCATCCGTACCGACCCGCACGCGGTGGTTTGGGTAAACGGCAAGCCGCTGCTGGCCAGCGGCAGCCGGACGCGGCGGAAGCTGGTGGGGTACGCGGCGGCCGGCATGTATGTGGAGCGCGGTTCCATTGCGCGCAGCGTCAGGTATCGCCGACCCGATCTTCCGCCGGCAGACGGTTCGGCCGCCTTGGAGCGGATGGGGCTGGCCGGACGGGTCGGGCAGCTTGAGAGGGGAGCAGAAACACAACTCAAGCGTGGCGGCGAACCGCTGACCACGTCCGAGCTCGCCCGGCTGATGCTGGCCAGGGCATCGATCGGCACCCCGCCGTTGTTGGTTTTGAACCGGCTGGACGCGGATCTGGACCGCTCGGGGACCGCCATGCTGTCGGACTTCCTCCGGGACTACCCGGGCGTGGTGTTGTTTGCTTCAGACCAGCCGGAGTCCCTCTGCCGGGACCACACGGAATGGCACATCGATTGCCCGCACGCCGCTCTGGACCTTGCCTGGCACCGCCATGTGCGGGGCCACTGAGCACCGTCCCGGGCGTGTCGACGCCGCGTCCAAAGGGAGAAGCCGCGCGCTTCCCCGCGGACGTGACCGGAACCATGGTCAAGGATGCCGCGGACTCGGCTGGGTCGGGGATACCTTTAGTCCGTGGTCAAAGTTGTGGGAATCATCCAGCCGGTCGAAACCAAGGAATTGTCGGCTGAAGGGGAGTCCTATGCCGCCGCCCGGGCCGCCATCGAAGCACAGGTCCCGGAGGGCTGGCGCCTGCTGCAGGTCATCGTGCAGTAGCGTGCCCGCCAAAGTCCTGCCCTTTCCGGGCCGGACCTAGTCGCCGAACAGGCCGCGGATGTCGGTGGCGGTGAGCTTGGACGAGAACATGGCATCGTCTTCGAGCACCGAAGAGATCAGCCTGGCCTTCCGTTCCTTCAACGCCATCACCTTTTCTTCGATCGTCCCGCGGGCCACCATCCGGTAGACCATGACGTTCTTGGTCTGGCCGATCCGGTGCGTGCGGTCCACGGCCTGGGCCTCGGTCGCGGGGTTCCACCACGGATCCAGCAGGAAGCAGTAGTCGGCCTCGGTCAGGTTGAGGCCGAAGCCGCCGGCCTTGAGGCTGATCAGGAACACCGGGGCGCTGCCGTTCTTGAACTTCTCGATCACCTCGGCACGGCGGCGGGTGGAACCGTCCAGATAGCAGTACTCGATGCCGGCCGCGTCCAACTGCTGGGCGGCCTTCTTCAGGTAGCTGGTGAACTGGCTGAAAATCAGCGCCCGGTGCCCCTCGCCGATGACGTCTTCGAGTTGCTCGAACAGGACGCCGAGCTTGCTGGACGGCACGGAGGCGTACTTTGGATCCACCAGCGAGGGATCCAGGCTCAGCATCCGCAGCAGGGTCAGCGACTGGAAGATGGTGAACCGGTTCTTGTCCATGTCCTCGACCAGCCGCATGACCTTCTGCCGCTCGCGCTGCAGGTGCGTGTCGTAGATCCGCCGGTGCTTGGGCGTCAGCTCCACCTCCAGGACCTGTTCCTGTTTCTCCGGCAGGTCCCGGGCCACCGCTTCCTTGCTGCGGCGCATCATCAGCGGCTTGATCCGGCGGCGCAGTTTCTGCAGCAGTTCGGAGTCCTGGTTGCGTTCGATCGGCCGCTGGTACTGGTCAACAAACCGCACGGCGGACGGGAATAGCCCGGGCGCCACGATGGAGAAGATGGACCACAGCTCCATCAGGTTGTTTTCCATCGGCGTGCCGGTGATCGCCATCTTGAAGGGCGCACGCAGATCGCGGGCACACTGATGGACCTTGGTGGCGCGGTTCTTCACGAACTGCGCCTCGTCCAGGATCAGCCCGGCCCAGTCCGTCTCCTGGTAGGTCTCGAAATTCAGCCGGAACAGCGTGTAGGAGGTGACCACCACGTCGGCTTCCGCAGTGATCTCCGAGAGCGGACGGCGGCCGCGCAGCTGCGTGTCGGTGATGCCCTCGATCTTCAGATCGGGGGCGAAGCGCTGGCTCTCGTGGACCCAGTTCGACACCACGGAAGTAGGCGCCACCACCAGGAACGGGCGGGCGAGCGCCGGTTCGCCATGCTGCTTGGCATGCAGCAGCAGGGCCAAAGCCTGCAGCGTCTTGCCCAGCCCCATGTCGTCCGCCAGCACGCCGCCCAGCCGGTGCCGCCAGAGGAAGGCGAGCCAGTTGAAACCCTCGGCCTGGTACGGGCGAAGCTCGGCATCCAAACCGGCCGGGAGGGGAGTCTGTTCCACCGCCTCCAGCGCCAGCAGGCCCTGGACGGATTCGCGCCAGGTGCGGGCCTGCACCGTTTCGGTGGCGACTTCCTCCAGGTCTTCCCAGAGCGAGGCCTGGTAGCGGCTGATCTGCAGTTCGCCGGATTCCCGGTCCTGCATCTGCCGGGCTTCGTCCACCAGCTGGCGGAGACGGTCAAACACCGGCTGCTCCAACGAGAGGTAGGACTTGTCCACCAGCAGCAGCCGCGTCTGGCCGCGGGCCAGCGCCTTAAAGATGTTTCCGAACGGCACGGTGCGGCCGGCAACGCGGACCATGACGCCGAGGTCGAACCAGTCGCTCTCGTCCGTCTCCACCGTGCTGATGGTCAGTTCGGGTGCTTCGGTCAGCTCCTGGTAGTCGGGCTTTTCGCCCACAATGTCCACGCGCACGCCGTCCAGCTGCTCCAGCGCGGGCAGCGCGTAGCGGGTGAAATCCACGGTGGCCATGTCCCGCAAGGTGCGCGCCGCCGTCGTGCCCACGCCCGGCACGGCCGCGGCGGCCTCCAGCAGGTCTTGCTCGGCGGGCAGGTCGCGGTAGTGGCTGGTGTCCGCTTCGTCGTCGACGGGAAGCCGCAGCGGCTTGTCCCCGTGGCGGTACTCGATGTGCCAGCCGAGCTGCAGCACGTTGCCCTTGCGGTAGGAAGCGGTCAGGACCAGCGCCGGCGGGACGATCTCCGGGAAGCTGACTGATTCGTCGCTGCTGGCCACCGCGATGCGCTGGCTGAGCGCCGGGTAGTAGCGCTCCATGAACTGCTCGACGTCGGCGGCCGGCACCGTCAGCGGTGTGCCCGAGAGCAGCAGGTTCGCTTCCTGGTCGGTGACCGTATGCGCGGTGGGAGCCAGCGTGATGACGGTCTGGCCGGCGACGGCGTAGTGGTACACCCCGTGCGTGCCGACGATGCCCGCGGTCTCCGTGGGAAGTTCCTGGCCGTCGATCCGCAGCGACGGGGTGAGGACCAGATCGGCGCTTCCCGGATGGTCTTCGGCGGCACCGTCGCGGGCCTCGGCGGCGGCCGGGGCAACGCCGTTGAGATGGGCGTCCAGGCCGATCACGGCTTGGTCCCGGATGTCGACGACGGTGTCCGCCTTGGCGCCGATCAGCGCGATGCCCAGCCGCTTGGCTTCGGCGAAGAGCTCCCAGAGCAGCGGGCTGCTGAATTCGTCGAGGAAGAGCCAGTCGTTGTCTTCGCCGAAATAGGTCAATCCGGTGGCCCGGTGCAGCGGCGCGAACTGGCTGAACCAGCGGTGCTGTTCGGTGTCCAGCGGCAGGCCGTAGGTCTTGTAGCTGATGGTGTTCCAGCGCAGTTTGCTGCGGATCCACCGGCCGGTCTCGTTTTGCAGCACCGGGCGGACCCCCACCCGCATCCGGTTTCCGGCCTTGCGGGTCCAACTCGGGCCCGCTGCGGAGGTCTCCGGCAGGGAGAGGCCCGAGGGCCGGTACTGGCGGTCGTTCCGGCGGCCCGGCTCCATCAGCTCGAACTGCAGTCCCAGCCCGGAGGTGCTTTTGGCCTTGGCCTTCGCCGGTTTGGCTGCGCCGCCCTTGGCGCCGTCCGGTGTGCCACCGATCAGTCCCGCCAACGAATCCTGCCAGCCGGCCTGCACCGGTTCCGGCTCGCGCGCGAAGGCCTGGTTGGTGATCAGGTGCTTGCCGTTGCTGTTCAGGAGCACGGCGGCCACATGCTTGCAGTCGGAGCCCACCGGGCAACTGCAGGAGGCCGAAGCCGGACGCCACTGACCGCTTGTGCCGGTCTCCAGGTAGATCCGGCAGCGGTACGGCAGTGCGGCAGTGCCGATGACCTTGGCGGTCAGGAGGCGGACGGACGGGTCCCAGTCGAGCTCGGCCACGGAACCGTCGGAGGCATAGATCTTGCCGCGGGCAAAGGCGGCGCCGCCCACCAGCCTGATGATTTCGCTGACGTCAACCAGCGGAAAAGTGTGTGCGGCCATGACCTCCATCATCTCACGGTGGAAGCGGCCGCCGGCACGTGCGGCCGAGGCTGTGGACAGGGGAGGACGGCCCGCCCGGGGAGGCCCCGGGCGCCGCCGTCGTGCTCCGCTTGTGAAGCTAGGTGGTCTGGAGCGCCGTCGGTTTCTTGTTCGTGGGATCCAGGATCAGGGCCAGGGCGATGCCGAACATCCAGACGTCCTTGGCGTAGGGGGTGCCCTCGGGGCTGGGGCGGACGTTGTCTTCGACGGTCATGTGCGGCGTCTTGAAGTACATGGCCAGCAGCGAACCGGAGAACGCGGCAAGCCCCAGGCCGGCCAGCCTGCTGGGCACGAACGGCAGCAGCAGCGCCGCGCCCAAGGCGGTTTCGCCGTAGGCCAGCAGCTTGCCGAACTTCTCCGGATCCATGTCCTTTAGTTGGGGAAACGCGCGGCTGCCCATCTCCTGCATGGCGGCGGCGGTTTCCTTGTCCAGCTTCTGTTTGCCCAGCCCGGCATTGAGGATGAACGCGCCGGTGGAGAGGCGCAACAGAACATGGCTCAGTTTCATCGGGAGTCCTCGAATCTGTGTTGTCCACTGTTACTTTCGAGCCTACGGTTCCGCCGCAACGTCCGCTAGAGCCCGCCGGTGGTCGACCGAGTGAGCGCCGGCACTTGTCGGTGGTCGACCAAGTGGAGCGCCAGCACTCGTCGGTGGTCGAGCAAATGAGCGCCAGCGAACGCGTGGAGACCCGCCGGGGCGTGCCGGCTATTTCTTGGCGGCGCGGACCACCCGGGCGATGGCCCGGCCGGCGGTCCAGACCAGGGGAATCAGTACGGCCAGCAGCGTTATGGTGTTGGGCCGGAACGTGGCGGGCCCGTCGCCGCGGCCGGTGTAGGCGCCCAGCGGCAGGGCCAAACCGCCACCGCCACCGCCTGCGGCCCTATCGGCATCGCCGCCGCCGCCAAAACCGTATTGGACCAGGGCCACCGGCACCACGGTCTCGCCGCCCACCTGCAGCGGTTCTCCAAAGGTCCGGGCAACGCCCAGCGACTTGAGCTGTTCGGCCAGCCGTTCCGGTACGGATGGACCGGCCGACGGCCGCTGTTCCTGCCGGGATGAGGAAGTAGATTCGGGCGAGACGGATCCGGTTTCTGTGGGCATGGCCACATCCTAGTAGAACGAGCCGAGGCCCTGAATAGCCGGGATTCCGGCTGAAGCATTCACCCGGCCAGGAAACCCAGCACACCCCGGGCTTCCAGGTTCAGCTCCCGGCGCTTGACCCTGACGGCAAGCCGGTAATAGTCCACCAGTTGTTCGCAGAGTACCGGCCACGTCCGGCCTTGCACCGAGCTGAAGGCCGCCTCGCCCAGCGCCCGGCGCTTGGCGTCGTCGCCCGTCAGGTCCCGCACGTACTCGCGCAGTTCGTCCAGGTTCCCGGGCCGGTAGATCCAGCCGGTCCTCGAAGGGTCAACCAGGTCCAGCGGGCCGCCGCGGCCCACAGCCACGACCGGCACGCCGCTGGCCATGGCCTCCTGAATGGTCTGGCAGAACGTCTCCGATTCACCCGGGTGCACAAAGAGGTCGAACGAGGCGACACGTCGTGCCAGTTCTTCGCCGGTCTGGAAGCCGGCAAAGTGCGCGCCGGGCAGTTTGGCCTGCAGTTCCTCCTTCAGCGGACCGGAGCCGACCACCACCAGCCGGGTCCCGGGGAGATCTGCCAGCACGGCCAGATCTGCCACTTGCTTTTCCGCCGCCAGGCGGCCCACGTAGCCGATGATCCGTTCGCCGTTGGGTGCTACGGAAGCCCGCCAATCGGAGTCGTACTTGTCCGGATGGAAGCGGGCGGTGTCCACCCCACGCCGCCACAGGTGCACACGGATGCCGCGGCTGCGCAGCTGCTCCATGGCGAACGACGACGGCGCCAGGGTCAGCGTGGACGCTTTGTGGATGCTCTCCACACGCTGCCAGAGCAGTTCCTGCAGCCAGGGCGCACCGTACCGGGCAGCATAGGCGGGCACTTCGGTCTGGTAAACGGAGACGGTGGGCAGGCCGAGTTGCTGGGCGGCCTGCACCGCTCGCCAGCCAAGGATGAAGGGGGAGGCCACATGGACCACGTCCGGCCGGAAACCAGCCAGCACCCGGCGGATCCGTGCCACGGTCCCGGCCGCCACGCGCACATTCGGATAGCCGCGCAGCGGGATGGACGGCAGCAGGTAGACCGGGTAGCCCTCCACGGTTGCCGGTGCGGTGTCCTCCAGCCACGACGACGTCGGTGCCACCACCAGCACGTCGTCTCCGCGGCGCCGCAGGTGGGCGATGACTTGCAGCAGTGAATGGGTGACACCGTTCATGTGCGGCAGGAACGATTCGGCGACGATAGCTATCCTCACGCCACCCAGCCTGCCTGCGGCCGGCAACCAGCAGGCGAGCAGACATGATCGTGTCGGTGAACGGCGGCCTAACTCCGTTCTGGCAGGGTGGTCGGGTGACCATGGGACTCCTGGCGCTGATCACGGGCGCGATCTTTTTCGGTTCGGTGGCCCAGCGCATCGCGGGCATCGGGTTCGCCCTGCTGGTGGCGCCGATCCTCGCCATCTTGCTGGGACCGCATGAGGGCATCATGATGATCAACATCTGCGCGGTGGTCTCCTGCGGGCTGATTGTGCCCCGTGTGTGGCGGGAGATCGACTGGAATCTGCTGCTGTGGCTGTCCGTTCCCGCCGTCGCCGGTACGGTTGTCGGCTCCTGGCTTGCGGTCCAGGTCCCGCCCGCCGTGCTCTCCACCGTGGTGGGTGCGGTGGTGATGGCCGGGCTGGCGGTCGCGGTGGTGCTGGGACGTGCGCAGGTCACCGTGTCCGGGCAGCTGCCCAAGGTGCTCGCCGGGCTCGGGTCGGGCCTGACCAACGCGCTCGCCGGGGTGGGCGGTCCGACAGTGAGCGCCTACGCCATCCTGTCCCGCTGGCCGCCGCGACCGTTCGCAGCGACGCTGCAGCCGTTCTTCCTGCAACTGTGCCTCATCACCGTGGGCGTGAAGCTGGCGGTGGACCCGGGCAGCGTGCCGCATCTGGAGTGGTGGATGTGGGCGGTCATTGCGCTGGCGATCATCGTGGGCATCTTCGCCGGCGAACGGATCGGCCGGCGGCTGCGGGACGAACACGCCAGGGCCGCGGTGGTGGTGCTGGCCTTTCTGGGAGCGGCCGGCGCGTTGGCCAAAGGACTGGTGGATCTACTGGCCTGACTGCTGCGCCTTTCCGTTTATTTAGGGTCCACTAACTAGGGCTGGCTTTATTTCCTAAAGCAGGTATGGTCTGTAGCAAGACATCCCGCTTGAGAAAGAGGAGCAAGAATGTCCGGAAAAACTCCTGCGCGCGAAAGCGCTAAGAAGCAAGGCCGCAGCATCAAAGAAAAGCGTGCCGAAAAGCGCGAAAAGGCGAACTTGGAGAGCGAAACCATACCCAAGCGCCGGAAGAGTTAGCCCGCAGGAACCATTGCTGGCCGTGGAAATGGCGGCCGCGTTGCGGGGCTAGCGCTTCGAGAGGGCACGACCGATGGTGCCGGAAGAACCGTGGCCACACGGTTCTCGCTGACTGGCGGAGCCACGGAAAGAGTCCGCGGAATTAGTCTTCCTGCGTTGAATTTCCGTTGAGCGAATATCCGCCTGCGGGGCGGCCGGATGATTTCAACATCATCCGGCCGCCCATTCCATTTATTGACTAAATGTGTTCCTGCCGGAATGCAGGAACGCCTTCGGCTTCCGGAACGTAAATATCAGCTGTTCCGCCTCTAGGGTCCAAACGTCTGGCGTGTCGCCGGTGAGCGGCGTACCGTTTTTCTTGCTGGGGGCCCAACACGTGGGAGGACCAGTGCCATGGAATGGATCCGGCCGGACGACGCCGGTTACGACGAGGCTCGGAAACTTTTTAACGCGATGATTGACCGGCGCCCGGCCGTCATTGCCCGGTGTGGCAACCCGGACGATGTGGGGGAGGCCCTGCGCTACGCCCGTGAGCACCAGCTCGACGTGGCAGTGCGGTCCGGAGGCCATTCAGTAGCGGGCATGTCGATGAACGATGGCGGACTGGTGATCGACGTCCGTCCGATGAAGACGGCGACGGTGGATGCCGAGGCCCAGACCGCGACGGTGGGTGGCGGCGTGACCTGGGGCGAGTTCGATCGAGCGGCCCAGCCCTACGGACTTGCGGTCACCGGCGGCCGAGTCAGCACCACAGGCGTCGCCGGCTTCACGCTCGGCGGCGGATCCGGATGGATGGAACGGAGCTGGGGTCTGGCTTGCGACAACCTGGTCTCGGTGGATCTGGTCACGGCGGCCGGCGAACTGGTCACCGCGAGCGAACGAGAAAACCCGGACTTGTTCTGGGCACTGCACGGCGCCGGTGGAAATTTTGGCGTAGCGGTCTCCCTGACCTTTCGGATGCATCCGGTCGGCGAGCAGAGCTTGTCCGGCCTGATGTTGTGGCCCGCCGACGCCGCGCCCGATGTGGCCCGTGCATACCGCGACTTCGCACCGGATGCGCCCGCGGGCGTGGGAACCGCACTGGCGTCCGTGATCGCCCCTCCGGAGGAGTTCGTCCCGGCTGACCTGCAGAACAAACCCGCGCTCGGTGTGGTCTTCGTCCATGCAGGCGAACGCGAAACCGGCGAGACAGCGCTCGAGACCCTGCGCGACTGGGGGCCCGCTGCCGACGTCGTGGCGCCCCGGCCGTATGCGGAGTTCCAGTCAATGCTCGACGATCAACCGGACCAGTTCAATTATTGGTCCGCCGAATACCATGACGAGTTTCCGGACCCGGCGCTTGACGTCTTCCTCCGTTCCGGCGCCAAGTTGCCGCATCCGTCCTCTCAGTTGCTGCTGATTCCGTGGGGCGGCGCAGTGGCCGAGGTCGACGGCACGAGTACACCGATGGCCCGGCGCGACGCCGCCTGGGTGAGCCACCCCTTCGCGCTGTGGCAGGATCCTGCCCAGACAGAGGCGGCCATCGATTGGGCGAGGGAATTCCGCCGGGAGATATCCGACTTCGCCACCGGCGGGGTCTACCTAAACTTCATCGGCCACGAGGGGCAGGACCGGATTAAAGCAGCGTTCGGGGAAGAGAACTACAACAGGCTGGCCCGGATCAAGCACCAGTACGATCCACTGAATACGTTCCGCGGCAACCAGAACATCGAACCCGCAGCCTGAGCCCCTGATACCGAACCCGGGAGCATGAGCCGGGCCCCGCCGTCGTGCTCTGCGAGAGTACGACGGCGGTGCCGGTCCGCCGTGTGCCGAAAGCCACGACGCCGCGTCGCTAAGCGGTCGGGGGCAACCGGACTGGCACCATAGAAGCAATGAAACTCACGTCGCGACCGGGCGGTCAGGCCGGACTGCCGATGCCCCTGTGGCTGCAGGGTGCCTTCGAGTTCTTCCAGTGCGCCCTGCTCTCTGCCATCGTGGTGCTGCTGCCGCTGGTGGGCGTGTGGTTTGCCGACGGTTTTGATGACCGCAGTTTCGATTCGCTGGCGCGGCTCGGCGGCCAGGCCTGGCTGCTCATCCACGGCGTCCCGCTGGAACTGGCCATCCAAACCGGCGCCAGTTCTGCCGAAACGATGCGCGGAACGTTGTCACTGGTGCCGCTGGGGCTCACGCTCATCCCGTTCTTCCTGTCCTGGCGGGCCGGACGGCGGCTGGCCCGGGCCTCCTATACGGACCAACTGTGGCAGGCACTGGCCGGCGCGCTCGGAACGTACGCGGCCGTGGGTGCAGCGACCGCGTATCTGGTGCAGGCGGATGAAGTGGAAATTTCCGTGCTGGCCGGGGCGCTCATTCCGCTGCTGCCGGCGGGGGCGGGGCTGATTGTGGGCGCTTACCGGGAAGCCGGGTCCTGGGCCCGGTTGATCGGCGTGGACGCGGCCGCATGGGTGGCCCGCACCAGTCAGCATTCCCGCTGGGCCGGATCCTACGTGTGGGCCGGTGTCCGTGCCGGGCTGCTGGCGGTGACCGCTGCCGTGGCGCTCTCGGCCCTGCTGCTGGCGGTGGACCTGGGCCTGCACTGGGCCGAAGTCGTGGAAATTTACGAACAGCTCAGCCCCGGCATCATCGGCGGCGTCGTGCTGACGGTGGCGCAGTTGGGACTTGTACCTAACTTCGTCGTGTGGGCGCTGTCATGGAGCTCGGGGGCCGGATTCGCCATTGGCTCCGGGAGTTCCATTGGGCCGCTGGCCACCACGGTGGGACCCATGCCCGCCTTGCCGGTGCTGGGCGCCCTGCCGTCCGGCGAGCTGACCTATGGGCTGGCTGCCCTGGCCGTGCCAGTGGTAGCCGGCGTGCTGGCCGGCTGGTGGTTCCTGCGCGAGGGTGAGAACCATTTCGACGAGTGGCTCTCCATCAAGATCCGGGCCCGCTGGTTCACAGCCTCCACTTCCACACTGCTCCTGGGGCTGTTCATCGGGGTGGTCGCCGGAGCAGCGGCCGCCGGGCTGGTATGGCTGTCCAATGGTTCGCTGGGTATCGGCCGGCTGACGGAGATCGGGCCGGATCCGTTGTGGACCGCGCTGTGGGTTGCCGGCGAAGTCGCGCTCGGCACCATGATCGGCCACGCCGTCGCCCCGTGGCTGGAGCGCGAACCGGCCAGGGCCCGGAGCCGGAAGTGAACTACGGGTTCAACAGGTCGGTGAAGTTCAGCAGCTTGTCCTCATAGTTGCCCAGGCATGCATCGCGAGCCGACTGGGTGACTGCCAACTGATTGCAGTCCTCGAAGGCAGCGGTCAGGGGCCAGAACAGCACCTGCGCCAGCGTGGTCAGCAGGAAGAACGCGCCGGCACCGATGCCCAGCACATAGGTGATCCGCAGCGAGCCCGGCAGCCCGGCGCGCACCGCTTTGATCAGACCGATCACCGCCACCACGATGCTTGCCACGGCCAGCGCCGGAGCCACCGCTTTCCAGGGGAGCGGGAGGGCCGTTGCAAGGAAGGCGGAAGCCAGCAACAGCAGTAACACACGGACAAAGAGCCCCGCCGACTTGGTCTGTTCCTCGGTCGGCTCCGGGCGCGTGGTCTGCTGCATGGATTAAGCCTAGGCGAGAGGGACGCATAAAGTTGATTCCATGCGCATACTGGTCCTCGTTTCCGGCTCCGGCACCAACCTGCAAGCCGTCATCGATGCCGTCCGCGACGGCCGGCTTGATGCCGAGATCGCCGCGGTGGGAAGCGACGTTCCCGGCTGCCGCGGTCTGGAACGTGCCGCCGAGGCGGGCATCCAGACCTTTACAGTGGCCCCCGCCGACTTCGACTCACGGCCCGAGTGGAACCGTGCCTTGGAAGAAGCCGTTGCGGGCAACAGTCCGGACGTGGTGCTGCTGGCCGGCTTCATGCGCATCCTTGACGCCGAATTCGTCGCCCGCTTCGAGGGGCGCCTGGTCAATACCCATCCGGCCCTGCTGCCGTCTTTCCCGGGCGCCCACGGCGTGCGCGACGCCATGGCCCATGGCGTCAAAATCACCGGGGTGACCGTGCACCTGGTGGATTCCGGCGTCGACACCGGCCCCATTCTTGCGCAGGCGGCAGTTCCCGTGCTGGAGGATGACAGCGAAGAGTCGCTGCACGAACGGATCAAGGTCGAGGAGCGCCGGCTCCTCGTGGAGACACTCGCCCAGCTCGCCTAGGCCCCCTCGAACAACGACGCCGGTGCTCGCCAACCGGCGCCGGCGCGCTTCTCCTGCGCCAAGACACCCGATATTTACGTGCTGCTGTCAAGGGCGACGCTGGCTTTCAACTCGCTGCAGACCAAACCTGTGGAAAACCTCCGCATCCTTCGAGTCGTCTGGCTAGACTGACTCGCACCAAGCGTCCAGCCCGTCCAGCACCCGGGGGTCTGAGTGAGCCAGCAGCCAACACTCATAGCTACAACGCGCGCCCGAACCACCTTTCTCCTCATCACCGCGGCAGCCCTCGCCCTCTCTGCCTGCACCGGTCCAGCCGGTGCCGAGCCATCAGCATCGCCCGCTCCCGCCGCGTCGGCGCCAGCGTCTCAAATTCCAGACCCTACTTCCGCATACAGACCAGCGTCAGAAGACGGTCCGGCCGAGAACGTGCCCGTGCCAGAAATGCCAAGTGAAGCATCGCTGAAATCCCAGCAAGGATTGGAAGCATTCATTCCGTACTGGTTCAGCGTCTTCTCATATGCATATGAAACTGGCGATGTGAGCTTGATGGCGTCGAAAACGACCGATGAATGTCGTTTGTGTCAAGAAATGGTGAATGCCATTGAGGCAGGTCACGCAGGCGAGCGCTGGATCGTGGGCGGACAGTTGCAGGTGACCGATATCGAGGATCGCTTTGTTGAAACGGGGGATGGTACTTATGCACCTATCATTTTTGTCTCGCAAGCCCCTTTGACCTTCTATGAATCTGATGCGGCTATTGGCGAAGCGGACGGCATCCCTGAACCTATGTTGTGGGTCGCAACAGTCAAATTTAGCGACGGTCAATGGGAGATGGCTGATCTCCAGCGACCGGAGGGGGCAACGGGGTGAGGAATTCACGAGTGCGATGGCACCGTAGCGTTCCAATAGTGGCCTTAACATTTTTGATGGTGCTCGCAGCGCCATCGGCCTCGGGGGGCGCAGAAGAACCGCCGGGCTTTGCTACTGATCTAGATGGAAAAAACATCGAGATCGAAGCGGAGCGGCAGGAGCAAACTGAAGGGGCGCCGAGGGATGTATCCGAGGTTGAGGTCATTGGAACGACGCCACAGGTTCCCCAGAGAAAGTATGAACCCGTCTGCGTCCCAGACCTGAGCAACGTCTCGCTTGTCTGTGTCCGAATGAACGAGGAGTGTTCTGTGGGCGCGGACGGTATGCTCATGCGCATTCTCGAAGCGCCGGCGGGTCAGAGTCCGCCGCAGTGGGCGGATACGACTAGAACGATCTGTCAGTACTCAGATAGGCCTCTGGACGCCACAACAGATGGTGGTGCAGAAGTGCCGGTGGTGACGATTGAGTTCTTCCGGCGGCTGCCGATTGCTCCATCGGGGCTGTCCGTTGAGCCCGTTCCGCATACTTTGATCGGCGCTGAAACCAACGTCTACGCAAGTCCGAATGAGCAGACGTTCAATGAGGACATCGATGGCTTTGATGTAACTGTCCGCGCGATTCCCATCGCATATACCTGGAGCTACGGTGATGGCTCCTCGTTGGGGCCTACAAGCCAACCTGGAGGGCCGCTCCCGGCTGATCGATTGGGCGAGAAGACGGCTACAAGTCACCGATATACGGAGACCGGTGATGTCCAAGTTTCGTTGACTACTACCTACAGAGGCGAGTACTCGATCAACGGTTCGGACTGGATAGGAATTTCGGGTGAAGCGCAGATAGCTAGCCCTGCAGTGGCTCTCAGCGTATGGCGGTCAGTAGTGAATAACTACGCCGACAATTGCTTGGAGAATCCGGAGGGCGCGGGGTGCTGAATCTGTATTGAAGATTGGGGTGTGATCTACCACACCTGAAGCACTCTTTTCAGACTTTCGAATGCCTTCCGGCGATAGGGTATGTGACGGTGCTGACGCCGCCAAGAGCGAAGACGTCGGCTCCCTCTCAATCCGTTATCCCAGGGGAGACCATGAAGAAGTTGATGATGTCCGGCGCCGTGGTGACTTTGGCAGCTGTTGCGCTTGTTGGCTGTGGCAGTGAGGCCGGCCAGGACAAGGCTGCAGTAAGCAACAAGCCGGTGGCGGCTACCACTGAAGGGCCGGCGCAGAACGTCCGGACACCGGAGAAGAACGACCGGATGGCCGAGGCCACCGCCCAGGGTTTGGCGTCCATCACGTACTACTACTTTGATGCCAAGAATTATGCGATCCAGACCGGCGATGCAGATCTGATGCGTGAAGTCGCAGCTGACTGCGCCAGTTGCATGACCGAGGCGGACGCCATTGAGGCTGTATACGCCGACGGTGGCTGGATTGCCGGCGGACAGCCCAAGGCTCTGAACGTGGTGGCGCTGGAAGAGACCAAGGACGACGAGGGTAACCTCAGCGCCGTGGTCCCATACATGGAAGACGCCCGCACCACCTTGGACAAGGACGGCGAGACCGTCGAGACCAAGGAGTGGGATTCGGACGGAACGACTTTGACGGTGACTGCCAAATACGCCGATGGCTCGTGGGCGATGGTGTCTGTCGACGAGACGCCGGATGCCGGGCTGCCGGAGTAAACACAGATCCGCTACCCAAATGCGCCCTTCCCCATGTTGGTGGAAGGGCGCATTTGGGTTCGGCAGCTGTGGAGCTAACTGCCCGAACTAGAGGAGTTCGGCGCCCTTGGTTTCGGGGGAGAAACGCGCCATCCACAGCACCGCGACCAGCACCAGGACACCGGCAATGGCGAACGACCACGCAAGGCCGAGATACGGCCACATGACCGATGCGAAGATGAGCGGGCCGAAGCCGGCTCCAACGCGGGAGAACGTCGAGGCCCAGCCGAATCCCGACCCGCGCAGCTCGGTCGGGTAGAGCTCGGAGACGTAGGTGTACAGCACTGGAATAGCGATTTGCACCACCAGCCCATAAACCAGCAGCAGGGTTACCACCGCCGGGGGAACGTCTATGAGGAGGGCGACGACGACGAGCGCCAGCGCCGACAACGGACCGGTAATGGCGAGAATCCACTTCCGCCCGGTCTTCTCGACGAAGTACGCGGCGATGATGACGCCCACCAGGCCGACGGCGGCCATGCCGGCCGTGGTGAGGAAGGCGCGCGCTGCGGCGAATCCGGCGTCGATGAGGATGATTGGCATCCAGGTCAGGGCCAGGTAGTAGACCAGCAGGATGCTGAAGAACAGGGCCCAGGCCGCCGTCGTAATTTTCCAGTTGAATTTCCAAACGGCTTTGAACTGCACCAGGACGTTCACAGCGGACAGGCGCGGTGCTTCGCTTGGCGCAGGTAGCCGCCATTCACGAACGGTTCCGCCGGTCCGCTCGATCATGCCATTGATGACCCGTTCGGCCTCCGCCGTGCGGCCGCGGCTGACCAGGTAAAGCGGGGATTCGGGCACCGACCTCCGGACCCAGAAGACCAGCAGGGCGGGCAGGACCATGATCAGCATGGTGAAGCGCCAGTCGGCCACGGTGGCCATGATGATTGCCGAGACGAAACCGCAGAGCGCAGCGCCGACAGGCCACCAGCCGTCCATCGCGGTGAGGACGCGGCCGCGCAGTCGGCGCGGCGTGAATTCGCCAACCAGCGCATAGTCAACCGGTACGCAGCCGCCCAAGCCGAAACCGGCGATGAATCGGAAAACACAGAACCAGACGATGTCCGGTGCGAAGGCCCCGCAGACAGTGAAGACCGAGAAGACCAGCAGCGTGGCGGTGAACGCCGTTTTGCGGCCGATGAGGTCGGCGATCGACCCCCAGATGAAGGCACCGAGTGCCATGCCGATCAGATTCGCCGTGCCGATCCACGCAGCTTGGGCCGGAACGAGGTCCCAATGGTCGGACAGCAGCGGGATCAGGACGCCGTTGAGCGTGACGTCCCAGGCATCGAACATGAATCCAAGTCCGCCGAGCAGAAAAATCTTGCCTTGGACCCGCCAGCGCCAGGGAAGTTCCTGCACGATCTGGTCGCCGGTGGGCAGGGAAGCGGTCTGCGTCATTAATGGTGGCCTTCCAAGGGAGCATCTAGTCTCAACATTAGCCGCGTGGGGCAGATGAGAGGGTTCTCATGGAATTCTCCTAAACGTCTCACGATCGGTGTGCATTCTTGAATCATCAGCACGTCTCAACGCACCGTGAAAGGCAGCACATGAACAAGCACACCCTGTGGATCGCAACCGGAACCCTCGGCGTGATGGCAATCGGCGCCGGATCCGCTGTCGCGGATTCCGCCTTCGAAAACGAGGATCTGGGACAGCGCATCGTCCAGGCAACGGAAGCACCGGCCCTTGCCCCGGCCGTGGAAACCAGTGTGTCCCCGGCTGCGGTAAATTTGGACCAGCAGGACGTGAAGACAGCTGTGTCGGCCGTGACGGCCCAGAGCACGCCCTCGCCGGCCTCGGCCCAGAGTGCGCCCTCGCCGGCCTCGGCCCAGAGTGCGCCGTCGCCGGTCTCGGCACAGTCCGCTGCTTCCGCCCCGAGTGCACAGAGTGCGGACTGACCAGCCGTCCAGAAAGCCCGCCGGGTCCCGGATGTCCCCCATCGCATCGGGACCTGGCGCTTTTAGCCCCGAGCGACGCCTTGGACGGGTGCGGATGGCGCGCGTCAGTAGTCCACGATCCGCCCGAACGAGGGCGGTGCCTGCGGCATGCGTCGGCAGACGATGCGGCCACGCAGTCGCTGGAAGATATGCGGCGGCAGATCCAGGGCAGCGGCGAAATCCTGTTCCGAGGTGAAGCCGCCGTTCTTCTCCCTGGCTTCGACAGCTTTCTTGGCGAGAGCCCGGGAGAATCCCGGCAGGGTTTCAAGCTCGCGGGCGGTGGCAGTGTTGACGTCTACGGCTTCGGCCGCCGCGGCGGCATGCGCCGAAGAGGCAACACCCGCCGGATTCGAATCCAGCGCGGGTGGCCCGCCGGCAGCGGCCCCGGTGCTGCCCGAGCCCGCCGGGCCGCGGCGCGGCGAGCGGGATTTCCCGGAGGCACCGGCTCCCGGTGCCTTGGCTCGGGTGCCGGAACCGGGCCGCGTCGCGGGCTTGCCGTTGGCTCCGCGGGCCCGGTCACGCGGCTGGCGCCGGGTGTTTAGCTGGCTGCCGGAGCGAGCCCGGGTGGTGCGTCCAGTGGTGCGGGGCGGCTGGGCCGCGGCCCGGTCCCGGTCCCACTTGAACCGCAAGTACTCGGGATTGATGGCGACGGCGAAGCTGCTCCCGGCCAGCCAGCAGGTCAAGAGCAGCCACGTTGCGATCTCTTCCTGCACCCCGGTGCCGTCAAGCAGCGCCAAGGCCACTCCGCTGAGGGTGATGTGGACCAGACCGATGATCCACCACAGCGGCCGCCTCGCCCGCGAACCGACCACCAGCAAGGCGGCGCCGCCCAGGAACCCGAATGTCCCCGCGGGCACCAGCACCCAGAGGCTCTGGCGCAGATTCCATCCCAGGGTGGGTTGGGCAGGCGCCATCAGTAATCCACCGACCTTCCGAAAGATACCGGCATGGCCGGCGGGAGTTTGCAGGTCAGCAGCGGACGCAACACCGCCAGGTCGGGTTGCGATATCCCTAGTGCGGCGCCGAAATCTTCTACCGAGCGGAACGGTCCGCGCTCGTTGCGCAGCCGGACGGCCTTGCGTGCCTTGTGCCTGCTGATTCCGTTCAGCTTCTGCAACGCTGCCGCAGGCGCGCTATTGATGTCCACAGGATCGGCGGGAGGCCGCGAAGTCCCGGCTGCGTGGGAAGCGGCGGTGCCGGCGTAGTAAGTGGCGGCGTCGAGCCCGGGAGCGTTGAGGAGCTCGGCGGCCCAGTTTGCAGGGGCAGGGGCGGGGCCAGAGCGGGGAGCAGGGGCAAGTGCCGCGCCGGGATGGTGGGGAGCGGCTGCAGCACCGGGGTGGCGGCGGAACAATGCGCGGACGGTGGGCATCGCCGTCGTGCCGTCCATGGCAGTGTCCGCGGATGACTTGCGTAGGAGGGCAGCCCACAGGCTGCCGGAGGAGCGCGAGGCGTGGGCCCAGCGATCGCGCAGCCAGGCATGATTGATGCCCAGCGCGTGCACGGAGCAGATGGCCCAGATCAGCACGCGGGCGGTGCGCCCTGGTTGTTCGTTCATGAAGAGCGAAACCACCAGCACCACCAGGTAGAAAGCGCCGGCAGACATCCACGCGGCACGGCGGGCCAGCAAACCGATGATGATGAAACCGGCCCAGCTCAGGAACCCAATGCCGAGCAGCGGCACCAGCAACCACAGACTGCCGGCAACCAGCCAGAGGCCCGGCGGCTTGCCCGTCCGGCCGGTGATGGCGGCGTGTTGGTCAGCGGCGGACATTCAGGACCATGGTGACGCTTTGGTCTTCTTCGACCGTCTCCGACGCGAGTTCCAAGCCCGCAGTGTGCGCCCGTTCGCGCAGCTTCCGGACCACCGCCTGCTGGACCCTCCGGGCGTAGGCGTTGTCGATGGCCTGGACGATTTCGGCCGCCCGCCGCCGGTCTACGTCTTCACCGCTGAAGTGGACCTGCCAGATGCCTTCGGCGTCGCGGTCGAAGACCGCCGTCGTGTCCGCCCAAGCGGCCTCGAGCGAGTCCTTCGCGGCACGGGTAACCTGGGCCTCCGTGTCCGCCAGGGCGGCCTGCAGCAGGTCCAGGTCCCGCATGCGGGTGCGCACCTGGACCTGCGGCACTGCTGCTTCCTGGGCCTTGGCCGCTTCTCGGTTCTGGGCTTTGTTATCGATGGCGCTATTGACGGCGGCGACGGCGGCGATCGCGGCGGGGATGAGCAGCACGGACACACTCATGGGGTTTCTCCTGGTCGGGTGCCGGCCGGGACCGGGCGGGGCGTGAGGATGGGGTCAAGAGCGTGGCGGGAGGCAGCCGCGCGGGACGTTCGAGGCCTGGCGCCGGGCCGGTCGGCGCGGGTCCCCAGGTCGGCCAGCAGCGCGTCCAACTGGTCATCGGAGGCCCAGCCGTTCAGCCCGACGGTGCCGTCGGGGGCAATCCGGATTTCGATCCGGTCCGGCTGGGCGCCGATGTCCTCCAGCAGCTTCCGGTAACGGCCGGTCAGCGCGGTCAGGCCCTGGTTGGTGGAACCGATCCACGGCCGCTGCAGGTCGGGCAGGTCCTGCAGATAGGGCCCGTCGGCCAGCAGATCGGTGGCGGCCAGCAGGACGGCGATGTCCTCCCGGTCGGCAGCCCAGCGCTGCAGGTCCCGGTGCCGGTAGCCGGTGAAGGTCATCACCGACAGCCCGGCGTCCTGGAAGGAACGCGCGACGACGGCGCTGGCCGCCGCCTGCTCGAAGGGTTCGCCGCCCAGCAGGGTCAGTCCCTCGGACCCGGCAGTCACCGCCTGCTCAACCATGTAGGCAGCGAGTTCCGCGGTCGAAACGAGGTCGGCGCCGCGGTCCGCCCAGAGGTGTGGGTTGAAGCAGCCGGGGCACCGGATGGAGCAGCCTTGCAGCCAGAGCGCAGCCCGCCGGCCGGGCCCCTCGGCTTCGGTGGCCGGAAGGAACCGCGCATACCTGATGGTTCCGGCGTCGGTCCGCGCCGGAACGGAGCCGTTGTTGATCCGGGACTCCGGACCCAGTCCGGCTAGGTCGGGCGCTCCGGGGCTAGTCTGCCGACTCATTGTGTACGTAGTCGCTGGCGGTGACCGCGGTGCGCGCGTAGTCCTCGGTGTAGGAGCTGGAGACGGTTTCCGCTTCAAGCAGGTCTTCCAGCACAGTGATGTAGTCCAGGCAGTCGGCGCCGAAGATGTTGCGGGTTTCGGCCGCCACGGCGCCGTCGGGTCCAACCGTGACAATGAGTTGTTGCTGGTCCATCGCTTCTCCTTCGGAGTCGGGTGCTGTCTAGAAGTCCACGGTGCGGCCGCCGCGGACCGGCTGGCCCGCCGCAACGGCCGGCCGGGTCCCGGCGGGTTGCTCCGGATCAGCCGCGCGCGGGGTACCGGTGTCCAGGTCCTCGCTGCCGGTGGCACCGACCGCCCGCAACGCCGCCCATTGCCGGATGGCGCTGACTTCCTCCGCCTGGGTGATGGCCAGCGGGATCATATTAGAGACGGCACGCTGCAGGTCGGCCAGGAGCACGTGGCGGTGTTCGGCGTAGGCGTCGAAGAGCGCAGCGATCACGGCCTGCTCGATCTCCGCGCCGGAGTAGTTCTCCGAAGCGCCGGCGAGGAGTTCGACGGCGGCCGGATCGTCGGCGATGGCGCCCAGCTGGTTGGCCGGCGTGCTCTGGCCTGTCATCTGGATCTGCCAGATCACCCGGCGTTCGGCGTCGCTGGGCAGGTCGACGAAGAAGATCTCATCGAACCGGCCCTTGCGCATGAACTCCGGCGGCAGTCGGTCGATGTTGTTGGCGGTGGCGACGACGAACACCGGATGGCGTTTCTCCTGCATCCAGGTCAGGAAGGATGCGAAGACCCTGGCCGAGGTGCCCGAATCCCCTTCACCGTTGGTGCCGGCGAAGCCCTTCTCGATCTCGTCGATCCACAGGATGGCGGGGGAAATAGCTTCGGCGGTGGCAATGGCGTTCCGCATGTTCTGCTCGCTGGAGCCCACCAGCCCGGAGAAGACCCGGCCAATGTCCATGCGCAGCAGCGGCAGCCCCCAGCCCGAAGCCATCGCCTTGGCGGTCAATGACTTCCCGCAGCCGGGGACGCCGGTGATCAGCACGCCCTTAGGGGAGGGAAGACCGAAGTCCGCGGCCGCATCCAGCCAGGATCCCCGGCGCTTGGCCAGCCACCGCTTGAGGTTATTCAGGCCGCCGACCTCGTCCAGACTGATCTTGACGTCCACATAATCCAGCAGCCCGGACTTACGGATGGTCTGGCGCTTTTCGTCCAGCACCACCCGGACGTCGTCGGCGGTCAACTCGCCGTCGTCGACCATGGCGCGGGCGAAGGCGTTCTCTGCTTCCGCCATGGTCAGGCCGAGCGCCGCCTGGACCATGTTCTCTTGGTCGGCTTCGCTGAGCGCGACCTTGATCCGTCCGCCGTCGGAATTTTGGCTGATCATGTGGGTGAGCATGGCCTGGATCTCGGCATGGCTGGGCAGCGGAAAGTCCACCAGCGTGACGGCTTTGTCCAGCTCGGGCGGAATCCGCAGCAGCGGGGCCACGATGATCAGCACCCGCCCGGCGCTGCCCTGCCGGAAGGCGGCGGAGAGGTCGCGGACTTTTCGGACCACTTCGGGGTCCGCCGGACGCTGGTCGGTGCCGAAATAGGCGTGCAGGTCGAAGAAGATGAAGACGCCTGGGTCATGCGTGCCGAGCACCCGGTCCAGGGCCCGCGCCGGGGCGGTGGTGTTGGACTGCTGGCCGTCGCTGGGGGAGATCAGCCCGCTGCTGGCATTCCAGGTCCACACCGGCCGCGGCGTGCGCAGGGCGGCGGCGCACTTGAGCACTTCGGCGTGCACCCGTGCTTCTTCGTGGCTCTCCACGTACAGCACGGGGATGCGGGCCTTGAACGCCTGGTCAAGCGTTTCGGCAAACGACATGGGTGTCTCCCCTTGAAGGAACTGAATCGGGATCTGGCTCTACTTTAGGCGCAGTTCAGGCGTGGTCCTCAGCGGCTCACCTGGAAGCTCCATTGGCCGTCGGTGGTGTCCACCAGGAAATACGTCACTGGGTACGGCTGCCAAGAGAACCTGGTGGAGCTGCTGCCGATTTTGTTGACCACCAGGTTCCGGCGAGATTCCTGCCAGGTCCAGACGGCGATGTTGGACTCCCCGGTGTAGGTGAATTCGGCCAGCACTTCCTCGCCCTCATAGCGCACCAGGGCCGGGCCGTCACCGGAAACCGCGCCGGCTTCCAGCTCGGTATAGGGGACCGGGCGGACCTCCAACTGCCAGTCGCCTTCAGCTTCAATGGTGAGGGTGAACTCGTCCCGTGCCGGGGCCAGGAGCCCGGCGGCCGGTTCGGCCCGGTCGGCGGAGCTGTAGAGGAAGTGGACCGGCCACTCCGGGTTGCCCGGGTCGTCCACCGCGACGCTGACATCGACGCCGCTGTTGACGACGATCTCGAACGGGCCGTCGTAGCCGGCCGGCCGCTGGTAATCAATGGCGGCATTGCCGGAGCCCGAATAACTGCCGGCCCGGTCGGACTTCACCGGGGTTCCGCCCTCCGCCGCAGCCCCGGCGCTGCCGGCAGCCCCGCCGCCCCCGCTGTCCCCGTCGCCCCCGCTGTTCCCGTCCCCGGGGACGGGCGCGGAATCTGGGCCGGCCTCTGCTGCTGGTTCGGGCGCGGAATGTGCGGTGGAACCTCGGTCCCAGTCGGGGCTGAACAGGTGCGGCAGCAGCCGTGGCGCAGCAAAGGCCAATGCTCCGCCGAGGATCAGGAGCCCGACCAGCCACACCGCCAGTGAAAAGCGGCCGATCCGCAGTGCCGCGTCCTCCGCCGCCGGTGCTGACATGTTCTTCTATTCTCCTTCTGCTGTCTTCATGAGGTTACCCACACCGCGGACCGGCTTCACAGTCGGGGCCGGGGAGGGGCCCGGCGCTAGACTTGGGGCATCCCCGAAGCCATCCATCCTTGGAGATTTGCGTGAGCTTGAAGCAGCTTGACCGTGTTCCCATCCGCCGTGCGTTGATCTCGGTGTACGACAAGACCGGGCTGGAGGAACTGGCGCAGGGCCTGCACACCGCCGGGGTCAGCATAGTCTCCACCGGCTCGACGGCGAAGAAGATCGCCGCCGCGGGCGTTCCGGTCACCGAGGTTTCCGAGATCACAGGCTTCCCGGAATGCCTGGACGGCCGGGTCAAGACCCTGCACCCGCGCGTTCACGCCGGCATCCTGGCCGACCGCCGGCTGGACGACCACGTCCGGCAGCTTAAAGAGCTCGACGTCGAGCCGTTCGACCTGGTGGTGGTCAACCTCTACCCGTTCGTGCAGACCGTGAAATCCGGTGCCAGCCAGGACGACGTCGTCGAACAGATCGACATTGGCGGGCCCTCGATGGTGCGCGCCGCGGCGAAGAACCATCCGAGTGTGGCGGTGGTCGTTGACCCGGCCGGCTACGGCGACGTGGTGGAGGCTGCCGCGTCCGGTGGTTTCGACCTGAAGACCCGCCGCAGGCTGGCGTCCCTGGCCTTTGCGCACACCGCCGCCTATGACACCGCCGTGGCCAAGTGGACCGCCGAACAGTTCGGCGACGACGCCGAGGCTGCCGAATCCGGCCCGGCCGCGGCGCCGAAGTTCCCGCCCTACGCGGGCCTGGCGCTGGAGCGTTCGGAGTCGCTGCGCTACGGCGAAAACCCGCACCAGGCCGCCGCACTGTATGTGGAGGCCGGCGCGGAGCCCGGCATCGCCCAGGCCGTGCAGCTGCACGGCAAGGCGATGAGCTTCAACAACTACGTCGACGCCGATGCCGCCGTGCGGGCGGCGTTCGATTTCGCCCAGCCGGCAGTTGCCGTGGTCAAGCACGCCAACCCGTGCGGCATCGCCGTTGCCTCCCCGGGCGCCGCAGATCCGATCGCCGATGCGCATGCCAAGGCGCACGCGACCGACCCGGTGTCCGCGTTCGGCGGCGTCATCGCAGCGAACCGGCCGGTGACCGCCGGCATGGCCAACACCGTCAAGGACATCTTCACCGAGGTGGTCGTGGCCCCGGGCTTCGAACCGGAAGCCGTGGAAATCCTGTCGAAGAAGAAAAACATCCGTCTGCTGGTCCTGCCCGAGGGCTTCGCCCGGGACACGGTCGAGTACAAGCAGGTCTCCGGCGGCATGCTGCTGCAGGCCTCGGACCGGATCGATGCCGATGGCGACGACCCTTCCACCTGGACGTTGGCCGCCGGTGAGGCCGCCGACGAGGCAACGCTGGCCGACCTGGCCTTCGCCTGGCACGCGGTGCGCGCGGCCAAGTCCAACGCCATCCTGGTCGCCGCCAATGGCGCGGCCGTGGGCATCGGGATGGGCCAGGTCAACCGGTTGGATTCCTGCCGGCTGGCCGTGGAGCGGGCCAACACCCTTGGCGTGGCAGTCGGCGGCGGCGCCGATGCTGCCGGGGGAGCGGCCAATGTACAGGACGCCGGAGCGCCCGAGCGGGCCCGCGGGGCCGTGGCGGCCTCCGACGCGTTCTTCCCGTTCGCCGACGGACTGCAGATCCTCATCGACGCCGGCGTCCGCGCCGTGGTGCAGCCGGGCGGATCCGTCCGCGACGAGGAAGTAGTGGCGGCGGCCCAGGCGGCCGGCATCACCATGTACTTCACCGGAGCACGCCACTTTTTCCACTAGCCGGTGCCGTCTCCGGCGGTTTCCGCCCAGGAGCGGATCCGGAGACGGTAGGCGAAATGCTTGCCAGCGCAGTGCCGGGCACATAGGTTCAAGGGGAACCGGTGTGTCCGGCACCGGCGGTTAAGGGAGGCACACTGTGCTGGGGATGCAAACCACGGCGGCGGCAGGGACGGGTGACATCTGGCTGGGCGTGGTGATTGTGGCGGTCATCGTGGCCGGTGCCGTGGCCTTCTTCATGGCATCCAAACTGCGCAGGCCGCGCTCCTACGAATCGGCCGGCCGGCACGAGGCCGCGCGGGAGGCCGAGGCAGCCCGGCCGGGCGGCGGCACCAAGGACACGCACCTGGAACAAGGCAACGCCGCGCACCGCTCGCAGGTCTTCGGTCCCGGCACCGGCCTCTGAGCCAAGCCGCCTCCGGAAGGCGGGGCGCCGCCGTCGTGCCGGGCCCCGCCGTCGTGCCGGGCGCCGTCGTCGTGCTTGGGGCGCGGCGGGGGAGCGGCACTCAGCCGGGCGATATGGGCCGCGCTGCGCCTGCCCGCGGCCGTTCTGGATGAAGGGTGCGCGTCTTCAACCGGGACCGATGCGGCCTCCTCGGGTAAATTGGAGGCGTTGAGTAAACACTGAAGACCCACTTTTTGCAGGGAGACGCCTCACCCATGGCCAAGATTATCTATACCCACACCGACGAAGCGCCGATGCTGGCCACGTATTCGTTCTTGCCGATCGTTGAGGCCTACGCCTCCACGGCGGGTGTGGAAGTGGAGACCCGCGACATCTCGCTCGCCGGCCGGATCATCGCCGTTTTCGGCGACTACCTCACCGCGGAGCAGCGGATCGGCGACGCCTTGGCCGAACTGGGCGAACTGGCCAAGCAGCCGGAAGCCAACATCATCAAGCTGCCGAACATCAGCGCTTCCGTGCCGCAGCTGAAGGCGGCCATCAAGGAACTGCAGGGCCAGGGTTACGCGCTGCCGGACTACCCGGACGATCCGTCCTCCGACGAGGAGAAGGACATCCGCGCCCGCTACGACAAGATCAAGGGCTCCGCGGTCAACCCGGTGCTGCGCGAGGGCAACTCGGACCGCCGCGCGCCGCTGTCGGTGAAGAACTACGCCCGCCAGAACCCGCACAGCATGGGTGCCTGGAGCGCCGATTCCAAGACCAACGTGGCCACCATGGACGCCGACGACTTCCGCTCCAACGAGAAGTCCGTGGTGATGCCGGCGGACGGCAAGATCAAGATCCAACTGGTGGCCGAGGACGGCACCGTCACGGTGCTGAAGGACTCCTTCCCGGTGTTGGCCGGCGAGGTCATCGACGGCACCGTGATGCGCGCCGCCGCCCTGGACGAGTTCCTGGCCGCCCAGGTTGCCCGGGCCAAGGAAGAAGGCGTGCTCTTCTCCGCGCACCTGAAGGCCACCATGATGAAGGTCTCCGACCCGATCATCTTCGGCCACGTGGTCAAGGCCTACTTCTCCGAGCTGTTCGAGACCTACGGCGGCAAGCTGGCGGCGGCCGGCCTGAGCCCGAACAACGGCCTGGCCTCCATCCTGAACGGGCTGGAAGCGCTGGAGCCCGAGGACCGCAAGGGTGTCCAGGAGCTGATCGACAAGGGTCTGGACCAGGGGCCGGCCATCGCCATGGTGGACTCCGACAAGGGCATCACCAACCTGCACGTCCCCTCGGACGTGATTGTGGACGCTTCGATGCCGGCCATGATCCGCACCTCCGGGCACATGTGGGGACCGGACGGCCAGGAAGCCGACACGCTGGCCGTGCTGCCGGACAGCTCCTACGCCGGAATCTACCAAGTGGTGATCGACGACTGCCGCGCCAACGGCGCCTACGATCCCACCACCATGGGCACCGTTCCCAACGTGGGCCTGATGGCCCAGGCCGCCGAAGAGTACGGCAGCCATGACAAGACGTTCGAGATCCAAGCCGCCGGGACCGTGCAGATTGTGGATGGGACCGGATCCGTACTGATCGAGCACCAGGTGTCCCCGGGCGATATCTGGCGCGCCTGCCAGACCAAGGACCTGCCCATCCGCGACTGGGTGAAGCTGGCCGTGACCCGCGCCCGCGCCAGCCAGACTCCTGCCGTGTTCTGGCTGGACGAGACCCGTGCGCACGACGCCAACCTGATCGCTAAGGTGACCGAGTACCTCAAGGAACACGACACCGAGGGCCTGCAGATCGAGATCATGTCCCCGGTGGATGCCACCGCCTTCACCGTGGAGCGCATCCGCAGGGGCGAGGACACCATCTCGGTCTCCGGCAACGTGCTTCGCGACTACCTGACCGACCTGTTCCCGATCCTGGAACTGGGCACCAGCGCAAAGATGCTCTCCATTGTGCCGCTGATCAACGGCGGCGGCCTGTTCGAGACCGGTGCCGGCGGCTCCGCTCCGAAGCACGTCCAGCAGCTGCTCGCCGAGAACCACCTGCGCTGGGATTCGCTGGGCGAGTTCCTGGCTCTGGCGGTGTCCTTCGAGCACCTGGCCACCAGCACGGACAATGCCCGTGCCCAGATCCTGGCCGACACGCTGGACGCAGCCACCGGGACGTTCCTGCTGGAGAACAAGTCGCCCAAGCGCAAGGCGGGCGAGCTGGACAACCGCGGCAGCCACTTCTACCTGGCCCTGTACTGGGCACAGGAGCTGGCCAAGCAGACTGCCGACACCGAGCTGGCCGCGGCCTTCTCCGGCATTGCCTCCGAGATGGCCCAGAACGAAGAGGCCATCGTCGGCGAACTCAACGCCGTGCAGGGTTCCCAGGTGGACCTGGCCGGCTACTACCGGCCGGACGCGGCCAGGGTCGCCGAGGTCATGCGCCCGTCGGCCACGCTGAACAGCATTGTGGCCAGGCTGACCGAAGCGGGCTAACCGACGCCGGGCGGTTTCGCCCGGTTTCAGGCCCTGAATAACGACGGCGGCCGGCGCACCTTCCGCGTGAAGGTGCGCCGGCCGCCGTCGTGCTGTGGCAGATCAGTCCGCCACCGGGACGGCACGGTCGTTGGCGTAGCTCACGCCCAGTTGGGCGCGCACGCCGTCGAAGAGCCGCATGGTGTCCACGGTGTCGGCCCACGGCATGGTCGGGCTCTGCTGCAGGCCGGCCTGGATGCAGCGGGTGACCTCCCGCAGTTCGAAAACGTAGCCGTGGCCGACCCTCGGGAAGGTTTCCACCCGCGCCTCGCCCAGATGCGGCTGGATGGTCAGCTCGGTGGGGTGGTGCAGCGGTGCGTTACTCCTCAGCCAGCCGCCGGTGCAGGCAACCGTGGCCGTGCGCGGCGAGGCCGCCTGCAGCGAACAGGCCAGCTGCGCCTGCGCGCCCGAGCCATAGCTGAGCGTCATGGCGTTCTGCGCGTCCACGCCGTCGTCGTTGACCAGGCCCGTGGCGGAGACCGTCTGCGGGAAGCCCAGCGTTCCCAGCGCCCATGTCAGTGGATAGACGCCCAGGTCCAGCAGCGCACCGCCGCCGGCGGCGGGGTTCCAGAGCCGGGCTGCCGGGTCGTAGACGGCAGGAAACCCGAGGTCGGCCTGCACCCAGCGGACCTCGCCGAGCTCGCCTGAGGCAAGAATCTCCCATGCTCGGTTGATGATGGGCAGGAACCGCGTCCAGACCGCTTCCATCAGGAACAGTCCGCGGTTGGCCGCCAGTTCGGTCAGCTCCACGGCTTCCCGCGCATTGATGGTCAGCGACTTTTCACACAGCACGTGCTTGCCGGCTTCCAGGGCGCGCCGGGCGATCCCGTAATGCTGGCCGTGCGGTGTGGCCACGTAGACCACGTCCACCTCCGGGTCCGCGAAGAGCTGGTCGTAGCCCGGACCGGCATCGCCGTCGAAATAGGCAGTGGCGAAGCCGAAGCGCCGTTGGAACGCCACGGCGTTGGCCTGGTTCCGCGAGCTGACCGCCTGCAGCACGGCATCCGTCAACCGGGCGAGGTCTTCGCTGACCAGGGTGGCGATGGCCCCGGTGGACACCACGCCCCAGCGCAGCGCTCGGCCGGTGGCCTCGAGCGGGCCGGGCGAGCCGGGCGCCAGACAGGGCGGCGGCGCGATGCGGGGCAGATGTGTCATGGCTCCATCTTGGCCGCCTACCGGTTGGGACGTCCATGGGGGCGGTCAACCTCTGTTCCACCGCTCCCGCGCAGAAGCTGTGCCCTACCGGTGCGGACCTATGGATGGTACAAAGTAAGCAGGCTCAGTATTTCTGACACGAGGAGGAGCAGCACATGGATACCGGAATGATTGTCGGCATCATCGTCGCGATAGTTGTACTCCTGATCATCATCGGAGTCATCGTCTTCTTTGCCCGGAAGCGGAGCACGGAGCGGAAGCTCGAAGAGCAGGAAGAGCACCGTCGGCAGGCGGCGGAGATGCGGCAGGGCGCGCAAGCGTCGTCGGTGGAGGCGCGGGAGCGTGAGGCGGACGCGATGCAAGCGCAGGCCGAGGCCCAGCGCGCCGACGCCGAGGCAGAGCGGGCCAAAATTGAAGCCGAGCGCCTGCGCCAGGATGCCGAGCGGCGGCAGCAGGACGCGCACGGGATCCGGCGCGAGAGCGAGGAGACGCTGCGCAAGGCCGATGACCTGGACCCGGACATCAACACCAAGGACCGCGACAGCAGGTCAGACCGGCATCACGACGGCGGCGCCCAGCGCGGTGACGCCGGCACCGGTCCCGGCCTTAGGGCAGACACCGATACGGCTCGTGGCACGATTCCGGGGGTGGACACCGTCCGCGGGCGTGATGCTTCTGCAGCACAAGGCGACGAGGCCGGCCGGCACGTCGACGACACGCGGTATATCGAGGACCCCCGCCGCGGCGAAGGCGGCAGCCACAACATTTAGGCGGAAGCCGGCTGTTCCGTCGCTCGGCGGCCGGCCTTGCTGAGCATCGGCAGGATACTCAGCAGGCAGCCGGCCGCGGCCGCCAGGATCAACAGTCGGTAGTCCACGAAACCGATCAGTGCGGCGGCGGTCAGCCCTTGACCGAGCCGCTCATCAGGCCGCCGACGAAGTACTTGCCCAGGATGATGTAGACCAGCAGCGTGGGAAGCGAGGCGATCAGCGCGCCTGCCATCGATGCGGCGTAGTCGGTCAGCTGCCCGCCGGCCAGGAAGCTCAGCGCGATGGTGACCGGGCCGTTGGAACCGGAGGAGAAGAACGCCGCGAACAGGTAGTCGTTCCACGCCGAGGTGAACTGCCAGATCAGCACCACCACGAAGCCCGGGGCGGAAATCGGCAGGATCACCGAGGCGTAGGTGCGCAGCAGGCCAGCGCCGTCCATCCGCGCGGCTTCGATCAGCTCGGCCGGAACGGACTCGTAGTAGTTGCGGAAGATCAGCGTGCAGATGGGCAGGCCGTAGACGATGTGCAGCACTAGCAGTGAGGGGATGCCGTTGGGCACCCCGAGGCCCTGCATCAACTGGGTCAGCGGGATCATCACGGCCTGGTACGGAATGAACATGCCGAACAGGATCAGCGTGAAGACTACGTTGGCATACGGGAAGCGCCAGCGCGACAGCACGAAGCCGTTCATCGAGCCGAGGAAAGCGGAGATGATCGACGCCGGAATGACCATCGCGAAGGTGCGGCCCAGCGCCGGCGCCAGGGTGTCCCAAGCCTTGGCCCAGCCTGCGGTTTCCCACGTGGTGGGCAACAGCCACGCGGTGGAGGGATCGGCGTCGGACGGGCCCTTGAAGCTGGTGATGAACAGGACGTAGGCCGGAATCAGCACCACGAATACGAACAGCAGCAGGATGGCGTATTTGAGCGTCCGGTTCATTTTCTGCCGGCCGGTGCGCGGTGCCGGAGGACGGGGCTTGGCGACCTCGACGGGCGGCGGGACGGTTGCGGTGGTCATCAGCGTTTCTCCTGCCGGGAGGTGTAGACGAGGTACGGCACAACCACCAGCGCCACGAGCACCAGCATGATGGTGCCGATCGCTGCCGAGTCGGCGTAGTCGCTGCCGATGTACTTGACCCACATCATGGTGGCCGGGACCTGGATGTCGTACGTGTTGGCATCCGGAACGATGGCGCGGATCAGGTCGAACAACTTCAATGACATGTGGCCGATGATGATGACGGCCGAAAGCATCACCGGGCTCAACTGCGGGAAGATCACGTGCCGGTAGAGCTTCCATTCGCTGCAGCCGTCGATCCGCGCCGCCTCGCGCAGTTCTTCCGGGATGCCGCGGAAGCCGGCCAGGAACAGGGCCATCACGTAGCCGGAGAGCTGCCAGATGGCCGGCACGGCGATGGCGGCAATGCCCCAGTTGGGGTCCGACCACCAGCTGTTCTGCAGGAAACCGAGCCCCACGCTGTCCAGCAGCCGGTTCAGTCCGGTGGTGCGCTCACCGCCGGACTGGTTGGTCTGCAGGCTGGAGAGCAGCCAGCGCCACACCACGCCGGAGGCGATGAAGGAGACGGCCATCGGGAAGAGGTACACCGAGCGGAAGACCCCCTCGCCAGAAGCGGGCCGCTCCAGAATCCAAGCCCAGAGGAAACCGAAGATCAGCGTGCCGGCCAGGAACACCACGGTGAGCAGGAGCAGGTTGCGCAGCGCGTGCTGGAAATCTGCGTCCCCGAACAGCCGGAAGTAGTTCTCCATGCCGACGAAGTCCGACGACGGCCGGGCAGTGTGCTGGTTGGTCATCGAGATGCGGACGTTCTCCGCAATCAGGGCATAGACAAAGACGGCCAGCAGGACGAGGGTGGGGGAGATCAGGGCCAGCGCCGGGCCCCAGGTCTTGACTTTCTTGAACATGGAATTCTCCTTGTGCCGCCGGCACACCGGGTGGAACGTGGAAGGGCGGGCGCGGTGGTTCTGCCGCGCCCGCCCTTCCGGGGGTGTCCTGGTTACTGCTGGAACTTCTCGGCGATGGACGCCAAGGAGTCCTGCAGCGCCGCCACGTCTTGCGGGCCGCCGAACTTGCTCACCGCGGTGCTCAGTTCGTTCAGCCAGGCCACGGGGACTGCGGCGCCGTGGGCCAGCGAGGAGACGATCGTGTCGGACGAGAAGTCCTCGATGGCGCTCTGCTGGTACTCGCCGAACTTGTCGGCCGGCACGTCCGTGCGGGCCGGGATGGAGCCCTTCGCCGCGTTGAAGGCCTGCTGGCCGTCAACACTGGAGATGGTGGTCAGCCACGCCTTAGAACCGTCGGGATTCGGAGCGCCCTTGGGCAGCGTGAACGAATCGGCCAGGAAGTCGAAGACGCCGTCGGTCCCGGGGGTCGGGAAGTAGACATAGTCTTCGCCGGGCTTCTTGCCGTCCTGGGAGAACTTGGCTTCGGCCCAGTCGCCCATCACGTTGTAGGCGGCTGCGCCGTCCTCCACCAGCTGCGTGGCCGGACCCCAGTCGCTGAGGGTGTCACGGTCGGAGTTGGTGTAGCTGAGCGCCTTCTTGTAGTTCTCGATGGCTTTGGTGACGTCTGCGCCGGCCCAATCGGTGGTGCCGTCCCAGAGCCCGTTGTAGCCTTCGGCGCCCAGGGTAGCCAGCAGGATGTTCTCGAACAGCTGGACCTGGGTCCACGTGCCGGCCACGGCCAGCGGGGTGGCCCCGGACTCCTTGATCTTGTCCATGTCCGCGAACCAGGCGTCCAGGTCGGCCGCCGGCTTGGCCGGGTCCAGGCCCGCTTTCTCGAGCACGTCCACGTTGGCCCACACCACGTTGGCCCGGTGGATGTTAGACGGAACGGAGTAGATCTTGCCGTCAACGGTGAGGCGGTCCAACAAGTCCTTAGGGAAGGCCTCGTTCAGCTTCGCTTCCTCGTAGAACGAGGTAAGGTCCTCGAGCTGGTCGGCAGCGATGTAGTCCTGCAGTTCGGCGCCTGCGTGGGCCTGGAACGAGTCCGGTGGATTGCCCGACTTCAGGTTAGCGGCCAGGACGCTCTTGGCCTGGCTGCCGGCGCCGCCGGCGACGGCAAGGTTGTCGAACTTCAGGTCCGGGTACTGCTCGGAGAAGATGTCCACCAATGCATCCAGCCCGACCTTCTCGGAACCGTCCGCCCACCAGGTGAAGACTCCCACCGAACCCGACGCTTCTGAGGGGTTGGCATCCTCAACCGCGCTTCCACCGCCGCAAGCGGACAGGAGCAAACCTGCAGCCGCAACGCTGGCGAGCATAGCTATGCGTCGCATAACGCCTCCATCAATCAACAGTCTGTGGCCACGGGGTCTGCATGACCCGCACACGGATGTGTGGCTTGAAGGAAGTTAACTCCGTCACACGCCTTGTCGTCAAGAGTTGAACGCAAAGCGTTACCCAACTGTCGGTCGGTGGCCGCGCTTAGTCGAAGGGCAGTTCGGCCTGTTGGAGGACCAACGTGGCGGCTCCCAAGGCCTCTGCACGGCTGCCCAGGGTGGACATCGCCAGGTCTGTTGAATCGCCGACGACCGGAACCACATGGCGCAGGAGCCCGCGCCGTACCGGGTCCAAGAGGATGCTGCCGAGGCCGGTCAGAGGGCCGCCGACCACGATGAATTCGGGGTTGAGCAGGTTGCAGACGTTGGCCAGTGCGCGCCCCACCGCCAAACCCGCATCGTCGATCACGCGGAGGGCGGCGGGATCGCCGTCCAAGGCGATGCGGACAATATCCTCCGTGCCAATCGGGGCGCCGCGGCCGTGGCTGAGCAAGTCGATCATGGTTGACGTGGACGCGACGGTCTCCAGGCAGCCGCGGTTGCCGCAGCGGCAGATGACTCCGTGTTCGGCCACGGTGGCGTGACCGATCTCGCCCGTGACCCCGATATGGCCGTAATACAGTTCGCCGTTGAGAACCAGACCCGCACCGATACCCGATCCGATTTTCAGAAACACCAGGTTCTGGGCGTGCTGGTACGGGCCCCAGCTGACTTGCGCAAGCGCGCCCAGGTTCGCGTCGTTGTCCACGAAGACGTCGGCGCCGAACCGTTCCTGCAGCCGGGCCAGCAGATTGATGCCCACCCATTCGGGCAGGATGGCACCGTGGATCACGGTGCCGGTCCGTCGATCGATCGGCCCGGGGATTCCCGCGCCGACGCCGAGCACGGCACCGGGGGATACCGAATTATCATCCAGGAGCCGTTGGACCAGCCGGGCGGCGGCGTCGATGCCCTGCTCGGCGTCGTGGCCGAGGGGCAATTCGACGGCCTCCGCGGCGAGCACCCGGTGGTCCAAGCTCACCAGCACCACCTGCACGTGCCGCCGGCCGAAATCCACTCCGACGGCGACGGCGCCGCGGCCGTCGATCCGGACCGACAGCGCCCGGCGGCCGGAACTGGTGGTCGGTGCGGTACTGACCAACCCGTCTTCGGCCATCGCCTTGACGATGTTGGACACTGTAGCGGTGGATAGCCCGGTCTGCCGGGACAACTCGGCCTGCGTCAGCGGACCACGGGCCATCAGCGCCTGCAGAATCCGCTGGCTGTTCCGCCGGCGCAAGGCGCCTTGGGAGCCGGGCCGGTGCTGGGCTCCGTGCGGAACGGAGCGCGACGAGGCCTCGAGAGTGGACGGCGGATCGGCTGACATACACAAAAGCGTGCGCCAGCGGCGACTTGTAGTCAAGAAGTTAACGCAAGATAACCTGGAATGCGACGCCGGGTGAGACGGCTAAGGTCGGCGCTGCCTTGGAGTCGGTGGCCGGGGTGCCTGCTTGCAGCAAGAACGCGGAGCCGGAGCGCACCTCGGCGTAGCGACCGGCGTGAAGCGGCTACTGCTCGGTGGCGTCGTCGACCGCGTCGCGGTGCAGGGCAGCCAGCTCCACGTAGCGGGAGGCATTGTCGAGGACGGATTGGTACTCTTCCTCGGTTAGCTCGCGGCGGACCTTGGCTGGGACGCCTGCAACGAGGGAGCGCGGCGGAATCTGCATGCCCTCCAGCACGACGGCGCCGGCTGCCACCAGCGAACCCTCGCCCACTACAGCACCGTTCATGATGGTGGCGCTCATGCCGATCAGGCAGTTGTCCTCGACGGTGCACCCGTGGATCACGGCGGCATGGCCGACGCTGACGCCGGCGCCGACCGTGCAGGGGAAACCGGGATCCGCGTGCAGGACCACGTTGTCCTGCAGGTTGCTGCGTTCGCCGACCCGGATCGGAGCGGTGTCACCGCGGACGCTCACGCCATAGAACGCGCTGGAGTCGGCGGCCAGGGCCACGTCCCCGCTGAGCGTGGCCGTGGGGGCAACAAAAACAGACAGGTCGACGGCCGGCAGCATGCCGGCGATGGTGATGATGTGGGCCATTGCACCAGCCTAGCCAGTCGGCCGGCGCTTCAGCGGGTTCGTGACGAACGTGCCGTGCTGGTATCTGGTACCTGTCCAGTCAGGGCTTGGTCACGATGAAGAACTGGTAGTGCCCGCCAGTTCCCGGCCGGTCCCAGGTGGTGAAGCCGGAGACTAATCCGTGCTCACCGAAGAGCCGGCGCACGGTTTCGTCGCGGCGGCGGCTGAAGAAGCGGTTCTGCTGAATCTCGTCGTCGACAACGATGACCTCCTCGTCGTCGCCGGACCAGAGCCCGACCGCCAGGGGAGCGCCCTCGGCCAGGACTCGCATCGTCTCGGCCAGGACATCCGGGAGGTCCCGATCGGGAATATGCAGCAGCGTGCTCATAGTCCAGCCAGCCGAAAACGTGCCGCTGGCGAACGGCAACTCGCGCACCGAGCCGACCACCGCCTCCAAATGCTTGGCGCGGGTGATCCGGACGTTTTCCTCGGACAGGTCGATGCCGGTGTAGCGGATGCCCGCGGCCTTGAATGCTAGCCCGTCCGCGCCCGTGCCGCAGCCGATCTCCAACACGCTGTGCCGATGTGCCGCGACGAGCGACGCGATGAACGCCTGCCTGGCCTCGTCCCTCTTTGAATCCCGAGCGCGCCGGTCGCGGGCGGGGGCCTGTCGGTCATAAAACGCCTTCAGCTCCGGCTCATGGTTGCCCATCCGTCGAGATTACGCCTTGGGCGGGCCGCGGCACAGAGCCGGGCACCGCCGTCGTGATCAGAGGTTGTCACCTCAGCGACCGGCCGCCCCGGGGTCAGGCTAATTGAAGATGACGGTGCGGTTTCCGTCCAGCAGCACGCGGTGTTCGGCGTGCCACTGCACCGCGCGGGCCAGCGCGCGGGCTTCGACGTCACGGCCCAGCGCCACGAACTGTTCTGCGGTGTGGGAGTGGCGGACCGGGATGACCTCCTGGTCGATGATGGGGCCCTCGTCCAGGTCCGCGGTGACATAGTGCGCGGTGGCGCCGATGAGCTTCACGCCGCGGGCATGTGCCTGGTGGTACGGCTTGGCGCCCTTGAAGCTGGGCAGAAAGGAGTGGTGGATGTTGATCGCCTTGCCGGCCAGTTCGTTGCAGAGCTCGTTGCTGAGCACCTGCATGTAGCGGGCCAGGACCACCAGTTCCACATCGTGTTCTGCGGCCAGGTCCAGCAGCGCCTGCTCGGCCTGCGGCTTGGTGTCCGCCGTGACGGGAATGTGGTGGAAGGGGATGCCGTAGAACGAAGCGAGATCGGCCAGGTCCATGTGGTTGGAGACAATGGCGGGGATCTCGATCGGCAGGGTGCCCGAGCGCTGCAGGAACAACAGGTGGTTCAGGCAGTGTCCCGACTTCGATGCCATCAGCAGCGTGCGCATCTTGACGCCCTCGCGGCGCAGCTTCCAGGTCATGCCGAATTCCTGCGCCACCGGTTGCAGCCGGTCGTGGAGTTCTGTGTAGGACTGGTCGGTGTCGACCGCCACGCGCATGAAGAAGCGTCCCGACTGCGGACTCTCATACTGCTGCGATTCGGTGATGTTCCCTCCGGCCTGCACCAGGGCACCGGCAACGGCATGCACTATGCCGGGGCGGTCCGGGCAGGAGAGCGTGAGGGTGTAGGCGGTGGAAGCGGCAGCGTCAGTCACGAGTCCTAGGGTACCGGCTGGCGTTCGGCTTCGGCGGCAAGACGCTTGGTGGCCGAGATGGCGGCGGCGCGGCCGGCCCGGGTGGCGCCGACCGTGGACGCGGACGCTCCGTATCCGACCAGGAAAAGGCGCGGCTCCTTCACCACGGAGACGCCGTCCTCGGCCATCATGATGCCGCCGCCGGGCTCGCGCAGCCGCAGCGGCACCAGGTGGTCCAGCGACGGCCGGAAACCGGTGGCCCAGAGGATCACGTCGACGTCTTCGGTGGACCCGTCAACGAATTCGACGCCATACTCCGTAATGCAGGCCAGCTTGCCCCGCGAGACAAGGACGCCGGCGTCAATGCCCTGTTGGTACGTCTCGGTCAGCGGCAGTCCGGTGGCGGCAACCACG
This sequence comes from Actinomycetota bacterium, assembly GCA_051751385.1. Taxonomy (GTDB): domain Bacteria; phylum Actinomycetota; class Actinomycetes; order Actinomycetales; family Micrococcaceae; genus Crystallibacter. Next base: position 438,125 of record JBNJKW010000003.1, on the reverse strand, counting down.
CTGAGGGTGGGCAGCCCGGCACGGGTGCGCTCGTTGACCCGGCGTTCCACGTCGACGCCCCACTCCTTGTCGAACGGGGTGGCGGTGAAGTCGGGTGCGCGCCGGGTGGACCAGAGGGTGTCCGCCCCGGCGGCATCCAGCTGCAACAGGAACTGCAGCGCCGAGGTGCCGCCGCCGACCACCAGCACACGCTGCCCGCGGAACTCGTCGGCCGACCAGAAATCCCGGGTGTGCAACTGGCGGCCGCGGAAGGTTTCCTGCCCGGGGTAGTGCGGCCAGTACGGCTTGTCCCAGGTTCCGGTGCCACTGATCACCGTGCGTGCCAGCCACTCGCCGCCGGTGTCGCTGCGCACCCGCAGGAGGTCACCGTCGTCGTCGATCGAGGTGACGCGGACGGGGCGGTGCACGGGCAGCTGGAACTGCTGCTCAAAGGCACCGTAGTAACGGCGGACGACGGCGGAGGACGGCTCATGCGGATCCGGAACCCCTAGCGGCAGGCCGGGGAGGTCGTGCAGTCCGTGCGCGGCGTCGAAGGTGAGCGAGGGCCAGCGGTGGCGCCAGGCGCCGCCCGGGCCGTCGTTGGCATCGAGCACCATGAAATCGCGTTCGGGAACCAGGCCACGGCGGGCCAACTGGTAGGCCGCGCTCAGCCCGGCCTGGCCGGCGCCGATCACCACAGTCTGCAGCAGATAGCCGCTGCCGGTTGCCTGGTCCGCCACAATGCTCCTTCGATTGTTGACACTTCAACTTCTATCCGGTGCAACCAGAACCGGTTGCCGCATATTCCGATGCCCTCCGGCGACCTGTGGCCGCCGGGCATGGGGCGGGGGAGCGGTGGGATCCGTACCGGGGAGACCGGTAGCGGGGCAAGGCGGCGAGGCAGGGGGGCGGGGAGCGGCCGGGCTCCGTACCGGGGAGACCCGTAGCGGGGCACACAGATTGGTCGGCGCTGCCCGGCTGGTGCGCACGCCGCCGTTTTCAGCGGCACCCGATGGCGTTAAAGTGGCAGCAGCGACGACGGAAGGTCCGTGCCATGACACAACGGCAAGGTCACAGTCCCCTGCGCGGCGCCCCACAGGTGCTGCTGGCCGCCGCTCTCGTGGCAGGCCTGGCAAGCTGCACCGGGGAGAGCGGTGAAGCGCCGGGCGGGACCAACGGCGGGACCGGGCAGCCGGAGGCCGGCTCGGAAGGGCAAATCGGGGGCGCGCAGCTGGCGAGCGGGATCCCGGAGATCGTAGAGAACGTGCAGCCGTCCGTAGTGACTGTCTTTACCGACGGCGGCGTGGGCAGCGGCGTGGTCTACTCCGCCGACGGGCTGATCCTCACCAACGAACATGTGGTCGGCGACAACCCTGAGGTTGAGGTTGCCTTCGCCGACGGGCAGCGCAGCGCCGGCGAGGTCGTGGCGACGGACGCGGTGTCCGACCTGGCGCTGGTGCGCACTGACCGCGAGGGGCTCCCGGCGGCGGAGTTTGAGACCTCGCTGCCGGCTATCGGTGAGCTGGCAGTGGTCATCGGGTCGCCGCTTGGCTTTGAAAATACTGCGACGGCCGGCATCATTTCCGGCCTGCACCGCGCCATTCCGGGTTCATCTTCGTCGAGCCTGGCGCTGGTGGACCTGATCCAGACCGACGCACCGATCAGCCCCGGCAACTCAGGGGGTGCAGTCGTCAATGCCCAAAGCCAGGTGGTGGGCATCAGCGAGGCCTACATCCCGCCGGAAGCGGGCGCCGTATCGCTGGGCTTCGCGATTCCCGCCGCCACCGCCAAGGAGGTCGCCGAGGAGCTGCTGGAAGACGGCACCGCCAACCACGCTTTTATGGGACTGGCTCCGGCCACGATTACCGCGGCAATGGCCGAGCGGCTGGGCGTGCCGCAGGCTGAGGGCGTCGTTGCCCTGTCCGTGACTGAGGGCGGTCCCGCCGACGAGGCAGGAATCCGCGCGGGCGACGTCGTGCTGAGCGTGGACGGTGAGGCCCTGGCAACGGCCGAGGACCTGTTGTCCGTCCTGCGGAAGCACGATCCGGGCGATGAAGTCACCGTGGAAGTGCGCCGCGGCGGCGATACCAGCAGGGTGAAGGTCACGCTTTCGGACCGGCCGAGGGGGTGACTGGCTGTTAGGATTGGCTCGCCGCGACTGGCGTTAGGTGGGACACCACCAGGAAGCGGCAGCAGGGACGGAGATCCTCGATCGCCGCTCCTGCAGATGCAGACCGCGGATCGCACGCCTGGGACGTAAGGTCACGTTTGGGCCGGAGTGTGTCCGGGGCTGGTCATGCGTCACGCGTGCGGTACCGGCACCCGGTAATCTGGCCTGTAGCAGTGAGATAAGCCCACCACCCAGGAGATTCTCCCCGTGACTTCCACGCCCTCTGTGACCGATCTGCCGTTGTCCCAGGTTGATCCTGAAATCGCCGCTGTGATCGGCGCCGAACTCAGCCGTCAGCGCGACACCCTTGAAATGATCGCCTCCGAAAACTTCGCGCCGCGTTCGGTGCTCGAAGTCCAGGGCTCGGTCCTGACCAACAAGTATGCCGAGGGTTACCCGGGGCGCCGCTATTACGGCGGCTGTGAGCACGTAGACGTCGCGGAAAGCCTGGCGATTGAGCGGGCCAAGTCGCTCTTCGGCGCGGAGTTCGCCAACGTCCAGCCGCACGCCGGCGCCCAGGCCAATGCTGCCGCCCTCTCCGCCCTCATCCAGCCGGGCGACAAGATGATGGGCCTGTCGCTGGCGCACGGCGGACACCTGACGCACGGCATGAAGCTGAACTTCTCCGGCAAGCTCTACCAAGTGGCCGCCTACGAAGTGGACCCGCAGACGTTCCGGGTGGACATGGACAAGGTCCGCGAGCAGGCACTGGCCGAGCGCCCTAACGTGATCGTGGCCGGCTGGTCCGCTTACCCGCGGCAACTGGACTTCGAAGCCTTCCGCTCGATCGCCGATGAGGTCGGAGCCTATTTCTGGACCGATATGGCGCACTTCGCCGGGCTGGTCGCGGCCGAGCTGCACCCGAACCCGGTGCCGCACTCGGACCTTGTCACCTCCACCGTCCACAAGACCCTGGCCGGCCCGCGCTCCGGCGTGATCCTGGGCAAGGAAGCCTTTGCCAAGAAGGTCAACTCCGCGGTGTTCCCGGGCCAGCAGGGCGGCCCGCTGATGCATGTGGTGGCCGCCAAGGCCGTGGCCTTCAAGATTGCCGCCGGCGAGGAATTCAAGCTGCGCCAGGAACGCGTGCTGGAAGGCGCCCGGCTCCTGGCCGAACGCCTGACCGCCGCGGATGTGGCCGAGGCCGGCGTGTCCGTGCTGACCGGCGGCACCGACGTTCATCTGGTCCTGGTGGACCTGCGTAACTCCGCCTTGGACGGCAAGCAGGCCGAAGACCTGCTGCACGAAGCCGGCATCACGGTCAACCGCAACGCCGTGCCGTTTGATCCGCGCCCGCCGATGGTCACCTCCGGCCTGCGGATCGGTACCCCGGCGCTGGCCACCCGCGGCTTCGGCTCCACCGAATTCACCGAGGTCGCCGACATCATCGCCACCGCGCTCAAGGGCGGGGCGGACGTTGCCGCGCTGCGGGCCCGCGTGAAGAAACTGGCCGACGACTTCCCGCTCTACCCGGGCCACGAGGAGTGGTGATATGAACCTGTACACAACCCCACCGACGTCGCGCGTGCTGGACGGCAAGGCCACCGCTGCGCAGATCAAGAGCGAACTCACTAAGCGGGTCTCGGCGCTCAAGGTTAAGGGCATCGTGCCCGGCCTGGGCACCGTGCTGGTCGGGGATGACCCGGGCAGCAAATGGTATGTGGGCGGCAAGCACAAGGACTGCGCCGAGGTGGGCATCGAGTCCATCCGCCGCGACCTGCCGGACACCATCTCGCAGGAGGAACTGGAAGCGGTCCTCGACGAGCTGAACGCGGATCCGGCCTGCACCGGCTACATTGTGCAGTTGCCGCTGCCCAAGCACATCGACACCAACCGCATCCTGGAGAAGATCGATCCGGCCAAGGACGCCGACGGCTTGCACCCGACGAACTTGGGCCGGTTGGTGCTCAACGTGGGCGGGCCGCTGGACTCGCCGCTGCCTTGCACCCCGCACGGCTGCGTGGAGTTGCTGCTCCGTCACGACATCGAACTGGCCGGCAAGCGCGTGCTGGTGGTGGGCCGCGGCGTCACCGTGGGCCGTCCGCTGGGCCTGCTGCTGACCCGCAAGACGATCAACGCCACGGTGGTCCTGGCCCACACCGGAACTCTGGACCTGGCCGCGGAACTGCGGGAGGCCGACGTCGTTATTGCCGCCGCAGGGATGCCGCACATGATCAAGGCAGCCGACCTCAAACCCGGCGCCGTGGTGCTGGACGTCGGCGTGAGCCGGGTCGAGGACGAAGAGGGCAAGGCCCGGGTGACCGGCGATGTGGAGCCCGAGGCCCGCAACGTGGCCAGCTGGCTTTCGCCCAACCCCGGCGGCGTCGGCCCGATGACCCGTGCCATGCTGCTGGCCAACGTGGTGGAAGCCGCCGAGCGCCAGGCTCGCTAAGCGACCGCCAGTCTTAGCACCAATAAGGGCCGCACCTGCGAGAACGCGGGGGCGGCCCTTCTGCATGCCTGCCCGGCGCGTCGAGAGCCAGCGCTATTAAATCGTCTACCATCCGCTGGAGAGAAACGCGGATAAAAGCCTGCCGATTATCTCGTTTTCTCTCCACTGGATGCCACCTGTGGAGAACGCCTGCGCCTCAACCATCCGTTGCAGATAATGCGGTATGTCCCACGAATCCAAAAGCCACGGCCATGAAGGCGCAACAATATCCGGAGCCGACGCAAATCAGGTCCGGAGAGCTGGTGAGACAACCCGGAAACGGCGCGGGCGGCCTCCTCGACTACCAGTACACCTGCAGAACTCAGCCTTCACCTTCGAGGACGCTTTCAAAGCGGGGCTGACCAGAACGCAGGTTAACAGCATCACGCTGGTCCAAGTCAGCCGCGGTGTACGAATGCACCGGGAGGCAGAGCCCGATTTAGCGGCGCATGTCAGGCCCTTGACCCGGATTAGTGGCAGCTGCGCCGCCTCCCATGACACGGCCGCACGTCTCTGGAATTTCCCGGATCCTGAGCGCCGTCCGTTTGACCGGCGCCTTCACATCTCCCGTCCTAGCGGCGCCGCTAGCATGCAGCGGCCCGGGGTGGTCGGTCACCGATCCGGGCTCCTGCCAGATGAAGTCGCTTATGTGGAAGGGCTCTGCGTCACGACCCGGACCCGCACCTGGCTGGACCTGGCGGAGGCCCTTGAGCTGGATGATCTGGTGGTGATAGCGGACTACCTCCTCCGGATTCCCCGGCCAGAGTTCGAAGGGCGGTCCGATCCATTGGCTACCCGGTACGAGCTTCAAGCGATGCTGCGTCGCCACCCGGGAAAGCGGGGGCTTCGGAAGGCCCGTCAGGCCGTGGCATTGGCCCGTGTGGGAGCCGATTCGCCGCCCGAGACCAGGCTGCGGTTGGCCATGGGCCGTGCAGGCTTGCCGGAACCCGAGGTCAACAAACCCATCACCGACGGCGACGGAAACGACCTGCACAGCCCTGACCTATCGCTGCCTGGATACCGGATCGCCATTGAATACGAAGGCGAAAGCCATGGCACACCAGACCAAATCGCCCGGGACATTGAACGGGAGGAACGCGCCCGCTTAGCGGACTGGGACGAAGTCCGGATTTCGAAGCGGCACATGGCCGACGGCGGCCGACGGGCGGTCGAGAAAATTGCCGTGGCGCTGCGTGCACGCGGATGGCGCCAGGAGGACGCTGCCTGACCTCGGAACCGATAACGGGGGCGCTGATGAGGGCGGAGACAATTGCAGACGCGGACAGCGGAGCGGACAAAAAAGAGCGGGTGCCCTGTCGGAATTGCTTCCGGCAGGGCACCCGCCTCATTCGTTGACTAGCCGGCGCTGGGTCAGCGCGGTCATCTGCTTAGATGCTGGCCTTGACGGTGTCGTCCGTGGATACGCCGCGCCGCTTGTCCATGATGGTGGCTCCGACTTCCTGTTCGGCCTGGTTCTTGATGCTCAGGTCGATGCCCTTGCGGTCGCGGAGGAGCGCCACGCCGGTGACCGAGATCAGGACCATAACCAAGAGGTAGACCGAGACCGAGGTCGTGGTGCCGGTGGCCTGTACCAGTGCCGTCGCGATGGTCGGGGCGAAGGCGCCGCCGATGATAGCGCCGAGCGCGTAGGAGATGGACACCCCGGAGAACCGGATGGAGGCGGGGAAGATTTCGCTGTACCAGGAGGACTGCGGTCCGTAGGTCAGGCCGAGGCCGACGCTGAAGAGGACCAGGCCCAGCAGCAGCATCCAGATGCTGCCGGTGTTGACCAGCCAGAACAGCGGGAAGACCGTCAGTGCCAGCGCGGTGTAGCCGATCAAGTAGGTCTTCTTGCGCCCGATTCTGTCGGAGACGATTCCGCCCACGAGCGTGAAGACCAGCCATACGGCGGCAGCGCCGGTGATGGCCAGAAGCACCGGAGTGCGGTCCAGCCCGATGGGGCCGTTCGGGTTGGTTGCATAGTTGGTGATGTAGCCGCCGGTGGTCATGTAGCCAGCCGCGTTATTCCCCGCGAAGACCATGGCGGCCAGGATGACCAGAAGCCAGTGCTTCTTGAAGAGCTCGACCACGGGAACGCTTCGCTGCTGCTTGGCCTCGGCAATCTCTTGGAAGACCGGGCTTTCTTCGACGGTCTTGCGGACCACGTAGCCGACAACGATCAGCACGACGCTGAGCAGGAACGGTACGCGCCAGCCCCACTCGATGAACGCCTGGCCGGGGGAGATCACGCCGGTCATCAGGGCCATGACGCCCGAGGCCAGCAGCATGCCCAGCGGCACGCCGATCTGCGGGTAGGAACCGGCAAGGCCGCGCTTGTTCCGGGGCGCGTGCTCAACAGCCATCAGCACAGCGCCACCCCATTCGCCGCCTGCGGACATACCCTGCAGGATGCGCAGCAGTAGCAGCAGGATCGGGGCGATCACACCCGCGGTCGCGTAGGTGGGCAGGAAACCGATCAGGGTGGTAGCGCCGCCCATCAGGATCAGCGTCAGCACCAGCATGGCGCGACGGCCAATCTTGTCGCCGTAGTGGCCAGCCAGGAAGGCGCCCAGCGGGCGGAAGAGGAAGCTGATGCCGACGGACGCGAAGGCCAGCAGGAGGCCGATGGAGTCACCTGCGGGCTTGAAGAAAAGTTCCGCGAACACGAGACCCGCCGCGGTGGCGTAGATGAAGAAGTCGTACCACTCAATGGTGGTGCCGACGATGGTGGCAAACGCTACGCGACGCTGATTCGCGGCAGTCGAGCGCCCTGATACTGCAGTGCTCATGATTTCCTTCAGGAACGGTCACACCGAGGAGTTCGGCATGGTGATGGTAGTGCGAACGGGGAGGGAACGACGACGCCGGTGGCAGTCGCCGCCGACCAGTTCCGTGTCCGGAACCGATCGTGAACGGTTGAGGTTGCGCCGGTGCAGGCTGGATCCTCCATTGTGACGGGTGCAACTATTGAACTTGTCACTCATTGTGACACGCCTTACTTCTGTAGGTAAACTTCATAAAACCGATGAACATCTTTGATTGGACTGAAGTACTATGGTCGACTTCACGCTGCGGCAACTCGAGCTCTTTGCGGCTCTGCCCGATCATTTAACGTTGAGCTCCGCGGCAGCGAGCTTGCGCATCTCGGAATCCGCGCTCTCCCAGGCCATCACGGCGCTGGAGCGGGCTGCCGGGGAACAGCTCTGCGTGCGGCGGAAAGCGCGCGGCCTGCAGCTGACCCCTTCGGGGCAGTTCTTTGCCCAGCGTGCCCGCCTGCTGCTGCGCGATGCTGACGCGCTCATCAACGACCTGACAGGCGCCGCCGGCGAGCTCAAGGGGCCCGTGCGGCTGGGCTGCTTCGCGAGCTTTGCCAGCACAGTCCTACCTGCGGTGCTCGACCAGCTGCCGGAACAATACCCGGGAATCAGCGTGGAAGTTACCGTCGGTTCCCATGATGAGCTGCTCCCTGCGCTGGACGCCGGCCAGTTGGATCTGGCCATGGTCTACGACATGGAGCTCCCGGCCGGTTATCACCAACGCACGATCTACCGGACTGAGCTGCAGGCGGTGCTGCCCACGGAGCACCCGCTGGCCGCCAGGCCCACGGTGGATCTGGCAGATCTGGCCGACGAACCACTGATCATGTACGAATCGAGCCCCAGCACCGCCAATACCTACCGGGTCTTCGCCGATCGAGGGCTTCGCCCGCGCATCGTGTCGTCCATGCCGCAGGTGGTGCTGGTGCAGGCCCTGGTCGGCCGGGGATTGGGCTACGCGCTGCTAATGTCACGGCCGGAAGCTCCGGCCGTGACCGTCGAAGGCAGGAACGTGGCGGTCCGCCCGCTGTCGCCTCCGGTATCCCCGACCACGATGTGCGCCATCTGGCCCGACACCATGGTCCTCAGCCCGCGGGCGGAGGCAGTGCTGGGCCATGCGGTGCGGGCGCTCAGCGGCAGTGCAGCCGAGTGAGGCACTTCCGCGCCGAGGCTCCCGCGGCCGTGCTAGACCGTGCGGCCGCCGCGGCGGCGCTAAACCGTGCCGCTCCAGGGGCCGCGCTGGACCCGAGGTAGGCACCAGCCGCCCTAAACCAGGGCCAAGCAGCCGCTGTGCCAAACCCGGGCTACACGGCCGCGGGTTGTTGTTTGGAGTAGGCCTTGAGGTCGAAGTCGGGGTCCGCGGCCTGTGCGGGGGTGAGGGTGCGGCCGGCGGCGAGCAGGCGGCGGGCGGCCATGTGGTCGGCGGGCTGGTTGACGGATTCGACGGCGGTGAGGGTGCCGTTGCGGAAGCAGAACACGGAGAACTTCTCCTCCGCGGGGTTTCCGCGGAGCACGGTCTGGTCGCCGGGCGCTGCCAGGCCGGCGATCTGCAGGCGCAGGTGGCCCTGGTTGGACCAGAACCAGGGCAGGTCGGCGTAGCCGCCGGGCTCGCCGTCGGAGCCGGCGCCGGGCTCGCCGCCGTCGCCGGTGCCGGTGCGGAGGATGGCGGCGGCGGCGTGGCGGGCCTGGTCGGTGGCGTTCTGCACGGATTCGAGCCGGGTGCGGGTGCCGGCGTGGGTGTTGGGGAAGGAGGCGCAGTCGCCGAGGGCGTAGATGTCCGGGTCGGACGTGCGCAGGTGCCCGTCCACCACGATGCCGTTCTCGACCTCGAGGCCTGCGGCTTGGGCGAGTTCGGTGCGCGGGGTGACGCCGACGCCGACGAGGACCAGGTCCGCCGGGTAGCGTTGGCCGGTGGTGGACACTGCGGCGGTGACGTGCCCGGCGTTGCCGTCGAAGGAGGCGATGCCTTCGCCCAGGCGCAGGGTGACGCCGAGGCGTTGGTGGGCGTCGGCGAAGAAGCCGCTCATCACCGGGGTCAGGGCGCGGCCCATTGGCCGGTCGGCGTATTCGAGCACGGTGACGTCCAGGCCGCGGGCGCGGGCGGCGGCGGCGAATTCCAGGCCGATGAAGCCGGCGCCGATGACGACGACGGAGCGCACCGCGTCGAGGCGGGCGTGCAGGGCCTGGGCGTCGGTGAGGGTGCGCAGTCCGTGGATGCCGGCCAGGTCGGCGCCGGTCACGGTGAGTTCGCGGTTGGCGGCACCGGTGGCCAGCACCAGGGTCGAATAGGCCAGGGTGGTGCCGTCGTCGAGGGCGACGGTCTTGTTGTCGCGGTCGATGACGGTGACGTGCACGCCGAGGCTGGCATCGACGTCGTTGGTGGTGAAGAACTTTTCCGGGCGCAGCGGCAGCGGGACCGGATCCTTGCCGGCGGCGAGGTAGTCCTTGGACAGCGGCGGGCGCTGGTACGGGTGGTGCGGTTCCTCGCCGAGCAGCGTGATCGGCCCGGTGTAGCCTTCCTTGCGCAGCGAATCGACCAGCTGGATGCCGGCCTGGCCGTTGCCAACAACAACCACGTGTTCCGGATCAGTCATTGCGTTCATGGAGGGCCTTTCGGTAAGGGGCGGGGCGGCCGGCCGTTGCGGCCGGGTCAGTCCTGTTCGTCGGGAATGTCGACTTCGATGTCATCGAAGTGGTCTCCGGCCGTGAGCTGGCAGCCAAGACGGCTGCGGGCCGAACGCGGGGAGAGGCGGTGGTTTCAAGCATTTCTTCATCGGCGGCGCTGATGGCGGGCAGCCCGTTGAGGTATTCGGGCCGGACGTAGACGTGGCAGGTGGCGCAGATGGCCTGGCCGCCGCATTCGCCGACAATGCCGTCCACACCGTTGATCACCGCGGTCATCATGAGTGTCATGCCGGCCTCGGCGTCGAGGCTGTCGACGTTCCCGTCGGCGTGGTGGTAGGTGATTTTCGCCAAGATTCTTCTCCTTGTTCGGGCCTGAACCTTGATCGTAGGGGCGGCATGGCGCGCCGGTTGGCGGTAGCTGCGGCGGATTTGGCCAGCTTAGGTTGCGGGCCGCGCACCGTTCGAGGTGCGCGGCCGCCACAGTGCCCGGCCGCCGCCGCGGAAGGCTCAGATCTGGTCGTCGGGGACGTCCACTTCAATCTGTTCCAGTCCGGTGCCGACCGTGATCTGGCAGCCCAGCCGGCTGCGAGTCTCGTCGCGCGGGCCGGCGGTGCACTCGAGCATCTCTTCTTCGTCCTCGCCAATTTCCGGCAGCCCGTCGAGGTATTCGGGCCGGACGTAGACATGGCAGGTGGCGCACATGGCCTGGCCGCCGCATTCGCCGACGATCCCGTCGACGCCGTTGGTGACGGCGGCCCGCATCAGCGAGGTGCCGGGGTCGACGTCCAGGACGTCAACGTTGCCGTCGGAGTGGTGGAAGCTGATCTTTGCCATGGGGAATGGTCCTTGCTGTTGGCGTGGAGGCGGGGGAGATGGTGGGAAGTGGGAGGGAGGGCCTAGGCCTTAGCCCCAGAGCACCGGCATTTTGGTCATGCCGCGGAAGACCCAGCCGGCGTCTACCGGTGCGTTGTCCGGGTCCAGACGGAGGTTCGGCAGTTCGCGGAAGACCTGCGGCATGGCGATCTGCGCCACCGAAGCCCGGGCCACCCAGGCGCCGGCGCAGAAGTGGTTGCCACCGCCGAAGGCCAGATGCGGCTTCTTCTCCCGGTTGATGTTGAACGACTCCGGATCCTCGAAGACCGCCGGGTCGCGGTTCGCGGCGCCCACCACGATGCCGAGCCGGGCACCGGCCGGCAGCCGCACGCCTTCCAGTACGGTCTCTGCGGTGGTCTCCCGCGGGTACATGCCGATGGGGGCCACCCAGCGCACGGATTCTTCGAACGCTCGGGCGTACAGCGTGTCGTCGGCCAGCACCTGGGCCAGCTGATCCGGGTTGGCCAGCAGCGCCCACACCGTGGTGCCCAGGACGTCGCGCGGTTCGTTCAGCCCTCCGCCGATGGTCATCTTCATGTTCGCCCGGATGGCTTCGAGCGGGATCGGCATCGACGTCATGCCGGAGAGCAGGCTGGAATCGGGGTTCTTGCGCAGGTAGGGCAGGATCTCGTCGATCGCATCGTCGACTTCGTTGTAGGACTGTTCCGACTTGGCCCAGACCTCGGGATCGTCGGCGTAGTTGCCGGTGCCGTCGATCATGGTCTGCGACCAACGCTGCATGTCTTCCTGGCTGGCGTTGTGGAAGCCCATGATCAGGCGCAGGTTTTCCGCGGCGTAGGGAGCGGCATAGTCCCAGACGAAGTCGGCGCCCGGTCCGGCTGCCTTCAACTGCGCCAGGTACTTGTCGCTGTTGGCCTGGAAAATGGCGTTCCAGTGTTCCTTAATCGCCTTGGGCCGCAGCACGTTGCCGTAGGACTTCCGGTCCACGTCGTGTTCCGGGTCGTCCTTGCGCAGCATCGAGTGTCCCATCGCCCGCTTCATCAGCGAATTGGTCTCGTCGGCGGAGAAGCGCTCCTGGTCCTGTTCGATCACGTGGCAGGCCTGGTAACTGGTGACCATGTACCGGTTGACGGCGGGCACCCAGTGCACCGGGGACTCGGCGCGCAGCTTCTGGTAGATCGGATACGGGTTCCGGTACAGATCCGGGATGGTGACCCAATCCGCGGTGGGAACCGGGTGGGCTTCGGTAGCTGCGGTGGTCATGCTCGGTCTCCTGGCGTGTAGCGGCCGGGATCTGCATCCCGGTTTCCTTGCCTCTCACCGTGGCGGCGTGAGGTGTGTCTCGAACGAGTGTGACAGCAGACATATCCGCCGGTAAAGTTCATATTTTACGGAAATATCCACCGAAAAACTTTGGTTCCCCGTTTGTTGAGCCGCATCAGGAGGCGTGCGTGGTCCGGTATACTCTGCGGCAGCTGGCGTACTTCGTCGCGGTGGCCGACGCCGGCACTATTGCCGCCGCTGCGGACGAACTGCATGTCTCGCAGACCGCGGTGGCTGCCGCGGTGAAAGAGCTGGAACGGATCTTCGGCACACAGTTGACCGTCCGCCGCAAGGCGCACGGAGTCAGCCTGACCCCGGCGGGCCGGCAGCTGCATGCGCGGGCGGCGGCCTTCCTGCGCGAAGCCGAGGAACTGGAACTCAGCACCAGCAGCGGCGGCGGAGAGCTGGCGGGTCCGCTGGTGGTGGGCTGCTACCTGACCTTGGCGCCGACCATTCTGCCCGGGCTGCTTGAATTCTTCGCCGCCGAACACCCGAAGGTGCAGCTGGATTTCGTCGAAGGAACCCAGGATGCCGTCCAGGACAAGCTGGTGGCCGGTGAACTGGACCTGGCCATCGTGTATGACATGGACCTGCGGCCCGGACTGGAATCGGTGCAGCTGGACACCATGCAGGCCTACGCGCTGCTGCCCGCAGGCCACCGGCTGGCCGGCAAGGATGCGGTGGAGCTGGCGGAGCTGGCCGAGGAGCCGATGATCCTGCTGGACGCCCCGCCCAGCAGCCATCACACTATGTCCGTGTTTCGCGACGCTTCGGTAGTGCCCAAGATCCGCTACCGGACCACGGACTTCGAGCTGACCCGTTCGCTGGTGGGCCGCGGCATCGGCTACTCCGTGCTGGTGCAGCGCCCGGCCGGTGACGCCACGTATGAGGGCAGGCCCTTCGCGGCCCTGCCGATCGAGCCCGCGGTCCGCCCGGTGGACGTGAAGATCGTCTGGCCCGAAGGGATCAGGCTGACCGACCGGGCTGCAGAGATGGTCCGGTTTGCGGTTGAGGTTCATGCGCCTCGTCATGGTGGATCCGGTCGCTGAGTTCGCCCAGCGGTTGGCCGCCGCCGCCCCATTGCCGGGCGATGATTTCGGCCGCGATGGACACCGCGGTTTCCTCCGGGGTGCGTGCGCCCAGGTCCAGCCCGACCGGACTGTGCAGGCGGGACAGTTCCTCGCTGGTGAGGCCCGCTTCGCGCAGCCGCTGCAGGCGGTCGTCGTGGGTGCGCCGTGAGCCCATCGCACCCACGTAGGCGGTCTTGCTCCCGCGCAGGGCAACCTCCAGCAGCGGGACGTCGAACTTTGGGTCGTGGGTCAGCACGCAAATGACCGTCCGCTCATCCAGCAGGTCCTGTTGCAGTTGCTCGGTCAGATACTGGTGCGGCCACTGCACCACCACTTCGTCCGCCTCCGGAAAGCGCGCGCGGGTGGCGAAGACCGGCCGGGCATCACAGACGGTGACCTGGTACCCCAGGAAGGTTCCCATCCGGGCCAGGGCCGCAGCGAAGTCGATCGCGCCGAAGACCAGCATCCGGGGCCGCGGCGCGAAGCTGCCGAAAAAGATCCGCATCCCCTCGCCGCGCCGGTGCCCGTCGGGTCCATAGGTCAGCGTGGAGTTCCGCCCGGCGGCCAGCAGGCCCAGGGTGTCGTCCGCGACGGCGTGGTTGACGCGCTCGGTTCCCAGATCGCCGTCGAAGCCGTCCGGACGGACGATCAGATGCCGCCCCAGCCACGCCGGATCCGGGTGCTCAATCACGGTGGCAATGCCCACCGGACGGGAAGCGGCAATATCCGCGGCGACATCGTCAAGTCCGGGAAAGGTTTCACGGGAGAGCGGCTCCACGAAGACGTCGAGGATTCCGCCACAGGTCAGTCCCACCGAGAACGCCTCGTCGTCGCTGATACCGTAGCGCACCAGCGCGGGCTGGCCGCTCGCGGTCACCTCGGTGGCCAGCTCGTAAACCGCGCCTTCCACACAACCTCCCGACACCGAGCCGATGGCCTCCCCGCCGGCGGTGACCGCCATGGACGCGCCCGGCGGACGTGGCGCGGACTTGAAGGTGCGGACCACCGTGGCCAGGCCCGCCGTTTCTCCTGCCTCCCAGCCGGGCAGCAGCTTTGCCAAAACGTCCCGCACGGTTATACGCCTCCGGACCGCATTAAGGCCACCGCTTGCCGGCGCCCCGCGCGGCGGCCGGCCAGATGTGCCAGCGCCGCCGCAACCAACACCAGGCCCAGCACCTTGCCCGGACTGCGCAGCTGGTCGGCGAGCACTTGCCTGGCCACCGCGAGCCCGTCCAGGCTGCTTTCGCCCTGCAGGCCAGGCGGCGCCGCAGCAGGGGCGGGGGAGGCGGACGACGACGGTGCGGCCGGCTCCGTCTCGGCCGCGGAACCGGGCTTCGCCCCGGCAGCGGACGACGGCGGCGCCGAGGGCGCAGACGCCGTAGGCGAAGTCGTGTCGGATGAAGACGTGGTGGATGCCGGTGAGGCTGAAGCTGCGTCAGCACCGGCACCGGTGTCGGGCGCCTTGGCCTCCTGCGCCGCGATCATCTCCTGCAGGTTCTTGGTGAACACGGCCAGCATCTGGTCGGTGACGCTGCCGATCACGCTCTTGCCCATGGCCGCCGCCTTGCCGGACAGCGTCAGGTCGGCGTTGACGCTGGCCTCGGTGGCAGCTCCGGATCCAGACAGCTGCATGGTCACGGTCGCTTCTGCGGCGCCCTGTCCCCGTGTTTCGCGCGCTTTCCCCTGCAGGGTTGCCCGCCGGCCCGCGGCGTCGCGCTCCCTCACATACAGCGTGCCTTTGTACTGCATGGTTACCGGCCCGAGCTTCACCACCATGGCGACCTGATACTCGTCCTCGGAGGTCTTTTCCAGGATCTTCGCTCCCGGGATGCATCCGGCCACCCGGTCGAAGTCCATCAGGGTTTCCCAGACCGTCTCGATCGGTGCGGTGACGGAGAACGTGCGTTCCAGCTGCATTACCGTGTCCTTTGCCTGGTGAATTGGTCGGTGGTTCGCGGGCCGGAGCCCTGGCGACGGTCGGAGCGGATGGCCGCGGCCACCTCCGACAAAGCGCTGTAGTTGTGGCCGCTGACGAACGCATCGCAGTAAGGCAGGGCGGCCGCCATTCCGCCCGCCAAGGGTTGGTAATCTACCGCCACCTTACGGGGATTGATCCAGATGATCCGATACGCCAGCCGCCGCAGTCGCTGCATCTGCGCGGCGACCTGGGCGGGATCGTCTTGCGCCCAGCCGTCCGAAATAACCACCACCACGGCGCCGCGGGCCATACCCCGGCGGCCGTAGTCGTCGATGAACCGGTGCAGGCTTTCGGCTAGACGCGTGCCGCCGGCCCAGTCCCGCACCTCGGCGGCAGCCCGGGCCAGCGCGGTGTCCGGGTCACGGACGGCCAGCTGCCGGGTGAGCCGGGTCAACCGGGTGGAAAAGACGAAGGCTTCCGCCCGGGCTCCCGCCGCCGCACCCTGCAGCAGCGAGAGGAAGACCCGGGTGTAGGACTCCATGGAACCGGAGACATCGCACAGCAGCACCAGCCGGCGCGGCTTGGGCCGCCGTTGCGCAAAGACCAGGCGGGCGGCATCCGGGCCGTTGCGGCGGGCGGTCCGGGCGGTGCGGCGGATATCCAGCCGGGAGCTGCTGCGGGCCGATCGGCGGGTCCGCCGGCTGTCCCGGGCAGGAGTGGAGAGCACGATCCGGCGGACCAGTTGCCGAACGACGGCGGTCTCATCCTCGGTCAGTTCCGCAAACGACGTTTGGTGCAGGCGCTCCTGGCCCGAAGCCATCAACAGCACTGATTCGCGCGGCGGCCCCTCGCCCGAGCCGGCTCCGTCCCGGCCCGGGAACATGCCGGGCGGCAGCGCCGCCTCGGGCGCCGGGCGGTGGTCGGAGGGGCTGCTGGCGCCGGTGGGCCGCTCCGTGGCGCCTTGGCCCGACCACGGCGGGTGGTGGGGATCGCCGCGGTGTTCAGCCGGGTCCGGTACCAGGGCGGTGGCACCACCGAAGACTGCCGCGAACACGGCGTCGAAAACCGGCAGCTGCCCACGGTCGGAAACCAGCACCACGCGGCAGGCCCAGTACAGCGTGGCACGGTCAGCCGGTGGCAGCAGACGCAGCGCTTCGGCCAGCCGGCCGGCACGGTCCGGCGAGGTGGGCATTCCGGCACGGCGCAGCGCCGTCGTTATGCCAGCACAAAAAGCCGCCGTGTCCGCGGGTTGCACCGCGCCGTCCATGCCGCCCTCAGTCATGGCTGCCGACCAACCACACGCCGCCGCGGGCGGCGATGAGCTCAAGGTCATCTCGATTTTTGAGGACCGAGCCCCAGGTCCGTTCGGCGCTCGCCGCGTCCAGCCGATCCGCCCCCAGCAGGCTGAGCGCGGACACCCAGTCGATGGCCTCGGCGATGCCCGGAGGCTTGACCATGTCCAAGCTGCGCAGCCGGGCGATGGCGGCCGCCGCCTGCAGCGCGATGGATTCGGTGCTGGACGGGACCCGGCGCCGCACGATCTCCGCAATCCTTTCCGGGGCCGGGTAATCGATCCAGTGGTACAGGCAGCGGCGGGTGAGTGCGTCGTGCAGGTCGCGGGTCCGGTTGGAGGTCAGGACGATGATCGGCGGATGCGCGGCCCGGATGGTCCCCAGCTCGGGGACGCTGACGGCTGCTTCGGCGAGCAGTTCGAACGTAAACGCTTCGAACTCAGCGTCCGCGCGGTCGATCTCGTCCAACAGCAGCACGGCCGGCCGCGGTCCCGGGTGCTCGATGGCCTGCAGCAGCGGGCGGCGCAGCAGGTATTTCTCGGCGAAGAGGTCTGTCTCGGCCAGTTCACTGTGCTGTACTTCTGCCAGCCGGATGCCCAGCAGTTGGCGCTGGTGGTTCCACTCGTACAACGCTTCGCCGGCGTCGATGCCCTCGTAGCACTGCAGCCGGTACAGGGGAGTGTCCAGCACCTGGGCCAGCGCCTTGGCGGCTTCGGTCTTGCCCACCCCGGCTTCGCCTTCAAGCAGGATCGGCTGCGGGAGCCGCAGGGCCAGGAACAGTGCGGTGGCCAGGCCCGCATCGGCGACGTAGTCCACCGCGTCCAGCGCCGCGATCAGCGATTCCACGTCAGGAATGCGGTTCCGGACCTCCGCCTGGCTGCCGTCCTGCGCGTCCGTCGGCGCCGGCGAGGTCATGGCGTGCTCCGCCGTGCTGCCAGGACCTGCCGGTAATCCTCCTCGGTGTCCACGTCCAGCGGGACGGGACCCGGGATGGCGACCTCGACGACGTCGGCCGCGCGTTGCTCCAGCAGCTTCCACACCGCCTTGTCGCCGTGCAGCTGGGCCAGCAGCGGGAACAGCGAGCGGTGGAACGCGAACGGATGGCCCACGCCGTCGTCGTATTGGCACACCGCCAGCGAAGCGCCCCGTCCGGCGAGCAGCGCGTGCACCGTGCCTGGTGTTACTCCGGGCTGGTCGCCGAGCAACAGCACCATGGC
This sequence comes from Actinomycetota bacterium, assembly GCA_051751385.1. Lineage (GTDB taxonomy): Bacteria > Actinomycetota > Actinomycetes > Actinomycetales > Micrococcaceae > Crystallibacter. The sequence continues at coordinate 420,453 of JBNJKW010000003.1, read as the reverse complement.
TTCGGTCTGCGGGTGCAGCGCCGGGATCGCCGCCGCAATCGAGGACGAGCAGCCGTCAGCATAAACCGGGTTGTCCACCACGTCGCAGCCGCTGGTATCCACGGACCGGCGCACCGCATCGCCAGCTCCGCCCAGGGCCAGGACGATCTGGTCAAACCCGGCCTCGCGGGCGGTGCCGAGCACAGCATCGAGCAGCACGCCGTTGCCGTAGGGCAGCAGCTGCTTGGGCCTGCCGAGCCGGCGGGATCCTCCGGCCGCGAGCACCAGGGCGGCGATACGGTGTTCAGGAGATGACGGCATAGTGCTCCGGATCCTTGAGGAACGCGGCCCGGCAGCCGGCGGAGCAGAAGTAAACAGGGCTACCGGCGTGTTCCACGTGCAGGGTGGCCGGTATGGCCGGAACCGACATGCCGCAGACCGGGTCCAGGGCGGTGGCGGGCTCCGCCGGCCCTGATGCCGCCGTCGCTGCGAGGCCGTCCGCCGCGGCCGTCGGCTCGCCCCCGTCCGCCGCGGCCGTCGGCTCGACCCCGTCCGCCGCTGCCGCCGGTTGGGCCGCGCCTGCCGCCGCCGTCGGAGGGGCGGCCGCCGCGGAGCGTTCCGAGACCAGCTCCGCCAGGATGGCCAGGGCCGTTTCTTCCGGTGTGCGGGCCCCCAGCGCCAGTCCGGCCGGGCAGTGCACCCTGGACCGCAGCTCCTCGTCCACGTCCAGCGCGGCGAGCACCTCGTTGCCGCGGCGTTCGCTGGCGACCAGCGCCACGTAGGGAACGGAGGCCTGCAGCGCCGCGGTCAGCGCTGCTTCCTCCTCCCGGCCGTGCGAGGCGACGATGAGCGCGGCATCATCCGGCCGCGGTTTTGCCGCGCTGCCGGACACCAGTTCCGGCTCGAATCCCAGCACCGATCCCAGCGCGGCCAGCGCCTGCGCTATCGGGCTGGCGCCGACCACCACTATCCGTGCTGCCGGCAGCTGCGGCTGCAGGAAAATTTCCACCGAGCCGCCGCTGAGGCACGGATTCGCTACCGTGACAGCACCCTCCTCCTGGTTCCGGACCGGCTCGCCCGGCATGACCCGGAGCAGCAGGGGCTCGCCCGAGGCCAGGGTCCGCAGGCCGTAGTCGCGCACGGAAGCTTCCACGCAGTTCCCGCCCACGAACCCTTCGATGGCGCCGTCGGCCAGTACCAGCGCGGTGTCGCCCGCGCGGGCGCTGGTTGGATGCTGGGCGCGGACCACGGTGGCACGGACGAAAGGTTCCCGCCGCCTGCTCAGTTCATCCGCCCTGGCGGCCAGGGTCATCTCGCGCTGCGGCATGTCACACCGGTGGCCTCGGCCGGCCCTGCATGGCCTCCCAGACGCGGGCGGGGGTGCACGGCATGTCCATATGCGTGATCCCGAACGGCGCCAGTGCGTCGACGACGGCGTTGACGATGGCCGGCGGAGACCCTACCGTGGCGGATTCGCCGATGCCCTTCGCGCCGATGGGATGGTGCGGCGACGGTGTGACCGTGAAACCGGTCTCCCAGTCCGGAACCTCCATCGCCGTCGGGATCAGATAGTCCATGAAGGAGCCGCCCAGGCAATTGCCGTCCTCGTCGAATTCGATGATCTCCATCAGCGCCATCCCGACACCGTCTGTCAGGCCACCGTGGACCTGGCCCTCAATGATCATCGGGTTGATCCGGGTGCCGCAGTCATCCACCGCAATAAAGCGGCGGACTTTCACGCGGCCGGTGCCGGGGTCGATGTCGACCACGCAGATGTAGGCGCCGAACGGAAACGTCAGGTTCGGCGGATCGTAGGTGAGGACCGCGTCAAGGTTGCCGTCGATTCCTTCGGGCAATGCGACCGTGCCGTGGGCACCCAAGGCGATTTCCGCCATCGTCTTGCCCGCGCCGGGGTCGCCCTTCACGAACCAGCGGCCTTTCTCCCATTCCAGGTCCTCGGGACGGGTTTCGAGCATCGCGGCTGCGATGAACTTGGCCTTGTCGCGGACCTTGCGGGCCACCAGCGCCACCGCCCCGCCACTCACGGGCGTGGAGCGGCTGCCATAGGTGCCCAAGCCAAACGGCGTCTGGTCGGTGTCTCCGTGCACCACATCAATGTCTTCCGGCGGGATGCCCAGCTCCTCGGCCACGATCTGCGCGAAGGTGGTCTCGTGGCCTTGCCCCTGCGATTGCACCGACAGCCGGACCACAGCCTTGCCGGTCGGGTGGACCCGCAGTTCGGCGCCGTCGGCCATGCCCAGGCCCACAATGTCGAAGTGCTTGCGCGGGCCGGCGCCGACGGTCTCGGTGAAGAAGGAGACCCCGATGCCCATCAGCTCGCCGCGCTCGCGCTTCTCGGCCTGCTCGCGGCGCAGCTCCTCGTAGCCGGCCATCTTCATGGACAGCCGCATGGCCGGTTCGTAGTTTCCCGAGTCGTACTCCCAGCCGGTCTTGTTGGCGTAGGGGAACTGCTCGGGCCGGATGAAGTTCTTCAGCCGCAGTTCGGCCGGATCCATCTCCAGTTTGCGCGCCAGCACGTCCACCATGCGTTCCACCAGGTACGCGGCCTCGGTGACCCGGAAGGAACAGGCGTAGGCGACGCCGCCTGGTGCCTTGTTGGTGTACACGCCGGTGACCTTGCAGTACGCCGCCTGCAGGTCGTAACTGCCGGTGAAGATGCTGAAGAAGCCGGCCGGGGTCTTGGTGGGCTGGGCGGTGGCGTTGAACGCGCCGTGGTCGGCCAGTACATTGGTCCGCAGCGCCAGGATCTTGCCGTCCTTGGTGGCGGCAATTTCGCCGCGCATCAGGTAGTCCCGCGCGAAGGAGGTGGACATCAGGTTCTCCGAGCGGTCCTCCACCCATTTGACCGGTTTGCCGGTGACGATGGACCCGACGACGGCGAGCACGTAGCCCGGGTAGATGCCCACCTTGTTTCCGAACCCTCCGCCGATGTCCGGGGACACCACGCGGATCTTGTGCTCGGGAATGCCGGCCACCATCGCATACAGGGTGCGGTGGGCATGCGGCGCCTGGGTGGTCTCGTACAGGGTCAGCGCGCCGTCGATCGGATCGAAATCCGCCACCGCGCCGCAGGTTTCCATCGGGGCAGGATGAACCCGCGGGTAGACCATGTCCTGGGCGACGACGACGTCGGCCGCGGCGAACGCTGCCTCGGTCTCGTCCGCATCGCCGATCTCCCAATCGAAAATGTGGTTGTCGGTGCGGCCCGCGAGATCGTCGCGGATGACGGGCGCATCGGCGTCGAGCGCTTTGCGCGCGTCGATGACCGGCGGCAGGATGTCATATTCGACGTCGATCAATTCCAGCGCATCACGCGCGGCGTAGCGGTCCTCCGCGACGACGAACGCGACTTCCTGGCCTTGGAACCGGACCTTGTCCGTCACCAGCACGGCCTGCACGTCCGCTGACAGCGTCGGCGCCCAGGCGAGGTTCAAGCCTTCCAAGTCCTTGCCCGTGATGACTGCCTTGACCTTCGGGTGTGCCAGCGCCTCGGCCGTGTCGATCGAGACCAGCCTGGCGTGCGCCACTGGGGCACGCAGGATTGCGCCGTGCAGCATGCCCGGCAGCACAATGTCGTCAACGTAGCGGCCCTTGCCGCGGATGAACCGCGGGTCTTCCTTCCGCTGGATCCGGCCGAATCCGATCGGCCGGTCCGTGTCTCCCGCGGCCGGGTTGCCTGGCCGGGCCGCGTCGTCCGGGCCCTGCGACTCCAGCCGCTCCTCGATGGTGGTCATGCCGTCACCTCTTCGGCTTCACTTGCTGCGGCAGCGTCCACCGGGGCGGCTTTGCCGCCAGGGTGGTTCGCGGCCCACTGCACCGAGCGGACGATGGTGGCGTAGCCGGTGCAGCGGCAGATTTGGCCGGAGATCGCCTGGCGGATTTCGCCGTCGTCGGGATGCGGGTTCTTATCCAGCAGGGCCCGGGCGGTGAGCATCATGCCGGGGGTGCAGAAGCCGCACTGCAGGCCGTGTTCTTCCATAAAGCCCTGCTGGACCGGGTCCAGTTCGCCATTGCGGCCCAGCCCCTCCACCGTCTGGATCTCGTGTCCGTCCGCCATCGCAGCCAGCACGGTGCAGGATTTCACCGGCTGCCGGTCCATCAACACCACGCAGGTGCCGCAGTTGCTGGTGTCACAGCCCCAGTGGGTTCCGGTCATCCCCAGGTCTTCCCGAATGAAGTGGACCAGGAGCACTCGGGGTTCGACGTCGCGGGTTACCTCAGTGCCATTGACGATCATGCTGATCTGCATGGTTCAGCCTTCCTATAGCTCGGATGCCCGGGCGCAGGCGCGGCGCAGCACCCGCCGGGTCAGTTCCTCGGCAAGGTGCCGCTTGTAGTCGATGCCGCCGCGCTGGTCGGCCACCGGATCGCACGCTTCGGCGGCCAGCCGCCCGGCTTCCGTGAACAGGTCTTCGCCCGGTTGGCGGCCGTTCAATGCCGCGTCGACGCCGGGGACCGTTCCGTTCAGTCCCACCGCGGTGAGCCCGACCGATGCCTCCGCGATGGTGCCGTCGGCTGCCAACGAGACTGCGGCCCCGGCCGATGCGGTAGCCCAGTCGCCTACCCGGCGCTCCACCTTTTCGTAGGCGCTGCTTGACCTGGCGCGGATGGGGAAACGGAGTTCGGTGAGTATTTCGTTCTGCCCGACGGCGGTCTCGTACGGGCCACGGTGGAATTCATCCATGGAGACGACGCGCTCGCCGGCCGGACCTCGGATCACGGCCTCGGCGCGGAGCACATCGCAGACGGTGGAGAGATCCTCGGCCGGGTCCGCCTGGCAGAGCGAGCCGCCGATGGTGCCGCGGTTGCGCACCACCGGATCGGCGATGAACCGCTCGGCGTCGGTGACCATCGGGAACAGTTGCGCGATCTCCGCTGACTCGAACAGCGAGGTGTGCCGGGTCAGCGCGCCGACCCTGAACACGTTCCCTTCGCGCACCATGAAGTCGAGTTCGGCCAGGCCGTTGATGTCGATCAGCCACTCCGGCCGCGCCAGCCGGAGTTTCATCATCGGCAGCAGACTGTGTCCGCCGGCCACCAGCCGGGACTCCGGCCCATGGCGTTCCAGCAGGGCAAGCGCGTTGTCCACGTCAGTGGCCCGCGCGTAATCGAATGGAGCAGGAATCTGCATGGTCTACCCCTCAAAGACACGTCGCCCTCACCGTTGAGGGCCCCCCATGGGGCACATGTTGCTCCCTGGCCCGAGGGGTGTCAAGATCCTCATAAGCGAAAGGTTATGACCCGCGATGTCGATGACTTTGAACCAGCTGAAGGCCTTTGCCTTGGTGGCACGGCTGGGTTCGCTGAGGGCCGCCGCCCAAGAGCTGGAGGTCAGCGAACCGGCGGTCTCAGCCGCGTTGGCCGCGCTTCGCCAGGATCTGGGCGATCCGCTGTTCGTCCGTTCAGGGGGCGGAATTGCCCTGACGCCCGGTGGGCGCGCGCTCGCGGCACATGCCCAGGAAATTGTGGGGCTTGCCGACCACGTGCGCCGCGAGGTAGCCCAGGCCGAGGCCGCGTCCGGCAGCCTGAGGGTGCTGGCCACCGCGGATTTTGCCGAGCATGCCGCCGGCCGGCTGATGGATTACTACACCAAGCGGGTGCCCGGGGCCACCGTGGACGTGGTGGTGGAACCGGCCGCGGACATGGCGGCCCTGCTGGCCAACCACGCCTACGACATAGCCCTTGGATCCCGGCCGCAGCCGCCGCAGCACCCAGCGCTGGAGGTGGTCCCGTTCCTGCGCTACCAGCGCGTGCTGGTGGCGTCGCCCGGCCATCCGTTGGCCCGGTTGGAGGGAGCGGCCCTGGCCGGGCAGTTGCTGGTCTATCGCTGGTTCACCGGCCCGGCCGGCCTGGGTGGGCTGGATCTGCAACGCTGGTTGGGACCCCTGCCCGGCCCGCCGGAGACCATCGAGATGTCCAGCGAAACCAGCGCCCTTGCCGCCGTCCGGTCCGGCGAAGGCATCATGCTGGCGCTCGAACACATCGTCCGGCCGGAGCTGGCCGGCGACTCGCTGGCGTGGTTGCCCGCCGCCGGCACCCCGTTGCCCGGACTGTGGTGGGCCAGCACCTTGGACCATGGCCGGGCCACGGCCGCTGCCCGGACACTGCAGCGGATTGCCGGCACGGCTCAGGCCACCGCGGCCATGGTGGCGCCGGGAGGGCCACGGGGCCTGGCCCGGCGCGGCTCCAAAGTGCACGTGGCCCTGTGGAGCTGAGCAGACATGACCCTGATTGACTTTCCTCAATCAGTGATGTGATCTAGGCTATACCAGTGCCTCAAACATCTCTTTCACATCGGCTGCCGCAGCAGGCGCCCGCCGCCGTCATTACCGCCCGGAATGTGGTGAAGACCTACGGCGATTTCAACGCCGTCGATGGAATCTCATTCGACGTCCAGCCGGGGGAGTCCTTCGGGCTGCTCGGTCCGAACGGTGCGGGCAAGTCCACCACTATGCGGATGATCGGCGGCGTCTCGCAGCGGACCTCCGGCGAGCTGAGCATCATGGGCCTCGATCCCGACCAGCATGGACCGGAAGTGCGGGCGCATCTGGGCGTGGTGCCGCAGCAGGACAACCTGGATGAGGAATTGAAGGTCCGCGACAACCTGATCGTCTACGGCCGTTACTTCGGGCTGCCGTATTCCTACCTGCGGCCCAAGGCCGACGAGCTGCTGGAATTCGCGCAGCTGACGGACAAGGCCAAGGCGAAGGTCGACGCCCTCTCCGGCGGCATGAAGCGGCGCCTGACGATTGCCCGTTCGCTGATGAACGATCCGAAGGTGCTGCTGCTCGACGAGCCCACCACCGGCCTCGATCCGCAGGCCCGCCACATCCTCTGGGACCGGCTCTTCCGGCTCAAGGAAGCCGGTGTCACCCTGATCCTGACCACCCACTACATGGATGAGGCGGAGCAGCTGTGCGACCGCCTGATCGTGGTCGACAAGGGCAGGATCATGGCGGAAGGTTCGCCGTCGGCGCTGATCCGCGAGCATTCCACCCGCGAGGTCTTGGAACTTCGGTTCGGTTCCGAGCGGAATACCACTGTGGCGCCGGAGCTGGGAGGCATCGGCGAGCGGCTGGAAACGCTGCCGGACCGGGTCCTCATCTATGCCGACGACGGCGAGGCGGCGCTTGAGCAGGTGTCGAACCGCGGGCTTCGCCCGATCACCTCGCTGGTGCGGCGCTCCAGCCTGGAGGATGTTTTCCTCCGGCTGACCGGCAGGAGCCTCATTGACTGAGCAACAGCCTTCGCAGGTGCCCGGCGGCCAGGAGGCGGAAGCCGCCTCGCAGGCCGCGGCCGAGTCTGCTGCTGCCGGCACAACCCCGGCGCCCAAACCTGATGCCGCTGCAGCCGCAGGTTCGGTGGAAGCCCGCGTTCCGGCGCAGCTGACCCTGCGCGAGGTCGACGCGCTCACCCGGCCCGTGACCGGCCTGCGTTCGCCGCTTTCACCGCTGCAGTCGGCCGAACGAGCCCGTCACTTCGGGTCGTTCTACTACATGGAGCACTGGCTGCGGCAGCTGCGCGGCTACGGCTGGACGGTGCTGATGACCGCCGTCGGCACGCCGCTGGTGTACCTCTTCGCGATGGGCGTGGGGCTGGCTACCCTCGTGGACGCCAACACCAACGTGTCGCTGGACGCCGGCAACGGCCAGGCGGTGCCGTACCTGGTGTTCGTGGCTCCGGCGCTGCTGGCTACCGCCGCGATCATGGTGGCCAGCGAAGAGAACACCTACTCGGTCATGTCCGGCTTCAAATGGCGCAAGACCTACTACGGCCCGAACGCCTCTCCGCTGCAGAGCCAGCAACTGGTCAACGGGCATTCCATGGGTGTGCTGGCCCGGTTGCTGCTGACCACCGGGCTCTACTTCGTTTGTCTGGTCCTGTTTGGCGCGGTGCTTGAACTGACCGGCTGGGTGATGATCTTTACCGCGGCGCTGGCCGGGATGTCCTTCGGGCTGCCGCTGATGGCGTACTCGGCCAGCATCGAGGAGGACCGCGGCCAGTTCGCCCTGGTGCAGCGGTTCATCGTGATGCCGCTGTTCCTGTTCTCCGGCACCTTCTTTCCGCTGGAGGCAATGCCGCTGCTGGTCCGCTGGATCGGCTGGATTTCCCCTTTGTGGCATTCCACTGAGCTGGGCCGGGTGCTCAGCTACGGCTACGCGGAACCCGTTTGGTTGACCGTTCTGCACGTGGCCTACCTGGCCGTCCTCTGCGTGGTGGGCTGGATCTTCGCGCGCCGCGTCTACATCAGGAGGCTGGGCAAATGAGCCAGCACATTGTTACGCAGCAGCTGCGGCTGGAACCGTCCCGCCGTCCGCTCGGTTCGCTCTACGCGGGCAATGTTCGCGCGGTCTTCTCCCGAGGCGTGAAGGCCACCTGGGGCACCAACTGGGCGATCATGGTCAGCGGATTCGTGGAGCCGGTCCTCTATCTGGTGGCCATGGGTATTGGCCTGGGCTCGCTGATCGGCACCGTCACCGGCCCCGGCGGGGTGGAGATCGGCTACGCGAACTACATCGCCCCGGCCCTGCTGGCTGTCTCCGCGATGAACGGTGCCGTGTACGACTCCACCTGGAACGTCTTCTTCAAGCTGCATTTCGCCAAGCTGTACGAGGGCATGCTGTACACGTCGCTGGGGCCGCTGGACGTGGCGCTGGGCGAGATCCTGCTGGCACTGTTGCGCGGTGCGCTCTACGCCACGGGGTTCACCGCGGTGATGGGCGCGATGGGCCTGATCACCTCCCCGTGGGCGCTGTTGATGATTCCCGCCGCCGTGGTGGTGGCTTTCGGCTTCGCGTCCTTCGGCATGGCGATCACCAGCTATATGAAGACCTTCCAGCAAATGGACTGGATCAACTTCATCATGCTGCCGATGTTCCTGTTCTCCGCGACGTTCTATCCGCTCAGCGTCTACCCCGAACCGATCCAGTGGCTGATCCAGGCCCTGCCGCTCTGGCACGGAGTGGAAATGCTGCGCCAGCTCAGCGCCGGCATCTTCACCGGCGCCATCCTGGTCCATCTGCTGTACTTCCTGGTCATGATCGTGCTGGGGCTGATCCTGAGCACAGGCCGGCTGCGCAAGCTCTTCCTGAACTGAGATGGACGCGGGAGCAGGCACCCGATCGGCACGTGGTAGGCGGCGCGTCAAGCTCTGGGCGGAGTCGGCCCACGCGGGCGCGCGGATTTGAGAGAATAGGCCCATGCGATCTCTTGGCCCCGAGTCTTCCTCTGTTTCGTCCGCCGCCCGGCAGTTGCCGCTCAAAGCCGGCAACATCAGCCTGGCCGTGCTGGTGCTGGTCTTCCTGGTGGCAGTCATCTTCGCCGCCAACGAAAACGACGTCATCGGCTGGATCGTCGTCGCCGTCTCGCTGGCCTGGCTGGTCCTGTCCGCGTTTGTGGTCTTCAGCGTCCGCGGCGCCACCCGCAAGGCCAAGGAGAAGCTGGCCAGCGTGCAGGCGGACTACGCCGGGCGCGTGAACCCTGCTCCCGGTGGGGGAACCGCCGTCGTCGATGAACAAGTCTCGCGGGCCAACGCTGTGCGGGACGAAAAGCTGGACCACAGCTTCAAGATCATCCAGGTCCAGGCCAAGGTGATCCGCGACTACCGCGGCAAGGACGAAGGCATGGTGGACCGCGCGCTGGAAACGGTGGAGATCACCGCCCACAACGGCCGCGGCATGATCCGCAAGGAAGGCGACGGCGGAACGGTCACCGGTACGGTTGTTAGCTGAACGGAAGGGTTGGGTAAGGTAGACGGGTGACTTTGGCAACCGTTTCCACCGCATCGACCACCTCCCGCGACGCCGCGGCCGGACTGATTCAAGCAGGCAAGACGCTGCGGATCGCCAGCGTCAACGTCAATGGCATCCGCGCCGCCTACAAGCGCGGGATGGCCGATTGGCTGGCCGCCCGGGACGTGGACATCCTGTGCCTGCAGGAAGTGCGGGCGCCCGACGCCGTCGTGCATGAGTTGCTGGGCAGCGACTGGCACATCCTGCATGCCGAAGCGGAGGCCAAGGGCCGGGCAGGCGTCGCCATCGCCTCCCGGGTTGCGCCCACGGCTACGCGCAGCCATATTGGCGACGAATACTTCCTGTCCTCCGGCCGCTGGGTGGAGGCCGACTTCGCCGTCGAGGGCATTGACGGCGACAAGACCCTGACCGTGGTCAGCGCCTACGTCCATTCGGGCGAGGTGGACACCCCCAAGCAGGTGGACAAGTACCGCTTCCTGGACACCATGACCCACCGGCTGCCGCAGCTGAAGGCCGAGCGGGACTACGCCCTGGTGGTCGGCGACCTGAACGTGGGACACACCGAACTGGACATCAAGAACTGGAAGGGCAACGTCAAGCGGGCCGGATTCCTGCCCGAGGAACGGGCCTACTTCGATCGGTTCTTCGGTGACGAGATCGGCTGGCGCGACGTGCACCGCTCGCTGGCCGGCGCCGTCAGCGGTCCCTACACCTGGTGGTCCTGGCGCGGCCAGGCCTTCGATAACGATTCAGGCTGGCGGATCGACTACCAGGTAGCCACCCCCTCGCTGGCCAACCTGGCAACCGCGGCCGTGGTCGACCGTGCCGCCACCTACGACGCCCGCTTCTCCGACCATGCCCCGCTGGTCGTTGACTACCAGTTCTAGAAAGCATCCGAATGAGCACAGGAACCACAGAACCGACCCACACCGCCATGGCGGACAACGGGCAGGCGGTGCCGCCGCAGGCTGCGCGCCCCCGGCTGCTCTCCGGCATGCAGCCATCGGCCGACTCGCTGCATCTGGGCAACTACCTGGGTGCGCTGGTCAACTGGGTCAGGCTGCAGGACGAGTACGAAACGTTATTCTTCATCCCGGACCTGCACGCCATTACCGTGGACTACGACCCGAAGGAGCTGGCGCAGCGCACCCGGGTCACCTGCGCGCAGTACATCGCCGGCGGCATCGACATTGAGCGCACCGCGCTCTTCGTCCAGTCGCATGTTCCCGAGCACGCCGAGCTGGCCTGGGTGCTCAACTGTGTGACCGGTTTCGGCGAGGCGTCCCGGATGACCCAGTTCAAGGACAAAACCCAGAAGAACGGTACCGACGCCGCCACCGTGGGCCTGTTCGCCTACCCGGTGCTGATGGCGGCGGACATCCTGCTTTACCGCCCCTACGGTGTGCCGGTGGGGGAGGACCAGCGCCAGCACCTGGAACTGGCGCGGAACCTGGCCCAGCGGTTCAACCACCGTTTCGGCGAGACTTTCGTGGTGCCGGAGGCTGTCATCCCCAAGGAGGGGGCGAAGATCTACGATCTGCAGCACCCCACCGCGAAGATGTCCAAGTCGGCGGAATCGCCCGCCGGCTTGATTAACATATTGGACAACCCCAAGCAGGCTGCCAAGAAGATCAAGTCGGCTGTCACTGACGACGGCACCGAGATCCGCTTCGACCGCGAGGCCAAGCCGGGCATCTCCAACCTGCTCACCATCTACTCCACCCTCAGCGGCAAGAGCATCGACCAGCTAGAGCAGGAGTACCAGGGCAAGATGTACGGGCACCTGAAAGTGGATCTGGCCGAAGTCGTCGTCGAGACGCTCGCCCCGGTGCAGGCCCGGGCCCAGGAGCTGCTGGACGACCCGGCCGAACTTGACCGGCTGCTGGCCCGCGGTGCCCAGAAAGCCCGTTCAATCGCATCGGCTACACTCGCTGATGTGTACAGCAAAGTAGGTTTCCTGCCCGCCGGAGGCGGACGCTAGCCATGAGCCAGCAGGACCAGGACAGCATCGCCCGGGTGGAGCACGACGGCGGTTCTGACCCGGGTGCCCGGCCTGCGGTCGGAAGCGTCGGAGTGGTGATCGGGATCCCCGAGCCTATGGCCAGCGAGCTACGCGGCTGGCGCGCCTCCTTTGGAGACCCGCTGGCCGCGGTGATACCGCCGCACATCACGCTGGTCACCACCACCCCAGTGCACGACTGGGACGAGGCCACCGACCACGTCCGCTCGGTTGCCCGCAAGCAGGCTCCGTTCACGCTGGCCATGTCCGGCACGGGCAGCTTCCGTCCGGTCTCGCCCGTGGTCTACCTGGGTGTCAGGGATGGATTCGACCACTGCGTTGAGCTGCACCGGAAGCTGCAGTCGGGGCCGCTGGAACACGATCTCGAGTTCGACTTCCACCCGCATGTGACGGTGGCCCACGATGTCAGCGAAGCCAGCATGGATTCGGCCGAGAGCAAGCTCGCCGACTATGACGCGGCCTTCCTCGTCAGTAGCATGGGCCTTTACGAGCACGACGAGACGGGTGTGTGGAAACTACGGGAAGAGTTGACCTTTGGCGCCGAATCCGGAGGAGAAGGCTGAAGTAAGGCCGGATCCGCTGCAGCGGCAGCAAATGGTCCTGGCCGCGTTGAGGCTGCGTCGGGACGCGGGCCGGGCCAAGCGCGAAGGCGGCGGATGGAAGGGCCTGCTGGCCAGCGCCCAGTACCGGCTGGCGCAGCTCAACTCCTGGCGCCTGATGCGGGTCTTCAACCACTACGCACTGAGGCACGGGCCGCTGTTGGCTGCCGGCTGCGCCTACAACTTGTTCTTCTCCGTGGCAGCGATGCTGGTAGCGGGGTTCTCCATTCTGGGCCTAGTGGTCTCCGGCAACCGTGAATTGCAACTGGCCATCATTCGGGTGGTGGACGAGACCACGCCGGGACTGATCAACACCACCGGTGAACCCGGCGGGGGCCTGGTCTCCCCGGAGCAGCTATTCTCGCAGGGCGGGGCATTCGGCGTCAGCTTGGTCATTTCCACGGCGATCATGATCTGGACCTCGCTGGGCTGGATCGCCGGGCTGCGTACGGGAATGCGCGGCATCTTCGACCTGTTGCCGCTGAAGACCAACATCGTCCTGGTCAAGCTCAAGGACTTGGGAACGCTGCTGATCCTGGCCGTGGCCTTGATCGTGACGTCGGCCCTCGCCGTCGTTGCCAATACCGCGCTGGACCTGATCGTTGATTGGCTTCAATTCGACGGCGGAGCGGCAGTGCCGCTGACACGCGTCGGCGGCGTCGTGATCATGCTGCTGCTGGACATGGCGGTGGCAGTGGTCCTGTTCCGCGTCGCGTCAGGCATCCGGATGCCGCGCCCGGTCTTGTTTCAGTGCGCCCTGATCGCCGGCGCCGGCAGTACCGTGCTCAGGTACTTCTCCTCGGTGCTCTTGGGCACTGTCGGCAACAACCCGCTGCTGGCGCCTTTCGCCGTCGTTCTAGGCCTGTTCGTATGGTTCTACCTGCTCAGCCAGCTGTACATGGTCGCCACCGCATGGGGGGCCATCGGTAAGGCGGACGCGGTGGCGAGGCATGCGCTGGCGGGCGGCCGGGGCAACCGGCCGTTGCGGCGGCGGGCGTGGCGCCTTCGCCGGCGGAAGCCCGGGAAAAGGACCCCGCGGGACGACGGCGCGGCCGTCGTCTGACAGCGACCACTAAGGCCTGGGCTGGCGGCACCAGACGCCGACCGCCGGAGCCTTAAACGCCGGTGGCGCCGACTCCTTGGCGGAATCGGCGCCAGCTGGCGGCAGTCCCGGGGAATCCCGGTCGGACTGCTGTACGACGCTAGACGGAGCGGCTCAGAACGGCCTGCTTGACCTCGGCGATGGCCTTGGTCACCTGGATGCCGCGGGGGCATGCCTCGGTGCAGTTGAAGGTGGTGCGGCAGCGCCACACGCCTTCCTTGTCGTTGAGGATCTCCAGACGCATGTCACCGGCATCATCGCGCGAGTCGAAGATGAAACGGTGAGCGTTCACGATCGCGGCCGGACCGAAGTACTGGCCGTCGGTCCAGAACACCGGGCACGAGGAGGTGCAGGCTGCGCAGAGGATGCACTTGGTGGTGTCGTCGAACCGCTCGCGGTCCTCCTGCGACTGCAGCCGTTCGCGGGTCGGCGCATGGCCGGCGTTGATGAGGAAGGGCATGATCTCGCGGTAGGACTGGAAGAACGGCTCCATGTCCACGATCAGGTCCTTTTCCACCGGCAGGCCCTTGATCGGCTCCACCAAGATCGGCTTGGAGGTATCCAGGTCCTTCAGCAGGGTCTTGCAGGCCAACCGGTTGCGGCCGTTGATGCGCATCGCATCGGAACCGCAGACGCCGTGCGCGCAGGAGCGGCGGAAGGAAACCGAACCGTCATGCTCCCACTTGACCTTGTGCAGTGCGTCCAGCACGCGGTCCGTGCCGTACATGGTGAGCTTGAATTCGTCCCAGCGGGCTTCCTCGGAAACCTCGGGATCGTAGCGGCGAACCTTCAGGGTGATGTCGAAACTGGGAATTTCGCCGCCGCCGCCAACACCGGGAGCCAGTTCGACCTTTGACGGTCCTTCAGGAATTTCGGTCGGGGTGGTCATTAGTACTTCCTCACCATCGGTTCGTAACGCGTGAATACCACGGGCTTGGTATCCATGCGGATGCCGGCCGTCTGATCGGTGACGGCCTCGGGATCCAGATAGGACATGGAGTGCAACATGAAGTTCTCATCGTCGCGCTCCGGGAAGTCCTCACGGAAGTGGCCGCCGCGGGACTCCTTGCGATGCAGCGCCGCCACAGTCATCACCTGGGCCATGTCCAGCAGGAAGCCGAGTTCCACGGCCTCCAGCAGGTCCAGGTTGAAGCGCTTGCCCTTGTCTTGGACACTAATGTTCTTGTAGCGCTCACGCAGCGAAGCGATGACGTTCAGCGCCTCGGTCAGCGACTGCTCGTCGCGGAATACCTGCACGTTGGCGTCCATGACGTCCTGCAGTTCCTTACGGATCTGGGCGACCCGTTCGGTACCGGTGCCGCCGCGCACCGTCTCGAGCAGTTCCATCGTGTACAGTTCCGGGTTCTCCGGCAGTTCGACAAAGTCTGCAGTCTTGGCATACTCGGCGGCGTTGATGCCGGAGCGCTTGCCGAAGACGTTGATGTCCAGCAGGGAGTTGGTGCCCAACCGGTTGGAGCCGTGCACGGAGACACAGGCAACCTCACCGGCGGCATACAGGCCCGGAACCACGGTGTCGTTGTCCTGGAGGACTTCGCCCTTGATATTGGTCGGAATGCCGCCCATGGCGTAGTGCGCCGTGGGGAATACCGGCACCGGCTCGGTGTAGGGCTCGACGCCGAGGTACGTGCGGGCAAACTCGGTGATGTCCGGGAGCTTGGCGTCGATGTGTGCCGGCTCCAGGTGGGTCAGGTCCAGCAGCACGTAGTCCTTGTTCGGACCGCAGCCGCGGCCTTCGCGGACCTCAAGGGCCATGGAACGGGCCACGATGTCACGCGGTGCCAGGTCCTTGATGGTGGGGGCGTAGCGCTCCATGAAGCGTTCGCCATCCGCGTTGCGGAGGATCCCGCCTTCGCCGCGTGCGGCCTCGGAGAGCAGGATGCCCAGGCCGGCCAGGCCGGTCGGGTGGAACTGGACGAACTCCATGTCCTCCAGCGGCAGGCCGCGGCGGAAGGCGATGCCCATGCCGTCACCCGTGAGGGTGTGGGCGTTGGACGTGGTCTTGAAGACCTTGCCCACGCCGCCGGAGGCGAAGACGATCGACTTTGCCTGGAAGACGTGGATCTCGCCTGAGGCAAGGTCATAGCTGACGACGCCGGCGGCGCGCTTCTGCTTGTAAGGCGTGCCGTCTTCGCGGACGGCGTCCTCCTCCACCATCAGCAGGTCCAGCACGTAGTACTCGTTGTAGAACTCCACGTTGTGCTTGACGCAGTTTTGGTACAGGGTCTGTAGGATCATGTGGCCGGTGCGGTCCGCGGCGTAGCAGGCGCGGCGCACAGGCGCCTTGCCGTGGTCGCGGGTATGCCCGCCGAAGCGGCGCTGGTCAATCTTGCCTTCGGGGGTGCGGTTGAACGGCAGGCCCATCTTTTCCAGGTCCAGCACGGCGTCGATGGCTTCCTTCGCCATGACTTCGGCGGCGTCCTGATCCACCAGATAGTCGCCACCCTTGACCGTGTCGAAGGTGTGCCACTCCCAGTTGTCTTCTTCGACGTTGGCCAGTGCGGCACACATACCGCCCTGGGCCGCGCCGGTGTGGGAACGCGTGGGGTACAGCTTGGTCAGTACCGCCGTGTGCGCACGCTGGCCGGACTCGATGGCCGCGCGCATTCCGGCGCCACCTGCACCGACAATGACGACGTCGTACTTATGGACCTGCATACTGGATGCTCTTTCTGTTGAACTGAAGTGTGTCGCCGCGTCAAACCCGCGGCGAGGCAGCGGGTCCGCGTTCTACGCGGACCCGGTTACGGTGCCGGGCAGAAGGACGGCAGCAGCTCGGCGCTGGCGTTGGCCGGGCACGGATCAAAGGTGAAGATCACCAGGGTGCCGAGCACGATGATGACGGCAGAGGCCACGTAGAGGACCATCTTGAACCAGAAGCGGGTGCTGTCCTTCTCCGCGTAGTCCTCAATGATGGTGCGGACACCGTTGGTGCCGTGCAGCATGGCCAGCCACAGCATGGCCAGGTCCCAGACCTGCCAGAACGGGTCGGCCCACTTGCCGGCCACGAAGCCGAAGTCGACGCCCTTGACGCCCTCGCCGAGCATCAGGTTGACGAACAAGTGGCCGAAGACGAGCACGACCAGGATGAGGCCGGAGAGCCGCATAAACAGCCAGGCGTACATCTCAAAGTTGCCCTTGCGCCCCTTGTTGCGCATGTACTCGGGAGCAATGCGGGCGCTGCGGGGGGCCTGGATTTCAGAGTTGACCGACATGACTTAGTTACCCCCGGTGAAAGCGAGCGTGAGGTGGCGAATGAGGAACGGAATCATGACGACGGCCCAGAGGCCTACGACGCCCCACAGAAGCTTGGCCTGGTTCTTCGGGCCCTTCTTCCAGAAGTCGATGAGGATGACCCGCAGCCCGTTGAAGGCATGGAAGACGATGGCCGCTACGAGACCGGCTTCCAAGACGGCCATGATCGGGTTCTTGTACGTGGCCATGACAGCGTCATAGGCGCCGGGCGACACCCGAACCAACGCGGTGTCGAGTACGTGTACCAAGAGAAAGAAAAAGATTGAGACGCCCGTGATGCGGTGTCCTACCCAAGACCACATGCCTTCACGGCCGCGGTATAAGGTCCCTGCTGGTGTCTTCGACACTGAATTACCCTCCCTGCATCGCAGAGGCGCAGCGTGGCTTCCACGCAAGAGTTGACGCCGGTGCGAGAGCGCTCTTTAGCTCAACACTAATCTAGGCTTCGCTGAGGGCTTATTCAATTTAGGAACCGACCGGTGTGACCTTTTTAACAGCGAGCGGCGAAACGGCGGCGTCATCGCGGTTTTCCGCAGAATTCCGGCAATATACGCAACTTAACCATGCCCTAATTACGGTTTTCTGCTCCGGCCGGTGCGGACCAACTGGCCACGGCGCGCAAAATCAGTCCCGGGATGGAGGCATCCAGCATTCCGGGGGATTACCGTGGAGAGAGTGAAGACTCAATTAGCAGGCCGGAGCGCGGCCGATGATGCCGTGCTGGATCGTTTCTATGCGGTGATCCCGGCTGGCGGGACCGGGACGCGGCTGTGGCCGCTGTCGCGGGCGGCCGCACCGAAATTCCTGCATGATCTGACCGGGTCCGGGTCGACGCTGATCCGCGCTACCTACGCCCGCTTGGAGCCGTTGTGCCACGGTCGGACGCTGGTAGTCACCGGCAAGCTGCACCGTCAGGCGGTCTGCGCGCAGTTGCCGGAACTGGAGGATGCCAATCTGGTGCTGGAGCCGGAACCGAAGGACTCGGCGGCTGCCATTGGCTTGGCCGCGGCGATTCTGTACCGCCGCGATCCGCGGATCATCATGGGCTCGTTCGCAGCCGACCAGGTGATCACGCCAGCGGAAGATTTCCAGCAGGCGGTGCGCGAGGCGGTGTATACCGCGGCCGAAGGCTACATTGTCACGATCGGGATCACGCCGACCCACCCGGCCACCGGGTTTGGTTACATCCGCTCCGCCGGGGCACTGCAGGTGCCCGGTGCTCCGAATGCGCATGCGGTGGCCGAGTTCGTGGAGAAGCCCGACGAGCAGGTGGCGCGCGGCTACCTGGCCACCGGGGAGTATTCGTGGAACGCGGGCATGTTCGTGGCCCCGGTGGACCTGCTGCTCAAGCATCTGGAAACCAACGAACCCGAACTCTTTGCCGGGTTGACGGAGATTGCCGAGGCCTGGGACACCCCGGAGCGCGGCGCGGTGATGCGCCGGGTCTGGCCCGGCCTGCCCAAGACAGCGATCGACTACGCCGTGGCCGAACCTGCGGCGGCCGCGGGCGACGTGGCGATGATCCCGGGTTCGTTCTCCTGGGACGACGTGGGCGACTTCGCGGCCATCGGCCGGCTGAACACCGCCAGTGAAACGTCCGGACTGACCGTGCTCGGCGACGGGGCGAGGGTTTTCGCGGAGTCCGCCACCGGCGTCGTGGTTTCCGATACCAAGCGGGTGATTGCGCTGATCGGGATCGATAACGTCGTCGTGGTCGACACCCCGGACGCCCTGCTGGTCACCACCAAGGAACACGCGCAGAAGGTGAAGTCGGCAGTGGAGCATCTTAAAGCCAGCGGCGATACCGACGTCCTGTAGCGGAACGGCCGCGCGGCAGCTGGCGAAAGTTACGGGGAAACGTCAGTGTCCGGTGCACGTCCTCAGTGGTAGGGCGTGCAAGTCGCTAGAGTGCATGTGTGCAGAAGATTTCAGAAACTCCGACGGCCAATCTCAATATCGGCGTTTGGGCATCGCCACTGCTGGATGCCCTGAGGCACTTCCGGCGGGACCTGCACCAGCATCCTGAGCTCTCGCACAAGGAGTTCCACACCACGGAGAAGCTCGCGGCACGATTGACGGCCGCAGGACTGGAACCGCAGCTGTTGGACGGCACCGGGCTCTTTGTGGACGTCGGCGAGGGTCCGCTGGCCATCGGCCTGCGCGCGGACATTGATGCGCTGCCGATCCTGGAAAATACCGGCTTGGAGTATGCCTCGGTCCATACCGGCATCAGCCATGCCTGCGGACACGATATCCACACCACGGTGATGCTGGGCGTAGCGCTGGTCCTGCGCAAACTCGACGTGGAAGGCGAGCTGCCTGCCCGTGTCCGGGTGATTTTCCAGCCGGCCGAGGAAACCATGCCCGGCGGCGCGCTGGCCGTCATTGAGCAGGGCGTCCTGAACGGCCTGCCGCGCATCCTGGCGCTGCACTGCGACCCGCGGATCGACGTCGGACTGGTCGGCACCCGGATTGGTGCCATCACTTCCGCCTCCGACACCATCCGGATTCAGCTCAACGGCCGCGGCGGGCATACCTCGCGTCCCCACTTGACCGAGGACCTGGTGTTCGCGCTGGCCGAGATCGCCGTCAGCGTTCCGGCCGTCATCAACCGGCGGATCGACGTTCGCAGTGCGGTCTCCCTGGTCTGGGGGCAGATCCAGGCCGGGGCGGCCCCGAACGCCATTCCATCGGTTGGCCACATGGCCGGAACCATGCGCTGCCTCGATGGTGAAGCATGGCAAGCCGCCGGGGAACTGGTGGACGAGGTGGTGAACCAGGTAGCGGCCCCGTTCGGCGTGGACGTCAAGCTGGAGCACATCCGCGGGGTGCCTCCGGTCATCAACACCGAGCGGGAGACAACGCTGATCGAAGCCGCCGCGCGGAGTGAGTTGGGTGAGGACGCGGTGACCCTGACGCCGCAGTCGATGGGTGGCGAGGACTTTGCCTGGATGACGCAGGAAGTGCCCGGCGCCATGATGCGGCTGGGGACCCGGACACCCGGTGGCGAAACCTTTGATCTGCATCGCGGCGACTACGCTCCGGACGAGCACGCCATTGGTGTGGGCGTCCGGGTTATGGCGAAGGCGGCAACCTTGGCTGCGCGGCGCCACCGGGATGTCGCCGCGGGAGCTACCCGAAGGTAACAACTTTTGAACAATCTCGGCGAGCCCATCCCTATTTCATCGCCCGCTGCCCGTCCGCGCACTACTGTAGGTTCATCAAC
Source organism: Actinomycetota bacterium (assembly GCA_051751385.1). Lineage (GTDB taxonomy): Bacteria > Actinomycetota > Actinomycetes > Actinomycetales > Micrococcaceae > Crystallibacter. The sequence continues at coordinate 400,481 of JBNJKW010000003.1, read as the reverse complement.
TGTGCACCTGCAGGCCAGGTGCTGTGCCACGCGGAGTACAAGGCATGCCCCGCACTTCTTGCGAAGCGACCATTGAACTGTCGGCGTGGGCAGACTTTCTTTTGGAGGATAATTGAAGACTTCACTGCGCAAGATCAAGCGCGGCACCGGCCTCTCCGCCGCAGTGCTCGGCGCCTCAGCCCTGGTCCTGACCGGCTGCGGCGCTCCGCCGGCCGAGCAGGGCGGCGGCGGCAGCCCGGGAGCGGAAGACACCGGCTACCTCGGCTGCATCGTCTCCGACTCCGGCGGATTCGACGACCGTTCGTTCAACCAGTCCAGCTATGAAGGCCTGAAAATGGCCGAGCAGGACCTGGGCATCGAAATCCGCGAGGCGGAATCCCAGGCTGAGACCGATTTCGGCCCGAACGTGGACGCCATGGTGCAGGCCGACTGCAACCTGGTCCTCACCGTCGGCTTCCTGCTGGGCGACGTGACCAAGGAAGCAGCGGCAGACAACCCGGAGACCAAATTCGCGATCGTCGACTACAGCGATCCGGAGTTCACCGACAACGTCAAGCCGATCATCTACGACACGGCGCAGGCGGCCTTCATGGCGGGCTACGTTGCGGCGGCAACCAGCGAGACCGGCAAGGTGGCCACTTACGGCGGAATGAACATTCCCACCGTCACCATCTTCATGGACGGGTTCGCCGACGGCGTGGACTACTACAACGAGCAGAAGGACGCCAACGTGGAACTGCTGGGCTGGGACAAGAAGTCCCAGAACGGTACCTTCGTGGGCAACTTCGAGGATCAGGGCAAGGGCAAGACCAACACCCTGAACTTCATCAACGAGGGCGCCGACATCATCATGCCGGTGGCCGGGCCCGTCGGCCTGGGCACCCTGGACGGCGTGATTGAGGCCAACGCGGATGGCAAGGATGCCAAGGTCATCTGGGTCGACTCGGACGGCTACGAGAGTGCTGGCAAGGCCGAAGAATTCATCCTCACCTCGGTAGTCAAGGAGATGGGCGCTTCGGTAGAAGATGTCATCCGGGCAGATGTTGAAGGCAACTTCGACAGCACCCCGTATGTCGGCACTCTGGAAAACGGCGGTGTGACACTGGCTCCGTTCCACGATCTTGACGCTGCCGTTTCCGACGAGACCAAGTCGGAACTGGACACCATCAAGAAGTCGATCATCTCCGGCGAGATCAAGGTCGAATCGAAGTCCAGCCCGCAGCAGTAAGCATGAAGCGGACCGTCGCCCTCAGTGCCGGACATCGGTGCCGAGAGCGGCGGTTCGTGCTGTCAGCGGCCGAATCGGTCTAGGCTAGGCACAGCTTAAGGGCGGCCAGCGCCCGAAACCATGCCGGATGAGGACCGTCGTACCTACGGACAAAGAACAGGTGGGTTGGGGTTTGAAGCTCGAGCTCAAAGGAATCACCAAACGGTTCGGTTCCCTAGTCGCCAACGACCACATTGACCTTGTGGTCCAGCCGGGACAGGTGCACAGCTTGCTCGGCGAAAACGGTGCCGGGAAATCGACGCTGATGAACGTCCTCTACGGGCTCTACGAGCCGACCGAAGGCCAGATCCTGGTCGATGACAAGCCGGTGACCTTCGACGGACCCGGCGATGCCATGGCGGCCGGTATCGGCATGGTGCACCAGCACTTCATGCTGGTCCCGGTCTTCACCGTTGCTGAAAACGTGGCACTGGGCAACGAAGCCACGAAGTCGGGCGGAATGCTGAACCTTGACGATACCCGGGCCCGGATTAGGGAAATTTCGGACCAGTACGGTTTCCAGGTTGACCCAGATGCCGTGATCGAGGACCTGCCCGTCGGGGTGCAGCAGCGCGTGGAAATCATCAAGGCCTTGCTCCGCGACGCCGAAGTGCTGATCCTGGATGAGCCGACCGCTGTCCTCACGCCCAAGGAAACCGATGAACTGCTGGGCATCATGGGCCAACTCAAGGCGGACGGCAAAGCGATCGTCTTCATTTCGCACAAGCTGCGCGAGGTCAAAGCCGTGTCCGACATCATCACGGTGATCCGCCGCGGCAAGGTGGTCGGCGACGCCCCGGCGTCGGCCTCCACCACGGAATTAGCGGAGATGATGGTGGGCCGGGCGGTCAGCCTGACGCTGAACAAGGAAGCGGCGCAGCCGGGAGAAGAAACGTTCACGGTCTCCGACCTCACGGTGCTTTCGCCCACCGGCCAACGCGTGGTGGATGGCATCAGCTTTGGTATTTCCCGTGGCGAGATCATGGCGGTGGCCGGCGTGCAGGGCAACGGGCAGACCGAACTGACCGAGGCCATCCTGGGCCTGCAAGAGCATGTGTCAGGCTCCATCCGGCTTGAGGGCCACGAACTCGTGGGGAAACGGACCAAGGACATCATCGGGGCCGGAGTCGGCTTCGTGCCGGAGGACCGCAGCGTCGAAGGGCTGGTCGGTACCTTCTCCGTGGCAGAAAACCTCGTTCTCAACCGTTATGACCGGCCGCCCTTTGCCCGCGGCATGGCCATGAAGCCGGCCTTGATAGCCAAAAACGCCGAACAATACATCGCCGAGTTCGACGTCCGCACGCAGTCGGCGGAAGCCGCAGCGGGCACGCTGTCCGGCGGAAACCAGCAGAAGGTGGTGATGGCGCGGGAGCTGTCGAGGCCCTTGAAGCTCTTCATCGCCTCGCAACCGACCCGCGGCGTCGATGTTGGCTCGATTGAGTTCCTGCACAAGCGGATCGTTGCCGAGCGCGACGTCGGCACGCCGGTGCTGATCGTGTCCACTGAGTTGGACGAAGTACTGGAGTTGGCCGACAGGATCGCCGTGCTCTACCAAGGACGGCTGATGGGGATCGTCCCGGCGGGCACTTCGCGCGGCGAACTCGGCCTGATGATGGCCGGGATGAATGCGGAAGAAGCGCAAGCAGCGCAGGCACAGCAAGCGCAGGCCGAAGTACAGGCCGATGCGCGGCAGGCAGACGTCGAAGGAGGCGAGGAATGAGCGCGGATGAGCCCGGCAAGCAGACCAGGAAGCGGCACGAACGCGGTGGCAGGACGGCGGTCGACGGCGACGAGCAGCGGCTCGTAGCAGCCGCCGAGCTCGGCGATGGCACTCAGGCGCCGCCGGCGGTTCCGCCCTCCGGGGAGAGGCTGCACCCTGAGCTGCGCGAGCAGCAGACCGTGATGCAAAGGATTGTCACGGGCAATGCTCTGGTGTCGGTCCTCGCCGTCGTGCTGGCCTTGATCGCCGGCGGCATCCTGATTGCGCTAACCAATGAAGAAGTGGCCAGGACATCCAGTTACTTCTTTGCCAGGCCTCAGGACATGTTGGGCGCGGCCTGGACGGCTGCATCGGAGGCCTACATCGCCCTCTTCCAGGGGTCGGTTTTCAATGCCGACGGCTCCACCTTTTCCCGGATGATCTACCCGCTGACGCAAACACTGACCGTGGCCACGCCGCTAATCTGCGCCGGCCTCGGCGTAGCGCTGGCCTTCCGTGCGGGGCTATTCAACATTGGCGCGCAGGGCCAGATCATCATCGGCGCCACCTTGGCCGCTTGGGTCGGCTTCAGCTGGCACCTGCCGGTGGGCGTGCATTTGCTGCTGGTCATTCTGGCCGGCATCGTGGGCGGCGCACTCTGGGGCGGCCTCGTTGGATTGTTGAAAGCCAAGACGGGTGCCCATGAGGTGATCGTGTCGATCATGCTCAACTATGTGGCCATCAACCTGGTGCTTTACCTGCTGACCATTCCGGTATTCCAGCGCCCGGGCTCCACTAATCCGATCAGCCCCAAACTGGACGAGACAGCCATGTACCCGCCGCTCTTCGGCGACACTTTCCGGCTGCACTGGGGATTCATCGTTGCCATCCTCGCTACTTTCTTTGCCTGGTGGCTGCTCAACCGCTCGACCATCGGCTTCGAATTGCGGGCCGTGGGCTCCAATCCACATGCTGCCCGGACGGCCGGCATCAGCGTTACCAAGGGCTACGTTGTGGTCATGGTGATCGCCGGTGCCCTTGCCGGGCTGGCCGGCACCGCACAGGTGGCGGGCACCGAACAGGTGTTGACCGCGGGCGTGGCGGCGAGCTTCGGTTTCGATGCGATCACCGTGGCACTGCTGGGGCGTTCGACGCCGTGGGGAACGTTTGCGGCCGGCGTGCTGTTCGGCGCCTTCCGCGCCGGCGGCGTCACCATGCAGACCGACACCGGAACCGCGATCGACATTGTGCTGGTGGTCCAGTCCTTGATCGTTTTGTTCATTGCCGCTCCGCCGCTGGTCCGGGCCATCTTCCGGCTGCCTGAGCCGGGCCAGCTGACGGCAAAATCCCGAAAGACCGCAAGCACCGGAGGTGCAGCATGAGCACGGCTATTGCCACCGAACCGCAACAAGGTTCAGCCGCCCCGGATACCGTGCGGAACTGGAAGACCCCGGTCATCCTGGCCGTGCTGGCCGTGCTGGCGCTCCTGGTCTTCGCCATCGGCGCGCCGGACAACTCCGTCACCTTCCGGCTCTCGGATCCCCGCGACGCCGTGGTGTTGCCCAATATTGTCCTCTCGGCGGTTGTCACCGGCTGGGTCACCGCCGTCCTGATGCTGGCCGCCGCCATTTGGTCGTTCCGGCTGGTCCGGGCCGGCCGCAGGGTCCCGGGCTGGCTGGTGGCCGTGTTTGCCGTGCTCTTCATTGTGGGATTCCTGACCTGGGTAGTGGGCAGTGCCCGCACACCTAACGTGGCCCTGTACGGGCTGCTGGCCGGTTCCGTGACGTTGGCCGTGCCCCTGATCTTCGGGTCCCTCTCCGGCGTGCTGTGCGAACGATCCGGCGTGGTCAATATCGCCATCGAAGGGCAGTTGCTCTTCGGTGCGTTCTCCGCGGCGGTGGCCGGCTCGCTGTCCGGCAACGCCTACGTCGGCCTGGCTGCAGCGGCCGTCGGCGGCGTCATGGTCTCGGCGGTGCTTGCGCTGTTCAGCATCAAGTACATCGTCAACCAGGTGATTGTCGGCGTGGTGCTGAACGTGCTGGTCTCCGGCCTGACCGGGTTCCTGTTCTCGACCGTGCTGTCCGCCGATCCCGCCGCCTGGAACTCGCCGCCGCGCCTGCAGGTCATCAGCATCCCCATACTGTCCGACATTCCGGTCATCGGCCCCATCCTGTTCGAGCAGTCGGTGGTCGGCTACCTGATGTACGTCGCGGTGGCGGTCATCTACGTGGGCCTGTTCCACACCAAGTGGGGCCTGCGCACCCGTGCCGTCGGCGAGCACCCCAAGGCCGCAGACACGCTGGGCGTGAAGGTCAACCGGATGCGGTTCATGAACGTTTTGCTGGCCGGCGTCGTCGCCGGTCTCGGCGGTGCTTTCTTTACCCTGGTCCTTGTTTCCAGTTTCGGCCGGGACATGACCGCCGGGCAGGGCTACATCGCCCTGGCGGCGCTGATCTTCGGCCGCTGGAACCCGATCTGGGCGTTCTTCGCCGCCCTGCTGTTCGGGTTTGCCACCAATCTGCAGTACGTGCTCAGCGCCCTCGGCTCCACGGTGCCGAACCAGTTCCTGGCCATGCTGCCCTACGTGGTGACCATCTTCGCGGTCGCCGGGCTGGTGGGCCGTGCCCGACCGCCGGCCGCCAGCGGCGTGCCGTATATCAAGGGTTGAGCGATGGAACCCACGACTGATCAACCCGTTGACTGGGACGCGCTCCAGCGGGCCGCGGCGGACGCCATGCGCCGGGCCTACGTGCCGTATTCGGGGTTCCCGGTCGGCGCGGCCGCGCTGACCGACGACAGGCGGATTGTCTCCGGCTGCAATGTGGAAAACGCCTCCTATGGGCTGACCCTGTGCGCCGAATGTTCGCTGGTCAGCCAGCTGAACATGACGGGCGGCGGAAAACTGGCGGCCTTCAGCTGCGTGGACCGGGACGGCAACGCGCTGATGCCGTGCGGCCGGTGCCGGCAGCTGTTGTACGAGTTTCGGGCGCCCGGCATGCTGCTGATGACGCCGGCCGGAGTCAAGACCATGGACGACGTGCTGCCGGACGCCTTCGGCCCGCAGCATCTGGCCTGATGTGCCGGAACGGATCAAGTGAGGAGCAGGGTATGACCGAAACTTTCGACGCGGTGGACATCATCCGGACCAAGCGCGACAAGGGAACGCTGAGCCCGGAGCAGATCGCCTGGACCATCGATGCCTACACTCGAGGGGCCATCGCAGACGAGCAGATGTCCGCGCTGAACATGGCCATCCTGCTCAACGGCATGGACCGGGAGGAGATCGCGCACTGGACGACGGCGATGATCGCCTCGGGCGAGCGAATGGACTTCGCATCGCTCGGCAAAGCGACGGCGGATAAACACTCGACCGGTGGCGTGGGGGACAAGATTACGCTCCCGCTGGCCCCCCTGGTGGCCGTCTTAGGTGTCGCCGTGCCGCAACTGTCCGGGCGTGGGCTGGGCCACACCGGCGGCACCCTGGACAAGCTTGAATCGATTCCGGGTTGGCGGGCGCTGCTGACCAATGACGAAATGATGAAACAGCTGGCAGAGGTCGGCGCGGTGATTTGCGCGGCTGGCTCCGGCCTTGCCCCCGCGGACAAGAAGCTCTATGCGCTGCGGGACGTGACCGGCACGGTGGAAGCGATCCCGCTGATTGCCTCCTCGATCATGAGCAAGAAGATCGCCGAAGGCACCGGCTCGCTGGTGCTGGATGTGAAGGTTGGGAGCGGCGCCTTCATGAAGGATGAGCGCAACGCCCGCGAACTGGCCGAAACTATGGTGGCCCTGGGCAAGGACGCCGGCGTGAACACGGTGGCCCTGCTCACGGACATGAGCACCCCGCTGGGGCTCACCGCCGGCAATGCCATTGAAGTCGAAGAGTCGGTTGAAGTGCTCGCCGGTGGCGGCCCCGAGGACGTGGTGGAGCTGACGGTAAGGCTGGCCGAGGAGATGCTGCAGGCAGCCGGCGTGGCGGACGCCGACCCGGCGGCAGCGCTGCGGGACGGCCGTGCCATGGATGTCTGGAAGGCCATGATCCGCGCCCAGGGCGGGGACCCCGACGCACCCCTGCCGGTGGCCCAGGAATCCGAGGTTGTCTACGCGTCGGCAGACGGCGTGCTGGTCCAGCTGGACGCCCTGTCGGTGGGGGTGGCGGCCTGGCGGCTTGGGGCTGGACGCGCCCGCAAGGAGGATGCCGTGCAGGCCGGTGCCGGCGTGCGGATGCATGCCAAGCCGGGAGCCACGGTTCGCGCAGGCGAACCGCTCATGACGCTGCTGACCGATACCCCCGAGCGATTCGACCGGGCCAAGGAGGCGCTGAGCGACGCCGTCGTTATAGCTCCCGAAGGTAGCCGGCCGGACCGCCGGTTGATCATTGACCGGATTGCCTAACAGCGCCACCTTGCCGGCTGCCGGTCCGGGGGAGTGCCCTGCTCCGGCAGCCGCGGGCCGGCAGACCAGGACGCGCGGCAAAGGCCCCCCAGCTGAAAACAACTGGGGACAGCTTTTATAGATTCGCTGGATAAACCTCTTCCCGGCCCTGCCAGCACCCGGCTACGATGATGTGTGCGGCCGGAGCTCGGGGGAAGCTCCGGCGCACTGCAGGGTCTGCGGCGTTGACCGATGGGGGCCCGGTCAGGGAATTACCCGATAGCGGCACCACATGCGGCATGGCATCGTTGGATTAGACATCCAGCGGACAGGAACACCTCGTGCAGACTTTCATGGACGCGCTCAGCGTCTTCATCATCGACGCGGCAGCACAATGGTGGATCTACCCACTGCTCTTGGCGCTCTGCCTGATCGACGGCATCTTTCCGCCGGTTCCCAGCGAATCGGTCGTCGTCGCGCTGGCCGCCATCGCCGTATCGGCCGGAGCGCCCAACATCTGGCTGGTCGTTGCCGTCGCGGCGGTGGGCGCCATCGCCGGCGACAACATCGCTTATCTGATCGGCCGCAGCATCGGCGCGGACCGCTTCCGCTGGATGCAGCGGCCACGCGTTGCCGCGGCCTTCGCCTGGGCCCGCCGGGAACTGGACCGGCGCGGTGCCCTGCTGATCCTGGGCGCCCGCTACATCCCGGTGGGTCGCGTCGCGGTCAACATGACCGCCGGGGCTACCGGATACAACCACCGCAAGTTCGTCCTGTTCTCCGTGGTGGCCGGCATCTCGTGGGCCCTGTACTCGGTGGGCATCGGGGCGCTGGCCGGCCAGTGGTTCCATGACCACACGCTGCTGGCCGCGGGCCTGGCCATCGTGCTGGCAATGTTGCTGGGCCTGGCGCTGGACCATGGCATGAAGCTGGCCGGCCGCCGTCACGCCGCGCGGCTGCGTGCGGCAGCCCAGGCGGCCACGCACAGCAGCGCGAAGCCGGCGGGAGCCGGGCGGCAGACCACGCAGAACGCCGGTCCAGCCGGGAGTGCAGGTGCCTCAGTGCACGGGCGGCGCCATCCCGGCGACCAACCGCCGGAAACCGGTTCGCGCACCGTGCGCTTCGAGCCGCATCTGCCCGTCGCCGTGCCCTCGCGCAACCGCTCCACGGCCGCACTGGACGACTGACGCACTGGACGACTGGACTGGCGGCGTGAGCCGCGCCGGTTCAGGCAGGGGACGTGCTCGCGTAAGGTGGTGCGTGTGACTGAGCCTGATTACTCCGAAGACACCGCAGCCGACATGGACATCGACATTCGCAGCCTGCCGAAGGTATCACTGCACGACCATCTGGACGGCGGTCTGCGCCCGGCCACGATCATTGAACTGGCCGCCGCCGTGGGCCACGAACTGCCCTCCACCGACCCGGTGGCTCTGGGTGAGTGGTTTCGGGAGTCGGCGGACTCCGGCTCGCTGGTCCGCTATCTGGAAACCTTCGATCACACCGTTGCCGTCATGCAGACCAAGGAAGGCCTGTTCCGCGTGGCACAGGAATTCGTCGAAGACCTGGCCGACGACGGCGTGGTCTACGGAGAGGTCCGCTGGGCACCGGAGCAGCACCTGGCCAAGGGCCTGACTTTGGACGAGGCCGTCGAAGCCGTCCAGGCCGGCCTGGAAGCGGGCGTGGACGCTGTCGAGGCCAGCGGCCGGCCCATCCAGGTTGGCCAGCTGATCACCGCAATGCGGCATGCCGACCGCTCACAGGAGATCGCCGAACTCGCCGTCCGTCACCGGGACCGGGGCGCCGTCGGATTCGACATTGCCGGCGCCGAGGACGGTTTCCCGGCCTCGCGTTTCAAGGACGCATTCACCTACCTGGCCGAACATCAGTTTCCGGTCACCGTCCACGCCGGCGAGGCGGCCGGTGTGGACAGCATCGCCGATGCGCTGGTCAGCGGCCGTGCGCTGCGGCTGGGCCACGGCGTACGGATCGCCGAGGACATCCAGGTGGACTTCGGCCCGGACGACGAGGACGGCGAAGAGGTCGGGATGGTCACCCTGGGCCGGGTCGCCGCGTGGGTCCGCGACCGCGGCATCCCGCTGGAGTGCAGCCCGTCGTCCAACCTGCAGACCGGGGCCATCGCCGTTTTCGGCGAAGGCATTGAGGCCCATCCGTTCGACCTGCTCTACCAGACGGGGTTCAAGGTCACGATCAACACGGACAACCGGCTGATGAGCGGGGTGACGCTCTCGGACGAGTACGAGTTGCTGGTGGAAACCTTCGATTACGATCTGGACGACCTGCTGGAGATCACGCTCAACGCCGCAGAAGCCGCCTTCCTGCCACTGGAAGAGCGCGAGGCGCTCGTCGAGTACATCGGCGAGGGCTTCCGCAGCCAGCTGGACTGACGGGACTATGCAGCACGCCGGGCATCCACCAGCAGGGGGACGGCGCCGGGAAGGCTCGACGGCGGAGCCTAGCCCCGGTTGGGAGGTCCCCCGACTGCTCGAGGTCGTGGCGCAGCTGCGCGAACACTGCCTGTGGACCGCTGCGCTGACGCACGAATCGCTGGTCGAGTACCTGGTCGAGGAGGCCCACGAGCTCGCCGAGGCGATCGAAACTGGCCACACCGGCCGGGCCGATGTGGCCGAGCTCAGGGGCGAACTGGCCGACGTGCTGTTCCAGGTGCTGCTGCATGCCCGCTTGCAGGAAGAACGCGGGCATTTCGATTTCGACGACGTGGCCGCCACACTCACTGCCAAACTCATCCGGCGGAACCGGCACGTGTTCCAGCCGGACGGGTCCTTGCAGGAGACGTTTCCGGAAACCATCGCCGAGATCGTTGCCAGCTATGACGCGTTGAAGGCCGCGGAGAAGCCGGAGCGGACCACGCCGTTCGACGGCGTTCCGACGTCGCTGCCGGCGCTGACCTTGGCGGCGAAATCCCTGGACCGGGCACGCCGGGCCGGTCCCGTGGAACGGGCTGAGCCGGGCGGGGACGGCCGCGGCCCCACAGCACACCGCGGCGGTTGGCCCGGCGAGCCGGCCATGGCGGAAGCTGAGGTCGGCGAGGCGCTGTTCGCCGTCGTCCGCCGCGCGGCAGAAGCCGGTGTGGACCCAGAGCAGGCACTCCGGGCCGCCGTCCGGCGATTCCAGCAGCGCGTAACGGAAGAAAACTCCACCGGCTGATCTCGATTAGTCTTAAGCCGGACCCTGCGGCCGGCTGTTGCCGGGCCTGCAGACATTCCATCTTTCGTTCCAACGAACAGGAGCTACTCCATGGCGCTGATCGATGCCATCCACGCGCGCGAAATCCTAGATTCCCGCGGCAACCCCACCGTTGAAGTTGAGGTGCTGCTGTCCGACGGCTCGATGGGCCGCGCCGCAGTTCCGTCCGGTGCCTCCACCGGTGCTTTCGAGGCCGTCGAACGCCGCGATGGCGAGAAGGGCCGCTACCTGGGCAAGGGCGTCAGCCAGGCCGTGGCAGCGGTGCTGGACACTATCCAGCCGGCACTGGTGGGCCTCGATGCCACCGACCAGCGGCTGATCGACCAGACCATGCTGGACCTGGACGGCACGTCCAACAAGTCCGATCTGGGTGCCAACTCCATTCTGGGCGTCTCGCTGGCCGTGGCATCGGCAGCCGCCGAATCCGCCAACCTTCCACTGTACAAATACCTCGGCGGACCGAACGCCCACGTGCTGCCGGTGCCGCTGATGAACATCCTCAATGGCGGTTCGCACGCCGACTCCGACGTCGACATCCAGGAGTTCATGGTGGTGCCGCTGGGCGCCGCAACGTTCTCCGAGGGCCTGCGCTGGGGCGTGGAGGTCTACCACAGCCTCAAGTCCGTGCTGAAGGAGAAGGGCCTCTCCACCGGGCTGGGCGACGAGGGTGGCTTCGCTCCTAACCTGCCCAGCAACCGGGCCGCCCTGGACCTGATCACCGAGGCGATCACCCGGGCCGGCTACACGCCGGGCAAGGACATTGCGTTGGCCCTGGACGTGGCGTCCTCCGAGTTCTACCAGGACGGCGCGTACCAGTTCGAGGGCAAGTCCCTGACGGCAGCGGAAATGAGTGCCTACTACGGTCAGCTGGTGGCGGACTTCCCGCTGGTGTCTATCGAGGATCCGCTGGACGAATCCGATTGGGACGGCTGGGCAGCTTTGACGGCCGAGCTCGGCGACAAGGTGCAATTGGTGGGCGACGACCTGTTCGTCACCAACCCGGAGCGCCTGCAGCAGGGCATCGACGCCAAGACCGCCAACTCGCTGCTGGTCAAGGTCAACCAGATCGGGTCGCTGACCGAAACCCTGGAGGCCGTGGCCCTGGCCCAGCGCAATGGCTACACCACCATCACCTCGCACCGCTCCGGTGAAACCGAGGACACCACCATCGCCGACATCGCCGTGGCCACCAATGCCGGCCAGATCAAGACCGGTGCCCCGGCCCGTTCGGAGCGTGTGGCGAAGTACAACCAGCTGCTGCGGATCGAGGAAGAGCTCGACGACGCGGCGCGCTACGCCGGTCGCAGCGCTTTCCCGCGTTTCACGGCGTAGATCGGCCCAACCCTCGGTAATGTCTTAAGCGGGGCCCGGCCGTCAGTCGACACGGGCCCCGCACGACAACCACGGTGAGGAGCCTCAATGTCCACCCGACGCCCCAACATGCCGCGGGCCGGCCGCCCGGCCGGCGGTGGGCCTGCACAGGGCAGCGGCCAGGGGGATGGAAAGGACACCGACCGCCGGGGACCGGAATCCGGAAAAGTCATTCGGGCAGACTTCGGCCGGACGGCGCCGCCCGCCGTTGCCCGGCCTGAGGCCAGCCACCCGAGCACACCGGAGGCGGGCCACCGCCGGAAACCGAAACCACCGGCAAAGCCCAAGCCGGCGCCGTCGGAAGCCCGCGCCGCCGAACGCCTGCAGCTGTCCGAGGGGATCAGGCAGCCGGACACGCCTGCACACCGGGAACACCGGGAACCGGCCAGGGAAGTGCCTGCCGATGCTGTCCCTGTCCCGGCCAAAGCGTTCTCCGGCCGGCTGCTGGCGCTTGCGGTGGTCTTGGTGTCCATCACGGTGCTGCTGGCGCCGTCGGTGCGGATTTTCATTGAGCAGCGGGCAGAACTGGCCGCCCTGCAGGAGGACATCGCCGCCAAGAAAGACTCCCACCAGCAGCTGACCAAGGAGCTGGCCCGCTGGGACGACCCTGCCTATATCAAGCAGCAAGCGCGGGATCGCATATTCTATGTAATGCCGGGGGAGAAACGCTACATGGTCACCGGCGCGGAAGGACTGGGCGAGTCGGACGAACACGCATCCGCGACCGCGCCGGAGGACTTGCCGTGGGTCGACGCACTGTGGAATTCGATGACCCGGGCCGCCACGGACGCGCCCGCCGCTGACTAATATCCCGGCAGCCGCGGCTACCGGATCACACGGCACGCTGCCAGACAAACCACAGCGCCAGGAAGGACTGAGCCATGAACTCCGCTCAGCGCACACCCACCCCCGAAGACCTCGACACCTTGAGCCGCCAGCTCGGCAGACCGGTCCGTGACGTAGTGGAAATCGGCGCGCGATGCGTCTGCGGAAACCCGCTCGTCGCCACGACCGCGCCGCGGTTGGGCAACGGCATCCCGTTCCCCACCACGTACTACCTGACCCACCCCGTCATTACCGCCGCAGTGTCCCGGCTGGAAGCGGCCGGGGTGATGACGGAAATGACCGCGCGGCTGGAGAGCGATCCTGAACTGGCCGCGGCGTACCGGCGCGCCCATGAGGAGTACCTGGCCGCGCGCAATGAGGTGGGCCGCAGATCCGGCATCGGGGAGGTGCCCGAGATCGCGGGCGTCTCGGCCGGCGGAATGCCCACCAGGGTCAAGTGCCTGCACGTCCTGGTCGGACATTCGCTGGCCGCGGGTCCGGGCGTGAATCCGCTGGGCGACGAAGCGCTGGAGCGCATCGCCGAATGGTGGACCGCAGACCGCTGCTATTGCGTCGGCGCCTGGGACGTCGAAGGGGACGCGCCCGCCCGTGATCTGAGCCGCCATACCCGGACCCAAGGCCTGCCGGCCGACGAACTGGCCGCGAAGAAGGCCAGACGGTCCGGCAGTAAAGAGTCCTCCGACCGCGCCGACGCCGTCGATCCTCAAACACCCGGCGCAGCCGGAGGAGTGGAGTCCTAGTGGCACGTGTCGGAGCCATCGATTGCGGGACCAATTCGATCCGCCTGCTGATTGCCGACGTGCAGGACGGAGGGCTGAGCGACGTGGTCCGGGAGATGAAAATCGTGCGGCTGGGGCAGGGGGTGGACGCCACCGGGGCGCTGGCTCCCGAAGCGCTGGAGCGGACCTTCGCGGCGGCGGAAGAATACGCCGTGCAACTGCGCAGCCAGGGGGTCGAAGGCCTGCGTTTTGTTGCCACCTCCGCCACCCGCGACGCGGCCAACCGGCAGGTTTTTGTTGACGGCATCCGCGACCGACTCGGCGTCGAACCCGAGGTGATCAGTGGCCGCGAAGAAGCCGAACTGTCCTTTACCGGTGCCGCCAGTGCCCTGGCCCCGACGCCGGGAGAGAAGGTGCTCGTGGTCGACCTCGGCGGTGGCAGCACGGAGTTCGTGCTGGGCACCGCCGACGGGGTGCTGGCCGCCCTCAGCACGGATATGGGTTGCGTCCGTTTCACCGAACGGCATCTGCGCTCGGACCCGCCCACCGCGGCGGAGATTGCCGAAGCTGTGGCCGACGCCGAGCAGCATCTGGCAGGTGTACTGGACGAGGTGCCGCTGGCCGACGTTGACCGGTTGGTAGGAGTGGCCGGGTCGGTCACCACGATCACCGCGCACGCTTTGCAACTGGACCAGTACCGTCCCGAAGCGATCCACGGGGCACTCGTCGAGGGGGACCGGTTGGATGCTGCCTGCACATCCTTGCTGGAGATGACCCGGCAACAGCGTGCAGCATTGCCCTACATGCATCCCGGACGGGTGGACGTCATTGGCGCCGGCGCGCTCATCTGGCGCACCGTGTCACGGCGGCTGGCGGCGCTGACCGGTGGACGCGTGGACGGCGCGACGGCCAGCGAACACGATATTCTTGATGGAATCGCCCTGAGTGCCGCCACCCGACTGCCGACGCACCGAGCCCCAGGGACCTAGACTGCATACCGAAGGGACACCTATGCGCCACCGCGAAAGTGTACGGCCCAGCAGGCGCTCGTCCGCCGCGAAGGCCATTTCGCTGGGCTCGGCGATGGCGGTGCTCGGCTCGTTGATGCTGGCAGGACCCGCCCACGCCGACTCCACCCGGGACAAGCAATACTGGCTGGACTCCTACGGGATCCGCGCCGCCTGGGATGAATCGCAGGGTGAAGGCGTGAAGGTGGCGGTGATCGACAGCGGCGTTGACAGCACCCACCCGGACCTGAAGGGGGCCGTGGTGGGCGGCACGGACGTCTCGGGTTCGGGCGATCCCAACGGCCAGCGAGGCATCGGACAAACCCCCGAGCACGGCACTCTGGTGGCGACCCTGCTGGCCGGCCGCGGGCATGCCCCGGACGAAGACAAAAAGGACGACAAGGACGACAAGGACGAGAAGAAGGACAAAGAGTCCAAGCCCAAGGACAAGGGAATCGGTGCCGGCACCGATGGCGTGATCGGGGTGGCCCCCAAGGCGCAGATCCTGACGGCCTCCACCTGGCTCGGGACGCCGAATCCTTCCGGCGTCGGTGTTGACGAGCAGATCCCCGCGGCCGTCCGCTGGGCGGTGGACAACGGCGCGCAGGTGATCAACATGTCGCTGACCAGTTCCAGCACCTCCTGGCCGGAGAGTTGGGACGCCGCGTTCCTGTACGCCGAACAGCACGACGTCGTTGTGGTTGCCGCCGCCGGCAACCGCGCTGGAGGAACCGAACAGTCGGGCGCCCCAGCCACCATTCCCGGGGTGCTGACCGTGGCGGGACTGAACCGCGACGGCGAAGCCAGCCAGGAGGCCTCGGCCCAGAGCATTGTCATTGGCGTGGCGGCGCCGGCGGAAAACCTGGTGGGCGGACTGCCCGGCGGCCGCTATGCCGACTGGTCCGGCACGTCCGGTGCCACCCCGCTGGTCTCCGGCGTGGCCGCACTGATCCGCTCCAAGCACCCGGACATGAGCGCGGCACAGGTCATCAACCGCATCATCAGCACGGCCAAGGACTCTGGCGTCCCCGGACATGACCCGATCTACGGCTACGGCGTACTGAACGCTGAAGCGGCACTGAACGCCGAAGTTCCCGAGGTGGCAGCCAACCCGCTCGGTTCGATTGCGCAGTGGATCACCGTGCACCGCCGCGGCGCGGTCGCTGCGCCGGAATCGCAATCTCCGGTGCAGTCCAAGGCCGCGGCCCCGGAGATTCCGGAACCGACCACCCCGGTGGCGGTCCCACCGCGCACCGAGGACTCGGTGCTGCCCGCCATCCTCGTCTTCTCGTTCGGCGCGCTGATCGCCGGTGTCCTGGCGTTGGGTGCTGCCCAGACGGTCCGGGCGCGCCGGGCAGCGCGGGGGAAACAGGCGGTCGACGACGCGGACACGGACTTCATTCCGCCGATTCGGAACGCGAACCAGAAGCCGATTAAGCGCTGATTGTGCGCTCACTGTTACTTCGTGAAAACTTTCACAAAAGGGGCTACACTTAAGGCATGGCAATCACTCCTGCTCCGTCCGATCGCCCGCGCGTCCTTGTGGTCGGCGGCGGCTACGTTGGTCTCTACGTGGCGCTGAAGCTCCAGAAAAAGGTCAAGCGGCACGGCGGCATCGTCACGTTGGTGGATCCGCTGCCCTACATGACCTACCAGCCTTTCCTGCCCGAAGTGGCCTCCGGCAGCATCGAAGCCCGGCATGCCGTGGTCAACCACCGCCAGCATCTGCAGGACACCGAACTCATCACCGGCAGGGTCACCTCCATCGACCATGCTGCCAAGAAGGCGGTGATCACCCCCGCGGCGGGCGAGGCTTTCGAGTTGGACTACCGCGACGTCGTTGTTGCCGCCGGTGCCATTACCCGCACCTTCCCGATCCCGGGGCTGGTCGAAGCCGGCATTGGCTTGAAGACCATCGAAGAAGCCGTGGAACTGCGGAACAAGGTGCTCGAGCGGATCGAGACCGCTTCCCAGCTGCCGGCGGGGGCGGAGCGCACCCGCGCGCTGACGTTTGTTGGCGTCGGCGGCGGTTTTGCCGGCATTGAGGCCATGACCGAAATCGAGGACCTGGGCCGCGCTGCCGTCAGGAAGAACGGACGGCTGCGCCAGGAAGACCTGCGTTTCGTGCTGGTTGAGGCAATGGGCCGGATCATGCCCGAGGTCACCGAAGAACAGGCGAAGTGGGTCGTCGAGCACATGCGCTCACGCGGCATCGAGGTCATGCTCAACACCTCGCTGGCCAAGGCAGAGGGCGGCGTGCTGGAACTGATCAACATGCCGGACAAGACGCCGGCCGAGACCTTCGAAGCCGACACCCTGCTGTGGACCGCGGGCGTGCAGGCGAATCCGGTGGCGCGCAGTTTCGGCTTCCCGCAGGACGAACGCGGCCGGATCAAGGCCGATGCCACCCTGCAGATCATTGACGAGAACGGCCCGATCGACGGCGCCTGGACCGCTGGCGACGTCGCAGCCGTGCCGGATCTGACCGGCGGCGGGGTGGGGGGCTTCTGCGTGCCGAATGCCCAGCACGCCATCCGCCAGGCCAAGCGGCTTGCCAAAAACATCTACGCGGCTCGCTGGGGCGTGGGCAGCGTCAAGCAGTACAAGCACAAGAACCTGGGTGCCGTCGCTGGCTTCGGACTCAACAAGGGCGTTGCCAACATCATGGGCATCAAGCTCAAGGGTTGGCCGGCATGGATGGCACACCGCGGCTACCACGGACTGGCCATGCCGACCGTCGAGCGCAAAATCCGCGTGATCTCGAATTGGTTCTGGACCATCTTCCTGGGCCGCGACACCACGCGCCTCGCCGATCTGCAGACTCCGTACCGCCAGTTCCGTGAGGCCGCTTCGCCCCAGCCGCGCCCGCAGGCCGCCGCCGCTCCCAAACCGGCAACAGACGCCAAGGGCACCGGGTCGGAGAAGGAACTCGCGTCCACCGGCCGCTAACCACAACAAAGCAGGCCCGGATACCGCACGTCGGTATCCGGGCCTGCTGCTTTGTGCCCAGAGGCTGCGGCATAGAATGTTTTGATGCTGATCAGGACAGAACAACCGGGGGACCGTCCCGCCGTCCTCAAACTGGTGGCTCGAGCCTTCGCCGCAGCTGACGGTGCCGAACCTGTTGAACCCCGGCTGCTGGCCGAGCTGTACGACTGCGACGGTTTCCTGCCGGAGTTCTCCCTCGTCGCCGAGGATGGCGGAACGGTCGTCGGCCACGTCATCAGTACCCGCGGGTGGATTGACGGTGCACCGGCGCTGGGACTGGGGCCGATCGCGGTGGAGCCGGACCGCCAGCGTTCCGGCATCGGCGCGTCCCTGCTGGCCGAAACTCGCCAGCGGGCCGAGGCCGCGGGGGAGAGGGTCATCCTGCTGCTCGGAAGCACTGATTACTATCCGCGGTTCGGGTATCGGCCGGCTAGCGAATTCGGCATCAAAGCCCCGGACCCCGCCTGGGGCGCTCACTTCATGGCCCTTCCGCTGACCGCGCTCCCGCCAACGGGTGCCTTTACCTACGCCGATCCTTTCGGACGCCTATGAACCCTAGACGGGCCATCAAGTACCCTTGGTAGGTGCAGGAATGCCACGCCCCCGTAGTCCAATGGCAGAGACAACCGACTTAAAATCGGTCCAGTGTGGGTTCGAGTCCCACCGGGGGTACCGAATCAGTGTGACGAGCGTTACAAGGATGTAACCCAAAACGCTTATTTTCAACAACAATTTGGACTAGTTTTCTCAGTAATCAGGAATACCTGGTAATCGCATCAAAGGTACACAAACCTTTCGATCGAGGGGAAAACATACATGACTGCCACACGAAACGCAGTGCTTTTCGGCACCGGCGGCAACTCCGCGCGGGCGGGGAAGTTGGCCGCGCTCGGATTGGGGATCGCTTTGTTTGCCTCGGCCTGCGGCGGGGGATCTTCCGCGCCGTCGGAGCCTGGAGGGGGAGCATCATCGGCACCGGCAGGCGCATCAGGCTTGACATGTCCGGGGCCAGGTGAGGACGGGGGGCCCACGAGCGGTTCGACCGGAAACCCGGCAGACGTTCCCGAGTCCAAAGGCTCCACAGAGCAAGCGCTGAAAATCGGCACGCTGCTGCCGACCACCGGAACTTTGGCCTTCCTGGGCCCGCCGGAAATTGCGGGTGTCAAGCTGGCCGTGGACAAGATCAACGAAGCCGGCGGCGTTCTGGGCAAAGACGTGGAAACTGTCCAACGCGACTCCGGTGACACCACCACCGACATTGCAACCCAGTCGGTGACGGACCTGCTCAGCGAAAAGGTCAGCGCGATCGTGGGAGCGGCATCCTCGGGCGTTTCCTTCACCGTGATCAACCAGATCACCGGCGCGGGCGTTCTGCAGATCTCCCCGGCGAATACCTCGCCGGACTTCACTACATGGGATGACAAGGGCCTGTACTGGCGAACGGCTCCTTCCGATGTTCTGCAGGGACGCACTCTTGGCAGCTACATGGTTACCTGCGGCGCCCAGACACTCGGCATGATTGTGCTGAACGATGCCTATGGAACCGGTCTGGCGGACAACGTCAAGGAGGCCTTCGAAGGCGCGGGCGGCCAGGTCGTTGCCACTGAAATGTTCAACGAAGGCGATTCGCAGTTCAGCTCGCAGGTTGATGCCGTAGTCAACGCCAAGCCTGACGCCTACGCGCTGATTACTTTCGACCAGATCAAGTCGATTGCACCGCTGCTGCTGTCCAAGGGCGTCAAAGCCGACCAGATGTTCTTGGTGGACGGCAACACCTCGGACCTGAGCAAGGAGCTTGATCCGGGCGCCATGGCAGGGGCACAGGGCACCATTCCCGGCACCTTCGCCAAGGAGGAATTCCAGGCGGAACTGGCGAAGGTCGATGACAAGCTCAACTCCTACTCCTACGCAGGCGAGTCCTACGACGCGGTGAACCTCGTGGCGCTGGCCTCCGAGGCGGCCGGCAGCACCAAGGGCGAGGACATCGCGAAGGAAATGCAGGCTGTGTCCATGGACGGTGAGAAGTGCTACGACTTCGCCGGTTGTGTGACGCTGCTGCGCAACGGCGAAGATATCGATTACGACGGCATCTCCGGCCCGATCTCCTTCGACGAGAACGGTGACCCGACCGAGGCCTACATCGGAATCTACCAGTACGACGAAACCAACGTACCGAAGCCGAAGCTTGAGGAGTTCGGCCAGCTGTAACCGGCTCCACGCCACTCGCACCGATGCAGAGGGTCCCAGCCACCGGCTGGGGCCCTCTGCCGTGCTAGAGGTACTGGCTGCCCTGTCCGAGCTTCCGGAGCCCGCAGGGGGCTAACGAGTCGGCGCCCGCCCCGGCACAGGGGAGGGACCAACGACGGCGGCGCCCCGGCACAGGGGAGGGACCAACGACGGCGGCGCCCCGGCACAGGGGAGGGACCAACGACGGCGGCGCCCCGGCACAGGGGAGGGACCAACGACGGCGGCGCCCGCCCCGGGAAGGGCAGGCGCCGCCGTCGTCGTATCCGGTTGGGGCGCTTAAGCGGTGTCCGCCAGAGTGCCCAGGTAGAGCTGGATGACCTTTGGATCCTTGAGCAGTTCGCGGCCGGTGCCTGTGTATGCGTCCTTGCCTTGGTCCAGGACGTAGCCACGGTCGCAGATCTGCAGGCAGCGGCGTGCGTTCTGTTCCACCATGATGACCGAGACACCGGCCCGGTTGATCTCGTGCACCCGCAGGAACGTCTCGTCCTGCTTCACCGGGGAGAGGCCGGCCGAGGGCTCGTCCAGGAGCAGCACCGCCGGGTTCATCATCAGTGCCCGGCCCATGGCCACCATCTGGCGTTCGCCACCGGAGAGCGACCCGGCCCGCTGGGCGCGCCGTTTGGCCAGGTCGGGGAAGATGCCGGCGACGAAGTCGAAGCGCTCCTTGAAGTCCTTGGGCCGCTGGAACATGCCCATTTCCATGTTCTCTTCGATGGTCAACGTGGAGAAGACGTTGTTGTTCTGCGGAACGAACCCGATGCCGCGGCTGACCAGCTTATTGGCTTTCAGCCCGGTCAGGTCCTGGCCGCGGACCACAACGGTGCCGGAATGCACTTTGACCAACCCGAACATCGCTTTGAGCAGTGTCGATTTCCCGGCGCCGTTCGGCCCGATAATGCCGATCAATTCGCCTTCGCGGGCTTCGATGCTGCAGCCGTTGAGGATGTTGACGCCGGGCAGATAGCCGGCCACCAGGTCCTGCACGACGACCACGGCTTTCCCTGCCGCCATGTTGGTCGGGCTTGTATCCGCCGGGTGCGCATTCATGCCTGGTCCTTCCTGTTTGGGTCCTGATCGGCTTCGCGGGACTCATCTCGGCTGGAATCGTGCTCGCTGATGTGGCTGCGCAGGACTCCCTCGTCCTCCGTGCCCACTACCGACTCCTCGTCCTGGGCGAGTTCCTCCGCCAGCGCCTCGACCCCTTCCGCGTCGCCGAGGTCGACATCGTGGTGGGCACCGAGGTAGGCATCAATCACGGCGGGGTCCTTCATGACGACGCCGGGCGGGCCCTCTGCCACGATCCTGCCTTCGGCCATGACCACTACCCAATCCGCAATGTGGCGGACCATATGCATGTCGTGTTCGACGAACAACACGGTCATGCCTTCGGCCTTGAGATTCCTGACGTGCTCGAGGAGAGACTGGGTCAGGGCCGGGTTCACGCCGGCCATCGGCTCGTCGAGCATGACCAGCTTGGGCCGGACCATCAGGGCCCGGGCCATTTCCAGCAGTTTGCGCTGGCCGCCGGAGAGTGAGGCCGCGTAGTCGTCGCGTTTTGCGTCCAGCTTGAATTTGACCAGCAGATCCTCTGCCTGCTCGGTGATTTCTTTTTCCCTGGGACCCCAGATTTTCTTGAAGAGGGCCTTGAACAGGTTCTCGCCGGACTGCTCCGTGGCCCCCAGACGCATGTTTTCGATGACGGTCAGCTTGCCCATGACCTTGGTCAGCTGGAACGTGCGGACCATGCCCATCCGGGCCACTTTGTAGGATGCCACTCCTGCCAGTGAGTGGCCTTCGAAGGACCATTCCCCGGACTGCGGGATGTCGAAGCCGGTGAGCAGGTTGAACAGAGTGGTCTTGCCTGCTCCGTTCGGCCCAATGAGCGCCGTAATCTGGTGCCGGGGGATCTCCAAATATTCCACGTCCACGGCATTGACACCGCCGAATTGGCGCTTGACGTTCTTGGCCACGAGGATGGGATCGCGCTTGCGGCAGCCGGGACCCGGTTCGTCGGCAGCGATGGGTCGCGCGTCGGTCATGTATTCGTTCGGTACGGGTGCCTGGTCAGGGGCGGCGGTGCTGCCTCCGGCCGGGATGCGGTCTTGTTCGCTCATGCGAATACCAGCTCTTTCTTGTTGCCCAGCACGCCTTGGGGCCGGAATATCATTAACAGCATCAGAGCGACGCCGACCAGGATGTACCGCAACTGCCCGGCCTGAGTGGTGGTCAGGAAGGTGATGTAGCCCGCCTCGATGGCCCCGTAGAGCAGTCCCTGGGTCAGCGAGAGCACCACCCAAAAGATCATGGCGCCGATGACCGGGCCGAGAACAGTGGCCATGCCGCCCAGCAGCAAGCACGTCCAGAGGAAGAACGTCAGCTCCGTCTGATAGTTGGCCGGCTGGACCGCTCCGCGGGGGAGTGTGAAGATCATGCCTGCAAAGGTGCCCAGCAGGCCGCCGAAAATCAGGGACTGCATCTTGTAAGAATAGACATTCTTGCCCAAAGAACGCACTGCATTCTCGTCTTCGCGGATGCCCTTCAGGATTCGGCCCCAGGGGCTTCGCATCAGCAGGAACACCAGCAGGCAGCACAGAGCAACGAGGGTCCAGGCAACCACACGGATCCAGAGGTCCCGCTCGTTCAGGCTCGTCAGGCCGAAATTGTATGTGCCCCGCGGGAACGGGTTCATGGCGTAGAACCCGCCTTCGAACGCGGCGAGGCCGTTGGCAGAACCGGTGATGTCGGTCAGTTCATTGGTGGTGACTACGTAGCGGATGATCTCCGCGGCGGCAATCGTGACAATGGCCAGATAATCGGCACGCAACCTCAGGGTAGGTATACCCAAGAGCAGCGCAAAGATCACCGATCCGACGACAGCTATCAAGACGCCGACAACGAACGGGACGTCCCACAACAGGGTGGGGATGGCGAACCCGTAGGCGCCGATGGCCATAAAACCGGCTTGTCCGAAGTTCAGCAGCCCGGTAAAGCCGAAGTGGACTGCCAGACCTAGGGAAGCCAGGGCGTAGGCGGCCGTCGTCGGGCTGACGATCTCGCCGAGCGCATTGGCCAATATATTGAGGAAATCCATGGTGTTGCCTCCTAACCCACGCGCTCTCGACGGCCAAGGATCCCCTGTGGCCGGAACAGCAGGACGACGATCATGATCAGCAGAGCGCCTACGTACTTAAGGTCTGCTACCAGCCAGAGCGTCGACAGTTCGACGAACAGTCCGACCAGGACCGAGCCAACCAAGGCTCCGAACACGGTGCCCAGTCCGCCCAGAATGACTCCGGCAAAGACGAGCAGCAGGATTTGCTGGCCCATATTGAAGGTGACACCGGGGCGGTAGTAGGCCCAAAGGATGCCGCCCAGTGCAGCCAGGACGCCGCCCACTGTCCAGACAATCCTGATGACTCCGTCAACATCGATGCCGGAGGCTGCCGCCAGCGCGGGATTGTCGGCAACAGCGCGGGTAGCCTTGCCCAGACGAGTCTTCAGCAGCAGCATGGCGATCAGGACGATCACCACCAGGCTGACAACCAGCGAGATCAGCGTGTTGCGACTGATGGAGATGGTGCCGAGCTCCAGGATGGGGCTGCTGGCGCCGGGAAGCTGTTGCGTGGCGCCCCCGAAATTGAACAAGATCGTATAGCGCGCTGCCAGAGCCAATCCGATGCTGATGATCATCATGGGAATCAGCGCGGTACCGCGGCGCCGCAGGGGCTTCCAGAGCCAGGCGTCTTGGACCCACCCGAAGGCACCGCCCAAGACGACACCCAACACCATCGCCAACCAGATCGGGAGGCCCGCCACAGAGAAACCGAACATCAAGACCGCCCCGACCGTGACCATCTCGCCATGGGCGAAGTTGGTCAGGCCAGTGGTGCCATAGATCAGCGACAAGCCCACCGAAGCCAAAGCCAGCAGCAGGCCAAAGCTCAAGCCTGCAATCAGCCGTTCGGCGAAAATCTCGCCGAAACTGGCGCTCTGGACCACAATGCCTTCGCCAAGCGGAAAGACGGCAGCGGCATTGGACGTGTTGGTGAAAGTGACTTCCCGCGGATTTGGCGTTCCCGGGGCCAGTTTCACGCCCTCCGGGAAGGTGGAGACGTCCACCTCGACTTGGTAGGTTCCCTGGACCGGAACTCCGATGGACCAGGTTCCGTTCTCTCCGGTGGTCGCCTCGCCGCTGAATCCTTCCCCTTTCGCGGTGATCTTCACGCCCGCGACCGGACCGTCGACATTCCGCAAGACACCGCTGATCTTGTAGCGGGAGGGTTCAGCAGGCGCCGACGTTGCACCGGGGGTTGGTTCTGGTGAGGTGGTCGAAGCCAGTGAGGGGGGAGCGGACAAGATGATCCCCGTGATGATCGCCAGTAAGGCGAGTAGCGTCCCCAATGGCCGAACAAGCTTCGGCATCGCTATCAAAATATGAACCTCCACAGTGTGGGGTGGTCCGCCGGGTCACCGGCAGGCACTGACCGCGCCTGTGACAAGAATCACTGACGTGTCGTTTATGTTACCTGCGCCATAGGCGGTGGGGAGGGTGGTTCTATCGCGATCAGGTAACAACTGTGAAGCAGTTGTTAAGCGAAGGTAAAACGTTGGGGCATCACAGGGCAGGCTGGCTACAGAGATGGGGAGGCGGGCCAGCAGGGAGCCACTAGTCCCGCCGGTGCGCTAGAGATAGAGACCGGTACTGCTGTCCGCTTCCTCCGGCTGGGAAACGGCGTGGATATCACGCTCGCGGAGCAGGGTGTAGTCGGCAGCGTTGACCTCCACTTCCGCACGGTCTTCCGGATCGAAGAGCACCCGGTCGCCGACCGCGACCTGGCGGACCTGCGGGCCGGCGGCCACTACCTCGGCCCACGCCAGTCGCTTGCCCATCACGGCGGTGGCTGGAATGACGATTCCGGAGGATGAACGGCGCTCGCTGCTGTCCTGGTCCGGGGCGACCAGAATGCGGTCATGGAGCATCCGCAGGGGCAGTTTGTCCTGCGCGGAGGAGCGGGGCTTGTCCGAAGGACTGCGGGAAGTCACCGCAGCAGTCTACCCGCGGCGGGCCCGCCCGAGGCAGCGGAATCAGGCAGGAGCGCTAAGTGTGGAAGAGTTCATCGGCACGTTGTGGAATTTTCTGCCGTGGCGTTCGTTGGGATTGGTAGTGTAATCAATAGCTCGCCCCCTGACGATGGAGGACAACAAGATGGCAATCGGAGGAAATCCGGTTTTCAACAACCCGAGGGCATTCCGCGGTTCACCCGCGGGATCTGCCGCAGCCGGTTCGACCGTGCTGGCCGGCCAGACGCAGCTCTCCAGCCAGCAGCTGCAGGACCTGTACAACCAGCCGTCTGCTGGCCCGGCCCAGACCGGCCGGATGACGTACGACGACGTCATCATGAAGACGTTGGCTTGCCTGGCCCTGGTGGTCGTCGGCGGTGCCATCGGCTGGATGTTCCCGATCCTGATGATCCCGGGCATGATCGCCGGCCTGGTGCTCGGCCTGGTCAACGCCTTTAAGAAGGAACCGTCCAAGGGCCTGATCTTGGCGTATGCCGCCGCCGAGGGCCTGTTCGTCGGTGGGCTGTCTATGTTTATCGACAGCATGTACCCGGGCGTTGCCCCGCAGGCCGTGCTGGGCACCGTGTGCGTCTTCGCCGTTACCTTGGTCCTGTTCAAGAGCGGTAAGGTCCGCGCCACCCCGAAGGCGATGCGCTTCTTCATGATCGCGCTAATCGGCTACGCGCTGTTCTCGCTGGTGAACCTGGGCCTGATGTGGTTCGGCGTGCTGGACAATCAGTGGGGCATGCGCGGGGTCGAGTTTATGGGCATCCCGCTGGGTGTCATCATCGGCCTGTTCGCCATCGGGCTGGCCGCCTTCTCGCTGATCGTCGACTTCACCTCGATCGAGCAAGGCGTCAAACAGGGTGTGGACCGCAAGTACTCCTGGACGGCGGCCTTCGGCCTGACCGTGACCTTGATCTGGCTGTACGTGGAGATCCTGCGCCTGCTCGCCATCCTGCGCGGCGAGGAATAATCCTTCGATCCTGACAGACTGACCCCGGCCCCGCGCCGGGGTCAGTTGTTTTAAGGACCAAGCCGGTACCGTGGAACCCATGACGCGCGAGCGCAGCCAAGCAGCGACCGGAGAGCAATTCGAACTGCGGCGCGCCGGGTCGCGAGCCGTGATTACCGAGTTGGCAGGCGGTCTGCGGCTCTTCGAAAAGCGCGGTGTGCAGCTGACCGAGACGTACGATGAAGACCGGATCCCGCCGTCGGCCTGCGGCATTCTGTTGGCGCCGTGGCCCAATCGGGTGGCCGAAGGCCGGTGGACGCTTGACGGCGCCGTCCAGCAACTGGACATCACGGAGCCGTCCCGCGGGCATGCGATCCACGGGCTGCTCCGCAATACCGGCTACCGCCTCGTTGAACGGAGCGAGACCAGGCTGGTGTTGCGGGCCGAGATCTTCCCGCAGCACGGGTATCCCTTCCGGCTCAGCCACATTGCCGAGTACTCCCTGGACCAGGCCGGCGATCTCACCGTGCGGCAGGAGTTGCTGAACCGGTCCATTGTGGCTGCGCCGGTCGCGCTGGGCGCCCACCCGTTTCTTCGTTTGGGAGACGAACCTGCTGACCGGTTGACGCTGACCGTACCCGCCGCCCGTTTCTTTCCGGCGGATCCGCAGACCATGATTCCGACGGCAGATATCCCGGTCGACGAGCATGCCGATCTCCGTCAGGGAGTTCGGCTGGCGGATCTGGCGATGGACCGCGCCTACACCGGGCTGTCGGCGGGGCGCGGCGGTCGGGTGGTGAGCACCCTGGCATCGGATGACGGGTCGACCGTCGGGCTGTGGCAGGCCGAAGCATTCCAGTACGTGCATATTTTTGTAACTCCCAAGTATCCGGGCAGGGAGTGCGCAGTGGCGGTAGAACCCATGACGGCGCCGGCGGACAGCCTTAATTCCGGCACCGGGCTGGTGTGGCTGCAACCCGGCGATACTTTTGGTGGTAGCTGGGGGATTACGGCGCGGCTTCACTGAACACATGTCTGGGCGACAATATGAAACTATTGGGTTTATGAACCGGTCATTCCCCGAAAACCGTCCCCTGCCGGCGGGACGATCGGCCGGCACCGACAGCCGGCATCACGTTCGCGAGGACGTGCCCTACGCCCTGCGGATCAGCGCGGCGTGGGCTTGGCGGGTGGGCCTGATCCTGGTGGTCGGCGGACTGTTGGTCTGGCTGCTGAGCTTCGTTTCGCTGCTGGTCATCCCGCTGATGGTCGCGGCCCTGATCACCGCCCTGATTTCGCCAGTGGTCCGGTTCCTGCGCAAGGCCAAGGTGCCCAAGAGCCTGGCCGTGGCCATTACCATCCTCGGCTTCCTCGGGCTGATAGGCGGCGCTCTCTCCCTGGTCGGCCGACAGCTCTACATCGGCTTCAGGGAGCTGTGGGATCAGGTGTTGCAAGGAATCGGCCAGGTCCAAGGATGGCTGACCGATGGGCCACTCCAGCTGACCAACGAACAACTCAACTCCTACCTGAACGAAGGCTTGCAGCAGCTGCAGAGCAACAGCAGCGCGATCTTTTCCAGCGCCCTCAGCGTGGGGTCCACGGCCGGGCACCTGTTCACCGGTCTGCTGCTGACCATTTTCGCGCTGATCTTCTTCCTTTACGACGGCGACCGGATCTGGCGTTTCATGGTCGGCCTGTTGCCGAAGAAGGCCCGGGCGGCGAGCAACGGTGCAGGCCGCAAGGGCTGGACCTCCATGGTCCAGTACATTCGTGTGCAAATGTTCGTTGCCTTCGTCGACGCGGTCGGTATTGGTGCCGGCGCGGCCATCATCGGTGTGCCACTGGCGCTGCCGCTCGGCGTTCTGGTCTTCCTTGGCTCGTTCATCCCGATCATCGGTGCGCTGGTGACCGGGTTTGTCGCCGTTCTGCTGGCGCTGGTGGCCAACGGCTGGGTCAATGCACTCATCATGCTCGCAATTGTGCTTGGCGTTCAGCAGCTTGAGGGGCATGTGCTGCAGCCACTGGTTATGGGCAAAGCCGTGTCGCTGCATCCGTTGGCAGTCGTGCTGGCCGTGGCGGGCGGCTCGATGGTCGCCGGAATAGCCGGCGCACTGTTTGCCGTGCCTCTGCTCGCGATCCTCAATGCCGTTGTCAGGTACATTGCCGCCCGGGGATGGGAAACAGACCCGGCACTGGGGGCGCCTCCACCGGTGGAAGAGCCCTATACGGCACCTGAACCGGCGTTGGCTTCGTCCGGTCCGGGCAACCCGCCAGAGACCCCAGAACAGGAACCCGTCCGCCGACGCCGCGTCCAGCTGCGCAGAAAAGAGTCCGACAAGTGACAGCCACCACCCAACTACCCGTCACGCTTGATGACGTCCAGGCAGCCCGGAAAATCCTTGACGGGGTCATCGCGAAGACGCCGATCGAGCAATCCCGCGCGCTGGGTCGGATGGTCGGTTCCGATGTCTTCTTCAAATGTGAGAACCTGCAGCGCGCCGGTTCCTTCAAAGTTCGTGGCGCCTATGTGCGCATGGCCGGGCTGACAGACGAGGAGAAGGCACGCGGCGTCGTGGCCGCTTCCGCGGGAAACCACGCCCAGGGCGTGGCGGTAGCTGCGGCCCGGCTGGGCATCAAGGCGCGCATCTTTATGCCGCTCGGTGTTGCCCTGCCCAAGCTGGCGGCCACCCGTGGTCATGGCGCCGAAGTGATCCTGCATGGTCACAACGTGGACGAAGCACTCGCCGAAGCCGAACGCTACGCGGAGCAGACCGGCGCGGTGTTCGTCCACCCGTTCGACAGCCCGGACATTATCGCTGGCCAGGGCACACTCGGCCTGGAGATCCTGGAACAGGTCCCGAACGTCGACACCATCGTCATGGGTGTTGGCGGCGGCGGACTGCTGGCCGGAGTCGCCACCGCCGTCAAGGCAAGGGCCAAGGAGTTAGGCCGCGAGATCAAAGTCATCGGGGTGCAGGCAGAGAATGCGGCCGCCTATCCGCCGTC
The DNA here is from genome assembly GCA_051751385.1 of Actinomycetota bacterium. Lineage (GTDB taxonomy): Bacteria > Actinomycetota > Actinomycetes > Actinomycetales > Micrococcaceae > Crystallibacter. The sequence continues at coordinate 371,713 of JBNJKW010000003.1, read as the reverse complement.
GCTGGCCGCGGACGCGCTGGTGCCGCTGCAGAAGGTGGCCACCATGGCCGACGGTATCGCCGTGGGCCGCCCAGGGCAGCTGCCATTTTCGATCATCAGGGAACTGGTCGACGATGTGGTCACCGTCAGCGAAGACGCTCTGGCGCGTGCACTGATCTTCCTGATCGAGCGCTCCAAGCTGGTGGTCGAACCCGCCGGCGCCGTCGGCGTGGCCGCGCTGATGGAAGGCGTTATCCCGAATCCGGGAACCACAGCGGTCATCCTCTCCGGCGGAAATATCGATCCCATGCTGATGCTGAAGGTCATCCAGCGAGGCCTGTATGCCTCCGGCCGGTTCATGTCCGTCCGGATCATGCTCGATGACCGTCCCGGCTCGCTGGCCCAGATCTCGCGGATCATCGCTGAATCGGACGCCAACGTCACCCGGGTGGACCATACGCGGATCGGCGGCTCCATCAGCATGGGCGACGTTGCCATCACCATCGACATCGAGACCAAGGGCCACGAGCACTGCGAACTGGTGCTCGGCAGCCTCCGCGCCCAGGGCTTCCAGCCCGTCGTCGTCCACTGACCCATGGCCCGCAGCCGTGCACTGCGCCCCGCCCAGGCCTTGGCAGGAGCCGGGGCGCTTGCGGTGCTGCTCTGGGTGGCCTTCCTGGTCAACCTGATCGCGGGCGGCTACTTCAGCCTGTTGCTGGGGATTGCGCCCCGTCGGCTGGACGGGCTCGACGGAGTGTTCTTCGGCCCGCTGCTTCATGCCGATACCAGCCACCTGTTGAGCAACACGCTCCCGCTGCTGGTGCTCGGGTTCCTGACGCTGCTGGAAGGGATCCGGCGGTTCCTGGTGGTGCTCGCCTGTAGCTGGCTGGCCTCCGGGCTCGGGGTCTGGCTGACGGGCGCAGGGCTGACGATCGGGGCTTCGGGCCTGGTCTTCGGGCTGTTGGCCTACCTGTTGGTGCGCGGCTTCTATAACCACAGCTGGCGGCAGGTCCTGCTGGCCGTGGTCATCTTCATTTTCTACGGCTCGGTGCTGTGGGGCGTCCTGCCGACGGCGATGCCCGGCACTTCCTGGCAGGCGCACCTTTTCGGGGCAGCCGGTGGAGTGGTTGCCGCGGTGCTGCTGCGCCGCCGCAGGCCCAATCTCGGCTGACCGCCCGGTTTCCAGCGCCGACTACCGGCCATCGAACGCGCAGACGCCGAAGGCGGGTTCCCGCAGGAACCCGCCTTCGGCGTCTGTCAGTGCGCTTGATCAGCCGGCGTAAGGGGTGGCCGAGATGATGTCCACCGAGATCTCTTTGCCGTTCGGGGCAGTGTAGGTGACGGACTCGCCGGCCCGCTTCCCGTGGATGGCCGCGCCGAGCGGGGACTTTTCGCTGTACACGTCCAAATCGGTTTCACCGGCAACCTCGCGGCTGCCGAGCAGGAAGCGCTCGGAGTCGCCGGCGACTTTTGCCTCGATGACCATGCCCGGCTCCACGATTCCGTCATCTGCCGGTGCTTCGCCCACGTGGGCGTTCCGCAGCAGGTCAGTGAGCTGGCGGATCCGGGCTTCGGCCTTGCCCTGTTCTTCCTTGGCAGCGTGATAGCCGCCGTTCTCCTTGAGGTCCCCCTCGGAGCGGGCCTGTTCGATGCGGTCGACGATCTCTGCCCGGCCGGGACCCGAAAGGTGATCCAGTTCAGCCTTCAGGCGGTCGTAGGCTTCCTGAGTGAGCCAGGCGACAGGTGCGCTGGAAGTGGACACGTAGTTCTCCTTAGTTGCTGCCGGAGCCGCTGGACGCGGGACCGGGCACGGTGGCACTTTGCACAAAAGGCCGCCATGCCGGCGGCCACTTGATGCAAAGACCCCGCCATGTTGGTGAATCATTTCGTTCTGGGATGTTCCCAGTTCACCAGGTAGGCGGGGTGGAATGTATTTGCTCAATTGTAGTCAGCCGCCGCCGGTTTTCCCAATAACAAGGTGATAAAGGGTGTTTCCCTCCGCTTCATGGGAAGCCGCAGCCCCGAGCAGATGACTGGATGGGCGCGGTGAGGCGGTGACCGTTGAGTCAGCTGTTGGCGCCGGCGGACCAGCAGCTGTCCACGCCGCCGGAGACGGCTAAGGACTCAGTTCTGAGCTGGACACGGTGCGCTGTGGTTCCGCCGGTCGTTTCACCGGCGGGACCGATCGTGGCCACCTTCCAGCCGACGACGGCATAGTTGTCGCTCAGGGCCTTGACGGCGCACTGGACGGTGGCCTCCGGATCCTTGGTGACCTGGAAATCCACAGTCATGTGTCCGGCGTCGGCCACGGCAAAGCCAACGTCCTTGCTCTCAATCTGTGGCCCGTTCTGGCCCAGGGCGAAAAAGCCCGCGCCGACAACGGCAACTCCGAGGGCGCCGCCAGCCAGCGCAAGTTTGGCGCGGCGGGACAGCGATCGCCGCGGTGTGCCGTAACGGTTGGAAACAGTTAAGCTGGAGGAAGTCTGAGGAGTACGGGGGCCTGCGGTGCTCACGCCCTCAAGTTTATCCTCCCGCCCACGCCAGATTTTCCAGGAGTAGTTACGTGAGCTTCGATGCAGCCCAGCCAGCGCAGAGTGACGGACTGCGCCTGCTGGCGGTCCATGCCCATCCGGATGACGAATCCAGCAAGGGCGCGGCGTCCATGGCGCGTTATGCCGCCGAGGGCGTCCAGGTGATGGTGGCTACCTGCACCGGCGGTGAACGCGGAGACATTCTCAATGCCGAGGCTGCCTCGGATCCCCAGGCGCACCGGGACCTTGCCGGGATCCGGCGGCGGGAGATGGCACAGGCCGCGGCCGAGCTGGGCATCCAGCAGCGCTGGTTGGGGTTCGCAGATTCCGGTCTGCCGGAGGGGGACCCGCTGCCACCGCTGCCGTTCGGCAGCTTCGCCACGCTGCCGCTGGAGCGGGCCGCAGCCCCGCTGGTCAAACTGGTGCGAGAGTTCCGGCCTCATGTAGTGATCAGTTACGACGAGAACGGCGGCTATCCGCACCCGGACCACATCATGGCGCACAAGGTGGCGGTGGAGGCATACCATGCCGCCGGTGACCCCGAGCGCTACCCGGAAGCGGGCAGTGCGTGGGAGCCGCTGAAGCTCTACTATGACCGCGCCTTCAACCCGGAGCGGTTCCGCGCACTCCACTTTGCCCTGGAGGAAGCAGGGCTGCAGTCGCCCTACGCCGCGCGGCTCGCAGCCTGGCTGGAGGCCGACGCCGAAGGCCACCAACCGCCGATGCCCAACCACCGCACCACCACACAGATCGACTGCGGCGACTTTTTCCGCCACCGCGACCGCGCGCTGCTCTCGCACCGGACCCAGGTGGAGCCCACCGGATTCTTCTTCGCCGTCTCCGAGGAGATGCAGCGGACGGTCTGGCCGTGGGAGGACTTCTCACTGATACACGCACGGGTGGAGACCAGCGTCCCCGAAACAGATTTCTTTGCGGGCATAAGATAGAGCTTGCAGCCAACCAGCGCCGGAGCCTCGTGTCCCGGACGCACCCAGAAAGAGACTGAATTTGCCCCTGATCCAGATCCTTGCCGCCGTCGCCGCCGGTGCCGGCGAGCCCACTCTCCGGCCCGGACTCGACGCGGACCAGGTTTCGCCCGGGCCGTGGGGCTTCTTCTTCACCTTTGCCCTGGCGGCTGTGGTGGTCGTCCTGATCTGGGACATGACCCGGCGCATCCGGCGGGTCCGCTACCGCTCGCAACTGGAAGAGAATGTTAACGCCGGCGCACAGCAAACCGGTCCCGGATCATCCGGTCAGGCAGGCTCCGCAAGCGGCGGTCCCGATCACTATGCAGAGGGCGAGGCACCGGCCAGCGGCGGAACAAACGAAACCAGCGGCGGCTCGGGCCGCCCGGACCGCGGCGACTGACCGTGGCCGGCCGACTGCGCTCCGAGGCCTCGGCCTACCTGCGCCAGCACGCCGGAAACCCCGTGGACTGGTGGCCGTTCGGCGACCAGGCTTTCGAACAGGCACGTCTGCGCGACGTGCCTGTTTTTGTTTCGGTGGGCTATGCGGCCTGCCATTGGTGCCACGTGATGGCAGATGAATCGTTCGAAGACCAGGCCACCGCGGAGTACTTGAACGAGCACTTCATCCCGGTCAAGGTGGACCGGGAAGAACGTCCGGACGTGGACAGCATCTACATGTCCGCCACTCAGCTCATGACCGGGCAGGGCGGCTGGCCGATGAGCGTGTTCACGCTCCCCGACGGCAGGGCCTTTTACTCCGGCACATACTTCCCGCCGCGGCCGCAGCTTGGCCAGCCATCGTTCCGCCAGGTGCTTCAAGCGGTGCACGAAGCCTGGGAGCAGCGCCGCGGGGCCGTCGAGACCGCCGCCGCGTCGGTGGCGCAGGCGTTGGCGCAAACGGGTGACGCGAACCGCGGGCTTCTGGGCGACCTCTCCGTGGGGCCGGGCGGGGGCGGTCTACGGTTGCCCGGCGATCCAGCGGGCGGGTGGGGGCCGGTTCAGATACCGTCCGGCGAAGCGGGGGGACCTGACTACCAAGCTGTCCTCGAAGAAGCCGTCGAAGTGTTAGCGGGCCAGGAAGACACAGTCTTCGGCGGTTTTGGCGGCGCCCCCAAATTCCCGCCGTCGGCCGTGCTGCACTTCCTGCTCCGGCACGCAGGGGCGTCCCGATCCGACTCGGCGCGGCTAGCCGCCGGATTGTCCGCCCGCACCTTGCTGGCCATGGCCGGGTCGGCGTTGTACGACCAGCTCGAGGGCGGCTTTGCCCGTTACACGGTGGACCGCCGGTGGTCGGTGCCGCACTTCGAGAAAATGCTCTATGACAACGTCCAGTTGCTGCGCGTCTATGCCCAATGGGCCGTGCAGTCGCAGGCGGGGACGGAGCGGGATCTGGGATGCTCGGTCGCGGCAGGGACCGCAGGGTGGTTGGTGGACCGGCTGCAACTGTCCCACGGCGGCATCGCCTCCTCGCTGGACGCCGACACCGTCGTCGGTGGCGTCCACCACGAAGGTGCAACCTACTTGTGGTCTCCCGCGGAGCTGTACGAGGTGCTCGGAACCGACGACGGAGGCTGGGTGGCGTCCGTGATGGGTGTGGGGGAACGGGGCAACGTCACTGCCACCGGGTCGACGCTGCATCCAGGGCGGCCGCTGGAACCATACGAACAGCAACGCTGGGAGGCGCTGCGTCCGGTACTGCTGGCGGCCCGGCAGCAGCGGGCGCAGCCGGCACGGGACGAAAAGGTGGTGGCCGGCTGGAACGGGCTGGCGGTGGCCGGGCTGGCCGAAGCGGGAGAGCTGCTGGACCGGCCCGACCTCACCGAGGCCGCCGCGGCTGCTGCCGACTACCTGCTGTCCGTGCATCTCGATGACAGCGGCCGGCTGGCCCGCGTTTCGCACGACGGTACAGCCCAGCACTTCGAAGGGTTGCTGGAGGACTACGCCGGGTGCGCGGAGGGACTGTTCGCACTGTACGCAGCCACCGGGGAAAGCCGCTGGTACCGTGCCGCGGAAGGGCTGGTGCTGCGTGCGGAGGCGGTGTTCCTGCGGGACGGAACGCTCAGCGACCAGGTGGTCCCGGCCGCGCAGGTGGCTGCTGCCGCAGGAGCCGTTCCCCCGGCTGACCCACTGGAGAGCGCCACGCCCAGCGGCACCAGCTTGTTCGCCGGGGTGCTGGCCACGTATGCGGCGTACAGCGGTTCCGTGCCGCACCGCGAACTGGCAGGCCGGTTGCTCGGTTATCTGGGCCGGATTGCCGCCCGGGCGCCACGGGCCGCCGGCTGGGGGCTGGCCGCTGCGCAGGCGCTCGTGACGGGACCGGTCGAACTGGCGGTCACCGGACAACCAGCAGCAGCCGCGGCGCTGATTGCCGCGGCGCGCGCCAGCGGCAGCCCGGGCATCGTCGTCGCCCGTCACGCAGCGGCCCCGGGACAGGAAGAGCCAGCCCCGCTGCTGGCGGACAAGCCGGTCCCGGCGGACGGCGCGCTGGCCTTTGTCTGCCGCGGGATGGTGTGCCGCCGCCCGGTGGCAACGGTCGCTGCCCTGCTGACAGAACTCGGCGCGGCAGGAACCTAAACCGGGGAACACGCCGAAAGCCGGCGGCGGGGTGTCAGCCGGCGGAGCCGAGCACCGCGATCATGATGGCGACGTAGTGGCATACGAAGGCAACCACGGTGAAGGCGTGGAAGAGCTCGTGGAAACCGAACCATGTGGCCGAGAAGTTCGGCCGCTTGATTCCGTAAACGACGGCGCCGGCAATGTAAAAAGCGCCGCCCACGCAGATCAGTACCGCGGCTGGGACGCTGGCAGCGAAGAATTCGGGCAAGTAGAACAACGCCGCGAGTCCTAGCGCGCAGTAGATCGGGACATAGAGCCACCGCGGGGCGTGCGGCCAGAGCACCCGGAAACCGACGCCGGCGATGGCGCCGGCCCAGATCAGCCAAAGCAGCAGCGTGGCCTTCGACGGATCCAGCAGCGCCCAGGCCAGCGGCGTGTAGGTCCCGGCGATGACCAGCATGATGTTGGTATGGTCCAGGCGCTTGAGTAACAGCTTGACCTGCGGGCTCCAGTTGCCGCGGTGGTAGACGGCGCTGACGCCGAAGAGCAACAGCCCGGTCGCTGCGTAGACCGCGCAAGCCCATTTTCCGGCGGCGGTGGGCGCGAGTGCTACGAGGACGATCCCGGCCGCCAAAGCCAGGGGAGTGGCGCCGGCATGCAGCCAGCCGCGGAACTTCGGTTTGATATTGAGTGCGTCGGCAACCTGCTCCACGGCCCGTTCGACCGGTCCGTGCGTCGCCTCCATCCGCGCGGTCGAGCCGGCGTTATCGCGCCGGTATCCTGACGGCCGGGGCGCAGCACGGTGTTCACTCATGCGCATATTCTAGCGGCAGTGGCCCTCATGTTACTCGTCGGTAACAAGAGGGGTGTACGGGACCGGCCGAGCGGGACGATAGAATTCGAAGTCGTGAATGGGCGATCAGGAAGGCAGGGTGCTGTGTCTCTTCCCGGCGTCCTCTACCGCCTCTATGAGCGTCGCCTGCAGCGTTCGCTGGTCCCCGGCCGCATCCCGGGCCACATCGGCGTGGTGGTGGATGGCAACCGGCGTTGGGCCAAACTGGCCGGAGCACCGACGAGGGAAGGGCATCAGGCCGGCGCGGACAAGATCCTGGAGTTCCTCGGCTGGTGCGGCGACCTGGGCATCAAAGTGGTGACGCTCTACATGCTGTCCACGGACAACATGGGCCGCTCGGAAGACGAATTGCGCGAGTTGCTGGGTGTCATCGGCAATACCTTGGACCGGTTGGGCGAGGGCAAGAACGTTCGCGTCCACCCCGTCGGCGCGCTGGAGACGCTCCCCGCCGACCTCGCCGCCAAACTCCGCAATTTGGGGGAACAGACCGCGGCTGTGGAGGGGGTCCATGTCAACGTGGCGGTGGGCTATGGCGGCCGCCGGGAAATTGTTGACGCCGTCAAGGGCCTGTTGCGCCACGCCGAGGCCGATGGCAAGAGCCTGGCGCAGGTCGCCGGGACACTGACCGTTGACGATATTTCCCAATACCTCTATACCAGCGGTCAACCGGACCCGGACTTGGTCATCAGGACCTCCGGCGAACAGCGGCTCTCCGGCTTCCTGATGTGGCAGAGCGCCTATAGCGAGTATTACTTTTGCGAGGCGCTGTGGCCGGACTTCCGGCGCCTCGACTTCCTGCGAGCATTGCGCGACTATGCCAGCCGGCAGCGCCGCTTCGGCGCCTAAGGCGGGCCGGACGCAGCAGGCGGCGCATCGACGTCGTTCGGTTCATCCAGAATTCGCTGAAACGCAATTGCCAAGGCTCTTGTGCGGACGAATTACATCAGCGTAATTTGGAACCATCAGTCGGCAATCCGCAGATTGATCGGGAGGCCACCAGTTTGATGCGCAGAGCGAAAGCTGCATCGGGGGAGGCCGGTACCGGCCTGGTGGCCTTACCGTCCGCGCCCCGCTTCAGATCAGTCGGAGCCGCCGTGCTCCGGACGGGAGCCAGCATGACCGCCACTAAAAACCAGCGACTCGCCGCCACGACCGGACCCGGGGAGCAGCCCGCAGCTGCCACCGCGTCCGGTCGCGCTGTTTCCGCCGGGGAACCGGAAACAGCACGTGTCTCGTACGTCCTGGACACATCCGTGCTGCTGTCCGATCCTCGGGCACTGCTGCGGTTCGCCGAACACGAAGTGATCCTGCCGGTGGTGGTGATCACCGAGCTGGAAGGCAAACGGAACGATCCAGAGCTGGGCTACTTTGCCCGCAAGGCACTGCGGCTGCTGGACGACCTGCGGGTTGAGCACGGCGGCCTGAACCACGCCATCCCGCTTGGCGCGGAGGGCGGCACACTGCGAGTGGAACTTAACCACGTCTCGCCCGACGTGCTGCCGGCCGGGTTCCGCGGCGCGGATAACGACAGCCGGATTCTGGCGGTGGCCAAGAACCTGGCCGATGAGGGCCGCAACGTCACGGTTGTTTCCAAGGACCTGCCGATGCGGGTGAAGGCGTCCGCGATGGGGCTCGAAGCCGATGAGTACCGCAATGAGCTGGTCAAGGATTCGGGCTGGACCGGCGTGGCCGAAATGGATGTGGCCGACGACGACGTCAACACGCTGTATGGGCATGAGCCGGTTTTCCTTCCGGCGGCGGCAGAGATGCCCGCCAACACGGGTCTGGTGCTGCTATCCAGCCGCGGGTCGGCGCTCGGCCGCGTCGGCGCGGACAAACAGGTACGGCTGGTCAAGGGTGACCGTGACGTGTTCGGCCTGCACGGGCGTTCCGCAGAGCAACGGCTGGCGATCGACCTGCTGATGGACCCGGAGGTCGGGATCGTATCACTGGGCGGCCGGGCCGGAACCGGAAAATCCGCCCTGGCGCTCTGCGCCGGACTCGAGGCGGTGTTGGAGCGGCGCGAGCACCGGAAGGTCGTGGTGTTCCGGCCGCTGTATGCCGTCGGCGGCCAAGAGTTGGGGTACCTGCCGGGTTCCGAATCGGACAAGATGAATCCATGGGCGCAGGCGGTGTTCGACACGCTCGGCGCGCTGGTCTCCACGGAGGTGGTCGAGGAAGTCATGGACCGCGGCATGCTGGAGGTGCTGCCGCTGACGCACATCCGGGGCCGCTCGCTGCACGACTCCTTCGTCATCGTGGACGAAGCGCAGTCCCTGGAGAAGAACGTCCTGCTCACCGTGATGAGCAGGATCGGCCAGAACTCCAAGATCGTCCTGACCCACGATGTGGCCCAGCGGGACAACCTCAGGGTGGGCCGGCACGACGGCATCGCGGCCGTTGTGGAAATACTCAAGGGGCATCCGCTCTTTGGCCACGTGACGCTGACGCGTTCCGAGCGCTCGCCCATCGCAGCACTCGTGACCGAGTTGTTGGAGGGTGCGGAGATCTAAGCGGCCGCGGTATCCATCCAGAGGAAGCGGGCTGCCGGACGGTGGCCCGCTTCTTTGCGTACCCGGCCCGGGTGTCAGCGGAGGACCGGACCTGATGGGGCTATTCAGCCCCGACGGACGGAAGGGTCACCGCGACTCGGGTTCCGGCTCCCGGGGCGGATTCGATCAGCAAGGTGCCGCCGGCGTCGTGCACCGTATCGCGCAGGATGCGGAGGCCCAAGTGGCCGTCCCGCTGCGCATCGGCCGGACTGAAACCGTCACCGTCGTCGACAATTTCCAGCAACACTGCGTCGCCCCAGTCCGTCAGCGTTACCCGGACCACTTGGGCGCGAGCATGCTTGGCGGCGTTAGTGACTGCCTCCCGCGCAACGCGGTAGAGCAGGGCAGGTTGGACGATGGCCGACGGGGCGGACGCATCCATCTCCAGCTGCCAGTCCGATCCGCGCTTCCGGACCAGATCGCCCAATCCATCGAGGGCCACCGGCAGGCCCACAGCCGAGAGATCGGGCGGATACAGTGCCACAGTGATCCGGCGCAGACTGTGGATGCTGCCCTGTACGATCTTCTTCGCCAGGGTATGGAAGTCGTGGTCTGGCTTTGCCTGCTGCTGTTCGCGCGCTTCCAAGCTATAGGCCAGCCCGGCCAGATCCTGGATGACATCGTCATGCAGGGCGCGGGCCAACCTCTGGCGTTCATGATCCGACGCGGCGATTGCTTGCTGAAGCAGCAGCCGGCGGTCTTCACCGTCTTTTTGCAGGCGCCGAGCCATGCGGATTGCAGGAGCCAGCTGAAGCAGTTGCAGCAACGCCAGCGCTACCAGGACGACGGGCAGGATGCCGAGCATCTCGTCCTCCATGCGCTTAATCTCATCCGGCGGGTAGTACAACTCGAAGATGTACTCGCTGCCGCTGGCCCCCTTGGCCTGGACGTAGACTTCGACGAATTCACCGAGGTCCACCTCAAAGATGTTGTCGGCCCGGCCCGGGGTGCCCAACATGGAGATGGGATCGCCGCTCTGCAGTTGGGCCACCAAGCGGTCCGGATAGTCGAACTGCTGTCCAATCAGCACATCAAGATCCGAATAGAGAATAGTCCCGTCGGCATCCCAGATCTTCACCCGGATGACGTGGCCGTCGCGGATCAGCGGGTCAACTTCGTTGTCCAGCTCTGTCACGGCAGCCGCATCGCCGGCCAGCATTGCATCCGTCACCTTCGGCGCAAATTCATGCTCAACCATCAGCTTGGTTCGCTCGGCAACCTGTGTCAGCGCTTGGTCGACTGCCAAGGAACGGGCAACCACGACCACGGGAACCGCGACAATAATCAAGGCCGCCAGCCCGGAGAGCGCGAAGCGCCGCAAGGCCGCTTGCATTTCCGAGCCCTTCCTTCCGCTGCCTTCCGTCCTAGCGTCGGGGAGGACCCTGCGCCGGATCCGGCTAGTCAGGTCAACGCTCATGGCCGGCACCCAGCAGTTCCAGCCGTTGCGCCGTGGCGACGGCTTCAAGCTGCGAATGGGCGCCGAGCTTGGCCAGGATCGACTTCACATAGCCTCGGCAGGTGTGCTGGGAGATGCCCAGCGTCCGCGAATTCGTGCGAACGTCGTGGCCGGCGGCCATCAGGGCCAGCACCTGGCGCTCACGGTGGGTTAAAGCCGGGGAACCTGGTGGTTTGGCCGCCTGCGCGCGGCGGTTCTGGCTGAGAATGGCGGGGTAGACCACCATGCTGCCGCTCTTGGCATGACGGATGGTCTCCAGCAGGGTGGATAACGACCCGTCTTTGGGCAAAAAACCACACACGCCCGATCCCGCGGCGCGGGCGAGCACATCGGGCGACGGGTTGCCGGTCAGCAGGATGATCCGCGTATCCGGGGCGGCCGCCAGGATCTGTTCAGCGGCGTCCAGCCCATCGCCGTCGGGCAGGTGGTAGTCCATGATCACCACCTCGGGCCTGGTCCGCCGGCACAAGGCAACGGCTTCGTCGACGCCGGCGGCATGGCCGACGTTGATCAGGTCCGGTTCCCGGCCCAGCGCATCAGACAGCAGCTCCGCGAATGTGGTGTGGTCGTCCACCACGGCAACGCGGAGTGCATGCTCAATCCCCAAAGAGCTCATTTTTCCCCAACTCAAGACACTAAGGACTTGACCCCACTATGAGTATGCATGGCCCGTGAAAGGTTGTACAGACTTTCACAGGCCATGCCTCGTGAGCCCTCAGCCCGCCATGAGCGCCTTGGTCAGGAAGGTTTTGACAATGTCACCGGCCGCCATATAGTGCGATTCGACCGGAACGGAAGCCACCCGATGCGCCACCTGCGTGCGGGTGGCCGCTGGTGCCAGCCGTTCGTTGAGCACCAGCAGCGCTGCCAGTACCTCGGAGAGGCCGGACTCGGCCGTGGCGTGCAGCAGCCGGCCATACACTTCCTGCAGGGCAGGACCCGGGGAACACCCAAGTTCGTCATTGAACAGACGGCGGCACCGATCATAGGCCTGCAACCCATCGGCATGTCGATCACATTGTTCCAGCCCGACGATGAGGGCCGCCCAGGCCGCCTCATTGAGCGGAGCGGCAGCAACGCAGCGCTGCGCCCAGAGCACCGCCTCATCGGGCCGCCGCAAAGTCAACGCAGCCTCCGCGGCCAACAGTTGCGCGTGCAGCACCGTCTCTGCGTGGGCGGCCCGCGCTTCCTCCGCCCATTCCGGAGTCAGCTCATCACCGAGCAACGGTCCGGAAGCAAGCGAGAGCGCGTCGGTCAATAGTGGATAAGCATCGGCCGGAGCGGCGAATTCGGCGGCCCGAAGCAGACGTTCGAACCGGTATAAATCGACGTCGACCAGTTCCCGGTCGATCATGTAACCGCCATTGGCGGTGCGCAGCGGCCCGGACTTGGCACAGCCAGGTTGCAAATTTCGGCGCAGAATACTGACATAGCTTTCCAAGGTGGCCAAAGCTTCGCCTGGTGCCCGACTGCCCCACAACATGTCCACCAGTCGGTCTTTGGACATCGGCGATCCGACATTCAACAGCAGGATCTCCAGTACTTGGCGCGGCTTTGGCCCGCCGAGCTTCTCAGCCGTTAGCACTGTATTTCCGCGCGAAATCCGCAAATTTCCGAACATTTGGACCGAAACGGGCATGACCCGTCCACTCAATTGCTCCACGATTCCCCCTCGTTGGATGCACCCCCCCAATGAGTGCACAACCATATTGTGCTTGCATCGTGTCGGGGGGACAGCCCCGCGTGGGGGAGTGTACACCCCCAATTTGCGGGGGTGGCTAACAGCACCGGCTTTTCCCAAGGACTCGCGGCGATTCTTTAACCGTGACCCTGAGGCCTGCGGCGCGGCGCAAGCAAACCCTGCGCGGCAGCCGCAGACCGGCCGGGGTTCACGCCGCCGGGCCCTGGCCCTCATCCCCCCGAAGCCAGGGCCCGGTACGGCACTGGGCCAAACAGTCAGGCCGGATGAGGTCGCACGGGCCAAGGAATGTGCTCGCGCACATCGGTGAGGTTCATGCTGACCTCTAGGAACAGGTCATCGAGCATGTACTCATCCACACCCAGGATGGTGAGCGAATGCCCGCGTCCTTGCTGCGGCCCGTCTAAGGCGACAGCGGAAACACAAATGCCCGTGCGCCAGTCGATCCGCACTTGGCTGCGGCCTTCCAAAAGCAGCGGGTGACCGGCGTCGTAAGGCCGATACGTGAGGTTGGGCGAGACGACCGCCTCCAACGTATGGGGGCCCCCGTGTTCGGTTTCGCTCAGTTCATGGATCTCGACCGGGTTGGCGAAGGGAGCTTCATAAGCCACCGGTGCGCTGCCGGCCAGCTCCACCGGATCCAGCATTGCCGACCAGCGTCCGTTGCCGAAGATTGGTTCCCCGTACGCGGCTTCGGGCCGGCGGCGGACCAGATCGATGCCATTGAAAACGGGCGTGACCAGGTGTGGCGGCAGCAGCCAGGACTTGCGTGTCGCACTGACGTAGAAGCCGTCGCGTGAGTCGTTGATGCCGGTAGTGCTGTACAGCAGTTGGCCGTCGGCCGACTCAACCCGGAGGGCTCCCGGGCGGCGGGTCCAGGCACGCAGCATGCCGGCAGAGGGGTCACCCTCGGGAGCACCGGGGTTGACGGCGCGCAGTTCGAACCGCAGTGAGTTCCACTTCCACGGAGAGGACCGACAAAGGCACCTGAAGATTTCCGCATTGCCGGCGGCGTCGCCGGTTCTCAGCACGCTCCTGCCGTTCATATCCACAGTGTAGCCGCCGGGTCACGCTTGCCGGCCCGGCGTGCAGTAGGTTGGGTCCATGGTCGAGGAATTGGTGCTGCTGTGGCCCGACCATACGCTGGCATTCTGGATGCTGCTGGCCGCCGGCGGGTATCTGCTGATCGTCGGGACCGGGCTGAGCTGGATCGACCTGCGCACGCATAGGTTGCCGAACCGCATCGTGTTTCCGGCCTACGCCGTTTCCTCGGCGCTGCTGCTGACAGCCTCGCTTGCCGGCCACGACGGCGGTGTCTTCTGGCGCGTGCTGGCCGGTGGTGCATTGCTCTGGGCCTTCTACTTCACGGTCCGATTCGCGTATCCGGCGGGCATGGGCTTCGGCGACGTCAAACTGGCCGGTGTGCTGGGGATGTACCTGGGGTATCTGGGCTTTGAATACCTGCTGTGGGGAACGTTCGCCTCGTTCTTGCTGGGCGGTGTGTACGGGCTGCTACTGGTGCTGCTGCGGCGCGCCACCCTGAGCAGCCACATCCCGTTCGGGCCGTTCATGGTTGCCGGAACGTGGGTGGCGCTGCTGATGCCGACGTAACGACCGACGTAGGCTTGGATGATGCCAACTCCCGATTTCATCCTGCGGCTGCGCGAGAAGATTGGCCACGACCTGCTCTGGCTGCCCGGGGTCACGGCCGTGGTGCTGGACGAGAGAAACCGGGTGCTGCTGGGCCGCCGCGCGGACAACGGGCGCTGGACGCTGATTACCGGGATCCTGGACCCGGGGGAGCAGCCCGCCGTGGGCGTCGTGCGCGAGGTCCTGGAGGAGACTGGCGTCGTGGCCGAAGTTGAACAGCTGGCCGAGGTCTACGCGGGCGGTCCGATGGAGTTCGTCAACGGAGACAGGGCCCAATTCCTAACACTGAATTTCCGGTGCCGGCACGTCAGCGGCCAGGCACGGGTCAACGACGATGAGTCGGCCGAGGTCGGCTGGTTTGGGCTGGATGAGCTTCCGGAACTGACCGCCTACCATCGGGACAGACTGCAGGCAGCGCTGCGGGCCACGGGTGCACCGGAGTTCGTCCGCTGAAGCTATTGGACGTCCGAGTCGGGCGGCGGTAGGACCACTTGCCGGTCTTCGTCGACGGATTCAACGCCCTCGATCCCGACAAGGGCAGCGCGCTGTCCTTCCGGGAGCGAACCGGTGATCATGCCCAAGGTGGAGAGCACGTTCTCCACGTGCATGCCGCCTGCAGTCAACTGCTCGGCAATCCGACCGGTATCGGAGAGGTAGTCGTGGCGCACCGTGACGGTGATCTGCATACCACCCATGATATGTCTCCGGCGACCGGCCAGGGGAAGAGATTATTGGGGGGCAAGCACCAGCCCTGCGCCGACATCGACCGAAAGCAGGGGCAAACGCTCGGCTTCCTGGACCAAGGTGGCCCACAAATCCAGACCTCGCCGGCCGGTAGCCTGCGCCCACAATGCTGCCACGCCGGCAGCATGGGGCGTTGCCATACTGGTTCCGCTGATGGTGTTGTAGCGCTTCGGCATGGGCCACGATGAGTACACGTAGACGCCGGGACCGGCGCAGTCCACTTGCCCGCCGCGCAGGGGAAGGCTGCGGGCCGAAAAGAATGCGATGCCGAGGGCCTGGTCCAGGGCTGCCACTGCCATGATGAACGGGCTATTGGCCGGGGAACCCACGAATCCGAATTCGCCTTTCCGCCGGTCCGCATTATTGCCCGCCGCGGCAACGATCAGGGATCCTTGTTCCAGCGCCCGGCTTCCGGCGGCTGTGTAGGGTGGGTGGATCTGTGCCACATCGGCGCCCAGTGACAAGGAAATCACGGCGCAGCCGTTGCCCACGGCCCAGTCGATCCCGGCCAGGATGCCTGCATCGGTGCCGGAACCGGCATTGCTCAGCACTTTTCCGGCATAGATCTCCGCTTCATGGGCCACCCCGTAGCGCGGGCCAGTGCCGGGAGCTTTCGGGCCGCACGCGATCCCGATGCAGTGTGTGCCGTGTCCGTGGCCGTCCTGGGGCGGCTCGCCGGTGACGAAGGAAGCTTTGGTCATGCAGCGACCGGCAAAGTCCGGATGCGAGCCATCGACGCCGGTATCCAGCACGGCCACCCGCACACCTTGTCCAGAATAAGGAGATGAGACGGCCCTGGTTGCTTGTAGCCCCCAGGTGAAGTTGTTATTGTCGGCGAAGTCCGCGGGTGTGGACCCTCCGTCCCGCCCCGTATGCGGGCCCGCCGCCAAGCGTCCGGCCAAGTCAGCCACGCCGTCGCGGTAGCCGGCAATGTAGTCGTCGTCCGAACCCAGCACGTCGTGGATGAGTTCGGGCGAGACCGAAAGGACCCGGTGTTTGTCCGCGGAGCTCACCTGGAGCGCACCGATTTGGTCCGGGGCGGCGTCGACGACGGCGATGCCTAGATTCGCGAACAAGGTTGCCTCCGCGCCGGAGGCCGTGTCCGGATCCACCCCGCGGGTGCCGAAGTCCCGGCTGTCCATGACATGGGTTAGTCCTGCTGCCTCGGCTAAGATCCCGGCACAGTCATCGGCGCGGTCCGCGAAGACGACGATAAATCGTCCAGTGGTTTTCGGTTGATCCGGTATGGGGTAGTCGGCCGTCCTCAGGGACGGGGTCTGCGAATCACCAATCATGGAGACCTCCTGGACAATCTTCGGCATGTCCCCAGGAGGTCCGAATGGCGGCCGCACATCCGGCCCCCACCGGCCGCCCAAGGGCGCACGTGTGCGCCTCATCCTAATACCGGCATCCCACAGCACAAGCTGTTTTCAATCGTTTCAGCCCCTCAAGGGCCAAATTTGCCGGAGGGCTTCGTCCTGAGGGTTAAAACTCGCCGAAATCCGCACCGCGGGATCTATGCCGGAAGCTCAGTTTCAGGCCTCCGGCTGCATTTCCGCTGCCGCACCAGCCGTAGTCCGCGCCTGGCCCGCTGGCACCGGTCCGCCGCCGGATCCTGCCTCCGCTTGGATGCTGTATGTCCCAGACGGCGAAGGGCGTCCCGGCCGAAGCCGGAACGCCCTCTGAGGCCCGCGGGGGAGCCGGGTGCTACTTCGCCTGCGGCGGCACGGTCATGGACAGGACGTCCAGGGCAGAATCCAACTGCTCTTCGGTCAGTTCGCCGCGCTCCAGGAAGCCAAGGGCCACAACCGACTCGCGCACGGTCAGGCCTTCCTTGACCGAGTGCTTGGCGATCTTGGCCGCGTTTTCGTAGCCGATGTACTTGTTCAGCGGGGTCACGATCGAGGGGGAGGCTTCGGCCAGGAAGCGGGCACGCTCCACGTTTGCGGTCAGCCCGTCGATCATCTTGTCCGCCATGACCCGGGAGGTGTTGGCCAGCAGACGGATGGACTCCAGCAGGTTGGCGGCCATCACCGGGATGCCCACGTTCAGCTCGAATGCGCCGTTGGTGGAGGACAAGGCGATGGTGGTGTCATTGCCCACGACCTGGGCGGCCACCATGATGGCTGCCTCGCAGATGACCGGGTTAACCTTGCCCGGCATGATCGAGGAGCCCGGCTGCAGATCCGGAATGGCGATCTCGCCCAGGCCGGTGTTGGGGCCGGAGCCCATCCAGCGCAGGTCGTTGTTGATCTTCATGAACGCGTAGGCGATGTTGCGCAGTTGGCCGGAGGCCTCGATCAAGCCGTCGCGGTTGGCCTGCGCCTCGAAGTGGTTGCGGGCCTCGGTCAGCGGCAGGCCGGTGTCGGCGGCCAGCAGTTCGATCACGCGCTGCGGGAAGCCGGCCGGAGTGTTAATGCCGGTGCCGACGGCGGTGCCGCCCAGCGGGACCTCGGCCACGCGCGGCAGCGAGGCTTCAATGCGCTCGATGCCGTAGCGAACCTGTGCGGCGTAACCGCCGAACTCCTGGCCCAAGGTGACCGGGGTGGCGTCCATCAAGTGGGTGCGGCCGGACTTCACCACGTCCTTGAACTCTTCAGCCTTGCGTTCCAGCGAAGCGGCCAGATAGTCCAGCGCCGGGATCAGGTCGTTGATCAGCGCCGAGGTGGCTGCCACGTGCACCGAGGTCGGGAAGACGTCGTTGGAGGACTGCGAGGCGTTAACGTGGTCGTTCGGGTGGACCGTCTTGTCGCTGCCGGCGTCCTTCAGCGCGCGAGTGGCCAGTTCGGCCAGGACCTCGTTGGTGTTCATGTTCGAGGAGGTGCCGGACCCGGTCTGGAAGACGTCGATCGGGAAGTCGCCGTCGTACTGGCCGGTGGCTACCTGGTCGGCGGCAGCGGCGATGGCCTTGGCCAGCTCGCCGTCCAGCACGCCCAGTTCGGCGTTGGCGGTGGCGGCAGCCTTCTTGATCCGGGCCAGAGCCTCGATGTGGGCGCGCTCCAGCGTCTTGCCGGAGATCGGGAAGTTCTCGACGGCGCGCTGGGTCTGCGCACGGTAGAGGGCGTTGACCGGGACCCGGACCTCGCCCATGGTGTCGTGTTCGATGCGGTATTCAGCAGAATCAGCAGAAGTCATGGCTCCAAGCTTAGGCCCGCCGTGGCGCCGGTTCCGAATCGTGTTGCGCCGCTGCCGGGGGTGCGACGGCGGCGCCTGCTGCCCGGGCAACGGACCGGCGCCGGGGCTAGAGTGTGCCGTGTCCGGCCACCAACTCGGCGCGGCCGTCCGCCAGCCGGTAGGCAACTCCGACGACGGCCGTGCGGCCGGCGTCGACGGCCTCCGAAATGGCCCGCGAACTGTCCAACAGTCGTTCGGAGGATTGCCGCACGTTTTCGATCACCATGTCGTTGATGTCGTCGAGTCCGGCGCGCCGGGCAGTCAGCACCGACGGAGTGATCCGCTCCACCAGGTCGCGCAGGCCGCCGCGCGGCATCACGCCGGTGTCTATCGTGTTCTTGGCGGCGGTCACCGCGCCGCAGCTGTCGTGACCCAGGATGACGATTAGCGGGACGTTGAGCACGTCCACGCCGTATTCCAGCGAGCCGATCACCGCGTCACCGAGGACGTGTCCCGCTGTGCGGACCACGAAGGCATCGCCCAGCCCCAGGTCGAAAATGATTTCTGCCGCCAGCCGGGAGTCGGAACAACCGAAGATGATGGCGAAAGGATTCTGTTCGTTAACCAACGAACTGCGCCGTGCGGCGTCTTGATTGGGGTGGACCGACGTCCCTGCCACAAAGCGGGCGTTGCCGTCGAGAAGTTTTTGCCAGGCTTGGGCGGGCGTCAGTGAGGTGGGCACGAAGCAACCTTACTGCTTTGTGTTGCCCTTACCGCGCATTCGCGACGCCCGGGGGACGTTTAGTTACTTGCTGTCCAACTCTTTGACGACGGCGGTGGCGAGCACGTCGAATTCTTCCAGTTCAGCCGTGCCGCTGAGGATGACCGTGACACCGTCGCGCTCCAGCACCAGGCTGCGCTCGCCTTGGCCGGCATCGCGCAGTTCCCAGGTGGCCCCGGCCTTGCGGTCGCCGGTCACCGGCGCGTTCCCGGTTGCCTGGCCAATCCAGGTGGGATTCGCCTTGTCGGTCTGGACCAGCCCGATGTACTGCCGGCCGGGCGTGAGGTAGCCGACTTCCCAGGCCGGTACCCGGGCCGTGCCCCCCGTGTTCCACCGCGCGTAGTTGGAGGTCCAGCCCTCCGGAAGATCCACGGCGAGCGGCAGGTAGCCCGCGGTGGATTCGGCCTGGAGCGCGACGCCGGGGACGTCAATATTACGTTTGTAGACATCGGGCTTGCTGCCCGGGTTCAGGAACATCACCGGCAGCAGCACGGCAAGCGTGAGACCCACGGCCAGCAACATGCCGACTACCGGTGCTTTCGCCCGGTTGGCCTGCTTGGCCGTCAGGACAGGCTTGGCAGGCAATTCAGCCGATCCAGCCGATGGGGTCGATTCCTCGGGACGCACTTCACTCACCGTTCCATGATCTCAGATACCCGCCTCCCGCGCGCACACGGGCAGCCGTCCCACGGACGGACCATGCCCGAACGCGCTGGCCCCCGAGGCGGTGGCGACTATGATCGAAAGCAATGGAAGATGTCCGCAGCGCAGATGCATCCATCACGGCACCGCAGCCGGTGTTGTCTGAAGAGCTACTCGAAGATGAGGTCGAAGTGTCCCACGAAGCCCAGGCTGATCCCTTTTCCAACTTCCCGCCGTCGATGCGCGTCGGCGACAACGAGCCGGACCGCAACCTGGCCCTGGAACTGGTGCGCGTCACCGAAGCCGCGGCGATCGCCGGCGGCCACTGGGTCGGCTACGGGGACAAGAACGCCGCCGACGGCGCGGCCGTGGACGCCATGCGCGCGTTCCTGTCCACCGTCAGCTTCAACGGGGTGGTCGTCATCGGCGAGGGCGAAAAGGACGAGGCGCCGATGCTGTACAACGGCGAAAAGGTCGGCGACGGCACCGGGGCCGAGTGCGACGTCGCGGTGGACCCGATTGACGGCACCCGGCTGACGGCGCTTGGCATCAACAACGCGCTCTCCGTGCTGGCCGTCTCCGAGCGCGGCACCATGTTCGACCCCTCGGCCGTGTTCTACATGGAGAAGCTGGTCACCGGGCCCGAAGCGGCGGACCTGGTGGACCTGCGGCTGCCCATCAAGCAGAACCTGCACCTGATCGCCAAGGCCAAGAACAAGAAGGTCAACCAGATCAACGTGATGATCCTGGACCGCGACCGGCACAAGCCGTATGTCGAGGAGATCCGCGCCGCCGGCGCACGCACCAAGTTCATCATGGACGGCGACGTCGCCGGCGGCATCGCGGCCGCCCGTGAGGGCACCGACGTCGACGTCCTGATGGGCATCGGCGGCACCCCCGAGGGCATCATCACCGCCTGCGCCATCAAGTCCCTGGGCGGCGTGATCCAGGGCCGGCTCTGGCCCACCAGCGACGAGGAAAAGCAGAAGGCCATCGACGCCGGCCACGACTTGGACCGGGTGCTGACCACCGATGACCTGGTCACCAGCGACAACTGCTTCTTCGTGGCCACCGGCATCACCGACGGCGACCTGCTGCGCGGCGTCCGCTACAAGAACCACAAGGTCCTGACGCAGTCGATCGTGATGCGCTCCAAGTCGGGCACGATCCGCATCGTCGAGGGCGAGCATCAGGAATACAAGTGGGACCGCTTCGAGCGGAAGCTCTAGCGGACGGCCTCAGCGCAACGCGGATGGTCTAAGCGCAACGAAAACCCCGCACCGGCCCAGGCTGGTGCGGGGTTTTGCGCGCTGACCCTGCCGGCGTGCCTGCGGGTCAGCCGGGTCAGCGGGCGAGCTTGCCTCGCAGCTTCCGAAGGGACGGCACGACGGCGTTGCGCGCCTTGTGCATCACCGGCAGCACGGCGGTGCGGGCCTTGTGCACCGCGGGGCCGGCCGACTCGCGGGCCTGCCGGGTGAGCAGATAGGCCCGGTACATCAGCTGGTTGACCGGCAGGTCCCAGCTGCCCGGGTAGTTGACCTCGTAGCCGCCGAATGAGCGTTTAAAGCGTGAGAACCCGGCCCATTGATGGTCGGGCTGGTCTTCCGGGCTGACGCCCCACATGTCGAAGCGGTCGATGCCGGCGGCGCGGGCGTCCATCATCATGGTGACCACCAGCGGAATCCCGGCATTGAGCTTGCGGTGGGCGTCGTCGGCAGCTGCGTGCGCGTAGACCCGGGTCGATTCCGTGTCGTAGGAGAGGGCTGCCGCGATCGGTTTCCCGTCCAAGCGCGCGGTGAAGATTTTGGCCGCGCCGGCCGGCACCAGGTTCCGGGCAGCCTGCCGCAAGTAGTCATCGGACTGGGCCTTGAATTCTGCCCGCTCCGAGACGTCATGCAGGAATCCCAGCAGGATGCCGATGTCTTCGGGGTCGGATGAGACGTCGAAGGTGACGCCCTTCTTGTGGATGTTGCGGTAGAGGTTCCGGCTGGTGCTGCGCATGCCGGCCAGCAAATCCTCTTCCGGCTGGTTGAGGTCCAGCATCCAGGTCAGCTTCGGCTGGACATCCACCGGGGCCTTGACCAGGCCCAGTGACTGCAACGCCGCCTGCGGCCGCTGCCCGAGGTCGGTGCCCACCGGTTCGATCCGCACGTAGTGGGCGTGCTGCTCGGCGGCCAGGGAACGCAGGGCGGCCAGCGCACGGACCAGGGCCGCGTGGTCTGCCGCCGCGGGGCCGTAGGGGACATACAGGAAGCGCCCCAGCGGGGTCTTTTCCATGATGGCCAGGAAGGTCCAGCCGTCTCCGCTTCGTTCGAATACTTCTTTGCCCAGGCTCCGTTGGAAGCGGGCCCACGGCTCGGACTGCAGGATCGAAGCGGTCAAAGTGTTGCTCCCGTTCGTTGTTGGTCGAATTCATGTGTGCTGCCCGAAGTGGTGACCGCAAACAGCACGGCACCGGCTTCCGTTCCGCCTGCCGGATGGACGTTCACGGGCTGTTCGGCAGCCGGAATGAAGGCGGCCTCGCCGCGGCTGATTGTCAGGTCGGACCTTGGCGAGTCCAGCAGCGCGCTGCCCGAGACCGCCAGCACGATGGTGGGACCATGCTGGGCCAGCGGAACGGGGCTGCCGCCGTCGGACAATTCAATCCGCTGGAGTTGGAATTCGGCAAATGGCGGGCAGTACAGCTCCTGGCCCGCATCGGTGGTGGTCCGTTCCACGAACGGTGGGGTGATCGGGCGGAAGTCGGTGATCTTCACCAGCTCCGGCACATTGATGTACTTGGGCGTGAGGCCGCCGCGCAGCACGTTGTCCGAGGTGGCCATGACCTCCACACCGAGGCCCTGCAGGTAGGCGTGGATGTTGCCGGCCGGCAGGCAGAGCGCCTGACCGGGGGAGAGGGTGACCAGATTAAGCAGCAGCGAGATCAAGGCACCGGGATCCCCCGGATAGAGTTCTGCCAGCCGCGCGGCCGCCGCGTATTCGTTGCCCAGGCTTCCGGCCGGTGCGGCCGCCAGTACGCGGGCCGTGTCGTTGGCTAGCCCGGTGGAACGGTCCCCGCCCTCGAGCAGGGCGACGAAGGCGCCGCGCAGGGCCGCTTCCTCGTCGGCGGTGTCCAGCAGTTGCAGCACGTCGTCCAGGAGGTCCAGGCTGGCGCCGGCCTCCGCCAGCTTCGGCCTCAGGCCGGCCAGCAGCCGGGCCGCGTCGCGCGGGGGGCGGAAACCGCACAGCGCCTGGAAGTCGCTGAGCGCAAAGATCATCTCCGGCTTGTGGTTGTCATCCCGGTAGCTGCGCCGCGGGTCGGTGAAGGGGACGCCGGCGGCATTCTCCGCGGCGAATCCGGACTTTGCCTGCTCCAGCGTGGGGTGGACCTGGAGCGAGAGGGCCGAATCGGCGGCCAGGACCTTGGTCAGGAACGGCAGGGTGGCGCCAAACAGGCCCAGCACCGTATCACCGAGGGTGGCTCCCGGATTCTCCTTGATGAATTCGTCCAGCGGCTGGTCCCGGTCGGCCAACTGCACCGTGGATGGTGAGTCGGGATGTGCACCGATCCAGAGTTCAGCTTCCGGCCCGCCGGACGGTTCCCGGCCGAACAGCTCGGCGATCGCCGTCGTCGAACCCCATGCGTAAGGTCGCAATACATTGGTCAACCGGTACATCTTGAAGCCTCTTCCTCGTCCTTGTGTGAAACATGATCCTCCAGAACACCCTGGCCCGGCCCGTCAGCCAGAACGGTCACCCCCGGCAGGACCGGCACCGGAATGCCCAGATCAGGGGAGCGAGCACTTGCCGTTGTCGGCCAGCAGGGATCCGATCGTCGCGGTATCGCCGATCTCGGCCAGCTGCTGGAGGTACTCCTCGGTGATCTGAGGATCCGCCGCCTCCGGTGTATCCGCCGGTTTGGGTGTGGACTTCTTCGGCTGCTCGGCACCGCCGCCGGAGGTGTCCCCGCCGCCGGAGCCACCGCCGTCGTTCTTGGAAGCCTTCTTCTTTTCAGTCTCCGTTTCCTGAGTGAACAATTTTTGAACCCGCGGGTGGATCTGGGAGAAGTCCGGGTAAGTGACGAAGTTGTCCGCCACCGTACCGAAGTCTGGCGGCCCAATGGTCAGCCGCTCCGTCTTCTGGTCTTTGGCCTTGAGCGCCAGCGAGACGAAGCTGCCCAGCTGGGAACTGGGAATGTCCGTTTCCACGACCTGCTCGCCGGCTTCGGCCAACTGCTGGAAACGGGTCAGCACCGTGGCCGGGTCCAGCTGGTTGACCATGGCAGACATCACGCACTGCTGGCGCTGGACGCGGTCGTAGTCGGTGGCGAACTCGCGGGAGCGGGCGTACCAGAGCGCGTGATAGCCGTCGAGCTTCTGAACCCCCGGGGCGATCCAGCCCTTGGGCGGGTAATGCTGGTTGGTTCCCGGAATGGTCTTGTTGGAGATGGGCACCCAGCCGCCGGCGTCCACGGTGATGCCACCCATTGCGTCCACCAGAGCCTCGAAACCGCCCATGTCCACCAGCGCGTACGCCTGGATCTCGATCCCCAAGATGCCGCTGACGGCGTCCTTCATGGCTTCCGCACCCGGGTTCTTGGCGTCAGGGTAGCGGTCGGCATGGTTTTGCTCCACGTCCACGTACAGGGCGTTGATGATGCACTCGTCGCCGCAGCTGAAGCCCTCGGGGTAGACCTCGCGCATGGGCGAGTCGGCCGGGAACGGAGCATTCTGGAAGTTGCGCGGGATGCCGAACATGACGGTGTGGCCGGTCTCCGCGTTCACGCTGACCACTTGGATGCTGTCTGGGCGTAGCCCTACCCGGCCCGCGCCGGCGTCGCCGCCCATCAGCAAGAAGTTGTAGCGGCCGTCCACCGGGTCGAAGGCCGGCCGGGTTTCGAAGATGTTGCCGAAGGCGTTGCGGCTCACGTTGAGCAGATAGGCGCCGTAGCCCAGGCTGCCACTAGTCACCACCATCAAGGCGGCCAGTGCCACCGCCACCGCGGGCTTGGCTCCCGGCGCCAGCAGGTTGGGCCTGATGATCCGCATCGTGTTCAGGAACAGGAAGGCCCAAAACAGCGCCAGCGCGGCCAGCACCACGACCAGTACCAGCGAGCTCCAGCGGCCGGTGGCCAGGTTCACCAGCAGCGGCCAGTCCACCAACGCCACGATGCCTGCTGCCAGGATGGCCGCCCACACCAGGAGCGTTACAGCCAGCGCGCGCCGGCCCAGCGCGCGGTCGCCGGCCACCAGTTGCGCACTGCCGGGGATGAGCAAGGTCAGCGCCAGCAGGACGAAGGCGCGTTTGGTCCGCACGGGTGCCGAGGCGTGCTGCGGGTAACGGACTGGATCCGTGACTCCGCGGGCCGACGAGCCGGACGGCCGGGCGGTCGGCTGGGGACTCACCGGCTAGGCCTCGCCGGAGCCGGTGACGCGTTCGCGCAGGGCGGCTCCCTTGTCATAGGCGGCCTGCCGCAGGCCGGAGGCGAACTCCAGCAGGGCAGGCTGCAGCCGTTCGGCCAGCGCATCGCCGCCGGCAGCCAGCATGCGCACGGCCAGCAGCCCCGCGTTGCGCGCTCCGCCGACGGACACGGTTGCCACCGGCACGCCGGCGGGCATCTGCACGATCGAGAGCAGGGAGTCCATGCCGTCCAAATACTTCAACGGCACCGGCACGCCGATCACCGGAAGCGGAGTCACCGAGGCGAGCATGCCGGGCAGATGCGCGGCACCGCCGGCGCCGGCGATGATGATGCGCAGGCCCCGGGTATGCGCTTCCCTACCGTAGCTGATCATGTCTTCCGGCATGCGGTGCGCGGAGACGACGTCCGCCTCGTAGGGGATGCCAAATTCTTCCAGCGCCTGCGCGGCGGCTTCCATCACGGGCCAGTCGGAATCCGAACCCATCACGACGCCGACTATCGGCTTTTGGCTCATGGCTTGCCTTCCTGGGGATCCACACCGTCTCGGATGATCGAGGCAACTCGGTCCGCGCGCCGACGCAAATCCTCCACCTGGGACGCGTCCCGGCCCACCACGTTAACATGGCCGATCTTGCGGCCCGGCCGGACCGACTTGCCGTAACCATGGACCTTGACGGCCGGCTCGGCCGCCAGCGCGCGCGGGTAAGCCGAGAACAAATCCGTATTTGCGCCACCCAGGTAGTTCTTCATCACGACGACGCCGCCGAGCACCGAGGTGTCGCCCAGCGGGAGGTCCAAGACCGCCCGCAGATGCTGCTCGAACTGGCTGGTGACGGAGCCGTCCTGGGTCCAATGGCCGGTGTTGTGCGGGCGCATGGCCAGTTCGTTGATCACGAAGCCGGCACCACGGCCAGGCGTGGCGAACAATTCGGCTGCCATAACGCCGGTCACGCCGAGCTCGTCGGCCAGCTGCAGCGCGGCCTGCTGGGCGGCCTCGGCGACTTCTTCGGGCAGATCCTGCGCGGGGGCGATCACCTCGTCGCAGACCCCGTCCACTTGAATCGTGTGCGCCACCGGCCAGGCTCGGGCCTCGCCGGACGGTGTCCTGGCCACCAGGGCCGAGAGTTCCCGGCTGAAGTCGACCTTCTCTTCGACCAGCAGCGCGCCGCCGGTAAACCAGTCGGCGGCGCCGGCGGCCGCGGCGGCATCCTGGATGATCCGCACGCCCTTGCCGTCGTAGCCTCCGCGCGGCGTCTTGAGGACCACCGGCCAGCCTGTCTGCTCACCGAAGGCCACGAGCTTGTCGACTGTGGCGACGGAATCCCAGACCGGGTTCGGCAGCCCGAGCTTGTCCACCACCTCGCGCATGACCAGCTTGTCCTGCGCGTGGATCAGGGCGTCCGGATGCGGCTGCACGTTCACCCCCTCGGCAATCAGGGCCTGCAGGTGTTCACTGGGAACGTGCTCGTGGTCGAACGTCAGCACGTCCAGGCCCTGGGCGAATTCGCGCAGCGCCTGCAGGTCGCGGTAGTCGCCGACCGGTGCCTTGGCGACGGCCGAAACCGCCGAGACATCGTCCGCTTCGGCCAGAACCCGCAGTTCAAAGCCGAGTTCTACCGCACAAGGGGCCATCATTCGGGCCAGTTGGCCGCCGCCTACTACACCGATTACTGGAAAACTCACCTTGTCAGGTTACCGAACCGACTCTGGCAGAACTGCATTGGACATCCCCGCGCGGGGATGTCCTAGGTAACGTCCAGTCCGGGGCAATACAATGATGCGTTGGCCGGCACGGTTCCGGCGTCAGAACGAAAGGGTTCTTCCTTCGATCATGAATCGAACTATTTCCGAGCGCATCCGCGGCCTAGTTTCCCTTTTTTGGCGGGAAGTAGCGAAGTTCGGCACGGTCGGCGGGATCGCCTTCATCGTGGACAACGGTGTGTACTGGTGGCTAATCAACGGGCCGATGGACGACAGCGTGGTCAAGGCGCGGTTTGTTTCAGCCTCGGTGGCGACGCTGTTCTCCTGGGTGGCCAATCGCTATTGGACGTTCCGCCACCGCCGCCAAGCGAACGCGCTGCGCGAACTCGTGATGTTCGTCGTGATCAACGTCATCGGCATGGTTATTTCCGCAGGCTGTGTGTGGATCGCCCGGTACCCGCTGGAAATAACCGAACCCACCATGCTGCTGTTCGCCGGTATCTTCGGTACGGTCCTGGCTACTGTCATGCGGTTTTTCGCCTACCGCTTCCTGGTGTTCAACGCGGAACTGGACGCCGATCCGGAGTTCGCCGGTGACCGGGAAATCTTCGAAAGCCACCACGGCCAGCACGTGGCGACC
This sequence comes from Actinomycetota bacterium, assembly GCA_051751385.1. GTDB lineage: Bacteria > Actinomycetota > Actinomycetes > Actinomycetales > Micrococcaceae > Crystallibacter. Next base: position 344,446 of record JBNJKW010000003.1, on the reverse strand, counting down.
GAGCTGCCGGCTGACTCACCCGAGGTTGACGGACCGCAGGCATCTGGCAGCACGAGGAGCTAGGCGGCACGGAGCTAGGCGGCAGGGAGCGCCGGCACGCCCCGGGTCCTGGGCGGCGGCCGGCGAGCGGTTTGTTCAGAGCCGGACGCTGACCCGTTCACTGTCCAACAAGCGCTGGGTCACTTCCACGTCCGCGTGCACCAGCACTACCGTGCCGCCGCCCTGCCAAGTCGCCAGCGCCTCGCGCAGCACCTCGGGCCAGGCGGTCTGTGCCGGCACCAGCAGGATCCGGGCGGGTGCCGCCTGGCCGAGCAACTGGCCGAAGGTGAGGTCTCCGTCGTCGTACTTCAGGGCCAAGCCGTCCGCGGCCAAGGTATCCAACCCCAGGTAGACGTCCGCATAGGACCGGACTTCCGCCGCGTAGTCCAAGACGCCGTCCGGCAATTCCCCCGGCCAGCGCAGCTGGAGTGCCCCCGGGGACACCAGTACCTGGTGGGTGCTGTCGCCGGTCAACTGCTCGGGATCGGCTGAGACCAGCACGTCTGGGGCGGGTCCTCCCGTGTCCATCCGGACGGTAGCGCCGGCCTGCCACGCAGCCAGCGCCCAGACCAGCGACCGCCAGTGCGGCTCCATGCGAAGGCCCACGGTTGTTCCTTCGCCGGCGTCCAGCTCCTCGGCCAGCAGATTGGCGGTCTTGGCCACCCAGTTGTCCATAACGCGGCCGGACAACTCGACCCGTTCTCCCTCCAGTCCGTACCAGACCAAGCAGGGGGAGGAGTCAGGGCGGAGCCGGGCGAGCAGGTCGGTAATGCTGGCGGAAGGGTTCACGGTGTTCCTTTGGTGCGGGTGGTGGACACCGGTCGCGATGCGGCGGTGGCCGGGGTTTCGTTAGCTGCTGGAGGTGTGGTGTGCGTCACGACGGCAAGATCTTCGCGTGGCGTACCCCGTTTTGGGTCCGCCTGTCTCTAAGATTCCCGCCGGCACTTGACTTGGACCGGATTACACCCGTGTAATTAGGTATTAAACGTGTAACAGCATTCTCGTATTCGGCGCTGAGATCCAGCACTGGAGTCGAACTTAGCACCATGCTGGTACAGCAACACCGGGAGGGCTGATGGGGCAGGCAGAACGTATTGCGCACCGGCGAGAGCTAGAGGCACAGGCTTCGGCATCGCAGGGATCGCGCGGCGTACCGGCAGATTGGTATGTGGATCCGGCTGATCCGGCGGCGGCAGAGCGCTTCCGCGAATCCAGCCAACAGACACTCGAGGACGCGGCTACCGCGTTCCTTGCGGCACACGAAGCGCTGGCGGAGGAGCCCGAAGCCGACGTGCTGGAGCTGTCCGCTCCGCGCTTGCTGCGGGAACCGGAGGCCGAACCCGCGGAGAAGCCGCTGTGGATCGGATTGCCCGGTTTCGGGACCGGCTACGAGGATGAGGGCGAACTCGGCTGGCAGGCTGATGCCCTCTGCGCACAGACGGATCCGGAGGCATTCTTCCCTGAGAAGGGCGGCTCCACCCGCGATGCGAAGAAGGTGTGCGGGGCGTGCACGGTGCGCTCGCAGTGCCTGGAGTACGCGCTGGCCAATGACGAGCGTTTCGGCATCTGGGGAGGGCTGTCGGAGCGCGAGCGCCGCCGGCTACGGAAAAGAGCGCTCTAATTCAGCAGCAAGTTCGCGTTACCGCCGTTGTTGTTGCGCATAACGGCGCTTCCTACCTACCGCAGACCCTGGCCGCGCTGACTCAGCAGACGCGGCCAGCCGATGTCTACCTTGGCGTCGACACCGGGTCGTCCGACGCGTCGGCGGACCTGCTGCGCAGCCATCTGCCCGCCGGGTCTCCGGTGACCGCGGCTTCCGGCCGCGCCGGATTCGGTGCTGCCGTGCGGGTGGGGCTGGCCGAGCTGCCCAAGCATGCCGAAGAAGGCCCTGCAGCGCAGGAGTGGCTGTGGCTGCTGCACGACGATTCCGCGCCGGCACCGGACGCCCTGGAGGAACTGCTGCTCGCCGTGGAGACGGCGCCGTCCGTCACCATCGCCGGCTGCAAGCAGGTGGACTGGGACAACCCTCGCCGGCTGGTCGACGTCGGCCTGACCGTGAGTCGCTGGGCCGAACGGCTGACCATGATCGACCTGGATGAGCTGGACCAAGGCCAGTACAACGGGCGCAGCGACTTCTTCGCCGTCAACTCCGCTGGAATGTTGGTGCGCCGCGACGTCTTCGACCAGTTGGGCGGGTTCGACTCCGCCCTGCCCGGGACCGGCGATGACCTGGACCTGTGCTGGCGGAACCGACTGGCCGGACACCGGGTGGTGGTCGTGCCGACCGCGACGGTCCGCCATGCCACCCGGGCCAGTGACCACACCACCGCCAAGGCGGCCCGCAAGGCCCAAATCCACCTGCGGCTGAAACATGCGGTGTGGTGGAAGGTGCCGTTCTTGTGGATGGGTGCCTTGCTGGGCGGGCTGTACAGCTTCTTGGCGTCCGTGGTGGCCAAGGATCCGATGCACGGCCTGCGGCAGCTCGGCGCCACCTTGGTGGCCCTCTTCCGTCCGGTCGGCTACTTTGCATCCCGGCGGCAGGCGGCCAAGACCCGCAAGACATCGCGGGGGATCGTGCGCCCGCTGATGGTGCCGCAGCGCGAGGTCTGGGCCTACCGGCGTTCGCTGGCCGAGTCCCTCCGCCCCGAACTCGCCCCCGGCGTGGTGGGGGACGGGTCCGGCACGGATGCCGGCAGCAGCGACCAGCCCACCGGCGGGTCCGACGACTTCGCCGCGCTGGCGGCGCCCGCGCGGACCTGGGTCGGTACGGGGCTGGTGATTGCCGCCGTCGCGTTGGCCATTGTGTCCGCGGTGGGCATGTTCGACTTCTTCGGCGCACCGGCGCTCGTGGGTGGCGCCCTGTTGCCGGTATCGGCGACCGTCGCCGAGATCTGGCACAACGCGTCCAGCTGGTGGGTCTCGATCGGCTCGGGGATGCCCGGGCACGGCGACCCCTTCGGCTACGTGCTGGCGGTCTTGGCTTTGCTCGGGCTGGGGAACGGCTCTGCCGCCGTCGTGACCTTGGTCATGCTGGCCATGCCGCTGGCCGCTGCCGGGGCCTGGTTTGCCGCCGGGGCCCTCACACAGCGGCGCGGCCTGCGATTCTGGGCCGCCATTTTCTGGGCGAGCGTTCCCGCGTTCCAAGTTGCTTTGGGTACCGGACGGCTGGGCGCGCTGATAGCCCATTTGCTGATCCCGTGGGCCGTGCTCGGCCTGTTGCGGGCCACCGGCTCGGCCGTCCAGCGCGTCGATGCCAACCGCCCGCTGCTGCCGCATGAGAGAGTGCACAAGCCCGGCATCAACGGGAATCCCTCGTGGACCGCGGCGGCAGCGGCCGGGCTCTGCCTTGCCGGCATCACGGCGTCGGCGCCGGCGTTGCTGCCGGTGGCAGTTGTCTTCGTTCTCATCCTGGTGCTCTCGTTGGGCCGCCGGGCCAAGACCGTCTGGTGGTCGCTGGTCCCGCCGTTGGCGCTTGCCCTGCCCATGCTCATTGCCGCACTGAACGAGCCGCGTGCGCTGTTGAGCGACCCCGGCCTGCCGCTGGCCTTCAACGCGGCCCCGCTCTGGCAGCAACTGATGGGTTTCCCGCTGGCCTTCGGACCTGCCGACGGAATCGCCGGAGCCGGACTGCTCGAAGACCTGGCCCACGGGCCGTGGGCGCTGGTTTACGCACTGGTCGCGGCCGTGCCGATGCTCGCACTGGCCGTAGCCGGCGCGATCCGGGGCGACGGAGCCGCCCGCGCGCGACTCCTCTGGCTCGGCGCCTTCCTGGCGCTTGCGGCCTCGTATGGCTCGTCCCTGCTGGCCACCGCCGTTGCACCCGGAGCCGTGGTCACACCGTTTACCGGTCCCTTTGTCTCCGTGGCAATGTTCCTGCTGCTCGGCGCGGCATTGATCGCCGGAAACCGAATGCAGCTGGGAATGGACGCGTGGGACCGGTCGCGGAGCGGCCTGCGACGCACGGTGGCGGTGGCCGCCGTCGTGCTCCTGGGCCTGGGGCCGGTGGTGGGCCTGGCGCACTGGCTGGTGCCCCAGTTCACCGGCTACACAGCCTCCACCGAGGCTCGTACGCTGACTGATTTCGGCACGCAGATGTCCATAGCGCCCGGCGCTGATCGCACGCTCCCAGCCACGGCAGCTGATCGAGGAACCGGGCCGGAGCAGGCGCGCGCGCTCGTGTTGACCGCCGGGACCGGTGGCACCGTGACCGCGGCAGTGATGCACGGCAGCGGAACCACCCTCGACCAGCTCTCGACCATCTATGCGGCACGGTCGCTGAACGGTCCGCTGCTCGAGGCCGAAGTAGGTGCCGACGACGATGCCGACGCTGAACTGCGCAACACGGTGGCCGTCATCGTGGCGGGCACCGGTGTGGACCCGCGGCCCTCGCTGGTACGCCTCGGCGTTGACTTCGTGGTGCTGCAGGAATCAGACACCGCCGCCGAACTGCTGGCCGGCCGCATCGACGCCGTTCCCGGGCTGACCTCCGTGGGCCGCACCGATGCCGGATGGCTCTGGCGTGTTGTCGGTACGACGGCCGACGACGGCACGGAGGCCGGCGCACTGACGGCGCGTGTGCGTTTGGTTGATGCCAACGGCGCGCTGCTGCAATCCGTTCCGTCCGGCTGGACCGCGGCGGGAGGCGAGATTCCCGCCGGCGAGTCCGGACGACGGTTGATCCTGGCCGAGCGGAAAGACCCGGGCTGGACGGCAACATTGAACGGCCAGCGGCTGGAGGCATCGGAGGACGGCTGGGCACAGGCATTCGAGGTTCCCGCCACCGCAGGGACCGTGAAGATCGGTTATGCCAGCCCGTGGTCGCCGTGGATCGGTATCCTGCAAGTGCTAGCGATCGGACTGACCGTCCTGTTGGCCATCCCGATTCCGGCCCGCCGGCGGTTCACGCCGCGCCGGATCGACCACATCAAAACCACCGGGGCCGATGCCAGCACCGCCGAACTGCAACGTGCAGCTTTCGAAGACCCGGACGACGGCGCCACGGCCGCCTTGGCCGGAAAAGGACAGCAACGATGACCGAGACAGGCGGCCGCGGTGACGAGCCGGAGGCGACAGAAGCAGGGACCGGGGCTGCGGCCTCGGCCGGAGCAGCCGAAGACGGCGTGACACCGCACCAGGACTCGGCCGCCGAGGCTGCCCAGCCGGACAACGCCGAGGCTGCTCAGCCGGATGCAGTTGTGCCTGCTCAGCCCGCCGACGCCGAGGCAGCTAAGCCGGCCGCAGCCGAGACTGCGCAGCCGGCCGACGCCGAGGCAGCTAAGCCGGCCGCAGCCGAGACTGCCCAGCCGGCCGTAGCTGAGCCTGCCAAGCCGGCCGCAGCCGAGGCCGTCCAGCCAACCGACGCCGAGACTGCGCAGCCGGCCGGCGCCGAGGCCGTCAATCCGGCCGACGCCGAGGCAGCTAAGCCCGCCGCAGCCGAGACTGCCCAGCCGGCCGCAGCCGAGCCGGCCGAGTCTACCCAGCCGGTAGACCGCAAGGCCGCGCGGCGGGCCGCACGGCGGGACCGCACCCGTGATGCCGCTGCGGGCATACCGCAGCGACGGTCGGGACGCGCCGCCGGACCCGGTGCCCGGCAGGGAGGCGGGCGGCGGACCCTGGGCGCCATCGGTGCCGGAATTGTGCTGCTGACGGGCGCGGCGGTTGCCGCCGGCAGTTTGGCAGACGTGCCGGGGGCTGCCACCGAGCTTCCACCCGTTTCCGCCGCCGTCCCGGCCGGCGACTACACCGCAGTCTGCCCGGAGCCGCTCCGGCTGCTGGATTCGGCCGCCGAGGCTACCGATCCGGAATTCAGCCCCGTTTCCACCACGGCGCAGACCCAGGCACGGGCACTGGTGCTCAGCGACCTGAGCGGCAACGTCCCGGGCAGTGAGCTGACGGAACTTGGCGAGGGCACTCCGCTCAAGCGCATCGCCGAGCCGACGGCAGAGTCCTCCGGCGAGACCAAGGTGGTTGCATCCGTGGTGTCCGGGCAGGAGCTGTCCGCTCCCACGGTGCTGCGGGCCGACCCGGTGGGGGAGACGACCGCGCTGGCCGGTGCCGCGATGACCTATCGGGCGTCCGACGGCGACCTGCGCGGCATGGCCGCTGCCAACTGCATGGCACCGGCCAACGATTTCTGGCTGCTCGGCGCCTCCACGACCGTGGGCGCCACGTCCGTACTGAAGCTGCACAACAGTTCCCAGACCCCGTCCTCGGTCAACCTGGAACTCATCTCCGGCGAGGGACAGATCCAGGCTGCCGGCACCCGGGGGCTGCTGGTTGCACCCGGAGAATCCCGCTCCATCGTGCTGGCAGGCCTCGCCGCCAACCAGGAATCACTGGCAGTTCACGTCCAGTCCTCCGGCGGCCCCGTGACCGGCTTCATCCAACAGAGCATCCTGCGCCAGCTGACGCCCGGCGGCGTCGAACTGCTGCAGGCATCGGCTCCCGCCGGGACGCGCCAGCTGGTCACCGGGATCACCGTGCAGGATGACAAGCTCGCGCGGAAGATCCGCGAACAGGACGGCTACCAGGACGCTGCGCCGGCATTGGAGGTGGCGGTACCGGGCGTGACCGACGCCGTCCTTGAAGTGCGGGTCATTGGCGCGGACGGACCGGTCAGCCTCCCTGGCGGCGGCGTCATCACCGCAGCCGCCGGCAGCGTCACCAGGGTTCCGCTCGATTCCCTGCCGGCCGGCACGTATTCCGTCGAAGTCAGCGCCGATGTCTCCATCGCGGCCGCCGCACGCGTCAGCAGGGCAACAGCGGAAGGAGCCCCGGTGGACTTCGGCTGGGCACCTGCCACCGGCCGGCTCGGCAGCAACCACCTGGCAGTCGTCCCCGGCGGCGTCAGCTCCCGGATGGCCTTCAGCGCGCCGGCCGGCGCCGCCCAGCTGGAAATTACCCCCGTGGATCGGGACGGTGCACTGGGGAAGAAGCAGGCGGTGAGTGTTCCCGCCGGAACCACCGTGACGCTGAACCCCAAGGCCGACGACGCGGCGCTGTTGATCAGCGCGTCGGGCGACCCCGTCTACGGTGCCCAGACGCTGACCAACGGCGGCTCGGCCGATGTTGCGGTGCTGCCGGTGCCCGCCGGGACGCAGGCGCAGAACGCCGTACCGGTCAATATCGGGTACTGACCCAAGGACTTCTCGTCAGGGGCGGGTCCGCCCGTAGCCAGGGTCGACGGCTTCGGGCGCCATGTTCAGCAGTTGCGCGGTCTGCTCCACCACGACGTCGTGGATGAGCTCCGGCAATTCGGCCCGCAGCCGGGCTGCCATCTGCACCGGATGCCGGAAAACGGTCACCACGGCGGGGCGGCCCGGAGCGGCCGGAGTGAAGCTGCCCAGCGGCGCCGCTTGCCCGCGCGCCAATAGTTCCTCGAGATGCGGCGGGATGTCCTCGACCACGAAGTGGGCCGCTTCGATCCGCTCTCCCCAGAAGTACTCCAGACGCTCGGCAGACTCGGAGACCCACTGCTCGAATTGCTCGGGCCTGGTGAGATGGCCCGGCAGGTGGGCGGGCAGCAGATCGCCACGCAGCCCGCGGCCCCGGCGGTTCCGGCGTCGTGCAATAAACGGACGGCGCCAGCCACCGCCGTCGCCACCCAGCGAAACAGTCAGTGATGGTCCGTTTTCCATATACCGACTTTAAGCCCGCCAGCGCGAATTCGGCACTGGCCAGCTTACGGTGCGCCGGGAGCGCCCGGGGCAGCGGCGCCCGGGGAGGCCTGATTGTGACCTAATCTTTCCGCACCTGCCCGTGCCGGTGGCCCGGAAGGAGATCGGCCCGGAGTAGGATTCTTTCTCGTGGGATCCATTCGTCAATGTTCACGCTCGGCCTGTCAGCGGTCAGCCATCGCTACTTTGACGTACGTGTACGCAGATTCCACCGCCGTGCTTGGCCCGCTGGCCACCTACGCAGAGCCGCACTGCTACGACCTGTGCGCCGAACACGCCGAGCGGCTGACCGTTCCCCGCGGCTGGGAAGTCATGCGGCTGGCGCTGCCCACGCAGGCACCGGCCCCCAATCCCGACGATCTGCTGGCCTTGGCCGACGCAGTCCGAGAAGCCGCCCGCACTCCGGAGATCCCCGATGAGCTGCCCCAGCCGCGCGGGCAGCGTGAACCGCTGGAGCCGCCGGCCGGTGCTGCCGGCACCCGACGCGGGCATCTTCGCATTCTGCGCGGACAACCGTAGAACGATACGCTGGGAGGCGGGCAGCCCGCATTCCAGGTGACCTGCTGTCCGCCGCGAGGCCCGGCCCCGCCGTCCACCGGACGCCGGCGCAGCCGAAGCCGCTGATCGACCGAAGGACAACATTCGCATGGCACATCTGACATCCGAGCTGCTGGCGGTCCTGCGCTGCCCTGCGACCGGTTCATCCCTGGTCCAGGAGGGAGACGAGCTGGTATCGACCGGCCGCACCGCGGCGGGTGATCGGCTGCGCTACCCGATCGAAGACGGTATCCCGGTGCTGTTGCCGCTGGCCGCTCCACGTACCGATGCCTCCGACTCCACCCCCGACGGCCCCGCTGACAACGCTTAGGAGCACGACTGTGACGATCGATTACAAGGTCAAGGACCTCTCGCTGGCCGCCGCCGGCCGGCACCAGATCCGCTTGGCGGAGCACGAAATGCCGGGCCTGATGGCACTGCGCGAAGAGTTTGGCGCAACCCAGCCGCTGGCCGGCGCCAGGATCGCTGGATCGCTGCACATGACCGTGCAGACCGCGGTGTTGATTGAAACCCTGACCGCACTGGGCGCCGAGGTCCGCTGGGCATCCTGCAACATCTTCTCCACCCAGGACGAGGCCGCCGCCGCCGTCGTCGTGGGCCAGGGCACGCCGGAAGACCCGCAGGGTGTGCCGGTCTTCGCCTGGAAGGGCGAAACGCTCGAAGAATACTGGTGGACGGCCGAGCAGATCCTGACCTGGCCCGGCGCCGCGGAAAACCCCGAATTGGGGCCCAACATGATCTTGGACGACGGCGGCGATGCCACCTTGCTGCTGCACAAGGGCGTGGAGTTCGAGGCCGCAGGCGCGGTGCCGTCGGCCTCCGCCGAGGACCCGCACGAGTTCACCATCGTCCTGGATGTGCTGCGCGCTTCGCTGGCCAAGGACCCGCAGAAGTTCACCCGGGTGGCCGCCAGCATCCGCGGCGTCACCGAAGAAACCACCACCGGTGTGCTCCGCCTCTACCAACTGGCGGAGCAAGGCCAGCTGCTGTTCCCGGCGATCAACGTCAATGATGCGGTGACCAAGTCCAAGTTCGACAACAAGTACGGCATCCGCCACTCGCTGCCGGACGGGATCAACCGGGCCACGGACGTGCTGATGGGTGGCAAGACGGCCGTGGTGTGCGGTTACGGCGACGTCGGCAAGGGCGCAGCCGAGGCGCTGCGCGGCCAGGGCGCCCGCGTTGTGGTGACCGAGGTGGACCCGATCTGTGCCCTGCAGGCAGCGATGGACGGCTACCAGGTCACCACCTTGGACAAGGTGGTGGGCGAGGGCCACATCTTCATCACCACCACCGGCAATAAGGACGTCATTATGGCGTCCGACATGGTGAGGATGCGCGATAAGGCGATCGTGGGAAACATCGGCCACTTCGACAACGAAATCGATATGGCCGGACTGGCCGATGTCGCGGGCGTGCAGAAGGTGGAGATCAAGCCGCAGGTCCACGAATGGGTCTTCGATGCCGGCACCGACGCCGCCCGGTCCATCATCGTGCTGTCCGAGGGCCGGCTGCTGAACCTGGGCAACGCCACCGGCCACCCGTCGTTTGTCATGAGCAACTCCTTCGCCAACCAGACCATTGCGCAGATTGAACTGTTCACGAAGCACGGCCAACCGGCCGAGGGATCGGCCACCGGCGAGCCCGAGTACGCCAAGCAGGTCTATGTGCTGCCGAAGGTGCTGGACGAAAAGGTCGCCCGGCTGCACCTGGACGCGCTCGGCGTCGAACTCACCGAACTGACCAAGGAACAGGCCGAGTATCTGGGCGTGGACGTGGCCGGCCCGTACAAGTCGGACCACTACCGCTACTGATCCCGAGATAGACGACGACGGCGATGGGCACCTGGCGGTTTCTAGGGATCGTTGCAACACCGTTGATGGCTAGGTAGTCAAGAGTAGGTCACGCAGGCGCTCGGCTGGGGTGTCCCAGTCGAGCGTTTTGCGTGGCCGTCCGTTGAGTTCCTGGGCGACGTGTTCGAGGTCTTCGGGTCCGTAGACGGAGAGATCGGTGCCTTTGGGGAAGTACTGGCGCAGCAGTCCGTTGGTGTTCTCGTTCGAGCCGCGCTGCCACGGGCTGGCCGGGTCGCAGAAGTAGACGTCCATGTCGGTGGCGAGGCTGAAGGATTTGTGGGCGGCCATTTCCGAGCCCTGGTTCCAAGTCAGTGATCCGCGCAGGTGTGCGGGCAGGACACTCATCGTCGCAACGAGACCGTCGCGGACGGCTTCGGCGGTGTGGTCGCCGGGCAGGTGGACGAGCATCACGTAGCGGGTGGTCCGTTCGACCAGCGTGGCGATCGCGGTCTTGTTCTGCGCCCCGGTGATCAGGTCCCCTTCCCAGTGGCCGGGCACCGCCCGGTCCTCGATCTCGGGCGGGCGTTCGGAGATCAGGACCATCGGGTCCACGAACCGGGAGTTGCGTTGTTCCCCGGTGTTGCGGGGTTTGCGCCGGGTCCGGCCGGTGCGCAGTGCTGCGGTAACCTCGCGTTTGAGCCCGCCGCGGGCCTGGACGTAAATGGCCTGGTAGATCGTCTCGTGGCTCACGCGCATCTCCGGATCGTCGGGGAACTCCTTGATCAAGGTGTTGCTGATCTGTTCCGGTGACCAGCGTATGTCCAGTTTCGCCTTCACATAATTGCGGAGCCCGCTCTCGGCGGCGAGTTTGCTGTCTTTGGGCCGCGGCCGCCGCACGGCCGCGGCCCGGTGAGCACGGTACGGGCGGTAATGGCCGTCCGGCCCGCTGTTCCGGGCGATCTCGCGGCTGATGGTCGAAGCAGGCCGGCTCAATGCCGCGGCGATCTGCCGTTGCGGGACCCCAGTGGCCAGCATTTCGGAAATCGTCTCGCGTTCTGCCAAGGTCAGAAAACGCTTGTCCAGGACCTTTTCCAGGGCGGTAAGACCCGGATGGGAGACAAACGGCAGGGCCGGTCCCGGGGGATGGATCGCGGCAGGTGCCGTCAGGGTGGTCACTCCCTGTTTATAGTCGACTCGTCTGCCGTCGGCGTAGATTCTCCCGTATTGGGTTTTGCGGACTCCAAGATCCCACTCCGCGGCAGTCGTGGAGTGTATCCCCAGATCCCGGGCTGCTTCCCGGCGGGAGAGCCCGCGCCGTCGCAGGCGGAGGAAGTCCTCACGCTGCGGCATTTCGGCGCGCTTTCTGGCGATTCCGGCCTTCTTCGTCCACCCATAACAAGTCTCCCGGTTCAGACCAAGGGACTCTGCGGCCACGGTGACGCTGCCGAGCCGGTCCAGCTCCCGGAAGAACTCTTCCTTCTGTTCCGGGGAGTGTTTCCGGTGGGTTTGCCCGTGCTTTCCGGTCGCGGGGAGCCCGGCTTTGCGGGCCCATGAGTCACAGGTCTTCGGGTTCAACCCGAGTGCCCTGGCCGCAGCTGTGACGCTCCCCAGCCGGTCCAGCTGCCGTAAAAACCCTTCCTTTTCCTCCTGCGTGTACTTTCTTTGCTTCGATGGCTTCTCGCCTAAAAACGACACGGTCGTTGCAACTCCCAAGATCCAGGGTGTTGCAACGATCCCTTGAAACCGCCAGGTGCCCATCGCCGTCGTCGTCCGCGGGATGGTTACCGGATTGTTGGACGGCGCGCGCCGCGCCATGGCCCGGCGCGCCCCGCCGGGCGTCCTACCATGGAGGCAGGGCCGTGCTGTGCCCGGGCGGCGCGCACCATGCCGTGAGGTCTCTAGTTGGGGTTGGGATGACTGAGGAAAAAAAGAAGCGCAAGGGCCTGAAGATTGCGCTGCTGTGCATCATCGGCGTGCTGGTGGCTGCCGCGGCCGCCGTCACCGCCGCCACCGCGGCGTCGCCCACCTTTGCCGCGCAGCTCGGACGCATGCTGGCCGTCGCACCCGCCGAGCGCCCGGGTTTCTCGGAGCCGGTCGCCAAGGAGATGTCGGTCGGCGTCTCCCCGAAGGACAAGGCTGTGGAGGTCAATCCGGCCACCGTCCCCACCATCACCGCCAAGAACGCCTCCATCAAAGACGTGGTGCTCGCCCCGGCGAACGGTGGCGAACCTGTTGCCGGCGAATTGTCCACGGACGGCAGCGTCTGGAAAGCCACCCAGCGACTGGACTTTTTGACTAAGTACGACTTCAGCTACACGCTGGTGGACGGCGCCGGAGCCGAAACTGCCAAGCAGCAGAGCTTCACCACGGTGCTGGCGCCCAACCAAGCCGACGGTTGGATGTACCCGCTGGACGGGCAGCACGTGGGCATCGCGCAGCCGCTGGAGTTCAACTTCAGCGAGCCCGTGCTGAACAAAAAGAAGGTGGAGGAGGCCATCAAGATCACCACCTCCGCCGGACAAAAGGGCGAGTTTTACTGGTACTCGGACACCAAGGCCCGCTTCCGGGCGGCCAAGTACTGGGCGCCTAACAGCACGGTCACCGTGGATATGAAACTCTTTGGCGTGGAGTTCGGCAACAAGATGATCGGAATGAACGACGAGAAGATCACCGTCAACATTCTTGATGACCGCCGGGCCATCGTTGATAACAAGACCAAGACCATGAAGATCTATGTGGGCGGCCAGCTGGCCCAGACCTTCCCGGTCACGTTGGGTGACCCCAACTGGCCGTCCAGCAAGGGAATTCATCCGATCATGGACATGCACAAGTCGCTGCCGTTCAACCCGCGCAGCATTGGGCTCAAGCCCAGCGATCCCGACTGGTACGAGCCGTTCAACGCCAAGTACGCCAGCAGGCTGAGCAACAGCGGCGAATTCGTCCACACCGCGCTGGACCCCTCGGCGCTGGGCGTGCGGAACATTTCGCACGGCTGTGTGGGCATGTCCGAGGCCGGCGCACGCTACTTCTACGAGACGATGCGCACCGGCGACATTGTGGACATCCGCAACACCGACGGCGGTTTCCTGGACCCGACCGACGGTTTCGGCGACTGGAACGTGGACTGGAAGACCTGGACTTCGCAAGACAAGAAGTAGCGGCCCCGGCGGACCGGCGTTTGGTGGGCCGGGGCCGGTGTTCCTAGTCCTGGAACGGCAGGGAATGCAGCCGGGCTCCGCGCTGGACGGCGCGGTCGTGCTGCCGGGACAGCCGGGAAAAGTCGCGTTCGCGCCGTTCGGCCATCACCGCCAGTAAGTACATTTCCGGCGGAGTCCCCGCAGGCGGCGGGGGAGAGACGTACCCGGAGGCCTCATTGGCCAGCGCCGTGGCCAGCCTGGCCCGGGAAGCCGGGATCATCTTGGGCGCTTGGGACAGGAACTGCACAATCCTGCGGGCCAGCGGTTCCGGCAGCCGGCCCATATCCGCCAGCTTCACCCACGGCGCCAGCTGCGGGGGAATGTCGGGCAGGACCTTCGGCATGACCCCGACGCGCTCCCGCATGCTGTAGGTGCCGGCCAGGAGATCGCCCAGCCGCTTGGACCTGTCATTGAACAGGGCCGCCATGAAGGCCACCGAACCGAGCAGCAAGTACAGTTCGAAGACTGCCAGCAGTCCCCGGATGAACGCATGCCGGAAACGGATGGCACCGCCGTCGTCACGAACAATGCGCAGCCCCATGATCCAGCGGCCGAGCGACTTGCCACGGGTCAGCGTTTCGACGGCAATGGGCACAGCCACCAGGAAGAACAACACCACCGTGATCGCCAGGGCCCGGGCGGCGGCGGCGTCGAAGCCGACATCCAGGGTCTCGGCCAGCAGCACGAAGGCGGCTATCAGCAGTGCCACGTTGGTCAGCACATCGATCATCGAGCTGAGCGCGCGGACCCCGAATGACGCCGGCCGCAGTTCGAGCACTACCGCCTCGCCGGTGATGACGTTGCTCATCGGACCCCTTTCCCGGGCGGCCCGTGCCGCCTGGTTCCACTCTATCGATCCGGGCGCCGGCCGGCCGCCGTCCGGACCCTCGCCCCGGTCCCGCTCCCGATAGGCTATGGGGGTGGATATCGATGCCTTCACCGCGGTGCACCAGCACGATTGGAAGCGGCTGGACGAACTGAGCGCCAAACGCAGGCTCACCGGCGCCGAGGCGGATGAACTGCTGGTGCTCTACCGGCGCACCTCGACCCACCTGTCGATGATCCGCTCGGTGGCGGCCGAAGGCCAGCTGTCGGCCGCCCTTTCCACCCGGCTGTCCCGCGCCCGCACCCGGTTCACCGGTGCCCGGTCGAATTTCGCCCGGGACGTTGCCGAATTCTTTGTGTTGTCGTTGCCTGCCGCGTTCTACCGGCTGCGGTGGCTAACCGTGGTCATCGGTGCCGTGTTCATCCTGGTCGCGTGGCTGTTCGGCGCCTGGGTTGCGGGGAACCCCGAGGTCATCAAGGCGATAGGTTCGGACGAGGAAATCCGGCAGTATGTGGAAGAGGACTTCGTCAATTACTACTCGGAAAACCCCAATGCCTCGTTCGCCGGCATGGTGTGGACGAACAACGCCTGGATTGCTGCGCAGGCGGTGGCCTTCGGCGTGACCGGGCTGTGGGTGCCGTACATCCTGTTCATGAACGCCCAAGGCGTCGGCATGGCCGGCGGAATGATGGCGGCCTACGACCAGCTGGACGTTTTCTTCCTCTACATCCTGCCGCACGGGTTGATGGAAATAACCGCGATTTTCATCGCCGGTGCGGCCGGCCTGCGGATCTTCTGGTCCTGGGTCTCGCCCGGACGGCTGACCCGCACGGCATCGTTGGCGCGGGAAGGCCGGTCGCTGATCACTGTGGCCCTGGGCCTGGTCCTGGTGCTCTTCATCTCCGGCCTGGTCGAGGGCTTCGTGACGCCCAGCCCGCTGCCGGACTGGCTGCGCTTGGGCATCGGCGCCCTGGTGCTGGCGGCGTACTGGGCCTACACACTGGTGCTGGGCCGGCGGGCGTACCTGGCGGGGGAGCGCGGCGACCTGGGTCGGTTCGACGCCGGCGAGACAGCCGCTACCGTCTAGAAGCGGGGCAGGCCGCGCCCGGGGTGGCAACCGCGAAGCATTGCCGGCCGGCGGTAGTCTCATATCCAGAGGCCAGCGGTACAGAAAGAGGCGACGGAAGTGGCAGTCGAACAGACGAACCCCGGCGGAGTCGGACGCAGAGCCCGGACAGTGCCCGGAGAGGCCACCGGCGTTGAGCCAGAGCGGGCTCCCGCGCCCCCGGTGCCTGCTGCCAACGGCCGCTTTCGGGACGGAGCCAATCCCCTTCCCATGCGGCGGCCCAGCCGGCTGCCGGATCTGAGTGGCGTGCGGCAGGGCCGTGGGACGGCGCCCGACGGCGGTGCTCCGGATGGTGCCGGAACCGAACCAGCACCGGTGGCTGCTGCGCCGCGCCCTGACCGAAGCGAGCCGGCTGCTGCCCATACCGGTGCGGCGTCAGGCGGAGAGAGCGGGAGCGCCAGCGCCGGCGCGGGCGGCTCAGGCACCGCCAGCATCAGCCCAAGCATTAGCCCTACGGGCATCAGCACTGCCAGCACTGCCAGCACGGACCGCGAGGTGCCGGCAGTCCGGAAACCGGTGCCTGCCGCTCCACCGGTACCGCCAGCCGGGGTGGCGGCCACAACCGACGGCGGCGGCGACGCGAACCCTGCGACCACCGCGCTCTCGGTCCGTCCGCCCCGTTCGGAGGTGGTGCGCCGCACCACCGCACGAGAGGAGGCAGTGAACGCCAAGCCGGTGGCCGGACGCATCCTGCAGGTGGTGCTGGCCGTGCTGTTCCCTCTGCTGCTGATCATCGGGGCTATCCGGGTGGTGGCCACGCCGCTGTTCCTTTGGGCCGAATACCACCGGCCCGGTTTCCCGGCCGACAGCTTCGGCTTCAGCACCGAGGACCGGATGACGTACGGTTCCTATGCGGTGGACTACCTGCTGAACTTTGCTGGCCCGCGGTACCTGGGCGACCTGACCGGTCCAAATGGCGGAAGCCTTTTCCTGGACTCCGAGGTCAGCCACATGGCCGACGTGAAAGGTGTTTTCCTCGCGACCATGATTGCCGGAGCGGCCATGCTGCTCCTGGCCGTGCTGTGCGTGGTCTACCTGGCCCGCCGCTACCACGGCGGGGTCCGGCGCGGCTTGTTCGCCGGATCGGCCGCGACGCTGATCCTGGTCCTCGTGCTGGGCATCCTGGGTGCGCTCAACTGGCAGCAATTCTTCACCGACTTCCACCGGATCTTTTTTGCCGACGGTACCTGGACCTTCTACGTGGACGATACGCTGATCCGTCTGTTCCCGGCGCAGTTCTGGATGGACTCCGGAATTGTCATTGCCCTGCTGGTACTGATGGTTTCTTCGCTGGTGCTGGCACTGACCTGGCCGACGCGCGGACGGCGGAACCGCAGCGCGGCCGCTGCAGAAGAACAGCGCCGCAGGCACGAGCTGCTGCTGGCCCGGGAGAAGGACCAGACAGCGTAAGGTGCCGACAGCTGGGCACCACCAGGGCGGGGTTTGTCGTCGAGGGCACCCTCCATGCCCCATGTGTCAGGCTGTCGTGTGACAGTGACTGATCGCGAGGGCGGGGGAAGTGAATGTCATGAATTTTGTTATTCCCGTCCGTTCTTCCAACAAGGCTCAGTTCTCGACCGAGCAGAAGCTCGCGATTCTCGATGAGTACGACAAGTGCCTCGAGCGCGGATCCAAGGCAGCTTTGGCCCGCGCTGTCGGCATGAATGCCAACACGCTTCGGGATTGGCATCTTGACCGCGAGGCCGGCCGCCTGACGTCGAGATCGGACAACTTGAAGGAGAAGTCCTTGAATCACCGGATCACCGCTGGCGAAAAGCGACGCCTGCATCATCTCGAGCAAGAGAACGAGATCCTCAGGGCCAAGCTCGCCAAGTCTGAAGCAGCGGTGGAGACCCTGGGAAAAGCTTCCGCGCTTTTGGACGCCATGGCCAAGAGCGCGGCAGCGACGGACCCGAAACTGCCCGAACAGGCCCAGGGACGGCCGCCGTGGCTGAACCGGCAGCCATCAAAGCCATCGGGTTCGGATTCATCGCAGCCCTGATAGCGGCCGGTTGGACGACGACCGCAGCCTGCTCGCTGGTGGGCGTCCACCGAATGAGCTGGCATCGGCATCAGCGCCCTCCGCCGGCCCCGGGCGTGCAGGTACCGCATCGGGAACGTGCCTACCCGAATCGGATCAGCCTCGAGGAAGCCGAAGTGTTCATGACATTGCTCAACAGCGAAGCCTACGAGGACCTGTCGGTCACCCAGGCCTACTGGCGGATGCTTGACGCCGGGGAAGTGTTCTTTTCCGCGGCCAGCGCCCATCGGATCACGGCCGCCCACGGGCAAAACGGTGACCGCCGCATCCAGGGCAAAGGCGGCAGCAGCCAACGGCAGAAGCCGGTCCAGTCCGCCACCGCACCCAACCAGCTCTGGAGCTGGGACATCACCATGCTTCGCGGTCCGGGCAGAAACGCCTACCGGCTCTATGCCGTCTTGGATGTTTTCTCCCGCAAAATCGTCGGCCACCGCGTGGAACACTCGGAGCTGGCGATCCACGCCAAAGCCATGATCGATCAGGCGGTCGGACTGAACCAGGGCTACCCCAAGGTGCTGCACTCCGATAACGGCGGCCCGATGCGCTCGGCAACCACGGTCGAGTTCGCCCGGTCCCTGGGCATCACGCTGTCCTTCTCCCGGCCGAGGGTCTCCAACGACAACCCCTACTCCGAAGCAGCCTTCAAAACGATCAAGTACCACCTGAACTTCCCCGCACGCTTCGAATCCATCGGACATGCCCGTGGCTACCTGGCCGCATTCGTCACCGACTACAACGCCAACCACCGCCACAGCGGCCTGAACTACTACACCCCCAACGACGTCCACCACGGCCTCGCCGAGCAGACCCGCAAGAAGCGCCAGGCACACCTGAACACGTACTACTCAGCACACCCGGAACGATTCCCCCGCAAACCGCTGGCAGCCCGCCCGCCGGCACACGCCGGCATCAACACCCATGAAAAACCAGCACTGTCACAAACAGCTTGATCTATTCCGCATGGACGGTGCCCTCGACGACAAACCCCGCCCTCGCCAGCGAACCGGTATCACTGGACGGAGCAACCCTACGCCAGGCCTACCGTGCGGCCGCTCCTGTCCGACTTGGTTCCTCCCCGGCCGCCCGGTTGCTGCGGCCGGCCAGCTTACAGGCTAGCTGTAGAGTCCGTCGATGTGATCGGCGAAATCCTCAAGCACGGTCATGCGCTTGAGCTTCAGCGACGGCGTCAAGTGCCCGGAAGCTTCCGTCAGGTCCTGCCGCAAAACTTCGAACTTCCGGATCTGCTCCGCCCGCGAGACCAGCCGATTGGCATGGTCCACGGCTTCCTGCAGCTCGGCCCGGACCGCCGGATCTTCCGCCGCCGCAGCAAGGTCCATCGGGCTTCTGCCGGCCGTGGCGAGCCAGCCGGCGAGTCCCTCTTCATCCAGCGAGACCAGTGCCCCGATGAAGGGGCGGCCTTCGCCGACCACAACCGCCTGGGAGACCAGCCGGTGCTCGCGCAACGCGTCCTCCAGCGGACCCGGTGCCACATTCTTGCCGCCTGCTGTGACCAGCAGATCCTTCTTCCGCCCGGTGATGGTGAGGTAGCCGTCGTCGTCCAATGTGCCGACGTCGCCGGTGCAGAGGTAGCCGTCCCGGAAGAATTCAGCGTTGGCAGCCTCGTTGTTGTGGTACCCGGGGGTGACGCCGATCCCCTTGATCAGGACTTCGCCGTCGTCCGCGATCCTGATGCTGGTGCCAGGCATCGGCAGGCCAACGGTGCCGATCCGGTTGGCGTGGGGCAGGTTGACCGCCGCAGGGGCGGTGGACTCGGTCAGCCCGTAGCCTTCCAGCACCGGCACGCCAATGCCGGTGAAGAAATGCGCCAGCATCGGATTCAGTGCCGATGCACCGGAGACGGTGTACTCCACGTGCCCGCCGAAGGCCGCCCGGAGCTTGCCGTACACCAGCTTGTCGAACAGGGCACGCTTGGCCTTCAACGCCAGGCCGGGGCCGGCGCCGGTGCCGCGGGCCTGCGCATCCCGTGCTTGCGAATAGGCGACCGCCGCCTGCGCTGCCGCATCGAAGATCCTGCCTTTGCCGCCGTCGTGAGCCTTCTGGCGGGCGGTGGCGTAGACCTTCTCGAAGACGCGCGGGACCACCAGCAAGAAGGTCGGCTGGTAGCTGGCCAGGTCCTCGATCAGCTCGGCCATGCTGGAGGTGTGGCCCATCTTCACTCCTCCGGCCAGGCAGATCACCTGCACCGCCCGGGCCAGAACGTGGGCCAGCGGCAGGAACATCAGCGACTTGGCATCCGGACGCTTCAATATGTCCGGCAGGAACTCCTCCGTGTTCACCGCCAGTTCCGCGAAGTTGCCGTGGCTGATGATGCAGCCGCGCGACCGTCCGGTGGTGCCTGAGGTGTAGACCAGGGAGGCCGCGTCCTGCATGCCGCGGGAGGAGCGGCGCCGTTCGAGCTCTTCGTCGGTGACTGCGGATCCGACTGCCGTTAGCTGGGCCAGTCCGTCGGCGTTCCCATCCAGCTGCCAGACCGGAAGCTCGGCCGGCAGCCCGGACATGGCTTGGCGTACCACGGCCGCCTTGGCAGCATCCTCCGCGAACACCATTGTGGCCGCGGAGTCCCGCAGTATCCACTGCACTTGGTGCGGGGAGGACGTCTCATAGATGGGGACAACGACGGCGCCGGCGAACCAGCCCGCCAGATCCACCACCGTCCACTCGAAGCGGGTTTTGGACATCACCGCGATGGTGTCTCCGGCGTCGATGCCGGAAGCCATGAGACCTTTGGCCAGCGCCGTCACCTGGCCCAGCAGCTCGGCTGCCGAGACATCGGACCATGAGCCGTTGCGCTTGACGGCGTAAAGCGCCCGTTGCGGGTCGCGCTGGTGCTGTGCCACCAGGATGTCCGTGATGTTCGACCCCGCCGGCGTGGCTGCCAGGAGTTCTGTTACCGCTTCGCGCACTGGGTGCCCACTTTCTGCGTCCGGAAAAAGTCGAGTCGTCTTGCCTGCATCAGATCCAGCTTGGCATCCACATCCGCCAGCGCCACTGGTTGTAATCGATCAGCTCTGCCGTCCAGACCGGCAGGAAGAACGCCGACACCAAGAGCGCCACCGCCACAAACAGCCCGACCACCAGCACGCCCTGGCGCCGGCGCCACGGTGGGTCAGTCGGCCGGCCCAGCGCCAGCCCGAGCGTGTAGGTCAGTGCCAGCACTAGGAACGGCTGGAAGGAGATGGCGTAGAAGAAGAAGGTGGTCCGCTCCGGGTAGAGGAACCAAGGCAGGTAGCCGGCCGCGACTCCCGCAAGGATGGCCCCCGCGCGCCAGTCCCGCCGGCCGGCCCAACAGAAGAGCAGCACCAGCAACGACGCCGCGGCGGCCCACCAGATCAGCGGATTGCCGACGACCGTGACGGCTTCCGAACAGCGGTTGACCGCATGGCACGCTCCCTGGCCGGCTTCTTGGGAATGGTAGTAGAACGACGTGGGACGGCCCATGAACAGCCAGGTCCAGGCGTTGGATTCGTACGGGTGCTCCGAATGCAGCCCGCTGTGGAAGGTGTAGGCGCTGCGGTGGTACTCGGCCAGGGAGCGCAGCCAGTCCGGCAACCAGCCCCAGCGTTCGGAAGGGTTCGACGCCGCCCAGGTCCGGTCGTAGGCATTGTCGGAGCGAAGCCAGCCGGTCCAGGACGCCAGGTACGTCAAGGCCGCAACCGGAATGATGGTGAAGAACGCCGGGACATCGTCGCGGAGCACGCCGGCCGAGAACCATTCCGTGATGCCTGCGGCCCGGCGCGCGCTGAGATCCCAGAGCACGCACATGAGACCGAACGCCGCGACGAATGCCAGCGCGGACCACTTGGTTCCCACCGCCAGGCCCAGGCAGACACCGGCGGCCAGCCGCCACGGCCGCCAAAGTATCCACGGGCCGTACAGCAGCCGTGAAGGGTGTGGCACCCCGGAGGAGCCGGCGAGCCGAGCGATCTTCGCGGCCAGCCGGCGTCGTCCGTCGCTGCGGTCCAGCAGCAGGCAGCCGAAGGCAGCGACCACCCAGAACATCAGGAAGATATCCAACAGCGATGTCCGGGAGTGGACCAGATGGTGGCCGTCGATGGCCGTCAACAAACCGGCGATGCCGCCCAGCGCCGTCGACTTGAACAGGGCCTGTGCGATCAGGGCGATGATCAGGATCGACAGGGTGCCGGTCAGCGCGGCGCCGAACCGCCAGCCGAAGGCGTTGTCGGATCCAAAGAGCCACATCCCGGCGGCGATCATCCACTTGCCGACGGGCGGGTGCACCACATACTCGGGGGAATCCAGCAGGACGTCCGGATTGCCGGCGTTGAAGGACTCGTTGGCGTCGTCGGGCCAATCGCGTTCGTAGCCGGACTGCAGGTAGGAGTAGGCGTCCTTGACGTAATACGTTTCGTCAAACACCAGTGAACCCGGTTCGCCCAGGCGGTAGAAGCGGAGCACTCCGCCGAGGACGGCGATGAGCAGGGGGAGCAGCCAGGCCCAGATGCCGAACTGCGCCGGGACACCCAGAAGGCGGCGCCGCAGCACCGCCTCGCTGAAGGCCCGCCCCGGCGATTCCAGCCAGCGTCCACGGCGGGCTTCCGCGGCAGGAGCGGGCGTGGTGTGGATCACGGCCCTCATGTTACCGGCCAGTAGCCCGATGGGTGCGCCGCGCCGCGGTGGGGGTTGCCGGCCGCCTCGGGGCGGCCCTCGCTGCGGTGGGGCACATACCGACTCTATATAAGGTGCCGACCAAACAGGTTATGGAACAGGTGGTGAGGTGCGGCCAAACAGGCTATGTAACAGGTGATGAGGTGCCGACGAAAGAGGCCGAACAGCGCGGGCTCACCGGTGAACCGATCGACTGGCCCGTTGCCCTTCTGGATTCCCGGTCGCTGGGCTGCGGGTAGGGTTGTCCATGTGAATGAGCGGGAGGCTGGCGGTCCGGCATCGGGGCAGGCGGGGCAGATTGTGTTGGCGGGGACGCCGATCGGCAACGTTCGTGACGCCTCCCCGCGGCTGGTCGAACTGCTCCAGACGGCCGACGTGGTCGCAGCCGAAGACACCCGCAGGCTGCACAAACTGCTGCAGCTTTTGGGCATCACCACCAGCGGCAAAATCATCAGCTACCACGAACACAATGAGGCCAGCCGCACCGCCGACCTGCTGGAACTGGTCCTCGCCGGCAGCACCCTGGTGATGGTGACCGACGCCGGCATGCCGGCCGTCTCCGATCCCGGCTTCCGTCTGGTCGAGGCAGCCGTGGCCGCGGGAGTTCTGGTTTCCGCCGTACCCGGCCCCTCGGCTGTACTCACGGCGCTGGCGCTGTCCGGCCTTCCCACCGACCGCTTCACCTTCGAAGGATTCCTGCCCCGCAAACAGGGGGAGCGCGCGGCGCGGCTGGCGGAGCTGGCAGCCGAGCGGCGGACCATGGTGTTCTTCGAGGCACCGCACCGGCTGGCGGCCATGCTGCGCGCCCTCGATGCTGGCTTCGGTCCGGAACGACGGGCAGCCGTGTGCCGGGAACTGACCAAGCTGCATGAAGAGGTGCTGCGGGGTCCCGTCCGCGAACTGCTGGAGTGGGCCGAAGCAGGGGAAGTGCGCGGCGAGATCGCCGTGGTGGTGGCCGGTGCTCCGGAGGCAGCACCCGAACGGCCCGAAGACCACGTGCAAGACGTCAACGCCCTGGTTGCCCAAGGCGCCCGACTCAAAGAAGCGGTGGCCGCAGTGGCAGCCGATGCGCGGATCAGCAAACGGGAACTGTACTCGGCAGTGCTGGCTGCCCGCTCCGATACCGTCGGCTGAGCGCCCGCGGCAAGGGACACCGCCGTCGTCACATAACGCCAATCGCCTTGTCCGATGCAGGCGGTGCGGGGCAGCCGTTGATATTGTCGATCTGCACAGTAGGGACCGTGGAACGTAGTGCACCTTCGCATTTACACCCGTGAAGCGGAAACCTACTGTGAAGGAAACCGGGCACTGCGCCCACGGACTCAATCCTGAACACTTGGAGGCACCGCCATGGCTGAAACCGCAGCCCGCGAAGCAGAACTGCTCGCCAAAGTACCCACCGGCCTGCTGATCAACGGCGAATGGCGCGACGCCTCCGACGGCGGCACCTTCGAAGTGGCGGACCCGGCCACCGGCAAGGTGCTGGCCACCTTGGCGTCCGCCACCAGCGAGGATGCGCTGGCCGCCCTCGACGCCGCCGACAAGGTGCAGGCTTCCTGGGCCCGCACCGCTCCGCGCGAACGCGCCGAGATTCTGCGCCGCGGCTTCGAACTGGTGACCGAGCGGGCCGAGGACTTCGCCCTGCTGATGACCATGGAAATGGGCAAGCCGCTGGCTGAATCCCGCGGCGAAGTAACCTACGGCGCCGAATTCCTGCGCTGGTTCTCCGAAGAAGCCGTCCGCGACTACGGCCGCTACCTGACCACGCCCGAGGGCAAGAACAAGATTCTGGTCCAGCGCAAGCCGGTCGGCCCGTGCCTGCTGATCACGCCGTGGAACTTCCCGCTGGCCATGGCCACGCGTAAGGTCGGCCCCGCCATCGCCGCCGGTTGCACGATGGTACTGAAGCCGGCCAAGCTCACCCCGCTGACCAGCCAGCTCTTCGCCCAGACCATGATCGAGGCGGGCCTCCCGGCCGGCGTGCTGAACGTGGTCTCGTCCAAGAGCGCCTCCGGGATCTCCGGGCCGCTGATGAAGGACTCCCGCCTCCGCAAGGTTTCTTTCACCGGTTCCACCCCGGTCGGCAAGCAGCTGCTCAAGGACGCGGCAAACAATGTTCTGCGCACCTCGATGGAGCTCGGCGGAAACGCCCCGTTCATCGTGTTCGAGGATGCAGACCTGGATAAGGCCGTCGAGGGAGCCATGGCTGCCAAGATGCGCAACATGGGCGAGGCCTGCACTGCGGCCAACCGCTTCCTGGTTCAGGCCTCCGTGGCGGAGGAGTTCACCACCAAGTTTGCCGACGCCATGAAGGCGCTCAAGACCGGACGCGGCACCGAGGCAGACACCACGGTGGGCCCGCTGATCGACGGCGGCGCGCGCGACGACGTGCACGCCCTGGTGACCGCAGCAGTGGAAGCCGGCGCGTCCGTCAGCACCGGCGGCGCACCCGTGGACGGAGACGGCTACTTCTACCAGCCGACCGTGCTGGCCAACGTTCCGAACGACGCCGACATCCTGCGCAGCGAGATCTTCGGCCCGGTCGCACCGGTGACCACGTTCGAAACCGAGGAGCAGGCCATCGCCCTGGCCAACGCCAGCGAGTACGGTCTGGCCTCCTACATTTACTCGCGCGACGTGAACCGCATGTTCCGCGTCTCCGAGCAGATCGAATTCGGCCTGGTGGGCTACAACGCCGGCGTGATCTCCAATGCCGCCGCCCCGTTCGGCGGAGTGAAGCAGTCCGGCATGGGCCGCGAAGGCGGCGCGGAAGGACTGGACGAGTACACGACCGTCCAGTACATCGGCATCGCGGATCCCTACGCCAAGTAGCTCGGATCATCCCGCCGGCCGTCCGCTCTGGACGGCCGGCGGTTGAACAGCGAGGCCGGCCAGAACAGGCCCGCCAGGCGCCGCGGCCACCCGGCCCGCTCTTGGAGCCTGCCCTTGACGGTTTCCACATCCGTCCACCGAGCGGCGTTATCGCCGTCCGGTGCCGGCGTCTCCGGAGCCGCATACGCCGCACGCTCGTAGCCGGCCCGCAGCCGGGACAAGGCGGCGGAAGACCGGCCGGCGACCACCCCGGCCTCGTCGAGCCGCTGCTGGAAAGCCCGAGGAGTCTCCGTCGCCGCGGCCGCCCAGCCGAGGTCCTCTGCGGTATCCACGGCTTCAACCCACGCGGCGACGGCGGCCCGGCGCCCGGTTCCGCCGGCCGCCAGCGCCGTCCGACGCCGAATGGTACGACGGCGGCGCAGCACCAGCGGCGTCAGCAGGAGGCCCAGCACGACGGCCGCGGCCGCCGTCGACCACAGTTGGCGTGAGAGCACGTCCTCCTCCGCCGGAGCCTGCGAGCTCGATTCCGCTGACTCTCCAGCGGCGTCGGTGGCCGGCCGGGGCTGGCCCGTGGGCCGGAGGACGTCGTCCGCCTGCGCGGGCGAACCGGGCGCGGTTTGGGCCTGCGCGTAGGCCGGCAGCACGCCGCGCGACGGGGTCGGCTCGAAGGAGACCCAGCCGACGCCGCTGAAGAAGAGCTCAGGCCAGGCATGGGCGTCCCGGGAATCGACCTCGAACTCCTTCAGCTCCGAACCCGGGCCCTCATCGATAACGGTCCCGGTGGGGCGCCCCGGTGCGTAGCCCACCGCCATCCGGCTGGGGATGCCCGCGATCCGGGCCATGATGGCCATGGTTGCGGCGTAGTGAATGCAGTAGCCGGACTTCTCCTCCAAGAAGGCCCCCACCACCTCAAAGCCGCTCTGATCGTAGCCGCCGTCCACGGGCGCCTGTTCGGAGTACACGAAGCCGGATCCCCGCAGATACGTTTGGATGGCCATGGCCTGCTCGTACGGGCTGTCCAGTCCGTCAAGCACAGCCGCGGCCGTATCTGTGATGATGTCAGGCATGCTGTCCGGAAGCTCGGAGAAGACCGGATCAACCTCCGCATTGTTGGCCGGCTCGGCGGCCCGCAGCAAGTCCCGGGTCAGCTGGGGTTTGACGCTGCGCACTTCATAATCCTGGTTGGCGGTGGTGGTGCCGGATTCTCCGCGGATGTTAAGCGTGCTCGGATCCCAGCTCCACTGACCGCGGGCGCCGGAGACCTGTGCCGGGGCGTAAGGTGCCAGTAGCCATGGGCTGGTGAAGGATGCCGTGCTGATCAGCGTGGTGGTCTCCTCGCCGGCTGCCCGCAGGTTCTGGACGACGGGCTCGTCCAGTTCGTCGATTCCCGTTCGTTTGTTGCCCCCGAACGCGCTGGGGCTCCAGCGCGCACCGGTCAGGTTCTCCAGCGTGACCGAGCGCAGGTAAAGCGGCTCCTCCGCATCGGTCGCATAGGTCATCCGTCCAAAGGCGCCGGGTCGTCGGAGGTTATCGCCCAGGTTGACCACCGGATTCAAACCGGTTGGCGAACCCCAATTGAGCCGCGAACCCTCCGGGAACAACCCGGACGAGAAGCCTGGGATGGCCAGCGGGAGCACCATCGCGGCCGCCAGTCCGGCTGCCGCGATGCCCGATGCGCGGCGGAGCTGCTCGGCCGATGCCAAGCGGCCCCTGCCTCTGCCGTCGGAGGCCAACCAGTGGGCGCATCCCAGCAGGAGCAGATAACCGGCGGCGGCCGCCAAGAAGCCCGCCGCGCCGATGCTGTTCGGTTTGATCATTGCTGGAACAGAGGCCAGACCGAGCAGGCCCAGGCCGCTGATGGCAGGCATCTGCAGCGGCACGGCAAGGGTGTCCACCAGGAGGGCGATCAGTCCGACTCCCACGCAGGCCGCCAGGGCAATGCCGTCGTTGACCAGCACCGGAGCCACCTGCGAGACCACGGTATCCCGGGCTTCCTCCAACATGGGATCCAGGGCCGCGAAGGTGCCGGGTCCGGGGATGACGCCCAGGAAGCTGGACGGCGCCAGGAACATTGCATTCACCGACATCACCAGGGCGGCGAGGCCCAGCAGCGCCCCTGCCAGCGGAGGCCAGTCCAATCGCCGGGCCAAGCCGGTGGCAGCCTCGATGGAACATACGGTCACGGCGACCTGGAACAGCCAGCTCCAGCCCTCGAGGACACCGTGCAGGTTGGCGGCGGTGAGCAGGACTGCAACGGCGACGGCGGTGCTCATCAGCCACGGCGCGAAGCCGGGGGAGGGGGCCCGGCCGCCACTACGACCGGATGTTCCGGGCGTGCGGCGGTCGGTGGGCCGTTCCAGCATGACGGTCACGGCGCCGCTCCGGTTCCCACCGGTTCGATCCGGTCGCGCAGATCGAAGTGCGCCCAGGCGGCCGACACCGATGCTTTGGGGCTGACCGCCACGGTCCGCCAGCCGCCCGCCCGCAGCAGGTCCATTGACGCCCGCGCGAGTTGTGGCCGGTCCGTAACGATCAGGGCGAAGGCATGCGAGCCGAATTCGGCAGCAGGGGCCAGCAGGCGCGCTTCGTCGCTGCTGATCTGGCCCAGCACCGCGACCAGCGGCCCCTTGTATTTGTGCGCGGCCAGTTTGTCCATCAGCCGGTCCCCGAAGGCAGACGCCGACGGATGCCGGTCGGGCTTGCGGTGGTCGTCGGCCAGGCCCAGCGCGGCCAGCCCTTCGGCCAGATCCTGATAACCGGCGGGCCCGTCGAATTCCTCCTGGCCGGGCGACGGCGCCGAGGGGGACTCCAGGACTGCTGCCGCGGCGTGGATGTCGAGGAGCCGGACCGTGTAGTTGCGCTGGAGGAAGTCGTTGGCGGCCGAGGCCACGGCCGTGACGGCCCACTCAAAGGCGGGCGAGGTGTGCAGCAGGTCGCCGTGATGGCCGCCGCCGTCGCCGAAGGAGTGCGGAATGCCGGTGCCGAAGGCAGAGGCGCGCCGGTCCAGCACAATCGTCGCTTGCGGTGTGGTCACTGATTCTTCCTGGCGGACCATGAGCTCGCCGTGCCGGGCCGTCGCCGCCCAATGGACCCGGCGCATCGGATCGCCATAGCGGTATTCGCGGGTCATCACGTCGTCGTCGCTGGGATTGGCTTGCCGCCGGGTGCTTGCTGTGCCGTCGGAACCGCGTGCTCCGGTCAGCGAGGTGGCGGGCAGCAGCACGGGGGCCGGCGTCACCACCAGGGGACTGGTTTCGCCCAGATGGTGCCGGTGATTGGCCAGTCCGAACGGGTCGGTGAAATCGGCCGTGACCGGGCCGATGGCGAACAACCCGCGCTGGTTGGAGCGGAGCCTGTATTCATAGATGCTCGCGCCGGAGCGGGACGGGTGGCGCGCCGGGAACCGGAACGACGGGGCCTTGCCGAAACGCGGCGGCAGTTGCTCCTCCATGTACACCAGTCCCGACAAGCCACCGCTGCGTCGCACCGTCAACTCGACCTGGGCCACCACGCCGGTCTCGACGGCGGCGGGCCGGAACTTCCGCTCCACGGTGAACTGCGGTTTGAGCAGCACCATCGCCGCCGCGGCCAGCAGCGGCAGGCCGACCAGGAACACACCCAGCGTGAGCAGGTCGCGGCGTCCCAGTACCTGCGCCAGCAGCAGCGCCAGCGTGCCGGCCGCCAGGAACCCCCAGCCGCGCAGCGTGATGTATCGGGTGGGCAGCCAGCCGAACGCGTCCATGGCCGTCAGGGGGATACGCGGCGGGACTCCCCGCCTACCGGGACTTTGGCCACCACCGACGCCACCACGCTGGACGCGTCTTCGCCGGCCGTCAGGGCTTTTCGGTCAAGGATCAACCGGTGGGCCAGCACGGCCTCAGCAACGCTGGCCACGTCGTCGGGAAGGACGAAGTCGCGGCCGTTCAGGGCGGCCGTCGCCTTGGCCGCACGCAGCAGCTGGAGCATGGCGCGCGGGCTTGCCCCCAGCCGCAGATGCGGATGGTCTCGGGTGGCCCGGCCGATGTTGACCGTGTATTCCTTCACCGCGGGCGAGACATAGACATCGCGGACCGTGGCGACCATGCGGCGCACCTCGTCCACCGTGACGACGGGACGGACTGCCACCAGCGGCGAGACGGACTGGTGGGTCTCCAACATCTGCATTTCCGCACGAAGATCCGGGTAGCCCATGGAGATTCGGGCCATAAAACGGTCGCGTTGGGCCTCCGGCAGCGGGTAGGTGCCTTCCATCTCGATCGGGTTCTGCGTGGCGATCACCATGAACGGAGTGTCCATCGAGTAGGAGGTGCCGTCCACCGTGACTTGGTGTTCCTCCATGCATTCGAGCAGTGCCGACTGCGTCTTGGCCGAGGCGCGGTTGATCTCGTCGCCGATGACGATGTTGGCGAACACCGGTCCCGGCCGGAATTCGAACCGGTGCTTGTCCTGGTTGTAGATGGAGACACCTGTGACGTCGGAGGGCAGCAGGTCCGGCGTGAACTGGATCCGGTGCACGGTGCAGTCGATGGTCTTAGCCAGCGTCTTCGCCAGCATGGTTTTACCGACGCCGGGCACGTCCTCCAAGAGCAGATGCCCTTGGGCCAGCAACACTGTCAACGCCAGTCGAGCCGCCTCCGACTTGCCGTCGATCACGGTCTCGATCGCAGCCCTGATCCGCCCGCAGGCGTCGTGGAACTCGGCCAGTGCGAGTCCTTCCCCCTGACCCAGCTCAGCGCTGTCGGAGCGGATAGTCCCGGCCTCTGCCATGTCCTGCTGCGTATCCATGAAAGTACCTTCCGGTATGCCTTCCCCGAGGGCCGGTGTCTCAACCCTACTTGCTGCCTGTGTGATGCGGTAGACACATGAAACGTTTGTTTGATACGTCCCCGGGCGCCCGCGGGACCGCGGCCGGTGCTTCAGTAGGCTGGAACCATGGCCATTTTTTCAGCCGCCGTTGCCGGCGAAACGCCCCCCGCTTACACAGCTGACAGCACCGCGGCCCAGACGTCTGCGGTGCGCAGCCCCACCGAAGGCGACGGCCGGCGTCGTAATCTGAGCTATCCGCCGGCGCCCGAGCCGCTGCCGGTGCCGGTGATGGACAACCACACCCACCTGGACTTCCGCGACGGACTGGTGTCGGTCACGGTCCGGCAGGCGATGGACGCTGCCGAAGCGGTCGGCGTCGCGGGCGCGGTCCAGGTCGGCTGCGATCTGGAGTCCTCGCGCTTCACGCTCCAAGCCGTGCAGGCCGAGCCCCGGCTGCTGGGCGCGGTGGCCATCCATCCCAATGACGCGCCCCCGCTGGCCGAAGCCGGTACGTTGGAGCGGGCCTTGGCGGAGATCGAGGCAATAGCCAGGCACCCGCGCATTCGGGCCATTGGTGAGACCGGTCTGGACTACTACCGGACGGAAGCCGGCGGCCGGGGAGCCCAGCAGGAATCGTTCCGCCGCCACATCGACATGGCCAAGCGGCTGGGTTTGGCGCTGCAGATCCACGACCGCGACGCGCACGAGGACGTGGTGCGGGTGCTGCGCGAGGAGGGTGCGCCGGAGAAGGTGGTTTTCCACTGCTTTTCCGGTGATGCCGCGCTGGCCAGGATCTGCAATGACAACGGCTGGCACATGTCCTTCGCAGGCACCGTCAGCTTCAAAAACGCGGCCGCCCTGCGCGAGGCGTTGGCCACTGCCGAACCGGCACTGGTGCTGGCTGAAACCGACGCGCCGTTCCTGACCCCGCACCCGTACCGGGGGCGTCCCAACGCCAGCTACCTGGTGCCCTACACCGTGCGGTCGATGGCGCAGGTGCTGGACAAGGACCTGGCGACGTTATGCACAGAAGTGGCGCAGAACACGCAGCATGTTTACGGCTCGTGGCAGAGCGAATGACACCGCGGTATTTTTCCTAGCCAGCCCGGGTAAGCAGGAAAGTGTGGCCCCCGGAGCCGGGGTCCGCGCGGTGGTGCCTGGGCTACCCGCGGGTAGCCCGGCTTGTCGCCATGTCACGTTTCGATTACGGTAGGTAGCTAATGGCCGGGGTCGGGGAAGGCATCCGGACATTGCCACACCGGTAGCGGTTGAAGTTGGACGTTCCGTTCGTACGCCCAAACAGCCGCTGCAGGTGCTGCCTGCACTCGCATCGTGCCGTGGGAATCGGCGCGCTCTTGGCGCGTGCCTTTATGTCCCCGTGCCCGGAAGCTGCAACAGATTCGGGAAACCGTGACAAACGCGCTGAAGAACCGCTGGGTGAAGATCGCCGGCCAGGTCGTCGTCATGACCGCGCTGGTCCTTGGACTGGTTGCCTTCGTGGGCAACAACAAGTCCGTGACGCTGACTGTTGACGGGCAGGCGAGCACTGTGTCCACGTTCGGCTCCACGGTGGCGGATGTCCTCGCCGAATCCGAGGTTGAGGTGGGCGAACGCGACGACGTGACACCGGCGGTCGGCCAGGAAATCTCCGACGGCGCCAGCATCGAGGTGGTCACGGCCAAGCCGGTGAAGGTGAACGTGGACGGCGACAGTTCCACGATCCACACCACGGCCGCAACCGTCAAGGAACTGCTGGACGAACTGGAAGTCACCGACAAGTCCGCCCTGTCGGCGCCGCTGACCGCCGAACTGGCCTCCGTGCGTGGGGTGACCATTTCGACGCCGAAGAAGGTCACCATCGCCGTCGACGGCAAGACCCACAAGGAAGTTACCACCGCGACGACCATCGGCGACCTGCTGCAGGAACACAAGATCAAGGTCCGCAAGGACGACAAGCTCTCCGTTGCTGCCAAAGAGCCGGTCGAGGAGGGCACCAAGGTCAAGGTGACCCGGATCGACCGCGAGCAGGTCGAAGAGACTGAGTCCATCGCGTTTGGTACGGACGAGACGACCAACTCCTCAATGTTCAACGACGAAGAAAAGGTCACCCGTGCCGGCGAGGCCGGCGAACGGGTCAAGGTCTACGAGATCGTGCTGACCGACGGCAAGGAAACCAGCCGGAAGCTGGTCAGGGAAACGGTCACCCGCGAACCGGTCAGCCAGAAAATCACCGTTGGCACAAAGAAGCGTCCGGCCAAGGTCAACAACGCCAACGTAGGCGGCACCTGGCAGGCGCTCGCAGAATGCGAGTCCGGCGGCAACTGGTCCATCAACACGGGTAACGGCTACTCCGGAGGCCTGCAGTTCAGCGCCAGCTCCTGGCTGGGCGCCGGCGGCGGCAAGTACGCCCCCTACGCCTACATGGCCACCCCGTCGGAGCAGATCGCGACCGCCGAAGTGCTGCGCGGCAACGGCGGGTGGGGCCACTGGCCCGCCTGCGCCTCCAAGCTGGGATTGCTCTAAGCATCCCCGTCAGTTACTCCGCCCACCTCGGGCCCGGGCATCACCGCCCGGGCCCGAGGTGCGTTAAGCGGGTGGGGCGGGGCCGCCGCGGCAGCGGGCGCTGGCCCGATACGATGGCACAGTGACAGAACCACATTCCACTCCCGGCACCGAATCCCGGCAGAACAACGGGGAAGCCGCGGCCGCACCCATCAGGCCATTGCTCGGGGCTGCCGACATCCGCAGGCTCGCGGCCGAACTGGACGTGCGTCCGACCAAGACCCTCGGGCAGAACTTCGTGATCGACGGCAACACCATCCGCAGGATCGTGGCCACCGCCGACGTTGTTCCCGGCGAGACAGTGCTGGAGGTTGGTCCCGGCCTCGGCTCGCTCACGCTCGGGCTGCTGGATGCAGCCGGGCATGTGGTCGCCGTCGAAATCGACCCCAAGCTTGCCGCCCGCCTTGAACAGACAGCATCTGAATGGCGTCCCGATGCCGCCGGCCGGCTGGACGTGGTGCTGGCCGACGCACTGCAGGTCACCGAGCTGCCGAAGGCGCCGGACGCGCTGGTCGCGAACCTGCCCTACAACGTTGCCGTGCCGGTGGTCCTGCACCTGCTGGAGCACTTCCCTTCGCTGCGCCACGGCCTGGTCATGGTCCAGGACGAGGTGGCCGACCGGCTGGCGGCCAAGCCCGGTAACAAGATCTACGGCGTGCCCAGCGTCAAGGCCGCGTGGTACGGCAGCATGCGCAAGGCAGGGGTGATCGGCATGAACGTGTTTTGGCCGGCACCCAAGATCGCCTCCGGTCTGGTGGAGTTTACCCGCGGCGAGCCGCCGGTGACCCGCGCCCCGCGCCGCGAGGTGTTCGCCGTCATCGATGCCGCCTTCGCGCAGCGCCGCAAGACGCTGCGGGCGGCCCTGGCCGGTTGGGCCGGCAGCGCGGCACGGGCGGAGGAAGCGCTGCGCCAGGCCAATGTGGATCCCAGCGCCCGTGGGGAAGTGCTGGACATTGCTGCCTTCGCCCGGATCGCGGAATTCAACCATCCGCTCGTCGGCTAGGAAGATGGTGGCACGGTGATGAGCAGAACACGTCCGGTGCGCGTGATGGCGCCGGGAAAGATCAACGTCTCCTTCCGCGTGGGAGGCCCCCGGCCGGATGGCTATCACTCGGTGGCCAGCGTCTATCTGGCGCTCTCGCTCTACGAGGAGGTCACCGCCACTGCCCGCGATGACGAGGCCATCACGGTGAGTGTGCGCAATGGCGCCGGACTGGACTTCGACCTGGACGGCATTCCGCTGGATTCCTCCAATCTGGCGGTGCAGGCCGCGGAACTGATCCGCGAAACCTCCGGCCACCCGCAAGGTGTGCACTTGGACATCACCAAGCGGGTCCCCATCGCGGGCGGGATGGGGGGCGGTTCGGCCGACGCCGCTGCCGCCTTGGTGGCCTGCAGCGCGCTCTGGAACACCGGCTACTCGCGCGATGAACTGATCGGGCTGGCCGGCGGACTCGGCGCGGATGTGCCGTTCGCGCTGCACGGCGGAGTCGCCGTCGGGCTCGGGGTCGGGGACCGGTTGACGCCGGCGCTGGCGCGCAAGGAAATGCACTGGGTGCTGGTCCCGGCCTCATTCGGCCTGTCGACGCCCAAGGTCTATGCCGTGGCCGACGACCTGCGGGCCCGCCGCGGCCACGTGCCGGCCGAGCCCGAGCGGGTGGAGCCGGCGGTCCTGCAGGCAATGCAGTCCGGCGACGTCCACCAGTTGGCAGGTTGTTTGCACAATGATCTGCAGGAGGCGGCCATCGAACTGGCACCCGAGCTTGCCGATATCCTTGAACTGGGCCGGGCCGAAGGCGCACTGGCCGGCCTGGTGTCCGGTTCCGGCCCCACCGTGGCATTCCTGACCGCAGGACGGCAGGAAGCGGCAGAACTGGGGCAGCGGCTCTCGGACGTCGCCGGCGTGGTTGCCCTGCCGGTCCGCGGACCGGTGCACGGCGCCCGCATCATGGCCTGACGGCCGGTTCCCCACGAGGGCCGGCCGATGGTCCGCCCCGCACTAGCTCAAAGCAACAGAAAGCAGCACCCTTGGTCCACTTGCTCGGCGCAGAAAACGTCAGCGTCTCCTTTGCCACCCGCACCATCCTGGATTCGGTGTCCCTCGGCCTGAACGAGGGCGACCGGATCGGCATGGTGGGTCGCAACGGCGACGGCAAGTCCACCTTGATGCGGCTGCTGTCGCTGCGCAGCATGCCCGACGACGGCCGGGTCACCAAACGCGGCGACGTCAACGTGGGCTACCTGGACCAGCAGGACGTGCTCAACGGGGACCTGCCGGTCGGCGTGGCCATCGTAGGCGAGGCAGCCGAGCACGAGTGGGCCGCCAACCCGCGGATCCGCGAAATCATGGAGGGCCTGGTGGGCGATGTCGACTGGCAGGCCACGGTGTCGTCGCTGTCCGGCGGACAGCGGCGCCGGGTTGCCCTCGCCAAGCTGCTGATCGAGCCGCATGACGTGATCATGCTCGACGAGCCGACCAACCACCTCGACGTCGAGGGCGTGGCATGGCTGGCCCGGCACCTCAAGACCCGGTGGCGCCCGAATGAGGGAGCCTTCCTGGTCATCACCCACGACCGCTGGTTCCTGGACGAAGTGTGTACCCGGACCTGGGAAGTCCACGACGGCGTCGTGGACCCGTTCGACGGCGGCTATGCCGCCTACGTCCTGGCCCGCGCCGAACGCAACCGCACGGCCGCCGTCGTCGAAGGTAAACGGCAGCAGCTGGTCAAGAAGGAGCTGGCCTGGCTGCGCCGCGGGGCCCCGGCCCGGACCGCGAAGCCGAAGTTCAGGATCGAAGCCGCCAATGAACTGATCGCCGATGTGCCCGAGCCCCGGGATGCGGTGGCGTTGAACAAGATGGCTACCGCCCGGCTCGGTAAGGACGTGCTGGACCTTGAGCATGTCTCCTACACCCCGCCGCCCCGGCCAACGGACGGCGACGGCGGACCCGGGCCGCTCTTCGACAACATCACCTTGCGGCTGGCACCGGGCGAACGGCTTGGCCTGGTGGGCGTCAATGGTGCGGGCAAGACCACTTTGCTGCGGCTGCTGAACGGCGAGATCCAGCCCACGGTCGGCAAGGTCAAGCGGGGCAAGACGGTGCAGACCGCCATGCTGACCCAGGAGGTCCGAGAACTCGATGACGTCTTGGATCTGCGCGTGGTGGAGGTGATCCAGCGCGAGCGCCAGGTCTTCAACATCGGCGGACGCGAGGTGTCAGCCGGCCAACTGGTGGAACAACTCGGTTTTTCCAAAGAGAAGCAGTGGACGCCGGTGCGTGACCTCTCCGGCGGCGAGCGGAGGCGGCTGCAGCTGCTGCGGCTGTTGGTCGGCGAGCCAAACGTGCTGATGCTGGACGAGCCCACCAACGACCTGGATACGGACACGCTGGCCGCCGTGGAGGACGTGCTGGACGGCTGGCCGGGCACGCTGGTGGTGGTCTCGCACGACCGGTACTTGCTGGAACGGGTGACCGACCACCAGATGGCGCTGCTGGGCGACGGCAAGCTCCGCGGCCTGCCCGGGGGAGTGGACCAGTACCTTGAGCTGCGCGAAGCATCGCTCGCCGGCAAGTCCGCGCCGGCTCCGGCCAGCGGCGGTGCCGCCGAGACGGCCCCCGGCACCGTCCATAGCGAAGCCGACAAGCGCCAGGCCAAGAAGGATCTCAACCGAATTGAACGCCAGCTGGGCAAACTGGGCCAGCAGGAGGACAAAATCAAGGAGCAGATGGGCACGGCCGGCGCAAAGGCCGACGTCGATTTTTCCGGGCTGGCAGAGATGAACCGGAAGCTCCAAGAGATCGCCGAGGAGAAGGAAGGCCTGGAGTTGGAGTGGCTGGAGGTCTCCGAAATCCTTGAGTGAGCCCTACGCAGACCTGCCGGTGTTCCCCCAGAGGCCGGCATTGCGGATGGATTGCTGCATCTTGGTAGTGGCAGACAGCAGCGCCTCGCGTTCCGCGTCAGACAGCGGGTCGAAGACGTTCTCCCGCACAAAGGTTACGTGGCCGGGCGCAGCCTGCCTGATGGCATCCCAGCCGGCCGAGGTCATCGAGATGTTGAAACCGCGTGCGTCGGTGGCGCACGTGACCCGCTCCACCAGTCCGCGTGCCTCCATCCGCTTGAGCAGGTGGGAGAGCCGGCTGCGTTCCCAGTCCAGTTGCTGCGCAATGTCCCGGGCGCGCATGACGCCGTCGTCAGCCTCCGATAGGGAGGCCAGAACCGAATACTCCACGCCGGAGAGGTCGGAGTCCCGCAGTAGTTGGCGGTCCATCGCCGACTCGAATCCCCACAACAGCTCGCGGAAGGCGCGCCAGACCTCCTGCTCATGATCGTTCAGCCAACGGGTGTCGGAGTTCACGGTGAGCCTTCCTCTTCTTTGGTTGACATATCAAGTTTCCCTGTTGCATGATTGACGTGTCAACAAAACCATGACGTGTCAACAGTAAGGGCGCGTCGGGACCAGACCTCGAAGGGGTTCATTACATGACCAAGATCGCTATCGTTACCGGCAGCACCCGTCCGGGTCGAGTCAACAAGCAGGTTGCCGACTGGGTTCTCGCCCAGGCCGCCGCACGCACCGACGCCGAGTTCGAGGTTGTCGACATCGCCGACTTCAATCTGCCCCTGCTGGACGAAGCTTACCCGGCCGCCTACCAGAACTACCAGAACGACCACACCAAGACCTGGTCGGCCAAGATCGCTGAGTTCGACGGCTTCATCTTCGTCACCGGCGAGTACAACCACACCGTTACGCCGGCGCTGACCAACGCCCTGTCCTACCTGAACGTCGAGTTCAACAACAAGGCTGCCGGCATCGTTTCCTACGGTTCCATGGGTGGCGCCCGCGCCGCCGAGCACCTGCGCAACATCCTGTCCGAACTGCAGATCGCCCACGTGCGCAACCAGGTCATGTTCTCGCTGTTCACCGATTTCGAGAACTTCGCTGATTTCAAGCCGACCGAGCAGAACGCCGGCACCCTGGCACCGATGATCGACCAGCTCATCCCGTGGACCAAGGCCATGGAGTCTGTCCGCGCCGCCGCTGTCGCTGCCAACTAACCTGCGGACTCCGCGGCCGCTGGCCGCTTGACGCTTCGCACAGCAGGGCGCTCTGCGCTTCCCAAGAGGGAGGCCGGGCGCCCTGCCGCTGTTAAGCTGCCGGGGCGCCCTGCCGCTGTTAAGCTGGTTCCCGGCCTGATCGACTTCACGGCCAGAGCCAACGCGTTGCCGGGTTTGGGAGAAGGAGGGCCTGCGTGGACGCGGGAGACATTGCGGCCAGCCGGCCGGGCAAAGCGCGTACGCGCCAGCGGCTGCTCGACCATTTCGACCAGGCCGCCTCCGCCGCCGGCTTCCGACTGGATGGCGACCAGCAAGAGGCAGCGCGCCTGCTGGCCGATGCCGGCGCCAGGCTGGCGGCGACTGCACTGCCGCGTCCGGGCAAGCGCCGCGGGCTCTATCTGTGGGGTCCGGTGGGACGAGGCAAGAGCTGGCTGGCCCGACAGTTTTTCGACGCCCTGGACCTGCCGGATAAGAAGCGCTGGCATTTCCACGACCTATTCCGCCAACTGCACGCCCACCGGCGCGATGCGCAGGACCCGGCCACCCGGCCGCCGGGTACCAGCGCCGTCGACATGGCCATTGAGGCCCTGCTGCAGGACTGCACCCTGCTGGTCGTAGACGAATTCCACGTCCACGATCCCGGCGACGGCCAGTTGCTGGCGCGGCTACTGCGCGAGATCCACCGCCGCGGCATCACGCTGGTGGCCACGTCCAACTATCCGCCCGAGCAGTTGATGCCCAGCGAGGTCTTTCACTCCCTGTTCGAACCCACCATTGCGTTGATCCGCCGCACCATGCACGTTGCCTCCATCGCCGGCCCCGTGGACTACCGCACGCTGGCTGCCGGACGGCCGCGCGGGCAGGATGACGACGGCGGTGCCCGCCTCGGGCGGTTCAGCGACGGCGCCATGGTGCTCGCCCCGGACGGACCCGATGACCCGCAGGTCGCCGAGGCCGGTCTTGACTGGCCGGCCGCGGACGAGGCCCACGAACTGCGCCCGGGGAGCCAGCCGCTTCCAGTCCTCCGGTGCACCGCGGAGGAAGCATGGTTCGATTTCCAGGACCTGTGCGAAGGTCCCACCGCCGCCTCCGACTACCTTGCCCTGCTGCCGCTTTCCGCACACTGGATCATTTCGGGAGTGCCGCGCCGCGTGGACATCAGCATGAACGGCTGGCAACGCCTGAGCAATATTGTGGACATCCTCTATGACGCCGATGTGCCGTTGACGCTCATCAGTGCTGAACCGCTGGACCTGTCACCGTCGGCCAGCCCGTCCGCGGTGGACGTCTCCCGCATTGCCAGCCGGCTGCGCACGCTCGGCAGCGTGGGCGTCGGCGGCTGACAGCTTTTCCTGTCGGCTGCGCCGGCGGGAGATTGCCACGCCCAGCAGGCAGACCGTGCCGCCGGCAACGGCCAGCAGCGTGGGTGTTTCGCCGAGGAACAGCCAACCCAGCAGGATGACGACCGGCGGAACCAGATAGGACGAAACGCTCAATTGCCCGGCCGGCATCCGGGCCAAGGCGAACGCCCAGGTGCTGAAGGCCAGCGCCGTGGGGACAATTCCCAGATACACGACCGCCATGGTCGCCGCGGCCGGAGCGCTGCGCAGATCGGCCATGAGTTCGCCGGCGAAGGGCAGCGATGAAAGGGCCCCAATGGTGCAGGCCAACCACGTGACTTGGCCCGCGGGCACGCTGCCCAGGGCAGGCTTCTGCAGCAAAACACCGGCCGCGTATGTCAACGCCGCCGCCAGTGCCCATAGCAGCCCGGTCCCGCCGGCGGCGCCGCCGCCGGTGCCGAGGCCGATCAGCACAACGCCCAAAAAGGCAACGCCTGCACCGATCGCCAGCCAGGTGGGGATGCCTTCCCGCAGGAACAGCCCGGCGCCCAAAGCAGTCAGGATGGGCGCGAAATTGACGATCATGGCGGTGGTGCCGCCGTCGAGCGTCTGTTCGGCGGTATTGAGGGCGAAGTTGTAGACGCCGAACCACATGAGTCCGCAACCGATGATCAGCAGCCATGCGCGGGGGTCCGGCTTCACCCATGGCCGCCCAATCAGCAGCAAGGCCAGCGCGGCGGAGCCGATGGCCAGCCGCAGCAGGCTGAGCGGACCAGGTCCGAAATGCGGCAGAACGCCGCGGATCACGATGAAGGCGCTGGCCCAAGCCAGGACCGTCACCGCAATGGCCGCGAGGACCAAGGGCGGGACGGCAGCGATCTGCCGCACGGAGGTTGGGTTGCTCATGGTCGCCACGCTAGACCATGTGTTTCTTGCTGGTGCGTATCCCGACGGCGAGCCCGACCGCGGCGGTCAGCACCGCAGCCAGCAGACCCCACAGCGTATCCGCGCCGACGGTGCCGGCGAAGAGTTCCCGCTCGGCGTTGACCAGATAGGTGAGCGGGTTGTACCAGCTGAGCACCTGCATCCAGCGGGGCCCGGCCTCGATCGGCAGCATGATTCCGGAGAGAATCATCAGCGGGAAGAGCAGGGTCTGCTGCACGCCCCAGAACACCCATTCGGTCCCTTGGGTGATGAGGGCCAGGGTGTAGGAGAGCGCGCCGATCCCGATCCCGAAGACTCCGAGGATCAGCAGGCCCAGGAGTACATGCAGCGGGTAGAAAACGAATCCGAACGGGATGCAGACCAAGGCTATGAGCAGCCCCTGCGCCACAAGCGGCGCCCATTCCTTCAGGGCCCGCCCGATCATGAGCGAGGACCGGGACAGCGGTGTGGCTAGAATCCGCTCGTAGGAGCCGGTCATCAATTCGTACTGCAGGTTTGAGCCGGTCATGGTGGTGCCGAACAGGGAGATCATGACGACGACGCCGGGCAGGAACCACTGCAGCGAGCTCTCCCCGCCGAACGCTTCCGTGCCAACAGCAGCTCCGAGCAGGGGACCGAAGAGTGCCAAGAAAATCAGCGGCTGCAGCAGCGAAAAGACCAGCGAGAACGGATCCCGCAGAACCAGCAGCAGCTCCCGCCAGAACACAAACTTGGTGTCCCGGACGACCTTGCCCAGGCCCGGCTTGGTGACAGTCGCGCCGTCGGACTGGGTTAGATCTGTCGATAGCGGTTGCATCAGACATCTGCTCCTTCCCGTAGGCTGCGGCCTGTCAGTTCCAGGAACACGTCGTCAAGGGTCGGCGGGTTCAGCTCCAGCGACGTCACCGGAGCCCCGGCAGCATCGAGCGCCTTGAGTAATCCCGGGGCCAGTCGCGCGCCGTCGGGAAGCCGGACTCGGAAACGCGCGGTGCCGTTCTGCATGCTTTCATCCAATTCCCCGTCCGCGGCGGCTCGGCCGAGGACCGCACGCGCGGCTTGGACGGAACCTAAGGGGACCTCCACTGCCAGTAGGTCACCGGCCAGGTTGGACTTCAGCCGGGCGGCCGTGTCGTCGGCGATGATCTCGCCGTGGTCGATCACGATCACCCTCTCGGACATGGAATCAGCCTCGTCCAGATAATGCGTGGTCATCACGATGGTGGTTCCGTGCTCAACGCGCATCCGCATGATGTGGTCCCACAGGTTCGCACGGTTCTGCGGGTCCATGCCGGTCGACGGCTCGTCAAGGAACAGCAGTTGGGGCGAGTGCATCAGTCCCAGTGCCACGTCCATGCGGCGGCGTTGGCCCCCGGACAGCTTAACCACCGTCCGCTTTTCCAATTCCTGCAGGTCCATCGTGATCAAAAGTTCGCGGGCGCGGTCACGGGCCTGGGCGCCGTTCATGCCGTAGAAACGGCCCTGCATCACGAGCTCGTCCATGACCCGGTAGCTGTGGCCTCCACCATTTCCCTGGCCGATATATCCAATGCGGGAGCGCACCCCGGCAGGATCTGCGACCACATCCACGCCAGCGACCCTTGCACTGCCCGACGTAGGAGAAAGCAGCGTGGTCAGCATCCGAAGCGTGGTGGACTTGCCGGCGCCATTGGGGCCGAGGAATGCCACCAGCTCGCCGGGCGAGACATCGATGTCGACGCCTTTAACCGCCTCCACCGTTTCCTTCTTGTTCTTGAAGTGCTTCGTGAGCTTATTCGTCTGGATCACTGGAGTTCCCCGCTCGGTGCCATGCCAAAACGCTACGCCCAGGGAAGTGCGGGAGTCTATGGAGGGCGGATGCATCGAGGACAGGAACGGTCCTCGAACCCGTGGGGAATGGCCCGTGCCTCGTGGAGTCCGCAGGCCGAGGTCCGGTGTCCTCGGGCGGCTTGGAATCACCTGCCGTAATCTGCCATTTCCCGTCCGGGGGCACTGCTAGTCTTCATTCATAACGTCAGGGGGGCCGGGACGACGCCGGGCCGCATTCAATGCAGGAGGAATCGCCGTGCGGACCGTTGCAGGTGGACTCGGGACAGCAGTTCGCCCAACGGTACTGGTCGGTGCCTCCGATGCCGCGAGTCGTGACTTCCTGGGCACAGTTCTGGAAGCGGCCGGAATGACCGTAACTGCCCTTTCGACTGCAGCCTTGGTCTTGGACGAACTGCAGCGCAATCCACCGGATATCCTGCTGGTGGACGCTGGCGATATGTCACTGGCAGGAATGGAAGCCGTTCAACGGCTTTCCGATCGCCAGAGCGGGGCCCAATGGCGAGTGATGCTGATGGCTACCGAAGACGACCTGCCGCTGGTTGAACGCGGTTATGAAATGGGTGTCTCGGACTATCTGATCAAGCCGCTAACGGCATCGAATGTGGTCAACCGCGTGCGCGTGACCCTTGCTAGGTCGGAACACCGGCGCCGTGAGCGTAACGGCGTGGCTGTCCTCCGGGACCAAATCCGCCGCGTCTCCGAGGGCATCCGCAGCACCAATGACCCGGACCAGATGATCACCCTCGCGCTACGCGGGATCGGGGCGGCCTTCGAAGCCGACCAGGTCTGGATCCGCACGCTGGACGACGAAAGGGTGCCGCACACCGCCGCCCAGTGGGCCAGCGAATCCGCCCAGGACACCATGGCCATGCCGCATCGAACCGAGGAGCAGGTGCTGCAACTGGCCTCCGCTCTCTGGACCAAGGGAAGCGTACTCACCTCAGCGGACAATGGCAGGATCGACTTCGCAGAGCACCCCGGCGTCACCGAGTGGTTTGCCACCGCGCGGGGGAAGGCGTCAATGCTGGCCCCTCTGGGACAGGGGCCGAAAGCGTTCGGACTGATTTGCCTCGTCCGCCATGGGCAGCCACGGTCGTGGGCCCCGGCCGAAATTTCGATGCTCCAACATGTGGCCGGCAACCTGGCTCACGGGCTGATCCAGGGGCACCTGATCACGGCGCAGCAAGAAGTCGTGGAAAAGCTCCGCGAACTGGACCAAGCAAAGTCGAATTTCGTGGCAACGGTCAACCACGAGCTCCGGACCCCGCTGACTTCAATTACCGGTTATTTGGAACTGGTGCTGGACGGGGATGCCGGTGAAATCCCGGAGTCCGTGGCCCGGATGCTCAAAGTTGTGGGGCGGAATGCCACTCGCCTGCGTGAGCTGATCGAGGACATGCTGACGCTGTCTAGGATGGATTTCCAGAGCAGCGGATTGAAGACGGAGCCGGTGGACCTGCCGCAGTTGCTGCGCATGGTGTCCACCGCACTGGAGCCGGCGGCCCAGGCCAAGAACGTCAAGCTCGTGAGCGAGGGGTTGGACACCCGGCTCGCCGCGGATGGCGATGCCAAGATGCTTGAACAGGTTTTTGCCAACATCATGTCCAACGCCGTCAAGTTCACTCCGCAGGATGGGACGGTTCGTATCACCGTCGGTTCCGGCACTGATAACGACGACGGCGTTCCCTGCGCCATCGTGACTGTCGCCGACAGCGGGATCGGCATCCCGGACGATGATTTGCCGCAACTGTTTTCCCGTTTTTACCGCGCGTCCAACGCGCACGCCATTCAGGGCACCGGCTTGGGCCTGGCAATCGTTAAGGGAATGGTGGACCAGCACCGCGGCAACGTTTCCGTCGAATCAACCGTCGGAGTCGGCACCACTTTCACCATTAACTTGCCGCTTTTCACCGACGACGGTCAGCACCAAGCGGCCGAATCCACCGGCGCTGTCACGGTTTCTTAAAAGCACAAGGCCGTGACACGCATCCGAAGATGCATGCCACGGCCTCAGCCGGTGAGCGGAACGTTCCGCTCTGTCTACGAATTAGTGCGGCCAGTAACCGATCAGGGGCTTCTGGCTGCCGCCATCAATCGTCTTGCTCTGGACGACGATGGACGACGATGCGGTCGTATCCGCTGCAGCAGCCGGAGCCGCAGCACCAACAACTGCCAGGACCGCAGCTACCAGAACAGATGCAGAAAATTTCTTCATCATGGTTCCTCATTCTTTCTTTATGCACAGATATGCAAATCCATACAGGTGGTGGTGACACGATAAGTGTACAGAGCGCTGGTCGAAGGAGCTAGGTGAAACGACACATTTCTTTTGTCCCGGAGTCAGGCTCTCTGAGCGAATAGGATCGGTATGAGGGTCGTATGATGGCGCAGCGCGATGGTATGGAGCATGGAGGAATCCGAATGGATTTGGCTGCTGGAGCAGGCGATGGTGTGTTGCTGGAATTGCGGGCACGAGAAGCGTTTGTGAAGAGGGAATACGTCAGCTCTGCTTCCTTGGCGAAACGATGCGCCGAACAAGCCGCCAAATCCGACGACCCCGGCACTTGGTGGCATATGACGTTCCTTGAAGCAGAAAGCTACAGAGAAAGCGGGGACCAAAAGAACTGCATCAAGACCGCTCGAAGCCTGAAGAATCACTCGCTTACCGTAGGCTCGGCCGAATTGATGTGCCGAGTGCTTACGCTGGAATCAGTGTCACTTCAGGGGGCAGGCGAATTAAGGGAAGCACTGACGACGGCTGAATCAGCCGTAAAGGTCGGGCAGGCCGCAGGTCTGCGGAATGAGATCCAGATAGGTGCTGAATCCGCCCTAGTAGCAGCACTTGCGGAGAGCGGGCGAATTGACCAAGCCTGGTCTCACTGCCAGGACTTGATTCAACTCCTTAAGGTTGCCGCTGACGCCCAGTTGGCCGGGAAAGGGTATTGGGCGGTCGGCAATGTAGCTTTCTTGCGACAGCAGTCGGATGTAGGGGTTCACTATCATGGATTGGCCGCTGAGCAACTCTCTCCTTCGAATGACCTCGGGCTGTGGGCTTGGTTTAACATGAGTTCTGCGGCAATGCGCTTGTCTGCAGGCATCGCCGACCAGGAGACCGCAGATTGCATGGACCGTGCAGAGCTTGCTGGATCCATCATTGGCACCAGCGAACACGTGCGGCATCTGAACGAGTTGAACAGAGCACGATGGTTTTTCCTCAAGGGCGAGTCGCATGAAGCGGCAAACCTTCTT
This sequence comes from Actinomycetota bacterium, assembly GCA_051751385.1. Taxonomy (GTDB): domain Bacteria; phylum Actinomycetota; class Actinomycetes; order Actinomycetales; family Micrococcaceae; genus Crystallibacter. The sequence continues at coordinate 299,946 of JBNJKW010000003.1, read as the reverse complement.
GGACCCATCTGCAGCAAGTCAGATATGCCTCATCAGACAGCGGGAGAGGCAAACATGCTGCTTGCCAGGGCACTCCGCGAACAAGGTGATTGCGAAGCTGCCCTGCGCCATTTGAAGGATAGCCAGGCGTACTTCAGTCAAGCGGGGGCCAAGGACCGGGCAGCTCAGGTTGCCGCTGAAATCGCAGGATTTCCTCAAGCCTCATGAATGTATTATTCGTCGTGTCATTAGGCGTGTCGTGAACAACGTTCGTTTACGCTATGAACAAATGGCGGAAGCCGGTGCGGTGTTGAAGCAGTAGTTCTGAATTTGTTGGATGGGAGCGCACGCTCCCTTTCGAATCGTTGGGGAGCGGATGCACGTGTTAGGTCATGACCGGCCCGAAAGGGTTGTGGGAGCGGTATCTAACGACGACGCGGCTGCATGGGCCGCGTAGTCGACGCGGCCGACGCCGCTGCTGCTGACATCAGTCGTTCTGGAGACGGAATCATCAGCGTCGACCTTCCGAGGGGGGCTGCTTTCACCGACGAAGTTGCCGTCAGTACCTCGTCGCGGCTTCAAGTGCTTTCCGGCGGCCAGCCGTGCCGCGTACTCATGCGGCTAAAGGGCGTGGCTTCCATCTCGCGGATGGCGCGGTCCATGCTTGGCCGGCAGACGAATGCGTCCGCGATTGCCTTGGTCGGCGAGTCGCCAGTGGACCGGGTGATCGCAAATTTTGTGCTGGGAGCCGAACCCACAGAATGCCCCGTTCGCTATTTTGACTCCGAACCGCAGGCCCTTGAGTGGCTGGAACGGAATAATGCCGCCTAATCCCGACCCGCGGCTCCAGCGACTGGTCGACGGCATGGTTAGCCTGGCCGGCGGCGACCTGACCACACGGGTTGAGCCCTCGGCAGCACGGGACGAGATTGACGCAGTGATCACCGGGGTCAATCTCCTGGCTGAGGAATTGGAGCTTAGCTACTCAGAGCTGGAACGGCGTGTTGAAACCCGCACTGCGGAGCTGCGCCAGGCTCATCGGGACATGAGCCGTATGGCACTGACCGATGCCCTGACGGGCCTGGCCAACCGGACTGCCTTGGCCAATGAGATGGCCGCCGCCCTCGAGGACGCACGGTCCGGCCAGCGGACTCCGGCGCTGCTGCTGCTAGATCTGGATTCCTTCAAACAGGTGAACGACAGTTTTGGCCACGACGCCGGAGACCGTGTGCTGACCGTGGTGGGGAACAGGCTCCGGTCCATTGTGCGCGACATAGACACAGTGGCACGGTTGGGCGGAGATGAATTCGCCATCCTGTTGCCGCGTGCTACAACGGATCTCGCGCTTCAGGTTGCACACCGGATTCTGGAGGTCTTGAGCGACGATATCCGGCTCGACGAACTGACAGTGTGGCCGCAAGCCAGTATTGGCGTCCGAGTGGCCGATACAGGGCAGAGCGCGCAAAGCTTGTTGCTCGACGCGGATACAGCCATGTATGAGGCGAAGAAGGATCCGCAGAACCGAATCAAGATCTTCCAGTCCCACATGCTGCAAGCGCGGCAGTTGCACAACCAGATGGCATCTGAACTCCGCGGGGCCATAGCCAGCGGAGGCTTTGAGCTTGAGTACCAGCCGGTGGTGGATCTATGCACCGGGCGCCCACTCGGAGTGGAAGCACTGGTCAGGTGGAACCACCCGGTCCGGGGCCGCGTCATGCCCAGCGACTTTATTCCGATGGCCGAGCAGACCGGCCTGATTATTGACCTTGGCCGTTGGACTCTTTCTGCCGCTGCGCATCAGTTTGCCGAGTGGACGGCCGAATTGGATTTGGACCCCGGGTTCCAAATCCGTGTCAATCTCTCCGTCGCCGAGCTGCAGCGGATCGACCTGGTGGATCATGTCCGCGGCGTCTTGCGGGATTCCGGGATAGCTGCCGAGTCTCTGGTCCTGGAAATCACCGAAACCGGCTTGGTCACCGGCGGCGACGTTGAGACATACTCGTTGCTCGCCCTGCGCAAGCTCGGCATTGGTATCGAAATCGATGACTTCGGCACTGGCTACTCATCCATTAGCTACCTGCGCCAGTTGCCAGTCGACCTGGTCAAAGTCGATCGATCCATCATCGCTACGCACTCGGCTGACGGGTCGCAGCAGGATTTTATCGCGGCGGTACTCCAGCTCATTCGTGCGGCAGGCCTGGACGCGATTTTCGAAGGAATCGAGACACGGGAGCAGGCCGAACAGTTGCGTGATCTGGGCTGCAACGGGGGCCAGGGGTTCTACTTCAGCAAACCCGTGTCAGCCCAGCGGATCACCCAATTACTGCAGAGCGGCGCAAGCCTCCCCGCTGGTGCAGATGAAGTGGACGCCGACTTCACCAGCATGGCGTCTTCGGCGCTTCCGGAATAAGCCACCCCGAGTGCTGGCCTGACGCCGAGGGGCTCTTCCTGGCCTGTTGCGGCCAAGAACATGTGCTGTTGGGGATACTGCTTCCCGAGTACCTGCTGACCGTCATCATTGCGTTGATGTCCAGTGCTGCGTGGGCCAGCCCCATCAAGGCGGGTGACACGGGCCCGCCGCCGGCCGAGATTCGCAGGCGGTTTCGCCCAAACGACACCGGTCCGACGCCAAGTCGCATCGTGGTCGGAAATCGTGGCAAAATGGACACTTGTGCCGAGGAGGCAATCCTGCGCGGCACATTCCGCCCTGGTGTAATGGCAGCACCCCAGCCTTTGGAGCTGTGGAGTATAGGTTCGAATCCTATGGGCGGAACGATCACCGGCCGGTGAACGTGCGGTGTTGTGGCAGATAGGATGCCGTTAACCCAATGCTCCGGCTACACCGGAATCAGCCCAGCGAGGAGTGCCACTTAGTGAGCCCCCAGGACGTCCCTGAAGTAAACGTCAAAACACCTTTATCGCCGGCAGCGGTCATCGTTCTGGCCGCGGGGGCGGGCACGCGAATGAAGTCCAAGAAGCCGAAGATCCTGCATGAGATCGGCGGTATTTCCATGGTGGGCCATGCGCTTGCCGCAGCCCGAGGCCTAGCACCCACGGTGCTGGCCGCCGTCGTACGCCACGAGCGGGACCGTGTGGCGGAACACATTGCCGCACTGGACCCGGACGTCCTGATCGTTGATCAGGACGAAATCCCCGGCACAGGCCGAGCGGTGGAGGTGGCGCTGGAGGCCCTCCCGGCCGGGCTGGACGGAACGGTGGTGGTCACGTACGGCGACGTTCCCCTCCTGACCAGTGAGTTGCTCCGGAACCTGGTCGCCGAACATGCCGCCAGCGGCAACGCCGTCACCGTGCTGACCGCGGTCCTCGACGATGCGGGCGGGTACGGCCGAATTGTCCGTGCCGCGGACGGCAGCGTCCAGGGGATTGTGGAACACAAAGACGCGACCGAGGATCAGCGGGCGATCCGCGAAGTCAATTCCGGCATCTATGCCTTCGACGCGACGGTGCTTCGCGATGCGCTGTCCAAAATCACCACCGACAACGCCCAGGGCGAGAAGTACCTCACCGATGTGCTGTCGCTGGCGCGGGCCGACGGCGGGCGGGTGGCTGCCGTCGTCACCGCCGACCGGTGGCAGGTGGAGGGCGCCAACGACCGGGTTCAGTTGGCAGCTCTGGGCGCAGAGCACAACCGGCGGATCCTGGACGCTGCGATGCGCTCCGGCGTCAGCATCGTGGATCCGGCGACCACATGGGTTGATTCGACGGTGACGTTCGGGACCGATGTGACGCTGCTGCCCGGAACTCAACTACACGGGACCACAGATGTTGCCTCGGATGCTGTGGTGGGGCCGGACACGACGCTGAAGAACGTGAACGTGGGCGAGGGAGCCTCCGTAGTCAGGACGCACGGCTCCGACTCTGAGATCGGGCCCGGCGCCACGGTTGGCCCGTTTACCTACCTGCGTCCCGGCACCGTGCTGGGTGAGAAGGGCAAGATCGGCGCATTCTACGAAACCAAGAATGTGACCATCGGCAAGGGCGCCAAGCTGTCCCATCTTGGCTACGCCGGGGATGCAGAAATCGGCGAGAATGCGAACATCGGCTGCGGCAACATCACTGCCAATTACGACGGCGAAAAGAAGCACCGCACCGTCATCGGCTCCAACGTACGCACCGGCTCCAACACGGTTTTCGTAGCCCCCGTGCAGGTGGGCGACGGCGCCTATTCGGGTGCCGGTGCCGTTATCCGCAAGGATGTCCCGGCCGGTGCTCTCGCCGTCAACGTTGCGCCACAGCGGAACCTGGAAGGGTGGGTACAGAAGAACCGCCCCGGCAGCTCCTCCGCGGAAGCCGCCTCACGAACCTCCTCCACGCAATCTCCAACTGTAGAAAGTGATCCTTCATGAGCGGAATCAAGGCACAGGGCGAAAAGAGGCTGGTACTGGCTTCTGGACGTGCACATCCTGAACTGGCACAGCAGATCGCCAAAGAACTGGACATCGAACTGCTGCCGACGTCCGCCTACGACTTCGCAAATGGCGAGATCTACGTGCGGTTCGAGGAAAGCGTCCGCGGCACCGACGCCTTCGTCCTGCAGGCGCACCCGGCCCCGATCAACGAGTGGCTGATGGAGCATCTGATCATGGTGGACACCCTCAAGCGGGCCTCGGCCAAGCGGATCACCGTGGTAGCTCCGTTTTACCCGTATGCCCGACAGGATAAGAAGCATCGCGGCCGGGAGCCGATCTCCGCGCGGCTGGTGGCGGATATGTACAAAACAGCCGGCGCTGACCGGTTGATCTCCGTGGACCTGCACACCGCGCAGATCCAAGGATTCTTCAACGGACCCGTCGACCACCTGATGGCCATTCCGCTGCTGGCCGAGTATGTCCGCACCCGGGTGGATCTGGACAACGTGACCGTGGTTTCCCCCGATACCGGCCGCGTGCGCGTCGCCGAACAGTGGGCCGAACGCCTTGGCGGGGCGCCGCTAGCCTTCGTGCACAAGTCCCGCGACGTCACCGTGCCCAACCAGGCGGTCTCCAAGCAGGTCGTGGGCCTGGTTGAGGGCCGCACCTGCGTTCTGATCGACGACATGATCGACACCGGCGGAACCATTTCCGGTGCCGTTCAGGTCCTAATGAACGCCGGTGCCAAGGATGTCATCATCGCGGCCACTCACGCAGTGTTCTCCGATCCCGCTGCCCGCAGGCTGTCCGAAAGCGGAGCCAGGGAAGTGGTGGTCACCAACACATTGCCGATCCCGCCGGAGAAGAACTTCAAGGAACTGACCGTCCTGTCGATCGCCCCGTTGATCGCCCGCGCGGTCCGCGAAGTTTTCGAGGACGGCTCGGTCACCAGCCTGTTCGACGGCAAGGCCTGACAACGGAGGTCCGGACTTAGTTTCAACCGGTCTTCACGGGTTCCCGGGCGGGGCCGGTGACGGGGGTGTCCGCCTGAACAGGCGGCTTGTCCCGTAGCCGGCTCCGTTTCGCGTCTCCGGCCGTGGATTGCCGCACGGAGTGACGCCACGAACATGAGCTGAGACCAGCCCTTCGGGTGGAGCAGCAAGTGACCATTGAGTGGAGCTGGTTCCCAGCGGGTAGCCCGCAGCCGGCGTCTACGTAGCGCAACGTCAAGATGCGTAGCATCTCCCCGTGCCGGCGTAGCCCATGGCTCCTACATGAGGATGTGGGCCGAGGGCGGCCATGGCAGGATTGGCCGGAGACCCAGCGGAATTCCCCTGACCGCTGAGACGCAAGCCGAGAGTGGTCGCGACGTGGAGGAGTCCTCCGAGACCGGGACTGTGCCTTCGACGCCGTGGATCGTCTGCCGCTGCCGTTCCCGGCCCCCCCGCCTGCTACTCGTGTACAAGGCCGGACTCGCTAACTAATTCCATGCAGCCGATGGGGGTGGGCGCTAGCGGCAGGGGAAAGAAAGACGGTCTCGCCATGAAGGCTGAAACTTTATTCAGTCATGCGCTTGTGCCGGCCCGGACACCCTGATCGGCCTGGTGGAAGCCGCAGGAGCGGTTCTTGAAGCGCTGGCGGACAGGGAATCTGCGGGCGCCGTCGTGGTTGCGCTTCCGGATACGGGAAGACCCTGTGGCACGGCATGTGGTGAACATCTTGGCCACAAACGGCCAGCCTGCCGCCCATGTCGAACGAGCGCCCCATTGGGGCTGGGCGACAGCTCGGAGGCCAAAACGGCACTGGACCTGATCAAAGACACCGTGGACCATCGGACAATCGCCGCCGCCGCGCTGCTCCGGGCGTCCCTCGTGGAGCCGGAAGCCGGCTACGTGATTCAGCTGGAAAAGCTCTCGGCCGGTTGGATGGAAGCAGCGGGGGCCCAACCCGCGACGGCCCCGGGCGACGCTCCGGGCGCAGCGGCCGCGTGCCTGGATGCAGCAACCCGCGCTTGGTTGGTGCGGGCTTATGCCTACGTGCTGGAAGGAGACTTCAAAACGGCCCTTGATCGGTTGGCGGCCGCCCCTGGATCTGAGGATGCAGTTACCCGGCTGCATGCCGGTACCGTCAAAGCGCTCTGCCTGGCGGAAACCGGCCACTTCCGGCAGGCGGCGGAAGCCGGGACAGAAGCCTTGAAGTCGGTCGCAGCGACTCCCTCCCTGCGGGCCTGCTATCCCTTTGTCTTCTCCCGGAATCTGGAGTCCTTGTTAATCTCCGGCCGCTACCAGGAGGCCGAACGCGCCCTGGATGATTACAGCAGGACCGCGCCGTGCCGGCACCGTTAATTTTCAGGTAACGAATCCCCTCTGCGAGGACTCCTCTCTTTCGACGGGGCCGGATGAAGCCCGCGGTCCAACCGTTGGCGGAAGGTATCGGCCCGCTGCGCCATGGCGATCAGGGCATGCTGCTTCCATCCGTGCTCGGAGCTGGAGCAGCCGGAACGGCGATGTTGGGGCTACGGCGGGCAAGCCAAAGACTTCCGAGTGGGCTTGCAGGAGGAAGCGGCGTGCCCGGGGGACTGCACCGGCATTGACGGCGCGGGAGCAACAAATTGTCCTCCTGGTACGCCAGGGCGCCAGCAATAAACGCATATCGCGGAGTCTTTGACGCTCTCTCCCGGGGACGGCCGAGGGGCACCTGTACCGGATATACCGAAAACTCGGGGTCGAGAACCGCCAGCAGCTGATCCAGTATGCCGAAGTAATTGATCAGTGAGGGCCAACAGCAAGTATCTGACGCGCGGATCCAAGTACCGTCCGCGAAGCAGCAAGTAGGTAATCGGGCAGCCCGGGGAGGAATCAATCGAATTGTCGGTCCAAGTCGAGTGTCGGCTACTTGGGCATACGACGTAGCCGCTTCCTAGGCTGAAACAGTCGAAAGCTTCGGAAAGACACAAGGGGGTGTGAGGCTTTCGACGTCTATCGGTTCCGGGACAGTCCGCAGTCATACGTCGGCGGGCTGTGACATCCATCCCGGCAACCGTATTCGGGACACGGGCCTCGCCTGAGACACGGGCAGCATCGCGCATCCCCGCAGTAGCACAGTGCGCGCTGGTCGATCGCAGAATCCGTCTGGTGGAACGGATTGGGGACCCGGTTGAACAGATTGGGGAATGGACAAGTGATGGATATTTTCACATCTCTGGAGTCGGAGGTCCGCAGTTACTGCCGGACCTGGGATACCGTTTTCGACTACGCCGCCGGGGACACGTTGCATAGCGAGGACGGCAGAGAGTATCTGGATTTCTTCTCGGGCGCAGGAGCACTTAATTATGGGCACAACAATCCGCTTCTGCTGGAGCCGCTGATTACTTACTTGCGCTCCGGGTCGGTCATTCATTCCCTCGATATGAAGACCACGGCGAAGCGGCGGTTCTTAGAGACGTTCCTAGAACTTATCCTGGTACCGCGCGGGCTGGACTATAAGGTTATGTTCACCGGCCCCACCGGAACGAACACCGTCGAAGCGGCGCTGAAGCTGGCGCGTAAGGTTACTGGCCGGCACCAGGTGCTGAGCTTCACCAATGCGTTTCATGGGATGACCCTTGGCGCCCTGGCGGTAACGGGGAATTCACTAAAACGCCAAGGCGCAGGAGTTCCGCTCAATAACGCCTCCAGCATCCCTTACGAGGGTTACTTGGACCAGCCGACGGACGATTTCCTTTGGCTGCAGCATGCGTTGGAGGACAGCGGGTCCGGAATGGACAAACCGGCCGCAGTCATAGTGGAGACGGTTCAGGGCGAGGGAGGGCTCAGGGCTGCCAGTGGAAGGTGGTTGCGGCGGCTCTCCGAACTCTGTCACCAGCACGGTGTGCTTTTGATTGTTGACGATGTCCAGGCCGGGTGTGGGCGTACCGGCACGTTCTTCAGTTTCGAGGAAGCAGGCATCCAACCCGATATTGTCTGCCTGTCCAAATCGCTCTCCGGTTTCGGACTCCCGCTTGCCCTCATGCTGTTAAAGCCCGAATTAGACATCTGGAAGCCTGGGGAGCACAACGGTACCTTCCGCGGCCATAACCCGGCCTTCGTGACCGGGACCGCGGCGCTGGAGCACTTCTGGAACGGCCGGGGATTCGAACGAGACATCGCAGCACGGGCCGCACAGCTGCACGCATCCCTTGCAACGATGGCGGACGGCATCGAAGGCGCCCTTGTCCGCGGTCGAGGGCTCTTGGCCGGCGTGTATTTTCCGGATCGGACGATGGCACGACAAGTCGCCGCCGAATCCTTCGCCCGTGGCTTGCTGGTGGAAACCTCCGGGCCGGAGGGAGAAGTACTCAAAGCCATGCCTGCATTGACGATCAGCGCGGAAAACATGACCCGCGGGCTTGACCTTCTTACGGAGGCAGTCCGATCGGTTACCGGCGAACGGCCCGACGAAGTACCGGGCGACCGCGGCGGGGCCGTCCCGAGGCCCCGAGCGTCCAGCTCGGCGCTGCTGCAGGCAGTGAGCACGCCGGGCCGATCACACATTGGCGAATAAGCGGATAGCTACTCCGGACGCGCGCAGCAGAGCAGGCCAAAGCTGCTGCGGCGCAACGCACCGCCATGAGCTGCACCGCACAGTCCAAAAAAGAAAGGGGGCAGCGTGAAAAACGTCAAGCGCCTAGATGAAGCTGCTGGAGGCAGGATGAAGGACTCATTCGCCGTACCGCGCAGGGCTTCGACGATGAGCGCGCCGCTGCCGTCGGGGAAACTGCCGGTGGCGATGGGCATCACGGGAGAAACGCAGGGAGTCATAGTGCAGAAGTACGGTGGCTCGTCAGTGGCGAATGCCGCAGGCATCCGGCGCGTTGCTCAGCGAGTGGCGGAGACCCAAGCGTCTGGACATCAAGTAGTAGCTGTGGTTTCCGCTATGGGCGACACCACCGACGAGTTGTTGGATCTCGCGGCGAGCGTCTCGCCTGATCCCCCTGCTCGCGAGCTCGACACCCTCTTGAGGACCGGCGAACTCGTTTCAGCGGCCTTGCTGGCGATCGCGTTGGCTGATCTAGGAGTCGATGTTCGGACATTCACAGGCAGCGAGGCGGGTCTTATCACCGACGACTTCCACGGCAGAGCACGCATTATCGAGGTTAATCCGCGCCGAGTCCGTGCCTGTCTGAGGAACGGTCAGGTCGCCGTAGTGGCAGGATTCCAGGGCAGAAGCCGCAAAGGGAAGACGGTCACCACCCTCGGGAGGGGAGGCTCGGACCTGACGGCCGTCGCGCTCGCCGCCGCATTGGATGCAAGTGTTTGTGAGATCTATACAGATGTCGACGGTATCTATACGGCCGATCCACGGATTGTTCCCAATGCCCGCAAGATCAATGTGCTCGCCAGCGAGGAAATGCTTGAGTTCGCAGCCGCGGGAGCAAAGGTTCTTCACCTCCGATGTATCGAATACGCTCGCCGCTTTGGTGTTCCGATTCATGTCCGATCCTCGTTCGTGCAAAAGCGGGGAACAATGATTCTGCCCGGTCGCGACAACCCCCTTTCGAACGCTCACGCAGGTGAACAGACTCTTGTTTCGGGCGTGGAAAGCGTCAACTCTGCAGCACAAGTCACCGTCGCTGGAATCCCAGTCTGCTCCAGGAGCGCAGCGCGGGTCCTTCAGGAACTCGCCGCCTCGGGGCTGAAGATCGAAATGATTGCGCAGAATCAGCGAGAGGCCGACAGCGAATTCGCCGATATCACCTTTACCCTTCCGTCCGTGGAAGTGTCGGCAGCTATTGCGGCTCTGGAGACGGCTCAGAGTTGCATTGGATTCGAAGCCCTCTATCACAATGACGAAGTGGGCAAGGTCTCGCTCACTGGGCTTGGGATGCGCTCTTCGCCCACAACCTTTAGCACTTTCTACAAAGCCCTTTCCGACGCCGGGATCAGTCCGGAAATATTCTCGATTTCTGAGCTGTGCATCGCGGCTGTGACACGCGCCGATGAGCTTGCCGACGCGGTCCGCGCGCTCCAGATCGCTTTTGGTCTTGTGCCGCGGCAGGAGGAGTCGGTGGGGGACCGTGCGCAAGACAGGCTTCCGTCGTTCGTTGCTCAGGCGGTCGCCTCAACACGGCCAAGGGCTTCCGTATGACATCGGGCTGAGAGAAAAGCGGATGCGAAAATACCCTGCCCGGCCCAAGAACACCTGCATTCTGCGCAATGCATGGACGGGCTAACCGCAGCAACCCCAGACAACCGAAGCACCGTAAATACGGGAGGTACCGATGGCTTCTGCCGAGAAGTCGTACCCTGGATCAGAGAACACCACCTTGTTGGCTCGACAGTTGCCAGTGCAGAGGGCGCAGGCCGGTGCCCACAAGGAAGCTCCGGAAAAAATCGTCGCGGTTGCCGCTCCAACTGACCAGGCCTCGGCAGGAGTCAACGCATCGGCCGGCAGCAAGGTTGCTGCCACGACCGCAGTGTACTCAGGAGGTCCCGCACCGACCCCTCGCACTTTGTTGGACATCCTCTTTCGCACCATGGACGAGTACCCGGACGCGGTAGCGCTGGATGACGGCACCACCTCGTTGAGTTATTTGGCGCTGCTGGGGCGGATCGAGTCCCTGGCCTTGGACCTGCGCGAACGCGGGATCGCTGCCGGAGACCGGGTCGGCATCCTGATCACTCCTGGAACGGTCGACCTTTACATCGCTGCGCTGGCCGTGCTCGTCCGCGGAGCGGCATACGTTCCTGTCGATCCTGACGAGCCCGGGGACCGGGTTACGAGGGTATGGGCAGAGGCCGAAGTATGCGCGGTAATCGAATCCGGGCTGCGGGTTCGTCCCGTTATCGAAACGCCTCCCCATGGGGAATCTCGCCCTCCCACCGCCGACGACGATGCCTGGATCAGCTTCACTTCCGGCCCAACTGGCGAACTCAAGGCGATCGCCGTGTCGCACCGGTCGGCGGCCGCCTTTGTGGACGGTGTAGCGTCCGTCTTCTGCACCGAAGAGCCGCTCGGGCCCTGCGATCGTGTGATGGCCGGTCCATCAATCAGCGCCGACACTTGTGAAGAGATGTGGCTGGCCTGGCGGTACGGCGCCTGCCTGGTGCCGGCACCGGCCGAGATGGTCTGCGCCGGGGAGGAGTTGGGGCCGTGGGTCGCGTCACGAGGTATCACCGTGGTCCCAACGGTGTCCGCCCTGGCTGCACTATGGGAGGCGGAATCGCTGCAAAACGTTCGGTTGCTGATCTTCGGCCGCGAGGCGTGCCCGCCGGACCTTGCGGCGCGGCTGGCCGGACCCGACCGAGAAGTATGGAGCATGTACTGGCCCGCCGGGGCCGCCGTCGCTTGCTGTGCCCTGGTTGATGCCGCGACTCCGGTGCGCATCTGCCTGCCGCTGCCCGGCTGGCAACTGGCTGTTGTGGACAAGAATGACCAGCCTGTTGCATGGGGCGAAGAGGGAGAACTGGTCATCGGAGGGCTCGGCTTGGGACGGTACCTCGATCCGGGCGAAGATTCCGAAAGATATGCGCCGATGGACAGCCTCGGTTGGCCTCGGGGATACCGCAGTGGGGATTTCGTCCGCGCCGATCGTGAAGGTCCGGTCTTCGCCGGCAGGGTTGACGAGCCGGCGGATCCGGCCGGGCAGTCGGTCGAACGCCTTGAGACACAGGTCATGGCAGCAACCCAGGAGACGCTCTGGAACGACTCGGCGCGTGCGGCTGACGTAGGCCGTGAGCTGATGGCCGCGACGGGGGACCCGTTGCTGCTGCAGTCCTCGCACCACCAGGGTGTGCGGTGGTCCCGGGGCGAGCGCCTGGAAACACTCTTCGAGAGTCGATGCGACGCATTGTGCCGCGACGGCAGAGCGGACCAGTTGGCCGTTGACTCCGTAGACGCAACCCTGAGCTACGATCAGCTTGACGCGCGGGCCAATCAACTCGCCCGGTACCTGCTGGCCGACGGAGCACGGGCGGGCGACCGGATTGCGCTGCTGTTCGACCACGCAGTATGGTCCTACGTCTCGATGCTGGCGGTACTGAAAATTCAGGCGGCCTATGTGCCGTTGGACGCGCAATTCCCCACGGACCGGATGAGTTACATCCTGGAGGACGCCGGGACCAGCCGCGTGCTGACCCTGAGCCACTTAGCCGTTCTCTTGCCGGATAGCCGCTCCCGCGTCCTGACTTTGGATACGGCCGCCGGGGACATCGCTGGTCAACCCGCCTCCCGACTCACAGAAACCGAGAAGCCCGATCCGGTCGAGGACTTGGCATACATCATCTATACCTCGGGGTCCACCGGCCGTCCCAAGGGGGTGGCCATCGAACACTCCAGCATCTGCAACTTCGTCCGGGTCGCCGCCGAGGTCTACGGATATCAGATCGACGACCGTGTCTATCAGGGCCTGACGATCGCCTTCGACTTCTCCATCGAAGAGATGTGGGTGCCTTGGATGGTCGGGGCGACTCTGGTGCCCAAGCCGAGCCCAAAGAGTCTACTCGGAGCCGATCTGGGGCGGTTCCTGATCGACAACCGCATCACTGCCATGTGCTGTGTACCTACCCTGTTGGCCACCCTGGAGGATGAACTCCCTGGCCTGCGTTTCCTACTCGTCTCCGGCGAGGCCTGCCCGCGCGATCTGGCCGAGCGCTGGCACCGGCCGGGCCGGCGATTCCTCAATGTCTACGGGCCTACCGAAGCGACCGTAACCGCGACGTGGGACGTCATGCACCCGGACAAGCCGATCACCCTCGGTCAGCCCCTGCCGACCTACACGATCATGATCTTGGATCCCCACGAACCACGGGCGCTGCCGCGAGGCGAGATGGGTGAGATCGGCATCGCCGGGATCGGACTTGCAGTCGGATACTTGAACAATCCCGACAAGACCAATGCGGTTTTCATTCCCGACTTCATGGACATTCCGAATAATCCTTCCGGACGAATTTACCGTAGCGGTGACCTCGGCCGCATCACAGACGACGGGTTGATCGAGTACTACGGCCGAATCGACACCCAGGTCAAGATCCGTGGATACCGGATCGAACTGTCCGAGATTGAATCGGTACTCTTGCAAGTCCCCGGGATCGCGCAGGCAGTGGTCGATACACATGAATCAGCACCGGGGATGACAGAGCTCGCAGCGTTCTACACCTTGCGCAGTGGTGTCTCCGATCTCGCCCCTGAGATGATCAGGGAGGAGCTCCGCGACCGGCTGCCGAGCTACATGATCCCGGCCTTCTACGAGCAGCTTGATTCCATCCCGATGCTGCCCAGCGACAAGGCCGACCGGAAGAACCTGCCGACGCCCAGCAATCGGGTGAGCACTCAGGTCGACGCCGAGTTCTGCGAGCCGGAGACGGACGTTGAGGCGGCTCTGGCGGAGCAGCTTGCCGCCGTGCTGGGGGCGGGCAGTGTTTCCGTCGAGGCTCACATCTTCGACCACCTTGGGGCCAACTCCTTGCTGCTTGCACGCTTTTCCGCTGCGCTGCGTAAAAACACCGACCTGCCGCCAGTCGGTGTACAGGTCATCTACGAGCATCCGACAATCCGAGGGCTAGCTGGCGCGATCGCTGCTCCGACAGCTGCCCAGGCGTGGGCCGTACAGGACTCAGGACCCGATCAAGGGCGAGCCAGCACCTTCGATTTCGTTCTCAGTGGGGTCCTGCAGGCCGTGTTCGCCATCGGCTACTCTTATGCCTTCATCGCCCTTATGGCGGCCGGCTACACCTGGGTCACTGAAGGGGCCGGTGTCCTGGAAGTCTGGGGACGTTCGGTCATCTTCGTGGCCAGCGTCTTCTTCGCCCTCGCCATCGTCCCGATCATGCTCAAATGGATGATCGTTGGGCGTTGGGAAGAACAGAACATTCGCATCTGGAGCCGGGCATATGTCCGATTCTGGTTCGTTCGGGTCCTGCTCAGGATCAACCCGATGGTCTTCTTTGTCGGCACTCCCATTTTTCCGTTCTATCTGCGTTTGCTGGGAGCCAAAATCGGTTCCAACGTCACGATCCTGACCCCCACCATTCCGGTGTGCACCGATCTGTTGACGATTGGTGAGGGAACGGTGATTAATAAGGACACCCGGTACCTGTGCTATCGCGCCGTCAACGGATGGATTCAAACCGGACGGGTTACGCTCGGCCAGGGCGTCCAAGTGAGCGAAAAGTGTGTACTGGATATCGACTCCGCGATGGGGGACGGGGCGCAACTTGGACACTCCTCATCCCTGCAGCGACTGCAGTCCGTACCACCGGGCGAAAGCTGGCACGGATCACCCGCCAGGCCGACCGACGTGAACTACCGGGTGGTGGAGCCGCTGGGGAGCAGCCGGCTTCGGCGGGTCGTTTACAGTGCCTTCGTCGTGATTAACAATACGGTGCTGTTCAGCCCACTGGGTCTGCTTGCCATCGCGGAGCTTGTGCCGGCCTATTTGCAAACCGGGCATCTGAACTATGCGAACCCGGGGTTCTACGCTGACCTGGTGCTGGTCTCGTTCGTCTTGCTGTTCGGTGGCATGCTTATCTCTTTGGTCGGCGTGCTGACGCTTCCTCGGCTGCTCAACCTGTTGATCAAACCGGGGCGGACCTATCCTCTGTATGGTCTGCACTATGCAGTCCACAGGGCGATTTTCCGGATGACGAATGTCTTCCAATTCATGCATATCACCGCGGACAGCTCCCTGGTCGTGCACTACCTCCGCCTACTGGGTTACAAACAACCTAACCTGGAGCAGACCGGATCGAACTTCGGTCCCGAACTCACCCATGAGAATCCATACCTGACCACCGTGGGGTCCGGCACCATGGTCTCCGACGGCCTGTCGATCATGAACGCCGAGTACTCGGGCACGTCCTTCCGCGTGTCGGAGGTGAAAATCGGGGCGAAGAACTTCTTTGGCAATGACGTTCCTTATCCGGCCATGGCCCGTGCCGGCGATAACATTCTCTTTGGCACTAAAGCCATGGTCCCCATACACGGCAAGGTGCACCGGGATGTCGGTCTGCTGGGTTCACCGGCATTCGAGATTCCACGAACGGTCGATCGAGACGCAGCGTTCCTCAAGGTCGACAGCCGGGAGGAGATCGCCCGCAAGCTGCCGGACAAGAACCGGCACAATGCAGTGACGATTGGTCTCTACCTGGTCAGCCGGTGGGCCCTCGTCCTCGCCGGTCTGCTGTCGGCCTCACTCGCCCTTACTTTGGACTCGGACGTTGAGGGCATCGGGCTCTATGTAGGCACCGTCAGTTTCTTCGCCTTCATGATCGCCTTCTTTATCGTACTTGAGCGGGCCGTCCAGGGATTCAAACCGATGAAGCCGACGATGTGTTCGATCTATGACGTGAAGTTCTGGCGGCACGAACGGTTCTGGAAGTTCATAACATATCCGATGCCTTTCTTCGATGGGACCCCGTTCAAGCCCCTGTTCTGGCGCCTGCAGGGTGTGCGGATGGGCAGACGGGTCTTCGACGATGGCTGCATCATTCCGGAGAAAACTCTGGTCAGTATCGGGGACGGCACGACGCTCAACGCCCATAGCATCGTGCAGTGCCACTCGATGGAGGACGGTGTCTTCAAACTGGACGCCATCACGATCGGCCGCGAAGTCACAGTGGGCATAGGCATCTACCTGCACTACAACGTCGTCATGGGTGATGGTTCGGTGCTGGAGGCCGACTCCTTCCTGATGAAGGGGAGTCAAGTGCCGGAAAGTGCCCGGTACGGCGGCAACCCTGCACAGGAAATCATCTAAACACCCGAAAGAAGGACAACGATGGGCTTACCTCGACACAAGAGAGGACGCGGCGATGGCCCTGCAGACGTGACGGCGGCGCAGGGCCGGAAGCGGCTGATCGGCCTCGATTCGGCACGCGGTCTAGCCCTGATCGGGTTGATGGCCATTCACATCTTTCCTTCCGAGAACGAGACCGGCGACCCGACCCTGGCGTGGGAACTGTTCTCGGGCGACTCTGCCGCGCTGTTTGCCCTGCTTGCGGGGGTGGGCCTGGCCCTGTCCTCCGGTGGGCAGCGACCGCACAGGGAGCGGAGAATGGCGGGCGATCGCTTGGCACTGGTGGCGCGCGCCTTCTTGATCGGAGTCGTGGCGTTGGTGGTCGCGGCGTTCATGCCATCCGACCCGCCTGCCTTCGGCATTCTGCTCTACTACTCCATGTTCTTCCTGCTCGCCATTCCGTTCCTACACCTGGGACCCAGGACGCTGTTCCTCAGTGCAGCCGTCTTCGGCATCGTCTCACCGCTCCTGCTGCAGAAGCTGGGGCCGGTGCTGCCCGAAACGTCGGACTTCAACCACACTCTGACGAACCTTGTTTTCGAGCCGGCCGGCGTGGCTTCGGAGCTGCTGTTGAGCGGATCCTACCCGGCGTTGACGTACATGTGCTACATCCTCACCGGAATGGGAGTCGGGCGACTGGACCTGCGGAAGCCTGCGGTCCAGGGGTACCTCGTAGCTTTCGGTGCAGGACTGGCGATCCTGGCCAATATGGCATCAACCGTTCTGCTGGATGCCATGGGAGGCTATGAGCAGCTGCTGGACACACCGGGAATGAGCGTGGACTCTCTGGACGAGGCCCTCATCTTTGGACCCGCCGTCGTTCCGGACACCTCCGCGTGGTGGTTGGCCATTGCGACGCCGCACACAAATATGCCGCTGGCAATCGCCAGCAGTCTCGGCATCGCTCTGTTGGTGACCGGCCTGTTCCTCCTGATCGAGCGGGCGGTCACACGCCCGCTGAGGCCTCTGGCGGCGATGGGCGCAATGACCCTGACCCTCTACTCTGCGCATCTCCTCGCGCTCAGCTTAGAGGTGCACTATGAGGAACACGTCCTGTGGTTCATCGTGCATCTGGCGGTCGCCATGGCGTTCGGCATGATCTGGAGCCAGTGGCTGGGACAAGGCCCACTGGAGAGAACGGTCACCGCGGCCGCCAAAAATTTCCGGCAGATCGTCGACGACGGACCGGCAGGCGGCTCCGCCGCGCTTTCCGGAACGGTTTCCCGCTCAGGGCATCAGCCTTTCCCCGGGCGCCCCCGCTGAAGAGTGCTTCGGAGACCTTGTGCCGAACGCGTTTTTCCGGACGAGGTGGAGTCAATCAGGACCGTGACTGCTGCATGAGGGCAGCAGTGGACAGCTAGAATGCTGTCGTAATGTTGCACTCCTGAGGATGACATGAAACTGCCCTGGCACGGACGCTGGCACTGGAGATCGATTCTCGTCGTCGCGGCGCTCGGGCTGGTTGGTCTCGTCGTGGCCCTCACTGTGAGAGCGGACCATCCGGGCACACCGGCACTGGCTTCCACGGCCTACGGGCATCTGAAAAATTTTCAAGCAATTGCCAATGAGCACGGCGATAGAGCTAGCGGCACGTCCGGATACGAGGCCGCGGCTCAGTACGTAGAACAGCAACTCGAGAGTGCTGGTTATCAAAGCAAGCGCCAGTACTTCGCTTTTGAAAGTCGTGGCGAAAACTACGAGTCTTTCAATATCATTGCCGAAACCGTTGGCGGCAGAGACGACAACGTGATCATGCTGGGCGCACACCTCGACGGGGTGCGCAACAGTTCTGCGATAAATGACAACGCTTCCGGCGCGGCGGCTCTTTTGCAAACCGCGCAAGAACTCAGTCAGCGGAATGAACCAAATAACAAGGTGCGCTTTGCGTGGTGGGGAGCGGAAGAGTTTCCGGAGTCGATCGGATCCGGGCACTATGTCGAGGACTTGGCGGAGAACGACAGCGGTGAACTCGACAACATCACCGCGTACCTGAACCTCGACATGGTCGCCTCACCCAACTACGTGATCGCGATCTACGACCCACGGGAATCCGATGGCGACTCCCGGCCGCACGTGCCCGACGGGTCGCTGGAGATTATGAAGTTTTTTATCGACTACTTCGACTCCCGCGCCCAGCCTTGGGTGTCTACGATCTGGAACTTTGATTCCGATCAAGTTGCGTTCGTCGAGGAAGATGTTGCAGTGGGTGGCCTGTTTACCGGCAGTGAAGAGACAAAGTCGCCTCGGGAGGGCATCCTTTTCGGCGGCGCTGTAGGGCAGCCACGCGATCCGAACTACCACAAGTCAGGCGATGACATCAGCAACGTCAATCTGGAGGCCCTGAGCATTATGACCGACGCGATCATGCATGCTGCCACCAGCCTGGCCGAGGACAGCAGCGCCCTCGAGAAAGCGGCGGCTAACTGACTGGCACGCTAGGAGGCAGGCGTGACCTGTGTGGGGCGCGCCGTCACCTCAACCTCCTATCATCGTGCGTAGGGGGCAGGAGCCGATCCCCGTTTGGCATTCGAGGCCAACGTGTTGCTCCCGTGCATGATTCGGGCCTGCGGCCTCACCCTGATAAACTTCTGGCATTGCCTAGGCGAGGGAGAGCCGGAACCGACTCTCCGTTATCGACGGTGGCTAGCAGCTTCGCTTCTCTGCACTGGTTTCGGTGCGGCGGGTCGGTCTCTAGGCACCCGCCCTGAACCATCCAGCACAAGGAGAACACTATGTCCGAGCAGAAGCTCGCAGCTGAAGTCCGCAACGAATTCGGAAAGGGCGCGGCACGACGCGCCCGCCGCAACGCACAGATCCCCGCCGTTATCTACGGCCACGGCGCGGAGCCGCTGCACGTCCTGCTGCCGCAGAAGGCCACCACGCTGGCGCTGCGGACCTCCAACGCCCTGCTCACCCTGGACGTCGACGGAGCAGAGCACTTGGCCCTGGCCAAGGACATCCAGCGCGATCCGATCGCCCAGATCATCGAGCACGTTGACCTGCTGACCGTCCGCAAGGGCGAGAAGGTGCACGTTGACGTCAACATCCATGTTGCCGGCGAAGTTGCAGCCGGCGCTGTCTTCGATCTGGAAGAGTTCACCGTGCTGGTCGAAGCCGATGCCACCGCCCTGCCGGAGACACTGACCATCAACGTTGAAGGCCGCGAGGTCGGCGAGCACGTGCACGCCACCGACATCGAACTGCCTTCCGGCGTCAGCCTGCTGATTCCTGAAGACACCGTGATTGCTACGGTTTCCGCGCCGGCAGTAGCCGAGCCTGAAGCCGAGACGGCCGAAGCACCGACTGCCGAAACTCCGGCTGAGTAACAACGCTTCGTCGAAGCCCCCGGTGACTGCTTTCCGCATTCGCCGGGGGCTTTGGTCTTTCCCTAGGAAAATCGATAATCTCCTCCACCGACCAAGGAGCACCTTCCCCGTGAGCAGCGATACCTGGCTGATAATCGGTCTGGGCAACCCCGGCCCTGGATACAGCGGCAATCGGCACAACGTCGGCCAGATGGCCCTCAATGAGTTGGCCTCTCGGATCGGCGGTTCGTTCAAGTCGCACAAGACCCACGCCCAGATTTTGGAAGGGCGTCTGGGTATCGGCGGGCCTCGGGTGGTGCTGGCCAAGCCGCTGACGTTTATGAACCTTTCAGGAGGACCGACGGCGGCGCTGTGCAATTTCTTCTCGATCGGACCAGACCACGTGGTTGCCTTGCATGACGAGATTGATATCCCCTTCAACACGATCAAGCTCAAGATCGGCGGGGGAGAAGGCGGGCACAACGGTCTTCGTGACATGTCCAAAGCGCTGGGCACCAAGGACTACTACAGGGTCCGCATTGGTGTGGGTCGCCCGCCTGGGCGCATGGATACGGCCGACCATGTTCTGCGCGATTTTTCGACTGCAGAAAGGAAGGATCTGCCGTTCCTCGTGGACGAGGCTGCGGATGCGGCCGAACTTCTGCTCCGCGAGGGGCTGTTGGCAGCGCAGCAAAAATTCCATCGCACGGCCAAACAGGAGTGAGCCCGCAGACGCCATAGACCATCGATTGGCTCGTTTAACCGCAGAGCACTAGAATCAGGGTAGCCATTCTGGCTCCTTGAGCGGGGGTCGACGATGGGCGGCTTATGAGACTGGGCCACCCCCCATCCCATCGTCGGCCCCTTTCCAATGCCCGGACCAGGCATCGCGTCCACAGGCGTCGATCCGCTGTAGACACTGTGGCCGTTCTACGGCCACAGGCAAGTGTGTTGCTGCGGGAGACGCAGGTGGGGTTTCTTAAACACAGGTAGGTTTCACGCATGTCTTCAGTGCAGCTCTTGCCCTAGATTGAAGAAGGTAGGCCGGGAACGACCTCGCCGGTTACGCTTGGCCGGAGCCTTTGCGGCAATGCCCCCAGTCCAAAGCTCCAGCCAAAAGTCACGCCGGGGTGCCGATAAGTCCTGTCAGAAGGGCTACCACCCCTCCGCTGCCTGCTAGCTGTCTGTGCCGTTCCCGGTCCACCTGACTACTGCCGTCATGGAGATGGGCTTACCCTTCCTCTCAGCAGGGGCTGTGTCCCGCAAGTCCTGCATCCGTGCCACTCATGCAATGATTTGAGTTTCCGCCAACGGAACAGGAGGCTGCCTGCGCAGCAGGTCCGGCCGAGCGCCGCCCCGCGCCACCAATGCACTTCCGTGGGAATGTGCCAGCAGCACACCGCACGCTTATTCCAACAACCCGTCGTCCGCCTCTATGGCGGAGAGCGCGATGTCCTTGTAACCGACCGAGTCAAACAGGACGGTGATGCGGTCGGGCTGGGCTCCCATGACGAAGCCCGGCCCCCAGTCGCGGTGTGTCACCGGGCGCTGAATTTCGTAGCCTTCAGGCATTTGAGCCTCACGCGCTTCGACCTCGGTTCCCGTCGTCGCCTCGCAGTTGTCGCAGTTTCCGCAGTAGCCGTCGGTCTCTTCGCCGAAGTAGTTCAACAGCCAGTCCCGCCGGCAGTGGTCCGTTTCGGCATAGCCCCTGGCCATCTCTATCCGTGATTCGTCAATCCGGTGCCGCGATTCGGCGTCCGCCAGGGCGTTGAACGCCGCCTCTTGCGCGTCCGTGCCGCGGGTCGCCCGGTAGCCGTTGCGGTTCACCGCGATGCTGCCGCTGTGCTCCAGGAGGTTAAGCAGATGGGACTGTTTTCGTGGCGATAGGCCGGTTAGTTCACGCAGCGCAGTGGGGCGGAGCGGACCATCCTCCCGGATGGCGTTGAAGACAACGGCCAGCTCCTCCGGATCGGGTGTGCCGCCGGCGAAGAAGCGCTGAAGGCCCAGATCCTCCGACCGGTAGTGCAGGATGGCCTGCGCCGGTTCCCCGTCCCGGCCGGCGCGGCCAATTTCCTGGTAGTAGCTGTCCAACGAATCGGGGATGTCTGCGTGCACCACGAACCGGACGTCGGGCTTATCGATGCCCATCCCGAATGCCGAAGTGGCCACCACTACGTCCACCCCGTTGTCCTGGAACCGCTCGTGGATTGACTCCCGGTCTGCGGCTCTCCGTCCGGCATGGTAGGCATCGGCACGCAGCCCTCGCTCGGCCAGCTCGCCAGCGTAGCGCTCGGCGTCCTTGCGGGTCGAGGTGTACAGCAGGCCCGGTCCGCCAAGTTCCGCCACCTGGTTCACTACAGCCTGCCGCTTGCCGCGGTCCTCGTGGTGCCGCTGGACGTGGAGGTTCAGGTTCGGCCGGTCGAAGCTCTGCACCGTGATGAAGGGGTCGTGCAGGCCCAGCCGGTCAACGATTTCCGTGCGGGTGTGCGGCGAGGCGGTGGCCGTCAATGCCACGACGGGCGGGTGGCGTAACCGCTTCACCGCTGCGGTCAGCGCCAGATAGTCGGGCCGAAAATCGTGCCCCCAGGACGAGATGCAGTGCGCCTCGTCCACCACAAACAGGCAAATTTCCTGCTCGCTGAGCCGCTGCAGCGTTTCTTCCCTGACCAGCTGCTCCGGGGCGAGAAACAAGAACTTTGCCGCGCCGCTGCCCACCGCGTCCCAAGCAGCGCGTTGGGCCGCGGCCTTCACATGGGAATTCACCGCGAAGGCCCGTTTGGCGCCAAGATCCTCGTTGATCGCATCAACCTGGTCGTACTGCAGCGCAATCAAGGGCGAAATAACGACGGCGGTGCCCGGCAGGGCGACTGCCGGAACCTGATAAATGCCGGACTTCCCATGGCCCGAAGGCATTACTGCCAGCACGTCCTCGCCACGGGCGGCCGCAGCCATGGCATCCAGCTGCCCTTCACGGAGAACTTTCCAACCAAACGATTCCTCGGCTATCCGGCGCAATCCGCTGTGGTCGGTCGGCTCGTAACGGTCCTTCATCTGGCTCCTGGACGTGTGCGGCACAACTCTGCTTACTTGTTCATTCCTAGCGAGTGCGCCGGGCTTTGTACAGGGCAGAGTGTCGCAGGGGACGTATCGCCGGCAGCCGTGTCTTTCCCATCGGCAAGCTTCCCGTTATGCTGAGCCTAATTCCATCGCTTGGGGGCGTTGGGAGCGTGAAGTCACGGGGAACTTTGGGGGAACTCGTGGACGGAAAGTGCTGTGCGCCGCGCGCGGGACCGGCGACCGTTGGTCTGGGCATTGGGTTGAGGTGCCTAATAACGCCCTGGCCGCGGAAGCGGGAGCACTGCTGCTGGTTGGGGCCGGAGACGAAGGCAGTTCTGGCGCAGCACGCAGGTGGGGCATTTATTGCCGGCTTCCCTGACCTTGTCCGGGCGCGCGCGGTGGATGGTGGCTTCCGCCATGGGGGACTGGGGTCCGTTGGGGAACGGAAAAAATTGGGGTTTGGGGAAAGAAATGGGATTTCATGAGTGCTACACATCTGGAAGGACCGCGTTTGGCGGCCGCTACGGGGCCGGGTTCCCTCTTCGTTGGGCGGCAGGAGATGGCCGCAGAGCTAGGATATGCGCTAACTGAGGCGGATTCTGCCGGAGCCGTGCTGGTTGCGCCTGCTGGTTTGGGGAAGACGGCGCTTGTCCGGCACGTGCTCGGCCAGTTGGAAGAGCGGGTCTTTGCTGTCCAGTTGCGCGGGAGCCCCTTCGCCCGAGACCGGCCGTTTGGGGTGCTGACCTATTTGCTGGCGGAGCTGTCAGACGAGGATTTGAAGCATCCCTTGCTGGTGCTCGATGCCGTGGCACGCCTGCTGCGCAGCCAGGCAGCCGGCAGGAGGGTGATCCTCGTGGCGGATAACGTCGAGGATTTCGATGGCGAGTCGGCAACGCTGCTCAGGCAAATTGCATTGCGTGGTGATGTGCGGGTCGCGCTCCTAGCCAGGGATTTTTCCGCGGCGCCTCCGGCGTTCCTGCAGTTGTCGCAAGAGGCGAGCCTGCAGCGGTTTGAAGTGCCGCCGCTGGCGCAGCAGGGCACCGCCCAGCTGGCTGCGGCTGAACTGGCCGCTCCGCTCTCCCGTCAAGCAGCACGCGTCTTGCATCGGCACTCCGCCGGAAACCCGCGGTTCCTCCGGCTGCTGTGCGGCGACTACGTTGCCTCCGGAGCATTGCGGCAGCGCGCCGGAACATGGGTTTCCACCGGCAAATCCTGCCCCTTGGGTGTGCTGACGCTCGCGGCAGTAAGTAGCAACCTGCACGGGCTGGATCCAACGGCAATGGATTTGGCTCGGTTGTTGGTCACGGAGGGGCCGTTGCCCTTGGGCCACATTCAGGATTGCGGTTGGGGGTCAGCGCTTGACCAGCTACAGGAAGTCGGCGTGGCAATTATCCTGCATCGCCCGTTGCCCGTTGTCGCCATCGCCAACCGGCTCACGGTTGAAGCGCTGAGTACCCGGCACGTCTCCTATGCACGTTCGTCTTTCGGCACCCAAAGAGATGAGGTGTCCCACGCACGCGTGGCCTTGCCCGATGGCCTGGAGAACGCCCCGCAGGAGTACGAAGACGTGGAAACCGACATGGAAGAGGCCCGCCGGTTGATTTTCCTTGGCCAATACACCGAGGCGGCGGTTTTGCTTGAGGGATGTGCCTCCGTCGCTCGCACCGTGGGCGTCCGCTTCCTTGCGCGGGCGCTGTTGCACGAGGCCAGGGCGATGACAGGGTGCGGCAATGATGTACTGGTTCCCTTTAGAGAGCTTGGTCAGAGCCTAGTAAAGCTCCCAGATGGGCTGCAGGAAGAAATAGATCTGCATCTGGCAGCCGCCCGGCTGGTCACGGGGCCATGGCAGGATACCACCGGTAGGATTTACCAGTTCGCCAACAGGTCTGAGCCCGGCGGAACCAGGCAGGAACTGGCCGATGGCGTCCTGTTGGCCCTGGCTGGCAGGATCGGTGAGGCGGTTCCGCTGCTGCAATCGGTTCAGGCCCAGTTGCATGAGGCGGATCCGGATAACCTGTGGGCACTGGCTGCGGCTTGCATCACATATTGTCGGGCTGTGTCCGACGAAGCGAACGCGCCCGCCGCAGTACCTACGGCACCGGTGGTGGCGTCCGGCACCGGGCCGCAGTCGTGGCTAGTGCGGTGGTTGGAGCGGCATTTCGCGGCCTTGGCCCAAGTCGCCGGCAATGACAGAGGGGCGGGAGTGCGACTGCTGCGGCGCCAGGTGGAGGAGGCGCGGGCTCTGAACAACAGCGCCCTCGAGCTCATGGCACTGGCTGCCAGCGCCCGGCTGGCTTCGACCTCCGTCACAGACCGTATGTTGGAACTGTCCGCGAAGTCTCAAGCTCCCTTCTATCGACTGTGTCGGTTGTATGCCAAGGGGCTTGCTGCGGCTGATACGAGGGTACTCCTGCAAACGGCGGAACTGGCCAAGAAGCTCGGGCATCTCGGCCTGGCCGGTGACGCCGCACGACAGGCAGAAGCCATTGCGGCCCGGGTCGGCGGTACCGATGCGCTCAGGAAAACGCGTCGTGACGCCCGGGCCGTGCTGCGCGAGATGCCGGCGGCTAGAGGTCACGATGGGCCGCGCCTGTCCCAATTAACCGCGCGGGAGAGGGACGTAGCCCGACTGGTGGCCCAAGGACAGAGCAACCGGGCTGTGGCGGAAGAGCTGGGTGTTTCCACGCGCACCGCCGAGGGCCACCTGTACCAAATATTCGCCAAACTCTTGGTCCGAAGCCGCGCTGATTTAACGGAGCTGCTGAACCGAGAAACATCGAATTCGCGGGCATGAACAATCCTGGTGCTGAACATGGACGTGAGGCGCTAGTCGAAGCGGTGACCGAGGGCGTGCTGGCACCGGCTGCTTACGGCGTGCTCCTCTACGGGGATATCGGCATGGGCAAGTCCACTGTGGCGAACCGGGTAGCGGCCGCAATTGCGGACAGGTTCCGCGTGCACAGGATCCGGGCGGAGCAGTCGCTGACGGCTGTTTCCTATGGCGCGCTGTTCCACTTTCTGACCGGCCTCAAGGCGGTTGATCTCGAATCGCCCTTGGCAGTTTTGCGGGCCGTCCGGACTGCCATTGTGCAAAACGACGACGGCGATGCCGCCCTTGCGCCGTTGCTCATCGTCGACGACCTCCATCACTTGGATGATTCCAGCAGCCACGTGTTGGAGCAGCTCGTCATGGCCGGTGATGTCAAGATCCTGGCTATGTGTCGCAGCTGGGAG
This sequence comes from Actinomycetota bacterium, assembly GCA_051751385.1. Lineage (GTDB taxonomy): Bacteria > Actinomycetota > Actinomycetes > Actinomycetales > Micrococcaceae > Crystallibacter. The sequence goes on along the minus strand of JBNJKW010000003.1, from coordinate 274,228 downwards.
TCCCAGCCGCGGGAATTCTTGGCCTTCTGCCAAGACGGGTTGCTGACAGCCGTCGAACTCCCGCCCCTCACCGACGATGAAGTCCGCAGCCAGGTGGAGAACATGTTGGGAGGTGCCGTGGCCAGCGGGACCGTCCAATTGTTGATGCAGAAATCACTCGGCAACCCGCAGTTGCTGTCCTCACTTGTTCAACAGGCGGTAGCCGCAGGGGACATGGTTCAAAGCAACGGCATCTGGCTGATGCTGCATGAGCCCAGAACCATCGATCCGGCGGTGGCGGACATGGTCAAAGGAATGGTCAAGGGGCTGGACGGTTTGCAGCGCCGAGCGCTGGAGATTGTGGCACTGTCCGGCGAGTTGCCGGCGGCGTTAGGCCGGCAACTGTTAGACGGTGCCACCGTGCAATCTTTGCAGCAGTTGGGGTTACTCGCTTGCGTGGAGACCGGCGATGACATGCTCAGGTTGCGCTTTCCTTCTTATGCGGCGGTGGTTCGCAGCATGGTGCCGGCCGGACGCAGCCTGGAACTTCTGGCGGAGGTTCTGTCCGCTGCGGATCAAGTGCATGGGGCGGATCTGTCCTGTCTTGCCACGGCCTTGGCAGTTTGGGGGCTCGACAACGGCCGCGTGCCCCCGGCGGACGACCTCCTGCAGGCGGCACGGACAGCCAATCACGAGTGCCATTATTCGTTGGCCCGACGGTTGGCAGCAGCCGCCGACGCTGCTGGTTCTGGCGCAGCGGCACGGTTTGAGTTCGCATGGGCGTGCATCGGCTTGGCCGACCTGCCCGCAGCTCTGGAAGCGTTGGAAAGCCCCAGTGGTAGTCGTGCAGTTGATCCGGAGGCTGCGTTGGGCGCCGCCTTGGTGCGCGTGCTGGCTGCCCAACGTGCCGAGGACTGGAGCGACCAGCTGGCGCAGATCGCGGATGATTGCTCGGCCGCCTCAGGAAGCGGGTTGCTGGGCGCTTACCGGCAGGCTCTCGGCGGCGGCTACCCAGCTGCCCTTGCCAGCCTGAGGCAGGGGAGGCCGGGCTCCGGAGACGGCGCGGCTGTCGCTGTCCTCGCCACTACGTTGATGGCCCTTTGCCATGCGGAAACCGGGCAGTCCCAGGAGGCGGCCGACGCCGGCGCTGAAGCGCTGAAAAAGGCTGCTTCCGTTCCCTCCCTGCGTAGGTTCAATCACTTGGTCCTGGCCCGGACGGTGGAAGCTTTCTTGGTCGGCGGCCGCTACTCCGAGGCTGAACAAGCGCTGCGGGATTACCGGGAAACCGCCCCTGCCGGTCAGCTGTGGTTCTCAGGAATAGAACCGGCATTGTCCGGCTTGTTGCTGTTCAGGCAGGGCCGCATGAAAACTGCCCTTCAGCTGCTTACGGAGGCGGCCGAGTGGCTGCGGCGCGAGGACCATGCGCTTTTGCTGCCCACGGTCCTGGGTAGTGCCGCAGCTGCCGCCGTCTTCCTGGGTGACGCTGCAGCGGCCAGCTTCTTCCGGAGCGAATTAAGTGCGGTGCCCTATGGGGCGAAGCCGGCGAGGCTGGTTGCGCAGGCCCTGTCAAGCACCGATGCACAGGTGCTAGTCGACCTGGCGGCAGACGCACGTTCGGCCGGCTGGGTCAGCGCAGAAAAGGATATCCAGGAACATCGGCTGCTACTCGGGGATCGCTCCGGATGTGGCCGGCTGGTAGAACTCACCGAGGTTATGGACGCTCCAGATGCTCGGTCATTGCACGTGCTCGCTCTGGCGCTTGAAAGCCCTGAGGCGGAGCAGTTGGAGGCAGCCGCCGAGCAAGCTGCTGCCGCTGGCAAGCACATGCTGGCCGCGACGGCACTGGCATATGCCGCACAACGGCTCCAAGAACTTGGGTTGCGGCGGAAACAGCATGCCGTCTTGCTCCGACTACGCCTGACTCTGCCACTCCTTCAGGGTGCTTTCACTCCGACAATCGCCGTCGTTAGCAGTCCAGCAACAGCCCTAACCATCCGCGAGCGGCAGATCGCACAACTAGTGTGCCAGGGTGCCACGAACAAGCAGATTGCCCAGACCCTGACGCTGTCGCCACGGACAGCGGAGGGCCACCTTTATCGGATATACCTGAAGCTGGGCGTGGCTAAGCGCGAGGACCTGCTCCGGCATCCGGAGTTGTTTGACTCTTGATGCGGCAGGCTTGCCTGCGCCAGTTCGACGGAACCACTCTTCCTCGATCCCGATCATCGTCGGGAAGTCCTCATGTGGCTCCCTCACATCCCTTGAGGTAACCGGATGCGACGCTGTAAGGCATGGCTCACGTGACCGGCGGTCGGCGAAGTGGGATGATTAGCGCAGACTTGTCTTGCGTATTGTCGGCTGTAGGCACGCGCCGCGTGCGGGACAAACCGGTTCCAACCATCGATCCAAGGAGCACCCCAAGGTGTCTGTGGTATCCACACCCGCAACGCTCAAACATGCCGCCGGCATGATCGACGACGCCGAGGCCCGGCGTATCCGCAACGACTTCCCGATCCTGGGCCAGCAGGTGAACGGCTCGCCGCTGGTCTATCTGGATTCCGGCGCCACCTCGCAGAACCCGCTGTGCGTGCTGGAGGCCGAGCAGGAGTTTTACGAACAGCGCAACGCTGCGGTGCACCGCGGCGCCCACTCACTGGCGGTCTCGGCCACGGATGCCTTCGAAAAAGCGCGCGAAACCGTCGCCGGCTTCATCAATGCCGGCATGGACGAAGTGGTCTGGACGTCCAACGCCACCGAGGCCATCAATCTGGTCGCGTATGCGTTCTCCAACGCCAGCGCCGGACGCGGCGGGGACGCAGCATCGCGTTTCGTCGTGGGACCAGGCGACGAGTTGGTGGTCACCGAGATGGAGCACCATGCCAATCTGATTCCGTGGCAGGAGCTCGCCTTCCGCACCGGTGCCACCCTGCGCTACATCCCGGTGGACGACGCCGGTGCGCTGCGCCTCGACGAGGCCGAACAGATCATTGGCCCGCGCACCAAGGTAGTGGCGTTCACCCACGCCTCCAACGTGCTCGGGACCATTAACCCGGTCGGCACTCTGGTACGGCTGGCGCGGGAGGCAGGCGCCGCCGTCGTGCTTGATGCGTGCCAATCCGTGCCGCACATGGGCGTGGACGTGAAGGCGCTGGACGTGGACTTTGCCGCCTTCTCCGGGCATAAGATGCTCGGTCCCACCGGCATCGGCGTGCTGTACGGCAAGGCGGAGCTGCTCAACGCGATGCCGCCGTTCCTGACCGGCGGCTCCATGATCACCACGGTGACCATGGAAAAGGCCGACTATTTGCCGTCTCCGCAGCGGTTCGAAGCCGGGACGCAGCGGATTTCGCAGGCGGTGGCCCTGGCCGCGGCCGTGGACTATCTGCAGGAGACGGGGATGGACCGGATCCATGCGTGGGAAGCGGAGCTGGGGCAGCGGCTGGTAGCCGGCCTGGAGGCCATAGATGGTGTCCGGGTGCTCGGCCCCGCCGCCGGCGCCGAGCGGATCGGGTTGGCAGCGTTCGATGTGGACGGCGTCCATGCCCACGATGTGGGGCAGTTCCTGGATGACAAGGGCATTGCCGTGCGCGTGGGCCATCATTGCGCCCAGCCGCTGCACCGGCGCCTCGGACTGGTGGCGACCACCCGGGCCAGCACCTATCTGTACAACACCACGGACGACGTCGACGCGTTCCTGGACGCCGTCGCCGGGGTCCGCCCGTTCTTTGGAGCCAACTGACGTGAGCGCGGAACTGCAGCAGCTGTACCAGCAGATCATTCTGGAGCATGCCAAGAAACGGAACGGGTCGCCGCTGGCCGTTCCGCCGCAGGGCGACAAGTCCGGCGAGTCGCACATGCTCAATCCCACCTGCGGGGACGAAATCACGCTTCGGGCCGCAGTGCACGACGACGGCGCCGGCATCACCCTCTCCGCCATCAGCTGGGACGGCCAGGGCTGCTCCATCTCGATGGCCTCCGCCTCGGTGCTCAGCGACCTGGCGCAGGGCATGGACCGGGAGGAACTGCTGAAAGTGGTGGACAACTTCCGCGAGCTGATGCGTTCACGGGGGAGCATCGAGGCCGATGAAGAAATTCTCGGCGATGCCGCCGCGTTCTCCGGAGTCTCCCGTTACCCGGCCCGGGTCAAGTGCGCCATGCTGGCGTGGGTGGCGCTGGAAGAAGCCCTGCTGGCGGCGAACTGACCGCAGCTTAGGCAAAGGGCCGGGCAGCGCATCATGCTGCCCGGCCCTTCTATGTCCTCGTTGCTTACCCGTTTAGCCCGCGGACTCCGATCACCAAGGTGGCAACACCAAGGATCATGGAGGTGGACGCCTTCATGAACTCCATGCTGAAGTAGCGGGTCATTGCCCCCTTCTCGTCTTTGGAACGGGGATCCTTCCACACCCGGACAAGATGCGGCGCCCAGACAAGCAGGGCCCACACGCCCGCGAGGATCAGTACCCAGGCCAGGGCAGCTGGAATGTTCACTTCTGCGGCGTCCATATCAGGAGCGGCCGGACAGCCAGGCCTCGGCCTGCTGCGCCTGGATGTTCAGGGCCTTGCCCAACATGGGCTCGGCGGCGGCGGCGATCTTCCCGCCCAGGAAGGGGATGGAGGACTTCACGTCACCGGTCAGGTCCACGCGGGTGGAGCCTCCGTCGGCAACCAGCTTCTGGACGGCGCTGACGTCCACCGGTGCGCCGGCCACCTTCATGGTGACGTCGGCAGTGCGCGAGCCGTCAATTGCAGGCGCGTGCCACCGTTCCGTCTGGGTAACGGTCAGCGAATCGCCCAGCATCTTCTTGGCGATCTCCGGCAGCCGCGTGCTGGGGACCTTGCGGACCACGGTCAGGGTGAAGGCGCCGGACACATCGCCGTCGCGCTGCACGGACTCCAAAGAGCCGCCGACCAACTCGCTGATGTGGCGCAGGAACGCCTCGTCGGTGAAGGTCTCGGTGACCTTGGCTGCGGGGTAGGGCAGGGTGGTGGATGCGCTGAGCGCCATGAAGACTCCCGGAATTCTCGGAACTGATTGGGCCAACATCCATCCTACTGTGCGCGGTAAAGTTGGACTTCTGACCCTCAGTTCCGTCGAACTGGAGGGTATTCGTGTTGCGCCCCGACCGGAAGAAGATGGAAACAATGAGCCTGAACGGACTGCGCACAGCCCTCGCCCAGGACGCATCATTCGCCAAGGTGCGGCTGCAGTCGGCCCGGCCCGTGGCAGAGCGCAGCGAGGACCTGCAGATCGGTGCACCGCCCGGGTTGCGGGCCGCGTTGCTGGCGGAGATGGTGCAGGGGCTGGAAACGGATCTCCACGCGGCCGCGGACGGCCTTGGTCGATCACCGGGGCGGGCCTCCGGTTCAGGATCGCCCATCGTGCTGGCCGTGACGGCAACCGGGCGGGAGACGGAAGACCTGGCCGCGGCGCTGCGGAGCTACCTGCCGGATGAGTCCATCGAGGAGTTCCCCAGTTGGGAGACGTTGCCGCACGAGCGGCTGTCGCCGCGATCGGACACCGTGGGGCGCCGGCTCTCGGTGCTGCGCCGGTTGAAGCACGACGACGGTGCGGCGCCGCTGCGCGTGGTCATCGCGCCGGTGCGTGCGGTACTTCAGCCGCTGGTCCAGGGGCTGGGGGAGCTGCAGCCGGTTGCGCTGGCGGTCGGCGACGAGGTCGCCTTCACCGATGTGGTCCGCCGGTTGTCCGAAGCCGCCTACGCCCGGGTGGACATGGTCAGCCGGCGCGGAGAGTTTGCCGTGCGCGGCGGGATTTTGGATGTGTTTTCGCCCACCGATGACCACCCGGTACGGATCGAATTCTTCGGCGACGAGGTCGAATCGATGCGTTGGTTCGCCGTGGCAGACCAACGGTCCTTGGCCGGCGAGCACGTCAAGCACCCCACCCGGTTGTACGCCCCGCCGTGCCGGGAGCTGCTGATCACCCCGTCGGTGATGAGTCGTGCGGCAAAGCTCAAGGACCAGATGCCTGCCGCGGCGGACATGCTGGAAAAGATCGCCGGGGGCGTGGCGGTCGAGGGCATGGAATCACTCTCGCCGGTGCTGGTGGATGCCATGGTGCCCTTCGTCGGCGAGCTGCCGCCCGGTTCCATCGCCGTCGTGATTGAACCGGAAAAGGTGCGGAGCAGGGCACACGATCTGGAGACCACGAACGACGAGTTCCTGGCCGCAGCCTGGGCCACGGCGTCCGAGGGCGGTGACGCGCCGCTGGACCTGGCGCTGCAGGGGGATCTGGAGCAGGCCGGCTTCCGCTCCCTAGGCGACACGCGCGCGGCGGCCGGAGAGCATCAGGTGTCCTGGTGGTCCATCACGTCGTTCAACCCCGACGACGAAACCGTGCTGGACATCGACACTTTGACCATCGCGGCCCGCGAGCCCAGGGGCTACCAGGGCGACGTGGCCGAGATGATGGAGTTCATCGGTTCCCGCGTGCGTGACCAATGGCGCGTGGTGGTGGCAACCGAAGGTCCCGGCCCCGCCTCGCGGATGGCCGAACTCTTCCATGACGCACAGATCCCGGCCACGCGGGTGGAATCGCTGGAGAACGAGCCACAGCCGGGGATCATCGAAATCACCACGGCCAGCACCGGCAAGGGATTCGTCTTCGACGGGCTGAAGCTTGGCCTGCTGACCGAAGCCGACCTGCTGGGCCGGGCCTCCGCACGCTCCACCCGGGACATGCGGAAGATGCCGTCGCGGCGCCGCAACGCCGTGGATCCGCTGCAGCTGACGGAAGGCGACTACGTGGTGCACGAGCAGCACGGCGTGGGCAGGTTCGTTGAACTGATGCAGCGCTCCACCGGCGCCGGACCCACCAAGGCCATGCGCGAGTATCTGGTGCTGGAATACGCCCCGTCCAAGCGGGGCGCCCCCGGAGACCGACTGTTCGTGCCGACGGACCAGTTGGACCAGGTCACCCGGTACGTGGGTGGCGAGACTCCCGTCCTGTCCAAGATGGGCGGCTCCGATTGGGCGAAGACCAAGAGCCAGGCCCGCAAGGCGGTCAAGGAGATCGCCGGCGAGCTGATCCGCCTGTATTCGGCCCGGATGGCGTCCCGCGGGCACGCCTTCGGACCGGACACCCCGTGGCAGCGGGAGCTGGAAGAAGCGTTCCCGTACATCGAGACCCCCGACCAGTTGACCACCATCAACGAGGTCAAGGCGGACATGGAGCGTGAAGTTCCGATGGACCGCCTGGTCTCCGGCGACGTGGGTTACGGCAAGACCGAGATTGCGGTGCGCGCAGCTTTCAAGGCGGTCCAGGACGGCAAGCAGGCGGCGGTTCTGGTGCCGACCACGCTGCTGTCCCAGCAGCACTTCGAGACCTTCAACGAACGCTTCTCCGGGTTCCCGGTCACGGTCAAGGCGTTGTCCCGCTTCCAAACGTCCAAGGAAGCCAAGGACACCATGGAAGGCATCAAAAACGGCAGCATCGACGTGGTCATCGGGACGCACCGGCTGCTCTCCAAGGAGGTCCAGTTCAAGGACCTGGGCCTGGTGATTGTGGACGAAGAACAGCGGTTCGGCGTCGAACACAAAGAAGCGCTGAAGAAGATGCGCACCAACGTGGACGTCCTGGCCATGTCTGCGACGCCGATCCCGCGGACCCTGGAGATGTCGCTGACCGGCATCCGCGAGACGTCCACGCTGGCGACGCCGCCGGAGGAGCGACACCCGGTGCTGACGTACGTCGGCCCGTATACGGACCAGCAGACGACGGCGGCGATCCGGCGCGAGCTGATGCGCGAAGGCCAGGTGTTTTTCGTGCACAACCGGGTCTCCTCGATCGAGCGGCAGGCGGCGCGGCTACGGGAACTGGTTCCCGAGGCGCGGGTGGAAGTGGCGCACGGGCAGATGAGCGAGTCGCGGCTGGAACAGATCATCGTCGATTTCTGGGAAAAGCGGTTCGACGTCCTGGTCTGCACCACCATCATCGAAACCGGGCTGGACATCTCGAACGCCAACACGCTGATCGTTGACCGCGCGGACCGGTACGGGCTGTCTCAGCTGCACCAGCTGCGCGGCCGGGTGGGCCGCGGCCGGGAGCGGGCGTACGCGTACTTCCTGTTCGACGCCGAGAAACCCCTCGGCGAAGTGGCGCTGGAGCGGCTCAAGGCGGTGGCGGCGCACAACGAACTGGGCGCAGGCATGCAGCTGGCGCTGAAGGACTTGGAAATCCGCGGCGCAGGAAATCTGCTCGGCGGGGAACAGTCCGGGCACATTGCCGGCGTCGGTTTTGATCTGTACATCCGGCTGGTCGGCGAGGCCGTGGCGGACTTCCGCGGCGAAACCGAGCAAAAGGTGGCCGACATGAAGATCGAGCTGCCGGTGAACGCCCACCTGCCGCACGACTACGTGCCGGGGGAGCGCCTGCGGCTGGAGGCCTACCGGAAGCTGGCGCAGGCGGCCACCGATGAAGCGATCGACGAAGTGGTTGCCGAACTCGCCGACCGTTACGGCGAGCTGCCGGAGCCTGTGCAGAATCTCGTCGCCGTGGCACGGTTCCGGGTCCTAGCCCGTGCGGCCGGACTGACTGATGTGGCGGTGCAGGGCAACTTCATCAAGTTCGCGCCGGCGGCACTGCCGGAGTCCAAGGTGATGCGGCTGACCCGGATGTATCCGGGGTCGCAGGTGAAACCCGCGCTGGACTTTGTTCTGATCCCCAAGCCCAAGACCGCCAGGATCGGCGGCAGGGACTTGGTCGACCGGCAGATCTTGGAGTGGGCGCAGGGCGTGATTGAAGCGGTGTTCACCGAGTAGCGGCGCTGCCTGCTAGGCAGCCAAGGCCGCATAGCGCCCGTCGGCGTCGAGCAGTGTTTCGTGGGTGCCGCGTTCCACGATGCGCCCCGCTTCCAGGACGGCGATCTGGTCCGCATTGCGGACGGTGGAGAGCCGGTGGGCGATGGTGATGGTGGTCCGGCCGGCAGCCAGCCGGTCGAACGCCTGCTGCACGGCATGCTCGGTTTGGGTGTCCAACGCGCTGGTCGCTTCGTCCAACACCAGCACCGGGGGGTTGCGCAACAGCGTGCGGGCAATGGCAATGCGTTGCTTCTCGCCGCCGGAGAACCGGTGCCCGCGCGAGCCGACGATGGTGTCATACCCGTCCGGCAGCGCCACGATGTGCTCGTGGATCTGGGCGTCCCGCGCGGCCTGCTCGATTTCGGCGTCGCTGGCATCCGGTTTGGCGTAGCGCAGGTTCCCGCGCACCGTGGTGTGCAGCAGGTAGGTGTCCTGGCTAACCACTCCCACGATGCCCGCCAGATCGGCCAGGCGCATGGAGCGGAGGTCCACGCCGTCGATGGTGATGCGCCCCGCCGTCGGATCATGCAGGCGTGCCACCAAGGCGGCCAGGCTGCTCTTTCCCGAACCGGTCGGCCCCACCAGGGCCAAGGTGGAACCGGCAGGGACAGCCAGGTTCACGTGCCGGAGGGCCGATGTGTCGCTGTCCGGGTAGCTGAAGCTGACGTCCTCAAAGCGGACGTGCCCCGCTACCTTTGCGGGCTCCACCGGAGTCGGGGAGGCCGGCTCGGTGATCTCCACCGGCAGGTCCAGATACTCGAAAATCCGCGCGAAGAGCGCCAGCGAACTGGTGATGGTGATGGTGACGTTCAACAGTCCCAGTAACGGGCGGAAAAGCCCGCCTTGCAGCGCGCTAAAGGCCACCACGGTGCCGATACTGATGTTCCCCGCGGCCCCGGGAAGGCCGGCGGCGAAGTAGATGACGGCCGGGACCGCGGCGAAGATAATGCTCATGGTGGCCATGCGCCAGCGTCCGGCCAGTTCCGAACGCAGTTCCAGATCGGTCAGCCGCTCGGATGAGGCCGAGAACCGGTCCGCGAGGTCGTTTCCGGTGCCCAGGGTCTTGCTCAGCTGGATTCCGCTGATCGAAAGCGATTCTTCGATGGTCACATTCATGTCGGCCAGTTCCCGCTGGCGGCGGGCGGTGAGCTCCCGCCGCACTTTGGCCACCCTGCGGGTCAGCACGACTGCCGGCGGCATCACCAGCAGCGAGATCAGTGACAGCTGCCAGGACAGGGCCGCCATGGCTACGGCGGTTGCGACCACGGTGGTCAGGTTGGTGGCAATGCCGGTGGCCGTGGACGTGACCACGGACTGCATGCCACCGATATCCTGGGTGATGCGGGATTGGATTTCGCCGCTGCGTGTCCGGGTGAAGAAGCCAACCGACTGGCGCTGCAAGTGGGAGAAGACGTCGGTCCGGAGGCTGTGCATCACGCGTTGGCCCACCTTGGTGGCAATCCAGGTCTGCAGGACACCGAACAGGGCGGTGAGGGCAGCGACGGCCAGCATACCTGCGGTCAGCAAGGCCAGCAGCGGCAGCTGCTGCTGGGGCAGGGCCGTGTCGATGACGGCACGCAGCAGGAACGGCGAGGCCATCGCAGCGGCCGAGGAAGCAACGATGATGGCCGTGACCAAAGCCAACTGTCCCCGGTAGGGACGGAATAGGGCCACAATCCGATTGAGCGGAACGTGCCGTGCTTGTTCTTTTTCTGCGGCCGTCGGTTCCTTCACAGGACCGCGGCCGGGGTTCATCCCGAACGTTTCCGTCGGAACCACCTCGATTCATGATGGTGGCGGCGAACAACACCGCCCGTATTGCTGAGGTTACCTCACTATGAGGCTACAACAGGGAAACTTGATAGCCTATTCCCGTGGCTGATGAGAACCTACTAGACCTATTCTGGGCCGTTTCGCGCCAGCTCAGGAAGGGCGCCGCGCGGGGAATGTCTCCGTTGGGCGTGGCGCCGTCGCAGGCCCGTGCCCTGCGCATGCTCCGCCATCATGGCTCGTTGCGCTTGGGCGAACTCTCCGAGCGGCTGCGGATAGCACCACGATCGGCCACCGAAGTTGTCGATGGCTTGCAGGAGCGCGGCTGGTGCGTGCGTGAGCCAGATCCGACAGACCGTCGGGCCACGGTGGTTGTCCTCACTGAGGCAGGACGGGACATTGGACAGGCCATCCGGAAAGTCCAAGTGAAGCATGCCGAAGAATACTTTGGCGCCCTGTCCACAGCGGAGCGCTCCGAACTCTCCTCGCTCCTGGGCAAGCTGCTATCGGCAGAAGGCTAACGCCTAGCGGACGAACATGAACCAGAAGGCGGCGGCCGCGGCGGCAAGCACGACGACGGCGCACACCGCCCATGCGGTCCGGCGGCCCTTGTGCCGCTTCGGGCTCGGTGCGGGCTGGGCCTCCGTGCGAACATAGCGGGTTGCGCCGCCAGCCTGGCCGGCGGCCGGCGGAACCACCTGGATGAGGCCGGTGCGCAGTTCACGGCGGGCGGGCAAGGGGGTTCCGGACGGAGCGGAGACCAGCGGGACCACCGGGATCATCCCGGTGGGCGGGGCTGGTTCTGCGGCGCCGGAGCGGACGTCGCGGCGGCGCGGGAACGGCGAGCCGTCGGCAGTGGGACTCATCAACTCGACTTTCAACCGGGCAACCGGAGGTCAGGAAAGGTTGGACAGCACAACGGCCCGGTAATCTACACGGGAGGTGCCTACAGACATCCTATGTCTGGCGAGGGCGGAATCCCGGGAAGCCATGGGGTGCGGAACGTCTCAATGCCGCATCATTTACCGCCACGCTGCCGATCTCGCGGGAAGGCCCTGGCTATCACTCCCGTGGAGCAGACAGCGCCACGGAATCCTATTGTGATGGATTTGCCCTGTTTGTTCCCGGGGCTGACGCGTATATTGACGCTAAGGGAACGGATAAAGCCATCGTTCCGTCGTGATCGAAGGGGTGCTTCATCATGGTAGATATGGGCTTGGCGTGGCTGTTCGGCCTCCTGCTCTTGGCCATCGTGGCAATGTTGGCCATCCTCGTGGTCAGGGCGTTCATGGGGCTGCGCCCGGGGAGCGTGGAAGATGCGGTTGCGGTGGCCTCTGCAGCCGGCAGGATGGACAGACCGCACGGGCGCAGCACGGCACGGCAGATTCTGGACCAGCGATTCGCCCGGGGCGAGCTGACCGCTGAAGCCTACCGCGAGGGCCTGCGGGTCCTGGGCGAAGACCGGTAGCCGCCTGCAATCAGGGCCTGCACCTACCTCTTCGGACGTTCCGGAGCTTGCGGTGGGAAGAGTCAGAGAGTTCCCGGCTTGCCCGGCGTCGACACAAAGGCCTTAAAGATGCCGGACAGGTCTTTCCCCGAGAGCTCCTCCGCGCGCTTCCGGAAATCCTTGGGGGAGCCTGAACCGTCCTTGACCCACTGCCTGACGATCTTGGCGAAGGCCTTGTCGCCGACCTCGGTCCGGACCGCGTGCAGGGCCAGGGCCGAGCGGGTCTGCAGACTGCTGGAGAACAGGTTTTCTGCCCCCGGGTCGGACAACCTGAACTTCCAGAACGGGTCGGCGGCGTCGATGCCCGCGTAAAAATCGAAACTGTCCTGGGCGCTTCCGGGTTCCTGGTCTTCCGCCCAGAGCCATTGGGCATAGGTTGCCAAACCCTGATTGAGCCAGCTGTCCTGCCACCGACGGACGGGCAACTGGCTGCCGAGCCACTGGAGCGCGAGTTGCCGGACAATAAATGAGTCGCCGCTGGCCTCGCTGTAGAAGTAGTCCATCGGGTAGACCGGCCTAGCCTGGGTCTCCAGGGCGAAACCGAGGTCCTCGACGTTGTCGACGATGCCGCCGGCGCTGGCCAGCGGATAGGGGCCGAACACGGAGGAGAGGAACTTGATCATCTTCGGCTGCTTGTCCAGCGACTGCTGGATCTTGTAACCCTGGGACGGGGGAGTGCTGCTGCCGGCGGTCCACTCGTTGTCATTGGCGCGGCTCCCGTCCGGTGCCCCCTGCGGGCTCCAGCCGTCCCACCGGTCGCCGTCGCTGTCGAACGACGTGGAGCCTTCGCCCCCGGTCACTTTGATGTCCTCGACGAAGACGCCGTCGTTCTGTCCGGTGATGTCGCTGGCATAGGTGATGGAGAGCTCGAGGTCCTCACCGGCATAGTCCGCCAGATCGAACTCCCAGTGCTCCCAGTCGTCGCTCGTCCCGGTGGCAGCCCACCACTGCCCGCTGGACCCGTTCGCGGAACAGGAGCCGCCGCCGTCGTCGTTTTGGTAATGCTTCAGGAAGGGATGCACCTGGTGCCAGGCCGGGCACGAATTTCCGGTGCCGTTCTGCGCGAATCCGGTGCTGTCCTTCAACGTGGTCCAGTTGTCCCCGCCGGGCGTGCGGGCCTCGACGAACGCGTAGTCCCAGCCGGGCTCCGTATCGCGCAGCATCCAAAAAGAGAACTCCGCGCCGGCATCAGGCACGCTGACCGTTCGGGTGAGGCGCTTGTAGCTGGCGTCGTCGCTTTGCGACCAGGCCAGGCCATCCCCGTTGCGCGGAATGACCGTCTTCTTCAACGCCGGATCCATGGCGTCCACGTAACTAATGCCGCCCTTGGTGTATTCGGCCAGGTTGAAATGCCCGACGGCGATGGTCGCCAGATGCGGAGAGAGCGGCTCTTCGGCCGTCCAGTTGTAGACGGTGCGGCCGGGCGTACTGCTGGTTCCGTCCGGCAAACCGTTGGCTACAGCTTGCCATCCGTCCGGAACCGAGATGTTGAATCCGAAGCTGGCAGGGTCACCGGGGTAGTTGTTGACCGGAAACCAGGTCGGGGCGCTCCTCGGATGGCCGGTGACGATGGCTCCGTCGTCGGTGTGGATAAATCCTGCAGGACCGGGCAGGGACAGGGCGCGGGGCATACCGGAGTACTCCACCACCGCGGTGAAGGTCCGTCCGTCCGGTATGCCACGGGCAGGAGTGATGACAAGCTTGGTTCCTTCATGCTCGAAGCGTGCCTCCAGACCGTCCACGCTGACGGAATGGACGCTCAGCCCATCCAGGTCCAGGCTGAAGCTGGCGAGGTCCTGGGTGGCGCGCGCCGTCATCGTGGCGTTGGCACTGAGCTGATCGGTGGGCGGGTCATACAGCAGATCCAGCTGATAATGAGTCGCGTCGTAGCCAGTGTTGCCGGCGTCCGGAAAGTAGGGGTCGCCGATGCTGGCAGCGCCGGGTTCGAAGTAGGACTGGCCCGGGTCCGGAGCAGCCGCGGCCGGGGCAGCGGGCAGCAGCAGGCAGGTGGCACCTAGGGCTACACCCGCGGCCAGAAGCCTACTGCGCCGAGACATCTCGATTTCCCCCCATCGGCCGGCGCATCTCGACCGGACCCGCACTTGGCCAGGGTCGGCGGTGTTGGCGCTGGCCATCCACCTAACATGCTCCTGTTTGAGGCCACTGTCAACGGATGCGGCAATGGACCCGTACAGCCAGCTGTACAGGTCCATTGTGGAACGCGGAACTTGGAAAAACGCTACGGGCGTCCGATGCCCTTGAAGGTCCAGCCGGCCTCGCGCCAGGCAACGGGGTCCAGCACGTTGCGTCCGTCCAAGATCTTTTTCTCAGTCACTTGGTTTGCGACGGCGGCGGGGTCCAGTTCGCGGTACTCCTTCCACTCGGTCAGGAGCACCAGGACATGGGCGCGGCCAATCGCGGTCTTCGTATCCGGCTCGTAGCTGAGCTCCGGGAAGCGCTGCTTGGCATTCGCCAGCGCCTCTGGATCGGTGACCGTGACGGTGGCGCCCTGCAACTGCAGCTGAGCGGCGACGGACAAGGCAGGGGAGTCCCTGACGTCGTCGGACTCCGGCTTGAACGCGGCACCGAGCACTGTGATGCGTTTGCCAATCAGCGACCCGCCGGCCAGCTCGCGGGTCAGTTCGACAACGCGGGTGCGGCGCCGCATGTTGATGGCATCCACCTCCCGCAGGAACGTCAGGGCTTGATCGGCCCCGAGCTCGCCGGCCCGGGCCATGAACCCCCGGATGTCTTTGGGCAGGCAGCCGCCGCCGAAGCCGACCCCCGCGTTGAGGAACTTGCGGCCGATGCGCTCGTCCATGCCGATCGCGTCGGCGAGGGCCGTGACGTCGGCGCCGGAGGCGTCGCACACCTCGGCCATGGCATTGATGAAGGAAATCTTGGTGGCCAGGAAGGAGTTCGCGGCCGCCTTGACCAGTTCCGCCGTTGCATAGTCCATTACCAGCCGGGGGGTCCCCTGCGCGAGCGGGACCGCATAGACCTCGTCCAAGGCAGCCGTGGCCGCTTCGCCGGCGGGGCCAGAGGGCACGCCGTAGACGAACCGGTCAGGCGTCAGCGTGTCCTTCACCGCATGGCCCTCCCGGAGGAACTCCGGGTTCCACGCCAGTACCGCCTCCGGAGCGATCTCCCGGACTTCGTCAGCCAACCGCGCGGCCGTGCCCACCGGCACGGTGGATTTGCCGACCACCACATCACCGGGATTCAAGTGTTCGGCCAGCGACGTGAAGGCGGCGTCGACGTAGCGCAGGTCTGCGGCGTTCTCGCCCTTGCGCTGGGGTGTGCCCACACAGACGAAGTGCACGACGGCGCCCGCGGCCTCCGCCAGGTCGGTGCTGAAGGCCAGACGGCCGGTTTGCTGCGCTTCGGTCAGCAACTCTGGCAGCCCGGGCTCAAAAAACGGTGCCCGTCCCGCCTGCAACTCGCCGATTCTGCGCGCATCCACATCGATCCCGATGACATCGTGCCCGAGTTTGGCCATGGCCGCCGCGTGTACTGCGCCGAGGTAGCCGCACCCGATGACGGAAATACGCATACTGGTCCTTTGTCCGTGCGGTGAGAGAGACTCATTCGACCTTATCGCGTTACCGGGCGCCGGTTGCGCCGGCGCTCCAGCCAGGTGTACGCCAGCACCGTGCCGATCGAGGCACCCAGCGTGTTCACCCACCCGTCCTGCAGGGACGCATGGCGACCGGGTAGGAACGACGCCTGGCACCATTCGATGGCGACGGAGAGCAACAGCGCTCCTCGCGTGAGCCAGCGCCATCCGGATGGCAGCAGCAGGGCAGTGAGGAAACCGAGCGGGACGAACATCACAACGTGGGCACCGGACTCGATCAGGTTGACATGAATCAGTCAGGGGCGCCTGCGCGAATGCAGCGCCGACAGGACGTGCTGCATCAAGCCGTTCGCCACCGCATCCACCGGCGTCGGCCAGAAGACAACAACGGCGACCCCCAAAGCGTAGGCGGCCAACAATCCGGCGTGCAGAACGCGACTGCGCGCCTGTGATGTGCCACGACGCGTAGGGGTCCTTTTGCGCAGGTTGACCGTTCCGGACAGGGCCGACGGCCGGCCACCAAGCTATCGGTGAAGCCTACTTGTTTGTTTTTTGTTTGTTTCCACACCGAATCAGTTGCAGACTCTTTTGCAATCGCTTCAGATCGGGTAGCTTCCGGGCAGGATCCTGCTACGGGGATAGCGGGGTCCATCATCGCACCCTATGGAGGAACCAGCATGAAAACCCACCGTTTAAGGCGCGGAGCGGCCATCACCGCCGCCACCGCTTTGGCATTCGGTATTGGGCTGCCAGCCCAGGCCGACAACGGGACGAATACCAGCGCCCTGCGGGACGCTGTCACCGCCGAGAACATTTTTAACCATCTGCAGGCTCTGCAGGACGTGGCCGATGCCAATGGCGGCAACCGCGCCGCGGGCACCCCCGGGTACGAGGCAACGGCCCAGTACATAGAAGCGCAGCTGGTGGCCGCCGGATACACCCCGGTACGCCAGACGTTCTCCTATGAACGCTTCGTCCTCAACAGCGCGGACTTCGAGCAGGTAGCCCCGACGCCCACCGTGTATGCGTCGGCAGAGGACTTCCTGGGCATGGATTATTCAGGATCCGGCGACGTCACCGCACCGGTAACAGCCGTGGACGTCAACCTGGCGGGGGACAGGGCGTCCACCAGCGGTTGTGAGGCCGCCGACTTTGCCGGCTTCCCCGCCGGAAACATCGCCTTGATCCAGCGGGGGACCTGCGACTTCGCCACGAAGGTGTCGAATGCCGCGGCGGCGGGCGCCGCGGCCGTGGTGCTCTTCAACCAAGGAAACGGTGACACACCGGACCGGCTCGATCTGTTCGCCGGCACGCTGGGCACACCCCAGGCCATCCCGGCGGTGAGCACCAGCTTCGATCTCGGTGCCGAACTGGCGGGCACGGTCGGCCTGGAAGTGCGGATCGCGGTGGACGCCGAAATCGTCCAGACGGAGACGTTCAATATTCTGGCCGACACGGCTGGACGTGCGGACCGCACCGTTGTGGTGGGCGCCCATTTGGACTCGGTCTCCGAAGGCCCGGGCATCAATGACAATGGCTCGGGGACCGCGGCGATTCTGGAAACTGCACTCCAGATTGCAGCCAGCGGCGACGAGCCACGAAACCGGGTGCGCTTCGCCTTCTGGGGCGCGGAAGAAGACGGTTTGCTCGGTTCCGAGTACTACGTTTCCCAACTCACGAAGAAGGAGATCAAACAGCACGCGCTCAACCTGAACTTCGACATGGTCGGCTCGCCCAACGCCGTCCGCTTCGTCTACGACGGCGACGGCGATGCGTTCGGGCTGACCGGGCCGAACGGGTCGGCGAACGTTGAGCACGTCTTCGAGGACTACTTCGCCTCGCAGGGACTGGCCACGGAGCCGACGGCCTTCGACGGCCGCTCGGACTACTTCGCGTTCATCAACAACGGCATTCCCGCCGGCGGATTGTTCACCGGTGCAGAGGAGATCAAGACCGAAGAACAAGCAGCCATCTATGGAGGCACGGCAGGCGAGGCTTATGATCCCTGCTACCACACGCCCTGCGATACGTTGGACAACGTTGACCCCGTGGTTCTCGAACAGATGGCCGATGCGATTGCGCACACCACGCTGACTTTCGCGGAGACCACTTCAGCGATCAACGGCACCGCCAAGGGCAACGGCAAGGGCACCGATAACAGCAAGATGCAGTTCAAGGGCCACCAGGCCATTCGGTAACAGCTAGGTATCATCCGGTCAGATGCCGGCACCAGCGGTTTATGCCGGCATCTGGCTCAGGGAGGCCGTCGGAAGACGGCCTCCCTTTTCGCCCCGCTGCGGAATCGAAACCCGGAATGTGGTGCCGGCTCCGAGCACGCTGGTAAAGGTCAGCGTGCCGCCGTGCGCCTCGGCAATCGACTTGCTGATCGCCAACCCCAGCCCCAGCCCGGGGATGGCAGCTTGCCGGACCGAACTGGTCCGGAAGAACTTGGTGAAGACTTCTGCCTGGTCGGCTTCCGACATACCCATCCCGGTGTCGCTGACCTCCAGCACGGCTGCGCCATCGGATTCCAGTGTCCGCACTGTGACCCGGCCACCCCCGGGCGAGTACTTGATGGCATTGGAGAGCAAGTTGTCCAGAACCTGGCCCATCCTGGTGGGATCGATCTCGGCCATCAGCCCCTCGGCGGCGTCGATCACCAATTCCACGCCCGCGTGTTCCGCCCTCGGCACGGCCGAGGCAACGCTGGTAGACACGACTTCAGCCAGAGCGGTGCTGCGTGGTTCTATGCTCAGCGTCCCCGTCGCCGTGAAAAGCAGGTCTTCCACGAGTTGGAGCAGGCGCTCGGAGTTGCGCATGGCAATGTTGAGCGAATGGCTGACGTGTTGCGGCAGCTGGTCGGCGTCCTCGAGGGCGAGATCCAAATAGCCCATGATGGAGGTCAGGGGCGTACGAAGCTCGTGCGTGACGCTGGAGACGAACTCTTCCTTGACAGTCAGGGCGTTGACTAGGTCTGTGACGTCGCTGAAAGCCATGACCGTCCCGTCGAACCGGCCGGCATCGTCCTGCATGGGCCGCGCCGTGCACAACATGGCCCGCTGGCTCTCACCGGCACCAATCCACACCAAAACGTCCGAAAACGCTTCCCCGCGCACGGCACGGCGGATGGGCCGGTCTTCCAGGGCGAAGGGCGTGACCCGGTCGGCTTCGAAGACCAGCAGGTCGGACTCGTCCGGATTCTCGATCCCCTGGGGCATGGCCACCGAGCGGTCCCGCTGCTGTTGCACGTTGCTCAAGATGTCCTGTCCCTCGGCGTCGGTCACGAGGACGCCCACGGCGACGGCGTTCAAGACGGTATCCAGCCGGCGGACGTGGACTTTGCTGTCTTCCAGCAAGGCCCGTAGCTCGCGGTCTTTGTGAGCCAGCGTTTGCTGTTGAGCCGTCGAGCTCAAGGCGAAAACAGACGCTGCTACGGACACCGTCAAGGTCACCATCGGGATCAGGACCGGACCGGCCAAGGCTTCAGGTGTCACCGGCTCCGGTCCCGCGAGCACCGGGATCCAGATGATCAGCAGCGGCGCAACGAAACTGATGAGACGGGCGGCGGCGGGAGCGATCTCCGACCAGGCCATCCATAAAACCGGGAAGACGGCCAGCAGGCTGATACCGGAGAGCTCCGTCCCGCTGCCCTGGCGGAGGAATCCGATGGCGACGAAATCCAGCAGCGGAATAATCCAGTAGGAGGGATAGGGCAGCCGGTCCCACGGGACGACGGCACTCAGGATCCACAGGACGCCGATGCCGGCCAGTCCGCCGACGAAATGCCGATTGGACAGCAGGTCCGGGAAGAACACCGCAGCCAGCACAGCGGTCAGTGCAACAGACAGGCACAGCGGCAGATGGCTCAGGACCACGCGTGCGCGCAGGGAATGCTCATGGAACTGCTGGCGGCCAATCAGCAACGATAACAGCGGGCCTGGTGCGGCAGACATGCTCGAAGATCCCCTACTCCGGGCAGCCCACCTGCCGGCTACTTTGCGGGGCACGGGCTGGCCATAACTGGTTCAGTATGGCACGTGCCTAGCCCCGGATAGCGGAACCGCACGGTCTGTGACGCGGGTCGCAAAGGCGGTGCCGAAGCCGGTCGGCGCCAACCCCGGATCAGCTGGTCGCGCGCGGGTCCTGCTGATACACATCCGGCACGCCGTCCTGGTCGGCATCGGCGGTTTCCAGCTCCTCGACCTGGCGGTAGTGCCGGTTGCGTGCGCGCAGCAGGACGGCAGCCAGCAGGGCCGAGACCAGGGAACCGGCCAGGACGGCCACCTTCGCGTGGTCGTGGTGCTCGGAGCCGAGCGTGAAGCTCAGGTCGTTGACGAGCAGGGACACGGTGAAGCCCACGCCGGCCAGCACCGCAACGCCAAGCACGTCGATCCACTTCAGCGACGGATCCAGGCTGGCCTTGGTGGACTTGGTCAGCAGCCAGGTGGTGAGCATGATGCCCAGCGGCTTGCCGATCACCAGCGCTGCGGCAATGCCGATGGCCACCGAATCGGTGAAGGTGCGGCTGATGCCTTCCCACCCGCCGAGGGCCACACCGGCGGCGAAGAACGCGAAAACCGGCACCGCGAACCCGGTGGAGAGCGGCCGGAAACGGTGTTCCAGTTGCTCGGCCAGACCGGGGCCGGCGTCCGGACCGCCGTTCTTCTTGCTGCGCAGCACCGGGACCATGAAGCCGAGCAGCACGCCGGCGACTGTCGCATGCACGCCGGAGGAGTGCATCAGTGCCCAGGTGACGATGCCGAGTGGAAGCAGGATGACCCAGGCCGCCAGATGGTGTTGGGCGAAGAACTTGGGGAATTTATGTGACAGGAACGCGAAGGCGCCCAGCGGGAGCAACATCCACATCAGGTAGGGCAACTGCACGTCGGAGGAGTAGAAGAACGCGATGATGGCGATGGCGATCAGATCGTCCATTACGGCCAGGGTCAGGATGAAGATCCGCAGCGCGCTGGGCAGGTGCGAGCTGATCACGGCTAGCACAGCGACGGCGAAGGCGATGTCCGTCGCGGTCGGGATGGCCCAGCCGCGCAGGGCTTCCGGACCGGCGCTCAGGTTGATGATCACGAAGATCAGGGCGGGCACCGCGACGCCGCCGAAGGCCGCAGCGATGGGGACGATGGCGCGGGCGGGGGAGCGCAGGTCTCCCGCCACGAACTCGCGCTTGAGTTCCAGGCCGGTCAGGAAGAAGAAGATCGCCAGCAAGCCGTCTGAAGCCCAGTGACCGAGGCTGAGGTTCAGCTGCAGGGCCTCGATGCCGATCTGGAAGTCGCGGATGGCGAAATAGCTGTCGGCTGCGGGCGAGTTGGCCCAGACGAGCGCTGCGGCGGTGGCGACCAGCAGCAGGATCCCGCCGACCGTTTCCTTGCGTAGCAGCTCGTTGATCCGGAGGAATTCTGGATAGCTGCCGCGGCCGAGGATAATCTTCAGGCCGGGAGGTGGGGGAGTGGCCATGCATGGCTCCTGACGGTCGGTCGCCCTGAGGGCTCGTTTGATGACTCGACGACCAGACTTCCCGTCACACCGTGTGCCAGTTTACACACCCGTCGGCCGGTCGGGCGGTGGTAACCCGCGGGATCGCGGGGAGGCGCACCGACGTCGTGATTAAAAACGCCGGGCGCGCAGCCAAGGGCACATCCTGCCGTGCCCTTGGCTGCGCGCCCGGAAAGTCTGAGTGTTAGCTCAGGCCTTGTGGTAGGTGTCGGCGCGCCCGATGATTTGCTTGGGAATAAAGAAAGCCAGCGTGAACAGGCCTAGTCCGATAGCGAACGCCGGGATGGCGCCGATGACCGGCTCCAGGCTGAAGGCGTACAGGGAACCGAAGAAGATCAGCATCATGACCGCGAAGGTGATGAGATTGCTGACCAGGTGTCCCTCGCCCGAATGGGTGCGCTGCTTGGGATGGGCTGCCATGGGGTGTTTCTCCTCGATAGTGCGATGCGGCATCAGTAGCCGCCGGCGGCTTGCTCACCATTAACAATAGCCACTGATGAGCTGGCGCCAATTCGTGTTGCGCCGGCCCGGAGCATGGTGCGCGCGTCGTCGATGGAGCGCACGCCGCCGGAGGCCTTGACCCCGAGCTGCGGCCCGACGGCATCCCGCATGAGCGCAATGTCCTCGGCGGTTGCGCCGCCGCCGCTGAAGCCGGTGGAGGTCTTGACGAAGTCTGCGCCGGCCTCGGCCGCGGCTTCGCAGACCATCCGCTTTTGCTCGTCGGAGAGCAGATGGGTTTCCAGAATGACCTTGAGGATGGCGCCGCCGGCGTGGACGGCTTCGGCCACGGCCGCTATGTCCGCGAAGACGGTGTCGCGGTCATTCGCGCGGGCGGCGGCGATGTTGATCACCATGTCGATCTCGTCGGCACCGTCCAAGTTAGCGCCGCGGGCCTCGTAAACCTTCACATCGGTAGGCGTGGCACCGAACGGGAAGCCAATGACCGAACAGGTCTTGACGCCGGAACCCTTGAGCGTGCTGTGCACCAAGGCGGTCCACAGGGGGTTCACGCAAACGGCGGCAAAGCGGTATTTCACCGCCTCCTCGCAAACTATGAGGATGTCTTCGCGGGAAGCTTCGGGCTTCAGCAGGGTGTGGTCGATGACCGAAGCGATCGACGTCGGGTCGTGATAGGTCTCGCTCGGCGCGGATCCGGGTGTGCTGTCTTCAGACATGGCCATCCCTTTCATCTGCTGGGGTCCAGGAACATCCATCCTTGCATATCGTGGACACCTGCTGCGGGGCTGTGCGCGCAGCCCCGCCCGGGCAGGCGCCGCGGGGCCGATACCTGTCAGTGCCTGCCGCCGGTCGGATGGCCTTCTTGTTCGGCCTCGCGTCGGTGTTCCTCGAGTTTGTCCTCGGCATCCTTCCGCCGGCGAGCGATGGCGCGCGCGTCGTCTGCCGCGACGTGTTCTTCCGACGCTCTGTGTTCCGGCTTGTCGTCGGGGCTCGGGTGCCTGTCCCGCGAGGCTGGCGAATAGTCCTCTTCGATAGCCATGGCAGCATCGTCCCACAGACGTGCGTGGCGCAAAAGGTGCTATTCCACCAGTCCGAGGGCTGCGCGGATATCCGCCTTGATCGCGTGCAGTGCCTGTGCCGCCTCGGCGCGCACGGCCGCCAGCTGCTCCACCGATCCGACCGGCCGGATGACCTCCAGGTAGCACTTGAGCTTGGGCTCGGTACCGCTGGGCCGGATGATCACACGGGTCTCGTCCTGGCTGAGGAACAGCATCCCGTCGGTAGGCGGCAAGGCTTCGCTGCCCAGGGACAAGTCCGTGCGGAATGCCACCGGGGACCCGGCGAATGATGACGGCGGCTGCTCACGGAGCCGGTCCATCATTGCTGGAATCAGAGCAAGGTCCTCCACCCGGACACTGAGCTGGTCGGTGGCGTGCAGCCCATGCCGCAGGGCCAGCTCGTCAAGCGTGTCGAAGACGGTGCGGCCCGATGCCTGAAGGTCGGCGGCGAGCTCCGCCAGCAGCAGGGCGGCGGACATGCCGTCCTTGTCGCGGACCAGGTGCGGAGCCACGCAGTAGCCCAGGGCCTCCTCATAGCCATAGGCCAACCCGGGGACGCGGGAAATCCACTTGAAGCCGGTGAGGGTCTCCACGTGCTGGATGCCTGCGTCGGCCGCGATCTTGCCCAGCAACCGGGAAGAGACGATGGAATTGGCGAAGACCCGGCTGAGACCGGGTGCGTCGTTGCCCGGCGCCAACTGGTCCTGGCCGGCCAAACGTGCGGCCATGTGCGCGCCGAGCAAGGCGCCGACCTCGTCGCCGCGAAGCATCCGCCAGGCGCCGGTCGACGGGTCTTTGGCCGCCAGGGCGGCGCGGTCGGCATCGGGGTCGTTGGCAATGACCAGATCGGCATCGACTTCCGCCGCGGTCTGCAAGGCCAGATCGATGGCTCCGGCTTCCTCCGGATTGGGGAAGGCCACGGTGGGGAAATCGGGGTCCGGATCCGCCTGCGCGGCCACCATCGTGACGTCAGTGAATCCAGCCTGTTCAAAGACAGCCCGCATGGTGGCCCCGCCCACCCCGTGCATGGGGGTGAGCACGATCTTCACTTCCCGCTCGGGGAACAGCCGGGGATCGGCCAGAGCGGTCACGGCCGCTGTGTAGTCGCCGGCGATCGCCTCGGGCAGGACCGTCCAGCCTTCCGTGGCCAGACGGATCGATTCCAGCGCCGGGCCGTAGTCGATCCGGGCGGCAATTTCGACGTCGTAAGGGGCCACAATTTGAGCGCCGCGCCCGCCTTCCTCCACGGCACGTCCGCCCAGGTAGACCTTGTAGCCGTTGTCGTTGGCGGGGTTGTGGCTGGCGGTGACCATCACGCCCGCTTCGCAGCCCAGGGCCCGGACCGCGTACGCCAGCACCGGCGTGGGCAGGGCCGAAGGCAGGAGGAAGGTTTCGATGCCGGCGGCAGTGAAGATAGCGGCGGATTCGGCCGCAAAAACGTCAGAGTTCCGGCGCGCGTCGAAGCCGACCACGGCGCGCGGGGTGTACTCGCCGCCGGCGGTGTCCAGCAGGAACCGAGCCAGGCCTGCCGCGGTCCGGCGCACCACCACCCGGTTCATCCGGAACGGACCCGCGCCCAAGGCGGCCCGCAGTCCGGCCGTACCGAAGGCGAGCGTGCCCGAAAACCTGTCAGCCAGTTCGGCCCGGGCCGCTGCGGCCCCCGGACCATCGCCGTCGGCAACTGCTACCAAGTCCTGCAATTCGCGGCGGGTCTGCGGGTCCGGGTCAGTCTCCAGCCAGGCCGCGGCAGCGGCCATGAGCTCGTCGGTTGTTGCGGTCATCTCGCTCCCGTTCACAGCTTGGCGACAATGCCTGCCAGCAGCCGAGAAATCCGCGGCCCTGCGGCGTGTCCCGCCTCGAGGACCTCGGCGTGGCTGAGCGCGGTGTCGCTGATGCCGGCGGCCAGGTTGGTCACCAGCGAAATACCGAAGACTTCCATGCCCGCGTGGCGGGCGGCGATGGACTCCAGCGCGGTGGACATGCCGACCAGATCGGCACCGATCCGCTTGGCGTACTGCACTTCCGCCGGCGTCTCGTAGTGGGGGCCGGTGAACTGTGCGTACACACCCTCGTCCAGGCTGGGGTCGACCTCCCGGGCCACAGCGCGGAGCCGCTCCGAGTAGAGGTCCGTCAGGTCAACGAAGGAAGCCCCTTCCAGCGGTGATGCGGCGGTGAGATTGATGTGATCACTGATCAGCACCGGCGTACCCGGTGCCCAGGCCGGGTTGAGTCCGCCGCAGCCGTTGGTCAGGACCAGGGTCTTGCAGCCGGCCGCGGCAGCGGTGCGGACGCCGTGGACGACGGCGCGCACGCCCTTGCCTTCGTAGTAGTGGGTGCGGGCTCCGAGCACCAGAACACGTTTGCCGTCCGGGGTCAGGACGGACCGGATGGTGCCCACGTGGCCCTCCACGGCGGGGGCAGAAAACCCGGGGATGTCTGCGGCCGGAATCGTGTGTGTGGTCTCGCCGATGAGTTCGGCGGCTTCGCCCCAACCGGAGCCGAGCACCAGCGCCACCTCATGGGCGGGAACACCGGTCTGCTGGGCGAGGAAAGCGGCGGCCTCGGCGGCCAGGTCAAAGGGATCTGTAGTCACAGCACCTAACCTACCCGCTGCCCAACTGCTGCCGAAAGCAGAAGGGGCGGCACCGCCGTCGTCGGCGCTGGTTCTTCTGAAAGTCCGCTGCCGGCCCCGATGCAGCTGACGCGCTGCTGCCAGCCCGGGCGCAGGTTGAGGCCGTGGAGGGGCATGAGACACAATGAAGTCCGTGACTAGCCAAATAGATTTCAGTGCCCCGCGCCTAGCGATCCTGGGCGGGGGCCCCGGCGGGTATGAGGCGGCCATGGTGGCCAATTCACTCGGCGCCAAGGTGACCATCATCGAGCGGCAAGGACTCGGCGGCTCGGCGGTCTTGACCGACGTGGTGCCGTCCAAGACCCTGATCGCCACGGCGGATGCCATGCGGCGGGTGGCCAGTGCCCATGACCTGGGTGTTCGATTTGATGAGCACTCGAAGGCTGCCTACGCCGATCTGCGTACCGTCAACGACCGGTTGCTCAAGCTGGCCGAGAGCCAGTCGGCGGACATCCACCACGGCCTGGAACGTGCCGGTGTGCGGGTCATCCTGGGCGAGGGCAAGCTGTCCGGGCCGAACGCGATTGTTGTCACGACCGATGCCGGGACCGAGACCGTGGAAGCCGATGCGATCCTGCTGGCCACCGGCGCCACACCGCGGGCACTGCCCACCGCCAAGCCCGACGGCGAGCGGATCTTCAACTGGGCCCAGGTCTATAACCTGACCGAGATTCCCGAACACCTGATCGTGGTCGGTTCGGGCGTGACCGGAGCGGAGTTCGCCTCCGCCTACCGGATGCTGGGCACCAGAGTCACCCTGGTTTCCTCGCGTGACCGGGTGCTGCCGGGCGAGGACGCGGACGCCGCAGCTGTGCTCGAGGACGTCTTCGCCCGCAGCGGCATGACGGTGCTGTCCAAGTCCCGCGCCTCGGGTGTGGAACGAACGGACGACGGCGTGCTGGTCACCCTGGCCGACGGGCGCGTGGTCGAGGGCTCGCATTGCCTGCTGGCCGTCGGCGGTGTGCCTAACACCGCCGGGATCGGGCTGGAAGAGGCCGGCGTCGCTTTAACCGACAGCGGCCACATCAAAGTGGACGGCGTCTCCCGCACCACGGCCTCGAACATCTACGCGGCCGGCGACTGCACCGGCGTCTTGGCTTTGGCTTCCGTGGCCGCTATGCAGGGCCGGATCGCGGTGGCGCACCTGCTGGGCGACTACGTCAAGCCGTTAAAGCTCACCCAGGTGGCATCCAATATCTTCACCAGTCCGGAAATCGCCACCGTCGGCGTCACTGAGGAAGATGTCGCCTCCGGCCGGTACCAGGGCGACATCATTAAGCTCTCGCTGAACACCAACGCGCGGGCCAAGATGATGAATGTTTCCGACGGCTTCGTCAAGATCATTGCCCGCCGTGGTTCCGGCACCGTGATCGGGGGAGTGGTGGTGGCCCCGCGGGCCTCCGAATTGATTTTCCCGATCGCCCTGGCCGTCACGCAGAAGCTGCACGTGGACGACGTCGCAAACACTTTCACGGTGTACCCGTCGCTGACCGGTTCGATTTCCGAGGCCGCACGGCGTCTGCACGTCCATCTATAGGCGGCAGACTGCGCCGTCATTCCGGCATAAAGTGCGCCAAAAGGTCTGACTTTGCGACTACAATCACCAATAAGTCGTGATTGAAACGATGAACCAAAGTAGATCAGTTGGGGGACAACGAATGAGCGAGCAGCGAACTGCCGTCATTGTGGAGGACGACCTAGACATCAGGGAACTGATCTCGACGGTGCTGTCCAGCTCTGGATTCACGGTTCATACCGCGTCCTCCGGCATGGAAGGTGTTGCCGCTATCAAGCGCCACAATCCGGACGTCGTGACCCTTGATCTGGGCCTACCCGACATCGACGGCTTCGAGGTCGCCCGCCAGGTGCGGCGCTTCAGCGACACCTACATCATCATGTTGACGGCGCGCGCCGAAGAGCTGGACACGTTGTTGGGCCTGGAAACCGGTGCCGATGACTACCTGACCAAGCCGTTCCGCCCCCGGGAACTGCGCGCCCGGATCACCGCGATGCTGCGCCGCCCGCGTGCCACCAAGGACAACGACGGCGGTGCAGCCGTGGGCGGCTCGACGCCGCCCGGGGGCGCGGTCGCAACGACCGATGCCCCGATGGCAGAACCCGTCCTGCAGGGTGCAGGGGTGGGGAGCAGCGGACAAGCCGGCCTGCAGCTGTCGCCGTCCGGCGTCGCCCCCGTTCCGGCGATGGCCGGAGGCAGCACGGCGCTTGCGGTCGCTGCCGATGCCGGCGTCGAGCCAATCATTGCCGCGTCCATCCCGGCCGCGGCCGGCGTGCTGGAGCACAACGGG
Source organism: Actinomycetota bacterium (assembly GCA_051751385.1). GTDB lineage: Bacteria > Actinomycetota > Actinomycetes > Actinomycetales > Micrococcaceae > Crystallibacter. The sequence continues at coordinate 246,612 of JBNJKW010000003.1, read as the reverse complement.
ATCGTGGTGGACAGCCACTCCCGTACTGTCATCCGTTCCGGACGCGAGCTTGACCTGACCCGCAGCGAATTCGACCTGCTGTACGCCTTGATGGAAAGCGGACGAGTGGTGCGGACCAAGGCCGATTTGGTTCGCCGCCTGCGCAACGAGCCGTACAACACCGGCAGCTATATCTCAGACTCCGACGAGCGCACTATTGAAGTGCACATGGCCAACCTTCGCCGCAAGCTTGGCGACGACACTAAGGCCCCGCGCTGGATCAAGACAGTCCGCGGTGTGGGCTACAGCCTGGCACCGAAGCGGTAACCGACTACGCCAGATAGTAGCTGCGCAGCTGTGCCGTCGTCGACATTCCGCAGGCGCGCAGCTCGTCCAGCAGAGTGGCTGCCGCATCGAACAGCTGCCCGTGGACCAGCCCTTCGAGATGCTCTGCCATCCGGCCAAGCCGTCCTGCCCCCACCATGCTGCTGGAGATCTTCAGGCTGAGGATGGCGTCCATGGCGTCTTCGGCATCCCGTGCCAGCACCGCACCGGACACCCTGCCGTAGCGGTGATCCCACAGCTCCAGATAATTGTTGATGAAGCGCCGGCGCATACTGCCGTCGTAGTCGCCGAGATCCGTCGCCAGTTTCTCCAGCACGGAGTCAACCACCAGCGGAACCTCGGCTGCAACGGCGGTCATGCCGTCACCTCGAAGCCGGAAGCGGAGGGGCACCCGGAATTGAACATGGGGCGGTACTCCTTTTCAACTGGTTGCGGTATCGAACTACCTCTTATCGTAAGCGATTGCCGTGGCCGGCCTGCGCGAGCGCGCCCAACCTTGGTAACTCTTGAGCACCAACTGTGGCTGCCGTTGGCTTGGGGCGCGTCGAGCGACGACCGGTAAAAACTGAGCGAATCTTTCGGAAACCCCATGCGGACCTGAAGCGACGTCCGCCATTCTCTTGTCAGTGGTCATAGGAGAGTCAGGCCTGGACCCAGTCTCCGCAAGTCCACCATCCGCTGGGAACAGCAGCCCAGCACCTTGCACATAGTCCGGAGGGAGTGCTCCGGCAGCGCAAGGTGCTGGGCTGCCGGTTCTCTACCTTCCCAGCCCGGCCCGCCGCAAGGCCTCGGCCATTGCGGTGTTCGCGGAAGCTCCCTTACCCGGCTGACGATCATCATTTCCGCTGGGCTTCTTGCCGTCGCGGCGGCCTGGCCTGCCGCCACCCGAGCCAGGACGTGCGCCTTCCTTGCGGACATCTCCGGGACGGCCCGCCTGAGCCGAACCCTGCCGGCGCGGCTCCCCGGTGGGAACTTCGTCGTCCAGCCGGAGAGTCAGCGAGATGCGTTTCCGCTCCGGGTCGGCCTCCAGGACTTTGACCTTCACCACTTGTCCGGACTTGACCACGTCGTGCGGATTCGAGACGAACTTGTCCGACATTGCGGAAATATGGACCAGCCCGTCCTGATGGACGCCTACATCCACGAAAGCGCCGAAAGCGGCCACGTTGGTCACGGTGCCTTCCAGCACCAAACCCGGCGTAAGGTCTGAGATCTTCTCCACGCCGTCGGTGAATGTCGCGGTGGTGAAGTGCGGGCGTGGATCGCGTCCCGGCTTTTCCAACTCGGAGATAATGTCAAGCACCGTCGGAAGGCCGAAGCTGTCGTCGACGAACTGCTGGGGATCGAGCACAGCCAGGGACTGACCGCCGCGTGCCGCCGCCGTGGCGGTGGTGCCGGCCGCGGCAAGGATCTTCCGGGCGATGCCGTACGCCTCCGGGTGCACGCTGGAAGCGTCCAATGGCTCCGTGCCGCCGGTGATGCGCAGGAAGCCAGCGCACTGCTCGAAGGCTTTCTCACCCAGCCGCGGGACCTTTTTGAGTTCGGCGCGCTTGGCAAACGGTCCGTTGGCATTGCGGTAGGCGACGATGTTTTCGCTCAACTGCGAACCGAGACCCGCCACCCGGGACAGGAGGGACGGCGACGCGGTGTTCAGGTCCACGCCGACTGCATTAACACAGTCTTCGACCACTGCATTGAGGGACCGCTCCAGCTTGGTGGCGGTGACATCGTGCTGGTACTGCCCGACGCCGATGGACTTGGGGTCGATCTTGACCAGCTCGGCCAGCGGGTCCTGCAGGCGGCGGGCAATCGAGACGGCACCGCGCAACGAGACATCCAGTTCGGGCAGCTCCGCCGAAGCCAAAGCCGAGGCGGAATACACGGATGCGCCCGCCTCCGAGACCACAAGCTTCTGCAGCTTACGTGTGGACCCCATCAGCTTGATCAGCTCGGTGGCCAGCTTGTCCGTCTCCCGTGAGGCGGTGCCGTTGCCAATCGCGACGAGCTCGACGGCATGCTTGTCGGCGAGCCGTGCCAGCGAGGCCAAAGACTCATCCCACTTCTTGGCCGGCGCATGCGGGTAGATGGTATCGGTGGCCACCACTTTGCCGGTTCCGTCGACGACGGCGACCTTCACTCCGGTGCGCAGCCCGGGATCCAACCCCAGGGTGGCCCGGTTTCCGGCCGGTGCCGCCAGCAGAACGTCCCGAAGGTTGGCGGCGAAGACCCGGACAGCCTCGTCTTCGGCTGCCGTGAACAGGCGCACACGAAGGTCGATGGCCAGCTTGACCAGGATCCGGCGCCACCCCAGCTGGGCGGTCTGCATCAGCCAGCGGTCTGCCGGCCGACCGTGATCAGCTACGCCCAGGCGCGATGCCACCGCGTTTTCAAACCGCCCGCGCGCCTGCGCATAGTCCTCGGAATCTGCGGGGTTGCCCTCGCTGATGTCCAGGTTCAGCACGCCTTCCTTCTCGCCGCGAAGCAGGGCCAGCACGCGGTGCGACGGGAGGCCGGCGGGGTCCTGGGTGAAATCGAAGTAGTCGGCAAACTTTTGCCCAGTTTCCTCCTGGCCCTCGCGGACCTCGGCCCGGACCAGGCCCTGCTTCCACAGCCGTTCCCGCAGTTCCGATACCAGATCGGCATCTTGGCTGATCTGCTCCACCAGGATGGCACGTGCGCCGGCCAGGGCGTCAGCCGGCTCGTTGATGGCGTGCTCGGGATTGAGGAATGCCGACGCCGCTGCCAGCGGATCCTGCGAGGGATCCGCCAGCAGGCCAACGGCAAGCGGCTCCAGTCCAGCCTCGCGGGCGATCTGGGCCTTTGTCCGCCGCTTGGACTTGTAGGGCAGGTAAATATCCTCAAGCCGGGCTTTGGTATCCGCTGCGTTGACCGCGGCTTCCAGCGCAGCGGTGAGTTTGCCTTGGGCGGCAATGGCCTCCAGCACCGCGCGACGGCGGTCCTCCAGCTCCCGCAGGTAGCGCAGCCGCTCTTCGAGATCACGCAGGTGGGCGTCGTCCAACGTCCCGGTGGCTTCCTTGCGGTAGCGGGCGATGAACGGGACGGTGGCACCGCCGTCGAGCATTTCCACTGCCGCCTTGACCTGCCAAGTATTGACGCCCAGCTCCTGGGCGAGCTGGGCATAGATCCGCGCGCTGAGGGCGGCCGGATCAAGGGGAGGCAGAGTCGTGAGGAGGGCGGGCTGTGCAAGCGCGGATGTTTCGGTCACCGATCCATTGTGCCGTATGGGCAGCCTCCCTTATCTGCCGGGATAGTAGAAGGCGTAGTCATCGTACGGGTCGCGCCAACTGGATTCGTCCCGGTGGATGCGCCGAACCGTGCCGGCGGGGACCCAGGCAGTCCGGGAAAAACCCTGCGCATCGATCCACTTCAGCTGCACGCTGGTGCGGCCCCAGGAAATCGCCTTGGCGTCAAGAGTGGTGCCGTCCAGCTTCACCCTGACGTACGGCTCACGGCAGTAGGACGCACGCACGGTCCGCGGGCGGTGCGCGGCGGCACCAAGGCCACTATCACGGTCGGTCCTCGTGTAGCTGCCGGCGGTAACCACGTCGACTTTGTTCATGGAGGCAAGGATGCCAGCCGGCCCGGACACTACAGGCGGGTAGGCCAATGCTCAGTATGCTGTCTATGTGCGCTGCAGAAGGCTGCGCGGAAGCGTCGACGGGGGAGGGGGCGGCCGGGCATGCTTCACCACATCGTCACAGCGGCAGGGAACACTCTTGCCGCGGCCTTTCTGATGCTCAAAAGGCTGCGGCCCGTCCGGCCGATCCATCCCATCGGACTTCAACTCGACGGACGGCTGGAACGGCTGGGGACCGACTTCGCCAGCGGCATATCGTGGCTGGATGAACCAGGGACCCACGACGTCGTTGCGCGGCTCTCGAGGTCAATTGGACTGCCGCCGCGGTTTCCAGACATCATCGGATTGGCGTTGCGGGTCAGCGTTGACGGCGAACCCGCGGATATTCTGCTGGCCTCCACCGGCACTTCCCGGCCCGGACGGTTCCTCCTCCTGCCCCGGCGGAATCTGGGCACCGGACTGGTGACGACGTTGATGCCGTACCGGGGAGCACACGGCCCGGTCCAGCTCGCGGCACGCACGCTCCGGCCTGCCGTGCAGCTTCCGGCCGATCCGGCTGGATTCAGGCAGGCGCTGCGCCATGAGGATTGGATCCTCGGACTGTATCACGCCCAGCCGTGGGGGCACTGGCAACAGTTCGCTACTATCAATTTGCGGCCTGCGCGCAGCGGACGGGACACCGCCATGCGGTTTGATCCGGTCCTGCATCGGCTTCCGGACACCGCTATGTACGGCTGGATCGAGAAGTTGCGTGAGCCCTCCTACGCAGCGGCCCGCCGGCCGCCTCCGCAGCAATAGGTGCCCGGACTTCCTCAACTCGGGGCGGCTGATCTTCCCGTCGCGTCTGCAACCAGCTCCTGAGCACCCGGGCGGCAGAGACTGCATCCGCTTCGTGCCACCAGTGGCCCGCATTGACGTCGATGACCTTCAGTGCGGTCACCCACTGCTCCAATCCATCCACCAAGTGGGGCGAAAGGAACGGATCCCGCAAGGGGACTATGACCTGCACTGGAATCCGGCAAGCCGCGGACAGGGCCTGCCGGTGGTACCAGTTCGCCCGGTACAGGCTGAGTCCGCGGGCGCCATTGTCGCCGATGCTCCGGTCGGCACGGCGCTCATAACGGTGGGTCAGAAACAATCGCCACGCGAGTTCCGGAAGAACCGGCAGTTGGAACCCGGCAACATAGGAGCTACGAATTGCCTGCCCGACTGCCTGTGGCCACAACGAGGGCCTGAACACTCGGCGGCGGAACCAGCGCTGAAGATGGCCCAAGTCCGGCCCCGAGATGCTGGTGAAACTCAGGATTCGGCCGTCGGCACGGGCGTCCTGGACTGCCGCCCAACCTTGGATGGACCCCCAGTCATGGCCCACGAGGTGCACTGCTCCGGCGCCAGAGGCGGCAATCACCGCGAAAAGGTCATCGACGAGGACGGGAAGGCGGAAGGCACTGCGCTGGCGACGGTCAGTCCTCGATGCACCCGCGTTTCGGGTGTCATAGGCCACGACGTGGCAATCGGCGCGCAACGCGGCGCACACGCCCGCGAAGACGGAGTGGTCGTCGGGGTAACCGTGAACCAGCAGGACGGTTGGAACCCCGGCACCCGGCGGCGGACCCCAGTTATAGACGGACAAGGTCGCATCCGGCCGCACTACCGTCCGGGGCCATTCTTCAGCCATGATCTTGGTCCTCTCCCGTGCAAACGTGGCGCGGTTCCTCCCCGACGACGGCGGGCGTTTCCGGTCCGCGCTGTGGCCTATGCAACAGCACGTGCCGTTCAACGATTCCTCCTGCGCGGCCGGCGCGTCAGGGCGGCTCAGTTGTGACGTGCAGCTCCATACCACAGGAGTCCACATATTGAAATGAATGTCCGGACTCCGGAACATCCAGCTTAGAATCTATGCGATATTCATCCGAGCGAAAGCCGTCATTCAATGTCCACACCAGCACCTGTCACCAAGGGGGCGCCGGCCGCGCCGGTGAACTCCCGCGGCCGCGTTATCGTCGCCAGCCTCGTCGGCACCTCCATCGAGTTCTATGACTTCTATGTCTACGCCACCGCAGCCGTGCTCGTCTTCCCCGCGCTGTTCTTCCCGAATGCCAGCGGCGCCGTCGCACTGTTGAGCTCGTTTGCGGTCTTCGGTGTGGCTTTCATTGCCCGCCCGCTGGGATCAATTGTTTTCGGACACTTCGGCGACAAGTACGGCCGCAAGGGCACGTTGGTGGCCTCGCTGCTCACCATGGGCATCGCCACCTTCCTGATCGGCTGCCTGCCCACCGCCCAGGTGGACGGCTGGTCCTTCTGGGCCCCGGCTCTGCTGGTAGTCATGCGCTTCGCCCAGGGCCTGGCCCTCGGCGGCGAATGGAGCGGCGCCGCGCTGCTGGCCACCGAGAACGCACCGGCCAATAAGCGGGCCATCTACGGCACGTTCCCGCAGCTGGGAGCGCCGATTGGCTTCATCATCGCCAACTCGCTGTTCCTGTTGTTGAGCATCAACCTGACCAACGACCAGTTCATGGCCTGGGGCTGGCGCATTCCCTTCCTGGCCAGCGCCGTGATGGTGATCATCGGCCTGTGGGTGCGGCTGAAACTGGTGGAGACTCCGGCCTTCCAGAAGGTAGTGGACAAGGGCGAGGTAACCAAGCTGCCGCTGGGCCGGGTATTCAAGACCAGCTGGCGCCAGCTGATCCTGGGCACGTTCATCATGCTGGCGACTTACGTGCTGTTCTATCTGATGACCACCTTCACGCTCTCCTACGGCACTGCCGCAACCAATGTCGAGGACGCCGCGGCCAAGGCGGAGGCTGCCGGAAAGCCGTTCGACCCGGACACGTTTGCCGCCGGTCTGGGCTATGCCCGCAATGACTTCCTACTGATGCTGATCATCGGCGTGGTGTTCTTCGGAATCTTCACGCTGGTGGCTGGGCCGCTCGCCGAAAAGTACGGCCGGAGGAAGACCCTGATCTGGGTGTCACTGGGCATTGTGGCCTTCGGCTTCCTCTGGGTGCCCCTGTTCGGCGGCGGCTTCGCCGGCACCATGGCTCACCTGATCATCGGGTTCACCCTGATGGGCCTGACCTTCGGGCCGATGGGAGCGATTCTGCCGGAGCTGTTCCCGACCAATGTGCGCTACACCGGCTCCGCCATCGCCTACAACTTCTCGTCGATCCTCGGCGCTTCTGTGGCTCCGTTCATCGCCGTGGCGCTGTGGCAGGCAGCGGGCGGGAGCACCTTCCTGGTGGGCCTGTATCTCAGTGCAGCTGCAGTGCTGACCCTGATCGCCCTGCTGATGAGCAAGGAGACCAAGGACATGGACTACGAGAACCAGTCCAGCTGACTGGTTCGCTGGACACACGGGAGGACCCGCGGCAGGTTGCCGCGGGTCCTTCTTGCCGTAGCGAATGGTGACCTCGGTTACGTTTGGGAAAACCTACGCCAACCCGGGTGGTCGGGAGGGCAAGGCTTGGCTTGCCCAGGCAGGCACAGCAAAGGCCCGCCGTCCCATGAGGGGCGGCGGGCCAAACAGCTGAAGGAGCAGTTCAAGCGGCCACTATCAAACGGTGCTGCTCCTCCTGTTCGTGATGAAGCCCCAGATCACCAGCACGATCAGGGCTCCAATGATGGCCCAGATCCACGATGCGAGGCTGAAGAAATCATTCATATCGACACTCGCGACCATGCCGCCGATCCATCCGCCCAGAAGTGCGCCAATGACGCCCAAAATCAGGGTGGCGATCCAGCCGCCGCCCTGCCGGCCGGGAAGGATCAGTTTGGCGATGGCGCCGGCGATCAGTCCAAGCAAGAGGAATGCTAGAAAACCCATGATGTGCATCTCCTTACGTAGGTGATACTTCATTTTCTCCCGGCCAGGCCGGGTCCTGCTCCTTGTAAGCCACACGCTACATCATGGACAGCGTGCTTAGTAAGTTCCCTCGCCCAGTTGCGGCTAAAACGTGACAGAACTACAACAGCTGATACAGTCAGGCCGGGAAAACCGCCTCTTAGTCTGCGATGGTGGCCAGCACCGCGCCGGCAGAGACCGTGTCCCCGGGCTTGGCTGAAAGCCCCGAAATCGTCCCGGCCTTGTGCGCGGTGAGCGGTTGCTCCATCTTCATCGCCTCTAGTACGACGACGAGATCGCCTTCAGCGACAGTGTCGCCTTCGGCTACGGCAACTTTCACAATCGTGCCCTGCATGGGCGAGGCCAGACCGTCACCGCTTGCCGCGGCACCGGCCGCCGCGCCGGACCGCCCGCGGGCACGCTTGGGCTTGCCATTGGACTTGGCGGCGGATCCCGTGCCCGAGCCGAGGCCGGCCGGAAGCACCACTTCCAGCCGCTTGCCCCCGACCTCGACGGTCACGCGCTGGCGCTCACTGTCCTCGTCGGCCGAGGCAGCCGGGGCGGACTGGAAGGCCGGAATGTCGTTGTGGAACTCGGTCTCGATCCAGCGGGTGTGGATGCTAAAGGCCCCATCCTCGGGGGCAAACGCCGGGTCAGCCACCACGGCGCGGTGGAACGGCAGCACGGTAGGCATGCCGCCGATTTCCATCTCGTCCAGTGCCCGCCTTGCCCGCTCCAAGGCCTGCGTGCGGGTGCTGCCGGTGATGATCAGCTTGGCCAGCATGGAGTCGAAGTTTCCGCCGATAACTTCGCCTGCTTCAATGCCTGAGTCCACCCGGACGCCGGGCCCGGTGGGAAGGCGCAGTGTCTCGACCACGCCCGGGGCAGGCATGAAGTTGCGGCCGGCATCTTCGCCGTTGATGCGGAATTCGAACGAGTGGCCGCGCACTTCGGGGTCCTCGTAGCCCAGCTCTTCGCCGCGGGCCAGGCGGAACTGCTCGCGGACCAGGTCAATGCCGGTGACTTCTTCCGAGACCGGGTGCTCAACCTGCAGCCGGGTATTGACTTCCAGGAAGGAAATGGTGCCGTCCTGGCCGACCAGGAATTCGCACGTGCCGGCGCCCTGGTACTTGGCTTCGCGCAAGATCGCCTTGGAGGCTGCGTAGAGCCGTTCGTTTTGCTCGGGGGACAGGAAGGGTGCAGGGGCTTCCTCCACGAGTTTCTGGTTGCGCCGCTGCAGCGAGCAGTCGCGGGTGGACACCACCACCACGTTGCCGTGCGCATCGGCAAGGCACTGGGTTTCCACGTGGCGCGGAGCATCCAGGAAGCGCTCCACGAAGCATTCGCCGCGGCCAAACGCCGCCGTGGCTTCGCGCACCGCTGATTCGTACGACTCGGCGATGGCCTGGCGGTCGCGGACCACCTTGATGCCGCGGCCACCCCCGCCGTACGCGGCCTTGATGGCCAGCGGCAGGCCATGGGTGTCGGCGAAATCGAGCACTTCCTGCACGCTCGCCACCGGATCGGGTGTACCGGGCACCAGGGGAGCGCCGACCCGTTCGGCGATGTGCCGTGCTTGGACCTTGTCGCCCAGCTGGGAGATGGCGTCGGGGGAGGGGCCGATCCAGGTCAGGCCGGCGTCGAGGACCCGCTGGGCGAACTCGGCATTCTCGGAGAGGAAGCCGTAGCCGGGGTGGATCGCGTCGGCGCCGGCAGCCTGGGCCACCTGCAGGAGCTTGTCCATCACCAGATAGGATTCGGCGGCGGTGTTGCCGCCGAGCGCGAAGGCTTCGTCCGCCAGCCGGACATGCAGCGCATCCCGGTCCGGATCGGCGTAGACAGCGACCGAGGCAATGCCTTCGTCGCGTGCCGCGCGAACTATGCGGACGGCAATTTCACCACGGTTGGCGATCAGTACCTTGGTGATGCGCTGGGTCATTCAAAGCTCCTTCTATCCTTGAGGAGCCTAGCCTGCTTTTGCGGGAATCGCTCATGAATAATGCCGTTTGTGCGTGTGCAAGGGCTGTTCTTTGTAGGAGTCCTACAAAACCGCTGGTGGGTCAGTTCCAGAGGTCGGTGATCTGCACGTTGGCGTTGGCCAGCAGCCGGCGCAAGGTGGAGACGGACAGCCCGACGACGGCATGCGGGTCGCCGTCGACCCGCTCGATGAAGGCCCCGCCCAGCGAGTCGATGGTGAAAGAACCGGCAACGTGGAGGGGTTCGCCGGTGGCGACGTAGGCATCGATCTCGGCGTCGGAGAGCTGGGCGAAATGCACCGCGGCGGAGGCGACCGCGCCCACGGTGGCACCCGATCCGCCGTCGTTGTTATCTGCGTCTTCGGCATCAAACGCAGTGGCCCGGCAGTCCACCAGCCAATGGCCGGTATGCAGCACGCCGTGCCGGCCGCTCATCCTGCGCAGGCGTTCGCGGGCGATTTCCGGCTCATGCGGTTTGCCGTACGGGTCGCCGTCGAGTTCGAACACCGAGTCGCAGCCGAGCACCAGCGTGCCGTCGGCCTCGGGAAGCGCGGCCACCGCTTCGGCCTTGGCCCGGGCCAGCAGCAGTGCGGTGTCGTGCGGGTCCGTGACCCCGTAGCTGGCCGTGACGGCGTCCTCGTCCACCTCCGAGACCAAGACCTGGTGCTCAATACCGGCTTCGGTCAGGAGCTTGGTGCGGGCGGGGGAAGCGGAGGCGAGAATCAGGCGAAGATCGGTCACCCGACCAAGCCTATCCGCTGCCGGAAAGCCAACCTTGCTTAGGGTGTTTCCGCGTTGTGACCGGAGCGTAAAGAAGCGCCGCGGTTGGCCGCTGAACCGGTTGCCTCACCGTACGATTTCTCGCGGGAGCTTCCTCCCGCCGGAGAGTACGCCCCGCCCGGGGCTGAAGCGACCCGGCACAGGTAAGGGCCGGTGCACCGTTGGGGGATGCATCGGCCCTCCTGTTTCCCGGGCCCGCCCGGGCTGGGCAAAATCAGGCGGCCGGAGCTGGATCCTCGCCCAGCAGCGCGCGACGCAGGGTATCCAGCCCGACGGAGCCAATATTCAGCGCCTGGCTGTGGAAAGCCTTGATATCGAATGCGGCACCCTCACGGCGCCGCCGCTCGTCGCGGATTTCCTCCCAGAGCTTCTGGCCCAGCTTGTAGGACGGGGCCTGGCCCGGCCAGCCAAGGTAGCGGGTGAACTCAAAGTCCAGTTGCCCCTTGCTGATCGCGATGTTCCGGCGCAGGAACTCGTAGCCTTTCTCCGGAGTCCAGGATCCGGATCCCCAGCGTTCGGGGACTTCAAGCTCCAGATGGACTCCGATGTCGAACACCACGCGGGCCGCCCGCATCCGCTGCGCGTCGAGCATTCCCATCCGGTCGCCCGGGTCGGCCAAGTAGCCCAGCTCATCCATGAGACGTTCGGCATACAGGGCCCAGCCTTCGCCGTGGCCGGAGACCCAGCAGATGTTCCGGCGCCAGTTGTTCAACAGTTCGCGGCGGTAGGTCGCCGTCGCAACCTGAAGGTGGTGGCCGGGAACACCCTCGTGGTAGACCGTGGTGGTTTCTTTCCAAGTGGTGAAGCTGTCCTCGCCTTCCGGCACGGACCACCACATGCGGCCGGGCCGGGCGAAGTCGTCGCTGGGGCCGGTGTAGTAGATGCCGCCTTCATGGGTCGGGGCGATCAGGCACTCCAGCCGACGCATCGGCTCGTAGATGTCGAAGTGTCCGGACAGCTCGTCCACGGCCTTGTCGGACAGGTCCTGCATCCACGCCTGCAGTTCATCCGTGCCGTGCAGTTGCCGCTTCGGGTCGGCATCCAGCAGGGCCATCGCTTCTTCGATGCTGGCACCGGGCCGGATCTGCTCGGCGACGGCTTCCTGCTCCGCGATGATTCTGTCCAGCTCCGCCACTCCCCAGGCGTAGGTGGCCTCCAGATCCACCGCGGAACCCAAGAACCGGCGCGACATCAACGCGTAGCGTTCGCGGCCGACGGCGTCCTTCTCCGGCGCGGCCGGCAACACCTCGGTTTCCAGCACGGCGGCAAGCTGGCGGTAGGCAGCTGCCGCGGCATCGGCGGCCGCAGCCAGCCTGTCGCGCAGGTCCTGGGACAGCTCGCCCTCTTCGGCCGCGGCCTGCCCGGCCAGCGTGCGGAAGAATCCGTCCTCGGCCGCATACGCTCCGGTCTGCTCCATCACAATGCGGACCTGCCGCTTGGCAGCGACCAGGCCGCGGTCCTTGGCCTCCCGGAGGGAGGACACGTAGCCGGCGATTGCATCGGGGACGTTGGCCATCCGGCCGGCAATGTTGTTCCAGTCCTCGACGGTGCTGGTGGGCATCAGGTCGAAGATGGCGCGGATGTCCTGGGGCGGCGAGGCGATGTTGTTCAGGTCAGCCAGGTCCCAGCCGGTCTCGTGGATCTCCAGTTCGAGGCCCAGCCGCTCATGCATCGCGTCAAGCGTGACTCGGTCCACGTCGTCGGTGGGTTCCAGGTCCTCGAGCCGCCGCAGGGCTTCCCGGGTGGCCTCGGCGAAGGCCTCCGCGCCGGCCGGAGAGAAATCGGGATACTCGGTCTCGTGTCCGGGGATGCCGAGGGAGGTTGCCAACGATGGATCCAGCTCCAGCAAGGCTGCCGTGTAGGCATCCGCCACGGCGTCGATGGCGGATGGAATACGCCCGGGCTCCGGGGTCTTGGTCAGTTCAAATGTCTGCTCAGTCACACCGAGAGCCTACCGGCAACCAGTTGCCTGGGGCCATGTAACGCCGCGTCCGTGGTCTTTTGGCGCCTCGAACCGCGGTCTGCTCCAGTTGTCATCGGATCGTAGCCGGCTGCATCTGGCCCCCTTCCTCGCCAACGCCTAGGTTGGGGTCAACAGTCAGGAGAAGATGGTGCGAAGAAGGACGACGGCGGCGCTGGCCGCACTGGGGTTGGCGCCGGTTGTGGTGCTCGGCGGCTGCGCGGCGCCGCCCGAACTGCTGAGAGCGGACGGCGTGGCCAGGGCTGATGCGGCAGCGGGAGAGTTTCCGGCCGAAATCGACGCCTTGCGGCGATCTGCCTTCACGCTGGGGGCAGCGATGCTCGCGGCGGCACCGGAGCAGAACCAGGTCACCGGCCCGGTGAGTCTGCTCTACGCCGTGGCGATGCTCCGTGCCGGCGCCGGAAGCACCACCGCCGACGAGATGGACAGGGTCCTGGGTCTGCCGGAGCAGAACCTGGACGCTGCCTTGAACTCCCAGCTGGCCCAGTGGGAAAAATTCGACGGCGACCCGGGCTCAGTCGATGAGGATGAGCCGCCCGTCAGCCCGCTGATGCATCTGGCCAACGGCGTCTTCGTTGACGCAGGGACGCCGACCGGCGAGGGCTACCTGCGCATTCTGGCGGAGCATTACGGCTCCGGCGTCTACCCGTTGGACTATTCCGATCCGTCGACCAAGCAGGCCATGGACGCCTGGGTGGACCACCACACCGGCGGCCGGATCACCGAGGCGCCGGGCGGGTATCACCCCGACAACACGCTGACCCTGCTCAACGCGGTGTACTTCGCGGCGGCCTGGGAGCAGCCGTTTGACCCGTCGGCTACGGAGGACGCAGATTTCACCACTGCGTCGGGGGAGCGGGTGTCCGTACCCATGATGGGAAACCTGGTCCAGACGGCGTACGCCCGCGGGAAGGGCTGGCAGGGCATGGACCTGCCCTATGGCGACGGGTTCGTGATGCGGCTCATCCTGCCCGACGGCGGCACCCCCGTCATGGACCAGGCCGGACTGCTGGACGTGGCAACCGTCATGGATGGCGCCGACGAGGCCATGGTCGTTCTTGAGCTGCCCCGCTGGAACCACACGCACCAGCAGGACCTGCTGCCGATCCTGCGCCGACTCGGACTCGACGAGACCTTTGGCTCGGCGCCGGACCTAGCGGCCATTCAGCAGGATGCCTTGGTGACCGGGGCGGCCCAGCAGGCCAACATCACCGTCGGGGAAAAGGGGACGATCGCCGCGGCAGTGACCCAGCTGGATGTGATGTCCGGTTCAATGCCGCCACAGCCCGACGTCGAGCTTTCGTTCGACCGGCCCTTCCTCTACCAGATCATCCACCTGCCCACGGGCTTTCCGCTCTTCCTCGGCACGGTGATGGATCCGCGCTGAACAGTTGCTAGTAGTCAAAGACAGGGGGAGACCATGGCCGTGACGGAAGTGATTCCGTACCTGTACTACGAGGGTGCGGACGCTGCCCTGGACTGGATGGAGCAGGTGCTCGGTTTCGGTCCGGCGACGCGCTGGCGCAACGCCGACGGGGTCACCGAGGAAGCCGAGATTGTGGCAGGAGGCAGCCGGATCGCCGTCTGCGGGCGTGCCGCCGACCCGGGCAACGGCGGCGGACTGCTGCTCATCGTGCACGTGGACGACGTCGATGCCCAGTATCGGCGCGTGCGGGCCGCGGTGGACGTGGAAGTGGAACCGCCGGCCGACCAGCCCTACGGACCGCGGACCTTCACGGTCACCGATCCTTGGGGCTACCAATGGAATTTCTGGCAGGGCGAAGCCGTCCCGCCGTCGGAGTGACCTAGCGGAAGGTGTGCCGCCAGGCTCCGGGGCCATGCGAGACGAACGGCCTCAGCAGCGGCCGGCGGGGGCGCCGGGACCGGCGCGACGGTGTGCCGGCCTGACCGGAGGACTGGAGGGCGGCAACGACGGCGGTCAGGGCTGCGAGTTCCTCGGGTGTCGGGTTGCCTTTGGCCACCGTGAGCAGGGGCTGCTGCCGCACGGCGGCGTCGCCGTGCTGGAATCCATCGGGTGTTGCTGCCGTGTCCATAACTTCTGACCAGTTGCTCATAGCGGAATGTTCCCGTGCTTCTTGTGCGGCATGGTCGCCCGTTTGTCGCGCAGGGCGCGCAATCCGCGGACCACTTGGAGGCGGGTTTCCGACGGCGCAATCACGGCGTCGAGATAACCGAGTTCGGCAGCCTGGTAGGGGTTGAGCAGCTCTTCCTCGTACTGCGAAATGATCTCCTGCCGGCGGGCCTCGACGTCGCCGCCGTCCGCGGCCACTGCCGCAAGGTCGCGGCGGTAGAGGATATTGACGGCGCCTTGGGCACCCATCACTCCGATCTGCGCCGTGGGCCAGGCCAGGTTCAGGTCGGCACCTAGCTTCTTGGAACCCATCACGATGTAGGCCCCGCCGTAGGCCTTGCGGGTGATGACGGTCAGCTTCGGCACGGTGGCCTCGGCGTAGGCGTAAAGCAGCTTGGCCCCACGCCGGATGATGCCGTTGAACTCCTGGTCTTTGCCGGGCAGGAAGCCGGGCACATCCACCAGGGTCAGGATGGGGACATTGAAGGCGTCGCAGTGACGGACGAACCGGGCCGCTTTTTCCGAGGCGTTGATGTCCAACGTGCCGGCAAACTGCATGGGCTGGTTGGCCACGATGCCGACGGTGTGCCCTTCGACGCGGCCGTAGCCGATGATCACGTTCGGCGCGTACAGGGACTGCATCTCCAGGAAGTTGCCGTCGTCGACGACGTGCTCGATCACGGTCCGCATGTCGTAGGGCTGGTTGGCCGAATCCGGAATCAGCTCATCCAGGCTCAGGTCGGCCTCGGTGATCTCGAGTTCTTCATCGAATTCAAGCGGAGGAGCCTCGGCCAGATTGTTGGCGGGAAGGAACTCAAGCAGCTCGCGGACGAATTCGATGGCATCGGATTCATCAGCGGCCAGATAGGCGGCGGTGCCGGTGGTGGCATTGTGCTGGCGCGCTCCGCCCAGCGTCTCCATGTCCACTTCTTCGCCGGTGACGGTCTTAATCACGTCAGGTCCGGTGATGAACATGTGGCTGGTCTTGTCCACCATCACCACAAAGTCCGTGAGGGCAGGGGAGTAGGCGGCGCCTCCCGCGCACGGACCCATGATCAGCGAGATCTGGGGCACGACGCCGGACGCGGCCACGTTGTTGCGGAAGATGTCCGCGAACATTGCCAGGGAGGCCACGCCTTCCTGGATGCGGGCGCCGCCGCCGTCGTTGATGCCGATCACGGGGCAACCGTTGCGCAGGGCGAATTCCTGCACCTTGACGATTTTCTCGCCGTTGACCTGAGAGAGCGAACCGCCGTAGACGGAGAAGTCCTGGCTGTACAAGCCCACCATTCGTCCATCCACGGTGCCGTAACCGGAGACGACGCCGTCGCCGAGCGGCTTCTTTTTCTCCATTCCGAAGGCCGTAGACCGGTGCGTTGCCAAGGCATCGAACTCGACGAAGGACCCTTCGTCCACCAGCATCTCGATCCGTTCCCGGGCGGTGTTCTTGCCACGGGCATGTTGCTTCTCGATCGCCTCGGCGCCGGAGGGCTGCAGGGACTCTGCCTGGCGGCGGCGGAAGTCCGCAATCTTGCCTGCGGTGGTGTGCAGGTCAAGGTCTTGATCGAGGCTCATGAAATCTCCGGATTCTGCCGAGGGTGTCGGACGCTGGCGGCCTGCAGGGCTTTTAAGTAGGTTTCGTACAAAACAGCGGAGCGCAGGCGCGTCGCTGAACCAAGTCTAGTGAGCGGCAGCGGGACGCCTGCTGTAGGAACCCTACAATTTCGCCGCCGCTGCTTTTGGCCGCCACTCGCGTTCAACGGTGCCCACCGGCCGCGTTCACAGGTCGCCGGTCGGAGGCCGAAGGGATCGCGGCCCGCCCCACGGCCCCCTCGGCTGCCTCCGATCAGTAGGATGGAACACATGAGCCAGAGTTTTTCCGATGTCGACCGCCCGGCCTTGGACTTCGACGGTCTGAGCGACGCTCTCTGTGCCCCCTTGGGCCCGTACCGGAAGCTTGAACTGGTGGAATCCACCGGCTCCACCAATACCGATCTGGCCGCTTGGGCGGTGGCGGACAAGGTGGGCTGGTCGGACCTGAGCATCCTGGCCGCCGAGGAGCAAACGGCAGGCCGCGGCCGGCTGGAACGCCAATGGACCGCCCCGGCCCGCTCGTCGGTGATCGTGAGCATCCTGCTCCGACCCTTCAACCGGGCCGGCAACCCCGTGCCCACCCAGAGCTACGCTTGGTTCTCGCTGCTGGCAGCCGCGGCACTGGCGGAGGCGCTGGGCGAGTATGCCCAGCTCAAGGCAGAGGTCAAATGGCCCAACGACGTGCTGGTCTCCGGAAAAAAGATTGCCGGAATCTTGGCCCAAGTGGTCAACTACCCGGACGGGTCGCCCCCCGCCGTCGTTCTCGGCACCGGCCTGAACGTGACGCTCTCCCGGGATGAGCTTCCTGTGCCCACCGCCACCAGCGTGGCGATTGAAAAGGGCCGGACAATGGACCGGAACATTCTGCTGATGTCCTATGTGCGGGTCTTCGCGAAGCGTTACCGGCAATTCTGCAATGTCAACGGCGATCCGGCAGCCGAGTGGAACGACGGATCCAGCCTGCTCTCGCGGATGCGCGATGTGATGGTCACACTGGGGCAACAGGTGCGGGCCGAGCTTCCGGACGGAAAACAGATCATCGGCGAGGCTTTCGGCCTGGACGCCTACGGCGCCGTCAAGATCCGTGATGCTGAAGGCACCGAACATGTCGTGGCGGCCGGCGACGTGGTCCACCTCCGGCCGCACGAAGGCCCCTGAGTTGACCTGGACTCCCTGCCGGATCCGGGGGCCGCGTTGCGGTTGAAACTGGATCCGGGGGAACGCGTGATTGTCATGACGCGGCCGCAGGCCCGGAAGCTGACCTGGCCGGTGGTGGCCGCAATGCTAGTGCTTGGTGCAGGCTCCTACGTGCTGGGAAACCTCAGCCGCTCCAACCCGCCGGACTGGATCGTCGAATGGCACCCGCTGCTGCTCGCCGGACTGGCCGTGGTGGTAGCGGCGCTGCTGTCACGACTGTTCCTGTTGCCGCTGCTGCGCTGGATCAGTACCCGCTATCTGCTCACCAGCAAGAGGCTCGTCGTCCGTCAGGGCATGGGCCGGAGGCATGAGCGCCAGCTGCTGCTGGTGAACATTGCCGAGCTGCACACCGAGCAGTCGATCATTCAGCGGACGCTGCGTAGCGGCAACCTCACGGTCGACCTGGGGCACGGGCGGACCAGTCGGATTATTGACGTACCCGAGGTCTTCCGGTTCAGGACTTTGGTGGTGGAGGCCATTGAGCAGCTGCCACGCACCGCCATGTTCGATGGTGTAGACATGGAAACGGAAACCGAGTGGAACAGCTGGGACAGCTGACAGAGGAGGATGCACAGGATGGACATCAGCAGCGCGCAGGATGAACCGCGCCGGCCACCGGTGCCGCGTGATCCCGAGCTGCCCCAACTGCTGCGCCGCGAAGTACCGCTGCCGGCCGCGGACGAGCCGGACGAAGAGCTCGAAGAGACCCGTCCGGAGGACCCGGAACCCGTCCTGGAAGCCGATCCGGTCCCGGAAGACGTACGCACCACCGGGGGACACCCGGCTGGCGAACCCGAGCCACTGACGTTGTCCATGCCGCGCGTGCCATTGCCCGCCCAAACCGCTCCGGCAGGCGGCTCGGACGGCAAGGTGAACCGGCAGGCGATCAAGGACCTTGAAGTCCGGCTGCTCGGCTCGGAACGGACCATGAAACGCCGCGAAGTGGCCGCCGGCGCCGGAGTGTCGCTGTTGTCGGCCCGGAAGATCTGGCGCGCCCTCGGCTTCGCCAACCTCGGGGATGAGGATCTCGCGTTCACCCAGGCAGACCTGGAAGCGCTGACCACGATCATCGACTTGGTCCGGGAGGAGCGCCTGACCGAGGAGGCAGCCATTTCGATCACTCGGTCCGTCGGGCAGATGACCGACCGCATGGTGGTCTGGCAGGTCGAGGCGCTGGTGGAAGAGATGGTGCACCAGCGGGGTCTCACCGATGCCCAGGCACGCCAGCGGCTGGTTCATGAGCTGCCGAACCTCATCGACTCCTTGGAGAAGCTCCTGGTCTACTCCTACCGCCGCCAACTCAATGCCGGCGTGGCCCGCCTGACGGTCCGGGCGGAGGCTGGACTGGGCGCCGGGACCGGCGCGGACGATGAGGACTCGCTGCCCTTGTTGCGGGCCGTAGGGTTCGCGGACCTGGTGTCTTACACAAGCCTGTCCCGCCAGATGAACGAGAAGACCCTCGCCCAACTGGTCCAGCGCTTTGAAAACCGTTGTGCCGAGATCATTTCGGTAGGCGGCGGACGGCTGGTGAAGACGATCGGCGATGAAGTCCTCTACATCGCATCTTCGCCACAGGCCGGGGCCGAAATCTCGTTGGCGTTGGCGAAGGCGATCGGCGACGACGATCTGCTGCCCTCGGCGCGTGTGGCCATGGTGTGGGGCAGGGTCCTCTCCCGGCTCGGCGATATCTACGGCCCCACGGTCAATCTGGCCGCGCGGTTGACCACACTCGCCGAACCCGGAACGGTGCTGGTCGACGCCACCACTGCGTCGACCCTCGCCGGCGACGAGCGGTTTGTGCTGATCCCCCAGAAAGTCCGCACCGTCCGCGGATTCGGCGAGGTCAACCCGGTCACCGTTGCACACGGTACCGGCAAGGGCCTGGTCGTCGACTAGCGTCGGCTCGCCGATTGCTTGCGCCGCCTGACGCGCTCGCGGTCCAGCTGTGCCCTGCGCCGGCGGACCAATACCTTCTTGGCCTTGATGGTTGCGGGCACGGCCTGGTCTGGGGACTCATGGAATGGCGTGCCGGGCAGGGGTGGTGCGGAGGAGGTGTAGGTGTGGCCGGTCGGGGTGGTTGTTTCCACCGCGTGGCGTGGCCCGTGGACGGGTTTGGCGGACCAGCCGTCGGCTTCCTTGGCGTGGTTGCAGCGCTCGCACAGACCCTGCCCGTTGGCGAGGGTGGTGGGCCCGCCGTCGGACCAGGCGACAATGTGGTCGATGTGCCGGATCTGCGCGTCGCACCAGGGACCGGTGCAGAACGCGTCCCGGGCCATGACCATCCGCCGGATCCCGTCCGGGAACTTCCGGGCCTTCGAGTCCATGCCCAGCAGCTGCCCGGCCGCGGGCGCGGTATACAGCCGCCGGATCCAGACATCCTCCACGCCGCCGGCCTTCAGGTTCCGCAGCCTGTCCTGCCGGGCCTGCTCGCGGGCCGTCTTCCAGCCCGGCTCGGTCCCCGCCGGTGGCGCCTTCTGCCCGCTTCCCGGACCAGGCCGCGTTTTCTGGCCGGAGCCGCTGCCCGGTGGGCCGGTCGGGTCGTGAGGCGGCGGGCTTTGGCCTGCTTGGTTCCCACCGGTATCGGCCTTGGCACGCTCCGGCGGGTCTTGGGGCAGGCGGATCAGGTCCCGGGCGTACTGGGCCGGGACGATGCCGTAGCCGGTCAGCCGGGCCGGTTCGTTCTCGCCCTGCAGCAGCGCCCGGTCGGTCATCACCAGCTGCACTTCCAGGGCGGCCGGGTCGGCGGTGCTGCGGCCGGTGACGCGTTCAAACACGGTATCGGCCATCACCTGCCCCCGGGTCCTCGGGTCCCCGGCGTTCGCCCGCCGGTCCGCCTCCCGCTGCAGCGCGGCCATCACCGCGACCCCCTGCACCACCGGCAGCAACGTCCTCACGGACACCATGGTGTCTGGTTCGGGCCGGGAGGAGACATGCCGGTCCGCCTCGGCCTGCGCGGTGCGCTTCACCACCGCGTGCGGGTCCAGCCGGTAGGCGGCGCGTTTGGCTTCGGCCTCCAGCCGCCGGTTCCCGAGCCCGTGCAGGCGGTCGGGGTTCCCGGCCAGTTCCTCATCCACCACCGCCCGGTGCTCCCGGCTCAGGCAGTCGGTTTCGCTGACCAGGATCGCCGCCCGCCGCTCGTTCAGGATCCCCGCCTCAAGGGCCTTGAGCGTGTGCGGCATCTGGTTGACCAGGACCTTGGCCCGGCCCAGCAGCACGGCACCGTGGTTCGGGGACTCCCGGCGCGCCAACCCGACCTGCTTGGCGATCCCCTCACCCTGCCGGGCGGCCGGGACACCCTTGGCGGCGCGCTCGGCCCGGATCCGCCGGTCCAGGGCGGCCATGAGCCTGGCCTGCTCCGCGGCGATCGCGTCCTTGGCGTTCTCCCGGGCGGTAATCTGGTCCACCAGCCCGGCCGCGGACGCCTCCAGATCGACCGGCGGCAACGGGATCGCCCAGCCGGTGGCCGCGGGCAGAACCGCGGGCACCGTCCCGCCGGCAGCCGGGGCGGCGGCGGGAGGTTCGGGTGCTGCCGGATCAAACATGGGTGCGTCTCAATCCTCAGCATGCCCACTCAGGGCACGGCATCGACTACGAACGGTCGCGGAACAAAGCCCGCAGACGCCATCAGGAAATCCCCAACCTGATGGCCAACGATTGGTGCTGAACTGCTACTGAAAACAGCCTATGGGCTGCTTCGGACAGTTTCAGAGAGTCCTTTACGGTTGTGACCAACTATGGTTCTGCGCAGCCTGTGGAGGACGGGAGGACGGAAGGCTCGGGTGTACGGGAGGCCGATGGGCACGGGATGAGGTGGAGCGACGTCAGGGGGAAATAACGCCAGGGGAAATCTTGGCAGTCACCGCCCAAAGTTGCTTGGGATGAGCAGGAAAACATCAAGGGAACAACAAGGGAAGATCAGGCAGCGCCCAAAAGCCAGGCACCGCCGTCGTGCATAAACACTGGTTCTTGCTGGGGAGTTCTCCCCATGCCGCGGGTTTACGACTGCTGGTTATACGTGCAATAGTCGGTAAGGGTCCTTGGCATGCCAAGGGCCGTCTTTCGGTGCCTGCCGGACGGGGTCGTTGCCTGCGGCCGGGCATCGAATGGCATGGGCTGACAAGGGAAGAATGACATTGCGGGGGAAAATGTTGGGGCGGACGCGGCGGCGGAAGACGCTGGCATCGACGACAACTTTCTCCGTGGCCACGGCCCTGGTGGTCGGCGGAGCCATCTACTACCAAGGTTTCCCCACGGCTGATGTGGATTTGAACGACGGTGGTGTGTGGGTCACCAACAACAGCCAGGGCATGGTGGGACACCTGAACTACCAATCCCAGGTGCTCGACGGCGGCTTCCGCGCCAACAGCGACGGCTTCGATGTCATGCAGAGCGCCGGCACGGTGTTCATGGAAAACCAGGACCAGGCCATGCTGAGCCCGGTAGACGTGGCGCAGATGGAACGCGGGTCGGAGCAGCAACTGCCTGGCACCGCGCAGGTGGCATTCGGCGATCAGTTGCTGTCCATCACGGACACCGTCAAGGGCCAGGTCTGGATCAGCCCTGCCAACGAGCTCGGCTCTTTTAATGAGGAGACGGCGGAGCCGCTGCTGACCGATGCCAAGGGCAGCGTGGCCACGGTATCGAAGCAAGACACCGTCTTCATTGCCGATCCGGACGCCGGCGAGGTAGCCCGCTACGAGGTCAACGAAGACGGCCTGGCCGAACGCACGGGCTCCGATCGGGTGGACTCGCTTGCCGAAGCCGGGGATCTGCAGATTGCCGCCGTGGGCGAAAAAGCTGTGGTGTTCGACGCCGAGGCCGGCCTGCTGGTCCTGCCGGGCGGCCGCGAGGTCACGTTGCCGGACACCCGCGGCGGAGCGTTGCAGCAAAGCGGCGACGAAAGCCCGTTTGTGGCGGTGGCGACCGAATCCGCGCTGATCAAGCAGCCGTTGAACGGTTCGGACGCCGAAATCCTGCCGATGGAAGGCACCGGAACGCCGGCGGCCCCGGTACAACTGGCGGGTTGCCTGCATGCGGCGTGGGCAGGGATTAACCACTATCTGCGCGACTGCGGCAACGATGCCGATGATCTCGCCCAGCCGATCCAGGGGATCGGCGCCAACGCGTCGCTCGTGTTCCGGGTGAACCGGGACGTGGTGGTGCTCAATGACGTGAACGCCGGCAACGTCTGGCTGGTGCTCGAAAACATGCAGCTGGTGGACAACTGGAGCGACCTGATCCCGCCGGAGCAGGAGAACGAAGAGGACGAAGAGGACTCGGCGGACGAAAACCCGGTCAACACGCTGCCCAACCGGACCGAAGAGAACCAGCCGCCGGTGGCGCAGGATGACACGTTCGGCGTCCGGGCGGGCCGCACCACCACGCTGACCATTCTGGACAATGATTCAGATCCCGACGGCGATGTGCTCACCGCACGCCTGAGCGGCGACGGTCCTGGCATCGGCGAGGTGCAGGGAATCTACGACAGCACCGGCCTGCAGATCCTGGTCAACGGGGACGCGTCTCCCGGCCGTCACACCTTTGGCTATGAAGTCGACGACGGCCGCGGCGGCACCGATACCGCCCGGGTGGCCATCGACGTTCGCGCCGAGGGCAGCAACCTGCCGCCGGAACCGAAGCGGAAGACCACCATCCTGGTGGAACAGGGCCGCGAAATCAGCCAGAACATCCTCAGCGACTGGATCGACCCGGACGGCGACGACCTGTTCCTGGTGGGAGCGGACAACACCACAGACGGCGACCTGGTCCGCACCCGGCCCGACGGGCTGCTGACCTTCCAGGACGTGGGCAAGACCTTCGGCAAGAAGGACGTGACGGTCAGAGTTTCGGATGGTTCCGAAACCACCGAAAACGTGGTGGTTTTCGACGTCCGGCCGCCCGGCGCGCTGCCGCCGCTGGCCAACGCCGACCATTTTTCCGCGACCGTGGGC
Organism: Actinomycetota bacterium; assembly: GCA_051751385.1. Classification (GTDB taxonomy): domain Bacteria; phylum Actinomycetota; class Actinomycetes; order Actinomycetales; family Micrococcaceae; genus Crystallibacter. The sequence goes on along the minus strand of JBNJKW010000003.1, from coordinate 223,279 downwards.
CAGGAAATCCAGATCGCCCCGCTGAAGAACGACCAGGACCCGAACGGCGGGGAACTGAGGCTGGCCAAGACCGGCTCCGCCGCCAACACCGAGATTGTGCCGGACTACGACGCCGGCACGGTCAAGTTTACAGCGGATAAGGCGGGCGCCCACTACTTCACCTATCTGGTCACCAACGGCCCGTCCAGCACCACCGGCTTGATCCGGATCGACGCGACCGAGGACAACGGCGACGGCGCGCCGGTGGCTGTGCGGGACGTGGCCCTGCTGCCGAAGGACGGCCAGGTCCTGGTGGATGTGCTGGCTAACGACGCCGACCCGGCCGGCGGCGTCCTGGTGGTCACCTCCGTGCAAGCGAACGGCGCGCCGGTCGCCGTCGAAGTGCTGGACCACAACATTCTGCGCATTTCGGACGTGAAGGGGCTGCATCAGCAGACCACCATCGGCTATACGGTCTCCAACGGCACCGCCTCGGCCACGGGCGAGGTCAGCGTGATCGCCGTGGACAAAGAAGACAAGCCGATGCCGCCGCAGGCCGAAGCCGATACCGCCACCGTGCGTGCCGGCGATGTGGTGACCGTGGACGTGCTGGCGAACGACACCCATCCCAACGGCGACACGCTGACGCTGGCGGACGAACTTCCGGAGACCCCGGATCCTGCCGACGGCCGGATCTTTACCGCCGAGAACACCGTGCGCTTCATCGCCGGGCAACAGGCGAAGACCGTGTACGCGGTCTACGAGGTGACCGACACAGCCGGCCAGAAGGACTCCGCCCAGCTGCGAATTAACATCATCCCGCGCGACGATGAATCGAATTCCCAGCCTGCGCCCAAGAGCCTGGAAGCCCGGGCCATCGCCGGGTCCACCGTGAGGATCCCGATCCCGCTCAACGGCATTGATCCCGACGGCGACTCCGTGTACCTGATGGGTGTCGACAAAGCGCCCGAACAAGGCGCGGCGGTGGCCGGACCGAACTACATCGAATACACGGCGTCGGCACAGGGCGCGGGAACCGACACCTTCACCTACCGGGTCAAGGACCGGCTGGGTGCGGTCAATACCGCCACCGTCCGGGTGGGCATTGCCCCCGCGCCGGAGAGCAACCAGAACCCGGTGGCGCTCGACGACGGGATCGAGATCCGGCCGGGCCGGACGGTGGCGGTCGACGTGCTTAAGAACGATTCAGATCCGGACGGCGACACGCTCCGGCTGGACGCCGACAAGATCGTCGGCACGCCCGAGTCGATTGCCGCCAAGGCCGAAGACGGCCGCGTTTATCTGACCACTCCGGCCGAAGCCGGCACGGTCAACGCGCGGTACACCGTGGGCGACGGGCGCGGCGGCTCCGCAGTGGGCACCGTGACGGTCCAGGTGAGTGAGGACGCCCCGCTGCAGGCGCCGCTGGCCCGCGATGATCGGGTGGAATCGGCCGACATCAAGGGGCGCACCGCCGTCGACGTCCCGGTGCTGGAGAACGACGAGGATCCCGACGGCGTGGCCAAGGAGCTCGAAGTCATCGTCGACGGCGACTATCCGACGGCGCGGACGGTTGCCGACGGCCAGGTGAACGTGGAACTGACCGAGGACGTGCAGCTGATCCCGTACACCGTGCGGGACGTGGACGGACTGCAGGCCACGGCGGTGATCTGGGTGCCGCCGCTGGGCGAGCAGTATCCGGTGCTGCGGGACACTACTCCGCACGATGTGACCGCCGGCGAGGAACTGCAGCTGGATCTGACCGAACTGGTGGAGGTCCGGCCGGGCCGCACACCGCGCATCAGCGAGGCGGCGAGCATCCGCGCGATCGGCACCGGCGACGACGAGTGGATGGCCGATGAGAGCACGCTCAGTTACAAGGCGGACAACGACTATGCCGGCCGCGGTTCGATCACGTTCGAGGTGACCGACGGCTCGGGCCCCGACGACCCGGAGGGGCTCAAGTCCACGCTGACCATCATGACCAAAGTGATTCCCGCCCCGGACCGGAATTTCCCGCCGGAGCTGACCACCGGCACGCTGGAGGTCGCCAAGGGCGAAGACGCCGTGAGCTACGACCTGCGCCCGCTGGCCAGCGACCCGAACCCGGAGGACCTGGAGAAGCTGGAGTTTGCCCTCGAAGGCGGGACGCCGGCAGGATTCGACGTCAGTTTGGAGGGCAGCGTGCTGCGCGTGGCGGCGGACGCCGAGATCGAAACGGGAGCCACCGGCGTCGTCAATTTCTCTGTCACTGACGGCCGCTCGGACAAGGTGAGCAGCCGCGTGACGGTGTCAGCGACCGCATCCACGCGTCCGCTGCCGGTGGCGAATGACGACGAGGTGCCGGACGCGGTGCAGGGCGAGGCGCTGCCGGTGGACGTGCTGGCCAACGACGTCAATCCGTTCCCGGAAACGCCGCTTGAAATTGTCCGTGCCGTACCCAGCAGCGGCGGAACTGCCGACATTGACGGCGAGCGGATCATCGTGACGCCCGGGGCGGATTTCTCCGGCACCATGAATGTTGAATACACGGTGGAGGACAAGACCCGCGAGGGTAGCCGGCAGGCGACGGCGAACATCTCGCTGGTGGTTAAGGGCCGGCCGGAGACGCCCAGCACGCCCCTGGTGGATTCGGTCCGCAACCAAAGCGTGGTGCTGTCTTGGACGGCGCCGAGCGACAACGGCGACCGGATCACCGGATACACCGTGAACGCGGTCGGTGGGGGATTCAGCCAGCAGTGCGCGACCACCACTTGCACGCTGACCGGCTTGACGAACGACGTCGAATACACCTTCACGGTGACGGCGGAGAACAGCGTGGGCACGTCCGATCCGTCTGCGGAGTCCGCGGTGGCGCGGCCGGACGTGCAGCCCGCCACGCCGGCGGCACCGCAGCTGAAGTTCGGCGACAAGTCCCTGAACGTCTCCTGGACCGCGCCGGAAAACGAGGGCTCGGCGATCGAGAGCTACACGCTGGAGATCTCGCCGGCGCCGCCGAACGGCCAGCTGCAGAAGACCGGCCTGGCCGGGACCAACTACACGTGGGAAGGGCTGGAAAACGGCCAGGCCTACGAGGTCCGCGTCCAGGCGCACAACCGGGCCCCTGAACCCAGCGAGTTCAGTGCCTACTCGGCGTCGGAGGTGCCTGCCGGGCCACCGGCCGCGCCCACCGCCCCGGCTACCGAACGGGTCAAATCCGTCGGTGACCAGAGCCAGCTGAAGGTGAGCTGGGCGGCACCGTCCAACAACGGCGGCGAGATCCTCGACTACACCGTGCGCGAATACCAAGGCGGGAAACTGAACCGGACGTTCCCGGCGGTGAACGCCACTTCGCAGACGGTGACGGCACCCAACTCCGAGACCGCCTACACCTACTCCGTGACGGCACGAAACAAGGCCGGCTCGGGCGAGGCCAGCGCACAGTCCAACGCCCGCCGTGCCGTCGGCGCGCCGGACGCGCCGACGGGTGTTGCTCTGAAGGAAGCGCAGACCGGCGGTGCCGGCCGAGCGGTGACGGTTTCCTTCCACGAGCTCACCGCCGCGCAGCGCAACGGCGCCCAGGCCGGCGAAGTCAGCTACCGGGCCACCTTCAGCGACGGCCGGACGATGGCCATCTCGAACGGCCAGCAGGTGGGCGGCTTCACCAACGGCAAGGCCGTCAACGTCCGCATCACCTCTGTGGCCAACAGCGACGGCGCGAGCTACTCGAGCGCGCCGAGCGCGGCATCAGCGAATGCGACGCCGTACGGCGCTCCCGGCACGCCGAGCGTCTCCGGTCAGAACGGAGCCCGGGAACAGAAGAGCGTGAGCTTCAGCTGGAATGCGCCCGCGCTGGGCAGCCACGACGTGGCCCAGATCCAGGTCCGGGTAGACGGAGGTTCCTGGGATAACGTGGCGAATTCGGGCAGCAGGGCGGTCAACACGGGTGCTTACAACAAGCAGGTCAAGTTCGAAGCACGGTCGCTGAACTCGCAGGGTAAAGCGGGGGCAATTGCCTCCACCAGTGCCAAGTCCGGCGATGCTCCGCCGCCTCCGCCGCCGCCGAAGACGGAGTGGACAGTCACCGTCGGCGGTGGCGGCACAGACCTAGGCAATGGCCACCGGACGTGCATGGAGAATGCCGACGGCAGCAGCGACAACTTCAACAACGGCAAATGTGCCGGCGACCACTGGGCGATCTGGGGCAGCGACATCGTCGTCCAGTGCTACGTCCAGTGGGGCAGCGGAAAGTGGTACAAGCAGATCGGCGGTGGCCAACCGCAAAACCACAACATGGTGGTCAAGGGCCTGCATATTCGTGAGGCGGGAAGCAACGGGCATCTGGCCAATTCAGCTCCGGCAGGGATGGGCAGATGCTAGCTCGCTCCGACAGCCGTGGCTGGGGTACATGTCCGCCCGCTCCGTAAAGTAACTAAAGCCTTTTGAGACCGATGCAAGACGAAGAGAGACCGAGAACAGCATGACGATGACTTCCGAGCAGGCCGAGTGGTTCGCCGAGACGTTCGAGAAGCTGGCCGCCAATGTGGGCCAGGCGGTGCTGGGCAAGAACCAGGTGGTGCGGTTGGTGCTGACCGCGATGCTGGCCGAGGGGCATGTGCTGCTGGAGGATGCTCCGGGCACGGGCAAGACCATGCTGGCACGGTCGCTGTCCGCCACGCTGCAGGGTTCGAACTCGCGCATCCAGTTCACCCCGGATCTGCTGCCGTCGGACGTCACGGGCATCACGATTTACGACCAGAAGACGCAGAAGTTCGAGTTCCACAAGGGTCCGATCTTCGCCACGGTGGTGCTGGCGGACGAGATCAACCGTGCCTCACCGAAGACCCAGTCTGCGCTGCTGGAAGTGATGGAAGAGGGCCGGGTGACGGTGGACGGCGTGACCTACGACGCCGGACGGCCCTTCATGGTCATCGCGACGCAGAACCCGATCGAGCAGGCCGGTACCTACCGGCTGCCGGAAGCCCAACTGGACCGCTTCCTGATCAAGACGTCAATCGGTTACCCTGACCGGGCATCGACGGTGGAACTGCTGGGCGGCGCGAGTACCCGTGACCGGTCTGCGGCGCTGACGCCGATCATCACGCCGCAGGCCGTGCGGGACATGGCGGATCTGGCGGCCACCAACCATGTGGACACGTCGGTGCTGGAGTACGTCTCGCATCTGTGCGAGGAAACCCGCAATGCCTCCGAGTCGCGCCTGGGCGTGAGCGTCCGCGGCGCCCTGGCCATGGTCCGTGCCGCCAAGGTCTGGGCCGCTTCCCAGGGCCGAAACTTCGTGCTGCCGGACGACATCAAGGAACTGGCGCCGGTGGTCTGGAACCACAGGTTCGTGATGGACCCCGAGGCGGAGTTTGCCGGCGCCACGCCGGAGGCCGTGATGTCCCGGGTGCTGGCCGACGTGCCGGCCCCGCAGCAGCGTGTGACGGTCTAAGGCCGTGCCTGAGCATCGATTCCCGCCGGAGCCGTCTGCATGACGGAGACGGCAACTAAGCGGGACACGGAGCAGACCAGCAGGCTCGGGGGCATCGGCGAAACGATCCGCCGGGTGACCCCGGACAAGTCCAGCTTGCTGCATCCGGCATCGCTGGCTTCCGAAGCGGCTTCGCTCACCGAGCAATACCTGCAACCGGGCTGGCAGCGGGCGAAGAACGCCGCCGGGCGCTACCTGCGGCCGGTACTGGAAACGGTCAGTCCGCTGGGCTGGGTGGTGGCCGGCAGCGCGCTGCTGTTGCTGGTGCTCGGAGCGGCCTTCGGCTGGCAGGAAGCCAAGATCGCGGCGCTGATGGGCTCGTTCCTGCTGCTGCTGGCCATCGGGTTTGTCCTCGGCCGTTCTTCCTACGGCGTCGCATTGGACCTGGCACGTACCAGGGTTGCGGTAGGCGACCGGGCCGTGGGCAGCGTGGCCGTGACGAACACCGCGGACAAGCCGCTGCTGCCGGCCGCGCTGGAGCTGCCGGTGGGAGCGGCCACGGCCGTGTTCCAGTTGCCGCGGATGAAGGCCGGGCAGGTGCATGAGGACCTGTTCACCATCCCCACCCAGCGCCGCGCCGTCATCGTGGTCGGCCCGGTCCGCTCCGTGCGCCAGGATCCGCTGGGCCTGCTGCGCCGCCAGATGATGTGGACGAAACCGACCGATCTGTTCGTGCATCCGCGAACCACGGCCCTGGGCAGCTCGGCCTCCGGCTTCATCCGCGACCTTGAGGGCCTGCCCACCAAGGAACTGGCCAGCGCCGACGTCTCCTTCCACGCGCTGCGCGATTACGTCCCCGGCGACGACCGCCGCTACATCCACTGGAAGACGACGGCGCGCACCAACTCGCTGATGGTGCGCCAGTTCGAGGAAACACGCCGCGCGCACCTGGCCGTTGCGGTATCGACTAATACCGAGGAATACAGCTCGGAGGAAGACTTCGAACTGGCTGTCTCCGTGGCGGCCTCGATCGGCCTGCAGGCCATCCGCGAGCAGCGCAACCTGAGCGTGCTGACCCAGCGGGGCCCGCTACGCAGCGAAACCGGCCGCATTTTGCTGGATGAAATGACCCGCATCGAAGGCAAGCCGCAACGTTCCACCGCGGTGGAGCTAGCCCGCGGGACCGCCGAGGCCGTGCCCAACGCGTCAGTGATGTTCCTGGTCGTCGGAGACCAGGTCTCGGCCACCCAGCTGCGGCGGGCGTCGTCCGCGGTGCCGGCCGGCATCCGTGCCTTCGCCATTCGCTGCGGTGGGGGACTCGAGGCCGCGCGGGCGACCATCGGCGACCTGTCCGTGTTGTCGCTGCCCAGCCTGGACGACCTGGCCATCGTGCTCCGGAAGGCCGCCGCATGAACGGCAGCTCAAACGCTCCGCAACAGCGCCGGCAGTTCCCGCAGACCGCCGCGGGACTGGCGGCCTGGCTGCCGCGGCCGGGACGCCAGCTAGCCATCGACGCAGCCGTCCTGATGGTGCTGCTCGGACTCGGGCTGGCCGGCTTCCAGCACGTTTTTGGCGGCAACGGCCGATACTTGACCGCGGGTTTCGGCGGCATCGTCGTCGGACTGCTGCTGTCGCTGGCCAGCGCCCGCTACCGGTTGGGGCTGTTGTCTACGGCCACCGCCGGACTGGGCGCCTACCTGCTGTTCGGCAGCGCCTTCGCCGCGCCCACCGAAGCCCTCGGAGGTGTGCTGCCGTCGCTGGAGTCCCTGCGCACCGTGCTGACCGGCTTCGTTTTCGCGTGGAAGGACATCCTCACCGTTGCCCCGCCGGTGGGAGTCTCCGGCGGCATGCTGGTGGTGCCGTTCCTCGGCGCGTTGGCCTCGGCCCTGCTGGCGGGCACCTTGGCCTGGCGCGTCCGCAGACCGTACTGGCCGCTGCTGCCGGTGCTGGCGTTTTTCCTGCTCGGCATCGCCTTCGGCACCGACGTCCCGGCGCTGCCGGTGCTGCGCAGCGTGCTGCTGGTCGCGGTATCGGCGGCCTGGCTCGCATGGCACCGCCACCTGGCGCGCGGCGATGCATCAGCCGGCGTGGCGGCCAGCCCGGCGTTGGCCGACCCGGCCGCGCACCGGGCGGGGCTGCGGCGCAGGCTGGGCATGGGCGCCGGCATGCTGGCGGGCGCGGTGGCCCTCACGGCGCTGGCCGGCCCCGCACTCACGGCGCGGGGCGAGCGCGAGGTGCTGCGCGACGTCGTCGTACCCCCGGTCAATCTCTATGACTACCCCAGCCCGCTGATGGATTTCCGCGGCTACGTGAAGGACCGGCCCGACGAGACGCTGTTCACCGTGGCGGGGCTGCCGGAGGGCCAGCGGGTGCGGTTGGCCGCGCTGGATACCTTCGACGGCACCGTGTACAACGTCAATCCGGACAGCGGCGGCAACTTCACACCGGTGGGCGACGCCGGTTCGCTGGGCCAAGGGTCCGGCGACGACGCGCGGCTGGACATCCGGATCGAGGATTACAGCGGCGTCTGGCTGCCGGCCGGCGGGCGGATCAACGGCATGGTGTTCGACGGTGAACGGGCCGGCGAGCTGGCCGGGTCGTTGTTCTACAACGACGAGTCGAAAACCGCGCTGACCACGAGGTACCTGCAAGCCGGCGACGGCTACTCGGTGGAGACCACTTTCCCGCGCCGATGGGAAGACGCCCAGCTGGCCCAGTACGACTTCGCGTCCGTCCGCCTGCCGGAACCGGCCCGGGTTCCGGACATCATTGCGGCCAAGGCCAACGAGTTCGTGGGCGAGGCGACGGTACCGATCGAACAGGTCCGCCAACTGGAGCGGAACCTGCACGAGAACGGCTTCTTCAGCAACGGCAAGGAAGACGAGGCCCGCAGCCTGTCCGGCCATCACGCCGGGCGCATGATCCAACTGCTGGACGCCGAGCAGATGATTGGCGACGACGAGCAGTACGCCGTCGCCATGGCGCTGATGTCCCGGCACCTGGGCATCCCGGCGCGGGTGGTGATGGGTTTCTACCCGGATCCGCAGGACGACCGCTCCGGCTCCGGGCCGGTGGAGATCAAGGGCGAGGACGTGCACGCCTGGGTGGAGGTGGCGTTCGAACATGCCGGTTGGGTCGCGTTTGATCCCACGCCGGACGAGGACAACGAGCCGACTCCGCCGCAGCAGGAGCCCAAGTCGACGCCGAAGCCGCAGGTCCTGCAGCCGCCGCCTCCGCCGCAGGAACCGGCCGAACTGCCGCCGGACACGGCTCCGGAACCGCAGGACGCCGAGCAACAGGACAAGTCATTCTGGGACCAGTGGGGCTGGCTCTTCGCCGCGGTGGGGCTGGCCGCCATTCCGCTGGCGGTGTTGCTGGCGCCGCTGTTGCTGATCGCCTGGTTGAAGCTGCGCCGGCGCAAGCGGCGGGCCAGCGAAGGCCTGCCCAGCCAGCGGGTAGGCGGAGGCTGGCGCGAAGTGATCTCGCTGGCCACCGACATGGGAGCGCGGGCGGCCACCAATGCCACCCGGCGCGAGCACGCTTCCGCCTTGGCAGAGCAATTTCCGACGACGGCGGCTGGCACCACGCTGCTGGCACGGCGTGCCGACGCAGCGATCTTCGGGGCCGCCGAGCCCACGGAGGTCCAGGTACAGCAGTATTGGGATCAGGTGGACCAGTCGCTGGCGGATATGAAGGGCTCGCTGGGCTTCTGGCAGCGACAGCGGGCCAAATACTCGCCGCGCTCGCTGGTGGCCGACGCCAAGCGGCGGTTCGCGCGGCGCGGGCGGACCCCGGCCACCGCTAGAATCCGTACAGTGGACTCACAGGCCGGACGGCCCGGACAAGGCGGGAGCAGCACGTGGCAGCAAGACTGAATCTGGTCAGCGCCTCGGCCGGAAAACGGCTCGGGGCGTGGCTGATCGACAAGATTCCGCCGGCCGTCCTGATGCTGGCCGCCTACGCCGCCAGCGTTCCCGCGGTGATGCAGGCCGCGGCCTCCGGCAGCGCCTCCGCAGCCGGCTCGGCAGTGGGCGGACTGTTCCTCTGGATCGGACTGGCCTCGCTGCTGTCGCTGGCCTACACCGTGTGGCTGTGGGGCTGGGAAGCGACCACCGGCAAAACGCCCGGAAACCTCCTGCTGGGCCTGCGCACCGCCAACGAGGACGGCCATGCTGCGGGCTGGGGCGCCATCTTCCTGCGCGGCCTGATCATCGCCGTCGGCGGACTGGTGCTGGTAGTGGGCGCCGTCGTCGTGGTGGTCTCCAATGTGTGGGACCGGAACCACAAGCGGCAGGGCTGGCATGACAAGGTGGCCAAGACCCTGGTGCTGGATGTGGCGCAGGGCCGCGACCCGCTGACCACCGGCGGACTGTACGGACCGGCGGCCTTCGCTCCGGAGGGCACCGACGCGCACGCCGGCTTTGCAGGAGCCGCCCCGCAAGGACAGCATCCGCACGGGGCGTCCCCGGTGGAGGCAGCCCAGCAGCCTTCCGGCGTCATTTCCGCGATCCCGGGATTCGGCGCGGATGCGGCACCGGCACCGGTTGCTGCGCCAGATGCCCCCGCAGCTCCGGCCATCGCGGCGCCGCCGCCTGCGCTGCCCGGTGACCCGGGCACCCGGGAGGCCGCGCCGTCGTACGCCCTGGCCATGGCGGGACCGACAGCGGCAGGCACGCCTGCGGCGGGGCCCGCTGCGGGAGGTGCCAGCGGGGACGGGCATCCAGATGAAGAGTTCGCCGCTACCCTGGTCCGCGCGTCCGGCACACACGCTGGCCCACTCACTATTACCTTCGACGACGGGCGCGACGTGCTACTTGAAACGACGGCCCTGATCGGGCGCAACCCGGCCGCAGCCGCCGGCGAAGACATCGACCAACTGATCGACTTCGCGGACATGGGACGCTCCGTGTCCAAGACCCACGTGCTGTTGCGCGTGGACGGCGCCACGGTGTGGGTCACCGATCGGAACTCCACCAATGGGACTGCCGTGACCGGTCCTGACGGCATCCGCCGGCAGCTGGTCCCGGGAGAACCTGTGGCAGCGGCTCCCGGCGCCACCGTGGAGTTCGGCGACCGCAGCTTCACCATCGGAGCAGCATGAGCACCGCATCGGGCGCCGAGCCCATCCGGCTCAACGTCGGGGCTGGCACCGACCGCGGATTACGGCGAATGCTCAACGAGGACGCGTATCTGGCCGACGGCACCATGTTCGTGGTGGCCGACGGGATGGGCGGACATGAGGCCGGGGAAGTGGCCAGCCGCATTTGCGTGGAAACGATGCGCGACTACGTTGCCAGCCACGAGCTGGGCGCCCACGAGCTCGAACAGCTGATTGCCCGGGCGGACGCCCGGATCAGGGCCGCGGCAGCGTCCCGTGCGGGGACCACCGTGTCCGGCGCGGCGCTGGTCTCCGAACGCGGTGTGCCCTACTGGCTGGTGTTCAATGTGGGCGATTCGCGCACCTACCGGTTGCACAAGGGCCAGCTCGAACAAATAAGTGTGGACCACTCCGAGGTGCAGGAACTGCTGGAGGCGGGACGGATCACGGCCCAAGAGGCGCTGGTGCATCCGCGCCGGCATGTAGTCACCCGGGCACTGGGCACCGGCGAAGATAACCAGCCGGATTTTTGGATGGTGCCGGTGGAACCGGGGGACAGGATCATGATCTGTTCCGACGGGCTGACCTCGGAGGTCAGCAACGACCACATTTACACGATTCTCACCTCGCTGTCTCGGCCGCAGGACGCGGTCGATTCGCTGATCCAGGCGGCTTTGCGTTCGGGCGGACGGGACAATATCACCGTGGTGGTGGTTGACGCCGACGGCCTCCAGGACGACGCCGAGGACGCGTCGACCGCGCCACGGCAGGAGGATACGACGACGCTGCCCCGGCTGACGGCTCCCGGAGAGCCGGCCTCGGAGGAGGATGACCGGTGACGGGCCAGATCTACAGCCCGGGGAGTTGGATCGGTCTGGTCAGCGGCGGCACCGCAGTACTCCTCCAACCGGGTGCCGCCGATGACTTGGTGCAGCAGCTCTGGCGGGCGTTAGAGTCCGGTGCCACCCTGGAGTCTTTGCTGGGCACCGTCGTTTCCGGCTGCGGCGCCAATCTGTCCGCCATGCCTCAGTTCGGCATCGTCTCCACCGCCGACGGCATCCATGCGGTGCTCCGCGGAGACGTGGTGGTGTCCGCGGATTCGGACGGGCAGGAACTGAGCGGACGCGGAGTCTCCAGCTGGACTGAAGGCCGGTTGGCGTCCGACGGCGTGACCATTGCGGCCGGAACCGGCGGTACCAATATGACAGAGGCGCCGGGACCGTGGCTGCCGCTGCGCGCCGGTGCCGTGCAATTGGGAATCCTTCGTCTGGGCGCGGTACCCGCCGCGGTACCGGCGGCTGATGGACCGGCTGGGTCCGCTGCCCGGTCTGTCGGCGTCCGCGCTGCCGCAGCGCCGGCGCGGCAGACCGAAGCAGCGGCACCGGAGCCCGCCTTCGCCGCGTCCGTGTTGTCGGAGAATTTGGACATGACCGGCATCTACGTGCAGGATGATGAGTCCGACGGCGCTGCAGCCGCGGCCGACCCAGCATCCGCGGGCGAGGAACAGGCCGGCGGCCAGGCGGAACCGGACGCCGAGGCGGCCGCTGACGACCTGGACCAAACGGTTGTCCATGCCGCCGCGCAACGGGCCAATCTGCCCACAGCACCACGGCAGCAGTCCGCCGTCCAGGCGAGCACCGCCGTCGCACTGGATGTCCCGGCAGGCCGGACGGCCGGGAAGCCGGCCCAGCCGACGGACCTGATCGACGCCGTTCCCTGGCTGACGCGTTCCGCAGCCCAGCCGGCCGGGCCCGACGAGGGCGACCACGACGGGCAGACGCTGATGCGCAGCGACCTGCGCGACGTTCCCGCCGCGCCCGCCGCGCCCGCTGCCCCGCCGTCGGCCTCGGCGTCGGCACCTAGCACCGCACCGATGGTGCTGGCCCGGATGTGCCGGGACGGCCACGCCAACCCGCCGACCAGTTCCGTGTGCGCCCTCTGCAGCGCTCAGCTGGACGAGGACGCGCAGGAGGCGCAACGGCCGGTACTCGGGCGGATGCGGGTTTCCACCGGCGACGTGGTGGAGCTGGACCGGCCGGTGATTGTCGGACGGCAGCCTTCGGCCAACCGGGTCCAGGGCAGCGTGATGCCGCGGCTGGTACCGGTGCACAGCGCCAGCGGGGATATCTCGCGTTCGCACGTGGAAATCCGGCTGGAAGGCTGGCATGTGATCCTGGCGGACCTGAGGTCCACCAACGGCACGGTGCTGCTGCGCGGCCGGCAAGCTCCGCGGCGGCTGGGCCACGGGGAAGCGGTCATGCTGCTGGACGGCGACATCGCGGACCTGGGGGACGGCATCTCGCTGCGCTTCGAGGACCTTCCGTGAGCGTGAAGCGTCCGCCCGCGCCGCCGCCGAACATTGACGGTTACCGCTATGTCAGGCTGCTTGGCGCGGGCGGTTTCTCCGATGTGTACCTTTACGAACAGGACCGGCCCAAGCGCCGGGTGGCCGTCAAGGTGCTGCTGTCCGGGCTGAGGACCGAGGACGCCCGCCGCCGCTTCGAATCCGAGGCGAACCTGATGGCGCAGCTGTCCACGCATCCGTTCATTGTCACGATTTACGAGGCCAACCTCACCGCCGACGGACATTCCTATCTGGCGATGGAGTACTGCTCGCGGCCCAGCCTCGAGGCGCGCTACCGCCAGGGACCGCTGGGGGTGGACGAGGTCCTGACACTTGGCATCCAGGTGGCCTCCGCCGTGGAAACCGCGCACCGGGCCGGAATCGCGCACCGCGACATCAAGCCGGCCAACATCCTGGTCACCGACTACAACCGGCCGGCGCTGACCGACTTCGGCATCTCCTCCAGCACCGACGCCGCGGACAGCGACGCCGGCATGTCCATCCCGTGGTCGCCGCCGGAAGCGTTCAAGGGCGACGCCGGCAACGGCACGCGCAGCGATATCTGGGCCCTGGGCGCCACGGTCTACACGCTGCTGGCCGGACGCTCCCCGTTCCTGCAGCCCGGCGGGAACAACTCGCAGCGCGACCTGATGGACCGCATTGCCCATGCACCGCTGCCGCCGCTGCGCCGCGCCGATGTGCCGGCATCGCTGGAACTGGCCCTGGCCACCGCGATGGCCAAGTCGCCGGGCTCGCGGTTCAAATCGGCCCACGCCTTTGCGCTCTCCCTGCAGCGGGTCCAAGCGGAACTGAATCTGTCGGTCACACCGTTCGAGGTGCTGGAGGACGCGCCCTCCGCGGACGACGGGGATGCCGACGACGGCGAAGCGACGCGGGTCCGCGGGATCGTCTCGATCGACCCCAGCGTGGCACCGGCCGCGTCCGTCTTCCCGGAGCGCACCGAGCGGCTGCCCGCAGGACCGGACGGACGGCGCCTGGAACCGGAGCCGGATGGCTCCACTGTCCTGAGGGACTCGGAGCAGGACTACTGGACGGAATCCGGCGGTGCCCGCCGCCGTCCCTGGGCGTGGGCAGCCGGGGCGATGGCAGCGGCGGCCGCTGCTGCCGGCGTCATCTTTGTGCTCAACGGGCCGGCGCCCGAGGCGGCCGTGCCCGAGGCGGCCGTGCCCGATGCGCCGGTCAGCCGGGCGCCGGCCAACGCGTTGGAAGGCCTCTCCGGCAAGGTGGTGCCGCCCGAGGACCTTGACGGCCGGGTGCAGGGAGGCGAAGCCGTCTTCAGCTGGACCAATCCGGACCCGCGCGACGACGACCTGTTCATCTGGACCCCAGTCACCGCTCTGGGCCAGGGCGAGCCCGAACGCACCGGCGAACCAAAGGCGGCGCTGCCGTTGGCCGAAAACGACCGGACCTGCATCGAAGTAGTGGTGGTGCGGGCGAACGGCCGGGCCTCGGATCCGGTCCGTGGCTGCGCCGACGAATAGCCGGGTGCCGCCGGAATAGAGTTAGACGGCGGTTCATGAAACGATCAACTCGCCTCGACACGGTCGGGCAACACAACTACAGGGGGCTACCGGTGGCGGATGTGAGCATTGAGTTCTGCGGGGAGTGGTATGAACCCAAGGACGACGACGTGTTCACCATTGGGCGCGAAGGCGATCTGGAGATCGACGACAATCCCTACCTGCACCGCAAGTTCCTCCAGATAGCCCACTACGACGACATCTGGTGGCTAGCCAACGTGGGATCGCTGATCTCGGCCACCGTCGCCGATTCCACCGGCGGCATGCAGGCCTGGCTGGCTCCGGGAGCACGGATCCCGCTGGTCTTCAGCATGACGAACATCGTCTTCACCGCCGGCCCGACCACCTACGAATTGTCCGTCCACGTCAAGACGCCGTCCTTCCGCCAGGAACACCGGGACACGGACGCCGTGGGGGAGACCACCATCGGCCCGGTGATCTTCACCGACTCGCAAAAGGCGCTGATCCTGGCCCTGGCCGAACCCATGCTCAAGCGCGACGGCACCGGACTGAGCTCGATCCCGTCCTCGTCGCAGACAGCCGCGCGGCTGGGCTGGCCGCTGACCAAGTTCAACCGCAAGTTGGACAACGTCTGCGACAAACTGGACCGTGTGGGCGTCGCCGGGCTGCGCGGCGGCGGAGGCAAGCTCGCCACCAACCGGCGGGCACGGCTGGTCGAACACGCGGTGACTTCCCACCTGGTCACCGCCGCGGACCTGCCGCTGCTCGACGAACAGTTGGATGCCGAAGACTAACCCCATCGTGCCACCGCACGGGGCACCGCCGTCGTCGCCTGAACCGGGCTCCTGGGGCAAGATAGTCAGGTGAGCACAGTCGAAACACCCGCCAGCGAAATCCCGAGCGACGAGATCCGGGACGAATACGAGCAGCTGACCGAGAACGTCCGCAAGTACCGCTACGCGTACTACAACGAGGACGCCCCGCTGGTCTCGGACGCCGAATTCGACGCGCTGTACCGGCGGTTGGAAGAAATCGAGGCGCTGCATCCGGAACTGGTGGCCAACGACTCGCCCACCCAGGAAGTCGGCGGCGAGGTCTCGGCAGCCTTTGCCCCGGTGGAGCACCTGCAGCGGATGTACTCGCTGGAGGACGTCTTCTCGCTGGACGAGCTGAAGGCCTGGCTGGACCGGGCCACCGCCTCCGTGGCGAACCTGGGCAACGGCAGGAAACTGCGCTGGCTCAGCGAGGTGAAGATCGACGGACTGGCCGTCAACCTGCTCTACCGCAACGGCGAACTCGTCCGGGCCGCCACCCGCGGCGACGGGACCACCGGCGAAGACATTACCCACAATGTGCTGACCATCGGGGACATTCCGCGCAAGCTCACCGGCAGCAACTTTCCGGCCGAGGTGGAGATCCGCGGCGAAATCTTCATCCCCACCAAAGACTTCCTGGCCCTGAACGAACGGATGGTGGAGGCCGGCAAGGCGCCGTTCGCCAACCCGCGCAACTCCGCGGCCGGCTCGCTGCGCCAGAAGGACCCGAAGGTGACGGCCGAGCGGCCGCTGCACATGTTCGTCCACGGGATCGGCGCCCGCGAGGGGCTCGCCGCCGAGAGCCAATCGGACACCTACGCCTTGCTGCAGGACTGGGGGCTGCCCACCAGTCCTTACTTCAAAGTGGTGGACAGCTACGAGGACGTGCTCACCTTCATTAAGCACTACGGCGAGCACCGCCACGACCTGCTGCATGAGATCGACGGCATCGTGGTCAAGGTGGACGATTTCGGCCTGCAGCGCGCGCTCGGCCACACCTCGCGCGTGCCGCGCTGGTCCGTGGCCTACAAGTACCCACCGGAGGAAGTCCACACCAAGCTGCTGGACATCCGGGTGAATGTGGGCCGCACCGGCCGGGTCACGCCCTACGGCGTGATGGAACCGGTGAAGGTGGCCGGCTCCACCGTGGAGATGGCCACGCTGCACAACCAGGACGTGGTCAAGGCCAAAGGCGTGAAAATCGGCGACATCGTGGTGCTGCGCAAGGCCGGCGACGTGATCCCGGAGATCGTCGGCCCGGTCATGGCGCTGCGCGAGGCGCAGGATCCGCCGGTCCGCGACTTCGTCATGCCCACCGAATGCCCCTCCTGCGGCACACCGCTGGCGCCCGGCAAGGAGGGCGACGTCGACCTGCGCTGCCCGAACGCCGAGTCCTGCCCCGCGCAGCTGACGGAACGGGTGGCCCACCTGGCCGGCCGCGGCGCCTTCGACATCGAGGCACTGGGCTACGAGGCCGCGCTGGCGCTGACCCGCCCGGCCGAACCCGAGCAGGCTCCGCTCACCAACGAGGCCGGGATCTTCAGCCTCAAGCCCGAGGACCTGGCGGACGTGCGGATCCGCCGCGAGAAGAAGACCAAGGGCGTACCGACCGGCGAGACGGAACTGGTGCCCTACTTCTACACCAAGGGCACGGCCAAGAAGCCCTCGGTCCCCACGGCCAACACCAAGAAACTCTTCGAGGAACTCCAGAAGGCCAAGACCCAGCCGCTGTGGCGGGTGCTGGTCGCATTGTCCATCAGGCATGTCGGGCCCACCGCTTCCCGCGCCCTGGCCACCGCCTTCGGATCGATGGACGCCATACGGGCCGCCAGCGAGGAACAGTTGGCGCACGTGGACGGCGTCGGCCCTACCATCGCGGCGGCCTTGAAAGAGTGGTTCGCCGTCGACTGGCACACCGGGATCGTCGATGCCTGGGCCGCAGCCGGAGTGCGGATGGCCGACGAGGTGGACGAGAGCACGCCGCGCACGCTGGAGGGGATGACCGTGGTGGTGACCGGCACGTTGCCGAACTTCAGCCGCGACGAGGCGAAGGAAGCGATCATTATCCGCGGCGGCAAGGCGTCCGGATCCGTCTCGAAGAACACCAGCTACGTGGTGGCCGGCGAGAACGCCGGCACCAAACTGGACAAGGCCGAATCCCTCGGCCTGACGGTCCTGGACGAGGACGGGTTCCGCCGCTTGCTGGAAACCGGCACGGCATGACCGGGGAGCAGCCCGCCGCCGACATCAGCTGGCAGCGGATCCTCTCCACGCTGGCCAGCCATCGGCTGCGCGGACTCTATGCGGCCCTGGTGCTGGGCCAGCAGCCAGAGATGACCGCCAAGGAACGGCAGAAGCTGCTCGCCTCCGGCCTGGTAATGGACGACGGCGGTGCCCTCACCGTAGCTCCGGACGTCTTCAAGGCGGCGCTGGCGGCGGCCCGGACGCCGGGGCCGGCCGGACCGGAACGCTTCCTGACCGGCGGACTGGTGGTGCTGCCGCACCGGGCGGCCGACCGGCAGGAACTCTTGGCCTACCTCCGCGACCGCGTCATCGCCGAGGGGGAGACGATGGCGGAAAAGGACGTGAACGCCAAGCTGGCCGCGTTCACCACCGATGTGCCGATGCTCCGGCGCGCCATGGTGGACTACGGCTTCCTGGTCCGCGAGCCGGACGGCAGCGCCTACCGCCGGGCGCCGGCTAAATAGCCCGGCGACTCGCTGCTCAGGTCAGCCGGAAACGTGACGTGACTAGCATCACTGGCCATGGGAGCATGGACGTGTGGAGCGGCCATGAACGAGTTCTTCGCCGACGGTTTTCCCTGGTGGTTCATCTGGGTTGGCTTCGCCGTGTTCTCCGGCATGGGACAGCGCGCCAAGCGCGCCAGGCGCCAGCAGACCAGGAACCGAACCCCTGGCCAGCGCCGCGAAACCGCTTGGTCCGAGGCGGCCCGGCGCGAGGCGGACCGGCGGTATGCTGCCGCTGCCGCCCAACAGCAGCGGCTTCGTGACACCGAGAAACTGATGGCGGACCATCACGCGGTCAATGTCCGCTGGCTGGACTATGAGCTGGACGTAGCGAAACTCATCGACTACCCGATGATGTCCGACGTGCGTGAACCGCTCACCGTAGCGTTCCTGCGCGCCAAACGGACTGCCGACGGGCTGCTTCCGGTGACTGCGGCGGACATCGCCACCGACGAGCGGCTGCGCGAATACCGCGAGGCGGTGCGCGCCTTTGAGGTCGCCTTCGACATTGCCGAACGCGAGGCCCGCCGGATCCGGGATCAGCACTTCAGCGGCCCGGAACGGCTGCGGCTGAACACCGCCCGCCGGCTGCTGACCATCGCCGTGGACCGCGCTGCCACGCCGGCCGAGCGGCAACTGGCCTACGGTCGTGCGCGCAAGGAGCTGGACGGGCTTTTGGCCCTGCCTGCCGAGGCGCTGGCAGCCTTGCAGCGGCAGGTCAATCCCGAATTGCTGCCGCTGCCTGACCCGCCGGCCGGGCCGAGGCGCGGCGACCGGCCCGAGCAGCGGCCCGGTCACATCTCCGACCCGCAGCCCGGCTGAACCGGACAGATTTGGCGCATTGGCGTGCGCCGCCCGCGGTGCGCGAAACTGGTAAGGCACGCACCGCCGTCGTGCTTTCCCCATTCCCGCAAGGACCCGCCCCAGCACATGCACATCACCATCCGCCCTGCCACCGCAGCTGATTACGACGACGTGGCGCGCCTGACGCGCGAGGCCTACCTGGCCGCGGGCCATTTCCCGGAAGCCGACCATCCGTACCTGGTTCACGTCTCCGACGTGGCCCACCGTGCCGCACGCGCCGAGATCTGGGTGGCCGAGCGCGCCGGGCAAGTCGCCGGCGCGGTGACGCTGGCCCGGGCGGGCGGGGAGTATGCGGACATCGCCCGGGAGGGTGAGCTGGAGTTCCGGATGCTGGCGGTCGATCCCGGGCTGCAGCGCTCCGGGGTAGGGAGGGCACTGGTGGAGGCGATCGTGGCGCATGCCCGCACCCTGGAGGGGATTGACACGGTGAGCCTGACCACCGGCAGCGACTGGACCGCGGCGCACCGGCTGTATGAATCGCTGGGATTCGACCGCGTGCCGGAGCGGGACTGGCCGGTGCCCGGCACGGATATCCGGCTGCTGGTCTTCGTCAAGCGGCTGCGGCCCGCGCCGGTAGACTGAACAGGAAAAGCATTCCATTCGCGTAGGAGACTCATGTCTGAGATCAATCGTGCGGCGGTGGCGCATCTGGCGCGCCTGGCCCACATTGAGATGACCGCCGAAGAACTGGACAAGATGGCCGGAGAACTCGACGTTATTGTCGATTCGATCAAGTCCGTCCAGGAAGTTGCCCGGCCCGAGGTGCCGGCGACCTCACATCCGATCCCGCTGACCAATGTGTTCCGCGAGGACGTAGTGGGCGAGACCCTGAGCCAGGAACTGGCACTGGCGAACGCACCGGACGCGGCCGACGGCCGGTTCAAGGTTCCGGCGATCCTGGACGAGGAGTAGGACGCACCCATGAGTGAACTGATTACCCACAGCGCCGCGAAGCTGGCGAAATTGCTGGGCGCATCCGAAGTGTCTTCGACCGAGGTCACCCAGGCACACCTGGACCGCATCGCCGCGGTCGACGGCGACGTCAACGCCTTCTTGCACGTGAACACCGATGAGGCGCTCGCCGTCGCAGCGGACGTGGACAAGGCCCGCGCCGCCGGCGAAGAGCTGCACGCCCTGGCCGGTGTCCCCATTGCGATCAAGGACCTGATCGTCACCGTGGGCCAGCCCACCACCGCCGGCTCGAAGATGCTCGAGGGCTGGATGAGCCCGTACGACGCCACCGTGATCAAGAAGATCCGGGCGGCGCGGATGCCGATGCTGGGCAAGACCAACTTGGACGAATTCGCCATGGGCTCCTCCACCGAGCACTCGGCCTTCGGCCCCACCCGCAACCCCTGGGACCTGGAGCGCATCCCCGGCGGCTCCGGCGGCGGTTCAGCGGCGGCGGTATCGTCCTTTGAGGCCCCGCTGGCGCTGGGCACGGACACCGGCGGCTCCATCCGGCAGCCGGCCGCGGTGACCGGTTCGGTGGGCGTGAAGCCGACCTACGGCGGAGTCTCCCGCTACGGTGCCATCGCGATGGCGTCGTCACTGGACCAGATCGGGCCGGTCACCCGGACCGTGCTGGACGCTGCGCTGCTGCACGAGGTCATCGGCGGGCATGACCCGGCCGACTCCACCTCGCTGACCGATCCGGTGGGCGCCCTGGTCGAGGCCGCCCGAAGCGGCGACGTGCGCGGAATGCGCATCGGCGTGATCAAGGAACTGCAGGGCGAAGGCTACTCCGCCGGTGTGCAGGCCCGCTTCGACGAGGCACTCGAGTTGCTGCGCGGCGCCGGCGCCGACGTGGTGGAGGTGTCCTGCCCGAACTTCAAGTACGCGCTGGGCGCCTACTACCTGGTCATGCCCTCGGAGGCCTCCTCCAACCTGGCCAAGTACGACGGCGTCCGCTACGGGCACCGGGTGCTGCCGGAAGACGGCGCGATGACCATCGAACGCGTGATGGGTGCCACCCGTGCGGCTGGCTTCGGCGACGAGGTCAAGCGCCGCATCATCCTGGGCACCTACGCCCTGTCCGCAGGCTACTACGACGCCTACTACGGTTCGGCGCAGAAGGTCCGCACCCTGGTGCAGCGCGACTTCGCCGCGGCTTTCGAGGCCGCGGACGTGCTGATCTCGCCGACCGCTCCGACCACGGCCTTCAAGTTGGGCGAAAAGCTGGACGATCCGATGGCCATGTACCTCAACGACGTGGCCACCATTCCAGCGAACCTGGCCGGTGTCCCGGGGATCTCGGTGCCCGGCGGCCTGGCGGACGGGCTGCCGGTGGGCATCCAGTTCCTGGCTCCGGCCCGTGAAGATGCCCGCCTGTACCGCGCCGGCGCCGGCCTCGAAAATCTGTTGGAAGCCACATGGGGCGGCCCGCTGCTGGCCCAGGCTCCCGCTCTCGGAGGTGTTAAGTAAATGGCTGCAACACAAGAACTGGTCGCCTTCGACGAGGCGATGGAGAAGTACGATCCGGTCCTCGGCTTCGAGGTCCACGTTGAGCTGAACACGAAGACGAAAATGTTTTCGGCCGCTCCCAACGCGTTCGGCGATGTGCCGAACACGAACGTGTCGCCGGTGGACCTTGGACTGCCCGGCGTGCTGCCGGTGATCAACAAGTCGGCGGTGGAGTACTCGATCATGATCGGGCTGGCCCTGAACTGCAAGATCGCCGAGTCGTGCTTCTTCGCCCGGAAGAACTACTTCTACCCGGATACCCCGAAGAACTTCCAGACGTCCCAGTACGAGGACCCAATCTGCTACGACGGTTACCTGGACATCGAGCTGGAAGACGGCGAAGTGTTCCGCGTGGAAATCGAACGCGCCCACATGGAAGAGGACGCCGGCAAGCTCACCCACATGGGCGGCGCCACCGGACGCATCCAGGGCGCCGAATACTCGCTGGTGGACTACAACCGGGCCGGCGTGCCGCTGGTGGAGATCGTCACCAAGCCAATCGTCGGAGCCGGCTCCCGTGCTCCCGAACTGGCCCGCGCCTACGTGGCCGCCGTCCGCGAGATCGTCAAGAACCTGGGCGTCTCGGATGCCCGGATGGAACGCGGCAACGTCCGCTGCGACGCCAACGTGTCCCTCATGCCGAAGGGCACCACGCAGTTCGGCACCCGGTCCGAGACCAAGAACGTGAACTCGCTGCGTGCGGTCGAACGTGCGGTCCATTTCGAGATCCAGCGCCATGCCGCGGTGCTGGAATCCGGGCAGAAGGTTGTCCAGGAGACCCGTCACTGGCACGAGGACACTCGGTCCACGACGTCCGGCCGGCCGAAGTCGGACGCCGACGACTACCGTTATTTCCCGGAGCCGGACCTGGTGCCCGTCGTCACCACCGAAGCGTGGATCGAGGAACTGCGTGCCCGGCTGCCGGAGCCCCCGGCCGAACGGCGCAAGCGGCTGAAGGCCGACTGGGGCTACGCGGATGCCGAATTCCGCGACGTCGTCAACGCCGGCGTGATGGATTCGATCGAGGAGACCATCGCCGCCGGTGCCTCCGCCGCGGTGGCGCGCAAGTGGTGGATGGGCGAGATTTCCCGCCGGGCCAAGGAAGCCGAGGTCGAACCGTCGGAGTTGGGCGTCAGCCCGCAGACGGTGGTCGAGCTGGACCGCCTGGTGCAGGCCGGAAAGATCAACGACAAACTGGCCCGCCAGGTCCTTGACGGCGTGCTCGCCGGTGAGGGCAGCCCGGAAGAGGTTGTGGAGAAGCGCGGCCTGGCCGTGGTTTCCGACGATTCGGCGCTGCTGGAAGCGATCGATGCGGCGCTGGCGGCCCAGCCGGAGGTGGCAAATAAGATCCGTGGCGGCAAGGTGCAGGCTGCCGGAGCCATTGTTGGCGGAGTCATGAAGGCGACCCGCGGGCAGGCCGACGCCGGCCGCGTCCGTGAACTCATTTTCGAACGCCTCGGCGTTCAGGGTTAGTCCGGGGAGGGAACGAGTGCACAGTATTGCTCCGGGTTCGGCCCGCGGCGATATCGGACCGGTTCCGCGGCGCGCCATCCTCACACGTCCGGACACGCCCACCTGCACGGATATTGGGCCCACACCGCTGACCTAGCGGATCCACGGGCCAGTGCCCGATGCTGACGACGCCCCTGCCGTGACCGGCGGGGGCGTCGTCCGTGTGGTCGTCGAGTGAGCAGGCGGATGGGCAGGCGTGTCCGGCTGGCCCCCGGCGCTTCCGGATGATCTGATGGAAGTCCCGCATCAGATCAGCACGCAGGCAAGGTCCGCGCCGCTGGCGGGGCAATGCCTCGCGATTGAAGGAAGTACGGAAACAGATGGCCTTGATGCCCGCTGCGGAGATCGACATCACCAACGACCTGGTGCAGCGGTTGCTAGCCGACCAGTTTCCGGACCTGGCGCGGCTGCCCTTGGTGCGAGTGGCGAACGGGTGGGACAACGTCACGTTCAAACTCGGCGGCGAGTTGGCCATCCGGCTGCCGCGTCGCGGGGCAGCCGCGGACTTGCTGTTGAACGAGCAGCAGTGGCTGCCGTCGCTGGCCCCGGAGCTGCCGGTCGCCGTGCCCGCGCCGGTGCGCTGCGGCAAGCCGTCGTCGTACTATCCCTGGTCTTGGTCGGTGGTGCCGTGGCTCGAAGGCCGGGCCGCCTGGCGCCTCCGCGCGGAGGAACGGCGTTCGCTGGCCCCCGGGCTGGCTGCGTTCGTCGCCTCGCTGCACGTACCCGCGCCGTCCGGCGCGCCGGTGAATCCGGTCCGGGGCGTGCCGCTGGCCTCGCGCCATGCGGCCGTCCTGCAGCGCTTGGATTCGGGTGCGGTTCCGCAACCGGAGCGCGTCGCAGCGCTGTGGGGCCAGCTGTCGACGCTGCCGGCGTGGGACGGACCAGCGCTGTGGCTGCACGGCGACCTCCACCCCGGCAACCTGGTGGTGGACGGCACCAGGCTGGCGGCCGTGATCGACTTCGGCGACATCACCGCGGGGGATCCGGCCACAGATCTGGCCGCCGCCTGGCTGGTGTTCGATGCCGCGGGACGCCGGGAGTTCATCGCCGCGGTGGAATCGCGCACCGAGGTGTCGCCGGAGACCTGGCAGCGCGGCCGCGGCTGGGCGTTGGCCATGGCGACGGCGCTGCTGACCTCCTCCGACGACAACCGGCTGTTGCGGGACGTCGGGGAGCGCGCGCTGGCCGAGGTGCTCCCCGGTAGCTAGCCGCCGGGCCGAAGCCGCAGTAGCATGACCGGACTGCGTAACGGCTTGGCGGAACAGAGGAGGCGCGGTGCCCGGAACCGGAGGGCTGCGGCTGCACGCCACGGTTTTGGGCGCCCCTGACCCGTTGGCCCTGGCGGACTTCTATGGCCGGCTGCTGGGCTGGGACGTTCGCACCAAGGAGCCGGACTGGGTCACGCTGGCCAATCCGAGTGGTGGTCCCGGTCTGTCCTTCCAGCTGGAAAACGACTACCGCCGGCCGGTCTGGCCCGAAGAACCCGGCGAGCAACAGATGCTGATGCACCTGGACATTCTGGTCGATGACTTGGCCAGTGCCTGCGAGCATGCGGAAGCGGCCGGCGCCGAGCGGGCGGCCTTTCAACCGCAGGACGACGTCCGCGTTTTCTTCGACCCGGCAGGCCATCCGTTCTGCCTCTTCGAAAACTAGAAACGCTCGGCCACCCACGCCACGGTGGGCGACCGAGCGCCGAGGACGTCCGACTAACTCATCCGTCGAACAGTCGGGAGCGGATCAGGAAGCGCTTGCCCTCGGGCGCCTCCACAGAGAAACCGCTGCCGCGTCCCTCCACCACGTCCACGGTCAGATGCGTGTGCTTCCAATACGCGAACTGTTCCCGCGACATCCAGAAGCCAAGGCTTCCGCGGTCCGGAAGGTCGAACGTTCCCAGCAGCACGTCCGCGTCTGCCGTGAGGAATTCGCCTGCCGGATAGCACATCGGCGACGACCCGTCGCAGCAGCCGCCGGATTGGTGGAACATCAGCGGCCCGTGGGTCTCCCAAAGTTTTTGCAGCAACCCGACGGCCGGACCGGTGAGCGCTACCCGGGAAAAATCCTCCCCGGGCAGCGCCACCGTGGCCTCGAGCGCCGCCTGGTGTTTCGCAGCGGGCGGGGTGGTGGTTGCACCCTCCGGCTGCGGTGCAGCAGACGCCATGAGCGGACCTGTCTCTAGAAGAAGCCGAGCTTGTTCTCGTTGTAGCTGACCAGCAGGTTCTTGGTCTGCTGGTAGTGGTCCAGCATCATCGAGTGGTTTTCCCGTCCGATGCCGGAGGATTTGTAGCCGCCGAACGCTGCTCCCGCCGGGTAGGCATGGTAGTTGTTCACCCACACGCGGCCGGCCTGGATTTCGCGGCCGGCCCGGTAGGCCACGTTTCCGTTGCGGCTCCACACCCCGGCGCCCAGCCCATAGAGGGTGTCGTTCGCGATCTCCAGCGCCTCCTGATAGCCGCTAAACCGGGTGACCGAGACGACCGGTCCGAAGATCTCTTCCTGGAAGATACGCATGCTGTTGTCGCCCTCGAAGATGGTCGGCTTGACGTAGTAGCCGTCGGCCAGGTCCCCGTCCAGAATGTTGCGCCCGCCGCCGGTCAGGACCTTCGCCCCCTCCTGCTGGCCGATGTCCATGTAGGACAGGATCTTCTCCAGCTGGTCGTTGGAGGCCTGCGCACCGATCTGGGTGTCCGTGTCCAGCGGATTGCCCTGGATGATCGCCTCGGTCCGCGCCAGCGCGTCGGCCATGAACGAATCGTAGATCGAATCCTGCACCAGCGCCCTGGACGGGCAGGTGCAGACCTCGCCCTGGTTGAACGCGAACAGCGTGAAGCCCTCCAGCGCCTTGTCGTAGAACGCATCGTTCTCGGAAGCTACGTCGGAGAAGAAGATGTTCGGGCTCTTCCCGCCCAGCTCCAGGGTGACCGGGATCAGGTTCTGGGACGCGTACTGGCTGATCAGCCGGCCGGTGGTGGTCTCGCCGGTGAAGGCGATCTTGCGGATCCGCGGGCTGGAAGCGAGCGGCTTGCCGGCCTCCACACCGAAACCGTTGACCACGTTGACCACGCCGGCCGGCAGGATGTCCGCGATCAGTTCCATCAGCACCAGGATGGACGCGGGCGTCTGCTCCGCGGGCTTAAGCACGACGGCGTTGCCCGCCGCGAGCGCGGGCGCCAGCTTCCAGGTGGCCATCAGGATGGGGAAATTCCAGGGAATGATCTGGCCGACCACACCCAGCGGCTCGTGGTAGTGGTACGCGGTGGTGTCGTCGTCGAGCTGGGAGAGCCGGCCCTCCTGGGCGCGGATGGCGGAGGCGAAATAGCGGAAGTGGTCGGCGGCCAGCGGGATATCTGCCGCCAGCGTCTCGCGGACGGCCTTGCCGTTGTCCCAGGTTTCCGCCACGGCCAGCAGTTCGAGGTTTTCCTCGATCCGGTCGGCGATGCGGTTCAGCACGGCTGCCCGGTCCGCCACCGAGGTCTTGCCCCAGGACGGTGCCGCCTTGTGTGCGGCATCCAGCGCCAGGTCGATGTCTTCGGCGGTGCCGCGTGCCACCTCGCAGAATGGCTTGCCGGTGACCGGGGAGATGTTCTCAAAGTACTGGTTCTTCACCGGGGCGACCCATTCGCCGCCGATCCAGTTCTCGTAGCGTTGCTTGAAGCTGACCGGTGATCCCTCGGTTCCGGGCTGGGCGTAAACAGTCATGTTGACTCCTTCGGCTTCGGTTCCGGACCGCGCTGGTCCGGCAGACTGCACTGTCTGTGGTGATGAGCCTAGGGAAGGCAAGGTTGCATCGAGGTTGCACCGGGCGTTTGGGCCGGTCAGCTGCCCAAGGACTCCAGCTGCTCCAAGCGGGCGACGACGCCGGCCCGCCGCGGTGAGCGCGGCGGCAACAGGCGGAGCGCCGCATGCCAGGCATCGCCGTCGTGCTTCGCTTCGGGAAGCTCAAGGTAGCGCAGCACCGTTTCCGGCGAGGCACTGCTGAGCACCGACTCGCGCAGCGTGGCGCTGACGTGGTGGCGGAAATCGATGATGCCCGGCGCCTCGGACCCCGGAATGATCTGGCCCTGGTAAAGATCGAGGGCCTGGCGGTATGAGCCGCGCGCCAAGCACTGCAGGGTCCGCTGCGCGTCGACGGCCAGCGGCTGCCGCAGGCGGTACGGCCGTGATTCGGGGACCGCGGCCGGGCTGATGCCGGCCAGCAGTTTGCGCAGCCGGACCATCTCGGCCCGCAGCGTTGCGCCGCGGGCGTGCCGGTTGAGCTGGTCGGCCAGTTGCTCGGCCGTCAGGCCGGCCGGGTGCAGGGCCATCAGGGTGAGGATCTCCGTGTGCCGCTGGGACAATTCGGTCCGCCGGCCGGCCAGCTCCAGAATGCCATGGTCCCGGCCGGTGATGGTGAGTCCGCCGGGCTGTTGCCTGGCCCGGCTGCCGGGCGGCGCCGCCTGCAGGCGGATGATCCTCAGCTCGGCCTCGGCCGCGGCCACCGCAGCCCGGACCAGCGACAGCGTATGCGGAGCGGCGGCTTCCTTCCCGCCGGTCAGATCCACCACGCCGAGCACGGCGCCGGAATCAGGATCGTGAATGGGGACGGCGGTACAGCTCCACGAATGAACCGCCCTGCTGAAGTGCTCGGCGCCGGCAATCTGCACCCCGTGGCCCAGAGCGAGGGCGGTGCCGGGGGCGCTGGTGCCCACGGATGCCTCGGACCAGTCGGTGCCCGGCATGAACATCATGCCCTCCGCACGTTCCCTCAGCCGGGTATCGCCATCCACCCAGAGCAGGCGCCCGTGCTGGTCCCCAACGGCCACCAGCATTCCCGCTTCATGGCTGGGTTCCACCAGTAACCGGCCGAAGACAGGCATGATGGCGGCCAGCGGATGGTCCCGGCGGAACGCGTCCAGTTCGTCCTCGGCCAGGACCAGCCGGGCCAACGCGCGGTCCGGATCGGCGGCGTGCCGCAAGGACCGTTGCCACGAGTCGCGGACCACCGGGCGCAGGCGGCTCAGGCTTCCGTCACCGCCGATCAGCCCTTCCGGATCGAGCCCTTCGTGGGCCTGGTAGGCCCGGTCCTGCACGGGTCGGGACGCTGGCTGGGCAGAGTGCGGCACTGGAGATCCCCCTTGTACCGGATCACTGCCACAGAACTGTGGCAGGAGTCACAGTCTAGCCTGCGGCGGTCGGGGCGATCCAGCTTGGGCTCAGGCCGGCAGCAGCCGCAGGGGCAGCGAGGTGTAGCCCTTCAACGTGTTGTGCAGGTACGGGACAGGTTCGCCGGTGAGCTCGATCCGCTCCACGTTATGGGCCAGCCAGGTCAGGACGACGTGCATCTCCAACCGGGTGATGGGCTGGCCGACGCAGCGGTGGATGCCGTTGCCAAAGGCGATCATGCTGGCGGCGTCGCGTTCAATCCGGAAGACGTCCGCATCCGGGCCGAACTGGACCTCGTCCCGGTTGGCCGAGCCCAGGAACAGGGCCAGCTTGCTGCCGGCCGCCAGGTGGACGCCGGCGATCTCGGTGTCGGCGGACGTGGTGCGGTAGAAGGACTGGAACGGGGACTCGAAGCGCAGTACCTCGTTGATGGCCAGCGGGACCATCTGCGGGTTCTGCCGCAGGATGCGCCACTGTTCCGGATGCTCGGCAAAGAGCTTGAGGGCGTTGCCAATGCCGATCACGGTGGTGTCTAGACCCGCGGACAGCAGGGCCCTGACCACCAGCGGGGCCATGTCCGCCGGCAGTTCGCCGCGGTCGACGTACTGCCACAGTTGTTCTCCCATCCCGCCGGGGCTGAGGTTTTCCCGCCTGGTCCGGTCCATCACCCACTCCGGAGTTCCGGCACCTTGCTCGAAGTAGTAGCGGTGGCGTTCGTTTTCCGGGCCGAAGTGGCTGAAGTTCATCGCCCCGTGGGTCAGCAGGTTCTCCTCGCGGCCCTCCCGCGGAATGCCCACGGCGTCGCCGAACGCCCGGAGCGGGAACACCTCTGCCAGGTCCTTGATGCCGTCGACGGAACCACGGGCCAGCAGTTCCGGCAGCAGTTGGCCGGCGTAGGCTTCGAATCCGGCCCGCAGCGCGCGCGTCCCCTTGGGCGAGATCACCCCGGCCATGGCGTCCCGCATCAAGGTGTGCCGCGGCGGGTCGGACTCGAGGATGCCCTGCGGCCGCCAGTTCGGTTCCTTCAGCAGGTCCTTGGGGCCCACGCCGGCGCCGGAGATGAAGGTCCCGTGGTCGCCGAGAATATCGCGGCACTCGGCGTAGCGTGCGAAGGCCGGCACCTGGTACTTCTCCAGCCAGACCGCTGGGCCGGCCGCCCGCATCCGGGCGAACAGGCTGTACGGGTCGGCCAGCACGTCATCCGAGTATGGGTCGTCGGTGATGGCCGGAATCATCTGGTGTGTTCTGGTTGCCACGGGCAGGTCTCGCTCACGTCGAATGGAAGGAGGAAGTGCTTGCCAGCAAAACTACAGGCTCGTGCGCTGGACGCGTACTGTGACGCGCTGCACTTCGACGGGGCTCTTACGTAGAGTTGGCCTAGTGACCCGGACCACCGTCCGGGCGGCCGCGTGCTCCCGGCCGGATCGAGAGATAAGGACAACGCGTGAAGGCGCTCTTCAAGTCCGGCCCACAGGCCGGCTTTGAGCTGGTGGACCGGCCGGAACCGGAACCCGGCTTCGGCGAGGTCAAGATCAAAGTGTTGACCACCGGCATCTGCGGCACCGACTTGCACATCCAGGCGTGGGACGACTGGGCCGCGGGCGCGGTGACCAGTCCGCTGATCCCCGGGCACGAGTTCTATGGCGAAGTCGTGGCCACCGGCACCGGCGTGCGGGATGTGCAGATCGGGGACCGGGTCTCGGGCGAGGGACACATAGTCTGCGGCACGTGCCGCAACTGCAGGGCCGGCCGGCGGCAGATGTGCATCCGCACGGTCAGCGTGGGGGTGCAGCGCGACGGCGCCTTCGCCGAGTACGTGGTGATCCCGGAAACCAATGTCTGGGTGCACACCGATCCGGCCGTCACGCCGGAACTGGGAGCGATCTTCGATCCGTTCGGCAACGCCGTCCACACCGCCCTGAGCTTTCCGCTGGTCGGCGAAGACGTCCTGATCACCGGCGCCGGGCCCATCGGGCTGATGGCGATTGCCGTGGTCCGCCACGCCGGCGCGCGCAAGATCGCCGTCACCGATGTGTCCGCCTCGAGGCTGGAGCTGGCCAAACACATGGGTGCGGACATGTGCGTGGATGTCAGCCAGACCAAGGTGGCCGAGGCGCAGCGGCAGTTGGAGTTGGCCGAAGGCTTCGACATCGGACTGGAGATGTCCGGCCGTGCCTCCGCGCTGCAGGCGATGATCGAGAACATGACGCACGGCGGGCGGATTGCCCTGCTGGGGCTGCCGGCCGAAGAGATCAGCATCGACTGGGCCAAGGTGGTCACGCACATGCTCACGCTCAAGGGCATCTATGGCCGCGAGATGTTCGAAACCTGGTACGCGATGAGCGCCATGCTCTCGTCCAGCCCCGCACTGCACGCGGCGATATCCTCGGTGATCACGGACGTGCTCCCGGCCGCCGAGTGGGAGCGGGGGTTCGCTACCGCCCGGCACGGCGAAGGCGGCAAAGTGGTCCTCGACTGGACCCGGATCTAAGGAGGCAAGCATGTACGGAACGCTCAAGGACCAGTTGGCCGCCGAGTTGGAGGAGATCCGCGACGCCGGACTGTTCAAGGCGGAGCGCCGCATCACCACGCCGCAGTCCAGCCACATCGCAGCCAGCGCGCCGGACGGGTCCGCCCGCGAGGTGTTGAACTTCTGCGCGAACAACTACCTGGGGCTGGCGGACCATCCGGAGATCATCGCCGCCGCGAAAGCCGCGATGGACGAACGCGGGTTCGGCATGGCGAGCGTGCGGTTCATCTGCGGCACGCAGGATCTGCACCTGCGGCTGGAACAGCAGGTGTCCCGCTTCCTCGGAACCGAGGACACCATTTTGTTTTCGTCCTGTTTCGACGCCAACGGCGGCGTCTTCGAGTCCCTGTTTGGCCCTGATGATGCCATCATCTCGGACGCGCTGAACCACGCCTCGATCATCGACGGCATCCGGCTGTCTAAGGCGGTCCGGTTCCGCTACGCGAACCGGGACATGGCCGAACTCGAAGCCAGGCTGCAGGAAGCAGCGCAACTGAACGACGGCGGGGGCGCCAGGCGGACGATCGTCGTCACCGACGGCGTCTTCTCCATGGACGGCTATCTGGCGCCGCTGGAACAAATCTGCGAACTGGCCGGGAAATACGGTGCGCTGGTGATGGTGGACGACTCGCACGCCGTCGGCTTCATGGGTGCCAGCGGCGCGGGCACGCCGGAACATGCAGGCGTGTCGGACAAGGTGGACATCTACACCGGCACCTTCGGCAAAGCCTTGGGCGGCGCCTCCGGCGGCTACGTCTCCGGACGCCGCGAGATCGTGGCGATGCTTCGGCAGAAGGCGCGGCCGTACCTGTTCTCCAACTCGGTGGCCCCGGCCATCGTCGCCGCCACGCTGAAGGCACTGGAACTGGTGGGCGGTTCGGCCGAGCTGCGGTCCCGGCTGCAGGACAACACCGCCCTGTTCCGGCGCCGGATGGCGGAGGAAGGCTTCGACCTGCTCGAAGGCGTTCACCCGATTGTCCCGGTGATGTTCCACGACGCCGTCCTCGCCGGCCGGACCGCCGAGGCCATGCTGGAGAACGGCGTGTACGTCACCGCCTTCAGCTACCCGGTGGTACCCAAGGACGCGGCGCGGATCCGTGTGCAGCTGTCGGCGGCGCATACGGCGGAGGACATCGAAGCCTGCGTCGCCGCGTTTGTCGCCTCCCGGCAGGCGGTACAGCCGGCATGAGCCCGATCAGCTGCGACGTCCTGATCATCGGCGGCGGCATCGCCGGGCTGTCGCTGGCCGCCGAGCTCGCCGGCCGGGTGCGCGTGGTGCTGGCGGAGGCCGAACCCACGCTGGGCTACCACACCTCCAGCCGGTCGGCGCGGCAGTTGGTGCCCAGCTACGGTCCGCCGGCCATCCAGCAGCTGACCGCCGGACCCTGGACCTGCTGCACCGCCTCGAAAGCGCGGCCGGCCTGCAGATCCTCAGCCACCGGTCGTTCCTGCTGATCGGATCCGAAGCTGCCGTGAAGGAGCACGCCAGCGGCCAGATGGAGTTCATCGACCCGGACAGCGCGCGTGGGCTGAGCCCGGAACTGCGGCCCGGAGCGTTTGCAGCCGCCGGGCTGGACCGGACGTCGTTCGGCTGCCGCACCGACGTCCTGCTCGAACACCACCACAGCACGGCGCGGGCCGCAGGGGCACGGTTCTTGACGGAATCTCGTGTCCACTCGGCCCGCAGGAACGGCAGCGGCTGGCAACTGGCCGCGGGCCGGGAGACGATCGAGGCCGGAATCGTGGTGGACGCAGCCGGCGCCTGGGCCGACCAAGTCGCGGCCCTGTTCGGGGCGAAGCCGCAGGGGCTGGTGCCGTACCGGCGGACCGCGGCGGTGGTGGACGTGGCCCGGCCGCTGGCGCCGGGGCAGCCGATGGTGGCCGCGGCGGATGACAGCTTCTACTACCGCCCGGAGGACGGCCAGGTGCTGATTTCCCCGTCCGAAACCGAGCCGAGCGAACCCGAGGACGCCCGTCCGCGGGAGGCCGACGTGCAGCGGGCCATCTCCCACATCGGCAGGAGCACGACCCTGACCATCACGGGTGTGGCCAGGGCCTGGACCGGGCTGCGGACCGAACCTGCTGACGGGCATCCGGTGGTGGGCTTCGACCCCGAGGCCAACGGCTTCTTCTGGCTGGCCGGGCAGGGCGGTTATGGGTTTCAGACCTCGGCCGGGATCGCCGAGCTCGCGGCGGGACTGATCCTGGGAGAGCACGACGGCGCCGGCGACGTTCCCGCCGCCCTCAGCCCCCGCCGTCGTACCTTCCCGCAGTAGCGGGATGCGCCCGGGCGGCGCTGCTAGACGGGCTGCCCGGCAGCCTCGGCTTCGAAGGCGCTGAAGAAGCGCAGCCCCAGTTCCCGGGCGCCGGCGGCGTTGTAGTGGATGTGTCCTTCGTCCTGGCTGGCGTCGGAGGGGCCTTCGACGAACGCCGTCCGCGGCCGGAGCGACGGGATGGCGCGGTGGGCGGCATCGATGCCGCGGCGTCCCGGATCGCCGGGGAGCCACTCCGGCACCATGCCGCCGATCAGGAACGGCGCCGGCCCCAGGGCCTCGCGGACCAGGTCGATGATCTGGAGCAGTTTGGCCTGGTACCACGCCTGGGAGGAGCCCAACACGGCGTCCGCCTCGCCCTGGTGCCAGAGGACCGCGGCCAGGCGGTTGTGTGGATTCAGCGCCAGCGCGCGGCGGCCGGCACCCAGCGCGCGATGGAACAGATTGCTCCGCGCACCCGTGTTGTCCGGATCCCAGGAGTAGTCGGCGTTGCCGGTGATCGACGTACCGCCCATGGCCGCGGGCACCAGCAGCACCTTGCGGCCGGCCGGTTGGGCCAGCCACAGCTGGCGGGCGAATTCGAACCCCGGGCCGACGGCGGGCCGGCCCTCCACCCGCACGCTGGCGACGTGGCAGAGCGGCTCGCTGGCGGTGATCACCTGGCCGCTGAGGGGACCGGATACGGCCAGTTGGTCGATGCCGTCCAGCTCCACATCGATGGCTGGATCAAAGGGCAGGCCGCAGCCCTGCATGTTGGATTGGCCCAGCAGCAGGACGACGTCGTAGCCGGCCTGCCGGGGGTCCACCCGTCCGTTCTGGGCGGTCCGCGCCGCGGCGGTGGCAGTCGGGGCCAGGAGCTGGACCAGCGCTCGGTGGGTGGCCGAGGTCGGATCGGCGACCAGCTTCGCGATCTGCTCGTCGCCGGGCACGGCACCCGGCCGCACCGCCGCCGCGGCACCAGCCGTGCCGAGGACCCCGGCGCCGATTCCGGCGGCGAGGACGGGGACGGTCCGTTGCAGCAGCTTTCGGCGGCTGGGCCGGGCCTCGGGTGTGTCGGCGCCCATGCGGCAGGTCCTTCTCCGGCGCCGGCCCCCAGTGTTCCCGGCGTTGGTTCCGGCCCGGCGATCCGGAACCAACGGTGTTTCCGGGCACCAGTGTAGTGCCGTCCGGGTCAGTTCAGTGCGCTGCCCGCCGCCTGCTCGACGGCGTCCAGCAGTACGCCGCTGTCCACCAGCACGCGGACGGCCTCGATCTCCGGGGAGAGATAGCGGTCGGTGCCCGGCCCTGCCACCACCGTGCGGATTTCCCGGCGCACGGCGGTGACGACGGGGGCGCTTAGGGAGCTGTCCACACCACCGTCGCGCATGTCCAGGGCGCGCGCGCTGGTGAGCAGTTCGATGGCCAGCACCCGGGTCAGGCCGTCCAGGGCGCGGCGCAGCTTCAGTCCGGCGGACCAGCCCATCGAGACGTGGTCTTCCTGCATGGCCGAGGACGGGATCGAGTCCACCGACGCCGGATTGGCCAGCCGCTTGAGCTCGCTGACAATTCCGGCCTGGGTGTACTGGGCGATCATGTGCCCGGAGTCGACGCCCGGGTCGTCGGCCAGGAAGGCATTGAGCCCGTGGCTGCGGGCGCTGTCAAGGAACCGGTCGGTGCGGCGTTCGCTCATCGAGGCAAGGTCAGCCACGGCAATGGCCAGGAAGTCCAAGGCATAGCCAACGGGAGCGCCATGGAAGTTGCCGTTGGACTCCACCCTGCCGTCCACGGTGACCACCGGATTATCGACGGCGGAGGACAGCTCGTAACCGGCCACCGATTCCACGTGGGCCAGGGTGGCGCGTGCTGCGCCGTGCACCTGCGGGGCGCAGCGCAGCGAGTACGCATCCTGGACCCGGGTGAACCGGTGCTGCCCGTGCTTCTGCTCCTCGATCAGGGCGGAGCCGGCCAAGACCGCGCGCATGTTGGCGGCGGCGGCAATCTGGCCGGGATGCGGCCGGAGCGCGTGCAGGTCCTCGGCCAGCACCGCGTCAGTGCCCAGCAAGCCTTCAATGCTCATGGCGGCGGCGAGGTCGGCCGTCTTGAGCAGCCGGTGCAGGTCCGCCGAGGCCATAATCAGCATGCCCAGCATGCCGTCGGTGCCGTTGATCAGCGCCAGGCCTTCCTTCTCCCGCAGTTCCACCGGTTCCAGTCCGGCGGCGGCCAGCGCCTCAGCCGCGGGCACCAGCTCGCCCTGGTTGTTGCGGACCTGGCCTTCGCCCATCAGGGCGAGCGCACAATGGGCCAGCGGTGCCAGGTCGCCGGAGCAGCCCAGGGAGCCGTACTCGCCGACGATGGGAGTGATGCCGGCATTGAGGATCCCGGCATACGCCTGGGCAACCATGGGCCGGACGCCGGTGCGGCCGGTGGCCATGGTGGACAGCCGGTTGAGCATCAGCCCGCGGATCACCTCCCGGTCCACTTCGGCGCCGGAGGACGCGGCGTGGCTGCGGATCAGGCTACGCTGCAGCTGCGTGCGCAGCTCCACCGGGATCTGTTTGGTGGCCAGGGCGCCGAAGCCGGTGCTGACTCCGTAGTGCGGCACGTCGTCGTCCACCAGCGCCTCGATCACCTTTCGCGACGTGGCCATCGCGGCGAGCGACTCCTCGCTGAGTTCCACGGCGGCGCCGTGGCGGGCGACGGCGACGACGTCGGCGGGGGTGAGCGGTCCGACGGAAACGGAGACGGAAACGGTCTGAAGCTGGGACTGGGACATGGTGCCTTTCAAGCGGTACGGGCTGGACGGGTGCGGGCGCGGGGGCTAGTCGGCGATCAGTGCATCATAGTCGGGGTCATTCTTCAGGACGCCGTACTTGACGGCGGCCGACCCCAGCTTCTGCAGGCCCTCCCGGTTAATCTCCGGGTACCAGCGGGACATCACTACCGTTTCTGCGAGTTCGGGCGTGATCTTGGCGTAATCCTGGATGACCGAGCGCACTTCGTCGTCGTTCTCCGCAGCGAACTGGAATGACTTCTCCAGCGCCCGGCGGAACCGCTCCACGAGTTCGGGGTCCTCCTGCATCGTCTGCTCGGAGGTGAAGTAGAAGGCCGAATCGAAGTCCTCGGTGAGGTCGGTCATCGGGCTGGCCACAATCTCGCCGCCGGCTTCAAGGATCTGGGTGCGGAACGGCTCGGTGGTCCAGGCGGCGTCCACGTCACCGCGCTCCAGCGCCGCCGGCATATTCGGGTAGGGCATTTCCACGAAGTCGACGTCGTCCGGGTTGCCACCGGCCTGCTCAACGGAATTCCGGATGGTGACATCGGCAAAGTTGTTCAGCGCATTGACGGCAACCGTCTTGCCGACGAGATCGGCCGCGTTCTCGATTCCGGCTTCCGGCAGGGCGGCGACCTCGGTTACGTCTTTGCCCGGGACGTTGGTGGAGCTGGAGCCATTGGAGACCACGGTGATCGGCAGCCCTTTGTCCCGTGCGATCAGCAGCGAGACGACGTTGGAGTAGCCGAACTGGTATTCGCCGGTCATCACCGCTGGGACAATCGCGGCACCGCCCTGGGCCAGCTGGACAGAGAGCTGGATGCCTTCGTCCTCGAAGTAGCCCTCCTGAATACCCAGATACACCGGGGCCACGTCCGTGATCGGAATCAGCCCCAGATTCACTTGGTCCAGCGAACCGTCCGCCGACGGGGCGGCGGGCTGCGTCCCGCCCTCCGTAGAAGAGGGGCTGCCGGAGCCGCAGCCGGTTAGCAGCAGGGCACCGGCCAGTACCGCTGCCGACGCGGTGGCCAGGAGGGGGCGGCGGGCGGTGGGTGCCGCGGACATCAGTTGGCGCATGAAGGTCTCCTTTTATCTGCCGATGCATGGCATGTTCGTTTCGAGGAGTAAAACGAATCGGCTGTTACCCGAAACTACCTAGCGGATGTGGCGCAGGTCAATACTTTGATGGAAATTCTTGCCGCTGGATGAAATAGATGTTTTACTGGCTGCAATAAAGCCAATCTCAACGGAGGAAGCAGCATGGTGCCGAAAACGGGTGCGGATCCCACTACCAGGGCGGCCGACCGTGCGCTGGCACTGCTGCGCATCGTCTGCGAGAACGACGGAGTCAAGCTCGCCGATGCGGCCAAAGCCGTCGGCTTGTCCGCCTCGACGGCGCTGCGCCTGCTGCGCACGCTGGAAGCCAACGGATTCGCCGCGAAACGCGGAAACGCCTTGTACCGTCCGGGTTTTCGGATGGTGCAGCTGGGCGTGCAGGCGCTCAGCCATGAGTCGCTGGTCGACGCCGGCCGGGATGTCCTGCGCACGCTGGTGGACCGGACCGGCGAATCCGCTTACCTGAGCGTGACCGCCGGCAGCGAGCACGGGCTGTACGTGGCCATCGAAGAAGGCACCCACTCCGTGCGGCACGTGAACTGGGTGGGCCGGACCTTCCCCGTCGCGGGCAGCGCGGCCGGAGCTGCGCTGAGCGGACAGGTGGGCCGCGGCACCTTCACCGTGATGGCGGACAGCGTGGAGGCCGACGTGACCGCGGTCGCGGCCCCCGTCTTCGCCGGAGACAAGGTCGTTGCCGCGCTGAGCATCGTCGCTCCGAGTTACCGCACCACAACTGAGGCAGCAGAAAAATTCGGACTGCTGTTGGCCGAACAGGCCGGCACACTCTTCACCGAGCCGGAAACAACGTCCTAGCCAGAAACCTCCCAGCCAGATTCGTCCAGCCAGAAAGGGCACAACAATGACGTTCACCCAGCACGATCCCTCCCGCAACATCAGGGCTCCCCGCGGCACCACGCTGACCGCCAAGAGTTGGCAGACCGAGGCGCCGCTTCGGATGCTCATGAACAACCTGGATCCCGAAGTGGCCGAGCGCCCCGAGGACCTGGTGGTCTACGGCGGAACCGGCCGCGCAGCGCGGTCCTGGGAGGCCTATGACGCGATTGTGAAGACGCTGGCGGACCTGGAAGACGATGAGACGCTGCTGGTGCAGTCGGGTAAACCGGTCGGCGTGCTCCGGACCAACCCGTGGGCGCCGCGGGTGCTGCTGGCCAACTCGAACCTGGTGGGGGACTGGGCCAACTGGCCGGAGTTCCGCCGGCTGGAAGCCGAGGGCCTGATGATGTACGGCCAGATGACCGCCGGTTCCTGGATCTACATCGGCACCCAGGGCATCCTGCAGGGCACCTTCGAGACGTTCGCGGCCGTCGGGGCCAAGCTGCACGAGGCCGGCAAGACCGGTTCACCCACGCTG
The DNA here is from genome assembly GCA_051751385.1 of Actinomycetota bacterium. Lineage (GTDB taxonomy): Bacteria > Actinomycetota > Actinomycetes > Actinomycetales > Micrococcaceae > Crystallibacter. The sequence continues at coordinate 185,366 of JBNJKW010000003.1, read as the reverse complement.
GCCGGAACGCTGACGCTGACCGGCGGCTGCGGCGGCATGGGCGGGGCCCAGCCGCTGGCGGTCACGCTCAACGACGGTGCCTGCCTGATCGTTGACGTGGACGAAGCCAGGCTGCGCCGCCGCGTGGGCAAGCGCTACTTGGACGAGGTGGAGACGGACGTGGACACCGCCATCGCCAAGGTCATGAAGGCCAAGGAAGAAGGCCGCGGCTGGTCCGTGGGCTACGTGGGAAATGCCGCCGAGGTGTTCCCGGAGATCCTGCGCAGGCACCAGGCCGGCGAGCTCACGGTGGACGTGGTCACCGACCAGACCTCCGCCCATGACCCGCTGTCCTATCTGCCCGAAGGAATCTCGGTGGCGGACTGGCAGCGCGAAGCCCAAGCGGATCCCGAGGGGTTCACCAAGAAAGCCCAAGCCTCCATGGCCCGGCACGTGCAGGCGATGGTGGAGTTCCAGGATGCCGGTGCAGAAGTCTTCGACTACGGCAACTCGATCCGCGACGAGGCGCGCAAGGGTGGCTATGACCGGGCCTTCGAGTTCCCCGGTTTCGTCCCGGCTTACATCCGCCCGCTGTTCTGCGAGGGCCTCGGCCCGTTCCGCTGGGTGGCGCTGTCCGGCGACCCGAAGGACATCGAGGTCACCGATGCCGCACTGAAGGAACTCTTCCCGGAGAACGAACACCTGCACCGCTGGCTGGACGCCGCCGCCGAACGGGTGGAGTTCGAAGGGCTGCCGGCGCGCATCTGCTGGCTGGGCTACGGTGAACGGCACCAAGCCGGCCTGCTGTTCAACCGGCTGGTGGCAGAAGGCAAGGTCTCGGCGCCGATCGTGATCGGCCGCGACCACCTTGACTCCGGCTCCGTCGCCTCTCCTTACCGCGAGACCGAGGCCATGGCCGACGGCTCCGACGCCATCGCCGACTGGCCGCTGCTGAACGCGCTGACCGCGGCGAGCTCCGGGGCCACCTGGGTCTCCATCCACCATGGCGGCGGCGTTGGCATCGGACGTTCCATCCACGCCGGCCAGGTCTCGGTCGCGGACGGCACGGAACTGGCGGCGCAGAAGCTGGAGCGGTTGCTGACCAACGATCCGGGCATGGGTGTAATCCGGCATGTGGACGCGGGCTACGAGCGGGCCGTCGAGGTGGCGGCCGAGCGCGGTGTCCGGATCCCGATGAGCGAGTAGTACCTGGGCTGGGCCGGAGCCGGCTTTCGCCCGGCGCTTAGACACCTCCGCTCGTTCCTCGCTGCGGCGATGCGCGCCTACACGAAAGCCGGCCTCCGGCCGTTCCCACTACTGCCCCGGGCATGCCGGGATGCCTGCGCGACTAGACGAAAGCCGGCCTTGGGCCACTACAGCTAACGAAGGAAAGTTTGATCATGGAAACGGTCACCTCGCTCCTGGAATCCATTGCCGATGTCGGGCGGGACGGGCAGCGCGGGGGGTATTCGCGCCCGGTGTTCTCCACCGCTGAGCTGGACCTGCGCGGCTGGTTCATCGAACAGGCCGGGCGCCGCGGACTGGACGTGGAGACGGATCGCAACGGCATCATCTGGGCGTGGTGGGGCGAGCCGCAGCGCGGCGCGCTGGTCACCGGCAGCCATTTGGATTCGGTGCCCGGCGGCGGTGCCTTTGACGGTCCGCTGGGCGTGGCCTCCGCGCTCGCCGCCGTCGACGTGCTCAGGGAGCGCGGCGTGCAGCCGAACAGGTCGCTGGCCGTCACGGTCTTTCCGGAAGAGGAGGGTTCACGGTTCGGGGTGGCGTGCCTGGGCTCGCGGCTGCTGGCCGGGGCCATCGACCCGGACAAGGCCCGGAACCTGCGCGATGAGCACGGCACCACCTTCGCCGATGCCGCCCGGGCCAACGGGCTGGATCCGGCGCACCTCGGGCGCGACGACGAGGCGCTGGGGCGGATCGGCGACTTCATCGAGCTGCATGTGGAGCAGGGCCGCGGACTGGGCGAGGACGGCCCGGCCATCGCCGTCGGCAGTTCCATCCTGGGCCACGGGCGGTGGCGGATCAGCGTCTCCGGCCAGGGCAACCATGCCGGCACCACGCTGATGGCCGACCGTGCGGACCCGATGGTCGCCGCCGCGCAGATCATCCTGGCCGTGCAGCAGAGCGCCGCCAAACAGCCCGACGCCCGGGCCACGGTCGGACGGATCCAGCCGGTTCCCGGCGGCACGAACGTGATCGCCTCGCGGGTGGATCTGTGGCTGGACGCCCGGCACCCCGACGACGCAGTCACCGCGCAGCTGGTCGAAACCATCCACGGCAAGGCCCAGAAGATCGCAGCCTTCGAAGGCTGCTCGGTGTCCCTGACGGAGGAGTCCTACAGCGGCACGGTGCACTTCGACCCGGCCCTGCAGCGCCAGCTGGAGAATGCCCTGCCCGGTGCTCCGGTGCTGGCCACCGGTGCCGGGCACGACGCCGGCGTGCTGGCCGCGCGGGTGCCGTCGGGCATGCTGTTCGTGAAGAACCCCTCCGGCATTTCGCACTCGCCGGAGGAATACGTTGAACCGTGGGACGCCGACGCCGGCGCCGCCGCCCTCGCGGATGTGCTGGAGGCCCTGCTGTGAGCAGCATCTGGTGCGAACGCGCCTGGCTGGGGCCGGAGGGCGTGGCGGAGGGCATCCTGCTGGAAACCGACGGCGGTGACATCACCCAGGTAGGCACGGCACCGCGGCCGGATCCGGCATCCGGCGCGCTGGTGCTGGACGGCGTGGTGTTCCCGGCAGCGGCCAACGCGCATTCGCATGCCTTCCACCGTGCCCTGCGCGGCCGCACGCACGCCGGCAGGGGCGACTTCTGGACGTGGCGCGAGCAGATGTACCGGGCGGCCGGCGCGCTGACCCCCGGCAAGTACGAGCGGCTGGCCACGGCCGTGTTCGCCGAGATGGTGACCGCCGGTTTCAGCAGCGTGGCCGAATTCCACTACGTCCACCACCGCCCGGACGGCGCCGCGTACGGCGGTGGCCTCGGCACCGACGAACACGGTCCCGACGGCGCCGGAACCGGCCTCCAGAGCGACGGCGATGACCACGAGGGCGAGCATGCAATGGAACTGGCGCTCTGCCGGGCTGCCGCCGCCGCCGGGATCCGCCTGACCCTGCTGGACACCTGCTATCTGGCCGGCGGCATCGGCAGGCCGCTGGGCCCTGAACAACAGCGATTCGGCGACGGCGACGTGCACGCCTGGCTGGACAGGCTGGACTCGCTCCGAAAGACCGTTGCAGCCCGGTTCGACCCGGCCCGGATCACCGTGGGGGCGGCGCTGCACTCGGTGCGCGGTGTGCCCGAATCCGCGCTGCCGATCATTGCCGACCGACTGCCGCCGGAACTGCCGCTGCACATCCACCTCTCCGAGCAGCCGGCCGAAAACGAGGCCTGCCTGGCGGAGTACGGCGTCACGCCGGCCGGGCTGCTGGCGCGGCACGGCTTGCTGTCGCCACGCCTGAGCGCCGTCCACGCCACCCACCTGACTGACGAGGACATCGAACTGCTGGGCGGCGCGGGCGCCACCGTGGTGATGTGCCCGACGACGGAAGCCGACCTCGCCGATGGAATCGGCCCGGCCCGGGCTTTGGCCGATGCCGGCGCCCGCATCGCACTCGGCACCGACCAGCACGCCGTCGTCGACCCGTGGCTGGAGATGCGTGCGTTGGAGCACGGCGAACGCCTGGCCAGCGGGCAGCGCGGACGATTCACACCGGACGAACTTCTGCACGCCGCGTCGGCTGGAGCCGTGGCCGCGATGGCGACCCCCACAGCAAGCATCGCCGTCGGCATGGCAGCCGATCTGGCCGCGGTCAACCCAGCCTCGATGCGCACGGTAGGCTCGGATCCCGGCCAGTTGCCGCTGACGGCCACGTCCGCGGACGTCACGGCCGTCGTCGTCGGCGGGGAACGGCTGGCGGTCAACGGCATCCACTCGCGGCTGGGCCAGCCGGCCGACCTGCTGGCCGCGGCACTGAAGGAGATCGCGTGAGCACCGTCATCACCAATATCGGCGAACTGCACACGCAGGACCCGGCCCGCGGCGCCGATGCAGTGCTCCACGATGCCGCGGTAATCATCGAGGGGGAGCGCATTGCCTGGCTCGGCTCCTCGACGCAGGCACCCGACGCCGACGAACAGTTCGATGCCGGCGGACGAGCCGTGTTGCCGGGATGGGTGGACTCGCACACCCACTTGGTCTTCGCCGGCGACCGCACCGCCGAGTTCGAAGCCCGGATGGCCGGACAGTCCTATCAGGCCGGCGGGATCGCGGTCACCACCGGCGCCACCCGCGAGGCCAGCGACTACGAACTGACCCGGCTGCTGCTGGCCCGCGTCGCGGAGGCAGCGGCCGGTGGCACCACGTACCTGGAAACGAAGACAGGCTACGGCCTGGACGTGGAGCAGGAGGCCCGTAGCGCCCGGATCGCCTCCACCGTGGTGGACGAGGTGACGTACCTCGGCGCGCATCTGGTCCCGGACGGCATCGACGCGGACGCGTACACCGACCTGGTGTGCGGCGACATGCTGGCCGCGGTCAGGCCGTACGTGCAGTGGGCGGACGTGTTTTGCGAACGCGGCGCCTTCAACGAGGAGCAGTCGCGCCGGGTCCTGGCTGCCTGCCGCGACGCCGGCCTGGGGTTGCGCGTGCACGGCAACCAGCTGGGCGAGGGCCCCGGCGTTCGGCTGGCGGTGGAATACGGGGCGGCCAGCGTTGACCACGTGAACTACCTCTCCGACGACGACGTCGCAGCGCTCGCCGGAACCTGGGCGGGCTGGGACCGGGCCAGCGGCACGGGGGAGCGCGGCACCGTGGCGACCTGCCTGCCGGCCTGCGATCTGTCCACTCGCCAGCCGCTGGCGCCGGGACGGCAGCTGCTGGACGCCGGTGCGGAAATCGCCCTGGCATCCAACTGCAATCCCGGCACCTCCTTCACCAGTTCAATGAACTTTTGCGTAACGACGGCGGTGCTGCAGATGGGATTGAGCGTCCAGGAAGCGGTCCGGGCGGCGACCTACGGCGGTGCCCTGGCGCTGGGCCGCCATGTGGGCCGGGACGCGGACGGGCAGCGGGCGGTGGGGTCAATCGCCGTCGGGCACCGCGCCGACCTGCACTTGCTCAACGCGCCCTCGGCCACCCATCTGGCCTACCGGCCCGGCATGCCGCTGACGGCCGCCGTGTGGCGGGCCGGCGTGAGTATGGCTGGGAGGGGCTGAGCCTCGGGCCCGGAGCGGGAACGGGAGCGGGAACGGGTTTTCAGCCGATGTGTTCGTAGCGGTTGGGGTCTTTGACGTCGTGGCAATGCGCCAGCACTTCGATGGCGCGTTCAGGATCCTGGTCCCTAAGTGCCTGCAGTATGCTGCGGTGATCGTGGATGACCTTGGCCTGGTGCTCCGGCCCCTGCCGGTAGGTCAAGGTAATCCTGTGCTGGATGGGGTGGTTCCAGATGGAGGTAATGACGCCGCGCAGATAGTCGTTGGCAGCGGGCTCCACCAAGGCCAGATGGAACGCGCGGCCCAACCGGAACAGTTCATCGCTGTCCTGCGGGTCAACGATCTCCGTCTCGTCGATGAGGCCATTGAGCCGCACCAATTGCTGGGGTGTGTAGGAGCCGATGGCGTTCCGGACCGCGAGGGATTCCAGGGCGTAGCGGACCTCGAAGACGTTCTCGATCTCGCGCTCGTTGAGCTGGTTGACTATGTAGCCCTTGCCTGGCACAAGGGTGGTCAGTCCTTCCAGCGTCAGCTGGGTGAGCGCATCGCGGACAGGGGTGCGGGACACTCCGTACAGCGAAGCGACCCCCTCCTGGGCCAAAGCTGAGCCTGGCTTGATCGCCCCGCTGATGATGTCGGCGCTCAGCTGCTCATGGACGCGGACCGACAGCGGTCGCACGTCATTCGGTATCGCCGCCATGGGGGGCCTCCTTCTGTTGTGTGCACTCTAGCGTTCAGCCGGCGGCAGGCCGCGTAAAGAGGCTGAAATTGGGTGAAACGGTAACCTGCTGAACCTTTTAGCGAAAGTGCTTGACGTCACAATCACGTTCTGAATACAGTGTATACACACGTGATGGAGGAGAACCGAAAAATGTATGTGCTCAACACTTGGTATGTGGCGGCGTGGTCAACAGAGGTCACCCGCAAGCCCGTGCGCCGGGTCATCTGCGAGCAGCCGATCGTCCTGTTCCGAACGCAGGACAACGAGGCTATTGCCCTGGCGGACCGCTGTGCGCACCGCGCCTTCCCGCTCTCCCAGGGGCGGACCGTCGGTGATTCGGTGGAGTGCGGCTACCACGGTTTCACTTACGGTCCGGACGGCATGTGCACCAAGGTGCCGGCCCAGACGTCGATCCCGGAACGCGCAAAGGTGCGCAAGTACCCGGTGGTGGAGCAGGACGGCTGGATCTGGGTCTGGACCGGCGATCCGGAGCTGGCCGATCCGGCGGACGTCCCGGACACCCACTGGATGGTGGACCCGGAGTGGGCCACGGTCACGCATTCGTACCACTTCAAGTGCCGTGCCGACCTGATCCACGACAACCTGTTGGACCTGACCCATGAGTCCTTCCTGCACCAGACAACGGTGGGTGATGACTACATCTACGAACACGGGATCACCGTCGAGGTCGACGGCAACGTGGTCAGCGTCGACCGCCTCATGCCCTCGGTTGAAGCACCGCCGCTGTACGCCGAAACGATGGACGCCCGCGGCCTGTTCGACCGCTTCCACTGCACGGAGTTCTTCGTCCCGAACCTGCACGTGCTCCACTCGGGCATCACCGGCGAGGGCAAGCCGCGCGAAGAGGGCTTCCTGATCAAGGTGCTCAACGGCATCACGCCGATCGATGCGCACAACTCCTGGTACTACTACGCCTTCAGCCGCAACTTCGCCGTCGACAATGAGCAGGCGACCGAAGACCTGCGCGTCGGCCTGGCCACCGTGCTGGACGAAGACGCCACCGCACTGGAGGCACAGGAGATTGGCATGCAGACCCGCCCCGAGGGCGAGTTCGACGTGCTGATCGCCCAGGACGGCGGCGTGGCCAGGGCCCGGCGCATCCTGAGTGCGCTGCTGAAGCAGGAACAGCAGGCGAAGGCTGCGGCCCAGCCGGCCGGCCGCCGGGAGCCGGTTGCTCCCAGGACGGCATAGGTTCCGCCATGTGGATGCTGATCAGAGCCAACCCGCTCGGCGGCGAAACGGCCGCCGAAACGGGCGCCAAGATCCTGGCGGCGTGTCCGGACTCGGCCGAGCGCGGCGACCCGTGGCGGTGGACGGTGCAGCTGGATGAATCCGGGCCCGAGCCCACGGTGGAGCTGGAGGCCGACGCCAACTACATTGCCTCCGAAAGCCGCCGCTACACCGACGGCTATACGGGCACGCTGCAGCGCGGGCCCGGCGAGCAGCTGATCGTGACCGGACTCGGCGGCGAGGCGCTGGTCGCGGCGGCGGACGGTCCGTGGGAACGCTGGTTGCGGGCCGGCGACGTCTTCATCGTCGAGGGCGAGGACGCCGAGGCCATCCGGCTCTCGCTCGCCGCTGGCGAATCCGCCGTCCAGGTCATTACCCTCGCCCCGCGGAAAGCCAAAGTACTGAGGTGGGTCCCCTGACCGGGTCCCCTGACCGGGTCCCCTGACCGCGGCGAACGCATTAGCCACTAGTCACCGGACGCATCTGCCTGTTGCACATCGAACCTGAAATTTCCAGCACCGAGCCACTGATCGTCTCCTGATCAGTGCGGATATCCACAACCGGACAATGCCGTCCGGATTATGAAAGGAAAGTCCATGCGTCATTCCCGTCAACGTGCCACCCGTTCCCATCTCCTGGCCGGATCCATCCTGCTGGCCGTTTCCCTGACCGCATGCACCAACGCTTCCGGCGCGGCATCGGGCCCCGCGGACACCGCTGCTCCGGTCGCGTCGGGCGCCGGGGTGGAAACCGTGGAGCTCAACCAAGCCGCCCGGGACCTGCTGCCGGAGGACGTCCTGGCCGCCGGTACGCTCAAAGTCGCTTCTGACCCGACCTACGCCCCGTTCGAGTACTACGACACCGACAACAAGACCATGATCGGCTTCGACGTGGACTTCTCCGACGCCGTCGGCGCGGCCTTGGGGCTGAAAGTGGAGCACGTACCGGCAACGTTTGACACGATCCTGGCGGGCTTGGCCTCCGGCAAATACGACATGGCGATGTCGGCCTTCTCGGTCACGCCGGAACGCGAGAAGGTCGTCGACTTCGTCGAGTACCTCCACACCGGCACCGGCATCGCCGTCGTTCCGGGAAATCCGCTGGGCATCTCCATGGACCCGCTGAGCATGTGCGGAAAGAAGATTGCCGGCCAGAAGGGGTCGATCCAGTCGATGGAGTACCTGCCGGAGTTCTCCAAGGAATGCACCGCGGCAGGCAAAGAAGAAATCAAGATCCAGAACTTTCCCGGGCAGACCGACGCTAACCTGGCGCTGGCTTCCGGCAGGGTCGACGGGGTGATCGCCGACAGCGTTCCGCTGGCCTACCAAGGCAAGGAATCCAACGGCCAGTTCGAACTGGCCGAGGGCGAGGACTACGACGCCGTACCGTTCGGGATTGCCCTGGCCAAGGACACCGGGATTAAAGAAGCCGTCGCGGCAGCAGTGAAGGGCGTCATCGCCGGCGGCCACTACGAGGAGCTCGGCGACAAGTGGGACTTCCCGGAGCCCGTGCTGATCAACTCCGAAGCCCTCGAGGCGAAGTAGCGGAGGGGAAGCAGCCGCATGACTGCCGTGACTACCCGAAGCGAGCAAGCAGCCCCTGCCGGCGATGGCTACACCGTCGTCAAGGCCAGGCATCCCGGCCGGTGGCTGGCCGCAGCCGTGATCGTTGTGATCGCCGGGCTGTTGGCGCGGTCCGTGATGACAAACCCCAACTTCGGCTGGGACGTCGTCGGACTTTACCTGCGCGATGTGTCCATTGGCCGAGGCATCCTTGTCACACTTGGCCTGACCGCGATCAGCATGGCCATCGGCATTGTGCTCGGCGTCGTGTTCGCAGTCATGCGGCTCTCCGTCAATCCAGTGGTACGAGGTGCCGCCTTCGCCTACGTGAACTTCTTCCGCGGCACGCCGGTGCTGGTGCAGTTGCTGTTCTGGTTCAACCTGGCGGCACTGTATCCGGTCATCACGCTCGGCATTCCCGGGATCGCACTGGACGCCAACCAGCTGATCACCCCCATGACAGCTGCGATCCTCGGCCTTGGCCTTAACCAGGGCGCGTACATGTCCGAGATCGTCCGGGCAGGAATACTGTCCGTTGATCACGGGCAGACCGAGGCGGCCGAGGCCTTGGGCATTACCCGGATGCAGACGATGCGCCGGGTGGTGCTGCCGCAGGCGATGCGCGTGATCATCCCACCCACCGGCAACGAAACCATCGGCATGCTCAAGACCACCGCGCTGGTCAGCGTGATCTCGGTGCCGGAGCTGCTGTACTCGGCGCAGATCATCTACGCGCGGACGTTCGAGACCGTGCCGCTGCTGATCGTGGCCAGCCTCTGGTACCTGCTGATCACTTCGATCCTGACCATCGGCCAGTACTACCTGGAGCGGCGCTTTGCCCGCGGCAACCAGCGGAACCTGCCACCGACACCGCTGCAGCAGCTGAAGCGGTTTTTCGCCACGCATGACGCGCTCTCCCTGAAAGGCAGCAAGAAATGACGGTTACGCACGGCGTTGAACCGATGGTTAAGGCCGACGCCATCTGCAAAAATTTCGGCTCCAACCAGGTGCTGAAGGGCATTGACTTGCAGGTGCAGCCGGGGGAAGTCGTCTGCCTGATCGGCCCTTCAGGATCCGGCAAGAGCACCTTCCTGCGCTGCATCAACCACCTAGAAACGGTCGACGGCGGCCGCATGTGGGTGAACGGCAAGATCGTGGGCTACGACCTCAAAGGCAGCAAGCTTTATGAACAGAGCCACAACGACATCTGCCGCAGCCGCACCGAAGTCGGCATGGTTTTCCAGCAGTTCAACCTGTTTCCGCACATGACGGTGTTGGAAAACCTGATCGAAGCACCGCGGCTGGTCCGCAAGGAGAAGAAGGCCACTGCCATGGCCCGGGCCATGTCCCTGCTGGAGAAAGTAGGACTGGCGGAAAAAGCCGAGGCCTATCCGCGCCAGCTTTCCGGCGGCCAGCAACAGCGGGTGGCAATCGCCCGCGCCCTGTGCATGGAGCCGCAGCTGATGCTCTTTGACGAGCCGACCTCCGCCCTGGACCCGGAGTTGGTGGGTGAGGTCCTGAAGGTCATGAAGGATTTGGCCAACTCCGGCATGACCATGGTCGTGGTGACGCACGAGATGCACTTTGCCCGCGACGTTGCCGACCGGGTGGTCTTTATGGCGGACGGCTATGTGGTGGAGCAGGGACCGGCCCGCGAGGTCATCACCAACCCGCAGAACGATCGCACCAAGGCCTTCCTTGCCTCGGTGCTCTCAGAACCGGCCGCGGCCTGACTTGGCAAAGGGTGAATCATGACTGAAGAATTTTTCGACGTCGAGGTCCGCTCGATCCAGCGCGAATCCAGCAACGTTGTCTCGTTGGAACTCGAGCACCCGCTGGGGGAGGAGCTGCCGGAGTGGGACGCAGGCTCCCATGTGGATGTGCTCCTACCCAACGGACTGCTGCGCCAGTACTCGCTCTGCTCCGTGCGCACGGACCGCTCAGCCTGGCGGTTGGGCATCCTGCGCGAGCCCGAGGGGCGCGGCGGCTCGGCCTATGTGCACGACATGCTGAAACCGGGGACCAAGGTCCAGGTCCGGGGACCGCGCAATAACTTCGTTCTGGCACCTGCGGGCAGCTATGTCTTCATCGCCGGCGGCATCGGTATTACGCCGATTCTGCCGATGATCCGCGAGGCCGCGGCGCTGGGAGTGCCTTGGCGCGTGGTTTACCTGGGGCGGAGTCGCTCCTCGATGGCGTTCCTCGAGGAGATCCAGGCGCTTGGTGGAGATGTGCACATCCACGCCGACGACGAAAGTGGCTTCTATCCGCTGGCCGAACTGCTGGCGGACCCGCCCGCCGGAGCCCACGTCTACGCTTGCGGCCCCGGGCCGCTGCTCAACGTTATACAGGCCATGGCGGACGGCTGGGAGGACCCGGGACGTTTCCACTGTGAGCGCTTCGCCGCCTCCGGCGATGCCCCGGCAACCCCAGACGGCGCAGAATCGGCCTTCGTCGTCGAACTGGCCGATGGGTCGGAGGTCCCGGTGGGACCCGACGAGTCCATCTTGCAGGCCCTCGAAGCGGTCGGGATCAACCCGTTGAACTCCTGCCGCGAGGGAATCTGCGGTACCTGTGAAACGCCTGTGTTGGGCGGCGAGATCGATCATCGTGACTCGTTGTTGTCGGACGACGAACGCGAAGCCGGGGACACCATGATGATCTGCGTCTCCCGGTGCAAGGGCAAGCGTCTGCTGCTGGACCTGTAGCGAGGGAAAGTCCTCAGCCGCAACGGAAGACGATGCGAGGCCGGGGGAGGGCGGAACCTGGATTCACTCCGGATGTCGCCGACCCCGGTTCCCTTGGCAAGATGGTGGCTATGGACAAGCAGAAGGTCGTGACCGCGAGCCCACCGCGCACGCTGAGCTACTACCGGGCCGAGGTGCTCATCGTGCTCGGGCTCTCGCTGGGGCAGTCGGCCGTCTATGCCGTGGTGAACCTGCTGGAGAAGATGACCCGCGCGCCACTGGCCTCGCAAACGACCACGCTGAACCCGGTGCTGAACGATCGGGAAGTCTTCGATTTTGTGTACCAGATGCTCGGCATCCTCTTTGCACTGGTGCCGGTGGCCCTGGTGCTGTTCCTGATGACCTCGGCGGGCCAGTCGGCCTTCCGCGCGATCGGGTTCACCTTCTCCCGGCCCCGGGTGGACTTCGGCCTGGGCTTCCTGCTGGCACTGGTGATCGGGGCCGGCACGCTCGGCGTGTACGCCGCCGGCCGGGCGCTGGGGATCACCACCGCGATCGTCCCCGCGGCCTTGGACGAATACTGGTGGACCGTGCCGGTGCTGGTGCTGTCAGCGCTGCGCCACGCCATCCTCGAAGAGGTGGTCATGGTCGGCTACCTCTTCAACCGGTTCGCCAAGTTCGGCTGGGGGACCTGGACCATCATCTTCGCCAGCGCCGCCCTGCGCGGGACCTACCACCTGTACCAGGGGATCGGGCCGGGCATCGGAAACTTCCTGATGGGCCTGGTTTTCGGCTACGTCTATACGAAGGTCAAGCGGGTGATGCCGCTGGTGGTCGCGCACGCCTTGTTGGATATTGCCGGCTTTGTTGGCTACACGCTGGTGGGTCCGGCCGTCGGCATCGGAACCTGAGCCGGCGTTTCGAGCGGGCGGGCAAGGGGTTGCCCTGGACATGCGAAAGGCTCCCGTTCCGTCTCCTGCGCCACCGTGAGTGGGAGCAAGAGACCGAAACGGGAGCCGTTGCGAAAACGCGAGCCTTGGTACCGTGCCCGACGGGACCGGGACCTCAGAGTTCGACGATGCCGTTCGCGGTTTCAAAGCGCACCGACATGATGCCCGGTGTCCCGTTTGGGGCGGTCCAAGCGACCTTGACGTCGTCGAGAAGGTCATCCACCGGGGTGCCCAGCCAGTCAGCCACCCGTTGCGAGGAACCGGCAATAGTCATGCCGATCAGCTTGACGGTCGCCGGGCGGGCGTTGGACGGGTGAAGCGCCTCGGTGCCGTCATCCCAGCGGAGCATGTAGGGAACCTGCGGGTCGGCGATCAGGCCCTTGATGCCGATCTGCTGCCAGCTCAATTCCTGCCCGTCCGGGAATTTGCGGTTTCCGGGAACCGCGTGACGGCCCAGTCGCTCCTCGAACGGGGTCAGATCGTCCACTTCTACGCACCAACCCATCCAGCCGCCGCCGGCTTCGGAGCGGGCACGCACGGCCTGACCGAAGGGGGCTTTGTTGGAGGCGGGGTGGTCCAGGACCTCCACCACTTCCAGGTAATGGTGGTCGGTCAGGGGGAAGATCATATTGCGGGTGCCGAAGCGGGGGTGCACCCCGCCCTTGACTGCGTCGATACCCAAAGCTTTGGAGATCCGCTCTGAGGTGGCAGCCAGACCGTCGGGCTCAGCAGCATAAGAAACGTGGTCGAAGCGCATAGGCATATCTTGGCACTTTGTGAACCCTCTCTCGACTTAGGGTGACCTAAGTCACTGAGTTTTCGCAGTGGTTCTTCACGGTAACCCTTGACAGCAAAGGAAGTTTGAGCTTCCCTGCCGAGGCAGGGGAGCGGCACCGCGGGCGGTCATAAGGTGTCATATTGTTGCGGCCGCGCGGGTTCTCCGCCGACACTGGACCCAGGTCATGAGTGCCAGCGTGAAACCCCGGTTTGCTGGCCGGCAACCCTCCAACCGCGGTGGGGTGCCCCGGGTGAAGACCAGGCAGCCGCCATCAGGCGGTGCGCAAGCGCGGGTCACACCCGGGATAGACATGCCGGCACGGCCGGATCCCGGATGACCCCTTCCAATGAAGGAGTTGCCCCATGTCCAATGCAGACTGGTCCTTTGAAACCCGTCAGATCCACGTCGGACAGGAGCCGGATGCCGCCACCGGCGCCCGTGCACTGCCGATCTACCAGACCACGTCGTTCGTGTTCCCCAGCGCCCAGAGCGCCGCGGACCGCTTCGCCCTGTCCGAACTGGCGCCCATTTACACCCGGATCGGCAACCCGACCAGCGAGGCTGTCGAAGCCCGGGTGGCAAGTCTGGAAGGCGGCGTCGGCGCACTGCTGCTGGCCTCCGGCCAGGCCGCGTCCACGTTCTCCATCCTGAATCTGGCCGAGGCCGGCGACCATATTGTGGCCAGCCCCAGCCTGTATGGCGGCACGTACAACCTGCTGCGCACCACGCTGCCCAAGTTCGGCATCGAAGTGACGTTCGTCGAGGATCCGGACAACCTGCAGCAGTGGCGCGACGCGGTGCAGCCGAACACCAAGGCGTTCTTCGGCGAGGTGGTCTCCAACCCCCGCCAGGACGTGCTGGACCTGGAAGCCGTCAGCAGCATCGCGCACGAGAACGGCGTGCCGCTGATCGTCGACAACACGCTGGCCACCCCGTACCTGATCCGCCCGATCGAGTGGGGCGCCGACATCGTGCTCCACTCGGCCACCAAGTACCTCGGCGGCCACGGAACGGCCATCGGCGGCGTGATCGTGGACGCCGGCACCTTCGACTTCGCCGCCGATCCGGAGAAGTTCCCGGGCTTCAACACCCCGGACGAGACCTACAACGGGCTGGTCTTCGCCCGCGACCTGGGCGTCGGAAGTGCGCTGGGCGCGAATCTGGCCTACATCCTCAAGGCCCGCGTGCAGCTGCTGCGCGACCTGGGGTCCGCCATCTCCCCGTTCAACGCCTTCCTGATCGCCCAAGGGCTGGAGACGCTGAGCCTGCGGATGGAACGCCACGTAGCCAACGCGCAGAAGGTGGCGGAGTTCCTCGAAGCGCACGACGACGTTGCTTCCGTTGCGTACCTTGGCCTGCCGTCCAACCCGTGGTACGACCGCGGCCGCAAGTACGGTCCGAAGGGCACAGGTGCCATCGTGTCGTTCGAGATCAAGGGCGGCATCGAGGCCGGCAAGCGCTTTGTGGACGGCCTTGAACTGCATTCGCATGTGGCCAACCTCGGCGACGTGCGTTCGCTGGTGATCCACCCGGCGTCGACCACCCACGCCCAGCTTTCGGCCGGGGAGCGGCTGGCCGCCGGCGTGACCGACGGCCTGGTCCGGCTCTCGGTGGGCATCGAGAACGTCAACGACATCATCGCCGATTTGGAGGCCGGTTTCCGTGCCGCCAAGGGCGCGGACGACTAGGCAAGCAGGTAGAACGCAGCGTGACGATAGTGCAACCGCAGGAACTGGTGGAACAGGCGACGGATGGCGTCCTGCGCGGGATGCCTATTGGTGCGCTGGAGCTGGAAGCCGGCGGCTATCTGCCCGAGGTGGTCCTGGGCTATGAAACCTGGGGCACCCTGAACGAGGACGCGTCGAACGCCGTCCTGATCGAGCACGCGCTGACCGGCAGCACGCATGTGGCCCGCGGCGCCTCCGACGAGGACGGCTGGTGGGACGACCTGATCGGTCCCGGTGCCACCATCGACACGGAGCGCTATTTCGTAGTGGCCGCCAACATGGTTGGCGGCTGCTACGGCTCCACCGGTCCGGCGTCGCCGGCACCGGACGGCTCGCCGTGGGGGTCGCGGTTTCCGTTCGTCACCATCCGGGATTCGGTCCGGGCCGAGGCACGGCTCGCCGATGCGCTGGGCATCCGCCGCTGGCATGCCGTGCTCGGCGGGTCGATGGGCGGGGCCCGCGCGCTCGAGTGGGCGGCAACGTTCCCCGAGCGCACGGCACGGTGCGCGGTCATGGCGTGCGGGGCAGCCAGCACCGCCGAACAGATCGCGTTTGCCCAGGCGCAGGTCGCGGCCATCCGGCTGGATCCCCACTTCGCCGGCGGCGACTACTACGGCGGTCCCGCCCCCGAAGCCGGACTGGGCATCGCCCGGCGGATCGCGCACATCAACTACCGTTCGGAGCCGGAACTGGAGTACCGGTTCGGCCGTTCGGCGCAGGCGGAGGAACAGCCGTTCGGGGGCATCACGCCGTCGGCCCGAGGCCGCTATGCAGTGGAAAGCTACCTGGACTACCAAGCGGAAAAGCTGGTTTCCCGCTTCGACGCCAACAGCTACATCCTGCTCACCGAGGCCCTGGTCAGCCACGACGTTTCCCGCGGCCGCGGCTCGCTGGAGGAGTCCCTGGGCGGCCTCGAAGAGACGGAATTCTTCATCGCGGCGGTGGATTCCGACCGTCTCTACTTCCCGGAACAGTCGCGGCAGTTGGCCGAGGCGCTGCCCGGGTCGGTCAAGGTGCACACCATCGAAACGCCGCTGGGCCACGACGGTTTCCTGACCGACGTCCACCAGCTGCATGACGACCTCACCCAGGCGTTTTTCCAGGCCTGACCGCAGTTCACGGCTGACCGCGGCTACTGCCAGCGCGCCTTTCCGGACAGAATGACGGCGGTGCCGGTCTCGGATTCGGACGAGTGAGCATTGCAGTTTGATCACGGTTAGAACGAATAAATCCATTCGATGGAGCCCGTCGGTAGCATGCCGGTAGGCCCCTGACCACGCCGCCGGCGTTTGGCCCGGAAGCCTCCAGACGAGGGGGAACCATGCTGCGCCATTACCGAATTAAAGTGTCTATGCTGGCCGTCGGAGCGCTGGCGCTGGCCGGCTGTGGCGGTGGCGGCGGGGGCGGGGAGGGCGAAACCTCCCTAAGCTCCGCATTACGGATCGTGTATCAGACCACCGAGGCCAATGCCACGATGGATGAGGTGATGAAGAAGGCGAAGGCCGACTTTGAGGCTGCGCACGACGGCGTGACAGTCAATTTGGAGCCCATCACCGGCAGCGACGAAGATTACGCGACCAAGCTCGCCTTATCACAGCGATCGCCGGACACCGCCCCGGACGTGTTCTACGAGGACACCTTCAAGATCCGTTCGGACGTGGATGCCGGCTACCTCTTGAATCTGGATCAGTATCTGGCCGAGTGGGACGACTGGGCGAAATTCAACGAGGGAGCCAAAGAAGCCGGCCGCGCGGACGACGGCAGTATCTATGCAGTCCCGCTGGGCACGGATACACGGGCCATTTGGTACAACAAGAACGTCTTGCAGGACGCCGGCGTCGACGTTCCCTGGGCACCGAAGGACTGGAACGCCATCCTGGACGCCGCCCGGGCCATCAAATCCTCGCAACCGGATGTGGTCCCTTTCAACCTCTACGCCGGCACGGGCACCGGCGAAGGCACCGTCATGCAGAGTTTCTACCAGCTGCTGTATGGCACCGGCGACACGCTTTATGACGACGCTGAAGGCAAGTGGGTTGTCGGCTCGCAAGGATTCGTTGACTCGTTGGGCTTCCTGCAGACGCTCTATCAAGAGGACCTGGCCGTCACGCCGGCCGAGGCCTTGGACCCGAACGTGTGGCAGATGGTCTTCGGTCAGCTGTTTCCCGAGGACAAACTGGGCGGAACGGTCGAAGGTTCCTACTCGCCGTCGTTCTGGCAAGAGGGAGGTTTGGTGGACTGGCCCGAATATACCGAGGTGATGGGTGTGGCACCGTTCCCCACGCAGAACGGACAGGAGCCCGGTGCGGTCAGCATGTCCGGCGGTTGGACACTGGCGGTAGGGGCCAATTCGGCGAATCCTGATCTCGCGTTCGAGTTCCTCACCGAGGTGATGAGCCAGGAGAACTCGCTGGAGTACACCGTGGCCAATTCGCAGATCGCGGTCCGTACCGATGTAGCCAAGGACCCCGCCTACTTGGACGCCAATCCGTTCGTGGGCGAGGTCTCGGAACTGGTCTCGGTGACGAATTACCGGCCCGCAACAGCCGACTACCCGCAGATATCAACCGCCGTCCAGGAAGCCACCGAAGCGGTTATGATGGGGAAGAAGACACCCGAGGAGGCCGCGGCCGAGTTCGACGCCGCCGTCACCGACCTTGTCGGCGAAGAAAACACAGTTCAGAAGTAGCAACAGTGACAGCCGCCGAGGTGGTGGCCCGCGACGCCGAAACGCGTGGCGGCACCGAGCAGCGCCGACAGCGCCGCCTGCCGGGGAGGACTGTCCTGCGGCTCCTGCCGCTCAGCCCTGCCGTCGTGCTGCTGGGCGTGTTCCTGGCCGGCCCGATCCTCTGGTCTTTCTATGGATCCTTGACCAACGCTTCCCTGACCGGCGTCGCGGCCAAGGACCCGCAGTGGGTCGGGCTGGAAAACTATACCGAGCTGCTTAGCGACCCGGACTTCCTGCAGTCGCTCTGGCTGACGGTAATTTTCGTCCTTGTCTCCGCCGTGCTCGGCCAAAACCTGCTGGGCCTGGGGATCGCGCTGCTGATGACTAAAGCGAGCAAGGCGGTTTCCGCGGTCGTGGGGGTCTGCGTGGTGGCGGCCTGGGTATTGCCGGAAATCGTGGCTGGCTTCGTGGCCTACGCCTTTTTCAATCGGAATGGAACGCTGAACCAGCTCACCGCGCTCTTCGGCGTCGACGGGACAGACTGGCTGTTTACGGTCCCGATGCTCGCGGTGATTCTGGCCAACATCTGGCGGGGAACGGCGTTTTCCATGATGGTGTACCAAGCGGCGCTGAACGATGTGCCGGAGGAGATCACGGAAGCGGCGATGATCGACGGCGCCGGCGGGTCAAAGCGGTTGTGGTACATCACCCTGCCGATGATTCGGCGCAACATTGCCACCAACTTGATGCTCATCACCCTGCAGACGCTTTCGGTCTTCACCCTGATCTACGTCATGACGGCCGGCGGCCCGGCGGGAGCCAGCACCACGCTGCCGCTCATGGCCTACGAGGAGGCCTTCCGATATAGCGACGTGGGCTACGGCACCGCCATCGCCGTCGTCATGCTGTTGATCGGGGCGATCTTCTCGGTCATCTACATCCGTGCGCTGCGCGAAAGGAAGGGCTGAGCTGATGAACCGTTCCCGTCCGTTGTCCGTGGCTTCCGGCCGGCGCAGTACTGTTGCGGTGCTGGCGAACGTCTCCTTGCTGGTCATTGCAGCATGCTTCTTGCTGCCGTTGAGCTGGTTGATCCTGGCATCAATGGATCCGCAGGCTAGCTATCAAACACAGTTCCCGTCCGAGGTGTCACCGGCCAACTACACGGCGGTGCTCACCCCGGAATTGACGTTCGTGCCACTTCTCAACAGCTTCATGCTTTCCGGCGGGACCGCGGTGGTCACCGTGCTGGCGGCGGTGTTGGCGGCATATCCGCTCTCGCGATACCAGATGCGTTTCAATAAGCCGTTCCTGTACGTCGTGTTATTTGGAACGTGCCTGCCGATAACGGCGATCATGGTCCCGGTCTACAGCCTTTTCGTGCAGCTGAACTACCTCGACTCGCTGGCGGCCACCACGCTCTTCATGGCGGCATCTTCCCTGCCGATGGCGATCTGGATGACGAAGAATTTCATGGATTCCGTCCCGATCAGCTTGGAAGAGGCGGCCTGGGTAGACGGTGCCTCGGCGATGAACGCCTTAGCCAGAATCGTGGTTCCGCTGATGCGTCCAGGACTCGCCGTGGTTTTCATCTTTGTCTTCATCCAAGCGTGGGGGAACTTCTTTGTTCCCTTCATCCTGCTGCTCTCTTCTGCCAAGCAGCCCGCGGCGGTGAGCATTTTCAGCTTCTTCGGCCAGCATGGCGCCATAGCCTACGGGCAGTTGGCGGCATACTCGGTCCTGTACTCGGTCCCCGTGGTGCTGCTCTACATTCTGGTGTCACGCGGGATTGGCGGTTCCTTCGCGATGGCCGGCGCGGTCAAAGGCTGATCCAGCCGCTCTGGCAGAAAGGACGTTGCCATGCACGACGACGGGGCCCACGTCGAGGCGCGAATCCGCCGGTTCATTCTTGAACGGCTGCAACCGGCCGTCTACCCGGCAGCGGTTCCGGTGCGGCTCCACGCCTGGCATGTTCCGGGCGAACCGGTGCCGTTCCGGGAGGCTGTCGCGGCCGGCTTCACCGAGTTCGCGACGGGCAGTAGCTGGGGGCCGGCCTGGTCCACCAGTTGGTTTCGGCTCACTGGGCAGGTCCCGGCGGGATGGTCAGTGGACGCCGGGCACCGGCCTGAGCTGCTCCTGGACCCGGGGTTCACCCCCGGTATCCCGGGTTTTCAAGCCGAGGGGCTGGTCTACACCCCGCAGGGCGGGATCATCAAGGCCATCGAGCCGCGCAACGCCTACGTGCCGCTGGACGCACAGCCCGGTGCCGCCGTCGAGCTTTATCTGGAGGCGGCGGCCAACCCGGACCTGATCGAGAACTTCAACTTCCAGCCCACGCCGTTAGGCGACCCGGCCACCACAGGGCGGAACCGGTGTTACACCTTCCGCCGTGCCGACATTGCGCTGCGCGATGTCGCGGCCTGGGAACTGCTGCAGGACTTCACGGTGCTGGAGCAGCTCATGCTCCAGCTCGACCCGGGGCAGCCGCGCCGCGCCCAGATCCTGCGCGGGCTGGAGCACGCACTCAACGCGCTGGATCCCGGGGACATCGCCGGCACCGCGGTGGCCGGCCGGGCCGTCCTGGAGCCCTTGCTCTCCGCCCCGGCAGCCCACAGCGCGCACCGGATCCACGCGGTCGGCCACGCGCACCTCGACAGCGCCTGGCTCTGGCCCGTCCGGGAGACCAAGCGCAAGATTGCCCGGACCTTCGCGAACGTGCTGGCGCTGCTGGAGTCGGACCCGGAATTTGTCTTCGCCGCTTCCTCCGCACAGCAGTATGCCTGGCTGAAGGAGGAGTACCCGGAGCTGTTCGCACGGGTGGCGGACCAGGTCAGGGCCGGCCGCTTTGTCCCGACCGGCGGGATGTGGGTCGAAGCGGACACGAACATGCCCGGCGGAGAGGCGCTGGCCCGCCAGTTCATCGCCGGGAAGAAGTTCTTCCTGACCGAGTTCGGCGTCGATCCGCAGGAGGTCTGGCTCCCGGACTCCTTCGGCTACTCCGCGGCGATGCCGCAGATTGCCCGAGCCGCTGGATCCCGCTGGTTCCTGACCCAGAAACTCTCCTGGAACCAGACCAACACCTTCCCGCACCACACCTTTTCGTGGGAGGGAATCGATGGCAGCCGGATTTTCACCCACTTCCCGCCGGCGGACACCTACAACGCCGAGCTGACCGCGGCCGAGCTTGCCCGGGCGGAACGGCGCTTCGCGGAGAAGGGAGCCGCAACCACCTCGCTGCTGCCATTCGGCTACGGCGACGGCGGCGGCGGGCCGACGCGCGAGATGCTCGCCGCCGCGCACCGCACAGCCGACCTGGAAGGCTCGCCGCGGGTGCACCTCGCCAGTCCGCAGCGGTTCTTCCGCGCCGCCGAGGAAGAATATGACCGGCCGCCGGTGTGGTCGGGGGAGCTGTATCTGGAATACCACCGGGGCACCTACACCTCGCAGGCGCGCACCAAACGGGGCAACCGCCGCAGCGAGCATCTGCTGCGCGAGGCCGAGCTCTGGGCCGCGACGGCGGCGGTGCGCGGCGCCGCGCCCTACCCCTATGATGCGCTGGAGCGGGCGTGGCAGACCGTGCTGCTGCAGCAGTTCCACGACATCCTGCCCGGATCATCGATCGCCTGGGTGCACCGCGAGGCGGAGGCTAACTACGCAAGGTTAGCGGCGGAACTGGCAGGCACGATCGATGGCTCGCTGCGCGCCCTCCTCGGCCGCGGTGCCGGCAGCGCCGTGGCCAATGCCGGCCCGTATCCGGTGGACGGCGTGCCCGCGATGAGCGCCGTTGGTGCCGCGCACCAATCCGATCCGGGCGCAGCATTAAGCGTCGGCATCGAAGCCAGCGGGGACGGCTGGCTGCTGGCCAACGACCTGCTCCGGGTGGTGATCGACTCCGAGGGCCTGATCTCCTCACTCGTGGACCTGGACACCGGACGGGACGTCATTCCCGCCGGCATGCCAGCAAATCTGCTGCAGCTCTTCCGCGACACGCCGACCAGATGGGATGCCTGGGATCTGGACGAGCACTACAAGTTTGTTTGCCAGGAGCTGCGGGAGGTCGATGCCATCGAGGCATTCTCCAGCGCCGTGGGCTCCGCCGCAGCCCTTCCGCATGCGGACCACACAGATGAGGCTCCTCACGGCACGACGCCGGCTCCGGTTCCATGCGTCGGGCTCAGCATCAGCCGCCGGTTCGGCGCCTCATGGGTGACACAGACGGTCTCACTGGCCGCCGGCTCCCGATCGCTGGAGTTCGAGACGACGGTCGACTGGCACGAGCGCCAGAAACTGCTGAAGCTGGCCTTCCCGCTGGACCTCCATGCAGACCGGGCTGCCTCGGAGGTCCAGTTCGGCCACGTCTTCCGGCCCACGCACAGCAATACTTCGTGGGACGCAGCCCGGTTCGAAACCTGCGCGCACCGCTGGGTGCAGGTGGGCGAGCCCGGCTTCGGCGTCGCCGTCGCCAATGACCGCACTTACGGTCACGACATCCTACGGACCGATCCGACCGCCACCGTCGTCCGGCAATCGCTGCTGCGGGCGCCGCTGTTCCCCGATCCGGAGGCCGACCAAGGCGAGCACACGTTCCGGACGTCGTTGGTGATCGGCGCCGGCATTCCGGAGGCGGTGCGGGCCGGCTACCGGCTCAATCTGCCTCCGCGCCGCGTACATGGGGTAGGCCCCGGTCCGGTGGAACCGCTGTTCAGCGTGGACAATCCGGCAGTAGTCGTCGAAGCCGTCAAGCTGGCGGAGGACCGAAGCGGCGACGTCATCCTGCGCTGCTACGAGGCCTTCGGCGGCCGGGCGAGGGCCACGATCAGCGCCGGCTTCGGCTTCGCGGGCGTATCGGCCACGGACCTGTTGGAGCGAGACGTGGACGGTGTCCGGCTGGAGCTGCCGGCGGAGCGCTCGGTCGGGTTTGAACTGCGGCCGTTCCAATTGGTGACCCTCCGCTTCCGCGACGTCACCGGCACTTGACGACGGCGGCTCACACCGGTTCCAGCGTGAGGGGCCGGCGCAGGAACGCCGCGTAGCGTCCCACGGCATGGTCTACGGCGTGCCGCTCCGCGGGGCTGAACGAGCGCAGCGGCTTGAGGCGCAGCTCGGCGGGGCCGGGCTTGAGGACGTGTTTCCAGTTGCCGGCCATCTTCCCGTCCAGCAGCAGCACATGCTGCGGCACCGTGCTGCTCAGTGCCGCAGGGGCCGACCCACCGAGATAGCCGCGTGTCTTGGTGTAGCCCATGACGTATTCGTCGTAGCACTGGATCAAGTCGGCGCGGGGTGGTTCGTTGTCTGCCGTGGGCGTTCCGCCGTTGGTCCCGGCGGACGGGGAGAACCAGAGCTCCACCCCATCGGCCTCGGTCCGCTCCAGTCCTTCCTGGCCGCCGGCTTCCAGCCCGCGCCTGATGTCGGCCTGTGGCAGCTTGGACCAGTCGGAGCAGTCCTTCACCGAGGCCGGGCCGCGGCTGGCGAAATACCGTGCGGTGAGCTGCGCCAGTGCTGCGTCCCGGTAAAAGTCGGATTTCAGCGGCGGTACGCGCTCGTCGAAGGACGCATACGTTTGCTGCACGACGCCGGATGCCACGGACCGCGGCGTTCCGCTGACCAGGATCCGGTCCATCTCGGCGTGGAACACCAGATGCCCCAACCGCTGGCCGCGCAGCGGCGCACCGTTCAGCTTCACCCCGTTGTCCTCGAGCAGCCCCGCTTCGGTGAGCCGGGCAGCGAGTTCGTCCCGGGTCCGGTGCCGGCCGTCAGCAACCGCAGCGGCCAGCACGTCATTGCTGCGCGCGACCATCGCCGCATGCAGCCCCAGTTGCCGGTCCCTGCCCTTGTTGCCCGCCTTGAGCCGGGGTTCGGAGAGCAGCATCAGCCAGCGCAGATCGTCGCGGTGCACAAAGTGCCAGGTGGGCCGCAGGATGTGCGTGCGCAGGATTGTTCCGGTGGCGATCGCCGCATCGACGTCCGCCGCATTATCCCGGGCCGAGCCGCCGGTCCGTTGCGCCAGCGACCAGCGGGCGTAGGCATACTCCTGCGACTGGAAGGCGAGGAGCCAGCGCAAGGCTGCATCGGCGTCGTCCGCGGGATGGTCCCAGAGCCGCTGTGCCCGCAAACGGTGGCGGCGGATCTCCTGCGGACCCGGTTGCTGCATGGCAGGCTCCGTTACCCGGCCGTGCCGGGAGGCATTCCCGGGCCGAAGAACGGACCGGCAGCCGGACGCTTGGGCAGGATCCCGTCGCCGGAGGACTGGTGTCGGAGCCGGCGCAGCACCCAGGGTGCCAGATGCTGGCGGGCCCACACCAGGTCCTCGGTGCGCGCGGTGCGCCAGCGCTTGGCCGGCAGCGATTTGGGTGCCTCGGGCTGTAGCGAATGCTCCACGTTGAGCGAGTCCAGCACCATGGCGGCAATGGTGTGGTGCCCGAGCGGAGAGAAATGCAGCCGGTCCGGCGCCCACATCTGCGGCGCCTTCAGCTGCCGCAGCGCCCACATGTCCGCCACAACGGCGTCGTGGCGGGCAGCCACCGTGCGCAGGTTCTCGTTGTAGATGGCGGCCTTGCCACGGGCGCTGCCGATCAGCGGCGTGCCGCCGAAGTCGGGCGCGGTGAACAGCACGAGCGTCGCGCCGGAGGCAGCCAACCGGGTGACGGCCCGATCGATCTTCTCGGCCAGGGCATCAGGGTCGGCGCGGGGGCGGATCACGTCATTGCCGCCGGCGCAGATAGAGATCAGGTCGGGCTGCAGGGCCAGGGCCGGTTCGACCTGTTCGTCGATGATTTGCTGCAGCAGTCGGCCGCGGATGGCGAGGTTGGCGTAGGCAAAGTCGTCATGGCCGCGGGCCAGTTCCTCGGCCACACGATCGGCCCAGCCGCGGTGGCCGCCCGGACTCTCCGGGTCAGGGTCGCCGATGCCTTCGGTGAAGGAATCACCAATGGCAACAAAGCGGCTCCAGGGGTGGCCGGCGGCTATAGCGGAGGACCGTGCTTTGGAGGGAGACAAGTTACTCACAGGTACATCCTCCCAATAGGCCGCCGCGGACGCACAGAAATGCCTTAGGTAATACCTGAATCATCTTTCAGGAAACCGTGGCCTGCGGCGGGAACTTTGGCTAGTCTGTGAGCTGGGGCGGCCATCCCGGCTGACTCGATCTCGAGGAGCTGAGATGGAATTGCTGGCGGGAATCACTGCGCGGCGGGTGCCGACCAAGCGGCTGATAATGAATGTCCTGGAGCGCGCCGGCGACCGGCCGGACGGCATCCCAGTGGTGCTGGTGCACGGGAATGTCTCCTCTTCGCTGTTCTGGCAGCAGACCATGCAGGCGCTGGCGCCGGAGTACCGCGTGCTGGCGCCGGACCTGCGGGGGTTTGGCCAGACCGACACGGCCCCGGTGGACGCAAGCCGCGGGTTGCGTGACTTTGCCGATGACCTCCACGGGCTGCTCGAGGCTCTGCAGTTGGCGCCCGTGCACTTGGTCGGCTGGAGCATGGGCGGGGGTGTGGTGATGCAGTACGCGCTGGAACATCCGGTCCTCAGCCTCGCGCTGCAGGCCCCAGTCTCGCCGTACGGGTTCGGCGGAACGGCGGGTCCGGAGGGGCGGAGGCTGACCGAGGACGACGCCGGAACCGGCGGCGGGGGTGCCAACCCGGATTTCGTGGCGCGGCTGGAAGCAGGCGACACGAGCGACGACGCACCCGCCTCGCCGCTGTCGGTCTACCGATCCACCTATGTGCATGCCGGTTTCGAGTCCCCGCATGAACACATCTGGATTGAGTCGATGCTCAGTACCAAGACCGGTCCGGACAACTATCCCGGGGATTCCGTCCCGTCGCAGAATTGGCCGGGCTTTGCCCCAGGGTGCCGGGGAGTGCTCAACACGATGGCGCCGGGAGTCTTCAATACCAGCGCGCTGGTGGACCTGCCGGACAAGCCGGACATCCTGTGGATCCACGGCGATAGCGATGCCATCGTCTCCGATGCTTCGTTCTTTGACCTGAACTGCCTGGGCCAGGCCGGCGTGCTGCCGGGCTGGCCGGGGGAGGAGGCGGCCCCGCTGCAGCCGATGGTCTCGCAGACCCGGGCGGTGCTGGAAAAGTATGCTGCCAACGGCGGACGCTTCTCCGAGATCCTCTTGGAAAACTGCGGGCACTCGCCGCATCTGGAATATCCCGACCGGTTCATCGCCGAATTGACGGCGCACATCGAGCGGAGCGGCGCCGCGGGGTAGGCGCCGGATCTCTACGGGAACGACGACGGACCCGCACCCGGGAAACTCAAACTTTCAAGTAAAGGCCGTTCTGTGCCATCATGGACGGCATGACTGAAACTACTTATCAGCCCGTGGTTGCCTGGTCCAAGCCCGAGCAGGAACGGGCCGGCACGCCGCTGCTGGTGCTTTTCCATGGCTACGGATCCCACGAGCAGGACCTCATGGGGCTGGTGCCCGGCCTGCCGGAGGAATTCACCGTGGCAGCTGTCCGCGCGCCGGTGGCGATGGGGCCGGGCTTCACCTGGTTCCCGCTGATGCACGAGCCGGACTTTTCCGTGGACAAGGTGACCAAGGCCGTCAGCGATGTAGTGACCTGGCTGGACAGCGTCAAGGGCCAGCACAGCAGCGTTTCGGTGCTGGGCTTCTCGATGGGCATGGCAATGGCAACGTCGGTGCTGCGCCACCGGCCGGAGGAGATCGCCGCCGTCGTCGGGCTGTCCGGATTCGCCGTGCCGGCCGATGGCAACGGGTTCTTCCGCGATGATGCCGTCAAGGCCATCAAGCCGCCGGTTTTCTGGGGCCGCGACCAGGAGGACCCGGTCATCACCGCGGACAAGATCGAGTTCACCCATGAGTGGACGAACGAGCACGTAGACCTGACCAAGGTTCTCTATTCCGGCATCGGGCACGGCATCAATGCCCAGGAGCTGTCGCACGTGAAGGAATTCCTGACCTACAAGGTGCTGAACGCCCAGTAGGGCCCTCGGCGTCCCCGCGGTGGCCAGCGTCCCCGCGGTGACAGCCGCCCAGGCGGCGCGCTGCCTGCCCAAGGCGCGCGCCGCCGTCGTACTTCAAAGCCGTAGGTGACGTAAAGGTGCGGTTCAGCCGCGGCTGACGCGCACCGTTTCGCCGTTGCAGCTGACCGTGTCCCCGGCGTGCAGTTGGCGGCCCCGGCGGGTCTCGATCTCGCCGTTCACCTTCACCAGCCCGTTCTCGACGAATTCCTTGGCCTGGATCCCGTCCTCGGCCAGGTTGGCCAGCTTGAGCAACTGGCCCAGCCGGATCATTTCGTCGCGGATCGGCACGTCATGCATTTCGTCGGAAGCCATGCATCCATCATGCCCGACCCCCGCGGCTGGCGCCTGCCACCGTGCCGGGCACGCTGCTGGCCATGGCCGCGCTGCCGCTGGCCATCGTTCCGGCCCCGCGCTGGACGGCGGGGCGGCGGGGCCGTCGGCACAGGGGCGGCGCCCCCGGACCTAAAGTTGGTGGTGTGCCTACCCACCACCATCGTCTGCCGCTGCCATTGGGCTGCCCTTGGCCGTCGCGGCAGGCGTATGCACGCCCATTCAGGGCAGGATCAACGGCGCCCTCGGTGCGCGGCTCGACGACGGACTGGCGGCCGCCGTCGTCAGTTTCAGCACCGGCCTGGTGCTGCTGGCAGTCCTATGCCTGCTGCTGCCGGCGGCCCGCCGCGGACTGCGCCGCGTGGTCCCGGCGCTGCGGGTTCGGAAGTTCCCGCGCTGGTACGTGCTGGCAGGCAGCAGCGGTGCCTTCCTGGTCCTGAGCCAGGCTGAAACCGTTGCACTGATCGGCATCGCGTTGTTCACGGTCGCGGCCGTCACCGGGCAAACCGTGTCGGGTTTGCTGGTGGACCGGCTGGGCTGGGGGCCGGGCGGAAGGAGCCCGGTCACTGGCATCCGCGTCATCAGCGCCGTGCTCACCGTGCTGGCGGTGGCATGGGCCGTGTCGCCCAAGCTTTCACTCGGCGGCCCGGCCGGCGCCTGGCTGCTGCCGGTGCTGCTGCCGCTGGCCGCGGGCTTCCTGCAGAGCTTCCAGCAGGCCCTGAACGGGGTGCAGACCATGCACTACGGCTCGCCGTGGCCCGCCACGTTGATCAACTTCGTGGTGGGCGGTGCACTGCTGTGGGCGGCCTGGGGTATCAAGGTGGCGGTTTCCGGCGTGGGCAATCCGCTGCCGGCCGAGTGGTGGTATTACCTGGGCGGACCCATCGGTTGTGCTTTCATCGCGCTGGCCGCGGTGCTGGTCCGTGCGCTGGGCGTGCTGCAAACCGGCCTGGGCATGATTTCCGGGCAGATCCTGGGCTCGCTGCTGCTGGATCTGGCGGTGCCGGCACCGGGCACCGTGATTACGACGGCGACGGTGCTGGGTACGCTGCTGACCCTCCTGGC
This sequence comes from Actinomycetota bacterium, assembly GCA_051751385.1. Taxonomy (GTDB): domain Bacteria; phylum Actinomycetota; class Actinomycetes; order Actinomycetales; family Micrococcaceae; genus Crystallibacter. The sequence continues at coordinate 157,419 of JBNJKW010000003.1, read as the reverse complement.
CGCTGTGCTCGGCACCCTGCCGTGGCAACGGCGCGACTTCAGGAACCGCTGACGGCACCGCTGCGGCCGCGGCTGGCTCATTCGGGTTCGGGGCAGCGTTTTCGGTAGGCTAACGTTGTAGCTTCGCTATGCGCCGATCCGTGCCCGGAACCGCCGGACGGATCTGTGCCATGACAAGCCTCAGACCGCACCCAGCGGCCCTGGAGAGATACGGAGAACCACCTCATGGCAGCAGCCAAATCAGTCCTCGATTCGATCACCTCGCTGGCCAAGCGCCGCGGCTTCGTTTTCCAGGCTGGTGAGATTTACGGTGGATCCCGCTCCGCATGGGACTACGGGCCGCTCGGCGTCGAGTTGAAGGAAAACATCAAGCGCCAGTGGTGGCAGACCATGGTGCGCGGCCGCGACGATGTGGTCGGGCTGGATTCCTCGGTGATCCTGCCGCGCCAGGTCTGGGAAGCATCGGGCCATGTGGACGTCTTTTCCGACCCGTTGGTGGAATGCCTCAACTGCCACAAGCGCTACCGTGCCGACCACCTCGAAGAAGAATACGAAGAGAAGAAGGGCCGGGCGCCGGAAAACGGCCTCAAGGACATCGCCTGCGTCAACTGCGGCACCAAGGGCGAATGGACCGAACCGCAGGAATTCTCCGGCCTGCTCAAGACCTTCCTGGGCCCGGTGGCCCACGAGGAAGGCATGCACTACCTGCGCCCCGAGACCGCGCAGGGCATCTTCGTGAACTTCAACAACGTCCTGACCACCTCGCGGAAGAAGCCGCCGTTCGGCATCGGCCAGATCGGCAAAAGCTTCCGCAACGAGATCACCCCGGGCAACTTCATCTTCCGCACCCGTGAATTCGAGCAGATGGAGATGGAGTTCTTCGTGGAGCCGGGCACGGACGAAGAATGGCACCAGTACTGGATCGACGCCCGGCTGCAGTGGTACGTGGACCTGGGCATCAACCGGGACAACCTGCGCCTCTTCGAGCACCCGCTGGAAAAGCTGAGCCACTATTCCAAGGGCACCACCGACGTCGAGTACCGCTTCGGTTTCCAGGGCTCGGAATGGGGCGAGCTGGAAGGCATCGCCAATCGGACGGACTTCGACCTGTCCACCCATACCAAGCACTCCGGCACCGACCTGAGCTACTTCAACCAGGCCACCAACGAGCGTTACACCCCGTACGTGATCGAGCCGGCCGCGGGCCTGACAAGGTCCTTCATGGCGTTCCTGGTGGACGCTTACACCGAGGACGAGGCGCCGAACGCCAAGGGCGGCGTGGACAAGCGCACCGTGCTGCGGCTGGATCCGCGGCTGGCCCCGGTCAAGGCCGCGGTGCTGCCGCTGTCCCGCAACGAGGACCTCTCGCCCAAGGCCAAGGAACTGGGCGCGGTGCTGCGCAAGAACTGGAACATTGACTTCGACGACGCCGGCGCCATCGGCCGCCGCTACCGCCGCCAGGACGAGATCGGCACCCCGTTCTGCATCACCGTGGACTTCGACACGCTCGAGGACCAGGCGGTGACGATCCGGGAACGCGACTCGATGGCCCAGGAGCGCGTCTCGCTGGACAAGGTCGAAGGCTATCTGGCGGCCCGGCTGGTCGGCGCCTAACCCCAAGGCACGCTCGAGCATCCGTTACCGCCTCAGGAACCGCCCGTTTCAGGGCAGCGCACCCGATGAAGGAGAACCATGGCCCAGCTGACCTACCGCGACTGGCGCGAGGACGATGACCTGGCCCTGCTGGAAATCTGGGGCGATCCGGAAACCGGCCAGGCCGGCCATTTCCGGGCCATGCTCCGCCCGTCCGCCGACCAGCCCTGGTCGCGGTGCATCGTGGCGGAGGACCAGGGGATAGCGGTTGCCGCGGGCGCGGTCTACGAGACGAGCCTGCACCCGGACCGGTTGTGGGTCTACGTCGAAGTTGCCCGCGAGCACCGCGGCGCCGGTGTCGCCAGCGATCTGCTGGCGAGGCTCCGCGCCGAAGCCGAGCAGGCGCCGTCGGGCGTGCGGAAGCTCCGGGCCAAGGTGGAGCCGGACACCTCCGGTGCCGCGTTTGCCCGGGCCGCCGGGCTGACCCAAATCCAGAGCTCCCGCGTGGTGCAGGTTTCGCCCGGGGCGCTCCCGCTGCCGGCCCTTGGCGAGACCGGCCCGCAGTTGGAGGAGGCGGCCACCGGGTCGGTGGAGCTGACCCGCGCGGTGGCGGACTTCTATAACTCGGTCCACGTATGGGACCGCGCGGACATGACCGTGGGCCGGGCGCAGCAGATGCTGCTCAGCGAGTCCGCGGGAGCCGGCGGCGCGGTGGTGCTCCGCAGCGCGCCGAAGGCCGAGGGCGGCACGATCCAGGCCTTCGCCGTCAGCTACACGCATGAGCGCACCGACGCGCCGGCGGACGTGCTGCTGGGCTACGACACTGCACTGCCGGCCGAAGAAGCCGAGGCAGCGGTGCGTGCGCTGCTGGCGATGCTGGTGGCCCAGTATCCGGTGCAGTTGGAGGTGGACGATTCAATGACCGCCGTGCTGGCGGTGCTGCAGCCGTTGCTGGACTCCGGCCACGCCCGACAGTTGGGCCCGGCAACCTCCATCGTTAGCGACTGACAAGCAAAGGCAAGGGAGCGGTCATGAAGGGTGTGCTGTTCGACGTCGACGGGACGCTGGTGGACTCTAACTACCTGCACGTGCTGGCATGGTGGCAGGCCTTCCGGCAGGCAGGCGTCGACGTTCCGATGGCTGCCATCCACCGCTGTGTCGGGATGGGCGGGGGCCGGCTCGTCGAGGAATTGCTCGACGACGGCCGCGACCGTTCCCGGGACGAGCAGATTAAGGCCGCCCACGGGACCGTCTTTTCCACCTACTGGCCGGCGCTGCGCCGCTTTGGCGGAGCCCGGGAATTAGTGGAGCGCGCCGCCGCGGAGGGCCTCGCCGTCGTGCTGGCATCCTCCGCCGAGGAAACCGAGCTGAAGGTGCTGCGCCGGGTGATCGACGCCGACGGGTCGATCACCGCCGCCACCAGTTCGGCGGACGCTGATCACAGCAAGCCCGCGCCGGACATCCTGCAGGCCGCCCTGGACGCGGCCGGGCTGCGGGCCGAAGACACCGTCTTTGTTGGCGACGCCGTCTGGGATATCCAGGCGGCGGGAGACCTCGGGATTCCCTGCATCGGACTGGAGTGCGGCGGAACCTCGGCGGAGGTCCTGACCCAGGCAGGCGCCGCCGAGGTGTACCGCAACCCGCAGGACCTGCTGGACCACTTTTCCGAAAGCGCCCTCGGCAGGCTGCTGCACGCGTAGACCCGTGAGGCGGCGGGTTTCCGGCGGCGGCCGGGCCTGATCGCCCGTCCGGCGATCCACAAGCGAAGATGCCGGTGACGCGGATTTGCCCGGTTTTGAGAGAATGGACAGGTGACACTTACCGCTGCATCCGAATCGGCCACCAAGCTTGAGCTTCCGCCGCTCAAACTCGGGCCGATCACCGTCGACACCCCCGTAGTCCTGGCCCCGATGGCCGGCATTACCAACAAGGCGTTCCGCCGGCTTTGCCGCGAGTACGGCGGCGGCCTCTACGTGGCGGAAATGGTCACCTCCCGAGCACTGGTCGAACGCAACCGCGAGTCGATGCGGATCATCTCGCATGACGAGGACGAGGACGTGCGCTCCGTCCAGCTGTACGGCGTGGATCCCAAAACGGTGGGTGCCGCCGTCCGGCTGCTGGTGGAGGAAGACCGCGCCGACCACATCGATCTGAACTTTGGCTGCCCGGTGCCCAAAGTGACCCGGCGCGGCGGCGGTTCCGCCCTCCCGTGGAAGACCGAGCTGTTCACCGCGATCATCCAGGCCGCTACCCGTGAGGCAACCAAGGGCAACGTGCCGCTGACCATCAAGATGCGCAAGGGGATCGACGACGACCACCTCACCTTTATCGAGGCCGGGAAGATCGCGCGCGACGCCGGCGTGGCCGCCGTCGCTCTGCACGGCCGGACTGCCAGCCAGTTCTATTCAGGCCAAGCGGACTGGGATGCGATCGCCGAACTGCGCGAGGCGCTGCCGGACGTTCCGGTACTGGGCAACGGGGACATCTGGAGCGCCGAGGACGCGGTGCGGATGGTGCAGCAGACCGGGGTGGACGGCGTCGTCGTCGGCCGTGGCTGCCAGGGCCGTCCCTGGCTGTTCGGCGACCTGCAGGCGGCCTTCGAGGGCACGGACAAGCGTTTCCGCCCGGGACTGAAGGACGTTGCGGAGAGTTTTTACCGGCACGCCGAGCTGCTGGTGGATTATTTCGAGGACGAAGGAAAGGCGCTGCGGGATATCCGCAAGCATGTGGCCTGGTACTTCAAGGGGTACTCGGTGGGCGGCGAATTGCGGGCCGCGCTGGCCCAGGTGCCCACACTCGAGGTGCTCCGCGAGCTGCTGGCCGAGCTGGACGCCGATGCGCCCTACCCGGGAGCAGATGCCGAGGGTCCGCGGGGCCGCGCCGGTTCGCCCAAGCGCCCGGCGCTGCCGGACGGCTGGCTCTCCAGCCGGGAACTGAACGCCGACCACAAGGCGATGATCGCCGCGGCCGAGCTGGATGTCTCCGGTGGCTGAGGCGCGTACCGGCCACCCGGCGCCACCCACACCGGGATACACGGACTTCGACCAGGAACGCTGGTACGCGGAGGAACCGAAGAGTACCTACCGCACGCAGTTCGAACGGGACCGTGCCCGGGTGCTTCATTCGTCGGCGCTGCGCCGGCTGGGCGCCAAGACCCAAGTGGTGTCCCCGGACACGGACGATTTTGTCCGGACCCGGCTGACCCACAGCCTGGAGGTGGCGCAGGTGGGCCGCGAACTGGGCCGGACGCTGGGCTGCGACCCGGACGTGGTGGACGCAGCCTGCCTCTCCCACGACCTTGGCCATCCGCCGTTTGGCCACAACGGGGAGACCGCGCTCAACGCGGCCGCGCATGCCATTGGCGGATTCGAAGGCAACGCCCAGACGCTTCGGCTGCTCACCCGGCTGGAGCCGAAGATCCTGCGCCCGGACGGCTCTCCGGCCGGCCTGAACCTGACCCGGGCCAGCCTGGACGCGGCCTGCAAATACCCGTGGGCCGCGGACGACGCGCCGGTCATCCACGGCAAACGGACCAGCAAGTTCGGCGCCTACGAGGACGACCTTCCCGTCTTCAACTGGCTGCGCGAAGGAGCCGCCGAGCGCCGCTCCTGCCTGGAGGCCCAGGTGATGGATCTGGCCGACGACATCTCCTACTCGGTGCACGACGTCGAGGACGCCATTGTGGCCGGGCTCATCCAGCTCAAGTGGCTGGACAGCGCCGACACCCGCAGCCGGGTCATCGGCTATACCCAGCAGTGGTATCTCCCCACCAGCGACGCCCAGGAAGTGGACGACGCCCTCACCCGGCTGGAGCAATCCGGTGTCTGGGTGCGCGAGGCGGACGGCAGCCGCAAGGCGATGGCCGCGCTGAAGGACATGACCAGCCAGCTGATCGGCCGTTTCTGCTCCAGCGCGATGGAAGCCACCCGCTCCATCTACGGCCCGCAGCAGCTGACGCGCTACGAGGCTGAGCTGGTGGTGCCGCAGGGGACCGCCACCGAGATCGCCGTGATGAAGGGGCTGGCCACCACGTTCGTGATGACCACGGACCTGCGCCAGCCGGTCTACGAGCACCAGCAGGAAATCCTGCACGACCTGGTCAGTGAGCTCCATGCCACCGGGGAGAAGCATCTGGAAGAGCCTTTTGCCTCCGATTGGCGGGACGCCGACGACGACGGTGCCCGCCTGCGCGTGGTGATTGACCAGATCGCCTCGCTCACGGATGTATCCGCCCTGGCGCTGCACGAACGCCTGATGGGGGCCCACCGGACGCTGCTCTGATGCTGCGTACTTCCGAGCAGTCCTCCACAGGCGCCGGCCGGCGCTCCGTGGTCACCAGCGGGCAGGGGCGGAGCGGCCGATTTGGCGCTGCTGCATACCATAGGACTATGGCCGGACTGATTAAACGTGAAGACATCGATGAAGTCCGCCAGCGTACCGACATCAAGGAAGTCGTCGACGGCTACGTCACGCTGAAGTCGGCAGGCATCGGTTCCTTCAAGGGCCTGTGCCCCTTCCACGACGAACGCTCGCCGTCGTTCCATGTCCGTCCGCAGGTGGGGACCTATCATTGCTTCGGCTGCGGCGAAGGCGGCGACGTCATTTCCTTCCTGCAGAAGATGGACCACACCACGTTCTCGGAAACGGTGGAGAAGCTCGCCCACCGGATCAACTACACGCTCCGCTACGAAGACGGGGGCACCGGCCCGCGCCGCGAAGACGTCGGCAAGCGGCAGCGGCTGCTGGATGCGCATAAAGTCGCCGCGGAGTTCTTCCGGGAGCAATTGCAGACCCCGGGCGCTGCCGCGGCGCAGGAGTTCCTGTCCGGGCGAGGCTTCGATCAGGCAGCCGCTGAGCATTTTGCCGTCGGCTACGCCCCACAGGGCTGGGACGGACTGCTCAAGCACCTGACCGGCCGCGGCTTCACCCAAGACGAACTGCGCATGACCGGCATGTTCTCCGGCGGCGCGGACGGATCTGACGGCAGGAACAGCCGGATCTACGACCGTTTCCGCGGCCGGCTCATCTGGCCCATCCGCGATCTGACCGGTGCGACCATTGGCTTTGGTGCCCGCAAACTGTACGAGGACGATCAGGGGCCAAAGTACTTGAACACCCCGGAGACGGTGCTTTACAAGAAGTCGCAGGTCCTCTACGGGATCGATCTGGCCAAGCGGGACATCGCCCGAAGCCGCCAGCTGGTGGTCGTGGAGGGCTACACGGATGTGATGGCTTGCCACCTCTCCGGAATCCAAACGGCTGTGGCGACGTGCGGTACCTCCTTCGGAACGGACCACATCAAGATCGCCAGGCGCCTGCTGTCCGATGATGGAACCGGCGGCGAAGTGATCTTCACCTTCGACGGCGACGAGGCCGGCCAGAAGGCCGCGCTGCGGGCCTTCGAAGAAGACCAGCGCTTTGTTGCCCAGACCTATGTTGCGGTCGAGCCCAACGGCGCGGACCCCTGCGACCTGCGCCTCAGCCACGGCGAAGGCGCGGTACGCGAACTGATCAGTTCCCGCCGCCCGTTGTTCGAGTTTGCCATCAAGGCCACGCTGAAGAAGTTCAACCTGGATACCGTCGAGGGACGGGTCTCGGCGCTGCGCGCCGCTGCGCCAGTGGTTGCCGACATCAGGGACCCGGCGATGCGGCCGGGCTACTCGCGCGAGCTTGCCGGCTGGCTGGGCATGGAGGTTGAAGACGTCGCCCGTGCGGTGGCCGGTGCCGTCAAACGTGGACAGGCCGGGGCGGCAGGGAAGACGGGCCGCGAGCGGGACCACCAGGGCCGCGGGCAGGAATCGAACCGCAGCGTGCAGCAATCTGCGGGACGGGACTGGCAGGGCAACAACCGCCCGCCGAGCCGGGAGGGTGGATGGGGCGATGCCGCTCCTTCCCGGCAGCAACCTAACGGCCGTGCGGGGGCGCCTTACGGCCAGCACTCCTCCAGCGACGCCGGCACTCACGGCGGCGCTCCTTCCTACCTACCGGAATCCGGCCAGGTTCCCGCACCTGCTCCGGCCTACCCGAGACCTGACCTGCGGGACCCCGTCGTCCGGCTGGAACATCAAGCGCTGGAGGTGGTCATCCAGCAACCCGGCCTCCTCGACGCGAACCAGTGGGAACAGTTCATGCACGCCCGCTTCTTGGCACCCATGCACGTGGCAGTTCACGGCGCCGTGCGGGCGGCCGGCGTGTCCGGTGCCACTCCATCGCAGTGGGTGGAGACCATCCGCCAAGAGGTGCCAGAAGAATTGCGCAGCTTCGTCTCCGAACTCGCGGTCACGCCGCTGCCGGCACAGAACGACGACGGCTTGCGGTCGTATTGCCGGGGGATCCTCAACCGGCTGCAGGACTTGCAGATCACCCACCTGAAGGCCGACAAGCTGGGACAATTGCAGCGGATGGATCCGTCCGCAGATCCCGAGGACTTCCAACGGATCAACCGTGAACTCATGGAACTGGAGATGCAGCGCCGCGCCCTCCGCTCGGAGTAGGAAAGGCGGCGGGAGATCGGCAGCGAGGGCCAGCCGTGTTAAGCGTGCCACAAGTCGTCTTCGCGGCGGCCCACGATTGGCAAGTTCCGGGCTGCATTGAGTATGCTGTTTGAGGTGAATCCGCCGATCGCGGATGACTGCCTTCCCCCGTAGCTCAATTGGCAGAGCATTCGACTGTTAATCGAAGGGTTACTGGTTCGAGTCCAGTCGGGGGAGCGGACTAAAGGGGCCTCAGCCAGCGCAACTGCTGGTTGAGGCCCCTTCTTCATGCCGTCACTTGCTGCGAACTCTCATAGACCTGCCTTGGAAACAGGGTAACCACCATCACCGATCTCATATTCACGCCCGGCGTCCAGCATTGCGCTATGCAGGTACAGGCCCGAGGAGCGCTCGCAGTGCAGAAGGTAGCTGCGGCCGTCGTCGTTATCGTGTCGAATCAGGTCCGTGACGATTCCGGCCACGGTACTGCGCAACGCGGCACCATCGGGGATGAGGTCGTCGGAGAAGTCGATGGCACAGACCTTGGAGAGGGTTTTGGCGGCATGTTCTCCCGTGAGCAGGAAGAGCGCGCGGCCGTGCGTGAGGTCCACAGTTGAGGCGTGTTCATCAGCCTGGTCAGTAAGCTGCTGCATCTCCTGGAGCGTCTTAGCTCGATTCCCAGGTTCGCCGAGAACGATCCACTCGCCTGGCCCGGAACCAACCACGAGCGTTCCCTGCTCGCTTTGATGTGTCCGTCCGAAACCGGCTTTCAGGGCGCTGGCGACGGAGCCGGTGGGAGATGCTCGAACTCCGATTTTTGCGAGTGCCGAGTAGTCATGGAGTTTGAGAGAATTGCTGATTTCGCGAACCGAGACTTCCCAGTCAGCCACGGTTCCGGCCGGTCCGCTGAGCGGAAGAGGACCTCGGGCGACCGGTGCCGAATGCTGCACCCGGCTAGCTGGGGTTGTGTCGTTTTCGAGCCGGGTACCCTCCGGGTCAACGTGCGCAAGCCGCTGCATTACCGTCGCCTTGATGATCTGGGCATCTGGAAGCCGAATATCGACGACGGTACCCGGCTCGCTCAGCGCGCGCTCCAGCTGAGCCAAGCAGACCGAACGTTTCAGCGTCGGTGAGTGTCGGCTGGAGGTAATCCGGCCGCGGATGTGGCCGTCGGGTCCAAGGATTTGGCTGGCTTCGGCTGGTACGACGGCGGGATCCAAGGGTTGAAGGGATGCCAGACGTGTTCCCGAGCCGCTCTGCTGTTGCCAGAGCAACTCCGGTTTGCCGGAGAAATCTTCCTTGTCCAATTTGATGGCCCAATCCAGACCGGCACTGTAGCCCTGAGTCAGACCGTCGGTGTCCTGCCCGACAATCAAATGTCCCTTCTCCAATCGAAGGATACGCTGCGCCTCCACACCGAAAGGCGCGACCCCTAGGTCCTCACCTGCGGCCATGAGCGATTCCCAAACATGGAGGCCGTAGCCGGCAGGAACATGCAGTTCATAGGAGAGCTCACCCGTGAATCCGATCCGCCACAAAACGCAATCATCAACACCTGCGACCCGGCCCGTCTTCAGCCGCATATAGCCGAATCCCTCGGAGGACATATCGATTCCGTCAACCAGGCGAGAAACGAGTTTGCGAGCGAGGGGTCCAGCCACATTGATGCTGGCGTAGGCGGTGGTGACCGGAGTGACATGAACCTGCCACTCGGGATGTGCTGTCTGGAGCCATTCTTCAATCCACTCCCATATGCCGGCTGCCCCGGAAGTGGTCGTGGTCATCAAGTAGTGGTTTTCACCCAGGCGACCGGTCACACCATCGTCGAGGACCACTCCATCATCCGCGCACATCGCACCATAGCGTACGCGCCCGATTTCCAGCTTCGACCACTTGTTCACGTACAGCTGGTTGAGCAGCTTCGATACGTCCGGTCCGCGCAGGTCGAATTTTCCTATTGGGGTCACATCAATGATGCCGACCTTCTCGCGCACCGCGCGGACTTCAGCTTCCGGGTCGCCGTAGTGGTCCGGCCGGATCCATTGCCCAGCCACCAGCGGCGTCGCCTTGCGTGACTGATGCCACGGTTGGATCGGTGAATACCGAACCGGGTCATAATTTCTCCCGGCCAAGGCGCCGAGCGTCACGGGGGCGTACATTGGCCGCCAGGTCGTAGTTCCCGTCTCGGCGATGGACCGCCCGGTGGCGTCAGCTATGACAGCGATGGCGTTGACCAACTCGATCTTGCCTTGGGTGGGCCCCATGGTCACCGTCGTGAAGCGTTTGGCCAGCTCAGCGGAGTCATAGCCTTCCTTGACCGCTGAATATAGATCGCGGGAAGAAACGTCCTCCGAGAAATCGACAATGCCATGTGTGGTGGAGCGAAAGAGCGCGGGGTGGTCTGGTACCGGCATATCGAAAATGGCCGGTAGATTCCCGATCGGTCTCGGTTCGACGGTGTCAGTCGAGGGTACCGTGGGGACGGCGCCCGCGAGTTTGGTACGGGCACTTAACGCATGGTGCGCGGCATGCTGTCCAACGGCGTCGGCGTGGTCTTGCAGCTGCTCCATTGTGCCATCGCCGGCCAGCCCGCCGGTGCTGTACACTCCTTCGCCGGACTGGCCTCCGGGGAGAAAGCGCGCTGCCTCCGGTACATAGTATGGAACATCTCCGGACATGTTCAGCAGTGAAGTGGGCGCCGTCCATCCGGTGGCGGTGACCAGGAGGTCCGCGGCGATTTTTCGTCCGTTTGACAGTTCAACGGCTTGGACGCCATTGCGCCCGTGGGCACGTACTACGGTCTCACCGGCACGGGCATCAACGACTTCCACTTCGACACCGATACGCCGCAAGTCCTCTGCGGCAGCGTCGCCCTCAGGATTGGCGGTCAGCACCACAGCCCGTTCGCCTGGTTTCACTGCATGGAGATTGATCAGGCGCTGGGCGGCGGTGGAAAGCATTACGCCAGGCAAGTCGTTCCCCTCAAAGACATAGGGCCGTTCAATCAGCCCGGCCGCAACGACCAGACTTCTCGCCCTAGTCTTTATCAGCGTTTCAGGCATGCAGGGGGAGGGTTGACGCTGCACTACGGCACACCAGTTATCGTCATAGCAGGCCGCTACGGTTGAGTTGGTGAGTGTGTGAATATTCTCAGTCGCCAAAACCTGTTTCGCTAGCTTCGCTGCATGTTCCGGGTCGGTCCAACGCAGGTGCCCGCCCAACTGGTGCTCCTCATCGACCAACATGACTCGCGCGCCGGCGGCCGATGCAGCCAGAGCCGACGTCATGCCAGCCGGGCCGCCACCGACAACCAGCACGTCTACATGGGCGTAGCGCTTTTCGTAGATTTCCTCAGTGATTTCAGGGTTTACTCTCCCCGCATGCACGAACTGGCGTAGGACGCGTTCGTACACCGGCCACATGAACTGCGGTTTCATAAACGTTTTGTAATAGAACCCTGGTGCCAGAAAGCGACTACCCAGCTGATTCACGGCCCTGACATCGAACCTCAGCGACGGCCACGTGTTCTGCGAGGTCGCCTTCATGCCATTCTGCAGGAGCCTATGGGCACCGCGGACGTTCGGTTCGTCGTCGATCTGCATGGTGCATCCAGGATCATGCATGGTTGCGGTCATCAGACCGCGCGGGCGATGGTACTTGAAGCTGCGGGAGAAGACGCGCTCGCCGGAAGCGGCAAGGGCAGACACCACGGAATCGCCCGAAAACCCTGTATACGTCCTGCCGTTCCAGGTAAAGGTCACCAGCCGTGAGCGATCTATTACTTCCCCGTGTTGGGTACCGAGTCGCCGTGACTGTTGGCTGCCGGAGTTTGAAGAGGTCATCGGACGTCTCCTTGGTGCATCGCTGACTTATTGGTGTACGTGTCCCGCAGGATCGTGAAGAACTGACGGCAGCCGGCGGAGTGGTACCACGTTTCTTTCACGATGCCGCAGGGGTTGTCGCGAAAATACAGGTACTGGTGCCACTCGCTGCGCGTGGCCGTTTCAGCATTGGGCCGGCTTCTCACGGGGCCGTGATGGTGGAACTCTGTGGAGTTGCGTGGCCCGCACCACGGGCAACTGATCTGCATCATGGAAACGTCCTCCTGGGGAATTGGTGATCAGTGACCCACCGCTGCGGCACCTTTTTCGCCAACCAGCCTGCCGGTGGAGAAACGGTCGAGCCCAAAGTCAGCGATGATTTCCGGTGTGCGGTTGTTGGCTATGAGCCCGGCCATGGCTTCACCGGCTACCGGACCGGCTTTGAAACCATACGTTCCCCAGCCGACGTCGACGTAGAAGCCGCCCACGGGGGTAGGACCCATGATCGGAGAGTAGTCCGGGGTCATGTCACACAGTCCGGCCCACTGGCGCAGCAGTCTCATTTTGGTCAGCGGGGGCATCAACTTCAGCACATTTGAGGCCAGTCCTTCAACGAATTCCAGTGAGCCCCGCATGGAGTATGACGTGAACGGATCCACGCTGGCGCCAAACACCAGTTCGCCCCGATCGGTCTGACTGACATAGACGTGCAATGTTCCGGACACGACGACCGTATCGAGGAAGGGCTTGACAGGTTCGGTCACAGCCGCCTGTAGCGGAGACGTAGTCACCGGCATTGCCACTCCGGCCATGTCGGATATCAGTGTCGACCAGCCGGCGGTGCAATTGATCACGGTACCGGTCGAGATATCACCGCCGCTGGTCCGCACGCCCGTGACCCGTCCGTCGCTGACGTTAATTCCGGTCACCTCAGTGTTTTGATGCAGATGTACACCCCAGCGATCGGCGGCGCGCGCATAACCCCAGACGACGGCATCGTGCCGGATAATTCCCCCGGGCGGATGATACAGGGCCCCAAGTATCGGATAGCGGGCGTCATCAGACGTGTCTAAGTATGGGACCAGCTTCTTGATCTCGCCGGCGTCGATCAGTTCTGAATCGATTCCCTGGACTTTGTTGACTTCCGCGCGCCAGCGCATGGTCCGCAGGCTCCCGTCATTATGGGCCAGCGTGAGGTGCCCTTTCTGGGAGAACATCACGTTGAAGTTCAATTCGCTAGCTAGATTTTCGTACAGCTTGAGGGAACGATCATAGAACCGGACGCCCTCCGGAGTGAGGTAGTTAGAACGGAGGATGGCCGTGTTCCTGCCCGATCCACCGCCGCCGAGATAACCCTTGTCGAGCACAGCTACGTTTCGGATTCCATGGTTGGTGGCCAGATAGTAGGCCGTCGCCAGACCGTGGAGTCCGCCGCCGATGATGACTACGTCGTAGCTTTTTTTCAATTCATGGTGTCGCCATACTTTCGGCCACTCTGACTGCGAAACTCCTTTTGAGAACAATTGCCAAGCGGAGTAGCGGGCCTGGCGTGATCTTTGCCTACTCGGGCCCATGCGGTGCTCACGCTTTGAATCGAGGACTCCACGTTCTCTGTTCGTCATAGCACTTACTCAGTCTTTCTCCCGTTAGCCATCTAGAGCGTCGCCATTGATTCGTCGGTGAAATGAGTAGAGATCCAGTCCTCGTCCATGGCACTTAACGCAAGGAGGAAGACGAGAAGCGTCCCAAGTACGGAGAAGAACGCCGCAAATTTAGCGGCGTTATTGAAGTGAGGGGTAGAAGATTTCGTTCAGCGAACCACGAACCCCCGGACGTGTCAAGCATCTGGTGATCGCCCTCGGAGGACGTTGCATATCTGCGGATCCGGACTGCCAAAACTAGGAAAAACAGGAAGGTGATGGCTTCCTGGGGTCGCTGGATCCGGGCCGATCGCTGAGGAAAAGTTGGGTGAATGTGATCCTTGACACATCCTATTTTCGATGGAATGGTGGGGTTTCCGCACCCGAAAAGCCTTAACCAGTGCCACCTTTTATGACAGTTTTCTGTCTTTAATCGTCCGATAGAGATGAGGCCGAACCGTGGTTAAACGACATGAATCAGCGGCAGACGTAGTGAAAACAATTGAAGATCAAGACCTTGAGTTTATTTTCGCCTCCTTCACCGAAGTCCGAGGCAAGTCAAGTGCCAAACTAGTTCCCGCCTCACAGGTGGAATCACTCTTTACCAGCGGAGCTGGGTTTGCCGGCTTCGCAGCCGGTGAGATCGGCCAGGGGCCGCATAGCCCTGATATCGAAGTCATTCCAGATCCGGCGACACTACGCGTTGTTCCATGGCAACCCGGTCTGGCACATGTCATCGGAGACGCACGCGTGGAAGGTGAAGAGTGGCCTTTTTGTCCGCGCACTATCCTGCGGAAGCAGATCAAGAGGGCCGAGGATCTTGGCTATGTGTTCAAGATCGGATTCGAGGCAGAGTTCACCCTGGTGGACTTCGACGAAAATGGAAAGCTCGTGGTCGCCGATCGGATGGATAACTGGTCGAAGCCCTGCTACGACGTCAAAGGCCTCACCCGGCAGTTTGATTTCGTTACTCGGATGTCGAAATACGTCTCGGAACTGGGGTGGGAGAACTACGCTGTCGACCACGAGGACGCGAACGGGCAGTTTGAGGTCAACGTCACCTTCGCTGAAGCCATGGAGACCGCAGATCGAGCGGTTTTCTTCCGTTACATGACAGAGACCCTGGCCCAGCAACACGGGGCGATCGCCACATTTATGCCCAAACCCTTCACCGATAACACTGGCAACGGCTTCCACTACACCATGAGCCTGTGGGACAAGGAGCGAGATATCAATCTGTTCGAGGACAAGAGTGATCCTCGTGGATTGGGCCTGTCCAAGTTGGGTTACCAGTTCGCAGCAGGCCTTCTAAATCACGCCCGCGGCTACATGGCTATGGTGGCGCCGACAGTCAACTCGTACAAACGGATGAAAGCTGGAACCGAGTCGGTGCGAACCTGGGTTCCGGTGGCGATCACCTACGGCGGCAATAACCGAACCCAGATGTTGCGGATTGCCAGAGTAGGTGCCATTGAGGATCGAACTCCAGACTTCTCGGGAAGCCCGTATCTTGGATTCGCCGCCGCTCTGGCAGCCGGCTTGGACGGCATTCAACGCGAGCTGGATCCGGGTGATCCCAACGAAAGTAACCTCTACGCAGCATCACCGGATGATCTGGAGGAACGCGGAATCAATATGCTGCCGCACAGCCTCCTGGAATCCGTTCACTATCTTCGACGCGACAACGTGCTTCGCGAGGCCTTCGGACAAGTTCCCGTCGAGGGTCCCTTCGGGCAACCGTCCTCCAAGACGGAAGACTTCGTTGACTACTACGCGCGACTCAAACTCGACGAATATCACGAACTCACAGATTTGGTCACCGACAATGAAGTTCAGCGCTATCTCCAGTTCCCGTAAACCATGGGTGCAGCATTCCATACCCTTTAGGTAAGGCAGGTCGGCATGCTCAAACGTTCACTTATCACTGTGCTTCTCATCTGCATTGTCATGATTTTGCCCGCCGGCCCGGCCGCTGCGGTTGTTGAGGAAGGTAGTCAAGCTGCCGAACTGTTCCAGTACCACCGGGGACAAGACGTCTTCTTCATGCTGATGCTCGTAGCGTTTCTCATGTTGTTTATTCGACGCTATGAGTGGGGAGTGGCTTTGGCCACGTTGTTAGTGCTGGCAGTCAGTTGGCCGCTCTATTTGATTGTGTCGATTGGAATCTTCGGAAATGACCTCAATATCGAGGCAGTGATCCTGGCGTGTTTCGCGTCCATTACGTTGGTCATTGCCATCGGGGTTTTTCTTGGACACATTTCGACGATTCACTACCTTCTGGCAGCCGTCCTCTTCGTTCCGGCTTACATGTTCAATGAGTGGTTTATCTTCCAAAATCTCGACGGCGTTCTTGACGCTGGCGGATCCATCCTGGTCCATATGTTTGCAGCCTACTGGGGGTGGGGAGTCATTCTTGGGCTGCGAAACAGGCGCGTCAATGCCGAGCCCATGAAGACCAGTGTTCACAGTGTGTCCTTCGTTTGGCTGGCGAGCATGCTGCTATTCGTGCTGTGGCCTTCGTTCGTTACTGCCCTCCTTCCACCGGACAAAATCATTCCGGGAATGATCAACACGTACTTGGCGCTGACAGCGGCCACACTGGTCACGTATCTGCTGTTGTACTTGCTCAAACGGACGATCGACCCGTTAATTTATACCTACGCAATCTTGGCTGGAGGCGTGGCTATCGGGGCGACCGTGGATCTCGCGTCCCCATGGCAAGCGTGGTTGATTGGCTTGGCCGGTGGCGCGGCGTCAACACTATCTTTCGTTTACTTGAACGAATGGCTCAAGCGCAAGACCGGCGTACTGGACACCATGGGAGTTCACAATCTGCACGGAATTCCGGGCATTATCGGCGGGCTTTTCCCGATCATCATCGTGGGAGCGCCAGCGAGCCAACTGGCGGCGATCGGAGGAACATTCGTCATTGCCCTGGCAACAGGACTCGCCACTGGTCTGGTCTTGAGGTTGTTCAAGAGCCCGACCAAGATGCTAGACGACGCCGAATCTTTCCCGGTCGAGGAGATGCGAGCAACGGAGCCTGCGTAATGACGGATGCGGCCGCCGCCCGAGCGGCTCTCTCCAGCTTGCCTGCAAGGGTGCCAAAATTAGTCGCCGAAATTCCTAACAGAGATGGGGGCAACGTGCATGTGCGGGATAATCGGTCTTCACCTCAAAGACCCTGAACTTTACGACCAGCTGGGCTCGCTAATGGCTGAAATGATGAAAGGAATCGTAGTCCGCGGTCCTGACTCGGCAGGGGTCGCGATCTATGGTGACCGCGAACGCTGTCCCCAGGGGCATTCAATCATCTCGCTGCTCAATGCGCCGGTTGATGTGGCAGAAGCTGTCGCCAAGCAGCTCCCCAACGTTGACCAAGTCGCTGTAGAACAAGTGGGCGAGACGACCGTCCTCACCGCGGAGGTCACAACCGAAGAGTTGTCCGCGGCGGTCGCCGCTGCCGCTCCACAGTCTGTTGCAGTCGGGCTTGGAGAAGACATGGTGGTATACAAAGGCGTTGGTCACCCGACCGATTTGGCGGAAACCTATAGGTTGCGTTCCGCAAGTGGGTGGCAAGGGATCGCTCATACGCGATTGGCCACTGAATCAGCAGTTGACGCTGAAGGCTGCCACCCCTTTTCGGTTGGAACCGGTGTGGGGTTGGTGCACAACGGCTCCTTTTCGAACCACGCCTCAATCCGGCGCGAGCTGCAAAGTTCAGGTGTGTCCTTCGATTCAATGAATGACACGGAGGTGGGTGCCCGGTTCGTGGCTTCTTGCCTAGCCGAAGGCGACGATTTGGAAGCCGCGCTCATAGCGTTGGGTGAACGTTTTGACGGGTTCTACACCCTGCTCGTCACAACTGAAAATGGCTTCGCTGTAGTACGAGATGAGTTCGCTTGCAAACCGGCAATCGTGGCTGAGCATCCCCAGTGGGTGGCTATGGCATCAGAGTTCCAAGCCCTGGCACCACTGCCAGGAATCGATCAAGCTCATGTTTTCGAGCCGGAACCGGGACGGGTGTACGCATGGAAACGATGAAGGAAACCGCTTACGAGATTGACCTGAGCACCGCAAGCGTGCGCGAACTGAATGCAGAGTTGCATGCTCCGACAGCCCGGCGCTACCTGGTGAAGAACCCCATGGGTGCTCACGCAGTCGCAGCCGGCGTTGATGGAGAGCTTGACGTCACGATTCAAGGGGATGTCGGCTATTTCTGCGCTGGGATGAACCAGGATGGGCGCATCACGGTTGAAGGATCGGCTGGCCCGGGTGTTGCCGAGAATATGATGTCCGGCGTCGTGCGGATTCAGGGTGACGCCTCCCAATCTGCCGGGGCGACGGCCCATGGAGGATTGTTAGTGATCGAAGGAAACGCCTCCACCCGTTGCGGGATCTCCCTTAAAGGCGCCGACATCGTTGTCCGCGGTGATATCGGCGCAATGAGTGCTTTTATGGCGCAGGCCGGTCGCATCGTGGTATGCGGAGATGCTGGCAGTGACATGGGAGATTCGATCTACGAGGCACGAATCTACGTGCGCGGCAAGGTCGGCTCACTCGGGGCTGACTGCGTGGAGAAACCGATGCGTGAAGAACACACTGTCGAGCTCGTTGACCTTCTCACGCAAGCCGGTATGACTGATGAAGCCAACAACCCAGAATTTATTGCGGAGTTCCGCCGTTTCGGTTCCGCACGAACTTTGTACCACTTTAACAGCGAGCAATCGGGGAGCTATTGATGCGCAGTCCAGAAGACCGTGGCCTCCGTGAATCTGCCACGTATGACCGTGCAGCCATCGCTGCCATCCAGCATGCTGCAAAGACCGGCGTCTACGACATCCGGGGTTGGGGTGCTAAGCGACCCGTACCCCATTTCGACGACTTACTGTTCCTCGGCTCTTCCATGTCGCGCTATCCTCTGGAAGGCTACCGCGAACGGTGCGACACCGACGTCGTACTCGGTGACCGTAACGGAGCAAAGCCCATCCATGTTCAAACTCCGGTGACGATTGCCGGTATGAGTTTCGGGGCTCTGTCAGCGAACGCCAAAGAGGCACTGGGGCGCGGGGCATCCGAAGTCGGAACATCCACGACTACCGGCGACGGCGGCATGACCGAAGAGGAACGCGGTCACTCGGACAAGCTGATCTACCAACTGCTGCCCAGCCGATACGGGATGAACCCCGACCACCTGCGGGCAGCAGACGCGTTGGAAATCGTCCTCGGCCAGGGTGCTAAACCCGGCGGCAGCGGCATGTTGCTCGGGCAGAAGATTTCGGAGCGGGTGGCGAAAATGCGCACCCTCCCGCCTGGTATCGATCAGCGAAGCGCATGCCGTCATCCGGACTGGACCGGGCCTGATGACCTCACCATCAAAATCCAGGAGCTACGCGAGATCACTGACTGGGAGAAGCCAATTTTCGTCAAGATCGGTGCGTCCAGGCCTTACTACGACGTCAAACTGGCCGTGGCAGCCGGTGCTGATGTGGTCGTGCTTGATGGCATGCAGGGCGGTACAGCGGCAACGCAGGACGTGTTTATTGAACACGTCGGCATCCCGACTCTGGCGGCACTCCCGCTAGCCGTTCAAGCACTGCAGGAAGTTGGAATGCATCGGAAAGTGCAACTGATTGTCTCCGGCGGAATCCGTAACGGGGCTGACGTTGCCAAAGCCCTCGCCTTGGGGGCTGATGCGGTGTCCATTGGCACTGCTGCACTCATTGCTCTAGGAGATAACGACCCGAAGTATGCCGAAGAGTACGAGAAGCTCGGCTCTGCTGCTGGGTACTACGACGATTTTCAAGAAGGCAGTGATCCAGCGGGAATTACGACGCAAGACCCAAAACTGGCAGCACGCCTCGACCCAGTGAAAGCGGGCCATCGCCTCGCAAATTACCTTCGTGTGCTCACCTTGGAGGCGCAGACTATTGCCCGCGCCTGTGGGAAATCCCGCCTGCATCACCTGGAACCTGAGGATCTTGTCGCCCTGACCATCGAGTCCTCGGCGATGGCACGCGTTCCATTGGCTGGAACCTCTTGGATTCCGGGGGTGAGTGCAAGCAACTTCAATTGATCTTTGCGCGGTTCACGGCTTCATCAAGCACCCTGTAGCGGCAGCGATTGGGTCGAAGACAGGCGGGGTGAGTGCTGCAGGCTCAAGGCGGACCGGACTTCGTGGGAGTGGGGCCGGAAGGGCGATTTCGTCTCCACGCCGCGGTCCTGCTAGAGTTTTATTCGCTTCATTCCCCCGTAGCTCAATTGGCAGAGCATTCGACTGTTAATCGAAGGGTTACTGGTTCGAGTCCAGTCGGGGGAGCTTGAGAGAAAAGATCCCGCACCGTTGGCCGGTCGCGGGATCTTTTCATGGGGCGGTGTCTACCTGGTTGCTGGCCGCGACCTGCGCATACCAGCGGCCGCTGTCCTTTACCGTGCGCTCCAAGGTGGTGTAGTCCACCCGCGTTAATCCGAAGCGTTTGTCGTAGCCCCAGGCCCACTCGAAGTTATCCATCAGGGACCAGCCGAAGTAGCCCCGAAGATCCACGCCGGCCTGGAGCGCGCGATGGCATTGAATAATGTGGGCGCGCAGGAACTCGAGTCGCTGCGGGTCGTGGACGGCGCCGTCGCCCGAGACCTCGTCGTCGAAGGCCGCGCCGTTCTCCGTGATGTAGAGCGCCGTCCCGGCCGGCCCGCTGTATTCGTCCTGCAATCGCAGGAGCAGCCGGTACAGCCCCTCGGGTTGGACTTCCCAGCCCATCGCCGTCGTCGGCAGGCCGCGGGAAACGGAACTGACATGGTCGGCTGCAGGATAGGCCGGCGCTACCGGGCGCTCCACCGGGGCGGCATGGGTGTTTTCGGCATCCGCACGCGGATGGCCGGTAACCGCTTCACCGTGGTAGTAGTTGACCCCCAGCGTGTGGATCCGGGTCCGGATCAGGTCAAGGTCTCCGTCCCGGATTCTGGCCTCCAGCCCGTGCTGCTCCACGTCCGCCAGAAAATCGGGCGGGTACGCCCCATGGAAGATCGGGTCGAGGAAAGCGCGGTTGAACTGGCCATCGATGCGGCGGGCGGCGTCGACGTCGACCTCGTCGTCCGGGTCCAGGGGATCCACCACCGTGAAGTTCAGGGTGAGGCCGAGCTTGGCGCCCGGATCGCGGCGGCGCAGTTCGTCGACGACCAGGCCGTGCCCGAGGAGCAGGTGGTGCATGGCGGCCAGAGCCTGGGGGCGTGACTGAATTCCAGGCGCATGGACACCGGAACCGTAGCCGAGGAAAGCCGAGCACCACGGCTCATTGAGGGTGGTCCAGACCCGCACCCGGTCCCCGAGTGCCTGATGGACGTCCAGCGCATACTCCGCGAAGCGGTAGGCCGTGTCCCGGTTGGCCCACCCGCCCTGTTCCTGGAGAGCTTGGGGCAGGTCCCAGTGGTAGAGGGTCAGCCAGGGCTTGATGCCCGCGGCGCACAGTTCATCCACGAGCCTCGAATAGAAATTCAGACCGGCTGAATTCACCCCGGTGTCGTCCGGCTTGACCCGAGGCCACGACGTGGAGAACCGGTAGGCGCCCAGATTCAGCGAGGACATCAGGGCAACGTCCTCGCGGTACCGGTGGTAGTGGTCGCACGCGGTCCCGCCGGTCTGGCCGCCGACTATGGCTCCGGGCAGCCTGCAGAAGACATCCCAGATTGAATCGGTACGGCCGTCTTGGTCCGACGCGCCTTCAACCTGATAAGCGGCCGTTGCTGCGCCCCAAAGGAATCTCTTCGGAAAGTGCAGGACCCTGCTCATCAGTTGATCTCCCGGTGCGGTGGACACGGACTGCCTGCCAGCCTAGAGGGTGCGGCCAGCGTACGTAAGCGTTTACGCACAATTTTTGTCCCACGGCACTTCTACGAATGTCCTCCCTACGACTGAGGGGCCGAGCTGGGGCAGAATGATAATTTGATGGTGTGGACACTCGCGCACTACCGACAATGATGGAGGCAGAGCCCATGACCGTTACGGAAGGCCCTAGGAGCACCGCAAACGGTGCGAAGATGTCGACGGCGGAACTGGCACAGCTTGCGGGCCAACTGACACCCCGCCAGTTCCAGGACGAATTCTCGCTGGCCCTGCTCGAACTCAAAGGCAAGGGTGTCAAGGTCGGCGTTGCCGCCGGGATCCTCCTGGCGGCCGTGGTGTTCCTGCTCTCCATGGCCATTTCCATCTTGGTGGCGGCCATCATGGGGCTAGCGCTCGTCATGCCTGCCTGGCTGGCGGCGCTGATCATGGCGGCGGTCTTCCTGGTCGTGGGAAGCATCCTGGCACTGATCGGATATTCGGCGATGAAGAGGACCATGCCCCTCATGCCGGCCGAAGCCATCCATGGTGTCAGGTACGACGTCGGTGTGCTGCGTGAGGGCAGCAGCTTCGATCCGGCGACGCTGGAGGAGAAGCCGGAAGCCAAGCCGGAGAAGGCGGAGCGGGAGGAACCCAAGCCGCCGGCTCCGACAATGGAGGAACTGCGTGCCCGCACGTCCGAACGCCGTGATCATCTGGCGGCCCTCAGGGACGACCTCGGCCGCCGGGTCGACCCCCGTCCCCGGGCGGAGCAGGCAAAGACCCGCGCGAAGCATGCGGCAGATGCCGCCACCGAGCGGCTGGTTGCCGGTGTGGACTCAGTCGGCGAAGCCGCCCCGGAATTGAAGGAGCGCTGGAAGCCGCTGGCTACGCTGGCATTCTCGCTGACGGCGATGGGCGTCATGCTCCGGCGGCTGCTGCAGAAATAACGCACGCAGGTGCCGCACAGCGGCATGGGAGCCGGCTGCAGGGCAGTCGGCCGCCAAGTGTGGAACGAGGGCTGAGGGGAGGGACAGCGTTGAGGATTATCGGAGCCGGGACGCGGCGCGACTTCGAGTACCGTGAACTGCACACGTTCTGGACCATCCCGAACCTCATCACGGTTCTGCGCTTCCTTGCCGTGCCGCTGTTCGTCTGGTTCATCGCCCGGGAGTCCTACGGTGCCGCCACCATCACACTGGTGGTGCTGGGGTCCACGGACTGGGTTGACGGCTACATTGCGCGGCGCTTCAACCAGATGTCGTCCGTCGGAAAGTGGCTGGACCCGGTCGCCGACCGGCTCGCGCTCATCATCGTGGCCATCACCTTCGTCGCCGCAGGCATCGCCCCTTGGTGGCTGCTGCTGTCCATCATCATCCCGGATGCCATCCTGCTGGCGTTCTCCCTGATCCTTTTCCATGGCAGCCCGGATCTTCCCGTCACGAACATGGGCAAGATCCGCACCGCGCTGCTGCTGGTGGGGACTCCGCTGCTGCTGCTCCACCGGGTGGAAGGCTTCGGCCACGACTGGCTCCTGTCAGTGTCCTACATCATCCTGGCTGCCGGGTGCACCGGCCATGTCCTGGCCTGGCTGGGTTATATGCGGGCGGCATGGCGGAAATACAATGCCCAGCGGGCGGCCGCCGGGGACGGGCCCAGCCGTGGTTGAGCCGGGATCAGTGCAGCACCGGGCCTCTGCTTATGGGGCCTCATGGTCTGGTTAGCGATCCTCTGCGCCCTGCTGGGCGCCTTCTTCCTCGCTCTCGGAACGCAGCGCCAAGCCAGTGCTGTGCAAGCCAACACGGGCGGCCTGGCCATGAGTGTCTCCGGCCTGGTGCGGATGCTGCGCAATCCGCGCTGGGTTCTGGGTCTGTTGATGTTGGCTGTGGGGATGGGCCTGAACGTCATTGCCTTGGTCAGCGCACCGCTGACGGTTGTCCAGCCCATCGGTGCCATTGCGTTGGTGATCACCACCATCATCAATTCCAAGGACCAGGGAATCCGGCTAAACCGGATTACCGTGGTGGCGATATCCGCCTGCGTGGCAGGCAGCGCCGTCTTCGTCCTGTTAGCCGTCAACGTCACCGGGGACAGCCACCAGGTGCGGGCAGATGAGGAACTCTCGGCGGTTCTGCTGCTGGCTGTTGTCGTTGCCGTCTTCCTCACGCTGGAACTGATGTTTCGGCACCGGCTCAATGCCTTCGCTTACATCCTGGGTGCCGGCATGCTCTTCGGTTTCGTCGCCGTACTGGTGCGGATCATCGGCCTGCGGTTGCTGGAGCCGGGCGGCGGCTTCATTGCCAACGTGCCCCTTTACACCGTTATAGCTGTCGCGGCCGCAGGCGGCTTGGGATCCTGGTTTGTGCAGAGTGCCTACGCCAGCGGGCCGCCGGATCTGGTGATCGCCGGGCTGACAGTGATTGATCCGGTGGTGGGCATCTCGATCGGCATTTTCATCCTCGGGGAACTCAGGCCCGACGTCGAACCGGTGTTCGCGATCGGCATGGTGGGAGCGGGATTGGTTGCTATTGTTGGGGTCATCGCCCTCTCGAGGCACCATCCCGACGTCCTGCAGAGACAAGAAGCAGCCCGGCGCCGGGCCCAAGCCTCGGGCAAGAAGCCGTAGGCCTGAAGTGCCGATGAAGAAAACTGTCACAACAACCAAGGAGTCCTGCCGCAGGTGAGCGACGACATCGGACCTAAACCCCTCAAGATCCTGATTGCTGCCGATACCTACCCGCCGGACGTCAACGGAGCGGCGGTCTTCGGATTCCGGCTGGCCACAGCGATGACTAAGCGCGGACACAGCGTAGACATCATCGCTGGGAGAAGTGACAAGGGCCCGACCTACGTGGAACAGCGTCCGGAGGCGCAGGTGCACCGGCTGCGCTCGCACTCGGTGCCGACGCATGAGACGTGGCGCATCTGCCTGCCGTGGGAAATCAAGCGCGACATCAAACGGATCTTCGATGAGGTGAAGCCGGATGTGGTGCACATCCAGTGCCATTACATGATCGGACAGGCCACGATTGCCGAAGCGGTGCGCCGCGGCATCCGCACCATTGCGACCAATCACTTCATGCCGGAGAACCTTGAACCGTTCCTGCCATTCCCGCAGTGGTTCCTGAACATCGTGGCCAAGAATTCGTGGCGCGACATGGGCAAGATCATGGGCAAGGCAGCCGTTGTCACGACGCCGACCCCGCTTGCCGCGAAGGCGATGCGTGATCATGCCTTCCTGCACAAGGTGCTGCCCCTATCCAACGGTATTGATGCCGCTGCCTATGAATTGGCGCCGGGGGAGACCATCGACAAACCGGAGCACCCCACGGTGTTGTTTGTGGGGCGGCTCGCGGTGGAGAAGAACGTGGATACGTTAATCGAGGCGCTGGCCATGACGGACCCCGCGCTGAATGTCCGTCTCGAAATAGTCGGCGACGGCGACGAGCGGAAAAACCTCGAAGGCAGGGTTGCCGCCATGGGGCTGGGCCGACGGGTTTCCTTCCTCGGCCATATCGACGACGACGAGCTGCGCCGGGCGTACCTGCGCGCTTCCGTCTTTTGCCAACCGGGAACCGCGGAACTGCAGTCCCTGGTGTCGCTGGAGGCCATGTCCGCCAGCAAACCGGTAGTGCTGGCCAATGCCATGGCCTTGCCGCACCTCGTGGAGGACGGAGTCAACGGGTACTTGTTTGCTCCCCGCGACCCTGCTGACCTGGCGGCCAAGCTTAATGCGGTCCTCGGGCAGAGCCCGGGGCAGATCGAGTCGATGGGGGAGGCAAGCCATGCGAAGGCGGTGCGGCACGGCATCGACGAGACCATGGACACCTTTGAGCGGCTCTACCGAGGCGGTTCTGCGGACGATTACCTTAACTAGGCTGCCGTGGCGGGCAGTGCCAGTTTCAACATCGTGGCCTGCATTCAGTAACATCGTAGGGCACGGGGCGGTAGCTCAGTCGGTTAGAGCAAACGACTCATAATCGTTCGGTCGTGGGTTCAAGCCCCACCCGCCCTACAGTGCAATACGGACCGGGTTCGGGAGCCAGCGCTCCTGAACCCGGTCCGCTCCCATGTGGGGGACAGAACTTAGAGTGGAGCGCCCAAACGGAACAGGGTCGCCAATCACAGAAAATGTGCGGAGCAACGGGTGACTTCTCCCGCCGTTCCGCACATCTGGTCCGGAGTCTCACTCCGGGCGGCTAGTGCCTGTTCTAGTGACGGTCGTAGTGATGCCCGTTATCGCAGTCCCGATGCCAACCGTACTCCCAGTCACCGTGATGATCGCGGTACCAGCCATAGTCCCACTCGCAATCGTGATGCCGGCCGTGTCCGCGGTCGTGGTCGCGATGGTCGCGATGGTCGCCCCGGTGGTCCCGGTCACGATGGTCCCGGTCGCGGCGGTCATCCCTGTCGCGGCGGTCGTCCCTGTCGCGGCGGTCGTCCCGGTCGCGGCGGTCGTCCCGGTCATAACGGTCGCCGTTAGTCGACACGCTTTGAACCGTGCTCGCCGAAGCGGGAGCAGCGGTCACAGCCAAGCCCGTGAAGCCGAATGCAGCAACGAGCAGAGAGGACCCGACAATGCGCAGCTTTGTGTTGTACATGGTTTATCTCTTTTCCAGGTTTTACTTCTACAGCGAATGGATTCTGCGCTGTAGTTCCGGACAACAAAAACGCTACTCAGCCCTGTGATGCGCATAACCCAAGCGGGCATTTGTTACATGGTGAACCGTCGCGACACGCGGAGCATGAAACGCCCGGTTAAACGTGAAGCTGCCACGGGCGAGAGGCTCTGATAAGCGCGTTGGCATGGTTGCCGAAGCGCACGAAGCTCATGTGAATATTAACGTTCTATCAGGCAACCTCTGGTGCTCGTCCGCCCGGAATCTCGGAGCCATTACTGCGTCGCCTCTGACGCGAGTCCATGCTCACCGTTGGAAGAGGCGGCCGCCGGCCGATGGATGAGAAGAACGCGTACCGCCTCAGGGCAGGAGGGGGCGAAACCGTTGCCTCGGGACTCGTCCATACGCTATGTTACTGATCAGTAACTTCGCGGCGTCCGCTTGTACCATCCGCACCGGCGCCTGCCTGACTGAAAAGGAAGCCACCATGGGCCAGCGCGACATCGATCCGAACGACCTTCCCTACGCCGACGGAGACTTCTATGCCTTCGAATCTCTGCTCTCTGAGGCGGAACGTACGCGGTTACGCGATATACGCGACTGGCTGGCCAAGGAAGTCCGTCCGATCGCCGTCGACTGTTGGAACCGGGCTGAATTCCCGATGGAAATCATTCCGAAGCTGGCGGATCTGGACATGGTCAGCCCCGTCCGTCGGCAGGGCTACTCGAATCTGTTCGCCGGCCTCATGCACGCGGAATTCACCCGTGCGGACACCTCCATTGCCACGTTCATGGGGGTCCATGACGGGCTGTTCACCGGATCAATTGAAGCGCTAGCGTCGAAAGAGCAGCAGGACGCCTGGCTGCCGGACATCTATGCCATGAAGAAGATCGGCGCCTTCGGGCTGACGGAACCGCTGGGCGGTTCCGACGTCGCAGGCGGGACCCGCAGCACCGCCCAGCGCGACGGAGACAACTGGATCCTGAACGGCGCCAAGCGCTGGATAGGCAACGCGACCTTTTCCGATTGGGTGGTCATCTACGCCCGCGACGTGGCCGATAACCAGGTGAAGGGCTTCCTGGTGGACACGTCTACGCCCGGGTACACCGCGACGAAAATCGAGAACAAGATCAGTCTGCGGACGGTGCAGAACGCAGACATCACCCTGGAGAACCTGGTGGTCTCCGATGACTTCCATCTCAAGGGCGCCAACAGCTTCCGGGACACCAACAAGGTTCTGAAGGTAACCAGGCTCGGGGTGGCGTGGCAGGCGGTGGGACAGCAGCTGGCCGCCTTCGATGTGGCGCGGCGCTATGCAGTGGAGCGGTACCAGTTTGGAAAGCCGCTGGCATCGTTCCAGCTGGTGCAGGATCAATTGGTCCAGATCCTCGGCAATGCGGTGGCCTCGATGGGCATGATGGTCCGCTTGGCCCAGATGGAGGACGCCGGCCAGGCCAAGGACGAACACTCCGCGCTGGCCAAGGCGTTCACTACGGCGCGGATGCGCGAAAGCGTGGCCCTGGGCCGCGGAATCCTGGGCGGCAACGGCATCGTGGCCGACTATGAGATGGCCAAGATCTTTGCCGACGCCGAAGCCATCTACTCCTACGAAGGGACCCACGAAATCAATTCCCTGGTCACCGGACGAGCTATTACCGGACTGGCAGCGTTCGTCTAACCGTCCGGTACCGGCAGCAACACCGACGGCCGCAGGTCCATGACGAACTGCAAGGGGTTGATATAGGTCTCGCCGCGGCGCACTCCCCAGTGCAAGCAGGCGGACGGGCAATGTCCGCTTTCGGCGACCTCTCCTACCGGATCGCCGGAGGAGACCGCGTCGCCGGCCCGCAGTTCGGACACCACCGCCAGCAAGCTGCTGCGCAGCCCGTTGCCATGGTCGACCGTGATCACCCGGCGGTCCACGACCCAGCCGGAGAAACTGATCCGGCCGTCGGCGGGGGAGAGGACCGTGGTCCCTGCCGGAACGGCCAAATCGACTCCGCGATGGCCGCTCAACCATGGTTCGGGCGGAGGGTCAAAGCCGCGCAGCACGGCGGGTGCCGGCGCGACGGGCCAGTTCCACGGCGGATCGGCTGTGTCGGTGGCCGGGGCGGCCGGGCCGGCCACCATCAGCAACATGGTTAAGGCCGCGGCGGCTGTGCAGCGAGTGAAGGGTGGGTTCATGCCACCCATCGTCACCGCAGGCGCAGGCTCGGTGGCGGCGCCCGCCCGCAGTGTGCGCAAATCCGCTGGGGCTGGCGGCTGTGGAGGACTGGAACGGGCGGGAACGCGTCGCCTCCTGTAGTACACTGGGCGAAGCAGTTTTCCGTCCATGACGCATGTCCGGACAGAGGCTGACTACGCGTGTCTGAAATCCACCGTCGCAAATTTGCTGCGATGGAATGTGCCCAGGCGGTCCGGAAACCCGGTCCGGGTGCATGCGCCGCCGTCCAGGCGGGGCCGACAGATGCCAGGAGCTTCGCCCGCCGGGCGAGAAGCTAATAACCGTCTATGAGGCAGCAGACCAGGCACAGCCGGATGCTGCCGGAAGGAGTGACGACATGCCAGTCGTTACCATGCGCCAGCTGCTCGACAGCGGCGTGCATTTCGGTCACCAGACCCGCCGTTGGAACCCGAAGATGAAGCGCTTCATCTTCACCGAGCGCAACGGCATCTACATCATCGACCTGCAGCAGTCGCTGTCCTACATCGACCGCGCCTACGAGTTCGTCAAGGCCACTGTTGCCCACGGCGGCACCGTGCTCTTCGTTGGTACCAAGAAGCAGGCTCAGGAAGCCATCGCCGAGCAGGCCACCCGCGTTGGCCAG
This sequence comes from Actinomycetota bacterium, assembly GCA_051751385.1. Classification (GTDB taxonomy): domain Bacteria; phylum Actinomycetota; class Actinomycetes; order Actinomycetales; family Micrococcaceae; genus Crystallibacter. The sequence goes on along the minus strand of JBNJKW010000003.1, from coordinate 128,629 downwards.
CCGTACGTCAACCAGCGTTGGCTCGGCGGCATGATGACCAACTTCCAGACCGTCTCCAAGCGCATCTCGCGCCTGAAGGAACTCGAAGAAATCAACTTCGACGACGTCGCTGCCTCCAGCCACACCAAGAAGGAACTGCTCCTGCTGCAGCGCGAGAAGAACAAGCTCGAAACCACGCTGGGCGGCATCCGCAACCTCACCAAGACCCCCTCGGTCATGTGGGTTGTGGACACCAAGAAGGAACACCTCGCCATTGACGAGGCCCAGAAGCTCGGCATCCCCGTGGTGGCCATCCTGGACACCAACTGCGATCCGGACGAAGTCGACTTCCCGATCCCGGGCAACGACGACGCCATCCGCTCCGTCAACCTGCTGACCCGCGTGATCGCCGACGCCGTTGCCGAGGGCCTCATCGCCCGCAACAACCGCGCCGCCGGCAACGCCGAAGCACCGGCCGAGCCGATGGCCGAGTGGGAGCGCGAACTGCTCGAGGGCTCGACCGAGGCCCCGGCCGCCGAAGCACCTGCAGCTGAAGCGCCGGCCGCCGAGGCGCCGGCAGCTGAGGCACCGGCAGCCGAGGCACCGGCCGCTGACGATGCCGCCGCCGAAGCACCGGCTGCTGAAGCGCCGGCCGCCGACGCACCCGCCGCGGACACCGAGAAGTAAATCCGACTCAACCGGCGGCGCCTTGTGCGCCGCCGGGCTTCCGCTGGCGGCCGGGCCCATTGATGGCCCGCCGCCAGCGGCACCGCACACTACGTATTACGGGAGGACTGGAGTCCAAATGGCGAACTACACCGCTGCTGATATCAAGGCCCTGCGCGAGCGCACCGGCGCCGGCATGATGGATGTCAAGAAGGCCCTGGACGAGGCCAATGGAGATGCCGAGAAGGCCATTGAGCTGATCCGCATCAAGGGTCTGAAGGGTGCCACCAAGCGCGAAGGCCGCTCCACCGCCGAAGGCCTGGTTGCTGCCAAGGTCATCGACGGAACCGTCGGTGTCATGATCGAAGTCAACTGCGAGACCGACTTCGTCGCCAAGTCCGCCAAGTTCATTGAACTCGCTGACAAGGTACTGACCGTGGCCGTTGAATCAGGTGCCGCCGACGTCGAGGCGCTGCTGGCGGCAAACGCCGACGGCAAGCCGCTGGGCGATGTCGTCGTCGAAGAAGGCGCCGTGCTGGGCGAAAAGGTCATCGTCCGCCGCGTAGCCCGCGTCGAAGGCAAGACCGTCGATGCTTACCTGCACAAGACGTCCAAGGACCTGCCGGCTCAGGTTGGCGTCCTCTTCGCTGTCGACGGCGAAGGCGACTCGGCCTTCGAGGCCGCCCACGACGTCGCAGTGCATAGCGCTGCCTTCGCGCCGACCTACCTGACCCGCGAAGAGGTCCCGGCCGAGACGGTAGAGAACGAACGCCGCATCGCCGACGAGACCGCACGCGCCGAGGGCAAGCCCGAGGCCGCGCTCACCAAGATCGTCGAAGGCCGGCTGAACGGTTTCTTCAAGGAGATCGTGCTGCTGGACCAGCCGTTTGCCAAGGACCCGAAGAAGTCCGTCGGCAAGGTGCTGGAAGAAGCCGGCGTCAACGCAACCGCCGTTGCCCGCTTCCGCGTCGGAGCGTAACCTCGGTCCAACCGCCAAGGCGAACTGACTGATTTCAATGACGAGGGGGTGGTCACCAACCGGTGACCGCCCCTTTTTCATGTCCGGATCAGCAGCTGGCCGCAACCGCGCGGAAGCCGCTAAGTCCTCACGTAATCTTTCCCCCAGAACCACGCACGCCGGGAGGCACCATGGAATCCCAGACCACCCAGACCACCACCGATACCGTCAAGCGCCGCCGTGTGCTGCTGAAGCTGTCCGGCGAAGTATTCGGCGGAGGCAAGCTCGGCGTCGACCCGGACACCGTCCGCGGTATCGCCAAGCAAATCGCCGCCACCGTGGAACAGGTGGAAGTAGCGATCGTCGTTGGCGGCGGCAACTTCTTCCGCGGGGCCGAACTCTCGACGTCGGGCATGGACCGCTCCCGGGCCGACTACATGGGCATGCTCGGTACCGTCATGAACTGCCTGGCCCTGCAGGACTTCCTGGAGCAGGCCGGCGTGGACACCCGCGTGCAGAGCGCCATCACCATGGGCCAGGTGGCCGAGGCCTACATCCCGCGCCGGGCCATCCGGCACATGGAAAAGGGCCGTGTGGTCATTTTCGGTGCCGGCGCGGGCTTGCCCTATTTCTCCACGGACACCGTGGCCGCCCAGCGCGCACTCGAGGTGCACGCCGACGTCGTCTTGATGGCTAAGAACGGCGTGGACGGCGTGTACACGGCGGATCCCAAGAAAGACCCGGCCGCCGAAAAGCTGGACACCTTGACCTACGACGAAGCCATGCGCCGGAATATCCGGGTCATGGACCAGACCGCCTTCAGCCTGTGCCGCGACAATAAGCTCTCCATGGTGGTCTTCGGGATGGAAGGCGAAGGCAACGTGACGCGCGCGATATTGGGCGAGCAGATCGGCACCTACGTCACCGCCTGACGGGCACTGGCCCAGCGGCCGGATAGCCTAGGATGGAAAGCAGAGCCAGGACCGCGGACACCGCGGAGCGAATGAAGGACGTGAAGGAGAGACCGTGATAGACGAGACGCTGCGCGAAGCTGCCGAAAAGATGGACAAAGCAGTCGAAGTGGCCAAGGAAGATTTCGCCACCATTCGCACCGGCCGCGCCAATCCGTCCCTGTTTTCCAAGGTCACGGTGGACTACTACGGTTCGCCGACCCCGCTGCAGCAGTTGGCGTCTTTCCAGAACCCTGAACCGCGCACGCTGCTGATCACCCCGTACGACAAGGCGGCGCTGAACGATATCGAGAAGGCCCTGCGCGAATCCGACGTGGGTGCGAATCCGGCCAACGACGGCGTGGTGATCCGCGTGGTCCTGCCCGAGCTGACCCAGGAACGCCGCAAGGAGTACGTCAAGGTAGTTCGGGGCAAGGCCGAAGACGCCAAGGTCTCCATCCGCAACATCCGCCGCAAGGCGATGGACACCATCGGCAAGATGGTCAAGGACGGCGACGTAGGCGAAGACGAGGGCAACCGGGCCGAAAAGGACCTGGACGCGAAGACCAAGTCGCACACGGACAACGTGGACGAGCTTCTCAAGCGCAAGGAAGCCGAGCTGCTCGAGGTCTGATGAGTACGGACCAGCCTCAACCCGTGGCTGGCGGTTCGCCGACTCCGGCGGCTGGTCCGGGATCGCAGCCGGGCAGGTCAAGCCGGCGTGCGCTGCGTGCCGCCGCCAAGCCATCCCGTGCCGGACGCAATCTCCCGGCGGCCATCGCCGTCGGAATTGCGCTGATGGCTGTAGTCCTGGTCGGCCTTTTCCTGCTGCCGGACGCCTTCGTAGTGGTCGTAGCGGGGTTCGCCGCCGTCGGCGTCTGGGAGGTTGCCCGCGCCTTGACGGTGAAGAACATCAAGGTGCCGCTGCCGCCGTTGTTCGCCGGCGCCCTCGCCATGCCTGTGGCCGCCTATTACGGCGGCCCGGAAGGGCTGGCCTTCGCGCTGGTGGTGACATGTGTTGCCTTGATGGTGTGGAAATGCCTGGACAGTACCGAAGGCGCGGTCCGCAGCGTGCTCAGCGGCACCTTCATCCTCTGCTGGGTTCCGTTTTTCATCAGCTTCGCGCTGCTGTTGCTGCTGGAGGAATCAGGTGCGCTAAAGGTTGCCACCATGCTGTTGTTGGTGGTCTCCAACGACACCTTTGGATACATCGTGGGCGTTCTGTTCGGCAAGCATCCGATGGCGCCCAAGATCAGCCCCAAGAAGTCCTGGGAAGGTTTTGCCGGTTCGGTCAGCGGTGCCATTCTCGTCGGTGTCCTGTGCTCGGTCCTCCTGCTGGATTTGCAATGGTGGTTCGGGCTGGTGCTGGCGGTCGCCACCGTCGCCGCTTCCACCGTCGGCGACCTGGCCGAATCAATGGTCAAGCGGGAACTGGGCATCAAGGACATGAGCAACATCCTGCCGGGCCACGGCGGGGTGATGGACCGGCTGGATTCCATCGTGTTTGCGGCGCCGGTCGCCTACCTGTTGGCATCGCTGCTGGCGCCGGGAGCAGTGTAGAGGCGCAGGGGATGCCCCGGAATGTGCGCTCTTCCGGCATAGACTGGGCACCGAAGAGAAGCGGAACGTTTTGAAGGAACAGGAACTCACAGGACACCATGGCGCGACGAACCATTGAAGCCGGCAAGGGCAGTGCCCCGTTCGACCATGTGGACCGACGGGACTTCGGCTACAACCCCCGCCAAGTGGACGACTTCCTGGGGCGGGCCCGGGAGTACTACAACAACCCCGAGCCCGACGACGTCCCGATCACCAGCCGTGATGTGCGGGCCATGACGTTCGATCCGGCCAAGGGCGGGTATGACCCGCGCGCCGTGGATGCCGCGCTCGACCGGCTGGAGGACGTTTTTGCCCAGCGGGAACGCGACGCGCTGATCAGGCGTGAGGGCGAGCAAGCATGGCTGACGCAGATTGGCCGCACGTCCGCGATGCTGCGCGCCAGGCTGCACCGTGCCCCCGGAGAACGCTTCCGCCGCCCCACGAAGCGGAATGCGGTCAGCTATGACATCGAGGATGTGGACGCACTCTGCGTGGAACTACTGGGCTATTTTGAGCACGACCAGCCGATGAGCGTGGACGTGGTCCGCCGGGCCGTGTTCCGCGAAGCCAAGGGCAAGGACGGCTACGAGGAAAACCAGGTGGATGCCTTCCTGGACGGCGTGGTCGAGCTGATGGCCTCGATCGACTAACCAACCCGTCGGCCGGGTGAGCCCCCTTGGCCGGGTCAATCTGCGGGGCTGGCCTTGCCGGCCCGGCCGACCGGATCCCGGTCTTCGCCACGTTCAGGGGTGTGCAGCCGCGCCATCACACGGGCAACCGTTGCCGGCCTGCGCGCAGCGGTCGCCCGGGAGACGGCTACGGTGACCAGGAATGCAGCCGGAACGGTCCACGCAGCCGGCTGTCCCAGCGGCTCGGCCAACCCGCCCAGGGCCGGCCCGGCCACGGTGGCCGCCAGCAGCGAACCGCCACAGAGCACGGCTCCGGAGACCATGCCCGCGATGGCGCCGATGTCAGTGAGTCCTCGCCACCAGATGCCCAGCAGCAGCAACGGGCAGATTGTGGACGCGGTGAAGGCGAACACCGCGCCGACGCTGCCGGCCAAGCCCAGCGATTCGGTGCCCAGCGCAATGCCCAGCGGGACGATGGCCGACAACACCGCGGCCAGCCGGAAACCCTTGACACTGCCGCGGAACAGGTCCTGGCTGACCACGCCGGCCAGCGACACCACCAGCCCGGAGGTGGTGGAGAGGAACGCGGCGAAGGCGCCCGCCACCACGCAGGCGCTCAGGAGGTCGCCGGCCAGCCCGTCCACAATCCGCCCCGGCAACAGCAGCACGGTGGCATCGGACTGGCCGCCGTCCGCCAGCCGGGGCGTATGCAGGCGGCCCAGCACGCCGTAGATGGTGGGGAAGAGGTAGAACAGCGCCAGCAGGCCCAGCACCAGCTGTGTTGTGCGGCGGGCCGCCGCGCCGTCGGGGTTGGTATAGAAGCGAACCAGCACATGGGGTAGGCCCAGGGTGCCGAAGAGCAACGCGACGATCAGCGAGATGTTCCGGTACAGCGATGCATCACCGGAGACGTCCAGCGCCGGCTCGAACGCCGCGCCGCCGCCGGTGGCGGATTGGCCCGAACCGGTGAGGACCAGCAGGATGAAAACCACAGGGACGGCCAGCGCGGTGAGTTTGAGCCAGTACTGGAAGGCCTGCACAAAGGTGATGGAGCGCATCCCGCCGCTCACCACCGACAGCACCACCACCACGACGACGATGACGGCGCCGGCCCAGCCCGGAAGGCCGGTGGCAATGCGCATGGTGAGGGCGGCCCCGTGCAGCTGCGGCACGATATATAGCCAGCCGACCGCAACCACCAGGAGACTGGTCACGCGCCGGGCCGCGGTGGAATCGAGCCGGGCCGCGGCGAAGTCCGGAATCGTGTAGGCGCCGGAGCGGCGAAGCGGCGCGGCCACGAACAGCAGCAGCATCAGGTAGCCGGCGGTATAGCCCACCGGGAACCACAGCGCGTCGATTCCCGAGATCAGGATCAGCCCGGCCACGCCCAGGAAGCTGGCCGCGGAGATGTATTCACCGCCGATGGCTGACGCGTTCCACCAGGGCTTGACCGTCCGCGAGGCGACATAAAAGTCACCGGTAGTCCGGGAAATCCGCAGTCCGTAGATCCCAATCAGCACGGTGGCGGCACACACCGCTGCCACCGCTGCCAGACCGGCGGCCGTGTTCACTGCTTGGTCCCCGACTCGGCCCAGTCAGCCGTCAATTCGCGGAATTTACGCTCGTTGCGTGCAGCGGCACGGTTGTACAGCGCGGCGCAAGCCAGAATGACCGGGTAGATCCCGATGCCCAGCAGCAGCCAGGGGAGCGGAATGGTGGCAATCGTCAGCGTGGCGGTGACAGGCACCAGCGCGATCAGGACTGCTACGCCCAGCAGGATCAGACCGAAGCCGGCCGCCACAACGACGGCCAGGCGCAATTGGGACCGGACCAAGGACCGGACGAAGAGCTCGCCGATTTCGGACTGCTCGGCCAGCTCATGCGAGAAGGTGTAGTGGCCCGCCGATTGCGGTGCGGCCGACCGTGGCGCCACAACCCGGACGCGCTTTCGTAAGCCGCCCGATGCGAGCCCGGCATCGCCGTCGGGCAGCGGGGCCCCGCCGTCAGGAAGCCAAGCCTCTTCGCCACGATCCGGGCCACCGCTCATCCTCGGGGCCTGACGCGGGTGGCTTCCAGCCTGTCCCGGACGGCCGGCAGGTGCCGGCGGCTGACCGGCAGTTCGGCGCCGCCGATCAGGATGCTGGCCTTGCCGGCGCTCATCCGCATCTGCTGGATCTGGTCCATGGCCACCAGGTAGGAACGATGAATCCGGACATAGCCGGCGTCGGCCCACTGGCGTTCCAGGTCGTTCAACGGCACACGGATCAGGTAGCTCGCCTCGGCCGTGTGCAGCCGGGCGTAGTCGCCCTGGGCCTGCACGTATTTGATCTCGTCGCGCCGGATCATCTTGGTGATGCCGCCCTGGTCCACGGTGATGACTTCCGGCTTGGCCGCGCTCCCGTCCTCCATCAGCTCGCAGATCCGGCGCACCGATTCCGCCAGCCGGTCTGCGCGCACGGGCTTCAGCAGATAGTCCACGGCGGCCAGTTCGAACGCCTGCAGCGCCTTGTCCTCATCGGCGGTCACAAACACGACGGCGGGCGGGCGGCTGAAGCGCGAAATCACCTTGGCGATGTCCAGCCCGGTCAACGCCGGCATGTGGATGTCCAGGAAGAGCGCATCGACGTCGTGACGCTCCAGGGCGCGGAGCGCTTCGGCCCCGCCGGTGGCTTTGTGGATTTCCCCGATCCGGGAATCCTGCCCCAGCAAGTACGCCAAGGCCTCGACGGCGGGGGCTTCGTCATCGGCGACAACCACATTGACCATGGGCCACAGTCTATTAGGCTGCGGCGGCGCCCTGTGGCTCCGCCGCGGGCGGGCTTATTCCACGCGGTTGCCGGGCTGGAACTTCGGCACGCGCAAAGTGACCAGCGTGCCGGCGCCGGGAGCCGTGTCGATTACCAGGCCGTGTTCTTCGCCGTAGACCTGCCGCAGCCGGACATCCACATTGCGCAGGCCCACGTGGTCGCCTTCGGCGTGGCCGGCCAGCACGGCGCGCAGCCGCTCCGGATCCATGCCCACGCCGTCGTCTTCGATGGTCACCTCGGCGTAGGCGCCCGCGTCCTGGGCGGTGATGGTGATCCGGCCGGGGCCTTCCTTGGCTTCCAGTCCGTGGCGCACCGCGTTCTCCACCAGCGGCTGCAGGGACAGGAACGGGATGACAGTGCTGAGGACCTCGGGGCCGATCTGCAGACTGACCTTGAGCCGGTCGCCGAACCTGGCACGTTCAAGCAGCAGGTAGCGGTCGATCGACTTCAGCTCCTCGGCCAGCGTGGTGAAGTCGCCGTGCCGCCGGAAGGAGTAACGGGTGAAGTCGGCGAACTCGATCACCAGATCCCGTGCGCGCGCAGGATCGGTGAGGATGTAGGACGCGATGGCGTTCAGCGCGTTGTAAATGAAGTGCGGGCTGATCTGGGCGCGGAGCGCCTTGACCTCGGCCTCCATCAACAATGTTCGCGATGTGTCCAGCTCGGCGAGCTCGATCTGTGTGGCCACCCAGGCCGCGACTTCGGTGGTGGCCCGCACCAGCGAGGCCGCCACGTGGCCGGTATAGGCGCCGACGGTGCCCACCACGCGCTCCTGGACCCGGATCGGGGCGAAGACCGCTTCCGGCAGCCCGTGCCGGGCGCTGGCATCCGGCGGGACCCGGCCGTCCGGCAGCAGTTGGTTGCCGCGGAAGACCTGGGTGCGTCCCGATTTCATTGTCTTGCCGGCCAGCCGCAGGGCCGATTCCGGAGGCTGGCCGGCCCCGTCCCAGCCCAGCACGTCGTCCGGGCCGGTTAGTACCAGTACATCGGATCCCAACAACCCGCGCAGATGCCTGCTGGCCTTGGCGGCGCCGGCCGGCGTCAGCCCGGAGCGCAGGTGCTGTCCGGCGAGTCCGGCGGTGTGGAGCGTGGCGTAGGTTGCGCGATCGGCCTCGGAACCCAGGTCCCGGTACGAACGGGTCAGCTTGAACCCCACCAGCGCAATCATCGCCACGGCCACTGCGGCGATGGCGGCGATGATCGCGATGTCCACGGCCGGGCTGAGCATGCTGACAAGCCTAGCTGCAGGCCCGTTCCACGGCGTGCAGCTCGGCGCAGATGAGCGCCATTCACCGCAGCCGGTGAACCGCTGAGCGATGCACCCGGCACGGCTGCTGGCCTCCGGAACCACGAGCTAGCAGAGTGATCGCAGTCACACCCTGCGTGTGCCCGATGAGGAGGAAAAGATGGGTAACGACCCCAACCCGGACCCCGGCACCGCCGCGGCCGTGGACTTCCAGGTGGTCCAAAGCAGTCCGGAGTTCACCGAACTCCGCAGGCGCCACCGTTCGTTTGTGTTCCCGATGGCAGTGGCCTTCCTGCTGTGGTATTTCGCCTATGTGCTGTTGGCCGACTATGCGCACGCCTTCATGTCCACCAAGCTGTGGGGCAACATCAACATCGGCTTGGTGCTGGGCCTGCTGCAGTTCCTGAGCACTTTCGCCATCACCACCTGGTACGTCCGCTACGCGAACAAGAAGCTGGACCCGATCGCCACTGACATCCGCCACAGCCTCGAAAACGAGGGCGTCGGCCTACCGGAGGACACCAAATGAGGCACGCCGTGAACATTCCGCTGGCCGTCACGGCGGACGACATCAAGGATTCCACCTGGATCAACATCCTGATCTTCGCCCTGTTCGTCGGCGTGACCCTGGTGGTGGTGCTGCGGGCCAGCCGGAACAACAAGACCGCGGCCGACTACTACGCGGCGGGCCGGTCCTTCACTGGCGGCCAGAACGGTACCGCCATTGCCGGCGACTACCTCTCGGCGGCGTCGTTCCTGGGCATCTGCGGCGCCATCGCGATCAACGGGTACGACGGCTTCCTGTACTCGATCGGCTTCCTGGTGGCCTGGCTGGTGGCCCTGCTGCTGGTGGCCGAGCTGCTGCGCAACACCGGCAAGTTCACCATGGCCGATGTGCTGTCCTTCCGGCTGCGGCAGCGCCCGGTGCGGATTGCCGCGGCCATCACCACGCTGGCCGTGTGCTTCTTCTATTTGCTGGCGCAGATGGCCGGAGCGGGCGCTCTGGTCTCGCTGCTGATCGGCATTGACTCCAGGCTGGGACAGTCCCTGGTGATCACCGTCGTCGGCGCCCTGATGATCCTGTACGTACTGGTCGGCGGCATGAAGGGCACCACCTGGGTCCAGATCATCAAGGCCTGCCTGCTGATCGCCGGTGCGTTCATCATGACCGTGTGGGTGCTGGCGCTGCACGGCTTCAACCTGTCCGAACTGCTGGGTGCCGCCGTGGATACCGCCGGCAACCCCGAGCTGCTCAACCCGGGCCTGCAGTACGGTGTCTCGGACGCGTCCAAGCTGGACTTCATCTCGCTGGCGCTGGCCCTGGTGCTGGGCACCGCGGCGCTGCCGCACGTGCTGATGCGCTTCTACACCGTGCCCACGGCCAAGGAGGCCCGCCGGTCCGTGGTCTGGGCCATTTGGCTGATCGGCGCGTTCTACCTGTTCACCCTGGTGCTGGGCTACGGCGCCGCGGCGCTGATTGGTCCGGAAGCCATCAAGAGCGCTCCGGGCGGGGTCAACTCCGCCGCACCGCTGCTGGCCTTCGCGCTGGGCGGCCCGGTGCTGCTGGGCCTGATCTCGGCAGTGGCATTCGCCACCATCCTGGCGGTGGTGGCCGGCCTGACCATCACCGCTGCTGCCTCCTTCGCGCACGATATCTACGCGAACGTGGTGCGCAAGGGCCAGGTCGACTCGGCCGGCGAGGTCAAGGTGGCCCGCCGCACCGTGGTGGTCATCGGCGTCGTCTCCATCCTCGGCGGCATCGGCGCCCAGGGCCAGAATGTGGCCTTCCTCGTGGCGCTGGCCTTCGCGGTGGCCGCCTCGGCCAACCTGCCCACCATTGTCTACTCCCTGTTCTGGAAGCGCTTCACCACCCAGGGTGCGGTGTGGAGCATGTACGGCGGCCTCGGCGCGGCCATCGTCCTGATCGTGTTCTCCCCGGTGGTTTCCGGAAAGGAGACGTCGATGATCCCCAGCGCGGACTTCGCCATCTTCGGGCTGAACAACCCGGGCATCGTCTCCATCCCGCTCGCGTTCTTCCTGGGCTGGCTGGGAACGGTGCTGGACAAGAACCGCGAGGATGCATCCAAGCAGGCCGAAATGGAGGTCCGTTCGCTCACCGGCGTCGGTGCCGAGAAGGCGGTGGACCACTAAATACAACGACGGCGGTGCGCGCGGCCTCGGGGCCGCGCTGCCCACCCACGCGGGCCCGGCAGTTGACTGCCGGGCCCGCGTGGCTTTGCCTCGGGATCAGCGGCCGTGGGCCAGTCGCACCGGTTCGGACACGATCTTGCCGTCCCGGGTGCTGAGCCCGGGCAGCAGCTCCGGCCGCCGCGTGGCCGCGGCATCGAACCCTTCGTCGGCAATCAGTTTTGCGTAGGGGAGCGTGGCGTTGGTCAAGGCATAGGTGGAGGTGCGCGGCACGGCGCCGGGCATATTGGCCACGCAGTAAAAGACCGTGTCATGGACTTTGAACGTAGGATCAGCGTGCGTGGTCGGCCGGGAGTCTTCGAAGCAGCCGCCCTGGTCGATCGCAATGTCCACCAGCACCGCCCCCGGCCGCATCTGGCTGACCATCTCGTTGGTCACCAGCTTCGGAGCTTTGGCGCCGGGAATCAGCACCGCTCCGATCACCAGGTCCGCGGCCAGAACCGCTTCCCGCAGCTCCAACGCGTTGCTGGCCAGCGTCACCACCCGGCCCTGATACTGGTCGTCGAGCTGCTGCAACCGGCGGATGTTGGTGTCCAACACGGTGACATTGGCCCGCATGCCCACCGCCACGGACACCGCATTGGCTCCGGCCACGCCGGCACCGATCACCACGACGTCGGCATGCTGCGTGCCGGGGACGCCGCCCATCAACACGCCGCGACCGCCCAGAGGCTGCATCAGCGAGTAGGCGCCTACCTGGGCGGCGAGCCTGCCGGCGACTTCGGACATGGGGGCCAGCAGCGGCAGCGACCGGTCAGGCAGTTGGACGGTTTCATAAGCTATCGCGGTGGTGCCGCGGGAGCACAGCTCTGCGGTGAGTGCTGGGTCAGCAGCAAGATGCAGATAGGTGAACAGCGTCAGGTCGCTGCGGAGCCGATGGTATTCCTCCGCCACCGGCTCCTTCACCTTCAGCACCAGCTCCGCCTCCTCCCAGACGGCGTCGGCCGAATCGATGATGCTGGCGCCGGCCGAGGCGTAGTCGTCGTCGGTAATGGAGGAGCCCCGGCCTGCCCCTGTCTCCACCAATACTTGGTGGCCCGCGGTGCTCAATTCATGGACCCCGGGCGGTGTGATGGCCACCCGGAATTCATTGTTCTTGACCTCGCGTGGCACTCCAATGCGCATGGACGCCGTCCCTTCTGCTCGGGCCGCCAGCGGGTGCAATGGGCTTGAACGACACCGGGCCGGCGGTACAGGGCTTGCTCGATGGACCGAGCTTACAGCTAGCCGCGCTTCAGCTAGCCAAACTGACAGCTAGCCGCCGGGTCGGGCTCCGCGGGAGAGCAGCGGCCCGATCCGGAAAGGGATCAGTTCGTGCATGGCCAGCGATGTGTCCGTCCGCTCGACGCCGTCGATGGCCAGGATGCTGCCGTTGATCCGGAACAGGTCCTCGGCGCCCTCCGAGACCACGCGGGCCAGGATGTCCGCCTGCCCGGTCACGCCGAAGGCTTCCAGCACTTCCGGAATGCGGGCCAGTTCGTCGGTGATCTGCTGCAGTTTCGGCTGGTGCACGTGAATGTGGATGAAGGCGGCCAGCGGATAGCCCAGCGCGGCCGGATTGATCCGCCGCTCGAAGGAAAGGAACACCTGCTCCTGCTCCAGGCGGGACATGCGTGCCTGCACCGTGTTGCGGGAGAGGCCGAGCTTCTGCGCCAGGGCCACCACGGTCCGCCGGGGATCCTGCGCCAGTGCTCCGAGCAGCCGAAGATCGGTGCCGTCAAGATTCCGCATAATGCGCAGGCTAGCACGCCACTTCCGGGCTAGATAGGGCACAATGCTCAATCCTGCTGCTGATCATTGCGCTACTTGCGGGATGTGAGTAGTGTCACAAACACCTGCGGGCAAAGGTGCCGGCGGGGCTGTCCGGTGCCGGGGATCCACAAGATCCTCCCGGCCCTGAAGCAAAGGGAGTGTCGCAAGTGTCCTTACCAGGCACGGACCCGACCGGTCCGCTCAATGATGAAAGCTATATCCAGCTGCTCGCTCCGGACGGTACGCGGACAGCCAGCGAGGAGTTCGACCCTTGGCTGGAGGATATAGACGGTGACCGGCTCGCCGCCCTCTACCTGGACATGGTGGTGGTCCGCCGGCTGGACCACGAAGCCACCGCCCTGCAACGGCAGGGAGAGCTGGCCCTGTGGCCGCCGCTGCTGGGCCAGGAAGCGGCGCAGATTGGTTCCGGCCGAGCCCTGCGCAAGGACGACTTCGTCTTCTCCAGCTACCGCGAGAACGGCGTCGCCTACTGCCGCGGCGTGGACCTGACGGACATGATCCGGGTGTGGCGCGGCAACCGGCCTTCCGGCTGGGATCCGTATGAAATCAACATGGCCACCCCGCAGGTGATCATCGGGGCGCAAACCCTCCATGCCACCGGCTATGCCATGGCAGCCAAGTTCGACGGCGACGACGTGGTGGCCGTTGCGTATTTTGGCGACGGCGCCACCAGCCAAGGCGACGTGAACGAGGCCATGGTCTTCGCGGCGAGCTTCCAGGCCCCGGTCATCTTCTTCTGCCAGAACAACCAGTGGGCAATCTCCGAACCGGTCGGTCTGCAGGCCCAGGGCAAACTGTCCGACCGCGCCCCGGGATTCGGCATTCCCAGTTACCGGGTGGACGGCAATGACGTCCTCGCCTGTCTGGCGGTGACCCGCAAAGCGCTCGCCCAGGCACGCACCGGCGGCGGTCCGTCCTTCATCGAGGCGGTCACCTATCGGATGGGACCGCATACGACGGCGGATGACCCGACCCGCTACCGCGACGCCAACGAGCTCGAGGACTGGAAGCGCCGCGATCCGATCGACCGGTTGGCCGCCTTGCTGAGCGCCGAAGGGCTGCTCGACGAAGGCCTGCGCCAACGGGTCCAGAAGGCCGCGGACGAAGCCGCCGCCGAGATGCGCGCCGGCTGTATCAACATGGCCGAACCTGACGACCTTGAACTGTTCGAGAACGTCTACACCGCGCCGCACCCTGTCCTGGAACGCCAGCGCCAGCACTACGAGCGCTACCTTGATTCATTCGAAGCGGCCGAAGGGGGCCACTGATGACCATCATGACGTTCGGGCGGGCCATCAACACCGGGCTGCGCAAGGCCATGGAGAACGACCCAAAGGTGGTGATCCTCGGTGAGGACATTGGCGCCCTGGGCGGGGTCTTCCGCATCACCGATGAACTGCAGAAGGACTTCGGGGCGCACCGGGTGATCGACACTCCGCTGGCCGAATCAGCAATCCTGGGCACCGCCGTCGGAATGGCCTACCGCGGGTACCGGCCGGTCTGCGAAATCCAGTTCGACGGGTTCATCTACCCGGCGTTCGACCAGATCGTCAGCCAGGTGGCCAAACTGCACTACCGTACGCGCGGCCGGGTCAGGATGCCGCTGACCATCCGGGTGCCCTTCGGCGGCGGGATCGGCGCGGCCGAGCACCACTCCGAATCGCCGGAAGCGTATTTCACCCACACCTCCGGGCTGCGGGTGGTGGCGGTTTCGAACCCGCAGGACGCCTGCACGATGATCCAGCAGGCCATTGCCAGCGATGATCCGGTGCTCTACTTCGAGCCGAAGCGGCGGTACCACACCAAGGGCGAAGTGGACGAGGATGCGCTGGAGGACGCACTGCCGATGGACAGCGCCCGGTTGGAAGTGTCCGGAAGCGACGTGACGCTGGTGACCTACGGCGCGTTGGTCCAGACCGCCCGCGAGGCGGCACGGGCAGCCGAAGACGACGGCGTATCGGTGGAAGTCATCGATCTGCGCTCGCTGTCGCCGCTGGACTTTCCCACCGTGGAGGCCTCCGTGCGCAAAACGGGCCGCCTGGTGGTGACACACGAGGCGGCACGGACCGGTGGGCTCGGCGCGGAGATCGCGGCCAGCCTGACCGAACGCTGCTTCTATTACCTGGAACACGCCCCCGTGCGGATTACCGGGATGGACATTCCGTATCCGCCAGCCAAGATGGAGCGGCACCATCTGCCTGACCTCGACCGCATCCTTGACGGGGTGGACCGGGTGCTCGGCAGGCCCAACTCACTGACCGGACTGGAGGACTGAACTCGTGGGGATCAAGGTATTCAAACTGCCGGACCTGGGCGAAGGACTCACCGAGTCGGAGATCGTCAGCTGGCATGTGGCCGAAGGCGATGCGGTGCAGCTGAACCAGATCCTGGGCGAGGTCGAAACAGCCAAGGCGGTGGTGGAGCTGCCCTCGCCGTTCACCGGCGTGGTCCGTACGCTGCACGAAGGTCCCGGGACCACCGTCAGCGTGGGCGAACCGATCGTTTCGATAGAAGTGGAGGAACCGGGGCAGCACGACGACGGCGGCAAGTCGTCGGGGGAGCCGGCGTCGCAGCGCCAGCCGAACTTAGTCGGCTATGGCGCTGCCGCCGAGAGGAACGGTCGACCGGCCCGACGGCCGCGCCGTACGGTGGCGGTAGCGGGCGCCACATTGCTGCCGTCTGCTGCCAGCGGGATGCGGCCGCAGCGTCCCGACGCCGCGGCACATCCCGGAACTGCGGGGGTGCCCTTACCCGGCGCGATCCAAGGCTTACCGAATGTGGCGCCGGCTGCCCACGTCACGGAGCGGCCTCGCTCCACCCCGCCGGTGCGGAAGCTGGCCAAGGATCTCGGCGTCGACCTGGCGCAGGTCGTTGGAACGGGCGATCGGGGGCTGATTACCCGCGGGGATGTGCAGAATTTCCATGACACCGGTTCGGCTGCCCCGGCGGAGGCTCCGGCCCCTGCGGCAGGCGGCGGCTGGCTGGCCGGCGCGGCCGAGGCAGAGACACGCGTTCCCATCAAGGGCGTACGCAAGCTGACGGCCGCGGCCATGGTGGCCAGCGCGTTCACCGCACCCCATGCGTCGTCATTCCTGACCGTCGATGCCACGGCCAGCATGGAACTGATCCAGCGGCTCAAAGAGCAGAAAGCGTTCGCCGGGCTGAAGCTCACACCGCTGACCATCACGGCCAAGGCGGTGTGCCTGGCGTTGGGGCGCCATCCGGGACTGAATGCCCGCTGGGACGAGGCAGCCGGCGAGATCGTGCAGCAAAACTACGTGAACCTGGGCATTGCAGCGGCCACCCCGCGCGGACTGACTGTGCCAAACATCAAGGACGCGCACCGGCTGGATCTGCGCCGGTTGGCTGAGGCCCTGGCGGAATTGGCCGAAACCGCCAGGGCCGGCAAGACCGCTCCGTCCGACCTGCGCGGCGGGACCATCTCGATCACCAACATCGGTGTTTTTGGCATCGATGCCGGTACTCCCATCCTCAATCCGGGGGAGTCGGCCATCCTCGCCGTCGGGGCAGTGCGCCGGCAACCTTGGGAGTACCGCGGCGACGTGGCGCTGCGCGAAGTGGTGACGCTGAGCCTATCCTTCGACCACCGAGTGGTGGACGGCGAGCAGGCAGGGCGTTTCCTGGCCGACGTCGGCAGCATCCTCTCGGATCCGGGGATGGCGCTGACCATGGTGTAAAGGCCACGTTCCCTTGCCCTTTACTGCCGCACCCGCCGATGACGGCTCGTGTCAAGGAAGCGGGTGGAAATGGGCGGTCAGGTGGATTTCGAGGCCTTGCTTGCGCTTCTGTCAGCGGTGAGAAATGCCAGCCTGCGGGGTCCCCTGCCAGCCGTAGTGGACAGGACGGACCACGAAGGCAACACTGACAGCGTGAAGGTCCGAATCAGTGATGGTGATGGCCGCTGGAGCGTGGAAGCTGATGACGGCAGCATCGCCTTCGATCCCTCTGCGGGCCTCGTGACCCGGGCCGGGGGCACTGTCGAGAAGATCGGACACGAACGACCGGACTGGCTTCCGGATGAAGTGCGGCTTTTCTATCCGCTCACTATGCGGATCTGGGGCGGCCACCAGGACAACCAGCGAATCACCGGGGCGGAACGGACGCAGAACGGCATCCACCTGTCGATGGTGTATCTCGAGGACGAGAAGTATACGGCGGAGGCATTGTTCGATCCGGAACACGGCGTATTTGCTGATTTCCGGACGGCTACCGAACGACTCTCTGTCCGGGACCTGCAGAGCGACATCGGCGGCGAAACCTCATGACTGCAGCCGAGAGCCCGTGCAGCACGCTGCACGGGCTCTCGGACAAACTGGCAGAAGCCGGTCTTAGGCCAGTTCGAGAATCTCCTCGGTGACCACGGCGCCGCGGGCATTTGCGAAGTCTTGGGCTTCGCCGACGGTCCGGAAGCCCAGCTTGTGCAGGACCTTGACCGAACCCAGGTTGTCCTTGACCACCCGGGCGCGGATGGGGCGGGCGGTGAATTCCTTCAGGAACGCCTCGACGGCCGCGGTGGTGACGCCCTTGCCCCACTGCGACTTGGTCGTCCAGTAGCTCAGTTCCGGGTACCCCTCGTTCGGATAGGCCAGCACGCTGCCCACCACTTCGCCGTCGACGGTGACGGTGCGCACGGTGATGGTCTCGTCATCGAGCAGGCTCTGCCAGTGCAGGTTGAAGACGCCGCGGTCAGAGGGGTTCTTGGCGGCGAATGCGGCCATATGGTTGGCGTCGGGATCCTGCTGGTACTCGAAGAACTCGTCGAGGTCGGCAGGTTCTACAGGACGAAGCTCAATCACAGTAGACCTTTCGGCTAGTTGGTATCTGATACACCCTACTCGGCTTTCAACGCCGCCCATGCCATTTGTTCCAGCAGATTGCGGCGCCAGGCTTCCCGCAGCGGCCTGCTCCGGTGGGTCGAATGCGGGGTCGAATTGATCAGTCCGAAAGCGGCGTGGGCGCGCACCCGCAACTGGGCCGCGTCGGCCTCGGGCAGCAACCGCGCCAGCACGGAAACCCACACTTCCACGTAGGTGCGCTGCAGCGTCCGGACGATGGTCGAATCATCGGCGGGCAGGCTGTCCAGGTCCCTGTCATGGACGCGGATGACGTCGGGATGTTTTAAGGCAAAGTCCACGTGGAAGGCGACCAGCCCGCGGAGCGCTTCCTCGGCGTTGTCCCGGCTGGCCGCAACTTCCTGACCCCCGTCCAGTAGGTCCTGGCTGACGCCGGTGAGCAGCGCGGCCAAGACGGCATGCTTGCTGTTGAAGTGCCGGTACACGGCAGGGCCGCTGACGCCTACCGCCGAGCCCAGGTCCTCGATCGAGACGCCGTTGAAGCCGCGTTCGGCGAAGAGGCGGGCGGCCGCATCCAGCAGCGCGGCCCGGCGGGTGGCCTTGGCCCGGCTGCGCCCGGTTTGCCGAATCCCGGCGTCGGCATGCGGTGCGGTCGGCATGGATCGGCTCCCTCGGGCAAATGCTGGATGAGTGCTGGACAAGACAGTGAGTGGCTATTAGCCTGATTTCAGTTAGTACAGACTAACCAAAATGCGTCTTGCAGGCCAGTTGTTTCTGCTGCGATCGGCGGCGGTTGCGGGACGCGCAACGGCTACGGCCAGGAAGGTGTCGATGGAGACACTGGCTTCCCGGGTGGACACAACCAGTGATACCTTCCGGACGAACGATGCGGAGCAGCGCAAGCTGGCGGCGGAATTGCACGACCGCTTGGCCTCGGTGGCGCTGGGCGGGCCAGAGAGTGCGCGCGCCCGTCACCTCGACCGC
Organism: Actinomycetota bacterium; assembly: GCA_051751385.1. Lineage (GTDB taxonomy): Bacteria > Actinomycetota > Actinomycetes > Actinomycetales > Micrococcaceae > Crystallibacter. The sequence continues at coordinate 110,016 of JBNJKW010000003.1, read as the reverse complement.
GGCAAGCTGTTGCCGCGGCAGCGGGTGGACACCCTGCTCGATGACGGCAGCCCGTTCCTGGAGATTGCCCCGCTGGCCGCAGAAGGCATGTACGACGGCGATTCGCCCGGTGCCGGGATGATCGCCGGCATCGGCCTGGTCCATGGCCGCCACGTGCTGGTGGTCTGCAACGACGCGACCGTCAAGGGCGGCACCTACTATCCCATGACGGTCAAGAAACATCTGCGCGCCCAGGAAGTGGCGCTGGAGAACAATCTGCCCTGCATCTACCTGGTGGACTCCGGCGGCGCCTTCCTGCCCAAGCAGGACGACGTGTTTCCGGACCGCGAGCACTTCGGCCGGATCTTCTACAATCAGGCGCGGATGTCGGCGGCCAAGATCCCGCAGATTGCCGCGGTGCTGGGTTCCTGCACCGCCGGCGGCGCGTACGTCCCGGCGATGAGCGACGAGACGGTGATTGTCCGCAACCAGGGAACCATCTTCCTGGGCGGCCCGCCGCTGGTGAAGGCGGCGATCGGCGAAGTGGTCACCGCCGAAGAGCTGGGCGGCGGCGAACTGCATGCCCGGACCTCCGGCGTCACGGACCACCTGGCGGAGAACGACCAGCATGCGTTGGAGATCGTCCGCGACATTGTCTCCACGCTCCCGTGCACGGCGCCGGCGTGGGAGACGGCGCCGGTCGAAGCGCCGGCAGCCGAAGCCCAAGAGCTGTACGGCGCCGTGCCGGTGGACGTGAATGCCAGCTACGACGTCCGGGAAGTCATCGCTCGGCTGGTGGACGGCAGCCGCTTCCATGAGTTCAAGCGGGAGTACGGCACCACACTGGTCACCGGTTTCGCCCGCCTCCACGGACACCAGGTGGGGATTGTTGCCAACAACGGCGTGCTCTTCTCCGAATCCGCCCTCAAGGGCGCGCACTTCATTGAACTGTGCGACCAACGCGGCATCCCGCTGGTCTTCCTGCAGAACCTCTCCGGCTTTATGGTGGGCCGCGATTACGAGGCCGGCGGCATCGCCAAGCACGGCGCCAAGATGGTGACCGCCGTCGCCACGGCGCGCGTGCCGAAGCTGACCGTGGTGATCGGCGGGTCGTTCGGCGCCGGCAACTATTCCATGTGCGGACGCGCCTACTCGCCACGTTTCCTCTGGATGTGGCCGGCCGCACGGATCTCGGTGATGGGCGGCAACCAGGCCTCCTCGGTCCTGGCTACCGTCAAGCGCGACCAGATGGAGGCCCGCGGGGAGCAATGGAGCGCCGAGGCCGAGGAAGCGTTCAAAGCCCCCATCCGGGAGCAGTACGAGGCCCAGGGGAACCCGTACTATTCCACCGCCCGGCTCTGGGATGACGGCATCATCGACCCGGCACAGACCCGCACGGTGCTCGGACTGGCCCTCGATGTCTGTGCCAACAGCCCGCTGCCGGAATCCGCTTTCGGCCTGTTCAGGATGTGAGAGAAGTGTTCGAGACCGTCCTGGTTGCCAATCGCGGCGAAATTGCCTGCCGAGTCATCCGTACGCTGCGCGGCATGGGTATCCGCTCCGCTGCCGTCTATTCAGATCCTGACGCCGGCGCCCGCCACGTGCGCGAGGCCGACGTGGCGGTGCGGATCGGGCCTGCGCCTGCTGCCGAGAGCTATCTGCGCATCGATGCAATCATCGAAGCGTGCAAGGCCACCGGTGCCGAGGCGGTTCACCCCGGCTATGGCTTCCTCAGCGAGAATGTGAACTTCGCCCAGGCGCTGGAGGCGGCGGGCATTGTCTTCATCGGACCCAACGTGGGGGCCATCGGGATCATGGGGGACAAGATCCGTTCCAAGAACCATGTGGCGTCGCACGGGGTTCCGGTGGTCCCCGGGATCGATGAACCCGGGCTCGACGACGACCGTCTGGTCCTGGCCGCAGAAAAAGTTGGATATCCACTGCTGATCAAGCCGTCGGCGGGCGGCGGCGGTAAGGGGATGGTGGCCGTGCAACGGCCCGAGGAACTGTCCGCCGCCCTTGCCGCCGCCCGGCGCGTGGCAGCCTCCGCCTTCGGGGATGACACGTTGTTCCTCGAGCGGCTGATCGCCCGGCCCCGGCATATCGAGGTGCAGGTGCTCTGTGACCGGTACGGCAACGCCATCCACCTGGGCGAGCGCGAGTGCTCGCTGCAGCGCCGGCACCAGAAGGTCATCGAGGAGGCACCGTCGTCGTTGTTGGACGAAGCCACCCGCGCCAGGATCGGCGAGGCGGCCTGCGACGCCGCCCGCTCGGTGGACTACACCGGGGCCGGAACGGTGGAGTTCCTGGTCTCCGACGACACACCCGACGAGTTCTTTTTCATGGAGATGAACACCCGGCTGCAGGTGGAACACCCCGTCACCGAACTGGTGACCGGACTGGACCTGGTCGAATGGCAGGTGCGGATCGCGGCCGGCGAGGCGCTCCCGATGGCGCAGTCCGACGTCGTGCTCACCGGACACGCGGTGGAAGCCCGCGTCTATGCCGAAGACCCCGCGCAGCAGTTCCTGCCGTCGGCCGGTACGGTGCTGGAACTGGCGGAAGCGGCCGGCGAGGGCATCCGGGTGGACAGTTCGCTGCTGCCCGGCCTCACCATCCCCTCCGACTACGACCCGTTGCTGTCCAAGGTGATCGCGTGGGGCGTGGACCGGCAGCAGGCCCTCGCGCGGCTGGACGGCGCGCTGGCCGAGACCAGCGTGCTGGGCATTCACACCAACATCGAACACCTTCGCAGCCTGCTGGCGGACGACGATGTGCACGCCGGGCGGCTGGACACCACGCTGATCGACCGGAAGATCGTGCACCAACAGTTCCGGCGTCCCCACGACGCGGAACTGGCCGTGGCCGCCGTGGACTGGCTGCTCCGGGAACGGGACACGCGGAGCCAGACCGGGCCGGCCGGACGGGCCGGGTCCGCCTGGCGGAGTGACGGATGGCGGTTGAGCGGACCGCGCCCGCGCACCGTCAGCTTCGATCTGGGCGGCGGCGAGCACCGCGAGGTGGCCGTGGCCTGGGCCGGGGAAGCGGCAGCGGGTCCGCCCGGCGGTGCCGTTGCCAGCACAGGCGGCGGCAGCTACGCCGTCGTGCCCGACCCCGACGGGCAGGCCGTGGAAGTGGACGGGGTCCGCCGGCCGCTGCGTCACGCCTTCGGCGAGGACGGGTCGATCTGGCTGGGCGATGCAGGCTGGTCGGCCCGGTTGGTGGTCCGCAGCCGGGAGAGCCGGCTCGCGGACACGCTGGCGGGGATCCAGCAGGCCGAGGGGCAGGTTTCGCCCGACGTGCGCTCGCCGATGCCCGGCACGGTGACCTCCGTGGCGGTGGCCAACGGCGAGCAGGTGTCGGCCGGCCAGCCGCTGCTCACGGTGGAAGCGATGAAGATGGAACACCAGTTGAGCGCCGGGATCGCCGGCGAAGTCAGCATCAACCTTAAACCCGGCGATCTGGTCAAAGCGGACCAGATTGTCGCCGTCGTGCGGGCAGCAGATCCTGTCCCAGGACATGAGCAGAAAGGGGCATGACCATGCCTGATTTTTCCCTGAGCGAGGACCACCAGGACCTGGTGGATACGGTCCGCGACTTTGCCCGCGAGGTGGTGGCCCCGGTCTCCGCCAAGCACGACGAGGAGCACAGCTTCCCGTACAAAGTGGTGGAACAGATGGGCGAGATGGGTCTGTTTGGGCTCCCGTTCCCGGAGGAGTACGGCGGAATGGGCGGCGACTATTTTGCGCTCGCCCTGGCGCTGGAGCAACTCGGTGCGGTCGACCAATCGGTGGCGATCACCCTAGAGGCAGGGGTCTCGCTGGGCGCCATGCCGATCTACCGGTTCGGCACCGAGGAACAGAAACAGCAGTGGTTGCCGATGCTGGCCAGCGGCGAAGCGCTCGCCGGCTTCGGGCTGACCGAACCCGAAGCCGGCTCGGACGCCGGCGGCACGAAGACGCGGGCCGAGCTGGCCGACGGGCAGTGGGTGGTCAACGGGCACAAGGAATTCATCACCAACTCCGGTACCGAGATCTCCAAGCTGGTCACCGTCACTGCTGTCACGGGTACCTCCGAGCGGGCAGACGGCTCGGTCAAGAAGGAAATCTCCACCATCCTGGTCCCCACCGATACACCGGGTTTCACCGCCGAGAAGGCCTACAACAAGGTGGGCTGGAACGCCTCCGACACGCATCCGCTCACGCTGGACAACGTCCGCGTCCCGGAAGAGAACCTGCTCGGAGCGCGGGGCCGCGGCTATGCCAACTTCCTGCAGATCCTCGACGAGGGCCGGATCGCGATCGCGGCGCTGGCCACCGGGGCGGCGCAGGGCTGCGTGGATGAGGCGGTGCGCTACGCCAAGGAGCGCCAGGCCTTCGGCACCAACATCGGCGCCTTCCAAGCCATCCAGTTCAAGATCGCCCGGATGCAGGCCCGTGCGCACACCGCCCGGCTGGCCTACTACGACGCGGCCGCCCGGATGCTGGCCGGCCGGCACTTCAAAACGCAGTCCGCGATTGCCAAGATGGTGGCAGGCGAGGCCGCCATGGACAACGCCCGCGATGCCACCCAGATTTTCGGCGGCTTCGGCTTCATCAACGAGTTCCGGGTGGCGCGCCACTACCGCGATTCGAAGATCCTGGAGGTGGGGGAAGGGACCACCGAGGTGCAGCTCATGCTGATCGCCCGCGAGCTGGGCCTGTAACCCCCTGACGATCGACGACGGGGCCGCCTGGCCTGGGCGGAGACCATGGGCCACGAGACCGAGGAGGACTCAGTGATCAACAAGGTAGTAGCAACCGCCGCGGAGGCGGTGGCGGACATCCCCGACGGCGCCTCGCTGGCCGTGGGCGGCTTCGGCCTGTGCGGCATTCCGGTGGCGCTCATCCAGGCCCTGCACGACGCGGGCACCACGGACCTGGAGACCATCAGCAACAACTGCGGCGTGGACGACTGGGGGCTCGGCGTGCTGCTGGCGGATGGCCGGATCCGGCGCACCATCAGCTCCTACGTGGGCGAGAACAAGGAATTCGCCCGGCAGTTCCTGGCCGGCGAGCTGGAAGTGGAGCTGACGCCACAGGGCACGCTGGCGGAGAAGCTGCGCGCCGGCGGCGCCGGGATCCCTGCCTTCTACACGGCGGCCGGCGTCGGCACCCAGATCAGCGAGGGCGGCCTGCCGCGCAAGTACGACGCCGATGGGTCGGTGGCCTTGGCATCGGAACCGAAGGAGGTTCGCAGTTTCGGCGGCGCCGACTACGTGCTGGAGGAATCGCTGCGGCCGGATTTTGGGCTGGTGCACGCGGCCAAGGGCGACCGGCTGGGCAACCTGGTCTTTCATGTCACGGCGATGAACTTCAATCCGCTGTGCGCGATGGCCGGCAAGATCACGATTGCCGAGGTGGAGGAGCTCGTGGAACCGGGCGAACTGGATCCGCAGCAGATCCACACCCCGGGCATCTTCGTCCAGCGTGTGGTGCTGGCGCCGGACGTGGAGAAGCGGATCGAAAAACGCACGGTGCAGCTGGCCGGCCGGGGCACCGGCGCAACCGGGAAGTAGAAGGAGCAAGCCATGGCACTAACGCGTAACGAGCTGGCCGCACGCGTGGCTCAGGAGCTGGAAAACGGGCAGTACGTCAACCTCGGCATCGGGATGCCCACGCTGATTCCGAACTATATTCCCGACGGTGTGGAAGTCGTCCTGCATTCGGAAAACGGCATTCTGGGCGTCGGCCCCTATCCGACCGAAGACCAGCTCGATCCGGACCTGATCAATGCGGGCAAAGAAACTGTAACGCTCAACCGCGGGGCGGCGATCTTCGACTCGGCCGCATCGTTCGGCATGGTCCGTGGCGGGCACGTGGACGTGGCCGTCCTCGGCGCCATGCAGGTGGCGCAGAACGGCGACCTGGCCAACTGGATGATCCCCGGCAAGATGGTCAAGGGCATGGGCGGAGCGATGGACCTGGTCTTCGGGGCCAAGCAACTGATCGTCATGATGGAGCACGTGGATAAGAGCGGGAACCCCAAGATCCTCACCGAATGCACGCTGCCGCTCACCGGCAAGGCCTGCGTGGACAAGATCATTACCGATCTTGCCGTCATCGACGTCACCGAACAGGGCCTGATGCTCCGCGAGACGGCCCCGGGCGTGGACGTCCAGGACGTGGTGGCGGCCACCGGCGCCGAACTCCGGATCGACCAGTTCCAGACGGGTGCCCGGTGAATACCGACGCCGGGGCAGCGGCTACCCCGTCCGAAGCAGCCGGTGCGCAGAAGGTGATCATCCAGCGCGGGCTGTACTTCGAGGAGATCGAGGCGGATGTCATCTACGCCCACCGTCCGGGCCGGACCGTCACGGAGGCGGACAATGTGTTCTTCACCACCGCCACCATGAACAATCAGGCCCTGCATCTGGACGCGGCCTGGGCGGCCGAACAGCCGTTCGGGCAGCGGCTGATGAACTCCATGTTCACCCTCGCCACGGTGGTGGGCCAGTCGGTTGGCCAGCTGACCCAGTCCACCATCGTGGCGCAGCTGGGCCTCACGGACGTGACCTTCCCACACCCGCTCTACCATGGGGACACGCTGTATACGGAGACGGTGGTCACCGACAAGCGGCTCTCCAGGTCCCGGCCCGGCACTGGTGTGGTGACCATGCACCACACCGGCCGGAACCAGCACGGCGACGTGGTGGCCACCGTGACGCGCAGCTGCCTGATGTGGACCGAGGACGGCCACGCCGCCGCCATCGCAGGCTCGGAAACCAATGACGCCGAACTGTGGGACGGCCGGCCCGAAGGCGGGAACCGGTGACCGACTTCGAGATGGGGCCGGCCATCCTGTTCTGTCCGGCAGACCGGCCGGACCGCTATGGGAAGGCCGCCGAACGCGCCGACGCGGTGATCCTTGATCTGGAGGATGCGGTGGCCCCGGCGGACCGTGCCGCGGCCCGGGAAGCCGTCATCGGCCACCCGCTGGACCCGGCACGCACGATGGTCCGGGTCAACGCGGTCGGCACCGACGACCACGCCCTGGACCTGGCGGCCGTCGGCCGGTCCGGCTACCGGACCATCATGCTGGCCAAAGCGGAGGACCCGTCGGCGGTGCAGGGACTGGGGGAGTATTCGGTGGTGGCGCTCTGCGAGACTGCCCTCGGCGTGGTGCATGCCGCCGAGTTGGCCGGCTGCGCGAATGTCACGGCGCTGATGTGGGGCGCCGAGGACCTGGTCGCCTCGTTGGGCGGCAGCTCCAGCCGGCTCGCGTCCGGGACCTACCGGGACGTCGCCCGGCAGGCGCGCTCGCAGGTGCTCCTGGCGGCCGGCGCCCACCGCAAGGCGGCGATCGACTCGGTCTACATCGACATACGGGACCTGGACGGGCTGGCGGCGGAAGCGGAGGATGCGGCCGCGTCGGGCTTTGCGGCCAAGGCCATCATCCATCCGAGCCAGGCCGACGTTGTCAGGGGGGCCTACCGTCCCGGCCAGGCCGAGGCGGACTACGCGGCCGCGCTGCTGGCTGCCGCCGCCAGCGAACCCGGCGCCTTCCGGTTTCGCGGCAAGATGATCGACGGGCCGCTGCTCAAGCACGCGGAGCTGACCCTGCGACGGGCCAGGCAGATGAGTTCCTAGCCGCCGGTCAGGAGGTAGAACTTCTCCGGCCGGCCGGCGGCGCCGTACCGCGGCGTAATCCGGGCCTGCCCGCGCGACACCAGATACTCCAGATAGCGCCGCGCACTCACGCGTGCCAGCCCCAGCCGTCCGGCGACTTCGGATGCCGACGACGCCGCCCCGGCAGCGTTCAGGTCGGCGATGACAGCCTCCAAGGTGGGCAGCGATAGACCCTTGGGCAGCGGGACTGACACCAGGGAACCCGGGATCGTGGCCAGCGGGGCCGCTGCGCGGTGGCGCTCGCCGCCGGCGGCTGTCGGCCGTGACTGACCAACCGGCGGGTCGGCTGGACGGCCGGGCGTCTGCGCTCCGCCGGGTCTGCTCGTTGTCCCACCGGCGGAGGCCCTGCCGGCGCCGCCCGCGGGTGCCAGCAACCGGTCGATGCCGGCCTGGTCCAGGACCGCGGCGTGGCCGCTGCCGCTGATGTGCCGCCGGTGCTCCACATAGGCGTCCAGCCGGTCCATCAACACCCGGGCATTGAACGGCTTGACCAGGTAGTGGAGCACACCGCCCGCCATCGCCGCCCGCACCGTGTCCAGTTCCCGCGCGGCGGTGATCGCGATGACGTCGACCGGTTCGCCCGGCAGGTTCCGGAGTGCCCGCAGGACCTCGATGCCGCTCAGGTCCGGCAAATGGATGTCCAGCAGCACCAACTCGGGGCGAAGGGCTGCAATCATGGCCAGCCCGTCGGCCCCGGTGTAGGCGGTGCCCACGGCATCGAAGGCGCCGTGGGCCAGCAGGAAGCCGGTGTGCACGCCGGCGACTTCCTTGTCATCGTCGACGACGACGGTGCGGATCTGGCTCATGGGACCGGGATTCCTTGCGTGCGGGCGTTCGACGGGGTCGGCGAGAAGCTTACCGTGAACTCGGCGCCGCCGGAGGCCGACGGCGCAACCCGGGCCGTACCGCCGCGCCGGGCGGCCACCCGGCTGACCAGGGCCAGTCCGAATCCGCGGCTGCCCGGCAGCGCAGTTTCCTTGCTCGAGACGCCCGGTTCGAAGATGCGCGCGCGTTCCTCGGCCGGGATGCCGGGGCCGTCGTCGGCGACCGTGATGGTGCAACCGTCGGCGCTCTCCGTGATGGATACGGTGATGGTTCCCTGCGGCCCCACGGCTTCCATGGCATTGTCCACCAGGTTGCCCAGCACCGTGACCGGATCCGTCGTGCCGTCCGGCGCCAGCACGGAGTCCAGATTAATGACCAGCTGGATGCCCTTTTCGTCGCAGATGGTGGTCTTGGCCATCAGCAGGCTAGCGGCATCCGGATCGGTGATCCCCGGAGCCAGTTCGCCAGCCACCACCGAACCGCCGTGCCCGGAACGGGAGATGAAATCCACCGCCTGCCGCGTGCGGCCGAGTTCCAGCAGGCCGGAGATCACATGCATTTTGTTGGAGAATTCATGCGCCTGCGCGCGCAGCGCCTGGGTGACGTCCCGCGCACCATCAAGGTCCTGCAGCAGTTGGTGCAGTTCGGTGCGGTCGCGCAGAATGAGCACACTGCCCACCCGGCGTGAGTCCACCGTGGCCGCGTTGGCCCGGGCCAGCAGCACGCGTTCGCCGGCGAGCACCGTTTCGTCGGCCCCGCCGGTGGCGGCCAGCATTGCCGCCAGCGCCGGTTCCAGGATCGTGGTGGCCGGGCGGCCCAACGCGGCGTCGGAGACATCCAGCAGCCGTTTCGCCTCGTCATTGAGCAGTGCAATGCGACCGCGGTCGTCGACTGCCACCACACCTTCGCCGATGCCGTGCAGCATGGCGTCGCGGGTTTCGAGCAGCGTGGCGATCTCTTCCGGCTCGAGCTGGTAAATCCGCCGCCAGACCAAACGCGAGATGTAAATGGCGCCGGCCGAGCCAACCAGGGCGGCCGCGATGAGCCACGCCAGCAGGACGGGTAGGTCATCGTTAAGGTCATCGCGCAGCGTGGACTCCAATGTTCCCACCGAGGCGGTGCCAATGACTTCGGTACCCGACCGGTCATAGATCGGTACCTTCACACGCCATGATTCGCCCAGCGTGCCGGTCTGCCTGCCAATGAACGTCTCGCCGGACAGCGGGATGGACGGATCGGTGGAAACCATCTGCCCGATCAACGATTGGTTGGGATGCGAGTAGCGGATGCCGCGGTGATCGGTGACCACCACATACGTCACCCCGGTCGACTGGGCGATCAACTCTGCGATCGGCTGGATTCTCTGGCTGGGGTCGGCGTCGTCGAAGGCCTCCACGATGGACGGCAATTGCGCTACCGAGCGAGCCACGCCGATCATGCGCCCTTCGTAGGCATCCCGGATCTGTTGTTCCTGCATGGAAATGGCGACCGAACCTGCCACCAGCACAACGACGAGCAGGATGGACAGCTGCAGCACGAACAGCTGCGAGCGCAGGGACAGGGATCGGAACACCCCGCCATCTTCGCATGCTGTTAGCTGCGCCACAGGGGCGTGTGCTGATGACCACAATGACCAATACGGCCACAATGACCGCATTCTTCCGCCGTATCGCGCCGCTCCTTACGCTGGGGCGACGGCGTGGTGATGCCCATCACGCCGGTTGGAGGAGGAAGAACCCACATGAAGCTCGACCGTACGATGAGACGCCGTTCGGCTCTGGTAGCCGCCGCGGCAGCATCCGCCCTGGTGTTGGCGGCCTGCGGCTCCACCGGCTCCACCGGCGCCGGCAACGGCTCCGAAGAAGCCGGCATCGACAAGCTCAACATCATTGTCCCGGCGGATCCGGGCGGCGGCTGGGACCAGACCGGCCGTTCCATGCAGAAGGACCTGCAGGAGAACGACCTGGTCTCCAGCGCCTCGGTGGTCAACATCGGCGGGGCCGGCGGCACCAACGGCCTGGCGAAACTGGCCACGGAACAGGACCCGAACACCCTGATGGTGATGGGGTACGTGATGGTGGGCGCCGTGGAGACCAACAAGTCCGCCAACCGGATCGAAGACACCACGCCGATCGCCCGGCTCACCGAAGAGCCGCTGGTCGTGGTGGTGCCGGCGGATTCGCCCTACCAGACCATCGACGACCTGATCGCCGACGTCAAGGCCAAGGGCAAGGGCGTCTCCATCACCGGCGGCTCCGCCGGCGGCGCCGACCACATCCTGGCCGGCATGATGCTCAAGGAAGCCGGCATCGGTGCCGACAGTCTGAACTACATCCCGTACTCCGGCGGCGGCGAATCCCTGGCCGCGCTGCTGGGCAACAAGGTCTCCGCCGGCATCTCCGGTGTGGGCGAGTACGCCGAGCAGGTCAAGGCCGGCAAGCTGCGGGCCCTGGCCGTATCCGGTCCGGAGGCCGCCCCGCAGCTGCCCGAGGTCAAGCCGTTGAAGGAGCAGGGCGTCGACCTGGTGCTGACCAACTGGCGCGGCGTCGTGGCTCCCGGCTCCATCGACGAGGCACAGGCAGAGAAGCTCACCGCGCTGGTGACCGAGCTGCACGGCACCGACGCCTGGCAGAAGACCCTGACCACGAACAACTGGGCGGACGCCTTCCTGACCGGCGAGGAGTTCTCCAGCTTCCTCACCGAGGATATCGAAACGGTCACCGCAACCCTGACGGATATCGGTCTGCTGAAGTAACCATGGGTTCTTCCACTACTGGAGCGGTCCGGGGCGGCAGCGATGCCGCCCCGGTCAAGCCGCTCGGAGAAATCATCTTCGCGGCGGTGATCCTGAGCATCGGGATCGTCGGCTTCGTCGCCGGCGCCGGGATCCAGACTCCCGACTCGGCCAGCGACATTGGTCCGCGGGCGCTTCCCTACCTCGTCTCCGGCCTGCTGGTGATCGTCGGCGCCGGCCTGATCGTGCAGTTGCTGCGCGGCAAGACCGGCGAGGCGGAGGAGGGCGAAGACATTGACCCCGATGTCCGGACGGACTGGCTGACCGTCGCCAAGCTGGCGGGCACCGTCGTCGTCCATATTTTCCTGATTATTCCGCTGGGCTGGCCGGTTGCCGCGGCGGTGCTGTTCTTCGGCGCCGCGTGGGCGCTGGGGGCCAAGCCATTGTGGCGGGCGGCCGTGGTCGGCGTGCTGATGGCGCTGCTGCTGCAGTTCGCCTTCGGCGGGCTGCTCGGGGTCTCGCTGCCCGCCGGTGTGCTCGAAGGGGTGCCGTTCCTGAATGGATAATTTTTACGCCCTGCTCGAGGGCTTCTCCGTGGCGATGCAGCCGATCTACCTGCTCTACGCTCTGGGCGGGGTGCTGGTCGGCACGGCAGTGGGCGTGCTGCCGGGGATCGGGCCGGCCATGACCGTTGCCCTGCTGATGCCCATCACCTACAGCCTGGAGCCGACGGCGGCGATCATCGTCTTCGCGGGCATCTACTACGGGGGGATGTACGGCGGGTCGACCACCTCGATCCTGCTCAATACGCCGGGCGAATCCGCTTCCATTGTCACCGCGCTGGAAGGCAACCGGATGGCGAAAGCCGGCCGTGGAGCCGCGGCGCTGGCGACGGCGGCGATTGGCTCGTTCATCGCCGGCACCGTCGCCACGGTGCTGCTGAGTTTTGTGGCACCCTACGTGGCAGCGTTCGCCGTGCAGATCGGCCCGGTGGAGTACGTGGCCCTGATGGTGGTGGCGTTCCTGACCGTGGGGGCGCTGCTGGGCGCCTCGGTGCTGCGCGGTCTCGCGTCGCTTGGCCTGGGGCTGTTCCTGGCGTTCATGGGCGTGGACCTGATGACCGGGCAGCAGCGCTACACGTTCGGCAGCCCGTTCCTGGCGGATGGCATCGATGTGGTGCTGGTCGCCGTCGGACTCTTCGCGCTGGGCGAGGCGCTGTATGTGGCCTCCCGGCTGCGGCACGGGCCGGTCAAGGTCATTCCGGTGACCGGCGGCTGGACGTCGTGGATGAAGAAGGAGGACTGGAGGCGGTCCTGGAAGCCCTGGCTGCGCGGCACCTTTATCGGCTTCCCGATCGGCACCATGCCGGCCGGCGGCGCCGACGTGGCCACCTTCCTCTCCTACGCCGCGGAGAAGAAACTGGCCAAGGGCGCGCGCAAAAAGCAGTTTGGCCGCGGCGCGATCGAAGGCGTGGCCGGGCCGGAATCGGCCAACAACGCCGCCGCGGCCGGCGTGCTGGTGCCCCTGCTGACGCTGGGCATCCCGACGACGGCGACGGCGGCGATGATGCTGGTGGCGTTCCAGCGCTACAACATCCAGCCCGGTCCGCTGCTGTTCGAGGTGGAGGGCGCCCTGGTCTGGGCGCTGATTGCCAGCCTGTACGTGGGCAACCTGATGCTGCTGGTGCTGAACCTGCCGCTGGTGGGCATGTGGGTGAAGATCCTGCAGATCCCGCGGCCCTACCTCTACGCCGGCATCCTGGTCTTCGCCGCCTTGGGTGCGTTTTCGGTGAACTTCACGCCGGTGGATGTGTTCGTGCTGCTGGTGATCGGCGTGCTGGGCTTCTTTATGCGCCGCTACGGCTATCCGATCGCTCCGCTGGTGGTGGGCATGATCCTGGGGCCGATTTTCGAGAGCCAGCTGCGGCGTTCGCTGGCCATCTCGCAAGGTGACCCGCTGGCTTTGGTATCCACGCCGATCGCGGCCGGAATCTACATCTCCTTGGTCATCATCTTCGTGCTGTCCTTCTGGCTGAAGAAGCGCCAACGCGTGATGGAATCGGCAGTGCTCGACGACGACAGCCCGCAGGGCAAGGAGGTCAGCGCATGACCACGATCGTGGTGGGATATGTCCCCAACGCCCTCGGCGACGCGGCCCTGGCGGCCGCCATCGACGAGGCCGGACGCCGTGCGGCGAAGCTGTTGGTGGTCAACGTCACCAGGGCGGACCGCTTGGTGGATCCCGGGTACGCAGACGCCGCCGACGTCGCCCGGTTGGAAGCTGTGTTGAGCGGGGCCGGAGTCGGCTTCAGCATCCGGCACGGAATAGCGGGTGGGCTGCCCGCCGAGGAGGTGCTGGACGCCGCCGAAGAGTCCGATGCGGAGCTGATCGTCATCGGGGTGCGCAACCGTACACCGGTCGGAAAGTTGCTGCTCGGTTCGACCGCGCAGACGATCCTGCTGTCCGCGCCGTGCAACGTGCTGGCGGTCCGGCAGCCGTAACCGAGCGTTCGGCCGAGGTCGGGGAGTGCCGGCGAGATGACCTGTTACGGAGGGTCATCTCGCCACGGGTACAGGGGATAGCTTCGACCGCACCCCCTATACCCGGTGATCTCGAAGCCAAGGGGTGGCCTCGGCCCGGGGGTGGGCCCGGCGCTGGCGTGGGCTCGGCACGCGTGGGTTCGGCCCGGCCGGTGCTCTCGGCACTGGGGTCGTCCCGGCCCGGCCGGGTGATCTAGATGCCGAGGAGTCTTCGAAACTACCCGCGTCACCGGTGCCGACGGCCGAGCTCGTCCGGAGTAGCACCGGTGCTGGATAATTGACCGCATGGAGTTCCGCGATCCGCCCCACGCCGCCCCGCATCCCGCCCGACGCAAGGTGGTGCTGCTGGGCTCCACCGGGTCGATCGGCACGCAGGGCATCGATGTGGTGGACGCGGCCCCGGAACGCTTCGAGGTCACGGCGCTCGCCGCCGGCGGCAACCTGGAAATGGCGGCCCGGCAGGCTGTCCACACCCGGGCGCAGGCCGTCGGTGCTGCCGCCGGAACGGTGGATGATCTGGCCACGGCCATCAAGACGGCGGCGGCGGACGCCGGAGTATCCGGCTACGCGCCGGAGCTCTTTGCCGGCCCCGACGCCGCCGCGAGGATCGCCGCCTGGCCGGACGCCGACGTCGTGCTTAATGGCATTACCGGGTCCATCGGGCTGGCGCCGACGCTGGCGGCGCTCGGAGCGGGGCACGTGCTGGCGCTGGCGAACAAGGAATCCTTGATTGCGGGCGGTCCGCTGGTCAAGGAGGCGGCGCGGCCGGGGCAGATTGTACCGGTGGATTCGGAACATTCGGCGCTGGCCCAGGCCCTGCGCTCGGGCACGGCGGGCGAGGTGGACCGGCTGATCGTGACCGCTTCCGGTGGCCCGTTCCGCGGCTTCAGCAAGGAGCAGTTGCGCGCCGTCACGCCGGCGCAGGCACTGGCCCACCCCATCTGGGACATGGGCCGGATGGTCACCACCAACTCGGCGACCATGGTCAACAAGGCGCTGGAAGTCATCGAGGCGCACCTGCTCTTCGACGTCCCGCTGGATCGGATCGATGTGGTGGTGCACCCGCAGTCGGTGGTGCACTCGATGGTGCAGTTCATCGACGGATCCACCATTGCGCAGGCCTCGCCGCCGGACATGCGCCTGCCGATCGCGCTCGGCATGGGCTGGCCGGAGCGGGTGCCGGGTGCGGCGCAGCCCTGCGACTGGAGCCAGGCCACCAGCTGGACCTTCGAGCCGCTGGATGAAGAAGTGTTCGGCGCGGTACGGCTGGCCAAGGAAGCGGCAGCCCGCGGCGGCACCTTCATGGCCGTATACAACGCGGCCAATGAAGAGGCCGTGGATGCCTTCCACGAGGGCCGGATCCGCTTCGACCAGATCGTGGAAACGGTGGCGGCCGTGGTGGAAGAGCATGAGCCGTCCGGCGAACCGACCGTGGCCACGGTGCTGGCCGCAGAAGATTGGGCACGCTCGCGGGCCCACGAACGTTTGGCTATGTTGTGACCATTCTGCTTTTCCTTCTCGGCGTCCTCTTCGTGGCCGTCGGCATTGCCGTGTCCATTGCCCTGCATGAGGTGGGCCATCTGCTGCCCGCCAAGCTGTTCAAGGTGCGGGTGACCCAGTACATGGTCGGCTTCGGCAAGACCCTTTTCTCCCGACGGCGGGGCGAGACCGAGTACGGGGTCAAGGCGATCCCGCTGGGCGGCTACGTCTCGATGATTGGCATGTACCCGCCGGCCAAGGACGGCCACGACGGCGACGGCGCCGTTCGGCGGTCCAGCACCGGAATGTTCCAGCAACTGGCCAACGACGCCCGGCAGGCGGAAGCGGAGCGGCTGCAGCCCGGCGACGAGACCCGGATGTTCTACAAACTGCCCGTCCACAAACGTGTCATCATCATGCTGGGCGGCCCGTTCGTGAACCTGGTCATCGGTACGGTGCTGATCGGCATTGTCTTGGTGGGCTTCGGCACCGCGCAGGCCACCACCACTATTTCCCAAGTCAACAAGTGCGTGGTCCCGGCGTCGCAAGCCGCCGAGACCGGGCAGACTGACTGCCTGCCCAATGACCCCGAAGCCCCGGCCACGGCGGCCGGCATCCGCCCCGGCGATACCGTCACGGCCTTTGACGGGAAACCCGTTACAGACTGGTCCCAGCTGACCGCCTGGATCCGGGAAGCCGCGGGGGAGAAGACGCCGATCACGTTGCTGAGAGACGGCAAGGAAATCCGGACGACCATCACCCCGATCCTCACCGAACGCCCGGTATACGACGACGCCGGACAGCCGGTGCTGGATGGCCAAGGCGAACCGCTGACGGAACAGGCCGGCTTCGTCGGCATGGGTGCCACCACGGCATTGGTGCCGCGTCCGGCCACCGACGTGCTGCCCGCGGTGGGGGAGAACCTGCAGGCGATCACCGGCGTCGTGCTGAATCTTCCGCAGCGGCTGGCCGACGTGGCCGAAGCCGCCTTTAGCGATGCTCCGCGCGACCCGAACGGCCCGATGAGCGTGGTGGGCGTGGGCCGGATCGCCGGCGAGATCAGCTCGATGCATGAAATTCCGTTCGAGGCGCGGGCCGCCACGCTGATTGGACTGGTCGGCTCGGTCAATCTGGCCCTGTTCGTGTTCAACTTGATCCCGCTGCTGCCGCTGGACGGCGGGCACGTGGCTGGCGCGCTCTGGGAAGCGGTGCGCCGGGGCGTGGCCAAGCTGTTCCGCCGTCCGGATCCGGGGCCGGTGGACATCGCCAAGCTGCTGCCGTTGACCTATGTGGTGGCGGTGGTGCTGATGGGCATGGGCGCGCTGCTGATCTACGCGGACATCGTCAAACCGGTCAACATTTTCGGTTGATGCCTTCCCGGCACCCGCCGGGCCGAATGCGGCCCTGCTGGATGCTGCCCTGCCGAACGCTGCCCTGCCGGGCGCTGCCCTGCCGCTCGACGACGGCGATTGCCGTCCCGGCTGCGTGGCGCGCCGTCACGGGGCTGGGGTGGCCGCTCGGCCGTGGTTAGACTGGCCCGAACCGGCGAAGGGAGCCACACGCCGTGAGCGCAGCACCGCGGACAGTCCGTACCGAACCGAGCCACCAAGCCGCCGATCGGCCGGTCAAGGCGCGCGGCCGAAGATGGGCCGGAACCGGCATCGCCGGAGCGCTGGCGGTGGCCCTGGCCCTGGCCGGCTGCACCGTTCCGACCGAAGCACCGGGGTCCGGCTCGCCGGCCGCATCCAGCGCTGCCGCCCCGAACCGTGTGCAGCTGAATACGGCAGCGGCCGATCCCCAGGTCATTCCCGGCTCCGATGCTGAAGCCGCCCTGGCCGCCAGCCAGGCGTTGTTCGCTTCCAGCCCGGTGGCGTTCGTTGCCGCGGCGGACGATGCCGGGGCAATAGCGGCGGCAGAAGCGGAGTCGGTGCCGCTGGGCGTGCCGCTGTTGCTTGCCGGTGACGGCCTGGAAAGCGAGTTGGAGCGGCTCGGCGTGCGCCAGGTCAAGGTCTTTGGGCAGCCGCCGGCGGAGCCCACGGCCAGCCCCAGCGGCGCGCCGGATGAAGCTTCCAGCAGTTCGCCGGACGGCGCCGCTTCCGCTTCCGCTTCCGCCGCCGCAGCTGCCGGTACCGGTTCGAACGGCGGCATCACCGGGTGGGCCGCCCTGCTGCCGCGTATTGAGGTCCTGCCCCCGGACGGAGAACTTAATCTGCCCGACGGCGCGGCGGAGCCAGCGGGTGCCTCTGTCTTGATCGATCAGGACGGCGAGCAGGACTATCCCGCCGCGCTGGCCGTAGCCGAGGCGGCCGGCGCACGCGTCTTCAAGGACCCGAAGGCAGATCCGCGGCAGAGCAGCGAGACTATTGCTTTCCTCCGCGCAGAGCCCGAGGGCCGGGTGCTCGGCATCGGCAAAGCATTCGGCACCGATAAGACGTTTGGCCGCCGGGTCCAGGCTGCGTTGGAGGTGCCGGAACTACCCGGCGGGGGCCAACTGGCCTTCCCATCGCGGAGGATGGTGGCGCTGTACGGACATCCCGCGGGACCCGCGCTCGGCGCCCTCGGCGAACAGGGCATCAAGGAGTCCGTCCAGCGCGCCAGGAAACTGGCCAAAAGCTACCAGCCGCACAGCAAGGAACCGGTGGTTCCGGCGTTCGAGATCATCGCCACGATCGCCTCTGCCTCGGCCGGCAAAGACGGCGACTATTCGGCCGAAACGGATGTGGACGAGCTGCGCCCCTGGGTCGATGCCGCCGGCAAAGCTGGGGTGTACGTAGTGCTGGACCTGCAGCCCGGGCGATCCGACTTCCTCGCCCAGGCCAAGTTATATGCGGACCTGCTGAAGGAACCGCATGTGGGACTGGCGCTGGATCCGGAATGGCGGCTGGGCAAGGGGGAGCGGCACATGGAGCAGATCGGGTCGGTCAGCGCCGCCGAGATCAACAAGGTCAGCGACTGGCTGGCGGACCTGACCCGGAAAAACTCGCTGCCGCAGAAAGTGCTGATCCTGCACCAGTTCCAGTACCGGATGATCTCGGACCGGCAGAAGCTGGAGACCGGACACCCGGAGCTGGCCATGGTGCTGCACGCCGACGGCCATGGCAATCCCGGCCAGAAGATGGAGACCTGGCATGCCCTCCGCCAGGACCTGCCGAAGCGAATCCGGATGGGCTGGAAGAACTTCTACGACGAAGACACACCCACCTTCAGCCCCGAGCGCACCTACACAGAGGTGGATCCGGCGCCCTGGTTCGTTTCCTACCAGTAACGTCCGCCATCCCGTGCCGGGTAAGGTGAAGGCCATGAGTGTTTTTGCCGTCGAGTACGTCTATGCCCCCGATTCGGAGGCCGGCCGGGACGAACACCGTCCGGCCCACCGCGCCTGGCTGGGAAGCTTCGTGGACCAGGGCCGCCTGCTGGCCTCCGGGCCCTACGCGGACGGCACCGGCGCGCTGCTGATCTTCACCGCCGAGAGCGAAAGCAGCCTGCTGGAAGAACTGAAGCAGGATCCTTTTAACCTCAACAACTTTGTCTCCGGACTGAAAACCACCGAATGGTCGCCCGTCACCGGGGCGTTCGCCGACTACGCATGATCCACACCACTCCCGCTGCATGTGCCACGGCCGTGCCGGGAGGGGGATAATGAAATCTGTTCAGCAACTGCCGATCGGCACATGGAGGACGTTTTGACCTCGGTCAATCTTGGAATGCCTGCTTCACCACCGCCTGTTCTGGCGCCGCGCCGGAAGACCCGGCAGATCAAGGTCGGTTCGGTCGGGGTTGGCTCGGAATCGCCGATCAGCGTGCAGTCGATGACCACCACACCGACCACTGACATCAATGCCACCCTGCAGCAGATCGCCGAACTAACGGCGTCGGGCTGCGACATCGTCCGGGTGGCGTGCCCCAGCGCTGATGACGCCGAGGCCCTGCCGATCATCGCGAAGAAGTCCCAGATCCCGGTGATCGCGGACATCCACTTCCAGCCCAAGTACGTGTTCGCCGCCATTGACGCCGGGTGCGCAGCGGTCCGTGTGAACCCGGGCAACATCCGCAAGTTCGATGACCAGGTCAAGGAAATCGCCGCCGCCGCCAAAGCCGCCGGCACCTCGATCCGGATCGGCGTCAACGCCGGCTCACTCGATCCGCGGCTGATGGAAAAGTACGGCAAGGCCACCCCGGAGGCCCTGGTCGAATCCGCCGTCTGGGAAGCCTCGCTGTTCGAAGAACACGACTTCCACGATTTCAAGATCTCGGTCAAGCACAACGACCCGGTGGTCATGGTCCGCGCCTACGAACTGCTGGCCGAACGCGGCGACTGGCCGCTGCACCTCGGCGTCACCGAGGCGGGCCCCGCGTTCCAGGGAACCATCAAGTCCGCCACCGCCTTCGGCGCGCTGCTCTCGCGGGGCATCGGCGACACCATCCGCGTGTCGCTGTCCGCCCCGCCGGTCGAAGAGATCAAGGTGGGGCTGCAGATCCTGCAGTCACTGAACCTGCGCGAGCGCAAACTCGAAATTGTTTCCTGCCCGTCCTGCGGCCGCGCCCAGGTGGATGTGTACAAGCTGGCCGACGAAGTCACCGCCGGTCTCGAGGGGATGGAAGTGCCGTTGCGGGTCGCCGTGATGGGCTGTGTGGTCAACGGACCGGGTGAAGCCCGCGAAGCCGACCTGGGCGTAGCTTCCGGAAACGGGAAAGGCCAGATCTTTGTGAAGGGCCAGGTCATCAAGACTGTTCCGGAAGACCAGATTGTTGAGACACTCATTGAAGAAGCAATGAGGATTGCCGAGGAAATGGGTGACTCCGATGGCGAAAATGCTGTCAAGGGTAGCCCCGTGGTTAACGTCAGCTAGCCGAGAGGCAGCGGGTGCGGCCGGTGCCGTGCCCGCAGACCCGTATGCCGGGATCCGGCCGCTGGAACATGCGGACACCGAGGTGCTCTGGGAGCTGGTGCGCGCAGATCCGGTAGCCAACGTATTTCTTGCTGCCCACCTGGAGTCCGCCGGAACCGCCGGCCCCACCCCCTCCGGGGCCCAGATCTTGGGAATGTACGACGGCGGTGCCCTCACCGGAGCCTGCTGGGCCGGGGTCAACGCGGTCCCGGTCGGGCTGGACGCCGAACAAGGCGCGCGGCTGGGCGCCCATCTGGCCGCCGGCAATCGCCGCTTGTCCTCGATTTTCGGCCCGGCCGAAGGCGTGCTGGGCATCTGGTCATCGTTCCGGCACGCGCATCCGCGGGCCTTCGATGTCCGGCCCAACCAGCCGTTGCTGGAGCTGCGGGGAACCCCGGCCGTGGCGGCCGACCCGCAGGTGCGGTTTTCCACCGAGGACGATTTTGACGTGCTGGTGCCAGCCTGCGTGGCGATGTTCGAGGAAGAAGTCGGCTACTCGCCGCTGACCGGAGGCGGCCAGCACTACCGGCAGCGCGTGGCCACCCTGATCCGGAAGGGCCACTCGCTCATTCGGCGCGACGCCCACGGCCAGGTCGTTTTCAAGGCAGAACTCGGCAACGTCAGCGCCGCCGCCGTGCAGATACAAGGCGTCTGGGTGAACCCCGCCTACCGCGGCCAGGGCCTGGCTGCCGGGTGCATGGCCGCCGTCGTCGAACTGTCGCGGAAGTACGCCCCGGTCGCCAGCCTGTACGTCAACGACTACAACCACCGCGCGATGGCCGCCTACACGTCGGTCGGTTTCCGGCAGGTCGGCACGTTCGCCACCGTGTTGTTCTAGGCCAGTTCCTGGCGCCATACAGCGTCAAGGATCCGCCCGGCGGTTGCAGTACCGCCGCCGGCTGTCGCAAGCATGCGCGCGGAGCCAGTAGATTAGAAGGCAGTTGTTTTCGCGGGCCGGTGCTGGCCCAAGCCTTGAGAAACGGATTCCTGCAGTGGTTCTTCGCCTGTCCAGCTTGTTCCTGCGCACCCTGCGCGATGACCCGGTCGACGCCGAGGTGGCCAGCCACAAGCTGCTGGTGCGCGCCGGTTACATCCGCCGTGCTGCCCCCGGCATCTATTCCTGGCTGCCGCTGGGGTTGAAAGTGCTGGCGAAGGTGGAGGCGGTCGTCCGCGAGGAAATGAACGCCATCGGCGCCCAAGAGGTACACTTCCCGGCGCTCCTGCCGCGCGAACCGTACGAGGCGACCAACCGCTGGACCGAGTACGGTGAGGGACTGTTCCGCCTGCAGGACCGCAAGGGCGCCGACTACCTGCTGGCCCCCACGCACGAGGAAATGTTCACCCTGTTGGTCAAGGACCTGTACTCCTCGTACAAGGACCTTCCCGTCACCCTGTACCAAATCCAGAACAAGTACCGCGACGAGGCCCGCCCGCGCGCCGGCCTGCTGCGCGGCCGCGAATTCATCATGAAGGATTCCTATTCCTTCGATGTCGACGACGAGGGCCTGGACATCAGCTACGACGCGCACCGCCGCGCCTACCTGAGAATCTTCGAGCGGCTGGGCCTGGAAGTCGTCACCGTTAAGGCAACGTCCGGCGCCATGGGAGGGTCCAAGAGCGAAGAGTTCCTGCATCCCACCGTGGTTGGTGAGGACACCTTCGTCCGTTCCCCGGGCGGTTACGCCGCTAATGTGGAGGCCGTCGCCACCGTGGCGCCGGAGCCGATCGATTACGCCGATGCGCCGGCAGCCGAGGTCAAGGACACCCCGGACACGCCGACCATCGAGACCTTGGTGGCAGCGGCCAACCAGCTGGCCCCGCGCGCGGAGGGGGAGTGGACTGCCGCGGACACGTTGAAGAACGTGGTCCTGGCGGTCAAACTGCCCACCGGCGAGCGGACCATCGTGGTCCTCGGGGTGCCCGGCGACCGCGCCGTCGATCTCAAGCGCGTCGAGGCGAACATCGGCGCCTTCCTGCCGATGGGCGGCGAAGTCGAGGTCGAGGCCGCCTCGGAGGACGACCTGAAGCAGCACCCCGGCTTGGTCAGGGGCTACATCGGTCCGGGCAACAGCCTGGACTCCGCGGTGCTGGGAACCGAGTCAGCCACCGGGCTGCTGTACCTGGTGGATCCGCGGGTGGTGTCGGGCTCACGCTGGATCACCGGCGCCAATCTGGACGGCAAGCACGTCTTTGGGCTGGTCGCCGGCCGCGACTTCGATTGGGACGGCATTATTGAGTCCGTCGAGGTCCGTGAAGGAGATCCGGCCCCCGACGGTTCCGGTCCGCTGGAGGCGGCCCGCGGTATCGAAATGGGCCACATCTTCCAGCTCGGCCGCAAGTACGCCGAGGCGCTGGGGCTGCAGGTGCTGGACCGCAACGGCAAACTGGCCACGGTCACCATGGGTTCCTACGGCGTGGGCGTCACCCGCGCGGTGGCGGCCCTGGCCGAGGCGAACCACGACGACAAGGGCCTGGTGTGGCCCCGCAACGTGGCGCCGGCTCACGTGCACATTGTCGCCACCGGAAAAGGCGAAGAAATCTTCGAGGCTGCCAACAAGCTGGCCGAGGAACTGTCTGATGCCGGCGTCGAGGTCATCTACGACGACCGGCCCAAGGTGTCCCCGGGCGTGAAGTTCTCCGATGCCGAACTGATCGGCGTGCCCACCATCGTGGTGGTCGGCCGCGGCTTGGCCGACGGCGTCGTCGAAGTGAAGGATCGGGCCACCGGCCAGGCCGAAAACGTGCCGGTGGGCGACGCGGCAGAGCATTTGGCCGCCCTCGCCGGGAAGTGACTTCCGGACTCGAAGAACTGCAGCTGGCCACCCTCGCCCTCGTGGTGGTGGGTGGCTTTGCTGCGGGCTGGGTGGACGCCGTGGTGGGAGGCGGCGGCCTGATCCAGCTGCCGGTCCTGCTGCTGGTCCCCGGGATCAGCCCGGTGCAGGCGCTGGCCACCAACAAAATGGGGTCCATCTTCGGCACCACCACCAGCGCGGTGACGTATTACCGCAGGGCGCATCCAGACCTGAAAACGGCCCTTCCGATGGCAGGCGTAGCACTGCTGGGCAGTTTCGGCGGTGCCATCGTGGCGACCGTCCTGCCGGCCGAGGTCTTCAAGCCGATCATCGTGCTGGCGCTGATTGCGGTGGCCGTGTTCACCGCGCTGCGACCGACTGCCGGGACCTTGACGCAGCTGCGGTACAAGGGCGCCCGGCACCTGGGTGCTGCGGTGGGCATCGGCCTGGTCATCGGTTTCTATGACGGCCTGATCGGGCCGGGCACCGGCTCGTTCCTGATCATCGCGATGGTGACGCTGCTCGGCTACAACTTCCTGGCCTCCAGTGCCAAGGCGAAGATCGTCAATATGGCCACCAACTTCGGCGCCTTGGCCTTTTTCCTGCCCAGCGGCGCGCTGCTGTGGGGACTCGGACTGGTGCTGGGCCTGGTGAACATGGCCGGGGGTTATATCGGTGCCCGGATGGCAGTCACGCAGGGCAGCAAGTTCATCCGGGTGGTCTTCCTGATCGTTGTCGCCGCGTTGATCTTCAAACTTGGCTACGACGTGCTGCAGGAGAACGTGCTCGGCCGATAAGCAGCGGCGGCCGGCCGCTCAGGCCGGCGCCGGCAAGGCATGCGCCGCCGGAAGATCCGGCAGGGTCCTGCCGGCCAGCGTGGAGGCGACCCAGAGCGACCGCACGGCGTCGCCGGTCGCGCGGTGCTGCAGGTAGTCCAGGGCATGATCCACTTCCCGCGCCACGGCCCATTCCCGGGCGGTGTCCGGGTCCAGTCCGGCCGCCTCGGCCAACTCCACGCACCGGCGTCTGAGGTGGCGCCCGGCGTCGGCGGCAGACAGATCGGCGATCCGGTTCCACAGCATCGGCGCGACGGCGAATTCGGGTTCGCCGATCAGTGGCTTGGGGTCAATGGCGGCGTAACGGTCCGGGGCGTCGAGGCGGGTCAGGATGTTCCCATAGTGCAGATCGCTGTGCAGGAGCACGTCGCGGTCCTCGCGCCGGCCCAGGCTGCCACGGACCTGGCAGACTTCCAAGGCACACTCCATCAGCCAGGTCGGGAACGGCTTGCCCAGCTCCAGCCAGCGGGCCGGGAGCGTGTCGGTCCATTCTTCCGCCAATGCCGAGACCTGGTCGAAGCTGCCTGCCGGGCCGGTCGCCTGAGGCTGCCGCAACTGCCGGGCCAGCCCGCCCCAGACGCCGATGGTCTCATCCAGTGCCACCGCGGAGAGCGGCCGGTCGGCATCGAGGCGTTCCAACAACAGTACGAAGGGGCCGCGTTCGGCCAGCAGCCGGACGGCTCCGCGTCCGTCCCAGAACGCGAGGGCCCGGGCTTCGCCGTCGGCCTCTGGATGCGGAAAAGTCAGCTTCAGGACAGCAGCAGAACCATCGGGCGCCAGCACGGGGAAGACTGCCGCAGTCTGGCCGAACCACGGACCGCCGGGCGCGGCCTGCAGGTTCCAGTCCAGCATGGCCTCGGCATGGAGGTCGTTGAAGTCCCGCAGCCACTCCCGGCCGGCCGCGGAACCGGCTGCGCTGCGGCGCAGTCCCGGGGGCAGGTCCACGTCGGCGTTCACGGCGCGGCGGAAGGAGCAGCCAGCAACTCGTCGTCCAGTCCCGGTGCCTGCGGCACCTCACCGGTTGAGGCCGCCAATTCGGTGGTGGCCTCGGCGAGTCCGGCGACCGCGTGTTCCCGGACAGGCCCGTCGCTGAGCGAGACCAGATCGGCCAGCGGCGCGAGGGCGGCGCCCTCCGCATCCTGAAGTGCCGGAAGCGGGTCGCTGGCGAACTCGTCGCCCAGGGCGTGCACCGGTTCGGGCAACGGCAGGTCAAGGCACTCGGCCGCCGCCAGCGATCGCCAGTGTTCCGCCGACGCGGTATGGGCGGCCAGCCGGGCGGCGGCAGCCACACGCTCCGCGCCGGCCAGGCGCGGCAACACCGTTTCATAGGCGTAGACCAAGCGTTCCTGGCTGAGTACGACGGCGGCAACGGCCTCCGCCGTCGTCGGCGAGGCGGGCGTTGCCGGCCCGCTTTCGTCATCCTCAGGGGCCGCCGCAGGACAACCGGCCGGCTCCAGCGGTATCTCCGGATCCTCCCACGGCTGAGCCACATCGGTTCCGCCGGACAGCGTCTGCGCCTGGGCGTAGAGGGCTGAACCGATCGACGCGAGCAGCCGGGCGAGTCCTGGATCCGTCTCCCGGGCGTCGGCGAGCAGGCCGCCCGCCAGTTCGGCCAGGTCTTCGGCTCCGGGCTGTGACGTCGCCGACGGCGCGCCGGAGTCTGCGGGAGAAGGAACTCCGGTGGTTCGAGCAGCCGCCGGGGAACCCGAGGGCCACGACGTGGTCAGTGTCAGCAGGTCGGCTTGGCTTTCGAGCAGGGCAGCGGTGGGGGAGTCGCCGCCGTCGTGCTGCTCAAAGGCGGCCGCCAGGTCCTCAAGCCCTGCCAAGGCGTCCAGGCGTGCCTGCTCGGTGGCGCTCGGCGGTGGCGCGGAAGCGGTGATGCTCGCCACCACGGTTCCGGTGCTGACCACGGTCGCCGCGGTGAGCACCAGCAGCGGCGCCCGGCGCCATGCCCGGGATGGCGTGCTTGGTCCGCCGTCCCGACGCCTTGAAGTAGATCCCACAACTGACGATCATGTCACGGGTTTGTCGTCCGCGGCGTGGCTGGGGGGCAACTGCTGGCGGCGGGAGGCCACCAGTCACGGTAAAGTCGCTAGTCTAGAAGTCAGACTCACCAGGACAGGGAGACAGTATGGCCCAGCGGCGCAATCACGGCGGCGTGCCCACTACCGGAGGGAAATCCGGTACCGACACGTTCGCGGAGGCCGCACGCCTGAAAGAGCTGCTGGAACAGGCCGTGGCATCCCACGGACTGTTCCTCGAGGATGTGGAAATCCGGGTTGCCGGAGCCCTCCGGACCATCCACGTCATCGTTGACCTGCCTGAGGACCAGATCGGCGGCGTCGGGCTGGACGCTATCGCCGAAGTTTCGCAGACTCTCTCCAAGACCCTGGATGAGGACCCGCAGGACGACGGCCGGCCCTACAGCCTTGAGGTCTCGTCGCCGGGCCTCAGTCGGCCGCTGACCCAGCCGCGCCATTGGCGCCGGAACGTGGGCCGACTGGTCAAGGTCAAGCTGGTGGCCGGCGACGACATCACCGGCCGCGTGCTGGAAGTTGGCGGCGACGGCGTGACCCTGCGGCCGGAAGAAACACCGAAAAAGGGCATGAAGCCCCGCCTCGGCGACCCGGTCCAGGTGAAATTTGCGAACATCCGCTCCGGCAAGGTGGAAGTGGAGTTTGCACGGTTGGACGAAGAATTGGCCGCCGAGGCCAACGGCGAGCTGGCGAACGAGGAGGAGGCCTGAGATGGATATCGATATGAGCGCCCTGCGGCTGCTTGAGCGCGAACGCGAAATTCCGCTGGACCTGCTGATCCCCACGATCGAGCAGGCCCTGCTGGTGGCCTATCACAAGTCGCCGGGCTCGATCGATCGGGCCCGCGCCGAGCTGGACCGCAAGAGCGGACATGTCACCATCTGGGCCGCAGAGATGGACGACGACGGCACCGTGGTCGGCGAATTCGACGACACGCCCAGCGGCTTCGGCCGGATCGCCGCGAGCACTGCGCGCCAGATCATCCTGCAGCGTCTGCGCGACGCCGAGGACGACAACGTCCTGGGCGCTTTCCGCGGCAAGGAGGGCGAACTGGTCTCCGGTTTGATCCAGCAGGGCCACAACCCGCATATGGTCCAGGTGGATCTGGGCACGGTGGAAGCACTGCTGCCGCCGCCCGAACAGGTGCCGGGCGAGAGCTACCTGCACGGCACTCGCCTGCGTGCCTACGTGGTGGATGTCCACCGCGGCATGAAGGGTCCGTCGATTACGCTGTCCCGTTCGCACCCCGGGTTGGTACGCAAGCTCTTCGAACTTGAAGTACCCGAGATCGCGGACAAGAGCGTGGAGATTGTTGCCCTCGCCCGCGAGGCCGGACACCGCACCAAGATCGCGGTCAAGGCCAACGTACCGGGGCTGAATGCCAAGGGCGCCTGCATCGGCGAAATGGGTTCCCGCGTGCGGGCTGTGATGACCGAGCTGCACGACGAGAAGATCGACATTGTCGACTTCAGCGAGGATCCCGCGACGTTCATCGCCAGCGCGCTGTCGCCGTCGCGCGTCAGCTCCGTGACCATTACGGATGCCGAGAGCCGTTCCGCACGCGTTGTGGTGCCCGATTACCAACTCTCACTGGCGATCGGCAAGGAAGGGCAGAACGCCCGGCTTGCCGCTAAACTGACGGGTTGGCGGATCGATATTGTGTCGGACGCTGCCACCGCCGAACAGCGGCGATAGAAGCCAAGACCAACCAGGCCACGCACCTGAGACACGCCCGGTTCGTTGGCCGGGCACTGGAAGCGGTAGAATATCCATGGCCGGGTTTCCCGACAGTCACAAACCCATGCAGGCGCGTGCCCACGAGGCCGCGCCGCCGAAGCGGACCTGCATAGGCTGCCGGCGCCGGGAAGACCAGGCCGTTCTGCTGCGGCTGGCAGTCGAGGAGATCGGTGGCGTTGCCACCGTCGTCGTCGATCCTGCCCGCCGCAGACCCGGACGCGGTGCCTGGATGCACCGCGAACCGGAATGCGTGGAGCTGGCAGTCAAGCGGCGTGCCTTCGGCAGGGCCTTCCGGGCCAAAGTCGACAGCAGTGCCGTTGTAGACCAGCTCCGTGCTCACGACGAGGCCGCCACCACGGCCGGCCCTCGTCAACCCAACCGTCCAACCTGAAAGCGGGTCAGAAAACTGATGGAAACCCGATGAGTGCCAAGTGATGAGTACTTCATTGTGCTCCGCCCGCGGTATTTCAGCCGATTCTGCTGAAAGCCGCAGCAAGAATTAGACGGTTCGTGCCCGGCAGCCCTGCCTCGTGCGGACCGAGACAGGAGAAATGTGGCCAAGGTCCGCGTACACGAGCTGGCAAAAGAGCTCGGTATTACCTCGAAAGACGCAGTGTCCAAACTGCAGGAACTGGGCGAATTCGTCCGTTCCGCCTCGTCAACTATTGAGGCACCCGTCGTGAAGAAGCTTCGCGACGCCTTCCCCGCTGCCGCTCCGAAGAGCGAGCCGGCAGCAGCCCCCAAGGCAGCACCCAAGCCTGGCGCGAAGCCCGCTGCGAAGGCAGCACCGGAAGCCCCGGCGGCAGCGCCGGCACCGGCACCGGCTCCGGCAGCACCTGCACCGGCTCCGGCGGCTGCACCTGCACCGGCTCCGGCAGCTGAATCGGCCAAGCCAGCACCGGCAGCTCCTGCTGCCGCAGCGGCTGAAGCTTCGGCAGCCAAGCCCGCATCTGCGGCTCCGCGTCCCGGCGGCCCCGCCGCCGCGCGTCCGGGTGCTCCGCGCCCCGGTGGCCCGCGCCCGGGCAACAATCCCTTCGCCACCTCGCAGGGCATGCCCCGCGGCCGTGGCGGCGACCGCGATGCCGAGCGCGCACCGCGTCCGGGCAACAACCCGTTTGCAACCTCGCAGGGCATGCCGCGTCCGGGTGGGCCGCGTCCTCCTGCTGCAGGCCAGGGCGGTCCGCGTCCGGCTGCGCCCCGTCCCGGCGGCGCCGCACCTCGTCCGGGTGCACCGCGTCCGGGCGCACCTCGCCCGGGCGCTCCGCGTCCCGGTGGTGGACCCGGTGGTGGACCCGGTGGTGCCCGTCCGACTCCCGGCATGATGCCTAACCGCACCGAGCGCCCGGCCCCGGCCGGCCGCGGTGGTGCTCCCGGCCGTCCGGGTGCCCCGGGCAGCGCGCCGGGCCGTCCGGGCGCCGGTGGAGCGCCGGCCGGCGGCGGCTTCGGCAAGGGAGGCCGCGGTCGCGGCGGTACCCAGGGTGCCTTCGGCAAGGGAGGCGCCGGGCGCGGCAAGCAGCGCAAGTCGAAGCGCGCCAAGCGCCAGGAACTGGAGCAGATGAGCGCCCCGTCGCTGGGCGGCGTCTCGGTACCCCGCGGCGACGGCAC
Organism: Actinomycetota bacterium; assembly: GCA_051751385.1. Lineage (GTDB taxonomy): Bacteria > Actinomycetota > Actinomycetes > Actinomycetales > Micrococcaceae > Crystallibacter. The sequence continues at coordinate 80,897 of JBNJKW010000003.1, read as the reverse complement.
CACCGTTGTCCGGTTGCGCCGCGGTTCCTCCATCACCGATTTCGCCGACAAGATCGAGGCGAACCCGGCAGCGCTGGTCACCGTGCTCTTCCACCTGGGCGAGATGGCCACGGCCACCCAATCCTTGGACGAAGACACCTTCGAACTGCTGGGCGTTGAACTGGGCTACAAGATCCAGGTTGTCTCCCCGGAGGACGAGGAGCGCGAACTGCTTGACTCGTTCGACATCGACCTTGACGCAGAGCTTGAGGCCGAGGGCGAAGACGACCTGGAGAAGCGCCCGGCCGTTGTTACGGTGATGGGCCACGTTGACCACGGTAAGACCCGCCTGCTGGATGCCATCCGCAACACCCAGGTGGGTGAAGGCGAGCACGGCGGCATCACCCAGCACATCGGTGCCTACCAGATCGACTTCCAGCACGATGACCGTGAGCGCAAGATCACCTTCATCGACACCCCGGGCCACGAGGCGTTCACCGCCATGCGTGCCCGCGGCGCGAAGGTCACCGACATCGCCATCCTGGTGGTGGCCGCGGACGACGGCGTCATGCCGCAGACCGTTGAAGCCCTGAACCACGCGCAGGCGGCCGGCGTGCCGATCGTCGTCGCGGTGAACAAGATCGACAAGGACGGCGCCAACCCGGAGAAGATCCGTGGCCAGCTGACCGAGTACGGCCTGGTTCCGGAGGAATACGGTGGCGACACTATGTTCGTTGACGTGTCGGCCCGCGAGAGCCTGCACATCGACGATCTGCTCTCGGCCGTGCTGCTGACCGCGGATGCTGCCCTGGACCTGCGGGCCAACCCGAACAAGGACGCCCGCGGTATCGCGATCGAGGCGAACCTGGACAAGGGCCGCGGCGCGGTGGCAACCGTGCTGGTCCAGTCCGGAACACTGCGGGTGGGCGACGCGATCGTTGCCGGCAGTGCCCACGGCCGCGTGCGCGCCATGTTCGACGAGGACGGCGCGTCTGTCACCGATGCCGAACCGTCGCGTCCGGTTCAGGTGCTGGGGCTATCGACGGTGCCGCGCGCCGGCGACACCTTCTTGGTGACCGACGACGAGCGCACCGCCCGCCAGATCGCCGAGAAGCGTGAAGCCGCGGACCGCAACGCTGCGCTGGCCAAGCGCCGCAAGCGCATCAGCCTGGAAGACTTCGACAAGGCTGTGGCAGAGGGCAAGGTCGACACCCTCAACCTCATCCTCAAGGGCGACGTGTCCGGTGCCGTGGAGGCCCTGGAAGACTCGCTGCTCAAGATCGATGTTGGCGAGGACGTCCAGCTGCGGGTTATCCACCGCGGTGTCGGTGCGATCACGCAGAACGACGTCAACCTGGCGACAGTGGACAACGCCATCATCATCGGCTTCAACGTCAAGCCCGCCGAGCGGGTGGCGGAGCTGGCCGAGCGTGAAGGCGTGGACATGCGCTTCTACTCGGTCATCTACGCGGCCATCGATGACATCGAGCTGGCGCTCAAGGGCATGCTGAAGCCGGAGTACGAAGAAGCGCAGCTCGGCACCGCCGAGATCCGTGAGATCTTCCGTTCGTCCAAGTTCGGCAACATCGCCGGCTCCATCGTCCGCTCGGGCACCATCCGCCGTAACTCCAAGGCGCGAGTCACCCGCGATGGCAAGCTCATCGGTGACAACCTCACCGTCGATTCGCTCAAGCGGTTCAAGGACGACGCGACCGAGGTCCGCGAAGGATTCGAATGTGGCATTGGCCTTGGGTCGTTCAACGACCTCAAGGAAGGCGACATCATCGAGACCTTCGAAATGCGCGAAAAGCCGCGCGTCTAGCAGTCGGCTTGCAGCGGGCGTCTGGTGGCATCGCCGCCGGGCGCCCGTTGTTCCGCCATCATCACAAGAATTGAGGAGGGGTCATGGCAGACCCAGCACGCGCCGCCAAAATGGCCGACCGGATCAAGGTCGTGGTGGCCCAGGCGCTCGAGCGTCGGGTCAAGGATCCGCGCCTCGGGTTTGTGACCATCACAGACGCCCGGGTGACCAACGACCTGCAGCACGCCACCGTCTACTACACGGTCTTCGGCACCGACGAAGAACAGGACGGCACCCGCAGGGCACTTGAATCCGCCAAGGGCGTCCTGCGGGCGGAAGTGGGCCGGAACATCACCGCCCGGCTGACGCCCACGCTGGAATTCGTCCCGGACGAAATCCCGGTGAACGCCAGCCACCTGGAGGAGTTGTTGCGCACCGCGAAGGCAAAGGATGCCGAGGTGGCGGCGATGGCCGAAGGAGCCGCCTTCGCCGGGGGCGAGGATCCGTACCGCAAGCCCGGTGACGAGGACGAGGACGAATCCGCCCGCGAGTCGCGGCCGGAGTAACCTTCATGGCACGACGACGGTGGGCCACCTGCTCTGCGCGGGTGGCCCACCGTTGTTTGTTGCGCTTCCGCGTCAGCGCAGCCTGATCTTGATGAGCTTGCCTGCCGGCAGTGCTTGCCCGCTGAAGTCGGGCAAGGCATGGGTCGTGGCGTAGAGCCGGTTGTCGTGAATCTCCAGGGCACCAGGTGTGGTCGTCTCAAGGAACGTCCGCGCCTTGTGGTGCCCCTTCTTCACCACGGAGATCTTGTTGCCAAACATCTCGGCGACATAGATATCCCCCCGTGAACTGACAGCCAAATTCGTGGCGCCGGAGAAGCCGCTGGCCAGCTGCACGACTTTGCCGGATTCGGAGTGGACCTTGAACACGCGGCCCAGAGCGCCAAGGCTCCCGTCTTCCGGACCGCCCGGCAACGAGGTGACGTACAGCCAGCCGTGCTTGCCGAACTCTACATCCGTGGGCACCGGCTCCAGGTAGTACCGCTCGCCAACCATGCAGTCCGGCAGGCCCATGCCCGCGGCCAGCACAGCGCTGACCCGGACGGATACCGCCGGGAGCACAGCCACGGTGCTGACCCGCTTGCTGCGCTTGTCGACCTTCAGGATCGCGTTGGCGCCGGCGTCGGCCACGTAGATGCTGCGCTTGTCGGCGGCGGTTGCGTAGGCATGGGAGTCGACCTGTCCCTTGTACTGGGCCGGGATCCCCTCGGGAAGCCGGTCCAGGCATTGTTGGTCCCGCACGTCGCGGAAACCGTAGGTGACCCGGCCGTCCGGATTCCGTGTGGCCTCATAGGCGGCCACATCCGCGATCTTCCTCGGCGTGGCCTTGCGGTGGTTGTCCAGTGACTTGATCCACTGCTCGTTCGGCAGCCCGTCCATCCCGCCGGCGCCCGTGCCTTCGGAAAAGTAGACGGTGTCCTTGTAGAGGGAGACGGACCCGACTTCGGGGCCGCCGGAACTGTGCAACACCTTGGGATCGCCGTGGGACCGAACCTTGTTCAAGAGGCCGGCGAAGTTCTGGGTCACGAAGAGCCCGTGCCGTCCGGCAGCAAGGCTCAGCGGGGAAAGCAGGCCGTCGGCATGCGTGGTGCTCGCCGGTGGCTTAGTACTGTTGCGGTCGGCGGAAAATGCCGGTGCCAAGCCGGTGCTGAGCGATAAGCCAAGCACCAAGGGCAGGGCAAGATAGAGTTTGTGTCGTTTCACGGATGAGCTCCTGGAAGAAGCCGCGAAGCACCTCAGATGTCTCGCAGGTCGATGGAATGACTGGAGGTAAAGCGCAAGTGATGCCCAAAAGGCGACTGTGCCCAGCCCGTTGACGATCCCCCTGCTGACGTTCCCCTCAGGCCGAGTGCGGCACGCAGTGAGCTCAAGCTAATCCGGCCCGCAGGGGCTGTCAACGATTCATGCTTTAAGCCGCGGAGCGGACGCGCACCCGGGACGCCATATACTGAAAGGCGTGACTTCTGGCCTGCTCCGCTCCGGACTGATACTTGTCGACAAGCCGCAGGGGTGGACCAGCCATGATGTGGTTGGCCGCATGCGGCGGCTGGCGGGAACCCGAAAAGTCGGCCATGCCGGCACCCTGGACCCGATGGCCACCGGCGTCCTGGTGATCGGTGTCAACAAGGCAACCCGGCTGCTGACCTACATTGTCGGTGCCACCAAAACCTATGACGCGACCATCCGCCTGGGCCAGTCGACGGTGACTGACGACGCCGAGGGCGATGTCACTGCGGAAACCATCGCCGCGGCCGTGACGGAACAACAAATCCGTGAAGGCGTCGCCGCGCTGACCGGCGACATCCAGCAGGTGCCGAGCAGCGTCTCGGCCATCAAGGTCAACGGCCAGCGGTCCTACGCCCGCGTCCGTTCCGGACAAGAGGTGTCGCTGCCGGCCCGGCCGGTCACCATCCACCGTTTCGAGATCCACGGCATCCGTCGTGAGCGCGGCGGGAAGGTGCAGGACGTGGACGTGACCGTTGAATGTTCGTCGGGGACCTACATCCGCGCCCTGGCGCGCGATCTGGGGCAGCGACTGGGCGTCGGCGGGCATTTGACCGCCCTGCGCCGGACCCGGGTGGGGCCGTTCCGGATCGAAGACGCAGCCACGTTGGAACAATTGGCTGAAGACCTGCAGCTGACGGCTCTGGATGCGGCCGCCAGAGTATTGTTCCCCGCCCGTGAACTCAGCCCCGCGGAAGCCGATGACGTCTCTCACGGTCGGCGGATTCCGGCTAGGGGAGAAGCGGGCGCCACCGCGGCGTTCGCCCCGGACGGGTCTCTGGTAGCACTGCTGGAGGACACCGATTCGCAAGCTAAGCCGCTGCTCGTGTTCGCACCGGGAAACGAGGCAGCGGACAAGTGATCGTCGACGGATTCTTCATCGCGGGCGCGGTGGTCACGCTGCTTGCTGCCATCATTTGCCTGGTTGCGGCCATCCTGAAACACGGGCCGAATGACATTACGATTCTCTCGCTGGCCGCCGTGGAGCTGTTTCTGCTGGTCTACGCCGTGGCCGGTATCATCCGGCAGGTGTCCGGTGAGCCTGTTGCCGGGGAGACCTGGGAATTCTGGGGTTATCTGATCACCGCGCTGCTGGTGCCGATGGCGGCTTTCTGGTGGTCAATCACTGACCGCAGCCGGTGGAGCAATCTGGTCTTGGGCGCCGCCGCCCTTACCGTCTTCGTGATGCTGGTAAGGATGGAACAAATTTGGGACGGAGCATTCGCCGCATGAAAACCGGCCGGGAACAACAGTCAGCCCAGCGGGCCCAGGACACGAACGAGGTAGCACGCCGGGCCACCGGTTTCGGCCGCCTGCTCGTGGCGGTCTACGGTGTCTTTGCGCTGTCCGCCACCGCACGGGCGGGCTACCAGATTGCCACCAAATTCCACGAAGCACCGGTGGCTTACGTGCTCTCCGCCTTCGCCGCCGTCGTCTACATCCTGGCGACCGTCACGCTGGCCAAGTCCGGAATCCGCTCCTACTGGCTGTCCGTGGCCGCCGTGGGCATCGAGCTCCTGGGCGTCCTCGCCGTCGGACTCCTCAGCCTGCTGGACCCGGAACTGCTTCCGCAGGACACCGTGTGGTCAGGCTTCGGCCAAGGCTACGGTTACATTCCGCTAGTGCTTCCGCTGGTCGGCCTCTGGTGGCTCTGGCGGCACCGGCCGGCCGCCGGGCAGAAGCCGTCGGAAGATCGTCCATAATGGAAGGGGCCCGGCGCGGGGCCGCAACCGCTCAAGGTCCAACCAACGAGGAGTTAACTGTGCACTACTGGAAAGACCTGGCCGACGTACCCCGTGGCTTTGGTCCATCAGTGGTGACACTGGGCAACTTCGACGGCGTGCACCGCGGCCACCAGCAGGTGCTGCGCCGGCTGGTGGAGACCGCTGCCGCCCGTGAGGCCCATGCGGTAGCCATTTCCTTCGATCCGCATCCCTCCCAAGTGCACCGGCCGGACGCAGCCCCGCAGCTGATCATGGGGCTGGAGGACAGGGTTGAGGCCTTGGCAGCCAGCGGACTGGATGGCCTCCTGATGATGACCTACACGCTGGAGCTGGCCGGCGAAACACCCGAGCAGTTCGTCCGTAACGTCTTCGTGGAGACCCTGGGCGCAACGGCCGTCGTGATCGGACACGATACGCGCTTCGGCAAGGACAACGCGGGCGATGTGACCACCATGCAGGAACTCGGGCGCCAGTTCGGCTTCGCCGTCGAGGTCGTCGACGAATACGAAGCCGATGCGGATGGCGGCGCCGACGGCAGCCGGCGCTGCTCGTCGTCCTGGGTGCGCGAGGCGCTGGCAGCCGGTGATGTGGCCATGGCGGCGGAAGTGCTCGGTCGGACCCACCGGATGCGCGGCGAAGTGGTGCACGGCGACGCCCGCGGCCGCGAACTCGGCTTCCCCACCGCCAACCTGTCCAAGCATTCATCCGGGCTGATCCCGGCCGACGGCGTGTACGCCGGCTGGCTGGTGGACCAGCGCGGCACCAGATGGCCGGCCGCCATCTCGGTGGGCTCGAACCCCACTTTCGACGGGGCCAGCCGCCGGGTCGAGGCGCACGTCATTGACCGGCCGCGGGAGAGCACCGATGACTTCAATCTCTACGGCCAGCAGGTAGTGGTCGAATTCGTGCAGCGGCTGCGCGGCATGGTGGCCTACACCGGCCCCGAGGCGCTGATCGCCCAAATGCACGACGATGTAGCGCGCACCCGAAGCCTGCTTTCGACAGACTGAGTCCACAACGGGTAAACTGGCCGGTGGATTCGGCTGCGGTCTGTGGCGGCTGTATCCCTCTGTGCTCGGTCTCCGGCAGCCTCTGGCTGCCGGCCGAAGGTACGGAGCCCCCGGCAGCGAAGTGCTGATTCGGGCCTCACGGCACAACTTCTAGGAGTTATTGTGGCATTAGACGCCGCGCTCAAGCAGGAAATCATCAAGGAATACGCCACGCACGAGGGCGACACGGGTTCCCCCGAGGTACAGATCGCTGTTCTGTCCCGTCGCATCTCCGACCTGACCGAACACCTGAAGATGCACAAGCACGACCACCACACCCGCCGCGGCCTGATGGCCCTGGTCGGACGTCGCCGTCGTATGCTCACCTACCTGCGTGACACTGACATCGTCCGCTACCGTACGCTCATCGAGCGCCTCGGCCTGCGCCGCTAGTCAGTGAAGGAGGCGGCTCTTCCGTTCATCGCAACAAGGGAACAGAAGAGCCGCTTTTTCCTACCTCGCCCTTTCGGGTGCGGCAGGAGATGTCCAGCGTGAAACCGCTGGGCGATAACTACATCAACTGGAGACTTCCGGTATCGCGGCATTCGCGGTCCTCGGTAGTGGCCTCCGGGACGCCTTTCGGGCAGCCCGTAGGTCTCGATCGAAGACCGGGTGGCGTACAGGCAGGCTGGCCGAGAAGCGGCCTGCAGTCTGGGCAGATACCGGCAGCCTCCGCACTCGAAGAAACGGAGGTGACTCTCTTGGAGGGTCCCGAAATTCAGTTCTCAGAAGCGGTCATTGATAACGGCCGCTTTGGCCAGCGCGTGATCCGGTTCGAAACCGGCCGCGTTGCCCAGCAGGCAGCCGGCTCGGCGATGGTCTACATCGACGAAGACACCGCCCTGCTTTCAGCCACGACGGCGGGCAAGTCCCCGCGCGAAGGCTTCGACTTCTTCCCGCTGACCGTCGATGTGGAAGAGCGCATGTACGCCGCCGGTCGCATCCCGGGCTCGTTCTTCCGCCGCGAAGGCCGCCCGTCCACGGAAGCGATCCTGGCCTGCCGCCTGATGGACCGCCCGCTGCGCCCGGCCTTCGTCAAGGGGCTGCGCAACGAGGTCCAGATCGTGGTCACCGTGCTGGCGATCAACCCGGATGTGCTGTACGACGTCGTGGCTATCAACGCCTCGTCCATGTCCACCCAGCTGTCCGGCCTGCCCTTCTCGGGTCCGATCGGCGGTGTCCGCGTGGCACTGGTGGACGGCCAGTGGGTGGCCTTCCCGAAGCACTCCGAGCTGGAACGCGCCGTGTTCAGCATGGTGGTGGCCGGACGCATTGCCGCGGACGACGTGGCGATCATGATGGTCGAGGCCGAGGCAACCGATAACGCCTGGAACCTGATCAAGGAAGAGGGCGCCACCGCCCCCACCGAAGAGGTTGTGGCCGAGGGCCTGGAAGCGGCCAAGCCGTTCATCCGCGCACTCTGCGACGCACAGGCCGATCTGGCCGCACGGGCCGCCAAGCCCACCGTCGAGTTCCCGATCTTCCGGGACTACGAGGACGATGCCTTCGCCGCCGTCGAGTCTGCCGCCGCTGCCAAGCTGACCGAGATCTTCTCGATCGCCGACAAGCAGGAGCGCAACGACGCCGCCGACGCCTTCAAGGCCGAGGTTGTCACTCAGCTCGCCGGCACCGAAACCGCCGAGTTCGCCGGCCGGGAGAAGGAAATCTCCGCAGCCTTCAACTCGGTCACCAAGAAGGTAGTGCGCCAGCGCATCCTCACGGACCAGGTCCGCATCGACGGCCGCGGCCTCAGCGACATCCGCAAGCTCACCGCTGAAGTGGAAGTCCTGCCCCGCGTCCACGGTTCGGCCATCTTCGAGCGCGGCGAAACCCAGATTCTGGGCGTCACCACGCTGAACATGCTGAAGATGGAACAGCAGATCGATTCGCTCTCGCCGGTCACCCGCAAGCGCTACATGCACAACTACAACTTCCCGCCGTACTCGACCGGTGAAACCGGCCGGGTGGGCTCGCCCAAGCGCCGCGAAATCGGCCACGGCGCGCTGGCCGAGCGGGCACTCGTGCCGGTGCTGCCGTCGCGTGAAGAGTTCCCGTACGCCATCCGCCAGGTCTCGGAGGCGCTCAGCTCCAACGGCTCCACCTCGATGGGCTCGGTCTGCGCCTCGACGCTGTCCATGCTCAACGCCGGTGTGCCGCTGAAGGCCCCGGTGGCCGGCATCGCCATGGGTCTGGTCTCCGACCAGGTGGACGGCGAGACCCGCTACGCGGCGCTGACTGACATCCTGGGCGCCGAGGATGCCTTCGGCGACATGGACTTCAAGGTCGCCGGTACCTCAGAGTTCGTCACGGCCATCCAGCTGGACACCAAGCTCGACGGCATCCCGGCCTCGGTGCTGGCCGCCGCGCTGAAGCAGGCCCGCGAGGCCCGGCTGCACATCCTCGGCGTGATCAATGCCGCGATCGACCAGCCGGACGAACTGAGCGAGTTCGCCCCGCGGATCATCTCGGTCAAGATCCCCGTGGACAAGATCGGTGAGGTCATCGGCCCCAAGGGCAAGATGATCAACCAGATCCAGGAGGACACCGGCGCTGACATCTCCATCGAAGATGACGGCACGGTGCTGATCGGCGCCACCGACGGTACCGCCGCCGAGGCCGCCCGCGCGGCAGTGAACGCGATCGCCAACCCGCAGATCCCCGAGGTGGGCGAGCGGTACCTGGGCACGGTCGTGAAGACCACCACCTTCGGTGCCTTCGTGTCGCTGACCCCGGGCAAGGACGGGCTGCTGCACATCTCCGAGCTGCGCAAGCTGGCCGGCGGAAAGCGCGTGGACAACGTCGACGACGTGGTGGCGGTGGGCCAGAAGGTCCAGGTCGAGATCACCAAGATCGACGACCGCGGCAAGCTGTCGCTGGCTCCGGTGGTCGCTGACGAGGCTGCAGCTGAAGAAGCAGTAGCCGAAGAGGCCTCGGCAGAGTAAATATGACAGTCGTCGCCCTGCCGCTGGTTGGCAGCATGCAGCATACCGATGCCACCGAGCTCGGCGGGTCGGACCCCACGCTGATCCATGGCGAACCGGGCGGCGCCATCGTGCGCCGCTCGGTGCTGCCCGGGGGAGTGCGGGTCCTGACCGAAGCAATGCCCGGCCAGCGGTCGGCGACGATCGGTTTCTGGGTCGGTGTTGGCTCGCGGGATGAAGCCGCGGGCCAACACGGCTCGACCCACTTCCTGGAGCACCTGCTCTTCAAGGGCACCAAACGCCGGACCGCACTGGATATCGCTTCCGCCTTCGACGAAGTCGGGGGTGAATCGAACGCGGCCACGGCCAAGGAAAGTACCTGCTACTACGCCCGGGTCCTCGATTCCGACCTGCCCATGGCCATTGACGTCATCGCCGACATGATCACGTCAGCGGTCCTGGATCCGCAGGAACTCGAGCAGGAACGCGGAGTCATCCTCGAAGAGATCGCCATGGACAATGACGATCCCGCGGATGTCAGCCACGAAAAATTCGTTGAGGCAGTGCTCGGCGGGCATCCGCTGGGCCGGCCCATCGGCGGCACCCCCGAGGCGATCAAGGCCGTGGCCCGCGACTCGGTCTGGTCCCATTACCAGCGCTACTACCGGCCCGACGAGCTGGTGGTGACCGCTGCCGGCGGGCTGGACCACGACACAGTGTGCACCCAAGTGCTCGCCGCGTTGGAATCTGCCGGCTGGCATCTCCAGGACGGCGCAGTGCCGGTGCCTCGCCGTCAGACGGCCGCAGCGGCCGTGACCCCGGTCGCCGGCACCTATGTGCACCGCCGTCCGGTGGAACAGGCAAACATCGTGATGGGCTGCCCGTCCATCAACGCCACCGATGAACGCCGGTTCGTCATGAGCGTGCTGAACGCGGTGCTGGGCGGCGGCATGTCCTCTCGGCTGTTCCAAGAAATTCGGGAAAAACGCGGGCTGGCCTACGCCACCTATTCCTTCTCCGGCGCGTACGCCGACGCCGGCTACTTCGGCATGTATGCCGGGTGTTCACCGGCCAAGACCGGCCAGGTCATCGACCTGCTCGGTGCCGAACTGGACCGGCTTGCGGCAGACGGCATTAGCGCGGACGAGCTGCGTCGTGCCGTCGGCCAGCTATCCGGAGGCATTGTGATGGCGCTGGAAGACAGCGGCTCCAGGATGTCTCGCCTGGGCCGCGCCGAGCTGGTGTCCGGGGAGTTCCTGGATATCGACGAGTCGCTGGCCCGGATCAAGGCAGTTACGCTCGAGCAGGTCCGGGAGCTGGCAGCCGAATTGGCGGCGGCACCCCGCGTCGTCACCGTCGTTGGTCCGTTCGATTCGGCGGCAGACTTCGGCAAATAGGCCGGGCCGGTCGCGCCCAGGCGCTGCCGGTTAGCCGCCGGCAAACGGCGGCAGGATGTCAATTACGTCCGTTGCCTTCAGCGGCGCCTGCCGGTCCTTCCATGCCACCTCGTTGCGCAGGAAGCTGCTTCGGGCGATCACGGACTCCATCGACGGGGCCGACGAGCGGCCAGGCGCTACCGACGCCGCCGTGGGCGCCGCATCCCGAGCAGCGGCTCCGCCTCCGGACCCGGCAGCCGCCAGCACCCGGTCCTGGCTCTCCACCGGACTGTGACGTGCCACAACTTCGCGCAGAAGCTCTTCCAAGGTAGTGCCGTCGGGCAGCTCCAGAGTTTCCTCTTCGAGGCCGGCAGCGGCTTGGGCCGCGCCGAAATACCGGATGATCATCTATCCGCCTATCGCACTCATGGTCCGGTCCGGCTGGACGAAGTCCGCGCCGCCCAGACCGGCATGGTCCATACCGTGGGCCTTGGGTTTGGCCCACATTGCGCTCCGCCAGTGTTCCGCCACGGCCTCGTCGCCCGCATCGCTGCGCAGCAGGGCCAGCAGGTCCGTTTCCTCGTGCGAGAACAAGCAGGAGCGCACCTTGCCCTCGGCGGTGACCCGGGTGCGCCGGCAATCGCCGCAGAACGGCTCCGTGACGGAGGCGATGATCCCCACGGTGCCGGCGACGACGTCGGGCGAGCGCCGCCGTCGTACTTCCCACCGCTGGGCCGGGGCCCCGTCGCGTTCGCGCGGATCCGGCGAGAGCAGGAAGTCCGGTTCCAGCAGGGCGCGGATCTCGGCCGCCGCCAGCATGTTCTGCCTGGTCCAGCCGTGGTCGGCGTCGAGCGGCATCTGCTCGATGAACCGCAGTTCGTAGCCGCGGTCTACGGCCCAGTCCAGCAGCGCAGGAGCCTCGGCATCGTTAATGCCGCGCATAAGCACCGCGTTGATCTTCACCAGGCCCAAGCCGGCGGCGTCCGCGGCCTCGATGCCGGCGAGCACCCGGTCCAGGAACGGGCGCCGGGTGAGCTGGGCGAATGTCTCCGGGTGCAGCGAGTCCAGCGAAACATTGATCCGGGTCAGGCCGGCCGCCTTCAGTGCCGCGGCCTTCTTCTCCAGCCCCAGGGCATTGGTGGTCAGCGAAATCGGCAAATCCGGGTGGTTGTCCCGGACGGCGGCGATGATGTCCACCAACCCGGCGCGGACCAACGGTTCGCCGCCGGTCAGGCGCAGCTCGCGCACGCCGAGCAGTTCGACGGCGATCCGCACCAGCCGGACCACCTCCTCGTCGCGGAGGACCTGCTCCTTGGACAGCCAGTCGAGGCCTTCGGCGGGCATGCAATAAGTGCAGCGGAGGTTGCACTTGTCCGTCAGCGAGATCCGCAGGTCGGTGGCCACCCGGCCGAAGCGGTCCACGAGTGACGGGCCCGCTCCCGCGGGCCGCGCAAGTGCCGTAGCCGCCGCGGCGCCGGGAATCTTCGGGATGCCCAAGTCAACGCTCATACCACGAGGGTACGCGAGGAAGCCCGTCGGTGCAGGGCCGCTCCGCCTGTCGGGAAGGACTGGCGGCCGGCAGCCTATCTAATTCCGCATTTGAGGAACTAGACTCGCTTTTATGACGCAAATACGCATCTCTGACGCAGCGCGTTTCATGGGTGTCAGTGACGATACCGTCCGGCGCTGGCTCGATGCCGGCACCTTGACCAAGCACAAGGACGCCTCCGGCCGGGCTACCGTGGACGGCGCGCAGTTGGCCGCCCTGGCCCGGGAGCAATCGGCCCTGCCGGAGGACCCCACCGGAATCGGCAGTTCGGCCCGGAACCGTTTGGTGGGCATCGTGACGGAGGTCCTGCAGGACAAGGTCATGGCGCAGGTAGAGATGCAGTGCGGTCCGCACCGGGTGGTGTCACTCATGAGCGCCGAGGCCGTGCGCGAGCTGGGCATCGAGCCCGGCTCCGTTGCCGTCGCCGTCGTGAAGGCCACGATGGTGACCGTCGAGACGCCGTGAGGAATGGACTGACGTGGGAGACTCCGCGTCCCGGGACAGCGCAGTGAAGCGGACTGGCCGCGGCCGCCTGTTGGCCGTGTTGCTGGGCGCGGCGCTTCTGGCAACCACGGCGTGCTCAGCGGCGGAACCGGGGCCGCAGGAGAAACCCGCGTCGGGATCAGCAAGCTCCGGCGAGTTGACTGTTTTCGCCGCTGCGTCGCTCAACGGCGTGCTGACTGATCTGGCGGCCGACTTCGAGGACGACCACCCTGGCGTGACCGTCCGGCTCAACTTCGCCGGCTCATCCGATCTGGCCAGCCAGATTCTCTCCGGAGCACCCGCGGATGTGTTCGCCCCGGCCAACCCGGAGAACATGGACAAGGTCACGGCGGCCGGCATGGCAGCCGGAGATCCGGTCACGTTCGCAACGAACCTGCTCCAGATCGTTGTACCGGCCGGGAACCCGCACGGCATCAGGTCGCTGGCAGACCTCGCGGACCAGCAGATCAAAACCGTGGTCTGTGCCCCGCAGGTGCCGTGCGGAGCGGCCACCCAGACGGTTTCTGCGGAAGCCGGGATCGAGATCCCCGCGGTGAGTGAGGAATCATCCGTCACGGATGTGCTGGGCAAGGTGGTTTCGGGTGAAGCCGACGCCGGCCTGGTCTACGTGTCCGATGTGAAGAACGCCCAAGGCGACGTCGAGGGTATCGACTTCGCCGAAGCCGGTGCCGCGGTCAATGACTACCCAATTGCGCGGCTGGCCGAGAGCGCCAATCCGGACGCCGCCGAGGCTTTCGTGGCGCTCGTAACCGGACCGGAAGGGCGGAAGGCCCTGGCGGACTACGGCTTTGGAACGCCGTAACCACCGCGCCCGCACGAACGCATGAGGCCGGTGCCGGGGAACCACGGCGGACCAGCAAAGGACTAACGAGACCATGGATACAACGACGGCGGTACCGGACACGGTGACCACGGGGCCAGACACGGCGACCGCGGTGCGCGCTCCGGTGCCGCACTGGATATATCCGCTGGCCGCAGCCGGCGCCATCTTCGTCCTGCTGCCGCTGGCCGGGATGGCTGCCCGCGTGAATTGGCCGGAGTTTCCCCAGCTTGTCACCTCGGAGGCGTCGCTGGCCGCACTCAGCCTCAGCCTGCGAACAGCCAGCGCCAGCACGGCGCTGTGCATAGTGTTGGGCGTCCCGATGGCGCTGGTGTTGGCCCGCAGCCGCTTTCCCGGCCAGCAGGTGCTCCGTTCGCTGGTGCTGTTGCCGCTGGTACTGCCGCCTGTGGTCGGCGGCCTGGCGCTGCTGTACACCTTTGGGCGGCGCGGGCTGCTCGGCAGTACCTTCGAGGCCTTCGGACTCGAAATTGCCTTTTCCACCACCGCCGTGGTGCTGGCGCAAACCTTCGTGGCGCTTCCGTTCCTGGTGCTGAGCCTGGAGGGAGCGCTGCGCACGGCGGGAACCCGGTATGAAGCCGCCGCGGCAACCCTGGGCGCGCGTCCGACCCGCGTCCTTCGCACCGTCACGCTGCCGCTGGTGTTGCCGGGGCTGCTCTCCGGGGCTGTCTTGTCCTTCGCCCGGTGCCTTGGCGAGTTCGGCGCCACCCTGACGTTTGCCGGCAGCCTGCAGGGCGTTACCCGCACGCTGCCGCTGGAGATCTACCTGCAGCGCGAAACCGATGCCGATGCTGCTGTGGCGCTTTCGCTGGTACTAGTGGTGGTCGCCGTCGCGGTGGTGATGCTGGTGCACCGCAGGTCTGGATGGGCCCCGGCCTGGGGGGTCCGGTGAGCCTGGAACTGACCGCGCGGCTTCCGTCCCGCGGCTTCGAGGCGGATTTCAGCGTTGCGGATGGGGAAACGGTTGCAGTGCTCGGCCCGAACGGTGCCGGCAAGTCGACGCTGCTTGGCTTGATTTCCGGCCTGTTGCGCCCGGAATGGGGCCGGGCGCAACTGGACGGCAAGGTGCTTTTCAGCGCCGGGCAGCGGCAACCCGACCGCTGGGTTCCCGCCCACGCGCGCGGCGTCGGTCTGCTGGCGCAGGAGCCGTTGCTGTTTCCGCACCTGAGCGTCAAGGCAAACGTTGCCTACGGCCCGCGCAGCCGGGGAGCATCCCGGGCCGAGGCCGAGGAAACCGCCCGCCGTTGGCTGGCCGAACTTGACGCTACCGAGCTCGCGGGCCGCCGCCCGGCCGAGCTCTCCGGCGGCCAAGGGCAGCGCGTGGCAGTGGCCCGCGCCTTGGCCGCCGAACCTGCACTGCTGATGTTGGATGAGCCGATGTCCGCGCTGGATATCACCGCGGCACCGGCCTTGCGCAGGCTGCTGCGCAGAGTGCTGGAAGGACGCAGCGCCGTGATCGTCACCCATGAACCGCTGGACGCCCTGTTGCTGGCCGACCGCGTGGTGGTGATGGACGGCGGGCGGATCGTCGAGCAGGGGCCGGTGCGCGAGGTGTTTGCGCGGCCGCGCAGCTCCTTCGCCGCGGGTATGACCGGCCTCAACCTGGTCACCGGGACCGCCACCGAAACCGGGTTGAGGGACGCCGACGGGGTGCACTGGAGCGGCGAAGCCGAGGCCGGACTGCGTCCCGGCGACCTGGCCGCGGCCGCGTTCCGCCCGGCCTCCGTGGCGCTGTTCACCGATCTTCCGGTCGGCAGCCCGCGCAACGCCGTGGCGGCCACCGTGACCGAACTCGTGCCGCACGGCGGCCTGGTCACGGTCCGGGCCGGCTGGCTGGCAGCCGAGGTGACGCCGGCAGCAGTGTCCGAACTATCGCTGGCGCCGGGCGACCGCGTGCATTTTGTGGTCAAGGCCGCCGAGGTATCGATCTATCCCAGGTGAAGCCGCGGCAGCACCCTACCGTCCGGCGCGTCCCCTAGGATGGCAGCAGAACCCGCATCTGCGGCAGACCGGATCTGTCGGCCCCATGGCCAGAACCGGCCTGATCTGCGCGACAAGGAGGGCCCGTGGCCAAGAGCGTTGCCGAGCACCGCGCCGTCGTCGAGGAACTGCTTCGATACGCGGCGCGGGCCAGCCTTGCCGGCACCGAGTCCGTGGCGCTCGAATCGGCCTACGGGCGCGTGCTGGCAGCGGATGTCGCGGCGCCGATGAGCCTGCCGCCGTTTGCGAACTCGCAGATGGACGGCTACGCGGTCCGCAGCGCGGAGACCTCCGGCGGGGCGGACCTCGCCGTGGCGGCGACGATTCCCGCCGGCTATGCCGCGCCGGCGCTGCCGCCGGGCTCGGCCGCCCCGATCATGACCGGAGCCATGCTGCCCGAGGGGGCGGACGCCGTCGTCCCGATCGAGGAAGCGGTGCCGGACACCTTCTTGTCCGAGCGCGACGGGCACACGGTCAGGCTCCCGCAAACACCGGCCGGGCGGTTCATCCGCGCCGTCGGCAGCGACATAGCCGCGGGCAGCCTCGCGCTGACCGCGGGAACGGTGCTGAAAGCCCCGCAGCTGGGACTTCTGGCGGCCTTGGGCCTGGCCTCGGCCGAGGTGCGGCCGAGGCTGCGGGTGCTGCTGCTGAGCACCGGGGACGAGGTGGTGGCGGCCGGCGGACGGCTGGACGCCGGACAGATCTACGACGCCAACAACACCATGTTGGCGGCATCGCTCCGGGAAGCCGGCTGCGAGGTGGTGGAGAGCCGGATCCTGGCCGATGCGGCGTCGGAGTTCCGCCGCCTGCTTGACGCCGAGCTGCGCCGCGAGCGGGCGGATTTGGTGCTGACCTCCGGCGGCATTTCCAAGGGGGCCTTCGAAGTGGTCCGGCTGGCGCTCGAACCAGAAGGCGTGGTTTTTGCCCCGGTGGCCATGCAGCCGGGCGGGCCGCAGGGCGCCGGCCGGATCGGCGGAGCGGTGTTCCTGGGGTTCCCCGGCAACCCGGTCAGCTGCCTGGTCTCCTTCGAGATGTTCCTGCGCCCGGCGCTGACCAGCGTGCTGGGCACCCCGGCGCCGCGCACGGTGCTGCGGGTCCCGCTGGCCGAAGCCGCCGACTCGCCTGCGGCCAAGCATCAGGTGCGGCGCGGCCATTACGACGGCGGCCGGGTGCGGCTGGTGGGCGGAGCGGAGTCCCATCTGGTGCACGCGATGGCGCAATCCAACGCGCTGGTCCACCTGCCCGCGGGGGTCGAGCACGCGGAAGCCGGCCAGGACGTGGAAATATGGCTGCTATGAGCGATGCAGAACGACTGACCCACGTCCGCGAGGACGGCACGGCGCATATGGTCGATGTCAGCGGCAAGGACGAAACCACCCGGCAGGCCACCGCGCAGGCCGTGCTCTTCACCCGCTCCGACGTGGTGGAACTGCTGGCCGCCGGTTCGCTGCCCAAGGGCGATGCGCTGGCCGTCAGCCGGGTGGCCGGCATCATGGCGGCCAAGCAGACACCGCAACTGATTCCGCTGTGCCACCCGCTGCCGATCAGCAAGGTCACCGTGGACTTCTTCCCGGCGGCGGACTCTGTGCGGATTGAAGCGACGGTCAAGACCCGTTCCGTCACCGGCGTCGAAATGGAGGCGCTGACGGCCGCCTCGGTGGCGGCGCTCAGCCTGTACGACATGGTCAAGGCGGTGGACAAGCACGCGGTGATCTCCGACATCAAGGTGCTGGCCAAATCCGGAGGCAAGAGCGGGGACTGGGCGCTGTGAGCGCGCGGACCGCCGGCATCATCATCGCCTCCACCCGCGCCGCTGCCGGAGCCTACGAGGATGAATGTGCGCCGTTGATTTCCGAATGGCTGGCCGGCCACGGCCTGGCCGCCGGGGTGCCGCAGATCGTCGCCGACGGCGAGCCCGTCCGCCGCGCGCTGCGGAAGATGCTGGCCGCCGCACCCCGCGTCATCGTCACCAGCGGAGGAACCGGACTGGCTGCCGACGACCGCACCCCGGAAATCACCGCCGTCGTGCTGGAACGTGAATTGCCGGGCGTGATGGAAGCCATCCGCGCGTACGGACGCACCAAGACGCCGCTGGCCGCACTGAGCAGGGGCGTGGCCGGCACCGCCGGATCCACCTTCGTGGTCAATCTGCCCGGATCGCCCGGGGGAGTGCGCGACAGCCTGGCCGCGCTGGACCCGCTGATTGGCCACATTTGCGCCCAGCTGGAGGGGAACACCGACGCCGGCCACGCGGGGCCGGGGGATACTGGAAGCACACGGCGGACGGAAGGACAACCATGACCAGCACGGTGTTGTATGCGGCGGTGACCGGGGACGCAATCGACGTCGCCGAAGCGACGGCCGCCGTGGATTCGGCCGAATGTGGTGCCGTGGTCAGCTTCAGCGGTGTGGTCCGCAATCACGACGGCGGCCAGGCCGTGGCTGCGCTGTCCTACTCGGCCCACCCCAGTGCCCAACGTGTCATCGCCGAGGTCGCCGGCCGGATCGCCGCGGAGCACGACGGCGTCCGGATCTGGGTGGCGCACCGCACCGGCCCGCTGGCGATCGGCGATCCCGCCCTGGTGGCCGCCGTCGCATCGGCGCACCGCGCTGCGGCCTTTGCCGCCTGCTCGGAACTGGTGGACCGGATCAAGGAAGAGGTTCCGGTCTGGAAGGAACAGCACTTCGCCGACGGCAGCACCGAATGGGTCGGCATCGGCCAGTAGCGATACGCTGGAGGGCATGACTGAGCAACTTGCCGTGGCCGTGCTGGGCGCCGGCGGACGGATGGGGAGCGAGGCCGTCACGGCCGTCGAATCCGCCCCTGACCTGGAACTGGTGGCCGCGCTGAAGCGCGGCGACTCCCTCGAAGAACTGGTCTCCGCCGGAGCCCAAGTGGTGGTGGACCTGACCACACCGGAGAACACCGAGGCCAACGTCCGGTTCGCCGTCGAACGCGGCATGCACGCAGTGGTTGGCACCACCGGCTGGGACGAAGCCAAGCGCGCCTCGCTGGCGCAACTGCTGGAGCAGCACCCCGGGACGGGCGTACTGATCGCGCCCAACTTCGCGCTCGGCTCGGTGCTGGCATCCTCGTTCGCCGCCACGGCGGCCAAATACTTCGAATCGGTGGAAATCATCGAACTGCACCATCCGGACAAGGTGGATGCACCCTCCGGCACCGCCATCCGCACCGCACAGCTGGTGGCCGCCGCCCGCGAAGCCGCCGACGTTCCCGCCGGTCCCGACGCCACCGCCAAGGCGCTGGACGGTGCCCGCGGGGCGGAGGTGGACGGCGTGCACGTGCACAGCGTGCGGCTGCGCGGCCTGGTGGCGCACCAGGAAGTACTGCTCGGCGGGCCGGGCGAACAGCTCACCATCCGGCACGATTCGTTCGACCGCGCCTCTTTCATGCCCGGCGTATTGCTGGGCGTCCGGACCGTCACAGGGCGGCCCGGACTGACCTACGGACTGGACGGGTACCTGGAACTTTCATGAGCAACACTGAACACACGGCCGGCGTGCCCGACGGCGGCAACGGCGGCGTCGGCTGGTACACCCGGCACGGAGCAAAAATCTGGGTCGGTGTGATCATCGTCCTGCTGGTGGGCTACCTGATAGCCACCCTGCAGCGGGCCTGGCTGATGCTCAGCGAACCGGACCTCGTGGCCAAGGGACTGGGCGTGGCGCTGGTGATCCTGCCCGTCATCGGGGCCTGGGCGCTAAGCCGGGAATTGCTGTTCGGCTCGCGGATGTCCAAGCTGGCCCGGACGCTGGAAGCCGAAGGCGGCCTGCCGGTGGACAACCTGCCGCGCACGCCCGGCGGGCGGATTGTCCGGGAAGCCGCGGACCAGGAGTTCCTCAAGTACAAGGCCGAGGCCGAAGCAGCGCCGGAGGACTGGCGCAGCTGGTTCCGTCTCTCCTGCGCCTACGACGCGGCCGGCGACCGCAAGCGCGCCCGCGAATCGATGCGCCACGCGATCGGCCTCAGCCGCTCCTGAGATGAATCAGCGGGACCGGCTGCCGGTCGGCCTGAGCGCATCGCGGGTGAGCCGGGACGCGGTGGAGGTCACCAGTTCGAACGGTCCGCGCCAGCCCAGCGCGTGGAAGACCATCCCGATGACCATCGCCGCAACCGCCTGCCACAGGTACACCGGGAGATCCGGGGCGTCCGGGGGCAGCGCGCTGATGACCCAGACATGCGCGGAGTAGAGCGTCAGGGTCATGGCGCCGGCGCCCGAGAGCGGCAGCAGCAGCCACGGAAGCCGCGAGGTCAGCAGGAGGCAGACCGCCAGCACCACGGCCGAGGTGCCCACGGTGTGCAGTAGGTCGAAGCTCGTTCCGGAGTGCGGCGATGCGCCGCCCAGCCACCACCATGAACCGCGCTGCTCGACCCAGCTCATGTTCACCTGGTACACCAGATCGAAGTCCGCCCGCTGTGCCGACTCGGTGGCCGCTACTTCGGCATAACCGCCCAGCCGGTCCATCACCAGCCAGGAGCCGGCCTTGGCCGCCACCGCCAGCACCGCGCCCACGGCCAGCAGTCCCAGCTGCACGCCCACGCGCTGCAGTTCCAGCCGGCCGATCAGCAACCCGGCGAGGAGATAGCCAAGCCACTGCAGCACGGGGTAATAGCCGGTCAGGAAGATGTCGCTGAGCAGCGTGGCGGGCGTCAGCAGGTCATAGATCATGGGGTTGTGGCCGAGCTCAGCCGGGTCCACGGCAGCTTCCGCCACGAAACGCAGCAGGTGCGCCAGCACCGGGGAGAGAATGATCCACCCGGCGGCCCACAGCGCCAGCACCGTGCGGCGCAGCTGGAGGAACGGCAGCGCGCACAGGAACAGCACGGCATAGTTGACCAGGATCACCGCAACGTTCACTTCCAGGGTGCCCAGCATCATGCCGACCGTCGCAATCAGCAGGGCGCGCACCGCGATGCCGCCGCGGTCCGCCGTCAGGCTGCCGCCCTGGTGGCCGCGGCTGCCGCCGGTCAGCAGCGCCAGCCCCACTCCGGCCAGCACCGCGAACAGCGCCGAGGACCGACCGGACAACACCAGGCCCACGAAATTTGGCTCCGGATCCGTCCCGGCAGTCCACGGCGCAAAGATGTGGGTAGCCATCATGCCCAGCAGGGCGATGCCGCGGGCGGCGTCGATCCCGGCAATCCGGCGGCCGGTGGATGCAGAGGGCATGCACCGATATTCTCACAGCCGGCCGGAAGACCGGTGGGAAAGTTGAGCGGCCGGCACACGATACCGTGAGGGAATGAACACCTTCGCAAACCGTTCTCCGGCGGCCGGGGAACGGCCATGATGGGATTTGCTGTCAATGAGTACGACGGCGTGCGGCTGGCCTTCGAGGACACCGGCAGCGGCGAACCGCTGCTGTTGGTCCACGGAACGGCGTTGTCCAAGGCCGCCTGGCGGGGAATGGGCTACCAGCGGGCCCTCAAGCCGCGCTACCGGGTGATCTCGCTGGACATGCGCGGACATGGCCGCAGTGACAAACCGCACAACGATGACGCCTACACGATGGAGCGCTTCATGGGCGACGTCGAAGCGGTGCTGGACGCCTGCGGGCTGCAGAGCGTGCATTACTTCGGCTACTCCTTTGGCGCCCGCGTCGGGCTGGCGATGGCCGCCTCCCGGCAGCAGCGCCTGCGTTCACTGACCATGCTCGGCGGAACCCACCGGAGCATGGCCGGCCAGGTCGGCAAGCTCTTCTTTCCCGACTACCTCGAAGCGCTTGAGGCGGGCGGCATGGAGGAGTTCATCCGCCGCTGGAACGATCGCCGCACGGCGCCGGTAGACCCGGCCACCCGGCAGGCCTTCCTGGCGAACGACCCGGCAGCGCTGGCAGCCTACTTCCGCGCCGGCGAAGAGTTGCCGGGACTCGATCCACGCATCGTCCGGCAGATCCAGTTGCCGGTCCTGCTGATCGCCGGCAGCAAGGATCATCCCCGGGCGGAGGAATCGCGCCAGGCCGCCGCCTTGCTGCCGGACGGACACTTTGCCGAGCTGCCCGGTCTGGACCACGCCAGCTGCCTCTCCGCCCAGGAAGACGTGACCGCGCTGTTGACGGGTTTCCTGGAACGGGTCCACACCCACCGCTGACACCGTTGCCTGATACCGCCTCCGGACACGGTAACGTTTTCCCTATGGCTGAGTCTGACGTTCGCGAGTATCCCTTCGGCACCCTGGTCACCGCAATGGTCACCCCCTTCACCGAGGAGGGCGAGGTGGACTATCTGAAGACCGCCGAATTGGCCGACAAACTGGTCCAAGACGGCTGCGACGGACTCGTCGTCACCGGGACCACCGGTGAAACATCAACGCTGACCGACGACGAGAACGAAGCGATGTTCCGCACGGTCGTCGAGGCGGTCGGTGGACGCGCCAAGGTCATTGCCGGGTCGACCACCAACGACACGCGCCATTCCATCAACCTCTCCCGGCGTGCCGCCGCCGTCGGCGTGGACGGGCTGCTGATCACCGCCCCGTATTACAACAAGCCGAGCCAGGCGGGGGTCCAGGCCCACATCGAAACCATCGCCTCCGCCATCGGCCTGCCGGTCATGGTTTACGACATCCCCGGCCGCGCCGGCATCTCAATCGAGACGGACACCTTGATCCGGCTGGCAGAGCACCCGCTCATCGTGGCGCTCAAGGACGCCAAGGCGGACTACGGCGAGACCACCCGCGTCCTGGCCAGCACGGATCTTGACGTCTACTCGGGCGACGACGGACTGACCCTGCCCCTGATGGCGGCCGGCGCCGTCGGCGTGGTGAGCGTGACCGCGCACGTGGCCACCCGGCAGTTCCGCGAGCTGGTCGATGCCGCGCTGGCGGGGGACTTCGCCACCGCACGCCGGCTCCACTTCGAATTGGACCCGGTGATCCGGGCCGTGATGACCCACGTGCAGGGCGCGGTCGCCGCCAAGCAGGTCTTGAAGTGGCAGGGCGTCCTGCCCAACTCCGTGGTCCGGCTGCCGCTGGTGGAGCCGTCGGAGGCCGAGCTGGCGCCGATCCGCGCGGACCTGGCCGAGGCTGGCTGGACCCTGGAGGCCCTGAACGCCCGATGAGCCAGTCCACGCTGACCCAACTGCGCACCCCGCCCAGCCTCGAACCGGGCACGCTCCGGATTGTCCCGCTCGGCGGACTCGGAGAGATCGGCCGCAACATGGCGGTCTTCGAGATCGACTCGAAACTGCTGGTGGTCGACTGCGGCGTGCTGTTCCCGGAAGAGCACCAACCCGGGGTGGATTTGATCCTGCCGGACTTCTCCTACATCGAGGACCGGCTCGATGACGTCGTCGGCGTTGTCCTCACCCACGGGCACGAGGACCACATCGGTGCCGTCCCGTACCTTTTGCGGATGCGGCAGGACATTCCGCTGATCGGTTCGCAACTGACCCTGGCCCTGGTCGAGGCCAAGCTGGCCGAACACCGGATCACGCCCTACACCCTCACCGTCGCCGAAGGCCAAATCGAGCAGTTCGGGCCCTTCGAATGCGAATTCGTAGCGGTCAACCACTCGATCCCGGACGCGCTGGCGGTCTTCCTCCGGACCGCTGCCGGCACCGTGCTGCACACCGGCGACTTCAAGATGGACCAGCTGCCGCTGGACGGGCGGATCACCGACCTGCGCGCATTCGCCCGCCTCGGCGAGGAGGGCGTGGACCTGTTCATGGCCGACTCCACCAACGCCGACGTTCCCGGCTTCACCACCGCGGAGAAGGAAATCGGCCCGGTGCTGGAGCGCCTCTTCGGCCAGGTGCAGAAGCGCATCATCGTCGCCTCCTTTTCCTCCCACATTCACCGCGTCCAGCAGGTGCTCGACGCCGCTGCCGCCCACGGCAGGCACGTTGCCTTCGTGGGCCGCTCCATGGTGCGGAACATGAACATCGCCGCCAAACTGGGCTTCCTGAATGTTCCCGAGGGCATCCTGGTGGACCTGAAGAATGTGGAGGACTTCCCGGACGACCGGATCGTGCTGATGTCCACCGGCTCGCAGGGCGAGCCCATGGCCGCCCTGTCCCGGATGGCCAACGGCGACCACCGCATCCAGGTCGGCAAGGGGGACACGGTGATCCTGGCGTCCTCGTTGATTCCGGGCAACGAAAACGCCGTCTACCGGGTTATCAACGGCTTGTTGAAACTCGGCGCCGAGGTCATCCACAAGGGCAACGCCAAGGTCCACGTATCCGGACACGCTGCCGCCGGCGAGCTGCTGTACTGCTACAACATCCTGCGGCCCAAGAATGCCCTGCCGGTGCACGGCGAAACCCGCCACCTGATTGCCAACGGGCAGCTGGCCGAACAGACCGGTGTGCCGGCAGAAAACGTCCTCCTGGCGGACGACGGATCGGTCGTCGACCTGAAGGACGGCATCGCGCGGATTGTCGGCCAGATCGAATGCGGCTACGTGTATGTGGACGGATCAAGCATTGGCGAGATCACCGACGCAGACCTCAAGGACCGCCGGATCCTGGGCGAGGAGGGGTTCATCTCCGTCATCACCGTGGTCAACCGCAGCACCGGCCAGATTGTCTCCGGACCGGAAATTCATGCCCGCGGGTTCGCCGAGGACGATTCGGTCTTCGATGACATCAAACCGAACATCATCAGCGCGCTCGAGGAGGCAGTGGTCAACAACACGGACCACACGAGTTACCAGCTGCAGCAGGTGGTGCGCCGGGTGATTGGCACTTGGGTGAACAAGCGGCACCGCCGCCGGCCGATGATCGTCCCGGTGGTCCTGGAGGCCTGATCCCTTCCCCGGCGCAGCGCAGCCGTGCGGGCCAAATCCCGCGGATGAGCGGGTTCAGCCGGTAACCTTGCGACTATGGCGACTCGTACTTCCCCTGCCCGAAAAGGCACCCAGCAGTCGCGCGGTAAGGGTACAGGCACTACTGCGCGCTCCTCATCGGGGCGTTCCAGCAAGACCAAGGTGCTCGATGTGCAGCCCCAGGAGGAGAAGCTGCCGCTGCTGCCGCGAATGATCCACGGGCTGTGGATGGGTCTGGCCCGTCCGGCGGCAGCGGGCGTCCGGAAGCTCGGGCCCGATGTGCGGCCCGACCACGAATTGCGCCGCGACGGCACCGGTTTCTTCCTGCTGCTATTGGCCGGCTGCGTCGCCACCGTGGAGTGGTGGGCCCTGGACGGCTGGTTCGGGGACGTGGTGCACGCCGTGGCCGGCGGAACCTTCGGCTGGATGGCGCTGGTGCTGCCGGTGCTGCTGCTGATCATGGCAGTGCGCCTGATGCGGCATCCCGAAGACTCCCCGGCCAACAGCCGCATCTCCATTGGCCTGATCCTTTTCCTTGCCTCCGGCTCCGGGCTGGCCCATGTGATTGGCGGCCAGCCCGCCCTGGCGGACGGCTTCGATGCGTTGTGGGCAGCCGGCGGGATGGCCGGCTTCTTGCTTGCGGCCCCGCTGGCGGCCGTCAACCTGTGGCTGCCGGTCGCCGTCTACGGGCTGCTGGCCTTCACCAGCATCCTGATCATGACCGCCACCCCGTTCCGCCACATTCCCATGCGCCTGCGGATGCTCTACGAGCACCTGATGGGCCAGGACCCGTCCGCCGAGGCAGCGCCGTACCAGCCACGGGACGGGCACGACCAGAGCTACCTCTACGCCGATGAGGCTCCGGCCAAGGAACGCAAACCGCGGCGCAAACTCTTCGGCAAGCGCAAGGCGGAAGAAGCCGGCGACGACGAAGGATTCTACTTCGACGAGGCGTTCGAAACCGCGGTCATCGAGGACAAAGAACCGGAAGAGCCGTCCGCACCAGAGGAAACGGCTCCGGCCGTGCCGCCGGGAGTGCGCCGGCCCACGCAGGCCGAACTGGCCGTCGAAAAGATCAAACGGGACCAGGGACTGGTCCCCGAAGGGGCCACCGAAGCGCTGCCGGTGCTGCCGGCCGCCCCGCCGGCGCCCGCCGCCCCCACCGTGCCGTCCAACCCGGTGCAGCCGCAGCCGCCGACCACCCCGATCCCGCAGCGCACCGAGCAGCTGCAGTTGGCCGGGGACGTCGCGTACACGCTGCCGCCGTCCGATTTCCTGCCGCCCGGACCGCCGTCGAAGGAGCGGTCGGAGGCGAACGACGCCGTCGTCAATGCGCTGACCGAGACGCTGGACCAGTTCAAGGTCGAGGCGAAGGTCACCGGGTTCTCCCGCGGACCGACAGTGACACGCTACGAAATCGAGCTGTCGCCAGGGACCAAGGTGGAGCGCGTCACGGCGCTGTCCAAGAACATTTCCTACGCCGTGGCCAGCTCCGATGTCCGCATCCTCTCGCCGATCCCCGGCAAGTCTGCCATCGGCATCGAGATCCCGAACACGGACCGCGAGACGGTATCCCTGGGCGACGTGCTGCGGTCGAACAACGCCCGCAAGACCGAACACCCCATGGTCATGGGCGTGGGCAAGGACGTGGAGGGCGGCTTCGTGCTGGCCAACCTGGCCAAGATGCCGCACCTGCTCGTCGCCGGTGCCACCGGTGCGGGCAAGTCCTCGTTCGTGAACTCGATGATCACCTCCATCCTGATGCGTTCGACGCCGGACGAGGTACGGATGGTCATGGTGGACCCCAAGCGGGTGGAATTGACCGCGTACGAGGGCGTGCCGCACCTGATCACACCGATCATCACCAACCCGAAGAAGGCCGCCGAGGCGCTGCAGTGGGTGGTCCGCGAGATGGACACCCGCTACGACGACCTGGCCAACTTCGGCTTCAAGCACATCGACGATTTCAACAAGGCGGTGCGCAACGGCAAGGTGGTCCCGCCGGCCGGCTCCAAACGCGTGGTCAAGCCGTATCCATATCTGCTGGTGATCGTGGACGAGCTCGCAGACTTGATGATGGTGGCCCCGCGCGACGTCGAAGACTCGATTGTCCGCATCACCCAGTTGGCCCGTGCCGCCGGCATCCATTTGGTGCTGGCCACCCAGCGGCCCTCCGTTGATGTGGTGACCGGCCTGATCAAGGCCAACGTCCCGTCACGGATGGCCTTCGCCACCTCGTCGGTGACCGACTCCCGCGTGGTGCTGGACCAGCCCGGCGCGGAGAAGCTGATCGGCCAGGGTGACGCGTTGTTCCTGCCGATGGGTGCCAGCAAGCCGATGCGCGTGCAGGGCGCCTGGGTTTCCGAATCGGAAATCCACAGGGTCGTCGAACACGTCAAGGGGCAGTTGCAGGCGGTCTACCGCGACGACGTCGCCGTTGAGGCGCCGAAGAAGCAGATCGACGACGACATCGGCGACGACCTGGACGTGCTGCTGCAGGCGACCGAGTTGGTGGTCACCACCCAGTTCGGCTCGACCTCGATGCTCCAGCGGAAACTGCGCGTCGGGTTTGCCAAGGCCGGCCGCCTGATGGACCTGCTCGAATCCAGGGGAGTGGTCGGTCCGTCCGAGGGCTCCAAGGCCCGCGACGTTCTGGTTAAGCCGGACGACCTCGCGGCGACGCTGGCCGCCATCCGGGGCGACGAGCCGGCGGCCGCCGGCCCCGGCGAGTCCGGGAGCGCCGACCCGCTGACCGAGGCGCTGGCGGACAATGCCAATGCCAACCATGGGTTCGAGGGCCCGCGCGATTTGGTCGCAGAGGACCTCGAGTCCCGGACCCAGGCGGTGGACTATGACGACGGCGACGAGGACGACGCCGGGTCCGAAGACGCCTGGAACCTGACCGGGAGGTGACGTCCGCGGGGATGCTCACGGCCGCCGGCGGCTTGCCATCCGGCAGGCGGGTAGCCTTGAACGCGTGACTGATTCAGTGTCCCGGCCCGTGCCCCTGCTCAACATCGCCAACGTCCTCACGACGGTGCGGATCCTGCTGGTTCCGTTTTTCATCTGGTTCCTGCTGGTTGACGGCGGCGCAGGGGGAGTGTTCCGTTGGCTGGCGGTGCTGGTTTTCGCCGTCGCGATCTACACGGACAAGCTCGACGGCGATCTGGCCCGCAGCCGGGGCCTCATCACCAACTTCGGCAAGATTGCCGATCCGATCGCCGACAAGCTCCTGATCGGTTCGGCCTTGATCCTGCTGTCGGTGTTGGGCGACCTGCCGTGGTGGATCACCATCGTCATCCTGGTCCGGGAGCTGGGCATCACCTTGCTGCGTTTCGTCGTGATTCGGTACGGGGTGATGCCGGCCTCGCGCGGCGGCAAACTGAAGACCGTACTCCAGACGCTGGCCATCTTCCTCTATCTGCTGCCGCTGGAGTCTTGGCTGGGACCCTGGGCCGTCTGGGTGGCCTTCGCCGTCATGATGCTGGCCGTCGTCGTCACCGTGGTGACCGGCGTCGACTACGTCGCGAAGGCCGTGAAGTTGCGCCGCGCTTCCCTCGCGGGGACCGAGGGTCAGCGATGAACACCACACAGGCCGCGGCCGTCGTGGCCGCAGCCATCGCCCGGAACCTGACCTTGTCCACGGCCGAATCGTTGACTGCCGGAATGGTCGCGGCCGAACTGGCCACGATCCCGGGGGCGTCGGGCACGCTCCAAGGCGGTGTGGTGTCCTACCAGAGCCAGATCAAAGCGGCCGTGCTCGGCGTCGATCCGGATCTGTTGGCGCGCGAGGGCGCAGTCACCGAAGCCGTGGCCTGCCAGATGGCCGAGGGCGCCAGGCGCGTCCTGCAGGCGGACATTGCGGTGTCCACCACCGGGGTTGCCGGACCGGAACCTCATGGTGGCCGGGAAGTGGGGACGGTGTGGATCGGCATCGCAGCCCCGCAGGGAACGTGGGCCGTTGAATTCCACTTTGACGGCGACCGTGCCAGGATCCGGCAGCAGGCCTGCGAGGCCGCGATTACAGAACTGGGGCGGGCAGTCGACGATGAGGCGGCTGTTTTGTCCGGATTTTAGATTTAAGTCCAGGGAACAAAAATATTGATCTAGTAGTTATCAAAGGTGTCAGCAGCTGTTAGGTTGTTGGCCTAGGCTTGAAAACAGCGGCAGATGCCGCCCACCTTAAGAGGGAGCAAGGCGATACAGATGGTAAAGCAGCCCGTGTCCGTAAACGGTGTAGTCCGTTGGCGTGATGTGGGATTGGCCGAAGAACCCCGCAGGGAGCAGAAGGAGCGCAAAATGGTAGTGCTGCGACACGAAATTGGCGATGTCCTCCGTGATGTCCGGCAGCGGCAGGGACGAACCCTGCGTGAAGTGTCGCACAGCGCCCGCGTCTCCCTCGGCTACCTGAGCGAAGTCGAACGCGGCCAGAAGGAAGCGTCGTCTGAACTCTTGTCCTCGATTTGCTCGGCACTGGACGTCCCCTTATCGCACATGCTGCGGGAAGTGAGCGACCGGGTCGCAGACGCCGAGGGCGTGGTCATTCCCGATACCGTCCCGCAGGAACTCTCGCGTGAGTTTGTCGGCGACATTCCGGACGAGCTGCCCGAGGAACTCCGCGGGTTGGCTTCCGCCCGATACTGACCGAAGACCCGAACGGGCCGGTTCCGCTGTGGCGGAACCGGCCCGTTTCTTTGTGTCCGTGGGCCCGCCCGAACCGCTGCCCATTTAGTGGACCGGCGGCTCGTTGGCATAGGAGGCATTCAGCCGGTCCAGCAACTGTCCCAGCGTGGACAAGTCTTCGACGGACCAGTCGCCCAGGCGCTCGTGAAAGGCGATTTTGCGGGCGGCCTGCGCCTCGGCCAGTTTTTCCAACCCCGCGGGCGTCAGGGTGATGGACTGGGCCCGTCCGTCCAATGGATCCGCCTGCTTGCCCACCAACCCCAACTGCTCGAGCATGGCAATTTGGCGGCTGACAGACGGTTTGCCGACGCCAATGGCCGCGGCCAACTCGGTGAGCCGCAACGAATGCTCCCGCTGGAGGATCAGCAGAAGTCCGTAGGCGGCCGGTTCCATGTCCGGGTGCACGGTCCGCGCCACCCGGTGGGAGTTCGCCCTGGCCCGGCGCCAGAGCAAGCTCAACTGCCGTTCAAGAGCTTCGATGGCCGTATCGAACCCTGCATCTTCGCTGCCCGTGGCATGGTCTGTCATGGCCTTATTCTAATGAGCGCCGCGGCCGGCGCAGAGAATCCCGCGCGGTCGCGTCGCAGGTCGATTGCAGCATCGAAGCAATCTCGATGCCGGCCGGTCGCGTCAGGCGGACACATGAGAAGATGTAGGCGTGCGAATCAGTGACTTCTGGCGGTTGATGGACGATGAATTCGGTCCTGCCTATTCGCATGTCCTCGCCGCGGATTTGGTACTGGGACAGCTCGGCGGGCGGACCGCCGCCGAAGCGTTGGCTGCAGGAATTCCGCCGAAATCCGTGTGGCTCGCCGTCTGCGATATTCAAGACGTTCCGCAGGAGCGGCGCTGGGGTAAGGACCGCGAGCCGCGCGGCTGAGCGGACACGCCCGGCAGAAAACCCCGATATGTTCGAAAGTGTGTTCGGATCCCGCTAAGCTTCTACACAGACCGCCGAGAGGCCGGATTATCCACATGCTCCGCTGCCGATCCCAATTTTGTCAGAGCCGGACGTTACGGTCGGAAGAGTCAAGACAGACAAGGCCCGAGGGCCGCAAGAGACTGAGGTGAACAATGGCCGCACCAGCTGACCGCGAGAAGGCACTGGAAGCTGCGCTGGCGCAGATCGACAAGCAGTTCGGTAAGGGCTCGGTGATGCGTCTAGGCGACGACACCCGCGCCCCCATCGAAACGATCTCCACCAGTTCGATCGCCTTGGATGCCGCATTGGGGATCGGCGGCCTGCCCCGTGGCCGCGTGGTCGAGATTTACGGTCCGGAATCTTCGGGTAAGACCACGGTGGCGCTTCACGCCGTCGCCAGTGCCCAGCGCAACGGCGGAATCGCTGCCTTCATCGACGCCGAGCACGCGCTGGACCCGGAATATGCCAAGAAGCTTGGCGTGGACACCGACGCCCTGCTGGTGTCCCAGCCGGATACCGGCGAGCAGGCACTGGAAATCATGGACATGTTGATTGGCTCCGGCTCCCTGGACATCATCGTGATCGACTCCGTCGCAGCCTTGGTCCCGCGTGCGGAAATCGAAGGCGAAATGGGTGACAGCCACGTTGGTCTCCAGGCCCGCTTGATGAGCCAGGCCCTGCGAAAGATCACCGGGCGGCTTAGCCAGTCGAAGACCACGGCCATTTTCATCAACCAGCTGCGCGAAAAGATCGGCGTGTTCTTCGGCAGCCCGGAGACCACTACCGGTGGTAAGGCGTTGAAGTTCTACGCCTCGGTGCGCATCGACGTACGCCGCATTGAAACTCTGAAAGACGGAGCCAATCCGGTGGGAAACCGGACACGCGCCAAGATCGTCAAGAACAAGATGGCGCCGCCGTTCAAGCAGGCAGAATTCGACATTCTGTATGGCTACGGCATCTCCCGCGAGGGCGGTCTGATTGACATGGGTGTGGAGCATTCACTCGTCAAAAAGTCGGGCGCCTGGTTTACCTATGACGGAGACCAGCTCGGCCAAGGCAAGGAAAACGCCCGTAAGTTCCTCATCGACAACCCGGATCTGGCAGATGAGCTGGAGCGCAAGATCCGGCAGAAGCTGGGCATCGATGCAGTCCCGGACAGCGGCGAAGAGGGCGAGCCGAAGCTCAAGGCCGTCGACGGATTCTAAATGGCGCTCCGGCACGGACAGAGCGCCGGCCCGACGCCGGGCAGTCCGGCGGACCTCGGGCCGGATGCGGACCCATATGGCGTCGCGCGCTCCGTTGTCCTGCGCTCACTGACACAGTCTCCGAAGAGCCGCGCCCAGCTGGCCGCGAAGCTGGCTGAGCGCGGCGTCCCGGACGACGTCGCCGAGGCAGTGCTCGAGCGGTTCGAGGAGGTCAACCTCATTGACGACGCCGAGTTCGCCAGAATGTGGGTGCGGAGCCGGTCCCAGTCCCGTTCGTTGGCACGGTCCGCGCTCAAGCGGGAACTTGCGGACAAAGGGATCGCCGGTGATCTAGCCGAGCAAGCGCTGGACCAGATTTCGGCAGACGACGAGCTTGAAGCAGCCCGCAGCCTGGTTCGGCGCAAGATCCGTCCGGACTGGCAACTCCAGGACCGGTCGGAAAGGGACAAGCACCTGCGCCGGTTGGTCTCCATGCTGGCTCGCAAGGGCTATTCTGTGTCACTGGCCTATCGGGTCGCGGATGAGGAACTCGGCGCCGCCAATCAGGCGGAAACTTAATGCCGTCTCCTGGCACGGCCGCAACCGGGCCACGACCGACGCCGTTATCGTTTTGAGACGTTTCCCAGATTGGGTTGCTACCCTAGTGCGATTGTGAGTGCAGCACAGAATGAACGTCGTCAAAAGAACCAGCAACGCCGGCGCAGTCGCAGGCAGCGGCGCCTCAGGATCGCGGCAGGAGTGACACTTTGCTCCGTCGCCGCCGTGGGCGCAACTGGAGCCGTCAGCGGCGTCCGCACAGGGCAAAACGCCTCGGAAGTCGTGAGATCGATGACAGCACCCCTCATGGAGTTTGTCGGCTTGGCTGATCCTGCCGAACGGCGTGGCCAGGTAGCGGGTGATGACCTCCAGCAGCAAGCTGCGGGGGCACCCACAACTACCGCCGCCGGGAACAAGTCCGCGCAGCCGGGTCAGGGGGGCCAAGAGGCAGCGGGCAAGGATGCCGCGCAGCCGGGTCAGGGGGGCCAAGAGGCAGCGGGCAAGGATGCCGCGCAGCCGGGTCAGGGGGGCCAAGAGGCAGCAGGCAAGGATGCCGCGCAGCCGGGTCAGGCGGGCCAAGAGCCAGCAGGCAAGGATGCCGCGCAGCCGGGTCAGGCGGGCCAAGAGCCAGCAGGCAAGGATGCCGCGCAACCGGGTCAGGCACGCCAAGAGCCAGCAGTGAAGAAGACCGCTGCTGCGAAGGCTGTAGGGGAAGCACCCGCCGGTGGGGAAGAGGCAGAAAAACCGGCAGCTGCCGAAACGCCAGAGCAGCGCGATACCCAAGGGGGGAGCGCTGGCCAGCAGGCTGCTGAAGCAAGGGCGGCCCAAGAGAAAGCTGCTGTCGAGGCGCAAGAATCGCGGAACGATCCGAGGCTTGCCGAGGCCTACATGGAAAGGGCGCTGGCATCCTTCGGTTGGGGTGCCGGACAATTGGGCTGCCTCGAAAGGCTCTGGGACATTGACCAATCCCGCGGCGCACATGGCATTCCCCAGAGCCCGTTCCATGACAAGACGGCCGCCGCAGGCGCCGACCGGCAGACAAACTTCGAGACGCAGGTCGATTGGGGGCTGGGTTACATCGAGTCCCGCTACGGCTCCCCGTGCTCGGCCTTGAACTTCCACCTGGCCAACAATTGGTACTAATTCCGGACCGGCTGCAGATTGTGGCTCGTCCGGCCGCAGGCCGTACCCTTGTAAGGTGAGTTTGACTGTCCCCGCCCCCACCATCGAGAAGCAGCCGGAAGCCCGCACCTATCAGGTGCGCACCTTCGGCTGTCAGATGAACGTGCACGATTCCGAGCGGCTTGCCGGGCTTCTCGAAGCCGCCGGGATGGTCGAAGCCCAAGCCGGCCAGGCCGACGTCGTGGTCTTCAATACTTGTGCGGTACGGGAGAACGCCGACAACAAGTTGTACGGCAACCTGGGCCAGCTGGCCACGGTCAAGGAACGCCATCCTGGGATGCAGATCGCCGTCGGCGGCTGCCTGGCCCAAAAGGACCGCGAGACGATCCTCAAGAAGGCGCCCTGGGTGGACGTGGTGTTCGGCACCCACAACGTGGGTTCGCTTCCGGCGTTGCTGGAGCGTGCCCGGCACAACAACGAAGCGCAGCTGGAAATCCTGGAATCGCTCGATGTGTTCCCCTCGACGCTGCCCACCAAACGCGATGCGGTGTACTCCGGCTGGGTCTCCATTTCCGTCGGCTGCAACAACACCTGCACCTTCTGCATTGTCCCGTCGCTGCGCGGTAAGGAACGCGACCGCCGGCCGGGGGAGATTCTGGCGGAGGTCCAAGCGCTGGTCGACGACGGTGCCATCGAAGTCACGCTGCTGGGACAGAATGTGAACTCCTACGGTGTGGAGTTCGGTGACCGCGGAGCCTTCGCCAAGCTGCTGCGCGCCTGCGGCAGCATCGATGGACTGGAACGGGTGCGTTTCACCAGTCCGCACCCGGCCGCCTTCACGGACGACGTCATCGACGCCATGGCCGAAACCCCCAATGCCATGCCGCAGCTGCACATGCCGCTTCAGTCCGGCTCGGACAAAATCCTGAAAGACATGCGCCGGTCCTACCGATCCAAGAAGTTCCTGGGCATTCTGGACAAGGTCCGGGAACGGATTCCCCATGCGGCCATTTCCACCGACATCATCGTCGGGTTCCCCGGGGAGACCGAGGAAGACTTCCAGGCAACGCTGGCTGTGGTGGAACAGGCACGCTTCGCCAGCGCCTTCACGTTCCAGTATTCCAAGCGGCCCGGGACCCCGGCCGCAGAGCTGCCGGACCAGCTGCCCAAGTCCGTAGTGCAAGAACGCTACGAGCGCCTCACTGCCTTGCAGGACAGGATTGCCGCGGAAGAAAACGCCAAACAGCTGGGCAGCCGGGTCGAGGTCATGGTGACCGCACAGCAGGGACGCAAGGCAGGCGAGACCCACCGGCTCTCCGGCCGGGCCCGGGACCAGCGGCTGGTGCACTTCTCCGTGCCCGACGGCGCGCAGGCGCCGCGTCCGGGCGACCTGGTGACGGTGACGGTCACCGAAGCCGCGGCCTTCCACCTGATCGCCGATCCGGTTTCCGCGTCGGACTACCAACTGCGCCGCTCGCGTGCCGGGGATGCGTGGGACCGCTCCCAGACAGACTCCTGCGGGGTACCCGCGACCCCGGGCAGCAAGCCGGCCCAGGTGTCGCTGGGCATGCCCGCGCTACCGGTCCGGCCCGCCTGAGCGCGATGCCGGCCGAGCAACAGAGCCCGGCGGTCATCGCCGTCGTCGGCCCCACCGGATCCGGTAAGTCGGATCTCGCCGTCGAGCTGGCCCAGCGGTTGGACGGGGAAGTGATCAACGCCGACTCCATGCAGTTCTACCGCGGAATGGACATCGGCACGGCCAAGATGACGGTGGCCGAACGGCGAGGGGTGGCCCACCACTTGCTGGACATCCTCGACATCAAGGACGAAGCGAGCGTCTCGGCGTACCAGCAGCGGGCCCGCGACGCGATCGATGCCATTCACAACCGGGGCCGCCGGGCCATCCTTGCCGGCGGGTCCGGTCTGTATGTCCGGGCGGCCCTGGACGCCATTGAGTTTCCCGGCACCGACCCGGCCCTGCGCCGCGCTCTCGAGGAGGAGCTGGCCAGCGGCGGCCTGGAAGCGATGCGGGAACGGCTCCGCGACGTTGATCCAGTGTCAGCCGGCCGGCTGGCCGATGCCCGACGCATAGTCCGCGCGCTGGAAGTATGGCAGCTGACCGGGCGTCCCTTCAGCTCCTACATGCCGGAGCGGCAGTATGTGCGCCCCGCGGTGCAGATCGGCCTCCAGGTGGACCGCGAACAGCTCAAGCACCGCCTGGCCGGCCGCGTTCATGCGATGGTGGAGCGCGGCTTGCTGGACGAAGTCGCCGCACTGGACCGGCGGGGTCTGCGTCAGGGCCGGACGGCGTCGCGCGCGCTCGGCTACGCACAGTTCCTGAAGGTGCTTGACGGCGAATGGAGCCGGGACGTGGCCGTCGAGGACACCATTACCGCTACCCGCAAATTTGCGCGGCGCCAGCTGACCTGGTTCCGGGCCGATCCCCGGATCCACTGGCTCGACTGGCAGGATCCGCAGGTGGCGGACAAGGCCGCCGGGCACCTCGCTAAGCTTGAAGCGTGAACAATCCCCTTCCAGACCATTTGTCCGCCTTGTCCGGGTTGTCCTTCGCCAAGGGGCACGGAACCGGCAACGACTTCGTGCTGATTGCCGATCCGGACGGACTCAAGGACGTCGAGCCCCAGGCCGTCGCCGCGCTGTGCCACCGCCATCTGGGCGTCGGCGCAGATGGGCTGATCCGCGCCGTCCGTTCACAGCACCTGCCCGAAGGCCGTGAGCTGCTGGCGGCAGCGCCGCAGGCCGAGTGGTTCATGGACTACCGCAATGCCGACGGCTCAGTATCCGAGATGTGCGGCAATGGCGTCCGCGTCTTCGTACACTTTCTGCTGGCCGAGGGACTGGTCGAGCTGGCGGCAGGGGAATCTCTGACGATAGGGACCAGGGCGGGGATCAAGGTCATCCGACGGTCCGCGAATGGCTACGCCGTGGACATGGGGCCCTGGGAATTCATCTTCCCCGCCGAGGCAGCAGCGAGGGCCATGGATTCGACCGTCAGCGCCGGCGGCCTCGAGGTGCCGCGGCCGGCGCTGTCCGTGAGCATGGGCAACCCGCACACCGTTGTGGCTCTAGCCGGGCTTGAAGAACTTGCTGCCACCGAATTGTTCGCGGCGCCGGCGGTGGATCCGGTTCCCGCACACGGAACGAACGTGGAATTTGTAGTGCCGGCAGAACCCCTCGTCGCCGACGGAGCAGGGCATATCAGCATGCGCGTGCACGAGCGCGGGGTGGGGGAGACGCAGTCCTGCGGGACCGGTGCCTGTGCCGCCGCCGTCGCCATCCGCTACTGGGCCGGTACCGGAGCACCCGACGACTGGCAGGTCGGAGTCCCCGGTGGAACCGTCCGCGTACGGTTTCTACCGGCGGCGGACGGGCGCGAACATGTGGAGCTGAGCGGTCCCGCAGTGTTGGTCTCCCGCGGCACGGTGGCCTGAGGGAAGCGGTTCAGCCGGGGAGCGGTTCAGCCGGCGCGCCGGACGCAGAGCACGCGAAAGGCCTTGGCCGTGCTTTCTCGGCTGATGGAGTAATCCGGCGGCAGTTCGCCTGAAAGCCAGCGCTGCAGCGAGTCCGAGCCCAGATTCTTCTGGACTACCAGCCAGGCTGTGCCTCCCGGCGCAAGCCTGGGCAACCACAGCAACAACAGTTCGTGGAGTTCACTTTTGCCGATCCGGATCGGCGGGTTGGACCAGATGGTTTCGAACTGCACCGACGGGTCGACGTCTTCCGGCCGGCAGGCATGGACATTATCCAGGCCCAACGACGCGGCGTTGTCATTGGTCAAGGCGATGCTGCGCTCATTGACGTCGACGGCCCACACAGAGGCGCCGGGAGATTTCAGTCCCATAGTCAGGGCTATCGGGCCCCACCCGCAGCCGATGTCCAGCAGGTTGCCTGCCGGAGCCGGCGGCGGAACCTCGGCCAGTAGCACCGCTGTGCCCTTGTCGACCCCGTCCGGACTAAAGATGCCGCCAGCCGTCTGCAGCTGCCGCAGGCGGCCGTCCAGCTCGACCTCCAGGGTGCGGCGAACCTCGGGTTTGCCTGGCTGCGGGCTGAAGTAATGCTCTGTTCCCATAATCGGCCAGATTAGTGCGCGTTCAGCGGAATCGGTATCAAGGTGCACCTAAGCTGCGCCGGCTCTGATAGCGTTTACCGCATGAAGAAATAATGATTGCGCCGCCACCATGCTGTCCCGTTCGCTGCGGTACAGCGCGTGCCGTTGGTTGAGAATCCATTCTCCCCGGCCGCCGGGCAATCACCGTTCCTCGAAACTCTTGTGGAACGCTCCACCGCCGCACTCGCTCGTACCGGCTGTTTCAGGTCCCCGGTGCCGGTGAATGCCGGCCGCACCACTAGGCGCCAGCTGCCACGCATTTCCTGCCCCGCGCCGACGGGGCCCATGCCAGGAGGACTTTTGGCCAATCATCCACAAACCGCATCTTCGGGCTCTGCTGCACGCAGCCCGGAGGACTACGATAAGACCACGGACATTTCGAAGGAGAGCATGACCACCAACAGCCCCCAGCCGTCGCCGGAACCGGAAATGACGCCGGAAGAGATCCAGGCAGTCATTGACCGCATCTTGGCCCGCGACACTGCGGCACGAAGCAAGCCGGTAGCAGGCGGCCGGGCGCAGGCCCTGTCCGAACTTGACTCCGAGCATTCCGAATTCGACGGTGACCAGCAGGACTTGGCCGAACGTCGTGCCCTCCGTCGCGTGGCGGGACTCTCCACCGAGCTGGAGGACGTCACCGAGGTCGAGTACCGGCAGCTGCGCTTGGAACGAGTGGTTCTGGCCGGTCTCTGGACCGAAGGCACGGCCGACGACGCGGACAATTCCTTGCGGGAACTGGCGGCGCTGGCGGAGACCGCCGGTTCCGAAGTGCTGGACGGCATTGTGCAGCGCCGGATGAAGCCCGACCCAAGCACCTTCCTCGGTTCCGGAAAGGCCCAGGAACTGCGGGACATCGTGATGTCCACGGGTGCGGACACGGTCATTGTCGACGGCGAACTCTCGCCTTCGCAGCGCCGCGGACTGGAAGACATCGTGAAGGTCAAGGTAATTGACCGCACGGCGCTGATTTTGGACATCTTCGCGCAGCACGCCAAAAGCCGCGAAGGCAAGGCCCAGGTCGAGCTGGCCCAGCTGGAGTATCTGCTGCCGCGGCTGCGCGGCTGGGGCGAGTCGATGTCCCGCCAGGCCGGCGGCCGCGTCGGGGCTGCCGGCGGCGGCATTGGTTCACGCGGACCCGGTGAGACGAAGATCGAACTGGACCGCCGCCGCATCCGGACCCGGATGGCGAAGCTGCGCCGCGAAATCGTCGCCATGAAGCCGGCACGGGACACCAAACGTGCCAACCGGCGCCGCAATGCCGTGCCGTCGGTGGCCATTGCTGGTTACACGAACGCCGGGAAATCGTCGCTGCTCAACCGCCTGACGGATGCCGGCGTTCTGGTGGAGAATGCGCTTTTTGCCACTTTGGACCCCACCGTGCGCCGCACGGAAACACCCGATGGCATCGGCTACACGCTTGCCGACACTGTCGGTTTCGTCCGTTCGCTGCCTACGCAACTGGTGGAAGCCTTCCGCTCCACGTTGGAGGAAGTGGCCGACGCCGACGTGATCCTACACGTCGTGGACGTCTCGCACCCCGACCCGGAGGGCCAGATCGCCGCGGTGCGCGAAGTGCTCATCGAGGTGGATGCCCGGCACATTCCTGAAATCGTGGTGCTGAACAAGGCGGATGTTGCCGATCCCTTTGTGGTTGAACGACTGCGCCAGCGCGAACCGAATCACGTTGTGGTGTCGGCCCGCACCGGCCAGGGCATGGACACGCTGCTGCGACTGATCAGCCAGACCATACCGCGGCCAAGTATGAAGCTGCGCCTGCTGGTGCCCTACGACCACGGCGAAGTCATCAGCCGCTTGCATAGCGAGGACGCCGAAATCCTTGCCATGGAGCACGGGGAAGACGGCACACGGCTCGATGTGCTGGTGCGTGAGGGCTTGGCAGCGGAGCTGGAACGATTCCTGCGACATGACTGATACCCGGGTTCCGGCCGGCGAGGCGTTGCGGCTGCTTGATGTCGCAGTCCAGGGCATGGGCGGCCAGCATCGTGCCGGCCAGCACGAGATGGCCGCCAAAGTGGCCGAGGCTTTCGACCGCCGGCAGCACCTACTGGTGCAAGCGGGCACCGGCACCGGCAAGTCGTTGGCCTACCTGATCCCGCTCATGGTGCAGGCCTTGGAGGGTGAGAAGCCCGCCATCGTCTCCACCGCGACACTTGCCCTGCAATCGCAAATCGTCAAACGGGACCTGCCGCGGCTGATGGAAGCCGTCGCCGATGAGCTTCCCCGGCCGCTGGATGTGGCGCTGCTCAAAGGGCGGAACAACTACGTCTGCCTGCACAAGCTGGCCGGCGGCTTTCCGGACGAAGACGCCCCTGCCGCGTTATTCAGCCTCGGCGAGGACACCGTCCCGCATCCGGCTCCTGCCGGCGGAGGGGCGTCCACCGGGGCCGCGGGTGCGTTGGGCAAGGAGGTTGTGCGCCTGCGCGAATGGGCGCAGGAGACCGAGACCGGCGATCGCGATGAACTGGTGCCCGGTGTCAGCGACCGGGCGTGGCGCCAAGTCTCCGTGGGATCGATGGAATGCCTCGGCGCTCAAAGGTGTCCCCTCGCCGCCGAATGCTTCAGCGAACGGGCGCGCGGGCATGCGGCAGAGGCGGACATCGTGATCACCAACCACGCCATGCTCGCCATCAACGCCTTCGAGGGCGTGGCGGTGCTCCCGGACTACGACGTGGTCGTGATTGACGAGGCCCACGAACTCCAGGACCGCGTGACCAGCGCTGTGGCCGGGCAGTTGTCCGCTGCCATGGTCCGCACCGCGGCTTCGACCGCGCGCAAGCACACCGGGATCAGCGTGGAGCCTCTCAGCTCGGCCGCCGGCGCGCTGGAGGATGTTCTGGAGCCGATGCCGAGCGGATTGTTGGCCTCCGGCCTGCGCGAGGAGCAGGAGTTGGTTCTCGTGCAGCTGCGGGAGGCTGCCCGCGCGGCGCTATCCGATTCCAAGCCCGAGGGATCCGGGGCGCCGGACGGAGGGCGGCAGCTGGCCCGCTCCCGCCTCTCTGCGGTGCTGGAGATGGCTGAACGACTGCTGTCGGCGGCAGATTCCCGCGAGGTCATTTGGGCAACCCGCCCCAGCACCTACGGCGAGACCGGCGACTACGCCGCCAGCGACGACCAGCCGGCAACGCTCAACATCGCCCCGTTGTCTGTTGCATCCAGGCTGCGCGAAGGGCTGTTCGACGAACATACGGTGGTGCTGACCTCCGCCACGCTGTCGGTGGGGGGAACTTTTGACGCGGTTGCCGGGTCGCTCGGATTGTTGGGGGCGGGCGCTCCGGCGTACTCAAGCGCTGATGTGGGCAGTCCCTTCGATTACCCCCGGCAAGGCGTGTTGTACGTGGCATCGCATCTGCCCAAGCCAGGACGTGGCACCAGCAGCGAGCAGCTCGACGAACTCGAGGAGCTGCTGCGGGCCTCACGCGGCGGGGCCCTCGGGTTGTTCTCCTCGCGACGCGCGGCAGAAGAAGCTGCCGCCGAAATGCGCAAGCGCACCGACCTGACCATCCTGTGCCAGGGCGAATCATCCATGGCGGCGCTGGTTCGCCAATTCGCCGATGAACCGGACACCTGCCTGTTCGGCACGATGACTCTGTGGCAGGGGGTGGATGTCCCGGGCGCGGCATGCCGGTTGGTGGTCATCGACCGCATTCCGTTTCCGCGGCCGGACGACCCCCTGACCACCGCCCGTACCCGGTCGGTAGCCCAGGCCGGAGGCAATGGTTTCATGACGGTCTCGGCCACCCACGCAGCGGTGCGGTTGGCCCAGGGAGCGGGCCGCCTGATTCGCGCATCCAATGACAAGGGGGTTGTGGCCGTGTTGGATTCCCGTCTGGCCACCGCCCGCTATGGAAATTTCCTCCGCAGCGCCCTGCCGCCGTTTTGGAGCACGAAAGACGGCGCCATCGCCCGCCAGATCCTGGAGCGGCTGGCGGCTGCCGCAGCCTGAACCCGCCGCCACACGGGCCGATCCCTCGGCCGAGGGATCGGTGACCGAGGGGTCAGAGCGCGCGCATCACGGAGACAACTTTGCCCATGATTGTTGCGTGGTCGCCCAGAATCGGTTCGTAGCGCGTGTTCTGCGGCAGCAGCCAGGTGTGCCCATCGCGCTGCCGGAACGTTTTCACCGTTGCCTCGTCGTCGAGCAGGGCCGCAACAATGTCGCCGTTCTCGGCGGTATGCTGCTGCCGAACCACGACCCAGTCGCCGTCGCAAATGGCAGCATCGATCATCGAATCGCCGGAAATCTTCAGCATGAACAATTCGCCGTGCCCCACGAGCTGCCGGGGCAGCGGCATGACGTCCTCGACCGCCTGATCCGCCAGGATGGGTCCGCCGGCGGCGATCCGCCCCACCAACGGCACCATGGCCGTATCGGATGACGTGGTGAGTTCGGACACTGCAACGCCGCTGGAGCTGCGCAGCTGCTGCGGCTCGTCGACCCCGACTATTTCCACGCCGCCGTGCTCCAGCGTCAGCGGGGTGAGGATCTCCATCGCCCGGGGGCGCTTCGGGTCCCGCCGGATGTAGCCCATCTTCTCCAGTTGAGCCAGCTGATGCGTGACGCTGGACAGGCTCGCCAAACCGACAATGTCGCCGATCTCGCGCATCGACGGCGGATACCCGTGGGCAATAACGGACCGCTGGATGGTTTCCAGGATCTTCTTCTGCCGCGGCGTCAGGCTGCGTCCGACCTTGACAGGGCGGCCTCGTCGCCGCGCTCCAGCAGTGTTGGTGGTCTCTTCGGACATATCCGGCCCCGGTCTTCCCATGATGGTCCAGGTGCCGGGTTTGGATGCTGAACCGGCACTCGGATTGCTGTCTCGACTGTTTTGTCAGTGGCGGCTGATGCACTGCAATTCACAGCCGCTATGCCATCAACGCTAGGCGAGGCGGTGAGGAATTTCAAACATTTGTTCGACTGAGTCTCGACAATAGTCGATCACCAGTGCTAAAACTGTAGAAGATACATTCGAAGATACGTTCGAATGCAGTGGTTCGATGATCGAAACCAGTCGAAATAGATCGAAAATCGGAAAGGTGGCACCATGTCCGCCCAGCTCGCACCGCAGTCCGCAGACTTCCGCGCCAACACCCGCCTCCGGCTCACCCGCCGGGGCCGTTTGCTGCTCATCGGCCTGCCGCTCATGCTTGCCGCGGCCGTCGCGCTCACCTTGGTCGGCTTCTTCACCGCCCCGGCGATGGCCGCTGCAGGAGGGCTGGGTCCGGGGCCGGCGGTTACTGTCACGGTCGGCAGCGGCCAGACACTCTGGGACGTGGCAGTGCGATCGGCCCCTGACCGCAACCCGCATGATGTCATCTTCGAGATCGCGCAGTTGAATGGCCTGGACGGGGACATCGTCCATTCCGGCCAGCAGCTGCTTGTGCCGGTAACGCATTGAGGCAACCGTAATATGAGCCGCTTCGGCCCGCCCGATTCCTGCCCCGGGCGGGCCGAAGCTTAAGCTGGTTCGGTGAGTGAGCAGCTAGAACGCCTGAACCGCCTGCCGTTGCGGGGGAATCTCCGGGGCCTGGAGCCATACGGCGCCCCCCAGCTGGACGTGCCCATCCTGCTGAATGTCAACGAAAACACCCACGGCTTGCCGGAGAGAGTTCATCAAGCCATCGTCTCGGCCGTCAGCGCCGCGGCGGCCGGTTTGAACCGGTATCCGGACCGCGAGTTCACCGAGCTTCGGACCGCACTGTCCCGCTACCTGGGACACGGCCTCACGGCAGAGAACATCTGGGCGGCCAACGGTTCGAATGAAGTGCTGCAGCAAATCCTTCAGGCCTTCGGCGGACCGGGCCGGACCCTGCTGAGCTTCCCGCCGACGTATTCCATGTACCCGCTGCTGGCCAGCGGGACGGACACCGAGTATGTTGCGGTCCCGCGGGGGGCAGACTTCACACTCTCTCCGGAAGCGGCTGCCGCTGCCGTCGCAGACACCGCCGCAAACGTCGTCGTCCTGTGCTCCCCGAACAACCCGACGGGCACCGCACTGGGGCTCGACGTAGTCGAGGCTGCCTACGAAGCGGGGGAGGCGTCCAACGCCATCGTGATCGTGGACGAGGCCTACGCCGAATTCGCCCACGCCGGCACGCCAAGCGCGTTGACGCTGCTCCCCGGCCGGGAGCGGCTGATTGTTTCCCGGACCATGAGCAAGGCTTTCGCCCTTGCCGGTGCCAGAGTGGGATACCTGGCCGCGGCACCGCAGATTGCCGATGCCCTGCGTCTGGTCCGCTTGCCCTACCACCTGTCCGCGATCACCCAGGCGACGGCGCTGGCCGCACTGGAACATGCCGATGCCCTGCTGGCCAACGTTGAGGACATTAAGACCCAGCGGGACCGCATTGTCGACGGGCTGGCCGAACTGGGGTTAAAGCCGGCACCGTCAGACTCCAACTTTGTGTTCTTCGGCGGCCTGGAAGACCCACACGCGGTGTGGCAGGGGCTCCTGGAGGCCGGGGTGCTGATCCGCGATGTCGGCATTCCCGGACACTTGCGGGTGACCGCGGGCACTGAGGCCGAGACCACAGCCTTCCTCGACGGCATCAAGGCTCTGATGTCGAGCCCAGTCTCCTAAACTGTAGTAAGAGCGCACCGGCTTGGCCGGTCAACCATTTTCGTCAAAGGACTCCCATGACCGTCGATACCACCACCGGACGTACCGCACGCTTCGAACGCATCACCAGCGAGTCGTCCGTGCTGGTTGAACTGGATCTCGATGGCACCGGCCGGTCCGAGATCAGCACCACCGTGCCGTTCTACGACCATATGCTCACCGCACTGTCGAAGCATTCGCTGATCGATCTGACCGTGAAGGCCACCGGCGACACACATATTGATGCGCACCACACGGTGGAAGATGTCGCCATCACGATCGGCGAGAGCTTGAAGCAGGCCCTGGGTAATAAGGCCGGGATCCGCCGATTCGGCGAGGCAACGGTGCCGCTGGATGAAGCGCTGGCTCATGCCGTCGTCGATATCTCTGGTCGACCCTATCTCGTGCACTCGGGAGAACCGGCCGGCCAGGAATACCACCTAATCGGCGGGCACTTCACCGGGTCCTTGACGCGCCACGTCTTCGAAGCCATGACGCTGCACGCCCAGATCTGCCTGCACATGCGCGTGCTTGGCGGCCGCGACCCGCACCATATCGTCGAGGCCCAGTTCAAGGCTTTCGCCCGCGCACTGCGCGCCGCCGTTGAACCCGATCCCCGAGTCGAGGGCATTCCCTCAACGAAGGGTGCGCTGTGACGGCTGCGCCCAAAGTCACCGTACTGGACTACGGCTCCGGGAATGTGCGCTCGGCTGTCCGGGCGCTCGAACACGTCGGTGCCGACGTCACGCTCAGCCATGCTTCCGAGGATGTGCTCAACGCCGACGGGCTGTTGGTCCCCGGCGTCGGTGCCTTCGCCACGGTCATGGAAGGGCTGAAGTCCGTTGACGC
Source organism: Actinomycetota bacterium (assembly GCA_051751385.1). Taxonomy (GTDB): domain Bacteria; phylum Actinomycetota; class Actinomycetes; order Actinomycetales; family Micrococcaceae; genus Crystallibacter. The sequence goes on along the minus strand of JBNJKW010000003.1, from coordinate 36,259 downwards.
CCTTCGCTGGATCGGACGCCGGGTGGCCGGTGGCCGGCCGGTGCTGGGCATTTGCGTGGGCCTGCAGGTCTTGTTCGAAGAAGGCGTAGAACATGGCGTCCGCACACAGGGGATCGGGGAATGGCCCGGAGTCGTCGAAGCGCTGCCGGCCGAGGTGGTGCCGCACATGGGGTGGAACACCGTCGACGCCGCGGAGGGCAGCCGGTTGTTTGCCGGCATCGAAGACGAGCGGTTCTACTTTGTGCACTCGTACGGTGTGCAGCACTGGAACTTTGATGTCACCCAGCCAGCGATGGCGCCGCCACGGGTGACCTGGTCCACGCATGGGGCCCCGTTCATCGCGGCCGTTGAAAACGGTCCGCTGAGTGCTACGCAATTCCATCCGGAGAAGTCCGGCGACGCTGGTGCGGAGCTGCTCCGCAACTGGCTCAAGACGCTGCGGTAGCCGTGGGTAGCCTCCTCCTCATGGCGTTGGCCGGGCTGCTGGCCGGCGGAGCCATCTCGTTCCGGCAACAGAAGCTGCCCAAGTGGTTGGCCATCGTTTTCTGGATTTTGGCCGGGATGTCCCTGCTGGCGGCCTACCTGCTCACCCTCGGTCCGACCGAGTAACCACTCACAGCCCGCGCAGCTGACGGCGCAGAAAGCGGAATCACTATGACGAACCAAACGCCCATCCTTGAACTCCTGCCCGCAGTCGACGTAGCAGACGGTCAGGCAGTCCGGCTAGTCCAAGGTGAAGCTGGCAGCGAGACCGGCTACGGCGACCCGCTGGACGCTGCCATGGCGTGGCAGAACGACGGAGCGGAGTGGGTGCACCTTGTGGATCTCGACGCGGCCTTCGGCCGAGGCAACAACACGGAGGTGCTGCGCCGCGTCGCCGACGAGCTGAAGATCAAGGTGGAGCTTTCCGGCGGCATCCGCGATGACGAGTCTTTGGAACGTGCGCTGGAGTTTGGTGCCGCCCGCGTCAACCTGGGCACCGCCGCTCTGGAAAACCCGGCGTGGACCGCGCGCGCCATTGAACGCCACGGCGACGCCATCGCTGTCGGTCTTGATGTCCGTGGCACGACGCTTGCGGGTCGCGGCTGGACGAAGGAAGGCGGAGACATCTGGGAAGTCCTATCCCGCCTCGAAGATGCCGGTTGTGCCAGGTATGTGGTGACCGACGTGACCAAAGACGGGACACTGCGCGGACCGAACATCGACCTTCTTCGGCAGATGTGCGAGCGGACAGACAAGCCGGTGGTGGCCTCCGGCGGTATTTCCAGCCTGGATGACCTGCGGGCACTGCGTGAACTGGTTCCGACGGGAGTCGAAGGAGCCATTGTCGGCAAGGCCCTTTACGCTGGCAAGTTCACCCTGCCCGAAGCCCTCGACGTTGCCGGACGGCGCTGAGGTACCAGCGTGGCTAAGAAGGAGCTGCCAGCCCACATTGCCGCAGCACTCGCGGGAGCGGGCGGTGCGGGGGATTCGGCGGGCCAAAGCTGGGCCGGGCGGGACCTGAGCGGCGAAGGAAATCCGCTGCACCAGTTCGATCACGACGACGGCAGCACCGATCCGGCCTATGAAGCAGCGCTGCAGTGGCTGGCGGCCGGTACCGGCGGGGAAGCGGAAGTCGTGGCCGCTCTGGCCAACGCCCGCGTTTTCGTTCCCATCGTGGCCACGCTTGGAGAAGAGGCGGAGGGCAGTGGCGGCCTGACAGCGGATAAACAGGCGGACATGGCCTTGGTGACCCTGCAAGCCCCGGACGGGCGCCGTGCGCTTCCCGCGTTCAGCAATACCGACGCTCTCGAAGCCTGGCATCCCGAAGCCCGGCCGGTGGCCGTCTCCGCTCCGCGGGCGGCGTTGGCGGCCGTGTCGGAAGACGCAGAATTGATGGTCATGGACCCGGGCGCCGCGTTGACCTTCGTGGTCCGGCGGCCGGCCGTGTGGGCGTTGGCCAAGCAGCACGAATGGGTGCCCTCCTATCGTGATCCCGCGCTGCTGGACTGGGTGGCCGAAGCGACCAGCCCCGAAGAAGCCGTCATGGCCGCATCCGTCGAGCCCGGGACCGGTATCGCGGTGCGGACCGCCGATGGCTCGGTAGTGGCAGGCGGAGGCCACGGTCCGGAGCTTCGCTTGGTGCTGCAGGTGCGTGACGGCCTGGGGCGCGAGGAGTTGTCTGCCATGGCGGGACGGATCCAAGAGCGGCTGCAGACACGGCAGGAATTTGCAGAGCGTGTGGATTCGTTGGAGCTGAAATTCACCCGCTGAGCTTCAAGCGGACCTGCTCGGACGAGAAGCAGCAGGACAAGAACGACGTCGGTGCGGGGCACCGACGTCGTTCTGGGCAGTTCTGGAGTTCTTGCCTGGGCTAGTTGACCGGACCGGTGAACTTCTCGCCCGGGCCCTTGCCCGGCTCGTCCTGGATGACAGAGGCCTCGCGGAAGGCGAGCTGCAGGGAGCGGAGGCCGTCGCGCAACGGGCCAGCATGCTGGCTGCCGATTTCCGGCGCAGCAGCGGTGACGAAGCCAGCCAGCGCAGTGATCAGCTTGCGGGCTTCATCCAAGTCTTTGAGCTCTTCCGCATCGTCGCCGGCGGCCAAACCGCATTTTACGGCGGCGGCACTCATCAGGTGGACTGCCGCGGTGGTGATGACTTCCACGGCGGGCACTTCGGCGATATCGCGCATCTGGCCCAGGACTTCCTGTTCCTGGGTGGAGGCAGAACCGGCGTCCGGCGCAAAGCTGTGGCGATGGTCGTCGGTCTGCGGATTGTTATCTGAGCTGCTCATACTGGTAAGCTTTTCACAGACCAATTGGATCCGGTTACTTATGTGCCTGAAAGCACGTAGGCAAAGGGGTCCGATTCGCAAGCGGAGACCTCTCCCACCCGTCGGTATGGCTAGCCAGAGCTGCCGGGTTACGGTCGGCAGGCTACGGCTGGCAACTTCGAGCAACGTTGTCCACGCCCAGTCCGGAACTTCTCAGTTCCCGCCTGCCGCCACTTTGAGGCCTTCGATTGCGCTTGCAATGGGAGGCCTTCTTTCATTGCCGGCGGAAGACGAATATCAGTGACAGGAGCCACCCATTAGCGAGCCAAGAATCAACGATCGTATCCGCGTTCCCGAGGTGCGGTTAGTCGGACCGAACGGTGAACAGGTAGGCATTGTCCGCATTGAGGATGCCTTGCGCCTGGCCACGGAATCGGATCTTGACCTGGTTGAGGTCGCGCCGCAGGCAAAGCCTCCGGTGTGCAAGCTGATGGATTTTGGCAAGTACAAGTATGAGGCTGCGGTCAAGGCACGCGAGGCGCGCAAGAACCAGACGAACACTGTGCTCAAGGAAATCCGGTTCCGGCTGAAGATCGACAAGCACGACTACGAGACCAAGCGCGGTCACGCGCTGCGGTTCCTCGCAGCCGGTGACAAGGTCAAGGCCATGATCCAGTTCCGCGGCCGCGAACAGCAGCGTCCGGAAATGGGCATCCGCCTGCTGCAGAAGTTTGCCGAGGACGTCGCAGAGGTCGGCGTGATCGAATCGACTCCGCGGATTGACGGCCGCAACATGGTCATGGTGATAGGCCCGACGAAGAACAAGGCCGAAGCGAAGGCAGAGGCCCGGCGGGCCGCGCAGAAGGCAGACGCCAAGGCTGCCAACGAGGCCGGCAAGCAGCGGGTGGACACCAGCGACGATCAAGCGCCGTTGACCCAGAGCCTGGGCGACCTGATCCCGGAAGGTCTTGCCGCCATGGCAAACCAGCCGGAGGAAACAGTCGACGCACCCGCCGAGCAGGCAGCACCGGCTGTTGCAGAGCCTGAGGCGCCGGCCGTGGTTGAGTCCGAGGCGCCGGCCGTGGCTGAGCCCGAGGAGCCGGCCGAGGTTGAGCCGGAGGCAAAGACGGAGGAACAGCCCGAGGCGAAGCCCGCGGCTGCACCGAAGGCGAAGCCTGCTGCCGAGACCAAACCGACGGCTGCGCCGAAGGCGAAGCCTGCAGCGGAGGCCAAGCCCGCGGTGCCGGCGAAGCCTGCAGCGGAGGCCAAGCCCGCGGTGCCGGCGAAGCCTGCAGCCCCTGCCGAGGCCAAGCCCGCGGCGCCCAAGCCCGCAGCCCGGCCCAAGCCGGCGGCGCGGCCTGCAGCACCCAAACCTGCTGGCCGGTCCGGCTCCACGAGCTAAGACCGTCCAGAGAGCATCCGGCATCTTGCCGGGCACACCCTTGTGCCCGGCGCCGGTAGACAAGTAAACGCCGGTGCCCGAAGCGGCACCGCACGAGCCGAAGGTCCGCAACGACCTGAGGAAGACGTAAGGAGAACGGCAGCCATGCCGAAGCAGAAGACCCACAGCGGCGCCAAGAAGCGCTTCAAGCTCACCGGCAGCGGCAAGCTCAAGCGCCAGCAGGCCAACCGTCGCCACTACCTGGAGCACAAGCCTTCCACGCTGACCCGCCGCCTCGCAGGTGACAAGATCGTTGCTCCGGCAGACGTGCGCAACATCAAGAAGATGCTCGGCATCTAACTTTCTCCCTCCGGTCCGCACGGCGTCAGCCGTCAGTACCATCCAAGCAAGTTTTGCCCCGGCCGCTGATCGTGGCGGTCGAACCACCGGGCACCAATCATCAAAAGGAGTACGCACGTGGCACGTGTGAAGCGGGCGGTCAACGCCCACAAGAAGCGCCGGGTTATCCTGGACCGGGCTGCCGGATACCGCGGACAGCGGTCCCGCCTGTACCGCAAGGCCAAGGAACAGCTGCTGCACTCGTTCGTGTACAGCTACGGTGACCGCCGCAAGCGCAAGGGCGACTTCCGCCGCCTGTGGATCCAGCGCATCAACGCCGCGTCCCGCGCCAACGGCCTGACCTACAACCGCCTCATCCAGGGCCTGAAGGCCGCCGAGGTGCAGGTCGACCGCCGCATGCTGGCCGAGCTGGCCGTGTCCGACGCCAACGCCTTCGCAGCACTGGTGCAGGTTGCCAAGGACGCACTGCCGGCCGACACCTCCGCTCCTGCCGAGCGCCCGGCCGCTGCTGCCAAGGCCGGTCCGGGTGCCAAGGCTAAGACCGCACCGGCTGCCAAGGCTGCTCCCGCCGCTGAAGCCGGCGAAGTTGCTGGCGCCGTGAAGGCTGTTGACGGCGAGGATGCTCCCGCCGGCTTCAGCATCAAGGGCAACCAGTCCAAGAAGTACCACGTTCCGGGTTCCACCTGGTACGAGAACACCACTCCGGTGTACTGGTTCGAGTCCGTCGAAGCCGCCAAGGCTGCCGGTTTCGAGCCCGCCGGCGGCGAAGCCCGCCAGAAGGTTGCCGAGTAAGCACCGGATGCATGAACCGCCATATGGCGACGTTATAGTCGCTGTATGAGCATTACCGGGCGCCCGCAAGCTGAGATCATGTCCAACCCCCGAGCCGATCGGGTTAAGGATGTGGCCAAGCTTGCCGGGCGCTCGGTGCGTTTAAAGCGCCGGCAATTCCTCGCCGAAGGCCCGCAGGCGGTCCGCGAGGCCTTGTCCGCCCACCGCGCGGACCTTGCATCCGGAGGCGACGGGATCGTGGTCGAGGTTTTTGCCACCGAAGCCTGCCTCAACCGGTTGCCCGAGTTGCTGGACCTGGCCGAGGGCGTGCCGCTTCGGCTGGCCACCGACGCAGTCCTTGCGGCCATGGCAGACACCGTCAACCCACAGGGGATCGTGGCAGTCTGCCATTATCTGGACCGGCCGCTGAATGAAGTGTTGCAGGCCAAGCCGCTGCTGCTTGCCATCATGGTTCGGGTACAGGATCCCGGCAATGCCGGCACCATCCTGCGGGCCGCCGACTCTGCCGGCGCCGACGCCGTCGTGCTGACCAACTCCAGCGTGGATATCTACAACCCCAAGGCGGTACGTTCCACGGCTGGATCGCTCTTCCACCTGCCCGTGGTGACCGGACACAATTTCGACGAGTTGGCCGCCGCCCTGCGGGCAGCCGGCCTGACCATGCTCGCAGCTGACGGGTACGGAACGATCGATTTGGACGATTTGCAGGACCGCAGCGCGCTGTCCCGTTTGGGGGAGGGGTCGGCAGCGGCGGACGACGGCGCTGCTCGCCTTCCGGATCTGGCGACGCCAACTGCCTGGCTCTTTGGGAACGAAGCCCAGGGGCTGTCGTCGGAGGAGCTCGCTGTGGCGGACCACCGGGTGGCGGTGCCGGTCTACGGCCAGGCCGAGAGCCTCAACGTCGGCACCGCGGCCACCGTCTGCTTGTATGCCTCCGCAAGGTCGCAGCGACGGGGCGCCCAGCCGGTTTAGCCACTCCCAAACAACCCGGGCGGACGTACCGTAAGAACCGCGGTGACTGGACTATGACCGGGGCTGCTGGGCGAATCCGCTACGCGCCAGCATATTCGGCTCATCGAAGAAGCCATCGGCGTCGACAACGCGACCCAGGTCATTCACCTCAAGACCAGCATCTGGGGCCCGAGGAACTCCTCGTGGCGGCCAAGATCAGCGTGGGGCGCAGTGACTCAGGCCAAGAGATCGCCAGGTTGATCGATGCAGCCGAAAGCCGCATCCGTGAAGCGGTGCCGATCGCCACCGTGATCTATCTGGAACCGGATATCTACCGGTCGGAGTCCGTGCGTCGCACAGCCCGCCAGGCCTAATCGAGGCCGGATGCCGGAAGGCACGGGTGCCCGATGGCACGGGTGCCGGTCAGGTCGGCTGCGGCCCAACTCATCTGATGGCGCTGTGCCGCTTCTCAATCGCTCCGCTGACTGCGGCGATGGCCAGCCCCAAGGCCGCCAGTCCGGCGCCGACCAAGGCCGGGGCGGCGAAGCCCCAGCCCCAGGAGATCACCAGTCCGCCGAGGAAAGCGCCCAGGGCGTTGGCCAGATTGAGCGCTGAATGGTTCAGCGAGGCGGCCAAAGTCTGCGCATCAGGCGACGCGTCCATCAGCCGGGTCTGCAGCGCGGGAATCAGGCTGGATCCCGCCACGCCCAGAAGGAAGACCAGCGGAATCGCGAGCATCGCAATGGAGGACGCTGCCCAGAAGAGCACCAGAACGACGACGATGGCCGTCATGACCTGGTAGATGGTTCCCATTACGGACCGATCCGCCAACCGGCCGCCGATGAACGTGCCAACGACCATTCCCAGGCCATAGAGGCCGACGATCAGCGGAAGGGCAGCAGGGGCCAGGCCGGTTACTTCCGTCATGGTGGGACTGATGTAGGAGTAGACGGCGAAGAAGCCGCCGAACCCAACCACGCCGATCAGCAGCGCCAGCCAAACATGGATCCGTTTCAAGGCGCGGAGTTCGCGGCGGATTCCGGCTTCTTCATGTGCCGGGCTAAAGGGGACAAGGCGTTGGATCATCAGCACCGTCACCGCTCCGACGATCCCCACCGCCACGAACATCAGCCGCCAGCCGTACTGCTGGCCCAGCCAGGTCACCAGGGGAACGCCGACGACGTTGGCCACCGACAGGCCCAGCATCACCATGGCAACCGCTCGGGCGCGTCGACCCGGGGACACCAGCGAGGCTGCAAGGACCGCGGCCACGCCAAAGTAGGCGCCATGCGGCAGGCCGGAGATAAACCGGGTGACCAGCATGGTGGCGTAGTCAGGCGCGAGCACAGACGAAAGGTTTCCCAGTGTGAACAGGACCATCAGCCCCAGCACCAAGTGCTTATGCGGCAGCCGGGCTCCGAGACCGGCCAGCAGGGGTGCCCCGACCACCACGCCCAAGGCGTAGGCGGAGATCAGATGCCCGCTCTCCGGGATGCTGATGGCCAGGCCTTGGGCCACGTTCTGGAGTAGGCCCATGATGGCAAATTCCGTGGTGCCGATGGCGAACCCGCCCATAGCCAGCGCAACGATGGCCCAGACCGTCCTGCGGTTGTCGGTCTGCGTCCGTGGGGCTGCCAGGGCGGCTAAATTCATCTGTCGGCTTTCGTTTGAGCGGCATCGGGTGCACTGGAAAATGGGAATTATCGCGCCGTTGCGGCGGGAGCGGCGGGATACTGAGGGCCGCCGAATGCACCGGCAGTTACTGTACGGCAACACATCAGCGCGGTGTCCAATTCCGACCTGGGTGAAGATGTGGGCGGCGGCACAGCAATCTCCGGGCCGCGGGCAGGGACCAACCGGACCGTAGACTGGTCGGCGTGCAGATGAGCCTGAAACAGATTGTCGGAGCAGCGATCCTCGATAACCGCGCAGCACCCGTCGGATTCCTCGCCGCCCGGCGCACGGCGCCGGAGCCGCTGGCCGGCCTGTGGGAGTTTCCCGGCGGCAAGGTGGAGCCGGGGGAGAGCTGCGAGGACGCGCTGCGGCGCGAAATCCGCGAGGAGCTCGGGGTCACGATTGAGCTTGGCGAGGAGGTGGCCGGTCCGCACCAGCAGGGCTGGCCGCTCAACGAAACTGCGGCCATGCGGGTGTGGTGCGCGTACATCACGGATGGGCGGCCGGAGCCGCTTGAAGACCACGACGAACTGCGCTGGGTCCGGCTGGACGAGCGCGAAGCCACGGCCTTGCCGTGGATTCCGGCCGACTTTCCGATCGTCGCGGCCGTGCTCAAGGCGGCCAAGGCGGTAGTCCGTCCCGCGTGACGGACTCCCCGGCGCGTCCATGCGGCTCAAACCCGGTGCCAAGCGGTTAGAACAAGGTCGCCTGCCCGTCCTCAGACCCTACGTCTGAGTCAGGTCCTCCCGTCGGCCGGACGGGAGGGGCGCCTGTCTGCGGTGTGTTGACGTCGCGCAGCCGGGCGGCACTCTGCAAACCGTGCCGCCGCTTGGCTGCGCCCACCCGGGCGGCCAGCCAGCGACGGTAATCCTTGGAGGCATAGCTACCGCCGTCGTAGAGACGGCGGTAGCTGCCGACCAGTTGCGGATATTCCTTGGCCAGCCACTGCATGTACCACTCCCGCGCACCGGGACGAAGATGCAGCGCACCCGCGGTCATACTGGTGGCACCGGACGCAGCTACCGAGGCACACAGGTCGTCCAATGCCTCTTCGGAATCCGTCAGCCAGGGCAGTATCGGCATCGCCATCACTGAACACGGGAGGCCGGCGTCGCTGAGCTTGGCGATCAGGTCCAGCCTCGCCCGCGGCGTCGGTGTTCCCGGCTCCACCCGGTGCGCCAATCCGGGGTCCGTCATGGCCAGCGAGATGCCCATGCCGACGTCGACGTCCTTGGCCACGTCATGCAGCAACGGCACATCGCGGGCCAGCAAGGTCCCTTTGGTCAGGATCGAAAACGGCGTTCCGGAGTCAGCCAGGGCCCTGATGATCTCCGGCATGAGCTTGTAGCGGCCTTCTGCCCGTTGGTAAGGGTCCGTGTTGGTGCCCATGGCCACCTGTTCGTGCTTCCACGAAGGCTTGGCGAGCTCCCGGCGCAGTACCTCGCCGGCGTTGATCTTCACCACCAGCTGGCTGTCGAAGTCCAATCCGGTATCAAGACCAAGATAGCTGTGGGTGTTGCGGGCGAAGCAATAGGTGCATGCATGCGAGCAGCCCCGATACGGGTTGATGGTCCAGGCGAAAGGCATCGCAGATTGGCTGGGAACCCGGCTGAGCGCGGACTTCGCCAGCACCTCGTGAAAGGTGATTCCCGCGAACTCCGGCGTCTGCACGCTGCGTACGAGGTTGCTCAGTTTGGCCAGCCCCGGCAACGCAGAAGGGGACTCGGCGGTGACTAACTGTCCATCCCAGCGCATGCAATTATTAGAACACATCTTCTAATCGATGCCCAGCTCCGGAGCGGGGGAGTCGATCCCACACGCGGGGGATCGATAAGCCCGGTGGGGAGCCGATGCCCGCCAACTGATGTATAGGGCAGACTGGTGGCGTGAGCGGAATCCGGTGGGTGCTGCACGTCGATCTCGACCAGTTCATCGCGGCCGTGGAAGTGCTCCGACGGCCGGAGCTTAAGGGCAAGCCGATCATCGTCGGCGGTCGGGGCGACCCGAGGGAACGAGCCGTCGTGTCGACCGCATCCTACGAAGCCAGGGCGTTCGGCGTGGGTTCCGGAATGCCCTTGCGCGTTGCGGCCCGGAAAGTGCCGGAGGCCGTGATCCTGCCCGTCGACCATGAGGCCTACCTCGCGGCGTCTGACAAGGTGATGGCCACCCTGCGCGCGCAGCCCGGCGCCACCGTGCAGGTGCTGGGTTGGGATGAAGCCTTCGTGGGCACCGAGACCGAGAATCCGGAAGCCTACGCCCGGCGGGTGCAGACCGCCGTCTTGGAGCGAACTCGGCTGCATTGCAGCGTGGGCATCGGTGACACCCTGGTCCGGGCCAAGGTCGCCACCGGTTTCGGCAAGCCGGCCGGCGTCTTCCGTCTCACTGCCGGGAACTGGCTCGACGTCATGGGTAGTCGGCCCACCAAGGACCTGTGGGGCGTCGGAACCAAAGTGTCGGCCCGGCTGGCCAAACTCGGAATCGAGACAGTCGCCGAACTCGCCGCGACCGACCCCCAAGACCTGGTTCCGGAGTTCGGCCCCAAAATGGGTCCTTGGTACGCGGAGCTCGGGCGCGGGGATGGAGCCAGCGTTGTGGACGACACCCCGTGGGTTGCCCGCGGGCACAGTCGGGAGACCACCTTCCAGCGTGACCTGACCGAGCCTGCCCAGGTGGACGACGCGGTGAGGGAGCTGACAGCGCGCGTCCTGGAGGATGTTGTGGCCGAAGGACGGCCCGTGGTTGGACTAACCCTCAAGGTGCGGTATGCGCCGTTTATCACCAAGACCCACGCGAGGAAAATTCCCGAGACCTTCGACCGGGACGACATCCTCGCGCGCGCCTTGGACCTCGCAGCCGCAATCGAAGCGGGCCGTCCGATCCGGCTCCTCGGACTGCGGGCCGAAATGGCAATGCCCGACGATGCCCGCAAGGGACATACGCCGACGCGCGGCGGCTGGTGACGGCGCCGGGGCGGGGGACCGGGCGGGCCGTGGGTCACAACACCGGAGCGGCCGGATCGCGGCGCCGGGCCGGGGGACCGGGCGGGCCGTGGGTCACAACACCGGAGCGGCCGGATCGCGGCGCCGGCCCGGCCCCCGCCGGACCGTCCGTTCAATGTAGCCGCCGGCGCGCAGACCGGCGTGCCGTTCGAAAAAGTTCCGCGATGCCGGGTCGCCGGTCCGCCACAAAGACCACAGTGCGGCACAGGCGTACAGCGGCAGGAACGGCAGGCCGAGGCAATAGGCATATTGCGTGCTGTGGCGTGACTCATGGGCCAGCAGCAGCGGGTGGTCCGCCAGGCCGGAGGCAGTCCGGCGGAGGAGCACCACATTGCCCACCGTAAAGGCGGAGGCCCGAGGCAGCCGGGGCCGGTAGCCGTGAGCCAGGATCAGGCCTTTCGGGCCGCGGGCCAGGCTGCAACGTGCCGCCGCGGCGAGGCCCAGTCCGGCCAGCGTGGAGCCGTTTAGCAGGTTCCAACCGGCACGCAGCATCTCAAACGGCGTCATCGGCCCATCATAGGCGTTTCGGGCCGGTGCCTGCCGGTGAACTAGACTGGTGTGGTTGCCCGTGCGCGGGCAGAAACCCTTTAACCTATTCCGAGGTCCCAACAGCACATGTCTGACGTGACACCCCCAGCCCAGGAGCAGCTCGTGCCGAGCCCGCTCGATGAAGCGGCGGTCGCCGCCGCCGTCGAGCAGGCGATGATGGCTTTCAAGGCCGCCTCAGACCTGGACGAACTCAAGACGGCCCGCCTCGCCCACGTCGGCGAGAAGTCCCCGCTGAGCCTGGCCAACCGAGAAATCGGCAAGCTGGCCAAAGAAGACAAAGCGGCCGCCGGCAAGATCATCGGCCCGGCCCGCGGACGCATCAACCAGGCGCTGGCTGCCCGCACCGCGGAGCTGGAAGCCGAGCGGGAAGCGCAGATCCTGGTCGAGGAAGCCGTGGATGTCACCGCGGCTCCGCGCCGCCGTCGTGCCGGTGCCCGGCATCCGCTCTCCACGCTGCAGGAGCGCGTCAGCGACATCTTCGTGGGCATGGGCTGGGAGATCGCCGAAGGTCCGGAAGTTGAATCCGAGTGGTTCAACTTCGACGCCCTGAACTTCAAGCCGGACCACCCGGCGCGCGAGATGCAGGACACTTTCTTCGTGGAGCCGCCGGAAGCACACCTGGTGCTGCGCACCCACACCTCTCCGGTGCAGGTCCGTTCCATGCTGGAACGGGACCTTCCCGTGTACGTGCTGTGCCCGGGCCGGACCTTCCGGACGGATGAGCTGGACGCCACCCATACCCCGGTGTTCCATCAGTTCGAGGGCCTGGCCGTGGACAAGGGCCTGACGATGGCGGACCTGCGCGGCACCCTGGAACACTTCTCCCGGCAGATGTTCGGCGCCGAGGCAAAGATCCGGCTGCGGCCGGCGTACTTCCCGTTCACCGAGCCTTCCGCCGAGATGGACATCTGGCACCCGGGTGCCAAGGGCGGACCGCGCTGGATCGAGTGGGGCGGCTGCGGCATGGTCAACCCGAACGTGCTGCGCGCCGCCGGCATCGATCCGGAGGTCTACTCCGGCTTCGCCTTCGGCATGGGCATTGAACGCACCCTGATGTTCCGCAACGACGTCCCGGACATGCACGACATGATCGAAGGCGACGTCCGCTTCAGCCAGCACTTCGGGATGGAGATCTAGAACCATGCGTATTCCCCTTTCCTGGCTGCGCGAGTACGCGCAGATTCCCGTTGACGCCACCGCCGAGGACGTCATGGCCGACCTCGTCAAGGTTGGCCTCGAAGAAGAGGACGTCCACCGTCCGTCCGACTCGGTCTCCGGCCCGATTGTGGTGGGACAGGTCCTGGATGTGGTCAAGGAACCGCAGACCAACGGCAAGACCATCAACTGGTGCCACGTCCGCGTGGTGCCGGAAGGCGCCGAACAGCGGCTCACCGGCGACGGGATCGACCCGTCCGGCGTGCAAGGCATTGTCTGCGGTGCCCACAACTTCGACGCCGGCGACAAGGTCGTGGTGACGCTGCCCGGCGCCGTGCTGCCCGGAGACTTCCGGATCACCCCGCGCAAGACCTACGGCCACACCTCCGCCGGCATGATCGCCTCCGCCCGCGAACTCGGCATCGGTGACGACCACGACGGCATCATTGTGCTCTCACGGTTGGGCCTCGACCCGGAAGTCGGCACCGACGCGATGGAACTGCTCGGCCTGACCGACGAGGCTGCCGAGATCAACGTGACGCCCGACCGCGGCTACTGCTTCTCCATCCGGGGCGTGGCCCGTGAATACGCGCTCGCCACCGGCACCTCTTTCACCGATCCGGCTGCGCAGGTCGAGGTGGCCGAAGCGAGCGGCGAGGGCTACCCCGTCCGGCTCGAAGACCGGGCCCCGGTTTACGGCAAGCCCGGCTGCGACCGGTTCGTGGCGCGCGCGGTGCGCGGCGTCGACGCTTCGCGCCCGACCCCGCAGTGGATGGCCTCGCGGCTGCGCCTCGCGGGCATGCGCTCCATCTCGCTGGTGGTGGACATCTCCAACTACGTGATGCTGGAACTGGGCCAGCCCCTCCACTTCTATGACGTGGACAAGCTGCAGGGGCCCATCGTGGTCCGCCGGGCCAACCCGGGGGAGACTCTGGTGACGCTGGACGGCAAGGAGCGCAAGCTCTCCACCGAGGACCTGCTGATCACCGACGACCGCGGCGCCATCGGGCTGGCCGGCGTGATGGGCGGCGCGGAAACCGAAGTCGGGGACGGCACCACCAACGTGCTCATCGAGTCCGCGCACTTCGACGATGTCTCCATGGGCCGCACCCGGCGCCGGCACAAGCTGCCGTCGGAGGCATCCAAGCGCAACGAGCGCGGCGTGGACTGGGAAGTGGCGGATGAGGCGGCGCAGCGTGCCGTGGACCTGCTGGTGGAACTCGCCGGCGGCACCGCCGACCCCGCGGCAACGGACGCCGGAACGCGCCCTGCACCGATGGTGATCGACCTGCCAGACGGATTCGCCTCCCGCTTGATCGGCTTCGACTACAGCGCGGAGCAGATCGAAACAGCCCTGACCGGGATCGGCGCGTCGATCGAACAGTACGACGGCGGCCTGCTCGTCACGGCGCCGAGCTGGCGTCCGGATCTGGCGATCAAGGAAGATTTGGTCGAGGAAATCGCCCGGCTGGTGGGCTACAACCGGATTCCGGCCACCCTTCCGGTGGCGCCGCCGGGCCGCGGCCTCACCCGGGGCCAGCAGCAGCGTCGCCGCGTGCTGCAGTCGCTGGCCGATGCGGGCCTGACCGAAGTGCTCAACTACCCGTTCGTTTCCACGGAGCAGAACACAACCTTCGGCGCACCCCAGGCCGGCTCCGAGGTCGCCGCCATCAAACTGGCGAACCCGATCTCGGCCGAATTCGGGTACCTGCGCACCAGTCTGCTTCCCGCTCTGCTGGAGACCGCCCGCCGCAACCATTCCCGTGGATTCCGCGATCTGGCGTTGTACGAAGGCGGCCTGGTGTTCCTGCCCGGCGAGAAGATCGGGTCCCCGGTGCTGCCGCCGTTGGGTGTCAAGCCGTCGGAGGAAGTGCTGGAGGAGCTGTTGGCCGGCATCCCTGAGCAGCCTTGGCACGTGGCAGCCGTCCTGACCGGGCACGAGGCGGCACCCGGCGCCGGCTTCACCCCGCGCGCCTGGGAATGGTCCGACGCGGTGGATGCCGCGCTGACCGTCGGCGACATCCTCGGCGTTGAACTCATGGTCGCTCAGGGCGAGCACCAGGCCTTCCACCCTGGCCGCACCGCACAGCTCTCGTTGCGCACCGGCGAGGTGGTCGGCTACGCCGGCGAGCTGCATCCGAAGCTGCTGGCGGACCTGGACCTGCCGGCACGGACCGCCGCCATGGAACTAAACGGCGAGGCTCTCTTCGAGGCCGCCGCAGATGTGATCGTGGCCAAGCCGCTGTCCACCTTCCCGCTCTCCACCCAGGACGTGGCACTGGTGGTGGACTCGTCCGTTCCGGCCGAAGCGGTCCGCGAGGCGCTGCGCGAAGGGGCCGGTGAACTGCTGGAGGACATCGCCTTGTTCGACGTGTACTCCGGCACCGGCATCGAGCCCGGCAAGAAATCGCTGGCCTTCGGGTTGAGGTTCCGCGCGGACGACCGCACGCTGACCGCTGACGAGGCGTCAGCGGCGCGGGCACAAGCCGTTGAGCTGGCCGCGGCCCGCTGTGGCGCCGTCCAGCGGTGACCGGCTACTGAGGTGAATAACGACGGCGGGGCCCACCGACCCAGGTGGGCCCCGCCGTCGTGGGGAAAGGGAGAAGGAACGCATGAAGGCCCAGGTGATACTGCAGTTGGTGCAGCTGCAGGACGGGTTCGCGGCTGCCAGCGAGCCGGACCGGCGTCCCAGCATCCGCACACGCACCCGTGAAGCCGTCCGTCTGCTGGCGGCGCAGGAATTGAACGTCGATGCCGACCGGATGAAGCTGTCGTTTGACTGCCGCAACTGCCAGCGCGGCAACGATGGCCGGCATGGCCAGCCACAGCTGCTACTGGACGGTGCTCCGGCGGCTGCCCGCCTGAGCTACGCACGGTCGGGGCGGTGGCTGCTGGCCGCGCTATCCTTCCGCCCCGTGCTGCTTGGGGTCGACATCGAAGACGCAGGGGACGACGCTTTCCGTCCGGAGGACAATATCGACGCCGTCATGCTCACCGCCTCCGAGCGGCCGCTGGTGGAGCAGGCGGTCGATCCGCGCCGGCTGCGGGCGCAGCTGTGGACCAGGAAAGAGGCTGTGCTGAAGTCCACCGGCCACGGGCTGCGGCTGTCGCCGGACACGATCGGCGTCGCCGGTGCCGACGGCGAACCACGGCTGTCCAGCTGGCCCGGCGAAGCAGGGGACCGTCCGGGTCTGCAACTGTTGGACCTGGACTTGACGGACGCCGGCGCGGCAGTGCCGCCGGGTCTCGCCGCGGCACTTGCCGTCGGCGGATCCGCCGACCCGAAAATCACCTACCGGGAAATCGCGGTAGTCCAAGGCTGAACAGCCAGGGCGCCAGCAATTGCTCTGCCGGCTGGCCGCCGGTGAATGATTCCGTATCGGCCAGTGCCAGAAACGCCGGGGTGTCCACCGATCCATGCGCGTTCTCGGCGCACCATCGGCGCAGCAGCCGGAAGAACGTGTCGTCGCCCACGCCTAGCCGCAGCGCATGCAAGGCCAGGGCCCCGCGCTTGTACACGCGGTCGTCGAACATCTGCTCCGGCCCCGGGTCGCCGACGCGGATGTCCTGCGGAAGTCCGGAGAGCTTGCCCCAGGCAGCCTTGGCGCGTTCATCGGCCGTGGCCGATCCGGAGTCCTCGGACCACACCCACTCCGCGTAGCAGGCAAAGCCCTCGTGCAGCCAAATGTCCTGCCAGCGGGCGGCGGTCAGCGAGTTCCCGAACCACTGGTGCGAGAGCTCGTGCGCTATCAGCCGCTGCGACTCCCACCCGGTGTCCAGATGGTTGCGTCCGATGATGGACAGCGATTGCGCCTCGAGCGGTATCTCCAGCTCGTCGTCTGCCACCACCACGGTGTACCGGTCAAACGGGTACGGCCCAAAACGGTGGACAAATACTTCCATCATGTGTTGCTGGGCGGCCAAGGCTGCCGCGGCTGAATCCCGCAAGGTGGCAGTGACGGCTGCAAACTGCGGGACGCTGGTACGGCTGTGGGATCCCTGGCCTGCCGGGCCGGCCAGGTCGTGCAGGGCATAGCGGCCCACCTGGATGGTCGCCAGATACGTTGCCATCGGGCGGGCCATCACGTACTCCCACGTTTCCCGGCTGGCCTTTTTCGTATGGGACACCAGTTCGCCGTTGGCAATGGCACGGTAACCGGCATCGGTGGTGAAGCTGATCCGGTAGCTGGATTTTTGGCTGGGATGGTCGTTGCACGGGAACCACGTCGGCGCCCCATTCGGCTGTCCGGCAACCAGGACGCCGTCGGTCAGTTCTTCCCAGCCCACCTCGCCCCATACGGAGCGGCGAGGCCGCGGCGTTCCGGCGTAACGGATGTCGATGCTCAAGGCCGCAGCGGCAGGCAATTCCTGGCTCAAGTCGAGCAGCAGCTTGCCGTCCCGCTGCATGCACTTCGCGGGGCGCTGCCCGTTGACACTGACCTTGGCGGCCTGCATTCCCACCAAATCCAGCTCCAGCCGGGCGGTGGACGTCAGGGTCCGTCCAGTCAGCACCGCACGGCCGGAGAGCCGGTTGGCCGCCAACCTGCACTCAAGCTCAAGGTCATAGTGGTCAACCGCGAACGCGGCGCTGCCGCTGCCCGGCGTATAGGCATCCGGTATGGCGGGGATCCGACCCGGCGCTGCTGATCGGGTGTCTGGCGAAGAAGGAGTCATGAGGCGTCAAAGGTCCAGGGTCGTACGGGGTTGCCCATCCAGTAACTGGCTGCGGGAACGGTTTCCCCGCGCATGACCAGCGATGCCGGGCCCACGGTGGCTCCCTCGGCAAGGGAGGCGGCCGGAAGGATGACTCCGTGCGGACCCATGGTGGAACCGGCCGCCAGCTTCACGGTATCAATGTTCATGATGCGGTCGTGGAACAGGTGGGTCTGGACGACGCATCCGCGATTGACCGTGGAACCGTCGCCGAGGGTGACCAGGTCCGCTTCGGGCAACCAGTAGCTTTCGCACCAGACACCGTGGCCGATGGTGGCGCCGAGACCGCGCAGCCACCACACCAGGGCAGGCGTTCCGGAGGCAGCGCGTCCGAACCAGGGGGCGCTGACCATCTCCACGAAGGTGTCCACGACTTCGTTACGCCAGACAAACGAGCTCCACAGCGGATGCTCGCCCGGCCGGATCCGCCCTACCAACAGCCATTTTGCCAGCACGGAACTGCCGGCGGCCGCGGCGCCTGCCGCCATCATCACCACGCCGCCGAGCAGTGCCGCGGGGAGATAGCCGATGGAGGCGGCCAGGAGGTCGAACGCGGCCAGCACACACAGCGCCAGTGCGCCCGTCACGGCAACCGGAACGAACCGGCACAGCTCCCACAAACTCCGGGCCAGCTTAAGCCGCATCGGGGGCGCAAAGGTCCGGCTCAGGTCGGCTTCCACAGCGGTGCGGCGCAGGCGCACCGGCGGGCTGCCGAGCCAGGAGGAGCCGGCTTTCGCCTTGGCGGGTGTGGCGGACAGCACCGCGATCAGGGCGTTCTTCGGGACCTTCCGTCCCGGCGCAGTGATGCCCGAATTGCCCAGGAAGGAACGCTTGCCGAGTTTGGCCGGGGCAATCTTCATCCACCCGCCGCCGAGTTCATAGGAGGCGACCATCGTGTCATCGGCCAGGAAGGCCCCCTCTCCGATGGTGGTCATCTTCGGCAAGAGCAGCACCGTGGAGGCCTCCACATCGCGTCCTACCTTGGCGCCCAGCAGGCGCAACCAGACCGGGGTGAACAAGCTGGCGTAGATGGGGAAGAGAATATCGCGGGCCATGTCCAGGGTCCGTTCAACCGCCCAGACCCGCCAGCCGACGAAGCTGCGCACCCGGTGGTGCCCCTCGGTGATGCCGAGGGAAAGCACCCGGACCGTCCCCGCGATCAGGAGCAGGTTGGTCAGGAACCACACCAGCGCGGCGGCCGGCACAGCGGCGAGTAGGGGCAGGAAGGCATCAGCCAAACTGGTCCGGCCGGACAGCAGCGGCATCACGACGGCGATGCCGGCGGCGGCCCCGGCAAACGGAATCATGGCTAACACGGCGGAAGCGAGCATGGTCCAGAGGCCCCATAGCGGCGCTGACGTGGCCGGCGGATCGGGCCACGGCTGCTTGGCCCGGCCGGTTCGCACGGCCGGCGATCCGGAGACGTTAGTGCCGGCCTTGACCCGTCCCGTGACAGCGGAGCCGGGGGCCACGGTGGCACCGTCTCCGATTCTGGCGCCGGGCATCAAGGTGCTGCGCGTAGCGACGACCGACCCGGCGCCGATGTGCACCGCGCCGATGTGCAGCTGGTCGCCGTCGAGCCACCAGCCGGAGAGATCCACTTCCGGTTCAACGGAGGCACCTGCGCCCACCGTGAGCCAGCCGGTCACCGGTGGCACGGAGTGCAGGGTGGCATCCGGAGCGATCCGGGCACCCAGGGCACGGGCATAGTAGGGGACCAGAGGCGCGCTGGCCAAAGAAACAGCCGAAGCGGTGTCGGCGATCTGTTCTGCCAGCCACAGCCGCAGATGCACCCGGCCGGACCGCGGATAGCTGCCCGGCCCAATTCGCCTGAGCAGCAGCCGGGCTGCCAGCACTGCGATAGCCATTCGTCCCGGCGGGGAAACAAATACCGCCCAGCTGGCCGCAACCCACCACCACGACACCGTCGGGGCTGCGGTGAGAATACCGAGGATGGACAGCACGTTGTTCAGGGTCATCAGGTAGGTCAGCCAGCGCATGCCGGCCAGGACCATCAGCGGAATGCCCATCATCGTCTGGAAAATCTGGGATCTGCGCCGTGTCCGGCGCACCGTGCGCTCTTGAGGTTGCGCCGGTACTCCATCGGGAATGGAGCTTCGTGCAGCCTCGATCAGGGCGCCGAACCGCGGGTGGGCGTAGATCTCCGCCACCGCAATGGTCGGGTACCGCGTCCGCAGGCGGGAAACGAGCTGCGCGGCGGCCAGGGATCCGCCGCCGAGGGCGAAGAAATCGGCATCGAGACTTGTCACCGGGGTGCCCAGCACGGCCGTCCACTGTTCGGCAATCCACACGGCATCCGGCTCAAGATCGAGCGTCTCGGCGTCGCTCCCGTCCGTGGCGCCGGTGAGCGGCCACGGCAACGCATTACGGTCCACCTTGCCGCTGGTCTTGGTCGGCAGCGTCTCCACCACGGTGAGCAGGGGGACCAACGGTGCCGGAAGCTTGTCCGCCAGCTGGAGGCGGGCGGCCACGAGATCGTAGTCCGGCTCGGCAGCCAGGTAGCCGACCAAAAGTTGGTTGCCGGCGGCCGTGGTCTTCACTGCAGCGGCGCCGCCCGCGACACCGGGCAGCGCCTGCAGTGCGGCGTCGACTTCGCCGAGTTCGATCCGGCGTCCACCCAGTTTGACCTGTTCATCCGCCCGGCCCACGAACAGGAGGCCATCGGGTTCGTACGTCACTAGGTCTCCGCTGCGGTAAGCCCTCCGCCAGCCCAAACTCGGCATCGGAGCGTATTTCTCAGCGTCTTTGGCCGGATCCAGGTAGCGGGCCAGGCCGACGCCGCCAATGATGAGTTCGCCGGTTCCGCCCGGTGGCACGGGTTTGCCCTCGCCGTCGACCACGGCGAGGTCCCAGCCGTCCAGCGGCAGGCCGATTTGCACCGGCCCGCTGCCCGTCAGCGGGGCGGCACAGGCCACCACCGTCGCTTCGGTCGGACCGTAGGTGTTCCATACTTCCCGGTCCTGAACCGCCAGCCGCTGTGCCAGTTCGGGCGGGCACGCCTCGCCGCCGAAGATCAGCAGCCGCACATTGTCCAGCGCTTCGGCCGGCCACAGCGCGGCCAGCGTCGGGACGGTGGATACAACGGTGATGTTGCGGCTCAGCAACCAGGGACCCAAATCCATGCCGCTGCGTACCAAGGCCCGCGGGGCCGGAACCAGGCAGGCGCCGTGCCGCCAGGCCAGCCACATCTCTTCACACGATGCATCGAACGCCACGGACAGCCCGGCCAGGACCCGGTCTTGAGGCCCCAGGGGCTCCTGCTGAAGGAACAACCGGGCCTCGGCGTCGACAAAAGCCGCGGCGGAGCGGTGGGTTACCGCCACTCCCTTGGGAGTTCCGGTGGAACCTGACGTGAAGATCACCCAGGCATCGTCGTCGAGGGTTGGCGCGCGGGGCGCCGGAAAGGGCGCAATGAGGCCCGGAGCGGTGCTCAGGCCGCCGTCGCTCAGGATGCCGGCGACCTGGGCCTCGCCGAAGACCAAGTCCGCACGCTCCTGGGGATCATCGGCATCCACCGGAACATAGGCCGCGCCGATGGCGAGGACAGCAAGGATGCCGACGTAGAGTTCGGTGGTCCCGGAGGAGATCCTGATCCCGACCTTGTGCCCGGCGCCCAAGCCGGCCGCCCGCAGTTCGTCGGCCTTGGCATGCACCGCGGTCCGCAGTTGCGCGTAGCTTAAGGACTGTCGTCCGTCGTCGAGCGCCGGCGCGTCGGCATATGCTTCAGCGCTGGCGCGCAACACATCGATCAGGGTGCGGGGAGCGGGCGTCAGTGCTGCACCAGATAGCTGGGGCTGGTAAACCATCACCGGCAGATCTTCCCCGCCGAAGGTAAACGCTGCATGAATTTTCCATGCACCACGGCACGGATGCGGGCAAGATCACGGCCCGTCGGCCCGTCGTACCGGTGCGGCAGACAGCCCGGCGGAGGCTCTGACGTCCTTACGGAACCAGCAGCAGCTTGCCGGTGGTGCGGCGGGCCTGCAAGTCTTCGTGTGCCTGTGCGGCGTCGGCCAAGGGGTATTTCCGGCCCACCCTAAGGTTCAGCTGGCCGGACAAAACGGCGTCGAACAATTCGCTGGAGCGCCAGCGCCGTTCCTGCGGGGAGAGCAGATGGTCCTTCAGCTTGGGACGGGTGACGAAGAGGGACCCGCCCTGGTTGAGCCGCTGCAGGTCGAACGGCGGCACCTGGCCCGACGCGCCGCCGAAGAGCACCAGCATGCCGCGGGTACGCAGGCTGGCCAGCGAGCCGTCGAAGGTGTCCTTGCCGACACCGTCATAGACCACGTCCGCGCCGGTGCCGCCGGTCAGTTCCCGCACCTGCCGTTCGAATCCGTCGTAGCGCAGGACCTCATCCGCGCCGGCGCTGCGGGCCAGTTCTTCCTTCTCATCGGTGGACACCGTGGTGATCACTCGGGCGCCCTTGGCCTTGAGCAGCTGCGTCAGGATCAGGCCCATGCCGCCGGCACCCGCGTGGGTGAGCACCGTCTGACCCGGCTGAACCCTGAAGCTGGAGTTGATGAGGTAGTGCGCGGTCATGCCCTGCAGCGGGATGGCGGCCGCGACGTCGTTGTCCACGCCTTCCGGCACCGGGAGCGCCGCCTCGGCGGAGACCACGGTGTACTCCGCGTAGGTGCGTTCGCCTTCGGCAAAGGCGATGCGGTCGCCGGGGCCGAAGCCGTCGACTCCCGCGCCGACGGCTTCGACCGTCCCGGCGGCTTCGGAGCCGGGCGTGTACGGAAACGGGACGTTGTAGACGCCGCTGCGCTCATAGGTCTCGACGAAGTTCACACCTGCCGCTGCAACCTTCACCAGCAGTTGGCCCGGGCCCGGTTGCGGAACCTCGACGTCCTGCAACTGCAGTACCTCCGGGCCGCCGGGAGCGGCGGCTACGATTGCCTTGGCCATCTCGGGTCTCCTTAACACTCGGGGGGAGTCGCTGCCGGCGGCTAGACTGGTCGCGGGCCGGCCGGCTCTGATTACATCGTAGGCGCTTGCCCGCGTCTCCCCGCCAACTGCTGCAGGGGTCGGGCAGCACAAACCCCCACTGCATAATTATCCTAACCTGTGAATACTTTTGCTGTATGCTGGTCGCCATGACGATTAAGGTTGCAGTGTCCGGTGCCAGCGGTTACGCGGGCGGCGAGGTTCTCCGCCTGCTGGCCAGCCATCCCGACGTCTCGATCGGGGCGATTACCGCGCACAGCAATGCAGGCTCGCGGCTGGGCGGACTGCAGCCGCACCTGCATTCGCTAGCGGACAGAGTCTTGGTTGACACCACCGTGGACAACCTGGCGGGGCACGATGTGGTGTTCCTGGCCCTCCCGCACGGTGCCAGTGCGGAGATCGCCGCCGCGCTGCCGGACGACACGCTGGTGGTGGACGCCGGTGCGGACCACCGGCTGGTGGATCCGCTGGCCTGGGAGAAGTTCTACGGCTCGGTTCATGCGGGCAGCTGGCCCTACGGCCTTCCGGAACTTCCCGGCCACAGGGACAAGCTGCGGGGCGCGCGTCGGATCGCCGTCCCGGGCTGCTATCCCACCAGCTCGCTGCTGGCATTGACGCCTGGCTTTGCCGCCGGGCTGCTGGAGCCCGAGGACGTGGTGATCGTTGCCGCCTCCGGCACCTCCGGAGCGGGCAAATCCGCAAAGGTCAACCTGATTGGCTCCGAGGTCATGGGCGGCATGAGCCCCTACGGCGTCGGCGGAGGCCACCGGCACACCCCGGAAATCGAACAGGGGCTGTCCGCAGCCGCCGGCGCATCGGTCACGATCTCCTTTACCCCGACCCTGGCGCCGATGAGCCGCGGCATCCTGACCACGGCCACTGCACGGGTCAAGCCGGGCACGGACACCGGGCAACTGCGCGCTGCCTGGGAGTCGGCCTACGCCGACGAGCCGTTCGTGCACCTGCTGCCCGAGGGCCAGTGGCCGCACACCAAGTCCGTCCAGGGCAGCAACCACGCCGTCCTGCAGCTGGCCTTCGACGAGCACGCGGGCCGCGTTGTCGCCACCTGCGCCATCGACAACCTCACCAAGGGAACAGCCGGCGGCGCCATCCAGTCCATGAACATTGCCCTCGGACTCGACGAGACCGCCGGCCTGACCCACCAGGGGATTGCACCGTGAGCGTTACCGCACCCAAAGGATTCCGCGCCGCCGCTGCCACCGCCGGGCTAAAAGCCTCCGGCAATCCCGACGTCGCACTGGTGGTCAATGACGGACCGCTGCAGGCGGCGGCTGCTGTCTTCACCTCGAACCGGGTGGCTGCCGCTCCGGTGCACTGGTCGCGGCAAGTGATCAGCGATGGCCGGGCCGACGCCGTCGTGCTCAATTCCGGCGGTGCTAACGCCTGCACCGGCGCCGAGGGCTTCCAGAACACGCACGCCACCGCCGAGAAAACCGCCGCCCTGCTCGGCGTCTCCGCGGGAGACGTGGTGGTCTGCTCCACTGGACTGATCGGCGAGCAGCTGCCGATGGACAAGCTGCTGCCCGGCGTCGAAGCGGCGGCAGCCGCCTTGTCCGACGACGGCGGAGCCGACGCGGCCGGGGCGATCATGACCACCGACACCGTGTCGAAGGAGGCGGTGTTCGCCGGCGGTGGCTACAGCATCGGCGGCATGGCCAAGGGCGCCGGCATGCTGGCCCCGGGCCTGGCCACCATGCTGGTGGTCATCACCACGGATGCCGAACTGGCACCGGCGGCGCTGCAGGCGGCCCTGCGCGAGGCAACGCGGGTGACTTTCGACCGGACCGACTCGGACGGCTGCATGTCCACGAATGACACCGTGGTGCTGCTGTCTTCGGGCGCTTCCGCCGTGGTTCCTGAAATCGAAGACTTCACGGCTGCCCTGACCGGAGTGTGTGCAGACTTGGCCCGGCAGCTGATCACCGATGCCGAGGGCGCCAGCCACGACATCGCCGTCACCACGATCAACGCAGCCTCCGAGCGGGACGCGGAAACGGTCAGCCGGGCGGTGGCCCGCTCCAACCTGTTCAAGACGGCCATTTTCGGCAACGACCCGAACTGGGGCCGGGTGCTCTCCGCGGTGGGCACCACCGATGCCGTCTTCGAACCGGACCAGCTGAACGTCAGCATGAACGGCGTGCCGGTCTGCCGCAACGGGGGTGTGGGCGAGCCCCGCGACCTGGTGGACCTGAGCGGCCGCGACGTGAGCGTGGTGATCGACCTGCAGGCCGGCCGCGAGAGCGCAACCATCTGGACCAACGACCTCACGCACGAATACGTGCATGAGAACTCTGCCTACTCCAGCTGAGGACCGATGAAGAACACAATGCTGATGGCCCAGGACAAGGCCGCCACGCTGATCGAGGCGCTGCCGTGGATCCAACGGTTCGCCGGTACCACCATGGTGATCAAGTACGGCGGCAACGCGATGGTCAACGACGAGCTGCGGCAGGCCTTCGCCGAGGACATCGTCTTCCTCCACCACGCTGGCATCAAGCCGGTGGTGGTCCACGGCGGCGGACCGCAGATCAATGCCATGCTGTCCCGGCTCGGCATCGAATCAGAGTTCAAGGGCGGATTGCGGGTCACCACTCCCGAAGCCATGGACGTGGTGCGCATGGTGCTCACTGGGCAAGTGGGCCGGGAACTGGTGGGCCTGATCAATTCGCACGGGCCGTACGCCGTGGGGCTTTCCGGTGAAGACGGCGGGCTGCTGCAGGCGGTGCGCACCGGCACCGTGGTGGACGGCGAGGAGGTTGATCTGGGACTGGTGGGCGAAGTGGTCGGCGTCAATCCGTCGGCCATCCTGGATCTGCTCGACGCCGGTCGGATCCCGGTGATCTCCACCGTGGCGCCGGAGATTGGCGGCGACGGCGAGGGCACCAACCAGGTGCTCAACGTCAATGCGGATACCGCGGCCGCTGCGGTCGCTGACGCCCTGCACGCCTCGCGGCTGGTCATCCTCACCGACGTCGAGGGACTGTACGCGAACTGGCCGGACAAGTCCTCGTTGATATCGTCGCTGACGGCGGGGGAACTGCGCGGGCTGCTGCCGGGGTTGGAATCCGGCATGATTCCCAAGATGGAGGCCTGCCTAAAGGCGGTCGACGGGGGAGTGGAGCGGGCCGCCGTCGTCGATGGCAGGATGCCGCACTCCATCCTGTTGGAAATTTTCACCGCGGCCGGCATCGGCACCCAGATTGTTCCGGACGGAGACGAATCATGAACACGGCCCATGCAGTGTCCACGGCGGCCGGCCTGGTCGGTCTGGAGGGACTGGACAGCAAAGCGCTCTTGGAGAAGTACCGCGAATCGCTGATGGGTGTCTTTGGGACCCCGCAGCGCGTGCTGGTGCGCGGCAAAGGCTGCACCGTCTGGGATGCCGATGGCAGGGAATACCTGGACCTGCTCGGCGGCATCGCGGTGAACGCGCTCGGCCACGCCGACGAGTTCCTGACCGGGATCGTGGCCGACCAGTTGTCCACCCTCGGCCATGTCTCAAACTTCTTCACCAGTCCGGCACAGATCGCGCTGGCCGAGCGGCTGCTGGAACTGGCCGGCGCTCCGGCCGGCTCCAAAGTGTTCTTCGCCAACTCCGGCACCGAAGCCAATGAAGCGGCGTTCAAGCTGGCCCGGCGCAACTCCAGTCCCACCCGGACCAAGATTATCGCCCTGGAGGGCGCCTTCCACGGCCGCACCATGGGTGCTTTGGCGCTGACGGCCAAGCAGGCCTACCGCGAACCCTTCGAACCGATGCCGGGCGGCGTTATCCACCTTCCCTTCGGTGATGAGGACGCACTGCGCGCCGCCGTCGATGAGACAGTGGCCGCCGTCGTGCTGGAACCGATCCAGGGCGAAGTGGGAGTCCGGCCGCTGCCGGAGGGTTATTTGAAGGCCGCCCGGGAAGTGACAACGGCAGCCGGTGCGCTGCTCATTCTCGACGAGGTGCAGTCCGGCGCGGGCCGGACCGGCAACTGGTTCGCGTTCCAAGGCAAGGTGTCCGGCGGCGAACGGATCGTTCCCGACGCCATCACCCTGGCCAAGGGCCTGGGCAGCGGACTCCCGGTCGGCGCACTGCTGACTTTCGGCGCGGAGACCTCGAGCCTCTTGACCGCGGGCCAGCACGGCACCACGTTCGGCGGCAACCCGGTGGCCACGGCGGCCGGGCTGGCTACTCTGCACGCCATCGAGTCGCGCGGGCTGCTGGCCCACGTCTCAGCGCTCGGGGAAAGGCTGCGCGAGCAGCTGGCCGGCATCGACCACGTCGTGGAGGTCCGCGGCGAGGGCCTGCTGATCGGGTTCGACCTGGACTCAGACAGTGCCGCTGCCGCCGTGGAGGTCGCGCTGGACGCCGGCTTCATCATCAACAGCCCAGGTCCGCGCACGCTGCGGCTGGCCCCGCCGCTGATCCTGACCGCCGAGCAGGCCGCTCGGTTTACCGCCGCGCTGCCGGACATCCTGACCACTGCGGCCGCCCGCACCGCCGCTACCAGCAAGGACGCCTCATGACCCGCCACTTCCTCAAGGACACCGACCTCAGCCCGGCCGAGCAGGCCGAGGTACTGCAGCTGGCCGCGGAGATGAAGCAGTTCCCGTATCGACATCAGCCTTTCGCCGGCGACGGGGCCGGCCGAAAGACCGTGGCCGTCATCTTCGACAAGACCTCGACGCGCACGCGGGTGTCCTTCGCCAGCGGGATCTCGGATCTGGGCGGTGTCCCGCTGATCATCAACCCCGGGGAATCCCAGCTGGGACACAAGGAATCCGTATCCGACACCATCAAGGTGATGGAGCGGATGGTCTCCACGGTGGTCTGGCGGACGTATGCCCACTCCGGCCTGGAGGAGATGGCTGCCCTTTCCCGAGTCCCGGTGATCAACTCGCTGTCCGACGATTACCACCCCTGCCAGCTGCTGGCGGACCTGCTGACGGTGCAGGAACACAAGGGCAGGCTGGCCGGACTCACCATGGCCTACCTGGGCGATGCCGCCAACAACATGGCCAACTCGTACCTGCTCGCCGGTGTTACCGCCGGCATGCATGTGCGGATCGGCGGACCGGAAGGCTACCTGCCGGCGGAGTCCGTGGTGGCCGAAGCCGAAGCCAGGGCCGCCGAAACCGGCGGATCCGTGCAAATCACCACCGATCCGGCACAGGCGCTGGCCGGGGCCGACGTGATCGCCACAGACACCTGGGTCTCGATGGGGCAGGAAGACGAGAAGGCGCAGCGGCTGGAGCTGTTCAAGGACTATGCGGTGGACCAAGCCGCCCTGGACCTGGCCGCCGCCGACGCCATCGTGCTGCACTGTCTGCCGGCCTACCGCGGCTACGAAATTTCTGCCGATGTGATCGATGGCCCGCAGTCGGTGGTCTGGGACGAAGCGGAAAACCGGTTGCACGCGCAGAAGGCGCTGATGGCATGGCTGATGGACAAGTCGTCGCTGGCACCGTTGGCCAGGGCTTGAAGGCGGCCCAGGCCATGAACACGATGCCGGCCACGAAGACCGCGCGCCAGGCCAAGATCACGGCGATCCTGACCGGCGAGTCGGTGCGCTCGCAGGCCGAACTGGCGGCTCGGCTGGCGGACGAAGGAGTGCAGGTCACCCAGGCCACGCTCTCCCGCGACTTGGTGGAACTGGGCGCGGTGCGGGTGCGCGGCCAGGACGGCGGGCTGATCTACGCCGTGCCGAGCGAGGGCGGCGAACGAGCGCCGCAGAGCGGCGTCACCCAGGAGATCCTGGACGCCCGGCTGGCACGGCTGTGCGCCGATTTGCTGGTGACGGCCGAAGCCTCCGCCAACCTGGTGGTGCTGCGCACGCCGCCGGGAGCAGCCAACTTCCTGGCGCTGGCCATCGATCATTCGGTGATGCCGTCGGTCCTGGGCACCATTGCGGGAGACGACACGGTCCTGCTGGTGACGAGGGACCCTGCCGGTGGCGCCGCTCTCGCGGCACGGTTCCTGCAGTTCGCCGACGACTCGTCGCGCAACGCCTGAACGCAATAACCTAAACGCAATGCAACGGCCGCCGCCACGGCGGCAAGCCATCTCCGCCGGCCGGCACGGCAGCGCGCGGAACCGTCACCAGGGCGACCTGGCGGAAAGGGAAGACAACGTGACGCAGGAACCGAACACCAGCGCAGCCGGGCACACCAACGAAGGTGCCCTCTGGGGCGGCCGATTTGCCGGCGGGCCGGCCGACGCGCTGGCCGCGCTGAGCAAGTCGACGCACTTTGACTGGCGCCTGGCGCACTACGACATCGCCGGGTCGCGCGCCCACGCCAAGGTGCTGCACAAGGCGGGGTTGCTGGAGGAGGCCGAACTCGAGGGCATGCTCGCTGCCTTGGATCAACTCGACGACGATGTTCGTTCCGGCGCCTACGTGGCCGCCGAGTCGGACGAAGACGTCCACGGCTCGCTTGAGCGCGGACTGATCGAACGGGCCGGCACGCAGCTGGGCGGCAAGCTCCGCGCCGGGCGTTCACGCAACGACCAGATCGCCACCCTAGGCCGGATGTACCTGCGCGACCACGCACGGATCATCGCCGGGGGAGTGCTGGCAACTATCGACGCGCTCCTCGCGCAGGCCGGCCGGCATCCGGAGGTTGCGATGCCTGGCCGCACGCACCTGCAGCACGCCCAGCCGGTGCTGCTGTCGCACCATCTGCTGGCCCACGCCTGGGCGCTGCTGCGCGACGTGCAGCGCCTGGCCGACTGGGACAAGCGGGCCGCAGTCTCGCCGTACGGATCCGGCGCCCTGGCCGGCTCCTCGCTGGGACTGGACCCCAACGCCGTCGCCGCCGACCTCGGCTTCGACTCCGCTGCCTGGAACTCGATCGACGGGACCGCCTCGCGCGACGTCTTCGCCGAATTCAGCTGGGTCTGCGCCATGATCGGCGTGGACCTGTCCCGGATCTCCGAGGAAGTCATCCTCTGGGCCACCAAGGAGTTCTCCTTTGTGACCCTGGACGACGCCTACTCCACGGGCTCGTCCATCATGCCGCAGAAGAAGAATCCGGACGTTGCGGAGCTGGCCCGGGGCAAAGCAGGCCGGCTGATCGGCGACCTGACCGGTTTGTTGGCCACGCTCAAGGGCCTCCCGCTGGCCTACAACCGCGATCTGCAGGAGGACAAGGAGCCCGTCTTCGATGCCGCAGACACTCTGGAACTGCTGCTGCCCGCCGTCGCCGGCATGATCGAGACCTTGGTCTTCAACACCGAGCGGCTGGAAGCGCTCGCTCCGCAGGGCTTTGCGCTGGCCACCGACATCGCCGAATGGCTGGTCCGGCAAGGCGTACCGTTCCGCGAGGCTCACGAACTCTCCGGTGCCGCCGTCAAGCAGGCCGAAAGCCGCGGCGTCGAACTCTGGGATCTGACGGACGAGGAGTTCGCCGGCATTTCGCCGCAGCTGACCCCGCGGGTGCGCGAGGTGCTGACCGTGGAAGGTTCGCTGGCCAGCCGCAATTCGCAGGGCGGCACCGCACCGAGCGCCGTGGCAGCCCAAATCGAGGCGCTTCAGGCCGGGCTGGACATCGCGCGGGACTACGTTGGCGGGAACCGCACCTAGCCCTCGCGGGACCGCCGCCGACATAAGTTACCAACCGGTAGTAAATGTCTCTGCGGTAGTTTGTGAAGCGAGGGGGCGTAGCAACTGAGCCGAGGGAGCGAGCATGTCGACGTTGAGCCAGGACGAGGAAAAACTGGTTCCGGAGGGCCGGATCGAGCGTGTGGACGGGGACTACGTCCTGGCCTTCGACCGCCAACTCGACTACCCGCACACTTACATCTGGAGCCTGCTGGCAGAGAAGGACAACGTCGCCAAGTGGCTCGGCACACTGGACGCCGACTGGGAGCTGGGCCGCACCTACGAGCTGGTTCTGGGCGGGGGCATGTCCAGCGGCACGGTGCTGCAGCTGAACCCGCCGCTCAGCCTGCAGATCACGTGGGAGGACGAGCTCGGTCAGGAGTCGGTGATTGAATGGCGGGTGCTGGAAAGCGATGGCGGAACGTTGCTGCAGTTCAGGTCCCGCGCCGAGGGGCCTGAATTCCTGACCGAAGGCAGCGCTGGCTGGCAGACCATCCTGGACGCGCTGGCCGAGGTCGCGGCCGGACGTAAGCCGGATTGGGAAACCGACCGTTGGACCCCGCTGCGCGAAGCGTATGCCCGCCAGTACCAGCTTTCGCATTCTATGGGCACGGTCGAGAGTGATTCCGAACGCACGGGCCTGCGCTTCGAGCGTTTGCTCGACGCCGGCCGGGAACGGGTCTGGGCGGCCTTGACCGAGCCGGACCTGCTCGGGGCCTGGCTCGGACCCGGCCGGGTGGAGCTGCAGGCCGGCGGCGCCGTCGAATTCAATCTGCCGGGACGGACCGTCAGCGGAGACGTCGAGTATGTGCTCGCGGGCAGCAGGCTTGACTACACCTGGACCGCTCCGGAGGGCACCGGCACCGTGCACTGGATGCTGGAACCGGAGGACGGCAAGACCCGCCTGACCTTGGTCCACAACGTAGGCCGGGACACCTTGGCGGAGAGCCTGATGGCCAGCTGGCACATGCGGCTGGACGCGCTGGCCACGGTGCTCGGCGGCGGGCAGGTACATGACTCGGCGCACCGGCGCGAAGCCTTGACCCGCTTCTACCAGCGCTTCCAGCCCGCCTAGTGGATGCAGCTCTGCTGCGCTGGCTGGGCCGGCCTGCCGTGGAGGTGGCTCCGGGGCTGCTCGGTGCCCGGTTGGCGCATACGACGGCGGAAGGGACCGTTGCGGTGCGCTTCACCGAGGCGGAGGCCTACATGGGCGAGCACGATCCGGGCTCGCACGCCTTCCGCGGCCTGACCAACCGTAACAAGGTGATGTTCGGCCCGCCGGGGCATATCTATGTCTACTTCACCTACGGGATGCACCATTGTGTGAACATCGTGTGCGGCCACGAGGGCCAGGCCACGGCTGTCTTGCTCCGCGCCGGTGAAGTCACCGAAGGCCTGGGCCTGGCCCGCAGCCGGCGGACCTCGGCCAAGCGGGATGCTGAGTTGGCGCGGGGGCCGGCCCGGCTGGCCGTGGCCCTGGGTTTGGAGCTGGGCGACAACGGCCGCGCCGTGGCAACCGGCGGCTTGGCGCTGACACGGCCCGCGGTCCAGGCATCGCATCAGCACGTGCGGACCGGGCCTCGGGTGGGCGTCAGCGGCGAGGGCGGCACCGATGCTTACCCGTGGCGCTTTTGGCTGGAGGGTGACCCTACCGTCTCGCCGTACCGGGCAGCGAAACCGCGGCGCCGTGCCGGCAGCGGGTAGGGTAGACGGGTGAATGAACGCCCCCGCGAATCAGTTGAGACCATGGTCAACCGTCTTTCGGAGACGGTCCGGGATTATCCGCAGCCCGGCGTCGTCTTCCGGGACCTGACTCCTGTATTCGCCGACGGGGAAGCGCTGCATGCGGTGGTGAATGCTTTGATAGACCCGTTCCAGGGCCAGTTTGACGCCGTGGCGGGCGTGGAGGCCCGCGGCTTCCTGCTTTCGGCCGCCGCAGCCTATGCCTCCGGCACTGGCGTTGTCACGGTGCGGAAGAAGGGCAAGTTGCCCCGGAAGACCATCTCCGAGGATTACACGCTGGAGTACGGTACGGCCACGCTGGAAATCCATGCGGACGATCTGCTGCCGGGCTCGCGGGTGCTGATCCTGGACGACGTGCTGGCAACCGGCGGGACGCTCGGCGCCGCCTGCCGACTGTTTGAACGGGCCGGAGTCCAGGTGGCCGGATTCGGCGTGGTCCTCGAGCTCTCGGCGCTGCGCGGCAGGTCCGCGTTGACGGGACACCGCATCCGCTCGCTGGTGCGCGAGTAGCCGATAACTCCGCCCGTGGCGAACGGACAGGTGGCGCCTGCCCCGCCGTCATTCGGCTCGCAGCAAAATCCACGGTGCCGGTAGTAGAATGGACGGTCTGCCTTTTGGGGAGGGATAACCACATGCCAGAATCGCTTTCGGCCCACGCCGAGCTGGAACATGAGCGCGCCTACGTGGCCGGGTTGTATCGCCGGCTGGAAGAACTGCGCGCCGAAAAACAGGAGCAGCTGGCCCGTGTCCGCGGCAGCGGCGCAGTGGGCAGTATGCAGAACATTTCCGAACGCGATGCGTTCGCGTCCATGTACGAGGACCGCCTGGCCCAGCTTAACGCTGTTGATGACCGCTTGGTGTTCGGCCGCCTCGATCTGGACGACGGCGACCGGCGCTACATCGGACGCATCGGACTCAGTACCAAGGACCTGCAGCAGTTGATGGTGGACTGGCGTGCGCCCGAAGCCGGAGCGTTTTACCAGGCCACTGCCTTTGAACGGCTGGGCGTGCGGCGGCGCCGGCATCTGATCCTGCAGGGGCACCAAGTCAAGGGCATTGAAGACGACGTGCTCGACTCGACCATGCTTGCCGACGGCGCGTCGCTGCAGGGCGAAGGCGCTCTGCTGGCGGCGCTCAACTCCAAGCGCACCGGTGCCATGTCCGACATCGTCGGAACTATCCAGGCTGAACAGGACCGCATCATCAGGGCTCCGATGCCGGGGATCCTGGTGGTCCAGGGCGGCCCCGGAACGGGCAAGACCGCCGTTGCCCTGCACCGCGCGGCGTACCTGTTGTACTCGCACCGCGACCGGCTGAAGTCCGCCGGTGTGCTGCTGGTGGGGCCATCGAACTCCTTCATGAAGTACATCGAGCGTGTGCTGCCCTCGCTGGGTGAAACCGGCGTCGTCATGTCAACGCTCGGCGGGCTGATGCCCGGAATTCGGGCGGTGCCGGAGACCGACCCTGTCGTGGCCGAGATCAAGGGCCGTTTGTCCATGGCCAACGTCGTGGCCAACGCGGTAGCGCACCGGCAGAGGCTGCCTGGGGAGCCGCGCAAACTTAACGTCGAGGGCACCATCTTGACCCTGACCCCGCGCCAGGTGGCACGGGCGCGGGACCGCGCACGGGCCACCGGCAAACCCCACAACGCCGCCCGGGTGACCTTTGTGAAGATCCTGCTGCGCGAGCTGACCGACCAGCTGCGCGAAGCCTTGGAGGCGTCGTCGGGACCGGGCAACAACGCAGACCGCGCCTATCTGGCAGAAGACGTGCGGACTTCTCGCGACGTCCGGGTGGCGCTGAATCTGGCATGGATGCCATTGACGCCGGAAAAGCTGATCCGGGAATTGCTCAGCAAGCCGGCCCATCTTGAGGCTGCGGCCCCCGAACTGACCGATGCGGAACGCAACGTGCTGTTGCGCTCCGCGGATGCGCCGTGGACCGAATCCGATGTGCCGCTGCTCGACGAAGCCGCCGAGCTGCTCGGCGAGATGGATGCCTCGTCCGGGCGTGACAAGGCCCAGCAGGACGCCGACCGCGCCCGCGACATCGCCAATGCTGAGCAGTCACTGCGGAACGTCGACCAGTCGCTGCGCGACATCGGCATTAACGGGTTGGTCAGCGCCGAGGACCTGGCCGGCTACAACCAAACGCAGCAAAGCCGTCTCACCGCGGCCGAACGAGCCGCCGGCGACCGGACCTGGGCCTTCGGACACATCGTGGTCGACGAGGCGCAGGAGTTGTCGGCCATGCAGTGGCGCCTGCTGATGCGCCGCTGCCCGCTCAAGTCGTTTACTGTGGTCGGCGATATCGCGCAAACCAGTTCGGTCGCCGGCGCCGAATCTTGGCAGCAGGCACTTGAGCCGTTCGCGGGCAGTCGCTGGCAGCTCGAAGAACTCACCGTGAACTACCGCACGCCGTCGCAGATTGCCCAGGCAGCGGTCCGGATGGCGAACGCCGCCGGCCAGGTCGTGACGGCTCCGAAAGCCGTGCGCGACGGGCGCTGGCAGCCGGTCGTGGACCGGGTGCCGGCCGGCCGCATGGTTGAACGCTTGCTGGAGATCATGCCCGAGGAACTCGAAGCTGCCAACGGCGGCCTGCTGGCGGTCATCGCCGCTGATCGTCAGTTGCCGGAGGTGCGGAGCGCGCTGGCCGCGGTCTACGGCCGGCGTGTAGGAGGCGGCGCGGGCGGGCTGGAACAGGACATCAGTGTGCTGGGCCCGCAGGAGGCCAAGGGGCTCGAGTTCGACGCCGTAGTGGTGCTCGAACCCGGCGAACTACTGCACCGCACCGGCGGCCGCGTCGGCGACCTCTACGTGGCCATGACCCGTCCGACCCAGCGGCTGCGGCTGTTGGCCGAGGGCGAGGTCCCCGAGGGAATTGAAGGCTGATATTTTGGAATCCGTGAATAATACGTTTCTCGCTTCGCAACACAACGACCCTAGTTTCGCCAACGTCTGGCAGGAACTGAAGTGGCGCGGACTTGTCCACGTTTCAACCGACGAGGCTGAACTGGAGAAGCTGCTGGCGGGGGACCCGGTGACGTATTACTGCGGCTTCGACCCGACGGCACCCAGTCTGCACCTGGGCAACCTCGTCCAGCTGCTCACCATGCGCCGGTTGCAGCTGGCCGGGCACAAGCCGCTGGGACTCGTGGGCGGCTCCACCGGGCTGGTCGGCGATCCCAGGCCCACCGCCGAGCGCACCATGAACACCAAGGAAACGGTCGCCGAGTGGGTGGACCGCCTGAAGGGCCAGGTCCAGCGCTTCCTTGCCTTCGACGGCGACAACGCCGCGCGCATGGTCAACAACCTGGACTGGACCGCTCCGATGAGCGTGCTGGATTTCCTGCGCGATATCGGAAAGCACTACCGCGTCGGCACCATGGTCAAGAAGGACATCGTTGCCTCCCGGCTGAATTCGGACGAAGGCATCAGCTACGCGGAATTCAGCTACCAGATCCTGCAGGGCATGGACTACCTAGAGCTGTTCCGGCAGTACGGCTGCATCCTGCAGACCGGCGGATCGGATCAGTGGGGCAACTTGACCAGCGGCATCGAACTGATTCGCAAGGTGGAGGGCAGCGCTGTCCACGCGATCGGCACGCCCTTGATCACCAACTCGGACGGAACCAAGTTCGGTAAGAGCGAGGGCAACGCCATCTGGCTGGATGCGGACATGTGCAGCCCCTATGCCATGTACCAGTTCTGGCTCAACACGGCCGACGCCGACGTGGTCCAGCGGCTCAAGGTCTTCACTTTCCGTTCGCGGGAGGAAATCGAAGGACTCGAGCGAGCCGTGGCCGAGCGGCCGTACGCCCGTGAAGCCCAGCGGACGCTGGCTTACGAGGTGACGTCGATTGTGCACGGAACCGATGCGACCGACAAGGTGATCGCTGCTTCCTCCGCGTTGTTCGGGCAGGGAGAGTTGGCCGAGTTGGACGAGTCCACCTTGGTCGCCGCCACGGCTGAGCTGCCCAGTGCAGTTGCCGGCCCGCAGACTACCGGCATCATCGAATTGTTGGTCCAGTCCGGTCTGGCCACGAGCAATTCGGCGGCCCGGCGGACGGTGGCAGAGGGTGGCGCTTACGTGAACAACCAAAAAATCACCGACCCGGACACCGTCGTCGGAGCAGATCAGTTGTTGCACGGCAAATACCTGTTGATGCGCCGCGGCAAGCGGACGCTCGCCATGGTGGAAGTGTCTGGCTGACCAAGCGCGCTGGCCGTCAATCCGACGGCTTGATCGAAGGGCCCGCTGTTTTCCTCCGCTTTAGGAGGGCGACGGCGGGCCCTTCCGCATCGGTGGCGGGCATCACGCTCCAGCGATTTGCGGGCGCTGCCAGCGCCGTGTAATGTTTTCTGAGTCGCCGCCGCGGGTTGTGAAACAGCCGGCCGGAACGCGACAAAACCCCTTCGATAAAACGACAGCGGTTGGTCATGCGCCCAGTGTGTAGGCAAATTAGCTGAAGCTTTTCGCTGGGACCATGCTTTTTCTAAAGTGAATGAAGCGGAAACGCGGATTTGACAGAAAGAAAAAGAATGGAATAAAGTAGAAACATCGCAGCGAAGAAAAACAAAGCGAATTTCACAGAGATTCCTTTGCTGAAGTATTCGTT